>DBGAQS010000045.1:0-10630 GCA_048434495.1 Collinsella sp. | reverse complement strand
GGCACATCGTCTGGCTTTTGAGGATGCTCGCAAGCTTTCCGCGCAGATCGCGCCGGAGCTCGAGCTTATCTATGGCTTTGAATGCGATTGGTACGAGGGCTGCGAGCCTTTGGTTGAGCGCTGGTCCCAGGGCGCCGTCGTACGCCTGGGTAGCGTGCATTGGATTGGCAACCCAGGCGATATCATGGCCGGCGCTGCGGGCACGGCAGGGACAGAGGGTGTCGCACGCCCCGATACGCCCGATTCGCGCTGCGGTTGGATCGACGACGACACCGACCTGCACGTTTGGGAAAACCTGGGCGTGCACGGCGTGTGGGAGCGCTATGTCGATGACTGGTGCCGCGCCTGCGAAAGCCCGCTCAACTTTGACGTGATGGCTCATCCCGACCTGATCATGCGCTTTTCGAAGGAAGGCTTTGCGCCCGATTTTGATCCCGCGCCGTTCTGGGAGCAGATGGCCGAATGCGCCCACGATACGGGTCGCCGCGTTGAGGTCTCGACCGCCGCACCGCGCAAGGGCCTCGACGACTACTATCCCGCGACCGGGCTGTTGCGTTGCTTTGCCCATGCCGAAGTGCCGATTACTTTTGGCTCGGACGCACACCGCGCCTGCGATATCTGCTGGAACATCCGCGAGGCCCAGGCCCACGCCTACGACTGCGGTTATCGAACCTACGATATCCCCCACCCCACCGGCGAATGGGAATCCACACCCCTCGCCTAACTAGTCGTTTAAGAACGTCCCCAATGACTAGTGGCGGCGGGCGTTGAGTTCGCCGGCCAGTTCGTCGAGGGTAATGCCGTAGCGCTCGAGCGTCACGAGCAGGTGATAGATCAGGTCACCGGCCTCGTAGCGAATGTGATCGTGATCGTTATCCTTGCAGGCCATGATCACCTCGCTCGCCTCCTCGGCAAGCTTCTTGAGCAGCTCATCCTCGACGTCGGTCAGCAGACGCGCGGTATAGCTCTCCTGCGGCGATGCATCACGACGACCGTGAATCACCTCGGCCAGACCTGTCAGCGTCTCACCGATATTTCCATTCTGAACATTCGCGGTGCGCACACCCATGGTTCAATCCTTTCTGGTTGGCCAAGCACCTAGTCGAGCGCCCGCCCTACGCGAGTTTTTTAAAGAAGCAGGTACGGTTGCCGGTATGGCAGGCCGGACCCGGCGAGTCGACCTTGACCAGCAGTGTATCGCTATCGCAGTCGGCCCAGAGCTCCTTGACCTCTTGCATATTGCCGCTCGTCGCGCCCTTGTTCTAGAGCTCCTGACGGCTGCGGCTCCAAAACCACGTGGTACCGGTCTTGAGCGTCAGCCCCACCGATTCCTCATTCATCCAAGCAACCATAAGCACCTCGCCGGTGTCATACTGCTGAACCACACAAGGAATCAACCCGCGGGCGTCGTACGTAAGCTTTGAAGGATCGGTTATCTCTTCCATTTCTCTCCCCAAATTCAAACTTCGCAGGTCGGCGAGGGTTGTCCAAGTGCCGCAGGTTGTCGCGAAAGAGGAGCGACGCGTACTTTGGTACGCGAGCGACGGTTTGAGCGGCAAGATGCGGTGCCTGGACAAGCCGCAGCGCTAGAAGTCCAACCTGACAGGGATGCCTTGAGAGGCCATATACTCTTTGACTTCGCGAATGCTGAAGGTTCCAAAGTGAAAGACGCTCGCCGCCAGCACGGCGTCGGCCTCGCCCTCGATCACACCCTCGGCAAAATGCTCGAGCGTACCCACGCCGCCGCTCGCGATGACGGGGATTGGCACCGCGCGGGCCACGGCGCGGGTGAGCGCCAGGTCAAAGCCGGCCTTGGTGCCGTCGCGATCCATACTGGTCAGTAGGATCTCGCCGGCACCGCGACGAGCCGCCTCCTCGGCCCACGCCACCGCGTCGATACCCGTGGCGTTGCGGCCTCCTGCGGTAAAGACTTCCCACTTGTCGGCACCAGATGCGCCGGGCAGGCCGACGCGCTTGGCATCGATCGCCACGACCACGGCTTGGCTGCCAAACGCCGCGGCAGCCTGGCCAATCAACGACGGATCGCGCACGGCGGCAGAGTTAAGCGACACCTTGTCGGCGCCGGCGGCAACCATGGTCCGCATGCCCGCCAAGTCGCGGAAACCGCCGCCCACGGTATAGGGAATAGCGAGCTCCTCGGCTGCATGCGCCGCCATCTCGATAGTCGTCGCACGGTTATCGCTCGTGGCGGTAATGTCCAGGAAGACGACCTCGTCCGCACCCTCGCGGTCGTAGGCGCGCGCCAACTCCACCGGATCGCCCGCATCGCGCAGGCTCACAAAGTTGACGCCCTTAACCACACGGCCGTCCTTGACGTCCAGACAGGGAATCACGCGTTTGGTAAGCATGGGCTACTCCTCCCCTCGGGCGGCGACCAGTGCCTGCGCCAGCGTAAAGTTGCCCTCGTAGAGCGCACGGCCGGTAATGGCACCCTCAATAGCATCCTCACCCACCGCAGCCAGCGCGCGAATGTCATCGAGCGTAGAGATGCCGCCCGAAGCCACGACAGGAAAGCCCGCGACCTTGGCAACATGGCGATACGCCGCCACATCGATGCCCGTCTGCATGCCATCGCGCGCGATGTCGGTATACACCAGATGCTTAAAGCCCAGCTCGGAAAGCTGCGCCACGGCATCGTCGAGCGCCACACCCGCGCCGTCGCGCCAGCCGTTCACCTTGACCTGGCCGTCGCGTGCGGCAATGTCGGCCACCAGCAGCTCGCCAAAGCCTTGGGCCGCCACTTCGGCAAAACCCGGCTCGGTCACGAGCACCGTGCCTAGTGCGATGCGGCGCGCACCGTAGCCGGCCAACTCGTCGATGCGCGCGAGCGAGCGGACGCCGCCGCCCACGTCCACGGACAGACCGTCGACGCCGCAGATGGCCTTAATCGCCGCTGAGTTGGCAGCGCATGCGTCCTCGTCCTCGCCAAAGGCGGCGGACAGGTCGACAACGTGCACCCAGCTCGCGCCCTGCTCGGCAAAGGAGCGGGCGACGGCCACGGGGTCGTCGGAATATACCTTGCAACGGCTGCGGTCGCCGTGCTCCAGGCGCACGACCCTGCCGCCGATCAAATCGATTGCGGGAAACAGGATCATCGGCCAACCTCCTCGACGATGTTGACGAAGTTCTTAAGGATGCGCTGACCCAGCGCAGAGGATTTCTCGGGATGGAACTGACAACCCCACACGTTACCGTGGCGCACGATGCACGGGAAGCTCCGCGTATAGTGCGTGCGCGCCAGCACATCGGCGGCATCGGCATCGTCGGTCACCGCGTAGCTGTGGGTGAAGTACATGTTGGCGCCCTCGGCAAAACCGGCGAGCAATGGATCGGCCGCACCAGAGGGCGTCATGTGCACCTGATCCCATCCCACGTGCGGCACCTTCAGACGGCTCGACTCCAGGCGCGTGCACGAACCGTGCATAATGCCCAGGCCATCGACCCAAAGGCCGTCGGTATGGTCGGGGGCGTTGCCGTCGGCGACCGCGCCCTCGTCCGCAGGCACACCCTCGTTGCCGCGCTCAAAGAATAGTTGAAGGCCCAGGCAGATGCCGAGCAGCGGAGTTCCGGCGGCAACGGCGTCGAGCACCGCGTCCGCCTCGCCGCTCTGGCGCATAAAGGCGATCGCGTCATAGAACGCGCCCACGCCCGGGATGACCAGGCCGTCAGCGTTGCAGATCTGCTCCGGATCGTCCGACGTGCAGGCAGCGGCACCGGCGCGCGCAAGCCCGCGCACGACGCTCGACAAGTTGCCCTTGTGGTAGTCGACCACCACGATCTTCGGTTCGCCCACGCGACCCCTCCACTTCTCATCATCCAAAACCACCACAAAGGGGACAGGCACCTTTGTGGTGGTTTTTGCCTTTGTTGCGGTTACAGCGAGCCCTTGGTGCTGGGGATGCCCTGCACGCGGGGATCCAGCTCACAGGCGTGGCGCATCGTGCGGCCCACGGCCTTAAAGGCGGCCTCGATAATGTGATGCGAGTTGCCGCCCGCCAGCTCGCGCACGTGCAGCGTGAGCTTGGCGTCGCGCGCAAAGGCGTAGAAGAACTCGACGGCCAGCTCGGTATCGAAGCTGCCCACGCGCTCGGTCGGCACGGGCAGCTCGCAGTAGGCCTGGCCGCGGCCCGAAATATCAACAGCAGCCATCACGAGCGTCTCGTCCATGGCGATCGCCGCATCGGCAAAGCGCGTAATGCCCGCCTTGTCGCCCAGCGCCTGGCAAAACGCCTCGCCCAGCACAATGCCCGTGTCCTCGACGGTATGGTGCGCGTCGACCTCCACGTCGCCCACCGCGTGCACCGTCAGATCGAACAGACCATGGCGGCCAAAAGCGTTGAGCATGTGGTCGAAAAACAGCACGCCGGTCGAGATATCGCACACGCCGCTTCCGTCCAAGTCGAGCTTTACGACAATGTCGGTCTCGCCCGTCTTGCGGGTTACCTCGGCATAGCGGTCCATCTACATCTCCTCCTTCACCAGCGCGGCAAACGCAGCCAGCACCTCGTCGTTTTCCTGCGGGGTACCCACGGTAATGCGCAGGCAGTCCGCGAGCCCCGGCGCATAGCTAAAGTCGCGCACCAAAATCGAATACTCGTCGCGCAGACGCTCGCGCACGTGCGTGGCATGCGGCGTGCGCACGAGCACAAAGTTCGCCGCGCTCGGCCACGCCTCCACGGGCAGACCCTCGGCAGCCATTGCGTGCAGGGCACACAGTTCGCGCTCGCGCTCGGATGCAACCTGTGCCACCACGGGCGCGTACGCATCGCGGGCACGCACGCAGGCAAGCGCGGCGGCCTGGCTCAGCACGTTGACCGAATAGATCTGGCGAATCGCCGCGAACACATCGATGACCTCGGGCGCCGCGATCACATAGCCCAGACGCGTGCCGGCGGCGCCGAACGCCTTGGACAGCGTATGCAGAATCACCAGGTTGGGATGCTCGGCGATAAGCCCCTGCGCCGTGGTAGCCGCGCCAAACGAATCGTCCGCAAACTCAACGTAGGCCTCGTCGACCATGACCATGCCGGGGCACGCATCGCACAGGGCCGCGACAAAGTCGAGCGGCGCCACGTCACCCGTGGGATTGTTGGGCGAGGTCACGATCGCCAGATCGCACTCGGGAGCCGCCGCAAGCACCGCCGCATGGTCGAGCTCAAAGGTCACCGGGTCGCGCCACACGTCGCGCACCTCGGTCTGGCACAGCGACGCAAAGAACGCGTACTCGCTAAAGCACGGCGGGCAGTTGAGCAGGGTCCGCCCCGCGCCGCCAAACGCCAGCAGGTAGTTATAGAGCAGCTCATCGCCGCCGTTTCCCACGCAAGTATTCTCACGTGCCACGCCATGCCAGGCGGCCAGCTCGTCGCGCAGGTCGTTGGACATGGGATCGGGGTAGCGGTTGAGCGGCGTGGCAGCCAAGGCCGCGTCGATCGCCTCGCGCACGCCAGCAGGTACGGGATAGGTGTTCTCGTTGGCCGAAAGGTTGATGCGCGTGGGCGTAAAGTTGGGATCGTAGGGCTCGATACCGGCCAAGTAGGGCTGGACGAGCTCCTTCATGCGCGGCGTGAGTTCGGCCATATTAGGCCTCCTTGCCGGTCGGGGCGCCATCCGCGCCCGCAGCCGCCGTCAGGTCCACGCCCTCGGAGACCGTCGCGGTCGCATCGCCCGGCCAGGCAACCTTGGTCAGGTCGGCCGCGGCCAGCGACGCGGCACTTACGGCATCCTCGCCCTGCTCCAGCACGCGGCGACGCAGAGCAGCAGAAAGCGCGTGTGCCCACAGGCCCTCGGCCTCGGCCAGACGCTGCGTGGCGGGAGCGTCGGAGAGCAGGCCCTCGGGCGTATAGCAAATGACACTCGAGCGCTTGACGAACTCCTCCACCGAAAGCGGGTTGGAGAACATGGCGGTGCCGCCGGTCGGCAGCGTGTGGTTGGGGCCGGCAACGTAATCGCCGAGCGGCTCGGAGCTCCAAGCGCCCACAAAGATGGCGCCGGCGTTGCGAATGCCGCCGAGCAGGCCCATCGCGTCCTTGCAGTGCAGCTCCAGGTGCTCGGGCGCCACGGTATTCACCGCCTCGACGGCGGCAGCCATGTCGGCGGCCACCACGATGACGCCCTCATTGTCGAGCGAAGCGCGCGTGATCTCGGCACGTGGCGACTGCGCTACCAGAATGTCGATACCCGCCTCGACCTCGTGCGCAAACTGCTCGTCGCAGGTCACCAGATAGCAGGCTGCCAGCGGATCGTGCTCGGCCTGAGCCATCAGGTCGGCCGCGACCACCATAGGCTTGGCCGTGGCATCGGCCAGCACGCAGACCTCGGAGGGACCGGCGACCATGTCGATACCCACGTCACCCGAGACAATCTGCTTGGCAGCGGCGACAAAAGCGTTACCCGGCCCGGTAATCTTGTCGACGCGCGGAATGGTCTCGGTACCATACGCCAGTGCGGCCACGGCCTGGGCGCCGCCCACCATATAGATCTCGTCCACGCCGCCGAGCTTTGCCGCGGCGAGCGTGTAGGGGCTGATCAGGCCGTCCTTTTGCGGCGGGGTCACCATGACCACGCGCTCAACGCCGGCGACCTTGGCGGGAATGGCGTTCATAAGCACGGTGGAAGGGTACTGTGCACGACCGCCCGGCACATAGATGCCGGCCGCAGCAAGCGGGGTCACCTTAACGCCGAGCATCGTGCCGTCCGGGCGCGTGGTAAACCAGCTCTGCTCGACCTCGCGCTGGTGGAACTCGCGAATCTGGCGTGCAGCCTTTTCGAGCGCCGCGACAAAAGCCGGGTCGAGGCCTTCGAGCGCGGCATCGATCTGCTCTTGCGGCAGACGGAAGCTCTGCAGTTCAACGCCGTCAAAACGCTGACAGTAATCGCGCACCGCGGCATCGCCGTTGGCACGCACGTTGGCCACGATATCGCGGGCGGCGTCAACAATTTTTTGCGGTAGCACGCCCTTGCGGTTGAGCTGATTGGTAACGAGACGCTCGCCGGGAGCAAGTTTGATGGTCTTCATATCGGTATCCCCTATCGGTCGAGATTGTGTTCGAAAAACGAGAGGCCGGGCGGCGGCGCCAATTGGCCCGCAGCCCGTACGTTGGGGCGCCCGTGCGTGCTCGCGCTATTGTGCCGAGCCCGCGACGGGCTCAAAATGCTTGTCCTTCACGGCCGCCACCAAGCGATCTGCCAGATTGCGCACGCGCGGATCCAAGCGAGCGGCACCCGGGTTGACAAAGAAGCGGGCCGTGCAGTCCATAATGCGGCCGGTGATGACCAGGTCGTTGTCGCGCAGGGTGGCACCCGTGGCGGTAATGTCCACGATGCGATCGGTCATGCCGACAATGGGGCCCAGCTCGATGTTGCCGTGCAGCGAGACGATATCGGCGTTCACGCCGCGCTCGGCATACCAGGCACTCGCGATGCGCGGGTACTTGGTTGCCACGCGAAGCGAACCGCGGCGGGCATAGTTTCGCTCGGCCTGCCCGGCGCGCCATGCGGGCTCCGCCTCGATAAAGGCGCACAGGCCATAGCCCAGGTCGACCAGCTGCAGCAAGTTGAGGTCGGCCTCGATGAGCGAGTCCCAGCCGCAGATGCCACAGTCGGCACCGCCGCAGCCCACAAAGGCAGGCGCATCGCTGGGGCGCACGATGACAAACTCGATATCGCCGACCGTGCCCTCGCCAGCACGCGTGTCGCGACCGCGCACAATCAGGTGACGGCCGGGATCACGGGTGACGCATAATTTCTTTCGCAAATTGACAACCGCATAGCGGAACACGGCCCGCGCCCCGTCATATGATTTCTAGCGACTAAACAACAAATCACCGACGAAGGGGGCACGGGCCGTGTCTGCGAACATCGTATCAGTCGACGAGGAGTCGCTGCGCAACGACATAAAGAATCTGGTGAGGAAGACCGTCGAGGAGACGCTCAACGCACTGCTCGACGAGGAGGCGTCCGAGCTCGTCGGGGCCGAGCGCTACGAGAGGACGGCGGGCCGGGAGGCCTACCGCAGCGGCCACTACACGAGGAGGCTCGTCACGGGCGCCGGGGAAGTCGAGCTCAGCGTGCCGAAGCTCCGCGGGGCGACCTTCCAGACGGCCGTCATCGAGCGCTACCGCAGGCGCGAGACCTCGGTCGAGGAGGCCATCGTCGAGATGTACCTGGCGGGCGTCTCCACCAGGAGGATCGAGGACGTCTCCGAGCTCCTGTGGGGAGCGCCGGTGTCCTCCGGCACCGTCTCCAACCTCAACGAGAGGGCCTTCGCGTCCATCGAGACATGGCGGCAGAGGCCGCTCGAGGGCGGCTACCCCTACGTCTTCGTCGACGGTATCTACCTCAAGCGCAGCTGGGGAGGGTCCTACGAGAACGTGGCCGTGCTGGTCGCCATCGGCGTCAACTCCGCCGGCGACCGGGAGGTCATCGGCTGCTCCGAGGGGTACACCGAGTCCGCGGAGTCCTGGCGCGAATTCTTCTCCTGGCTCAAGGGACGCGGGCTCTCCGGCGTACGGCTCGTCACCGGCGACAAGTGCGCGGGGATGCCCGGTGCGCTCGAGGAGGTGTTCCCCGGGGCCCGCTACCAGCGCTGCACGGTGCATTTCTACCGCAACGTGCTGGGAAGGGTTCCCGTGACCAGGCGGAAGGCCGCGGCGCGCATGCTGAAGGCGATCCACGCGCAGGAATCGCGCGAGGCATGCGCCAGAAAAGCCGAGGAGGTGGCGGAGGAGCTGGAATCGATGAGGCTCGGGGCGGCCGCGAGGACGGTGCGCGACGGGTTCGCCGAGACGCTTGCCTACACGGAATTCCCACCGGAGCACTGGCGCCGGATCAGGACGAACAACGGGATCGAGCGCATCAACCGCGAGATCAGGAGGAGGACGAGGGTCGTCGGGACCTTCCCGGACGGCAATTCGGCCCTTATGTTGGTGACGGCGAGGCTGAAGTACATAGTGGAGCACGAGTGGGGCAAGAGGAGGTACTTGGACATGTCGAAGCTGGAGGAGATGGACGAGCTGAGGGGAAAGGCGGAGGGCTAGAAGAGGACGGGGCCGGAGACGGCTAAATCAATTTGCGAAAGAATCTTGACGGTACCGGATCACGCAGCTCAGAGACGTCCAGGCCCGCGGCCTCGAGCACGTCGAGCGTATCGGCCTTAAGCGAGCCCTTGGGCACGGCGATGCGCAGCGGACCCTCGGCACCACGGCCCGCGGCGTGATCGCCATCGGAAGCGGCGTCCTCGACCGAGGTGCGCGCGGCCTCCAGGCGCTCGAGCGAAAAGGCGAAGCCCGCCGCCGGCACCTCGATGCCATCGCCAAATGCACCGGTAAAGATGGAGTCATAGCGTCCGCCCGAGCCGACCGGATCGGGTAAGCCGCCGGCATAGGCCTTAAAGACCAGGACCGTATAGTAATCGAAAGAGTTCATGATAGAAAAGTCGAACGACAGCACCTGAGCGTCCTCGGGAGCCAGGCCCTCGACCAGGGCACGCAGTTCACGCGTCAGCGGCGCGGCGATACCGGCAGCCTCCAGCAGCGCGTCCACGCGGTCGAGTACCTCGGCTCCGCCGTGCAAGCGCGGCAGCTCGCTAATGGCGGCCTTGACGGCATCGGACTCGGCGCTTGCCGCCACGCGGGCATCGAGGCCCACAAAGTCGTTGGCGTGCACGCAGCGCAGGGCCTCGGCCGCCAGCTCACGATCCTCGCATACCGCGAGCAATTCCTTAAAAGGACGCACGCTGCCTGCGATGATGCGCGCATCGGGAAGTGTCAGCTCGTGCACGGCCTCCGCCACCAGCGAAACAATCTCGACATCGCCCGCGGTATCGCCCGCGCCGATAAGCTCAAAGCCCAGCTGCGTAAACTGACGCGAGCCGCCGGCATTGCGCTGACACTCGCGAACCACCGGCGCCTCGTAGCGCAGGCGCAGGGGCAGGTCGGCCGCGCGCATGCGGGTCGAAACCAGGCGCACGATCGGCAGCGTGTTGTCGGGACGGACCACCAGCAGGCGTCCGTCGTCGTCAAAGAGCTTAAACGGCGTGTCCGCAATGCGGCCGCCCTCCTCGAGCGAGACCTTGTCCTCGAGCAGCGGCGTCTCGACCGGAAGGTAATGATGCTCCCTAAAGCAGCCCTTCACCGTCAGCGCGATCTCCTCGCGCGCCTGAGCCTCCTCGGGCAATATGTCCCGGAATCCCCACGGTGTGGCCGTCATCTGGTGAGCCTCCTCATGCTGCGTTTCATATAGAACAGAAGACCAGCATAGCTCCGCCGGTCTTCTGGGTACTTTAGCATACTAGAGTACTTGCGGGGAGAATCGTCCTCTTCGGCTCACGCCGTATTCATTTGGAAACATAGGGCGAGCGATTAGCAGTAGCCTCTTGTCACAACGCAAAAAGGGCGCCCGCGCGAATGCGGGCGCCCTTGTGTAGGGCCGAAATATCAACCAGCCAAGATATCGGGCCCGCGATCAGCCCTTAGTAGTCGAACTGGTGGTAGTAGCGGCGGTACTTGAGGTTGTGCTTGGTGACCAGCTCGTAGTTGCGGGCGAGGCGGTCGGTGGTCAGCACGGAGAGGATCCACGGGGACACGATGACGCGGAAGTCGTCGTCCAGGCC
>DBGAQS010000044.1:0-275293 GCA_048434495.1 Collinsella sp. | reverse complement strand
GGCCGCCGGCTTGCAGCCGACGCCGGCGTCGAAGAGCTCGACGGCCCGCCTCCTGGACTCCAGGTCGTGCTTCGACCTGAGATCTATACTCATGGAAAACCTCCCATTTCCCGATGTCCAAGAAATGGGAGGCAGTTCACTGTCCCCTTTGTGGTGGTTTTCTAAGTCGTTAGCTTAGTAGCATGCGGTCGTTGGCGAGCTCGCCGCCCGAGACCTCCTCGAACTTCTGCAGCAGGTCGGCTACGGTGAGCGACTTCTTCTCGTCGCCGGCCACGTCGTAGATCACATGGCCCTCGTGCATCATGATCAGACGGTTGCCCAGACGGATAGCGTCATTCATGTTGTGCGTAACCATGAGCGTGGTCAGATGGTTTTCGTCGACAATCTCCTCGGTCAGGTTGAGCACCTTAGAGGCCGTCTTGGGGTCGAGGGCCGCCGTGTGCTCGTCGAGCAGCAGCAGGCGCGGCTTGGTGAGCGTGGCCATCAGCAGGGTGAGTGCCTGGCGCTGGCCGCCCGAGAGCAGGCCGACCTTGGCGTTGAGGCGCGTGTCCAGACCGAGGTCCAGGCGCTTGAGCAGCTCAACGTACTCGTCCTTCTCGGCCTTGGTGACGCCCCACGAAAGACCGCGACGATGGCCGCGGCGCTTGGCGAGGGCCAGGTTTTCGGCAATTTGCATGTCGGCTGCGGTGCCGCGCATGGGGTCCTGGAACACACGGCCCAGGTACTTGGCGCGCTGCGACTCGCTCAGACGCGAGATGTCGGTGCCGTCGAGCTCAATAACACCCGAATCAAGCGGATACACGCCGGCGATCATATTGAGCAGCGTGGACTTGCCGGCGCCGTTGCCGCCAATCACGGTTACAAAGTCGCCATCATTCAGGGTAAGGTCGACGCCGGTGAGTGCGCGCTTCTCGGTGACGGTGCCCTTGTTAAAGGTCTTCTTGACGTGCGAGAGCTTAAGCATCTGCCTCATCTCCCTTCGTGTAGGAGCTGCGGAGCTTGTAGCGCTCCCAAACCACGGGCACGCACAGGGCCACGGCAACGATCACGGCGGAGAGCAGCTTCATGTCGTTGGCGTCCATGCCCAGCTGCAGCACGATGGCGCGGATGAGGAAGTACACCACGGAGCCAAAGACGGCAGAGGCAAGACGGACGCTAAACTGCGTCAGACCGCCGGGCAGCAGGCGACCGAGCACTTCGCCGATGACGATGGCGGCAAGACCGATAACGATGGCGCCGGTGCCCATGCCAATGTCAGCATACTTCTGGCTCTGGCAGATGAGCGCGCCCGAAAGGCCGATAAGGGCGTTGGAGAGCACGAGGGCGATCATCTTGGTGGAGTTGGTGTTGACGCCCAGGGCGCGGATCATGTACTCGTTGTTGCCGGTGGCGCGCAGCGCCGAACCGATCTCGGTGCCAAAGAACCAGTACAGGATGGCGACGATGGCCACGGCCAGCACAATGCCCAGGATGATGGCAACGGTGGACTGCGGCAGGCCCGTCATGTGGCTGACAGACGAGAAGATGGTGCCCTTGGCAAGGATGGGCGTGTTGGACTTACCCATGATGCGCAGGTTGATGGACCACAGGCTGATCTGCGTAAGGATTCCGGCGAGGATTGCGGGAATCTCAAAGACGGTGGTCAAGATGCCCGTGACGGCGCCGGCGATGGCGCCGGCGCACATGCCAGCCAGTACGGCGAGCAGTGGGTCGACGTTATTGTTGACGATGAGCACGGCGCAAACGCAGCCGCCGAGGGCAAAGCTGCCGTCGCAGGTCATATCGGGGATGTCGAGCAGGCGGAACGTGATAAACACGCCGAGCACCATAATGCCCCAGAGGACGCCCTGCGAAATGGCGCCCTGCAATGCAATGAGCATGCTTCATACCTCCTAGGATAGGGTGGACACGTGATTTTCCATAATAGCGGTAACACTGCATAAAAGAGCTGCGGACGGATGTTTTGTCTCATCCGAAACAAGCAGGGCGAACGCCGGTCTATAGCGTTCGCCCCTGTGGCTCAGATATTGAATAACGCGGCTATGGCACGAGCGCGGGCTCTAGATGCATTGCCACGCATGACGCTATGCGTCCAGAGCGGAGAGGTCGATGCCCAGGGCCTCGGCCATCTCGTCGTTCTTGACGACGACCAGGTCCTTGCTCGAGAGATGCTTGATCGGCATATCCTCAGGCTTGGCCTCGCCCTTCAAGATCTTGACGGCCATCTCGCCTGCGGTGTAGCCCAGGTCCTCGTAGTTGATGGAGAGGGTGAACACGCCGCCGGCCTTGCACATGCCCTCCTCGCCGGTAACGAAGGGGAGCTTGTTCTCCTTGCAGATCTGGCCGACCTGCGAGGCGCCCGCGGCGATGGTGTTGTCGGTGGGGGAGTACAGCGCGTCGACCTTGCCCACGGCAGACTCGACGACGGACTGGATCTCGTTGGAGCTCGAGACGGTGAAGTCGGTGTACTCGAGGCCCAGCTTGTCGAGCTCCTTCTTGGCGGCCTTGATCTGGACGTCGGAGTTGGACTCGGCGGTGCAGTAGAGCAGGCCGACCTTCTTAACGTCGGGCAGGACCTTCTGCATCATCTCGAGCTGCTCGGCGACCGGGGTGAGGTCGGAAGCGCCCGTGACGTTGGTGCCGGGCTTGTCGTTGTCCTGGACCAGGCCGGAAGCGGCGTAGTCGGTGATGGCGCAGCCAACGATGGGGATATCGGCCGTGGCGCCGGCGGCAGCCTGCGCAGCGGGCGTAGCGATGGCATAGATCAGGTTGACGCCGTCGCCTACGAACTTGTCGGCAATGGACTTGCACGTGGACTGGTCGTTCTGGGCGTTCTTCTGGTCGATCTTGACCTTGAGGCCGCTCTTCTTGATGGCCTTGACGAAGCCGTCGTTGGCGGCATCGAGCGCGGAGTGCTCGGTGAGCTGCAGAACGCCGATGGTGTAGTCGGAACCGGCGGCAGCGGAGCCGGAACCAGAGTTGCCGCCGCATCCGGCGAGCGGAGCGAGCGCGAGCAGGCCAGCGGAGACAAGAAGGCTCCTGCGGCTGATGGTGATGTCCTTCATATCATTACCCCCAGTATAAAAATGGCTGGAAACACTGCACTAGGAAAAAGTGCAAGTGGGACTATAGTAACGCCGATGTCCATTTTTACAATAACCTGGCGGGTTTTTTAATACTGAACCGGATGGGCGGTGCTGAGGAATGACGGACGGTAACGGAGCTTACGCTGCGGGCGCGGGGCTGTCTTCTTCGTCTAGCGCGGCAAAGAGTTTCTTGCCGTCGAGCAAACGCGTGCTGACGTTTCTCATGCGGCTGACCTCAACGGTGCGCAGGGTGTCGTCGGCGCCTCGGGTGTCGTAGACCGTTCCCAGTAGATACGAGACGCCATCGCGTTGCCTGATGGCAAAGGGCCGGACCGTCATCCGCACCACTTCGGTTTCGCCTCGGGTCAGGACGTTTGAGATATCAAAGCTGACGGTTGTTCCATGGTCGATGGCCTGTTCGACGAGCTCGCACGTGTCGATACGCTTGGCGTGCGGACGCGTTGCCTTGACGGGCGCGTCGTTGGCGGCCGGTGCCGGTTCGGGCATATCGAGATAATCGCGAACATCGGCGCTCGCCATGGCGACCAGGTGCTGTGCCATGCTCTTTCGAATGGCTATGGGCGTCGATCGGTTGCGCATGACCATGCCGTGGAGCCGTATGATCTCTTCGTCAGCAAGCGGGCGGGTGAGGAGCCGATAGCCCACGCCGCGTTTATAGTCGATTTCGTATCCGGCGTGACGAAGTGCGGATATCGAGGTATAGATGCTGCGGCGTGCCGCCGAGATGGGCATGCGGGCGGGGTTGTCGGGATGGGCGAGGAGCTCGACCAGCTCGTCGGAAAGCAGTGCCTTGTCCTCGCCGGTGTTCTCGCTCAAGAGCTGCAGGATGCGTACGGCGCGATAGGCTGCCATCGAGGCGGAGCCCCTGGTCGTGGTCTCGTAGTTTTCAACAACGGCTTCGGTCATAGCGCCCACGTCCTTTCCGTTTTTGGTGATGGCAGATCAGAGCCTAGGGCGCGAAGCCTGGCCAAGGACGCGTGACGCCTTGGACGGTCGATGGTTGCCGGCAAACGGCGGGTCGAGTTTTCAACAACCCTGCCTAACTGACCAAAACCTTGCCAAAAGCTTGACGGATGCTGTTGAAAAAAGCGCCCCTCGGCTTGCCGAGAGGCGCTGGCGTGATGCGCTGGAACGCGTTTGGTGGCGCTATGGAGATTAGAAGTCGGCGTTACACACGGTACGAGGGTGCGGCAGGACGTCGCGGATATTGCCCACGCCGGTGAGGTACATCACCAGGCGCTCGAAGCCCAGACCGTAGCCGGCGTGCTTGCAGGAACCGTAGCGGCGCAGGTCAAGGTAGTACTTGTACTGCTCGGGATTCATGCCCAGGTCCTTGATGCGGGCCTCGAGCAGATCCAGGCGCTCCTCGCGCTGGGAGCCGCCGATAATCTCGCCGATACCGGGAACCAGGCAGTCGGCGGCGGCGACGGTCTTGCCGTCCTCGTTCATGCGCATGTAGAAGGCCTTGATCTCGGCCGGGTAGTCGGTTACGAAGGTCGGGCGCTTAAAGTGCTCCTCGGTCAGGAAGCGCTCGTGCTCGGTTTGCAGGTCGATGCCCCAGCTCACGGGATAGTCAAACTTGTGACCGGCGGCGACGGCCTGCTCCAGGATTTCGACGGCCTCGGTATAGGTGACGCGGGCAAAGTCGGAGTTTGCCACGTGGCTCAGGCGCTCGAGCAGACCCTTGTCTACAAACTTGTTGAGCATGTTGAGCTCGTCGGGGCAGGTGGCCATAACGTCCTTAAGGACGTACTTGAGCATGGCCTCCGCGTTATCCATGTAGTCGTTGAGGTCGGCAAATGCCATCTCGGGCTCAATCATCCAAAACTCGGCGGCGTGGCGCGTGGTGTTGGAGTTTTCGGCGCGGAAGGTGGGGCCAAAGGTGTACACGTCGCCAAAGGCCATGGCGAAGTTTTCGGCATTGAGCTGGCCGGACACGGTGAGGCTCGCATGCTTGCCAAAGAAGTCCTGGCTCCAGTCGACCTCGCCGGACTCGGTGAGGGGCGGGTTTTTGGGGTCGAGCGTGGTCACGCGGAACATCTCGCCGGCGCCCTCGCAGTCACTCGTGGTGATGATGGGGGTGTTGACGTAGACAAAGCCCTGCTCCTGGAAGAAGCGGTGGATAGCGGCAGCTGCGACAGAGCGGATGCGGAACACGGCGCGGAACAGGTTGGTGCGCGGACGCAGGTGCTGCTGGGTGCGCAGGAACTCGACGGTTGCGCGCTTCTTCTGCAGCGGGTAATCCGGGGCGCTGACGCCCTCGACCTCGATGGAGGTGGCAGAAAGCTCGAAGGGCTGGGGCGCATCGGGGGTCAGCTTGACGGTGCCGGTGCAGATGAGGGCGGCCGAGACGTTTTGATGGGCGATCTCGTCGTAGTTGTCGAGCGCCTCGCGGTTCATGACGACCTGCAGGTCGCGGAAGCAGCTGCCGTCGTTGAGTGTAACGAAGCCAAAGTTCTTCATGTCGCGGACGGACTTGACCCAGCCGGCAACGGTGACGGTCTGGCCACCGAGCGACTCGGCATCGGCATAGAGCTGCGCGATTTTGGTGCGGTTCACGTATCCTCCCATAACGGTTGAATGATAGTTATCCATACAGTTCGATATTCTAGCAGCTCGGCTCATTTGGGCTATACAGATAAGGCATTGGCGGGATGGTTTTTCAAACGAAAAGCGCCCGCGGCCAAATGGTCGCGGGCGCTTGACGAGGTGCCTTTTGGCTGTGTGGCGCGGGGCCTGGCTACTTGGTCTTGGCAACCAGCAGCGGGTCGCCAAGCTTGACGAGCGGGTTGCCGCCGATAAGCGTTCCAGACTCGCCGACATGGTCGATGCTCTTAAGACGATCGAGCTCGGAGACGATGACGGTCACGATGTCCTCGTGGCCGGCGGCCTTGATGGCCTCGCGATCGAAGCTGATGAGCGGCTGGCCGGCCTTGACCACATCGCCCATCTCGACAAAGCGGGCAAAACCCTTGCCGTTCATTTCCACGGTGCCCAGGCCAACATGGATGAATACGCGCAGACCGTCCTCGGTAATCATGCCGATGGAGTGGTTGGTGACAGTGGTGGCGCCGATGCGGCCGTTGGCGGGCGCATAGATGGTGCCGGTAATGGGCTCGATGCCATAGCCCTGGCCAAGCATGCCCGAGGCGATCGTCTCGTCGGGAACCTCGTCCAGGCTGACGAGCACGCCGTTGACGGGGGCATAGATGACGCCTTCGCGGGTGGCGAAGCTTGCTGCGGGCGGAACGGACGCCTCGCCGGTCGAGGTGAAGGTGGACTTAAGCGAATCGAGCAGACCCATAGTTGCCTCCAACTTAAATAGGCGCGTATCGCGCGTTTGGTTTGCCGGAAACGTTTCATATCTGTTTCGCGGCTTGGTCAACACCCCCTATTCTACGCTGCTCAGCGATACCTCTGAGCTGGGATTATGTGATATATCAGTTGAAGGGAAACTTATTGCTGGCGTGTTTCTGCGTCACGGGTTCAAGTGGGGTACGCTTGAAGGCGAAAAACAATGGCGCTTAATTTGCGCGAAGGGAGCACATATGATTGTCGAGAATCATGCGCTGTGGGGCGAGGAGCCGACCGAGGAATATCCGGCGACGTTTACGTATTTGGGTGCCGAACCGCTGCCCGATAAACCGAATGGCCGCCGCCCTGCCGTGATTATCTGCGGCGGAGGTGCGTTTACGCATATCGCTCCGCATGAGCAGGATCCCGTGGCGTTTGCGTTTTTGGATCACGGTTACCAGGCCTTTGTGCTCAACTATGTCACAAGTTCTACGGGTGACGTGAGCTTTCCGCACCCCCAGGCAGATCTTGCCAAGATGGTCGCCACGGTGCGTGCGAATGCCGACGAGTGGCATGTCGATCCCAAGCGCGTGTGCGTCGTGGGCTTTTCTGCTGGCGGCATGATTTGCGCCTCGCTGGCAACGCAGTGGAAGACCGGCCCCTTCGCGGCACTTGCCGGGGCGCGTCCGGACGACATTCGTCCCGACGCCGTGGTGCTGGGCTATCCGTTGCTCGACCTTGCCTATGTGCGCGATATGCAGACGCGTGACCCGCGCATCGACCTGCGCGTGCCCAAGACGGGTGGCAAGACAGGGCGCGATTTGCTCAACGACTATCTGTCGATGGTGACGGGCGGCGAGGCGACCGATGAGCACCTGACCGACATTTGCCCTACCACGCATGTTTCGCGCCAGATGCCGCCGACCTTTGTGTGGGGCGTGTCCGACGACAAGACAGCGCCGATCGCACAGGTCTATCCGTTTGCGCAGCGCATGGCCGAGGAGGGCGTCGCTTGCGAGATGCACGTCTTTGACCAGGGCGGTCACGGCCTTTCGCTCGGCAACGCCAACACCGCGGTCGACAACGAGGACAAGCAGGTGGCAGTCCGTCCTTGGATCCGCCTGGCCTTCCGTTTCCTGGAGCGCCATATGTAAAAGTAGACTACTTGCCCGTTTCAAAAAGTCTGCTTAGAGGAGGAGCCATGCTTGAGGGTACGTATGTGGTTTTGGCCCAGACGCCGGTGGGGAGCAAGCGCGGCGAGGTGACGTTTTCACATGGGGTGAACGGCGCGCTCAGGGCAGTACTAAACGTCAGGGGTCTCAATATCGCTCTCTCGGGTGCCCGCGCTGAGTGCGATTTCTTTGAGCTCTCGGGTACTATCTCCCACGTCTTGATGGGCAAGGCGCCCTTTACATGCACGGGGTCGGTTGAGGGTGATCGACTCACTGCTACCGCGCGGTCGGGTCCCATTTCGATCTCGCTGAGCGGTATGCGCAAAGAGCCTTCGGGGCGCACCGCATAAAGTTTGCGCAGGTAAACATCGGTATTTGACTTTATAAAATAGTTCAGAGCGCTATCATTTGTCGTTACGAGTTGGTTAGCCCCGGTAAACGGTTAACCGCGTCTAACGAAAGGATGAGCGCGTGAAGCTCGATACACTCGAGATTGGAAAGGACGCCGTTGTCGCATCGGTGGCATCGGACGATCAGGCACTCCGACAGCATATTTTGGACATGGGCCTAACTCCGGGCACCGAAGTTACCATGATGAAGTATGCCCCCATGGGCGATCCGCTCGAGATTCGCCTGCGCGGCTACGAGTTGACGCTGCGCAAGGACGATGCCGCACGCATTGAGCTCGTGGATGTGCACGACACCGATACCGGCCCGCGCGTTAACGCCGCAATCGGCACGACGGATCACCCGGCCCTGGGCGAAGGGACGTATTCGCCTCGTGCGGCAAAAACGGCCGTGCCCGAGGGCGCACCGCTGCATTTTGCCCTCGCCGGCAACCAAAACTGCGGTAAGACCACGCTGTTCAACCAGCTTACGGGCTCCAACCAGCACGTTGGTAACTTTCCCGGCGTGACGGTCGACCGCAAGGACGGCACCATCCGTAACCATCCCGAGGCAAGCGTTACCGACCTGCCCGGCATCTATTCGCTGTCTCCGTACACGGGCGAAGAGATCGTCAGTCGCCAATTTATCCTGGACGAAAACCCCGACGCCATCATTGACATCATCGACGCTACTAATATCGAACGCAACCTGTACCTGACGCTGCAGCTTATGGAGCTCGACCGCCCCATGGTCATCGCGCTCAACATGATGGACGAGGTGACGGCCAACGGCGGCGCCGTGGACGTCAACCTGCTCGAGAGCCTGTTGGGCGTGCCTGTTGTCCCCATTAGCGCTGCCCGCAACGAGGGCATCGGCGAGCTGGTGGATCATGCCTTGCACGTGGCACGGTTCCGCGAGCGCCCCGGTCGCCTGGACTTCTGTGCGCCCAATGGCTCGGACGGCGGTGCACTGCATCGCTGCATCCACGGCATTGCCAACCTTATCGAGGACCATGCCGTGACGGCGCACATTCCGGTGCGTTTTGCGGCGACCAAGCTGGTTGAAGGCGACGAGCTGGTGACCGAGGCGCTTCACTTGGATCGCAATGAGCTCGACGCTATCGAGCACATCATTACCCAGATGGAGGGCGAAGCCGGCACCGACCGCCTGTCCGCGCTGGCCGATATGCGCTTTAGCTTTATCGGCGACGTGTGCGGGCGCTGCGTCGTCAAGCCGCATGAGAGCCGCGAGCACGTGCGCTCCGTCAAGATCGACCGCATCCTGACGGGTCGCTACACGGCCATTCCGGCGTTCCTGGTGATCATGGGCCTCGTCTTTTGGCTGACGTTTGGCGTGATCGGCGCGGCGTTGCAGGGACTCATGGAGGACGGCATCGCTGCCATCATCGCCTCGGCCGATGCGGGTCTCAAGGCGTTCGGCACCAATGACGTAGTGCGCTCGCTGGCTGTCGACGGCGTGCTTACGGGCGTGGGCAGCGTGCTGACCTTCCTGCCGATTATCGTCGTGCTCTTTTTGTTCCTCTCCATTCTGGAAGACTCCGGCTACATGGCGCGTGTGGCCTTTGTCATGGATAAAGTGCTGCGTCGCTTTGGCCTGTCGGGCCGCAGCTTCGTGCCTATGCTCGTCGGTTTTGGCTGCACCGTGCCGGCTATCATGTCGACCCGTACGCTCCCATCCGAGCACGACCGCAAGATGACGGTCATGCTCACGCCGTTCATGAGCTGTTCGGCCAAGTTGCCGGTCTACGGTCTGCTGTGCGGGGCATTCTTCCCGCAGGCGACAGTTCCCGCCATGGTCTCGCTCTATCTGATTGGTATCGTGGTCGGCTGCATTGCCGCCCTGGTGCTCAACCGCACGGCATTTAAGGGCGACCCGGTGCCGTTTATCATGGAGCTTCCCAATTACCGCCTGCCGAGCGTCAAGACGACGGTGATGCTGGCATGGGATAAGGCCAAGGACTTTATTACCAAGGCCTTTACCATTATCTTTGCCGCCACCGTGGTCATCTGGTTCCTCCAGACGTTCGATATCCGCTTTAATGTGGTCGCCGATCAGTCGCAGAGTCTGCTTGCCGGTCTGGGTAGCATCATCGCGCCGGTGTTGGCCCCACTCGGTTTTGGCGACTGGCGTGCGTCGACGGCGCTCGTCACCGGACTCATTGCCAAGGAGAGCGTCATCTCGACGCTCACGGTGCTTTTGGGCGCAACGTCGCCCGCGGCGCTGTCGACCATGTTTTCGCCGTTTACCGCCTACGTGTTCCTGGTCTTTACGCTGCTGTACCCGCCCTGCGTAGCGGCAATCGGCGCCGTCAAGAGCGAGTTGGGCGCGCGCTATGCCGTGGCCGTGTTCGCGTTTCAGGTGACGGTCGCCTGGATCGTGGCGTTTGTCGTGCATTCGGCGGGCATATTGCTGGGGCTGGCTTAGTTATTTATTGATGGCGCAACCTCTGTGTATTGAGTTGATTACGGCCCCGCATCTGTTGCTGACGGATGCGGGGCCGTTGCTATATAATCGCCCATCGCTCAAGACAATCGGAGGGGGTTCCTACATGACTCAGGCAAGACAAGATGGCATCTCGCTCAAGCAGTGGCTCCCGCTTATCGGGCTTGCCTGCTGTTCGTTCGTGTTCAACACATCAGAGTTCATGCCCATTGGCCTTCTGACTGATATTGCCGCATCGTTCTCGCTCACCGAGGCCCAGGCAGGCATCATGATTTCGGTCTACGCCTGGGGTGTCATGCTGCTGTCGCTGCCACTCATGGTGTTTGCCTCGCGCTTTGAGTTCAAGCGGATGCTGCTGGGCGTTTTGGCCGTGTTTTCGCTCGGCCAGTTCTTGTCCGCCTTGGCGCCCACCTATCCTATTTTGGTTTGCGCGCGTCTGGTGGTCGCCTGCGCGCATGCCGTGTTCTGGTCGGTCGCCTCGATCATGGCTTCGCGCCTGGTCGACACCCGCCATGGGGCGCTCGCCATCAGCATAATCGCCACGGGCTCGTCCATCGCGCAGATTTTTGGCCTGCCGATCGGCCGCGCCATCGGGCTGGCCGTGGGCTGGCGCATGACATTCGCCGTGGTCGGTGCCTTCTCTGCCGCCGCGGTGGTGTACCAAGCCGCGGTGTTTCCGGCTATGCCGGCGGGTGAGCGCTTTACCGTCAAACAGCTGCCCGTGCTGCTCAAGAACCCGTTCCTGATCGCGCTCTACGCGGTCACGGTCTTTATGGCAACCGGCTATTATGCGGGTTACAGCTATATCGAGCCGTTCCTGGCGCAGGTCGCGCACGTCGACGCAAGCGCTATTACCATGACGCTGACGGCGTTCGGCTGCTCTGGTCTGCTCGGAAGCTGGCTGTTCGGCCGTCTGTTCGATGGGCATCGCTTCCCGTTCTTGGCTATCACGCTCTCCGGCGTGCCGGTGGCTCTGCTGCTCATGGGTCCGGTTGCACCGTCGCTCGTCGCCGTTCTCGCTGTTTGCGCGCTATGGGGCTGCTGCGCCACGGCCTTTAACGTGGCGTTTCAGGCCGAGCTCATCAAGTACACACCGGCGGATTCGTCGGCCGTCGCCATGTCGATCTTCTCGGGCCTGTTCAATCTGGGTATCGGCACGGGCACCGCAATCGGTGGCGCCGTGGTTTCGGGTCCCGGTATCGCTTGGATTGGCTTCGCGGGCGGGGCGATTACCGTCGTGGGCGTCATCCTCGCCATCACGGTGCTGTTCCCGGCCATACGCCGCGCAAAGCCCGTCGCCTAATCACGTCCCCTCATCAGCTGCGGTGGAATAGCTCCTGTTTAAGGCCTCTGAAGGCCCAAGCAGGAATTATTTCACCGCAACTTATTTTGGGGGAGGGGATACGCGGCGGGCATACAATGGATGTCGTTGTGTTGAGCTTACCGGGAGGTTGCTATGTGGGCATACGAGACGACGTTCTATCAGATCTATCCGCTGGGCTTTTGCGGAGCTCCGCGCGAAAACGCCGCGCCCGTTGCCGAAGATGAGCTCGCCCAGGCTGCCAACGCAGCGCCCAACCCCGATGCGCCCATCATGAAGATCGCCCAATGGGCCGACTACCTGCAAGAGCTCGGCATCGGTGCTGTGCTCATTAACCCGCCGCTCGAATCCGACAGCCATGGCTACGACACGCGCAGCCTGCGCCATATCGACCGTCGCCTGGGTGGGGATGCCGATTTTGCCGCCGTGTGCGAGACGCTGCACGCCCATGGCATCCGCGTGGTGCTCGATGCGGTCTTCAACCATGTGGGCCGTGGCTTTTGGGCCTTCCGCGATGTGCAGGAGCGCAAGTGGGACTCGCCCTACAAGGATTGGTTCCACATCAGCTTTGACGGCGACTCCTGCTATGGCGATGGCTTTTGGTACGAGGGCTGGGAAGGCCATTTTGAGCTCGTGAAGCTCAACCTGCAAAACCCCGCCGTGGTCGATTACCTGCTCGAGTCCGTGCGCCGTTGGGCCGACGTCTTTGGCGTCGACGGCCTGCGCCTGGACGTTGCCTATATGCTCGACCGCGACTTTATGCGCCGCCTGCACGCCTTTGCCCGTGAGCTCAAGCCCGACTTTGTGCTGATCGGCGAGACGCTCCACGGCGACTACAACCAGATCGTCAACGACGAGATGCTCGACTCCTGCACCAACTACGAGTGCTACAAGGGCCTGTACTCCAGCTTTAACTCGGTCAATATGTTCGAGATCGCGCACTCGCTGCACCGCCAGTTTGGCGGTGACCCGTGGTGCATTTATCGCGGCAAGCATCTGCTGTCGTTTGTCGACAACCACGATGTGCCGCGCCTGGCGAGCATCCTTACCGACAAGTCCTGTCTGCGCCCCGCTTATGGCATGCTCTTTGGCATGCCGGGCATTCCGTGCGTCTACTATGGCAGCGAGTGGGGGATTCCTGGCGAAAAGGGCGGCCCCGATGGTGACTGGGCGCTGCGACCTGCGCTCGATGAGCCTGCGCCCAACGAGCTGACGGCCTTCATCAAGCAGCTCGCGCACCTGCGCTCGGCAGACGACGCGGCGGCCCGTGCCCTCAACTATGGTGCCTATCGCAACGTGGTGATTCAGAACAAGCAGCTGCTGTTTGAGCGCGCCTGCGACGACGCGACGGTGCTCGTGGCGGTCAATGCCGTGAACGAGCCCTATACCTTTGGAGCCGGCGAGCTCAACGGCTCCTTTGCCGACCTACTTGCCGACGGCGCGCCCACAGTCGAGCTAACGGGTGCCCTTGAGCTTGCACCCTACGAGGTGCGCTATCTGTTGAGGGCCTAGGCCATGGCTGCGTCCGACGAGGGCTATCAACATATTGAGCATGGGTTTGAGCCTGTGTTCGACCAGCACTCGCGCGTTTTGGTGCTCGGATCGTTTCCCTCGGTGCTTTCGCGCGCCAACGCCTTTTATTACGGCAACCCTCAGAATCGCTTTTGGCGTGTGATGGCCGCGTGCCTCGGTGTGCCCGTGCCGCCCAACGAGGGAGACTCTTTGGCGAGCGGCGAGCCCGCGACGCTCGACGCCTCGGTTGCTGCCAAGCGGGCTATGCTGCTCAACGGCGGCGTGGCCCTGTGGGACGTGATCGAGAGCTGTGACATCAAGGGCTCAAGCGACGCGAGCATCAAAAACGTCGTTCCGGCGCATGTCGAGCGCATTACCGATGTCACGCCGATTGAGGTCGTTATCTGCAACGGCGGCGCGGCCGGGCGGCTCTACAAACGCTATCTACAAGAGCGGACGGGGCTACCCGCCATCGTGCTGCCGTCGACGAGTCCTGCCAACGCGGCGTGGCGTTTGGAGCGGCTTGTCGAGCGTTGGAGTGAAGCCGTTGACTGGGCTGTTATTTAATTTAGATTTTTGTTTGAGCGTGGGCGCCCAGACGTTTCAGAACGCCTCGCCAGATCGGCGCGGGCACGGCTGGCTCGGTGCAAATCATGCCGTCGGCGTCGACGTCCTCGGCATTACCACCACCAAGTCGCTGCGCATGCTCAACCGAACAGCCCATACGAACGGCGCCTACGAGCTTGTCCATCGCTTCCGAAAACGGTCGCCGCAAGAGTCCCATGCGCGGTGAGTGACGAAGCGCCGCGAAGCCGCTGCCGGTACAGACGACAACGCCGCCGCACCATGACAGCCCACGAAGGTCGCACGTCGCTCGCAGACGCACGACGAGCCCGTGTGCTCGCTCGAGGCCGCCGACGTCGGCCTGGACAACAACATAGGCACGCGTCCCTGCGCCGCCAAAGCGGTCGAGCATCTGCTTAATGGGCGCCATCGCTTCATCATTGGGTGCATCTTCAATGGCGAACACAATGCCATCGGCGGCACCGGCAACGCTGCCGGAATCATCCGCCTCCAAAACGACCGGGTGGGGGAGCACAGTGCCGGAAAGCTGTGCATAGGCGGCGATGGCATCCTGCAGGTCCCAGAGCAAAAACTCAAGATCGGCGCTCTCGGAAATACTGACAAACGCGATGTTATGCAGTGTTTTTGGTACATCGCCGCGTGCGGTCGTCTCCATGCCGTCTCCTTTCCGGTTGGTTTCCGTTTAGGTTACACCGTCCGGCGGCGCCCCGCCGCGCTATCCTAGTGCAACCCTTACGAAAGGAACGTCATGCGTCTGCCCATGAACACCTCGCTTGCCACGCTTAAGCCCTCCGGTATCCGCCGGATCAACGCGCTCGCCGCCCAGCATCCGGGGTGCATCGCGCTCGCGCTAGGCGAGCCCGATTTTCCCACGCCCGATGTGATTAGCGCCGAGGTGACTGCTTCGTTGGACCGCGGCGACACGCACTATCCGCCCAACAACGGTCGCCCCGCCCTGCGTGAGGCGTTATCTGCCTACATGGGGGACGCGGGCCTTATGTTTTCGGCCGACGAGGTCATCCTGACCGACGGCGCGACCGAGGCCCTGTCGGCAACATTCATGGCTATGCTCAACCCCGGCGACGAGGTCATTATTCCCACGCCGGCCTTTGGCCTGTACGAGAGCATCGTTGTGGCCAATCACGCCAAAGCGGTCTTTTTGGATACGGAGCCTGCGCAATTTCAGATTGACGAGGATGCGCTTCGCGCCTGTGTGACCCCGGCGACCAAGGCCGTCGTTATCTGCTCGCCCAACAATCCCACGGGCTGCATTCTCAACGCGGCATCGCTCGACGCCGTGGCGCGCGTAGCGGAGCAGTCGGGCATCTACGTAGTCTGCGACGACGTATACAACCGCCTCGTCTATGTGGACGGCTACGAGCACTTCGCCCAGCGACACCCGGAGCTGCGCGAGCAGACGGTCGTCATCGAGAGTTTCTCCAAGCCCTGGGCCATGACCGGCTGGCGCCTAGGTTGGCTCGCGGCAGCGGCACCCGTCATCGCCGAGATCGCAAAAGCTCACCAATACCTAGTATCGAGCGCCGTCTCCTTCGAGATGGACGCCGCAGCCCGAGCCCTGACCGTCGACCCAACCCCCATGCTCAAAGTCTACCGAGCCCGCCGCGAACGCGTACTCGCAGCCTTAAACGCCATGGGCCTCGACGTAGTAGAGCCCGCAGGAGCCTTCTACACTTTCCCGAGCATCAAAAAGTTCGGCCTAACCAGCGAAGACTTCTGCATCAAAGCCATCGAAGAGGCAAACGTAGCCCTAGTCCCGGGCGACTGCTTCGGCACCGAAGGCCACATCCGCCTAAGCTACTGCGTCTCCGACAAAGACCTAGACGAAGGCCTCCACCGCCTGTCCACCTTCCTTTCAACCTTGTAGCCATCAGGGACGCAACATATCAGCCCACCGACTTAAGGCTTATGAGTGGGGGCGCCGGCCAACGGGAAACCGGGCTGCCCCAAAGTCACCGCAGGCCGCGCCGCCGAAGGCCAGGCGCAAGGTTTTCGTAGATTCCGCACGAGCCGAAGAGCACTTAATGTGCTCTTCGTGCGAGCCCAGGACCTGACCGAGCGAAAACCTTGCGCCTGGCCTTCGGCGGCGCGGCCGGATGGTGGAATTGTGTGCAGCCCGGTTTCCCGTTGACCGACGCCGGGGTCCCCGCCATAATACTTTCGGTTCACGCACGAATCCGCTGCCAGAGACAGCCGGTGCAAACGGGCATCGCCCGCGAGCTTAATGGGATATCCCGCCAGCCGAGGTGGTCGAGTAGATATGTCTTCTCGCCCCCGTCGCTCATGCAGCGCGGGGGCTTTCTTTTTGGACATGCCCCCGTCACGTCCTTGTGGCGGACCGTGCCCGGAAAGAATTCGAGGAGGTGTAATTCATGCCCCAGCAGTACAAAATCGACAAGGTTGCAGAGATCGAGTCCCGTATCGCCGAGAACGCCGGTCTGTTCGTCGTCAACTACAACGGTCTGACGGTTAAGCAGGCTCAGGAGCTGCGTCATCAGCTTCGCGAGTGCGGCGCCGAGATGAAGGTCTACAAGAACAACCTGGTCAAGATCGCTCTCAAGAACCAGGAGCAGCCCGAGCTCGACGAGATCCTCGCCGGCCCCGTCGCTTATGTGTTCTACGAGTCCGAGCCGGTCGAGGCCGCTAAGGCCCTTAAGGACTTCTCTGCTAAGTCCAAGGGCGTCCTTGAGATCAAGGGCGGTATCTCCGACGGCAAGGCCGTTTCCGCTGATGATGTTAAGGCTATCGCCGAGCTGCCCACCAAGGATCAGCTTCTCGGCCAGATCGCCGGTCTCATCTCCGGTTTCGCTCGCGACATCGCTGTCTGCGTCAACGGCGTTTCCTCTGGTCTCGCTCGTTCGATCCAGCAGGTCTCCGAGCAGAAGGCAGCCTAGTTGCTGTTTTCACCCGCGGCGGCAACGCCGCACCCCTGGCGCATTCGCGCCGTGTTTTAACTGATCTCCGTGCAACCGCACGGAAACCGAAAGGACTTAGAAATGGCTAAGCTTACCACCGATGAGATCATCGATGCTCTTAAGGAAATGACCCTTCTCGAGGCTTCCGAGCTCGTTAAGGCTATCGAGGACACCTTCGGCGTTTCCGCCGCTGCTCCTGCCGCTGTTGTCGCCGCTCCCGCTGCTGGCGCTGCTGAGGCCGAGGAGAAGACCGAGTTTGACGTCGTGCTCGAGGGCTTCGGCGACAACAAGATCCAGGTCATCAAGGCCGTCCGTGAGCTCACCAACCTTGGCCTGAAGGAGGCCAAGGAGGTCGTCGAGGGCGCTCCTAAGGCTGTTCTCGAGGGTGCCAAGAAGGAGGACGCTGAGGCTGCCAAGGAGAAGCTCGAGGCTGCTGGCGCTGCTGTCACCCTCAAGTAATCAGGCTCTCTCGCCAGATTTCTTTGCAGACGGGGTTCGCATTGCGAGCCCCGTCTTTTTTGTTTTTCGGTTCCTCGACATCGGTTGCTCAAACTGCCATGTTCTGTGATTTGCGTCGTATCGCGTGCCCTGCCGTTGGGCAATAAAATTGCACCATTCGAGCAATAATTTGCGTTGACCTGCTGAAGAATTGTCTCTGCCTTGTAGCGACATATAGTTCCAGCGGTAAGATGCTTGGGTATCGCAATTTGGTCTGCGGCTGTGCGCCGCACGCACGGGGCGCTTTTGCGCCTGCGAAAGGATCTTTGAATAACATGAAGGCAATCATCCCCGCCGCCGGTCTTGGCACGCGTTTTCTGCCTGGCACCAAGTGCACGCCCAAAGAGATGCTGCCGGTGCTCGACAAGCCGGTCATCCAGTATGTCGTCGAGGAGGCACTCGACCCCGAGGAGGTCGACGACGCCATCATCGTTACCTCGCCCGGCAAGCCCGAGCTGCTGAACTACTTCCAGCCCGACCGTTCGCTCGAGAACCTGCTGCGCGAGCGCGGCAAGAACGCCTATGCCGATGCCGTCGCCCACGCTGGCGGTATGCCGGTCGACTTCCGTTATCAGTACGAGCCCAAGGGCCTCGGCCATGCTATCCGCTCTGCTGCCGACGCCGTGGCAGGGGAGAATTTCCTGGTTCTTCTGGGCGACTACGTTGTGCCTAACTGCGACATCTGCGACAAGATGCTCGCCGTTTCTAAGGAGCACGGTGGCGCTTCGGTTATCGCCGTCGCCGCTTGCTCGCCCGAGGAAGTCAGCCGCTACGGCGTTATCGCCGGCGAGCGCGTCGGTTCGCTCGAGGGCGCCGAGGACGTTGCCGATGCCGAGCCCGGTGCTGTCTGGCGCATCGGCGGTCTGGTTGAGAAGCCCGCTCCCGAGGCGGCTCCGTCCAACCTGTACATCGTCGGTCGCTACCTGCTGAGCCCGCTGGTCATGGACCTGCTGGCAGATCAGCAGGCCGGCAAGGGCGGCGAGATCCAGCTCACCGACGCCATGGCCCGTTCGCTCGACCGCGAGGCCATGTATGCCGTCGTCATCGACCCGTTGTCGGGCTACGACACCGGCACTCCCTCTGGCTGGATGGCCACCAACGCCCTCATGGCTGCAAGCGACCCCCGCTTTGCCGATGCCTTCTGGGACGCCATCGACGAGCGCGGCGGATTGATGCGCAAGTAAGCCTTCGGGCATCCACATTTACGGGCGTGGACCTCGGTTCGCGCCCGTTTTTTATAAGAGCTGCGATTGCCGGCCCTCTGTTCACAGAAAATATATGAACAGGTGTTCGATGCACACCTATCTACCTGCGTGTTTTCTGTCGAAAAACTTTGCTACTCCAAAAACTCAATCGCGTCAAGGCTTTTCTTGCCCAACGGTCGGTACCTGATAAACTATTAGGTTGCGATAACTGGCGAAGCTATGCCTCGCCAACCCACCGAGCATTTCCGTGAAGGAGGAAAAACCTGGTGACCTACGCATACACTGCCACTGAGCGCAAGCGCGTCAGCTTCGGGAAAATCCCGGAGGCCATGGAGCTCCCCAACCTTATCTCTGTTCAAAGGGAATCCTTTGAGCGTTTTAAGGATGAGGGCCTTCGTGAGGCGTTCAAGGAATCCAGCCCCATCCAGAGTCAGAACCATGTTCTCGAGGTTACCTTCGGCGAGCATCAGTTCGGCGACCCCGCGCACACCGTCGAGGAGTGCCGCGAGAAGGATATGACCTATCAGGCTCCGCTTCTGACCGACGTCCGTCTCACCAACAAGGAGACCGGCGAGATCAAGGAGCAGCTCGTCTTCATGGGCGACTTCCCCATGATGACCGATCAGGGCACCTTCATCATCAACGGTACCGAGCGTATCGTCGTCTCGCAGCTCGTCCGCTCCCCGGGCGTGTACTACAGCTCCGAGATGGATTCGGGCAAGCAGATCTACAAGGCCCAGATCATCCCGTCCCGCGGTGCCTGGCTTGAGTTTGAGGTCGACAAGCGCGACCAGCTCATGGTCTCCATCGACCGTAAGCGCAAGCAGAGCGCCACGATGTTCCTGCGCGCCCTTGGCATCGCCGTCACCAACGACGACATCATCGAGCTGCTCGGCAACTCCGATGTGATCAAGCGCACCCTGGAGCGCGACACCGCCCTCACTCGCGAGGACGCCCTCATCGAGATCTACCGTCGCCTGCGCCCGGGCGAGCCTCCCACCGTGGACGCTTCCCGCAGCCTGCTCGAGGGCCTGCTCTTTAACCCGCAGCGCTACGATTTGGCCCGCGTCGGTCGTTACAAGGTCAACAAGAAGCTCAACCTCACCACCGAGGAAGAGGTCACGGTGCTCACCGACGAGGATATCGTCGCGACGCTGCGCTACCTGCTGTCCCTCGCTGCCGGCGAGCAGGGCTTCAAGGTCGACGACATCGACCACTTCGGCAACCGCCGCATCCGCACCGTCGGCGAGCTCGTCGCCAACCAGTTCCGTATCGGCATGAGCCGTATGGAGCGCGTCGTCCGTGAGCGCATGAGCTCCCAGGACATCGACGAGATCACCCCGCAGTCGCTCATCAACATCCGCCCGATCGTGGCCTCCATCAAGGAGTTCTTCGGTTCCTCGCAGCTCTCGCAGTTCATGGACCAGGCGAACCCCCTGACCGGTCTGACCCACAAGCGCCGTCTGTCCGCACTTGGCCCTGGTGGTCTTGCCGGTCACAAGTCCGGCTCCAGCCGCCGCACCAACGTGCCGACGGCCGTCCGCGACGTTCACAACTCGCACTACAGCCGCATGTGCCCGATCGAGACCCCCGAAGGCCCCAACATCGGCCTGATCGGCTCGCTCGCCCTCTACGCCCGCGTCAACGAGTATGGCTTCATCGAGGCCCCGTTCCGTCGCGTCGAGAACGGCGTTGCCACCGACCAGATCGACTGGATGACCGCTGACGAGGAAGAGAAGCACGTCATCGCGCCGGCCAACACGCCGCTCGATCCCAAGACCAACGAGTTCATCACGACCGATGCCGAGGGCAAGCTTGTCCGCCCGCACACCGTGATCGCCCGTACCCGCGACTTCGACGGCTCCTTCGGCGCTCCCGCCGACGTGCCCGTCGAGGACGTCGACTACATGGACGTCTCGCCGCGTCAGATGCTCTCCGTCGCAGCCACGCTGATCCCGTTCCTCGAGCACGACGACGCCAAGCGTACGCTGATGGGCGCCAACATGCAGCGTCAGGCCGTGCCGCTGGTTCACCCTGCCGCTCCCTATGTCGGTACCGGCATGGAGCGTCGCGCCGCCCTGGACTCCGGCGAGGTCACCCTGGCCAAGAACGCCGGCGAGGTCATTTTTGCCGACGCCGCCAAGATTATCGTCAAGCATGCCGGCGGCATGGACGAGTATCACCTGGCCAAGTACCAGCGCTCCAACCAGTCCACCTGCATCAACCACCGTCCGCTCGTGCGCGTCGGTGACACCGTTGAGCAGGGCGAGCCCCTGGCTGACGGTCCTTCGACCGATCATGGCGAGCTCGCACTGGGTCAGAACCTCACCGTGGCATACATGCCGTGGGAAGGCTTCAACTACGAGGACGGCATCGTCGTGTCCGAGCGCCTGGTGGCCGAGGACCTGCTGACGACCATCAACATCACCCGTCACGAGATCGACGCCCGCGACACCAAGCTCGGCCCCGAGGAGATCACCCGCGAGATCCCGAACCTCTCCGAGGACATGCTTGCCAACCTCGACGAGGACGGCATCATCCGCATCGGCGCCGAGGTCGGCCCTGGCGACATCCTGGTCGGCAAGGTCACGCCTAAGGGCGAGAGCGCTCTGACCGCCGAGGAGCGCCTGCTGCGCGCCATCTTCGGTGCCAAGGCCCACGACGTTCGCGACACCTCCCTTAAGATGCCTCACGGCGCTTACGGCCGCGTCATCGATGTCGTCCGCTTTAGCCGCGAGAACGGCGACGACCTGGCCCCCGGCGTCAACGAGCAGGTGCGCGTCTACGTCGCCCAGCGTCGTAAGATCCAGCAGGGCGATAAGATCGCCGGCCGCCACGGCAACAAGGGTGTTATTTGTAACGTTCTGCCGGTCGAGGACATGCCCTACATGGCTGACGGTACCCCGATCGACGTTATCCTCAACCCGCTGGGCGTTCCTTCGCGTATGAACGTCGGCCAGCTGCTCGAGTGCCACCTTGGCTGGGCTGCTGCCTGCGGTTGGGATACCGAGCAGGCCGACTCCGACAGGTACGTCCCCGGTCCGTTCTTCACCGCGACGCCCGTCTTCGACGGCGCCAAGGAGGACGAGATCGCCGAGGTCATTCGTCGTGCTAACAAGAACATGCTCAACAAGGCCACCGCTGCCTTTGGCGATCACATGCGCCCCGAGTTCGTCACCCAGCTTGACGAGCGCGGCAAGACCCGCCTGTTTGACGGCCGCACCGGCGAGGAGTTCCGCGAGCCCATTACCGTGGGTACGTCCTACATCCTCAAGCTCGGCCACATGGTTGACGACAAGATCCACGCCCGTTCGACCGGCCCTTACAGCCTGGTTACCCAGCAGCCGCTGGGCGGCAAGGCCCAGTTCGGCGGCCAGCGTTTCGGCGAGATGGAAGTTTGGGCACTGTACGCTTACGGTGCTTCCAACGTCCTGCAGGAGATCCTGACCGTCAAGTCCGACGATACCGTGGGCCGCGTCAAGACCTACGAGTCCATCGTCAAGGGCGAGAACGTTCCTGTCCCGGGTATCCCCGAGTCCTTCAAGGTTCTCGTCAAGGAGATTCGTTCGCTCGCACTGGACATCGAGCCCATGCACGATGCTGACGAGGACGCCTCCGCCCCTGTGACCGCCGAGGAGACCTCTGCTCTCGACGACCTGGCTGCGCTCGCCGGCGTTGACGCCGACGTCGAGGCCGAGGATGCCGAGACCGACGAGGCGCCCGAGGCTGTCGCCGCCACGACCACTGATAAGGAGTAGTTGACTGTGGCAGATTTCGAAGCTACTGATTTTGACTCGGTAAAGATCTCCCTTGCCTCCGCCGACCAGATCCGTTCCTGGTCGCACGGTGAGGTTAAGAAGCCGGAGACCATCAATTACCGTACCCTCAAGCCCGAGAAGGACGGCCTGTTCTGCGAGAAGATCTTCGGTCCCGCCAAGGACTGGGAGTGCTCCTGCGGCAAGTACAAGGGCATCCGCTTTAAGGGCATCGTCTGCGAGCGCTGCGGCGTCGAGGTCACCTCGGCCAAGGTGCGTCGCGACCGCATGGGCCACATCGAGCTCGCCGCTCCCGTGTCCCACATCTGGTATTTCAAGAGCCCCACGAGCTTCCCGATGAGCCGTATGCTCGACATCAAGTCCAAGGACCTCGAGAAGGTTCTGTACTTTGCCAGCTACATCATCACCGAGGTCGACTACGAGGCTCGCGAGGCCGACGCCGACGACCTGCGCGAGGAGCTCGCCGCCGATCTGGAAGAGATCGATGCCGAGTGCGCCCGCCAGATTGAGTCCCTCAAGGAGCAGGGCAACCCCGAGAACTTTGACGAGTTCTCCGACGAGGAGCCGCTGACCCCCGAGGAGATCGCCTCTGGCATCGTCGACATCGAGGAAGAGTGCAAGGACGAGAAGCAGCTCCGCACGGACGCCTTCAACGCCTTCATGAAGCTCAGCGAGCGCGACCTCATTTCCGATGAGCCGCTGTTCCGTGAGATGACCCGTTACTACTCCATGTACTTCAAGGGTGGCATGGGTGCCGAGGCCGTTCGCGACCTGCTCGCTGCCATCGACCTCCCTTCCGAGGCCGAGAAGCTCAAGGCCATCATCGCCGACGAGGACTCCCAGAAGCAGAAGCGCGAGAAGGCCGTTAAGCGCCTCGAGGTCGTTGACGCCTTCCTGAAGGGCGGCAACAGCCCCGCGAACATGATCCTGGACGTCATTCCGGTCATTCCGCCCGATTTGCGCCCGATGGTCCAGCTTGACGGCGGCCGCTTCGCCGCGTCCGACCTCAACGACCTGTACCGTCGCGTGATCAACCGTAACAACCGACTCAAGCGCCTGCTCGACCTGGACGCCCCTGCGATCATCGTGAACAACGAGAAGCGCATGCTCCAGGAGTCCGTGGACGCCCTGTTCGACAACGGCCGTCGTGGTCGCCCGGTCTCTGGCCGTGGCGGTCGCCCGCTCAAGTCGCTCGCCGAGGCCCTCAAGGGCAAGCAGGGTCGTTTCCGTCAGAACCTGCTGGGTAAGCGTGTCGACTACTCCGGCCGTTCGGTAATCGTTACCGACCCCAAGCTGCTGCTGCACCAGTGCGGTCTGCCCAAGACCATGGCGCTGGAGCTCTTCAAGCCCTTCGTCATGAAGCGCCTGGTCGAGCTTGGCAAGGTCGAGAACATCAAGGGCGCCAAGCGCGCTATCGACCGCGGTGCCACCTTTGTGTGGGATATCCTCGAAGAGGTCATCGACGGCCGCGTCGTGCTGCTCAACCGTGCACCGACCCTGCACCGTCTGTCCATCCAGGCCTTTGAGCCGGTGCTGGTCGAGGGCAAGGCTATCCACCTGCATCCGCTGGTCTGCTCGCCCTTCAACGCCGACTTCGACGGCGACCAGATGTCTGTCCACGTGCCGCTGTCCAGCCAGGCTCAGGCCGAGGCCCGCGTGCTCATGCTCTCTGCGAACAACCTGCGCTCGCCGGCATCCGGCAAGCCGGTCAACATCCCCTCGCAGGACATGATCATCGGTGTGTACTACCTCACCCAGGTTCGCGAGGGTCTGCCGGGCGAGAACCACGTGTTCTCGAGCTTCGACGACGCGCTGCACGCCTATGACTGCCGCTCCGAGGTCGACATGCAGGCCAAGATCCAGGTCCGCGTGTCCGCTGCCGATGCCAACGTCATCAACGAGGACGGCACCCGTATCTTCCGCGTCAAGAACGGCAAGAACGAGTTCGTCGACTACGACGTCACCGGCAACAAGACCGCGCGCTTCGAGACCTCTATCGGCCGCATCATCTTCAACCGCCAGTGCCTGCCCGAAGACTATGAGTTCATGAACTACAAGATGGTCAAGGGCGACGTGGCCAAGCTGGTTGCGGACTGCTGCGATCGCTATCCCGAGGCCAAGGTCGGTCCGATCCTCGACGCCATCAAGTACTCCGGCTTCCACTACGCTACCCGCGCCGGCCTCACCATCTCGGTGTGGGACGCTCTCATCCCTGCCGAGAAGCAGGAGCTGCTCGATCGCGCCCAGGCCAACGTCGACCAGATCAACGAGTACTTCGAGGAGGGCTTCATCAACGAGACGGAGCGCCACATCGAAGTCGTTAACGAGTGGACCGCTTGTACCGACAAGGTCGCAGCACTCATGCTCGACATGTTCGACGAGGAGAACCCGCTGTACATGATGGCCGACTCCGGCGCCCGTGGTTCTAAGACCCAGCTGCGTCAGCTCGGCGGCATGCGTGGCCTGATGGCAGACATGTCCGGCGAGACGATCGACCTTCCCATTAAGGCGAACTTCCGCGAGGGCCTGCTGCCGCTCGAGTACTTCATTTCGACCTACGGCGCCCGTAAGGGCCTGGTCGATACCGCATCCCACACCTCGGACTCTGGTTACCTGACCCGTCGTCTGGTCGACGTGGCCCAGGATGTCATCGTCCGCGAGGAGGACTGCGGTACGCACGAGGGCGTCACCTACAACCTCATCATTCCCGGCACCACCGACCTCAACACCGACCTCGTCGGCCGTTGCTTCATCGAGGACGTCGTGGCTCCCGATGGCACCGTGCTCTTTGAGCAGGACGGCTACATCGAGAAGGTCGCCGACATCCAGAAGATGGTCGATGCGGGCCTCAAGAAGGTCAAGCTTCGCGCGCTGCTCACCTGCCGCTCCAAGTACGGCGTGTGCCAGAAGTGCTACGGCTGGGATCTTTCCACCCGTCGTCCGGTCGCCATCGGTACTGCCGTCGGCATTATTGCCGCCCAGTCCATCGGCGAGCCCGGTACGCAGCTTACGATGCGTACCATTCACTCCGGCGGCGTCGCTGGCGTCGACGATATTACGCAGGGTCTGCCTACGGTCAGCCGTATGTTCGATATCGTCGGCAACGTCAACGAGAAGATTCTGGGTCGCGAGGCCGAGCTGGCTCCGTACTCCGGCCACCTCTCGATTAAGCCCGAGAAGTCCGAGTACGTGCTGACGCTCACCGACTCCGAGGATCACACCCGTGTCCTCGACGAGCGTCGCGTCCCCGCTTCGGTGCGCTTTATGCCCGAGATCGAGGACGGCTGCGAGGTTCGCGCCGGCGACCAGATCACCAAGGGCTTCGTCAACTTCCGCAACCTGCGCAAGCTGACCGACATCGAGTCGACGATGCACACCTTCGTCGAGAGCGTCAAGGACGTCTACACCAGCCAGGGCGTCGACCTGAACGACAAGCACATCGAGGTGCTCGCACGTCAGATGCTGCGTCGCGTTCAGATCACCAACCCCGGTGACTCCAAGTACCTGCTTGGTCAGTACGTCGACCGCTACGAGTTCGCCGACGAGGTCGAGCGCGTTGCCCGTCTGGGCGGTCAGGCCCCCGTGGCCGAGCCCGTCATCCTGGGTACGCTCAAGGTCGCGTCCAACATCGACTCCTGGCTGTCGAGCGCTTCGTTCATCCGTACCGCCGGCGTCCTTACCGAGGCTGCCATCGAGGGCAAGGTCGACCACCTGCTCGACCTTAAGTCCAATGTCATCGTCGGTAAGAAGATCCCGGCCGGTACTGGCCTCAAGCCGTACGCTAACGCCAAGCTGACGTATCGCACGGCCGACGGCTACGTGGACATCGACGGTCCGGCTTCGCCCAACGCCAAGTCGCTGCCCGAGTGGGCTCCTGTGGAGCTCAAGGACCTGGACGAGCAGCTCCCGCAGCAGCTCGACTGGGCCGGCTACGACGAGTTCGGTGGTGCTGACGGTTCGTTCACCCGCAACGGCCACACCATCTCCGCCGAGAAGGCTCGCCTGTACCTGTTCGACGACCTGGGCGTGTCGCAGCGCTGGACCAACAAGTTCAGCGAGGTCGGCATCGAGACGGTCGGCGACCTGGTCGGCAAGTCCGAGGAGGATCTGCTGCGCATCGATGGCATCGGTGCCAAGGCGATCGAGGAGCTCCGTGACGGCCTGGAGGCCCACGACCTGCTCTACATCCTCGAGAACAACGACGACGTTGCCGACGAGGAAGACCTCTCGCAGCTGCTGCAGATGGTCTTTAGCCCCGACGGTCCGGACGACATCCTGCTGGGCACCTCTGCCGCGCCGACGCATCACGCCGACGCCGACGAGGAGCTCCTGGGCGCCCCGATCGACGACAAGAAGGCTCCCGCGAACGGTGCCATCAACGAGGACATGGCGTCCCTCGACGAGCTGCTCAACCAGCTCGTGGACACCGACGACGCCGAAGAGGCCAAGGACAACGACGAGGAGTAATTTCCTAGTACGTTAACCGCCCTTATAAAGGCTCGCTTCCCAACAGGGGAGCGGGCCTTTTTTTGATGAGGAACGTTGCCCCGACGAGTACGTCGGATTCCCGGGACGGGCGGCATAGGGGTTAAGTTTGTCGCGAGTTCCGCACGCAAAGGAAAGCACTTAATGTGCTTTCCGTCTTGCGCAGGACTGTAGAGCAGCAAACTTAACCCCTATGCCGCCCGTCCCGGGAATCCGTCCTCGCGCACAGGAGGGGATTCCTTTACGCCAATAAGGGACAGGTTTATTTTGGTAGGTTTTCCTGCTTGAATTTGAAACATTTCGTCCGGCCAGAGCGTATCTATGGTGAGGACCTCATCAAGAATCAGTACCGTCACCGGGAGGTGATTATGGAAGAACAAACATTTAGACAGGCGGTCGAAGATCACCGGGATGTCGTGTTTCGAATCGCATTGACGTATCTGCGCGATCGCGCCGATGCCGATGATGTTGCCCAAGATGTCTTTCTTAAGCTGCTCAAAAGCGATACGCAATTTGAGAGTTGGGAGCATCTTCGTCGCTGGCTTATCCGGGTCACGATCAATGAATGCAAATCGCTCTTTCGAAAGCCGTGGAGGCGTGTGGAGGATATTGAGAACCTGGCCGATTCGCTTTCGGCGGCGCAGGATGAGACCAAGGCGGTCTTGTCAGACGTTATGCGACTTCCGGAGCGATTCCGTGTTCCCATCGTGCTCTATTACTATCTGGGCTTTTCGACCTCAGAGATTGCCGAGTTACTGCATGTGCCAGCCGCGACCGTTCGAACGCGTTTAGCTCGTGGTCGATCGAAGCTCAAATTCATCCTAGAGGAGGGCGACCGTGAAATCCAATCAAATCAAGCAGGCCTTCGAGTCCATCCAAGCCGATAGCAATCTTGCAGATCGCGTCCTTAATACTGCTGCGGGTGAGCCGCTTCATCGAAAGGGCCACGCGAAGCCTCTCTATGTTGCCGTAATCGGATGTCTTGTCGGAGTGTTGGCGACCGGAGGGGTCGCCTACGCAGTTATCAATTCCAGCTATTTTGCCTCAGCCTGGGGAAACCACGGCAACGGGGATTCCATTACCTGGACCAACGGCGGCTCATCGGGGACTCAATATACCTACACCAGAGAGTTCGGTGATGGCATCGCGCCCCAAAGCCTGGAGGGCACAGTCCAGAAGGTTGATCTGTCCGTCGAGGGTAATGGCTATACGCTCGATATCCATGAGATGGCTATTGACCAAAACGGCTGCGGAGCCGTGACGTTTACGTTGTCCAATCCAAATGGCGTTAACTACTACAAGCCGGCAGCAGAGACAGGCGAACTTGTTCTCTATGGTGAAGAAGAAGGGGGCGTCAGTACACCCAGCATGAACTTCGGCGAGGAATGGGCTGATACACGCTGCACCATTGATAAAGACACATCAAGCGACACGGTCATTAACGGCACGATGTACTTTGCATCTTGGAATCGCGATCGAGATTTACGACATGCGGTCACCTGGAATATCAGTTGGACGGAGGGCAAAGGTGAGGATGCGAAGGTGATCGAGGTATCGACGCCAGGGTTTAACGTCGGAGCGCACGTCGATACAAAGGAGCTCCGCTCCGACGACTCGCCTCTCGAGATCAGCCCGTTTTCCATCCAGACGCACATAGATGATCTGGGCTATGAAGCAGTTGATCATAAACTGACCGTCACCTACAAGGATGGGTCAGAGCAGATTATCGAAGATGACGACGCAGGGGCGTACAATTTCTATGTTTCGATGGCGCGCAATAGCGGAGAGAACATCTGGGTTCCGACAAAACTGATCAATGTCGATCAAGTGGTCTCGGTGACCCTCGAGGGCACGAGATGCACATCAACAGGAGAGACCGAAACAGAAGTACCCTTTACCATCGTCTATTCGTAAGGTCTAGGCCGCTTCCTGCTAGAGGAAGCGGCCATTTTTGCGTTACATGGACGGCTGGAATGGGCACTTGCGCACAGGCGGGGATTCCTTTTATGGAGGCTTTGCGGAAATATGGCTATTTTGGGATACGCCCGGCGGCGTGGTCTGTTGACGGCACAGCTAACGGCACGTATCCTATCGAACTGCGTGTTTCGTAGGGGGATGCTGACCCCTCGATTCAAGCCGTTGCACTTTACAGAAAGCTGGAATCATTCGAGAAGGAGTACGCTTTGCCTACTATTAACCAGCTGGTTCGCCAGGGCCGTCGTTCCGTGCCCAAGAAGTCCAAGAACGCTGCTCTGCAGCACAACTCCCAGAAGCGCGGCGTGTGCACCCGCGTCTTCACCACGAGCCCCAAGAAGCCGAACTCGGCTCTTCGTAAGGTTGCCCGTGTTCGCCTTGTCAACGGCATGGAAGTTACTGCTTACATCCCGGGTGAGGGCCACAACCTGCAGGAGCACTCCATCGTGCTCGTCCGCGGCGGTCGTGTCCGTGACCTCCCTGGTGTCCGTTATCACGTCATCCGTGGCGCCTACGACGCTGCTCCGGTCCAGAACCGTATGCAGGCCCGTTCCAAGTACGGTGCTAAGCGCCCCAAGGCCAAATAAGCCAGATAACGTTTTGATACTTTCGCCGTGTGCCGCCTAAGCGCCGCACGGTAGACACTTAAGGAGATTTCACATGCCGCGTCGTGCAGCAGCTAATCGTCGTGAGGTTCAGCCTGACGCCGTTTACAACAACCGCCTGGTGACTCAGCTCATCAACAAGGTCCTTCTTGACGGCAAGAAGGCCACCGCTGAGCGCATCGTTTACACCGCTTTCGAGATCGTTGCCGAGAAGTCCGAGGGTGGCGACGCTCTCGCTACCTTCAAGAAGGCTATGGACAACGTCAAGCCCACGCTCGAGGTTAAGCCCAAGCGTGTCGGTGGCGCTACCTATCAGGTCCCGATGGAGGTCAACTCCCGTCGTTCCACCGCTCTGGGTATCCGTTGGATCGTCAACTTCTCCCGCGCTCGCAAGGAGAAGACCATGGCCGAGCGTCTCGCCAACGAGATCCTCGACGCCTCCAACGGCCTGGGCGCTTCCGTCAAGAAGCGTGAGGACGTCTTCAAGATGGCCGAGGCCAACCGCGCGTTCTCTCACTATCGTTGGTAAGTTAAGGTAAGGAACTAACATGGCTAAGCCTAAGTACAAGCTTTCCGATACCCGTAACATCGGCATCATGGCTCACATCGATGCCGGTAAGACCACCACGACCGAGCGTATTCTTTACTACACCGGTAAGACCCACAAGATCGGTGAGGTCCATGAGGGCGCTGCCACCATGGACTGGATGGTTCAGGAGCAGGAGCGCGGCGTAACCATTACCTCCGCTGCTACCACGTGCTTCTGGAACAAGGACGGTAAGGACTACCGCATCCAGATCATCGACACCCCGGGCCACGTTGACTTCACCGCCGAGGTCGAGCGCTGCCTGCGCGTCCTCGATGGCGCTGTCGCCGTCTTCGACGCCGTTGCCGGCGTCCAGCCCCAGTCTGAGACCGTTTGGCGTCAGGCTTCTACCTTCAACGTCCCCCGCATCGCCTTCATCAACAAGTATGACCGCGTGGGCGCTGACTTCTTCAACGCTATCGAGACCATGAAGGATCGTCTCGACGCCAACGCCGTGGCCGCTCAGGTCCCGATGGGCGCCGAGGACAACTTCTGGGGCGTCATCGACCTGGTCACCATGACTGCATGGGACTTCAAGGCCGACGAGAAGGGTATGACCTACCCCGAGCCGATGGACGAGATCCCGGCTGAGTTTGCCGACATCGCTGCCACCAAGCGCGAGGAGCTCCTCGACGCTGCTGCCAGCTTTGACGACGAGCTCATGGAGAAGATCCTCATGGAGGAGGACTTCACCGTCGAGGAGCTCAAGGCTGCTCTGCGTAAGGGCGTTCTGGCCAACGAGCTCAACCTCGTCTTCGTGGGCTCCGCCTACAAGAACAAGGGCGTCCAGGAGCTGCTCGACGCTGTCGTCGACTACCTGCCCAGCCCGCTTGACGTTGAGGCCGTCACCGGTACCGATCCGGACACCGGCGAGGAGATCCAGCGTCATCCTTCCTTCGACGAGCCCTTCTCCGGCCTGGTCTTCAAGATCATGACCGACCCGTTCGTCGGTAAGCTCACCTATGTCCGCGTTTACTCCGGCCGTGCCGAGTCCGGCTCTTACGTGGTCAACGCTTCCAACGGTCAGCGCGAGCGCCTCGGCCGCATCCTTGAGATGAACGCCGCCGAGCGTATCGACCGTGACGACGCTGCTGCCGGCGACATCGTCGCTTGCGTCGGCTTCAAGAACTCCACCACCGGTGACACCCTGTGCGCCGAGGGCAAGGAGATCGTCCTCGAGAAGATCGAGTTCGCTAAGCCCGTTATCGACGTTGCCATCGAGCCCAAGACCAAGGCCGAGCAGGACAAGATGTCCCTGGCTCTGACCAAGCTCGCCGAGGAGGACCCGACCTTCCAGGTGTCCACCAACCACGAGACCGGCCAGACCATCATCGCCGGCATGGGCGAGCTGCACCTCGAGATCATCGTCGACCGTCTGCTCCGTGAGTTCAAGGTTGACGCTAACGTTGGTAAGCCCCAGGTTGCCTACCGCGAGACCGCTGGTCACGACGTCGAGAAGGCTGAGGGCAAGTTCGTCCGTCAGTCCGGCGGTCGCGGTCAGTACGGCCATGCCGTCATCAAGCTCGAGAAGATGGAGGAGGGCTTCGGCTACGAGTTCGTCAACGCTATCGTCGGCGGCGTCGTGCCCAAGGAGTACATCCCGTCCATCGACAAGGGCATCCAGGAGGCCCTGAACACCGGTGTTATCGCCGGCTTCCCGGTCCTCGACGTTAAGGTCACCCTGTTCGACGGTTCTTACCACGAGGTCGACTCCTCCGAGGCCGCCTTCAAGATCGCCGGTTCCATGGCTATCAAGGACGCCCTCAAGAAGTCCGATCCGCAGCTGCTCGAGCCGATCATGGCTGTCGAGGTCGAGACCCCTGAGCAGTACATGGGCGACGTTATGGGCAACCTCTCCGGTCGCCGCGGCAAGATCGAGGGCATGGAGGATCGCAAGAACAGCAAGCTCATCCGTGCCAAGGTGCCGCTGGGCGAGATGTTCGGTTACGCTACCGACCTTCGCTCCCAGACCCAGGGCCGTGCATCCTACACGATGCAGTTCGACTCTTATGAGCCCGCGCCCAAGTCCATCGTGGACGAGGTCATGAGCAAGAACGCCTAAGTTCGAGCTCCCTGTTACGTAATCCGCGAGAACATCTCTCGCACTCTTTGGAGGTTTAAGTTGGCTACCCAGAAGATCCGCATTCGCCTCAAGGGCTATGATCACGAGGTCGTCGATCAGTCCGCGAAGCTCATCGTCGAGACCGCTCAGAAGACCGGCGCTCGCGTTTCCGGTCCTGTCCCCCTGCCCACCGAGCGCAACCTGTACACGGTTATCCGCTCGCCGCACGTGAACAAGGACTCCCGTGAGCAGTTCGAGATGCGCACCCACAAGCGCCTCATCGACATCCTCGACCCCACCTCGGGCACCGTTGATTCGCTCATGCGTCTCGACCTCCCCGCTGGCGTCGACATCGACATCAAGCTCTAAGCGATATCGCTCATAGCTTAAAGGGCCCCGCTGCCGTAACGGCAGCGGGGCCCTTTTGTTTTGAATGATGGTTTGGACTGCGGGGTAATGCTGCCGAGTAGGTGGTTGCGGCGCCCTATTCGCTCATGGGACGCAGCGATGCCTCCTCAAAATGGAAGGATCGAAAGCCGTCTTCCGTTTCGATGCACGCGCGACCAAAGCCATCGACCGTTTTAAAGATGCCACGCGCCAGCTCGTCACCGACAGGGGAACGGGCGATAACGGTTTCCCCTATCCAATTGAGGTGAGCTACATAATCATCGTGGACGGGCGCGAGCGGTCCGGCGTCTTCTTCCATGGCGTTGAGGCGTTCTGCCCACGCATCTACAGCGTTCACGACTGCGTGATAGACCTGTTTGAGTAGCACATCGACGGCGGGAACGTTCTCGTTGAGATACGAGAGACCGATTGCGGGCAGGCCGCCATCGGGAACCTCCGCGGGCACATAGTTCACGTTGACGCCGATGCCACAGACCGCAAAGGGGCTGCCTTCGTTATCGCGTGCGGCCTCGACCAGAATGCCGCCGAGTTTGCGTCCACTCGCGACCAGGTCGTTGGGCCATTTGAGGCCAATCTCGTTTGCAAGACCCTGCTTTTCGAGTGCTTCGAGCACCGCTAGGCCGCTGACAGCGGCAAGACCAGAGTACTTTGCGGGATTAACGCATGGACGCAGGACAATCGAAAGCAATAGGTTGCCGGCGGTTGAATCCCACTTGTGGCCGCGCCGGCCGCGTCCTGCCGTTTGCGCGCGGGCGGCAAGTCCTGTGCCGTGCGGCGCACCCTGTTTTCCTGCCTCGAGCAGGTCATCGTTGGTCGATCCGGTTACGTCGACAATCGTTAATTGGGCATCCATAGCGGCTGCTACCTCCTTATTGAATAAGTGAATGACGCAATGGTGTCGAGAGATAGACACAATGTGAAGCCTTTGTCGCATTTGGACAATTTAATGTTAACACGTCAACAAAGACTGAAATGCGTTATCCTCTCTTGGTCGATGTAAACACGTCAACAACTCAAAGGAGGTTAGTGATGGGTTTCATGATTCTTGGAACAGGTTCGGCACTTCCTGAGCGCAGTGTTTCCAATGACGAGCTGTCTGAGTTCCTCGATACCTCGGATGAGTGGATTTTTACTCGCACCGGTATCAAGAGCCGCCACGTCTGCACCACCGAGTCACTTGACGACCTTGCCGTAGCGGCGAGCGAGCGGGCACTCCAGGTGTCCGGAATCGACGCGAGCCAGCTGGATCTGATCGTCTGCTCGACGACGACGGGTGACCACCTTGTTCCCGCTGAGGCGTGTGCCGTTGCTGAGCGACTAGGCGCGACGTGCCCTGCCTTCGATGTCTCGGCGGCTTGTGCCGGCTTCGTATTTGCGCTCGATGTCGCCGAGGGCTATATCGCCCGCAGCCGTGCCGAGCGCGTGCTTGTTGTTGCTGCCGAGCAGATGACGCGCGCGCTCGACTGGACCGACCGTGCCACCTGCGTGCTTTTTGGCGATGGGGCAGGCGCCGCAGTGATTGAAGCTGGGGGAGACAACCCCCTTGCCGTTGAGCTTTCGACGGCGCCCGACGTCGAGACGTTGCGCGTTCCCGGTCTGGTCGGTACCTCGCCGTTTAAGGCTTCCGCAGATAGCGTGAGCGTGCTGTCCATGAATGGCCGCCGCGTGTTCAAGTTCGGCGTCAACGCCATCTGCGACACGGTCCATAAGCTTGCGATCGATGCGGGCATTTTGGTCGAAGACATCGATCATTTTGTATTCCATCAGGCTAACGAACGAATCCTGAGCCAGGCGGTCAAGCGCCTGGGCGTGCCGGACGAGCGCGTGGTTCGCACGTTGCGCGAGACCGGCAACATTTCGAGCGCATGCATTCCGCTTGCCCTCGACCGGCTGGCAAACGCCGGTGCACTTCACACAGGCGACACCATCGCCTTGGTTGGATTTGGCGCCGGTCTGGATATAGGTGGCTATCTGCTTCGTTGGAAGTAGTCGCACATAGGAAATAAAAACGCCCTAGGGCACAACCAAAGGAGAACTACCATGGCAGATCAGAAGACCTTCGAGCGCGTTTGCGACGTTATCCGCGAGACCGCCGGTCTTGACGATGTCGAGATGAAGCCCGAGTCCACGCTCGAGGAGATTGGTCTCGACAGCCTGGGCACCGTCGAGATCCTCGTTGCCGTCGAGGACGAGTTTGGCATCCAGCTCGATACCGAGGAGAACCCCAAGACGGTCGGCGAGTTCGCCGATACGGTCGAGGCGGCATTGGAGAAGTAGAGATGCTCAAGACTCCTCTCTGCGATCTGCTCGGCATCGAAAAGCCCGTGTTCCAGGGCGGTATGGCCTGGATTGCCGATGCCTCGCTGGCGTCCGCAGTGTCCGAGGCGGGTGGCTTAGGCATCATCGCGGCCATGAACGCCGACGCCAACTGGCTGCGCGACCAGATTCACGAGCTGCGCGCCAGGACGGATAAACCCTTTGGCGTCAACGTCATGCTCATGAGCCCGTTTGCCGACGAGGTCGCGCAGGTCGTGATTGACGAGCGAGTGCCGGTCGTCGTGACGGGTGCCGGTAATCCCACCAAGTACATGAAAGCTTGGAACGATGCGGGCATCAAGGTCATCCCCGTTGTGGCTTCGGTGGCGCTCGCCCGTCTCGTGGCGCGTCGTGGAGCCACGGCGGTTGTTGCCGAGGGCACCGAATCGGGCGGCCATATTGGCGAGACCTCGACGATGGCACTGGTACCGCAGGTCGTCGATGCGGTCGACATTCCCGTCGTGGCTGCCGGCGGTATTGCCGACGGCCGCGGCGTGGCGGCCGCCTTTATGCTGGGCGCTGCCGGCGTCCAGGTGGGTACGCGCTTTCTGGTCGCAGACGAGTGCACCGTCTCGGAGCAGTACAAAGAGATGGTCCTGAAGGCCAACGACACTTCGACGCGTGCGACCGGTCGCTCGACGGGACATCCAGTGCGCGCCCTCAAGAGCCCCTTCACCAACGCCTATGCCAAGAGCGAGGGTTCCGGTGCGAGTGCCGAGGAGCTCGGTGCTATGGGAACCGGTGCGCTGCGTAAGGCCGCCAAGGACGGCAACTACGAAGAGGGTTCGTTTTTGTGTGGACAGATTGCCGGCATGGTCAACGAGCGTCAGAGCGCACGCGAAATCGTTGACGATCTGGTCGATGGCGCCGAGCGCGTCCTGAAGGGTGCGTCCGCATGGGTAGCGTAGCGTTTCTGTTTGCCGGCCAGGGTGCCCAACACCCCGCGATGGGCGTCGACCTGGTCGAGGCATCGCCGGCGGCTGCCGAGGTGTTCGCGATCGCCGACGAGGTGCGCCCGGGGACCAGCGAGCAGTGCCGGAGCGCCTCCAAGGAGGAGCTCTCGCAGACCGAGAACACGCAGCCTTGCGTGTTCGTGCACGACTTGGCTGTCGCCGTCGCCCTGCGCGAGCGCGGCGTGGTGCCTGCCGCCTGTGCGGGATTCTCGCTGGGCGAGGTCGCTGCACTCACCTTTGCGGGGGCATTCGATACGCGAGCGGGTTTTGAGCTTGTGTGTGAGCGCGCGGCATTGATGGCCACGGCGGCCGAGCGTCACCCCGGCGGCATGCGCGCCGTCATCAAACTTGATGCTGCGCAAGTCGAGAACCTGGCTGCGCAGGCCGGCGAGGACTGCTGGCCGGTCAACTACAACAGTCCCCAGCAGACGGTTGTGGCCGGAGCGCCCGATGCGCTGCAGACCCTCGACGTCCTAGTAAAAGAGGCTGGCGGCCGCGCCATGAAGGTCGCGGTGTCGGGTGCATTTCATAGCCCCTATATGGCCGAGGCGACAGAGGGGCTGGCGACGTATATCCAAGCCGGCCACGCGCCGTCTCCGCTGCTGATTCCGGTCATGGCAAACATGACGGCGGCGTCCTATCCGGCGGACCCGCGAGCGGCATCGGATGTCTTGGCCAATCAGGTGAGCCATGCCGTGCGCTGGGTCGATACGCTGCATGCTCTGCAGGATCAAGGCATCGACACATTTATTGAGGTCGGCCCCGGCAAAACGCTGTCCGGCCTGGTCAAGCGTACGTTGAGCGACGTTCGTGTGTATTTGTGCGAGACGGCCGAGCAGGTCGCAGCTATTGCCGACGAGCTCGCATAGTCCACAGGGCTGTAACCCGAAAGGAATGACATGGGCAACTTGAACAATGGCGCGCTCGAGCGCAACGACTCACGTCACGTGGCACTGGTCACGGGCGGCTCGCGGGGTATCGGCCGCGCCTGCGCTATCGGTCTGGCGGAGGATGGCTACGATATCGCCGTCGTCTATGCCGGCAGCGTCGATGCGGCGCGCGAGACGTGCGACGCCTGCGAGGCGGCTGGCGCCACGGCGCGCTCATATCAATGTGACGTGGCCGACCCCGCTGCCGTCAACGCGTGCGTGGAAGCGGTCCTCAACGACTTTGGCTCCATTTGGGCGCTCGTCAACAACGCCGGCATCACCTGCGATGGCCTGCTTATGCGCATGGGCGATGACGCCTTCGATCGCGTGCTCGATGTCAATCTCAAGGGCACGTTCAACACGACGCGTGCGCTCACCAAGACCTTTATGCGCCAGCGCGGCGGTTGCGTCATCAACATGAGCTCTGTCGTGGGCCTGATGGGCAATGCCGGGCAAGCCAACTACGCTGCCTCCAAGGCGGGCGTCATTGGTCTGACCAAGGCGGTGGCGCGCGAGCTTGCGCCCCGCGGCGTACGAGTGAACGCGGTCGCTCCCGGGTTTGTCGAGACCGATATGACGGCAAAGCTCTCGGAGAAGGTGCGTGCGGCAACCGAGGAGCAGATTCCCCTTAAGCGTATGGCGCGCCCCGAGGAAGTGGCCGGCGTGGTGCGCTTTTTGGCGAGCGATGCGGCTGCCTACATTACGGGCGAGGTCGTGCGCGTCGACGGCGGAATGGCGATGTAGAAACCAGGGCCGAAGAACGGCTTGGATGAGGAGACCATGATGGAACAGAGAGTTGCAATCACCGGCATCGGTGCCGTATCGCCGCTCGGCAACACCGCGCTTGCCACCTGGGCGGCCATGTGCGCCGGCACGTGCGGCATCGGCCCGATCACGCACTTCGATACCGATGCGTTTACCGTCAAGGTGGCGGCCGAGGTCAAGGGTTTTGACGGTAACGAGTACTTTGGCAAGCGTGACGCCAAGCACCTGGACCCCTGCGTTCAGTTTGCACTGGCGGCTTCGGACGAGGCCATGCACGATGCAGGCTTCGATGTCGAAGGCGCCATCGATCGAGAGCGCCTGGGCGTCTACGTGGGCTCGGGCGTGGGCGGCATGCAGACGCTCGTCGACAACGTCCATACGATCGCCGACCGGGGGCCCCGCCGTGCATCGCCCTATATGATCGCGATGATGGTCCCCAACATGGCATCGGGCAATATCGCGATTCGCCACAAGGCAAAGGGCCCGACCCTGCCCGTGGTGACCGCGTGCGCGACCTCGGCCCATGCGGTGGGCGAGGCGTTCCGCGCCATCAAGCACGGCTATGCCGATGCGATTCTCGCCGGCGGTGCCGAGGCCGCAATTATCCCCGATGCCGTTGCGGGCTTTACGTCCTGCCGCGCATTGACCACCAACCCTGATCCCGCGACGGCTTGCCGTCCGTTCGATGCAGACCGCGATGGCTTTGTGATGGGCGAGGGCGCCTGCGTGCTGGTACTCGAGAGCATGGAACATGCGCAGGCGCGCGGTGCGCACATTTATGCCGAGGTCGTGGGCTACGGCAACACCGATGACGCCTACCACATCACGAGCCCCGATCCCGAGGCTGCCGGCATTGCCCGTGCGATATCGCTGGCGGTTGCCGAGGGCGACGTCAAGCCTTCCGAGGGCCTCTACATCAATGCCCACGGCACCTCGACCAAACTCAACGATTCGTCCGAGACGGCGGGCATTAAGCGGGCGCTCGGCGAGGACGCGGCGCGCGCCGCGCATGTCTCGTCGACTAAGTCGATGACCGGCCACATGATCGGTGCCACGGGCGCCATCGAGGTCATGGCCTGCGCCATGGCGCTCGAGCAGGGCGTGGTGCCGCCGACCATTAACTACCACACGCCCGATCCCGCCTGCGATCTTGACTACACGCCCAATCGCGCGGTTCGCGCCGACCTTACCTGGGCGCTTTCGACCAACCTGGGCTTTGGCGGGCACAACGCCGCCATCGCGCTGCGTAGATATACGAGGAGCTAGAGCATGGATTCCAAAAGACTTGCCGAGATAGCCGATGTTATGGAGGACCGCGGCCTCACGCGCGTACGCGTTGAGGAGCCCGATGGCACCGCGGTCGAACTCGAGCGCGCGAGCGCCGCACAGCCGGTTGCCGTGCCCATGCCTATGCCGGGTGCCGTGACTGCTCCGGCGGTGGCTCCTGTCGCCATGCCTGCCGCCGCACCGGAGCCCGCCGCGCAGACGCCTGCCGCCGCACCGGAGCCCAAGGGCATCGAGGTGACCGCTCCCATGGTCGGCGTGTTCTATGCTGCCCCGGCGCCGGGCGACGAGCCGTTTGTGCACGTGGGCTCCAAGGTCAAGGCCGGTGAGACCCTCTGCATCATCGAGGCCATGAAGGTTCTCAACGAGGTGACGGCCGAGGCAGACGGCGAGGTGCTCGAGATCTGCGTGGCCGACGGCGACCTCGTGGAGTTCGGCAGTTGCCTCATGAGGATTGGATAGGTGATATCCATGAACAAAGAAGAGCTCAAGAAGCTGTTGCCGCATCGCGAACCGATGCTTTTGCTCGACGAAGCCGAGCTAGTGGGCGACGAGGCCCACGGCAAGATCACGATTACGGGTGACGAGTACTTTTTGCAGGGGCATTTTCCGGGAAACCCGGTAGTCCCCGGCGTGATTCAGTGCGAGATGCTCGCCCAAAACTGTTGCGTGCTGCTGATGGGCGACGAGGAGGCGCGCGGCGCGACGCCGTTCTATACGAGCCTCGATAAGGTGCGCTTTAAGCGCCCGGTGCGCCCGGGCGACACGGTTGATCTGGTGTGCACCATCACGCGTGCGCGCGGGCCGTTCCGCTTTGCGACGGGTACTGCGAGCGTCAACGGTGAGGTTTGCTGCCGTGCCGATATGTCTTTTGCACTCATGCACGAAAGTTAAGGAAGGCTTCATGTTCGACAAAGTGCTCATCGCCAACCGCGGAGAAGTCGCGGTCCGTGTTATCCGCGCGTGCCGCGATATGGGCATCAAGACCGTCGCCGTTTATTCCACGGCCGATGCGGACGCGCTGCACGTGCAGCTTGCCGACGAGGCGTATTGCATCGGCGGTCCGCGTCTTGCCGAGAGCTACCTCAACGACGATGCCGTGCTCACCTGTGCCGTGAAGTCGGGGGCAAAGGCGATCCATCCTGGCTACGGTTTCTTTTCCGAGAAGGCGAGCTTCGTGCGCGACTGCGACAAGTATGGCCTGGCGTTTGTCGGTCCTTCGGCCAAGGTGATCGACAGCATGGGCGACAAGGACGCCGCGCGTCGAACGGCCGCCGCGGCGGGCGTGCCCATCGTGCCGGGCTGCGATTTGCTCAAAAGTCCCGAGGAGGCAACGGCCGAGGCTGAGCGCATTGGCTGCCCCGTGCTCATCAAGGCGCGTGCGGGTGGAGGCGGCCGCGGTATTCGCAAGGTCGAGCGCGTGGAAGATGCGGCAAAGGCGTTCATCGAGGCGCGTGCCGAGGGCGAGGCCGTCTTTGGCGACGGCGAGTGCTACATGGAGAAGTTCGTCTCGCCGGCGCACCACGTTGAGGTGCAGATTATGGCCGATAAGCAGGGCCATGTGTTTTCGCTCGGCGAGCGCGAGTGCTCGGTTCAGCGTCGCAATCAAAAGCTGATCGAGGAGAGCCCTGCGCCGTGCCTCGACGGACACGACGACATTCGTGCTCGCATGCACAAGGCAGCGCGTGACTTGGCTCGTGCCGTCGGCTACGAAGGAGCCGGTACCATCGAGTTCCTGTATTCGGACGACGGCAATTTCTACTTTATGGAAATGAACACGCGCTTGCAGGTGGAGCATCCGGTTACAGAGTTTGTGACCGATACCGACTTAGTCAAGTGGCAGCTGCGCGTGGCAGCCGGCCAGCCTCTGCCCTTTGAGCGGGAGGACATGCCGGTCCGCAACCACGCCATGGAGTGCCGCATCAATGCCGAAACGCCGGACTTTCTGCCGTCATGTGGAACGGTCACCTCGTTGCGTGTGCCGGGTGGTCCGCGCGTACGCTGGGATTCCGCCATGTTTACCGGTGCGAAAGTTCCGCCGTACTACGACTCTATGCTCGGCAAGCTCATCGTGTGTGCGCCCACGCGTGACGGCGCTATTCGTAAGATGCGCTCGGCCCTGGGCGAGCTCGTGATCGAGGGCGTGAGCGAAAACAGCGAGCTTCAGCTCGACGTGCTGGCAAACGACGAGTTCTTGTCGGGCATGTATCACACCGATCTGATGGGGCATCTCTATGCTGATGAATAGAAAAGCGAAGACGGTCAACGTCCTCGAGGGGCCGATGACCGAGTCGTGCGCCGAGTTTCCTGCGCGCCACGTGTTTATCAAGTGCCCGGAGTGCCGCCGTGTGATCGATGAGGCGCGCCTGCATGACAACCTCGAGGTCTGCCCTCGTTGCGGCAAGCACTTTCGCGTGAGCGGGCGCGACCGTATGCGCATGACGGTTGACGAGGGCACGTTTGAGGAATGGGATGCTAATCTGGCGTCGGAGGACTTCCTCTCGTTTCCCGGTTATGCCGACAAACTCAAGAGCGTGAGCGAGCGTTCGGGCGAGCGCGATGCCGTTGTGTGCGGCAGGGGCAAAATCTGCGGTTGCGATACAGCTCTCTTCTTTATGGACGCCAACTTTATGATGGGCTCGATGGGTTCTGTGGTGGGCGAAAAGATCTGTCGCACATTTGAGCGAGCGACCGAGCTGGGATTGCCAGTTGTCGGCTTTACCGTTTCGGGCGGTGCGCGCATGCAAGAGGGCGTGACATCGCTTATGCAGATGGCCAAGATTTCTGCGGCAGTTAGGCGCCACAGCGAGGTGGGCGGCCTGTATATCACGGTGCTCACCGACCCCACGACCGGAGGCGTAACCGCGAGCTTTGCCATGGAGGGCGACATTATCCTGGCCGAGCCCGATGCCCTGACGGCATTTGCCGGCCCGCGCGTGATCGAGCAGAACATGCACAAGCGCCTGCCCAAGGGATTCCAGCGCTCCGAGTTTTTGCTGGAGCACGGCTTTTGCGATGCCGTTGTTCCGCGTGGCGAGATTGCGCTCACGGTAGGCGAGCTGTTGGCGCTGCACGAAGGGCACGCGCCCGGCCTGGGGGCACCGCATGAGATCGTGCATACGGGTCGCCGCGGCAAAAAGTTGGGACACTTGTTTAAGCGCTCGGCCGCACCAAAAACCGCGCTCGAGATTGTTAAGCAGACCCGCTCGGCAGATCGCGCCACGGCAGGCGAGATGATCTCGCTGGGCCTGGATGGATTTGTGGAGCTGCACGGCGACCGCTACTTTGGCGACGACGCTGCTGTGGTGGCTGGCATTGGCTGGAAAGACGGATGCCCCGTAACGGTCATCGCCATCGAGCGCGGCACCACGACCAAAGAGCGCATGCGTCGCAACTTTGGTATGGCACATCCCGAGGGCTACCGCAAGGCACGTCGCCTGATGCACCAAGCCGAGAAATTTGGTCGGCCGGTTCTGTGCCTGGTTGATACTTCGGGCGCGTTTTGCGGCATCGGTGCCGAGGAGCGCGGCCAGGGCGAGGCGATTGCCCAGAATCTCATGGAGATGAGCGGCCTTAAGACGCCGATTGTCTCGGTGGTGACAGGCGAGGGCGGCTCTGGTGGCGCGCTGGCGCTGTCCGTGGCCGACCGCATCCTGATGCTCTCGAGCTCGGCCTATTCGGTCGTGAGCCCCGAGGCCTGTGCGTCGATCCTGTGGAAGGATACCGAGCGCGCGAATGAGGCCGCTGAGGCGCTTAAGCTCACGGCCCCCGATCTGTTGGCGCTCGGCATCATCGACGGCATTGTTGACGATAGGGGCCTGTCGCATGAGGAGATCGCCGGTGTCGTCATGTCCTCGGCATTTGATGCCTTCGATACGCTTGGGCAGCTCGACGACGCGACCCTCACAAACCTCCGCTACGAAAAGTACCGCGCAATCGGTCAGTACCGCACGATGTGACAAAGGGACAGTCCGCATGTCACATTGGGAAAGGCGTTCCATGTCACAAGTTTCTAACACCTCGTTTACAACGACGGTTTCATCAAACGCCATGGCCGTGGTGGACTATCTGTCCAAAAGCATGATGTCGGCGTTGCCGTTTATTGTCTGCGCGGCGCTGTTCCGCACCGTTGCCGTCATTATGGGCGAAGGCATGCTTGGTCTATGGCCTGCCGATTCCGAAATCTATCGCCTGTTTTACAGCTGGCTGTATAACGCTGGCTATTACTTTTTGCCCATCTATCTTGGTTGGGCCGCTGCCCGCCAGCTCGGTTGCTCGGAACAGCTGGGCATGATGCTGGGCGGCGTATTGATTGTGCCCGATCTGCTTAAGCTCGTTGATGCCGCATCGACGACGGGGGCATCGATGACTTTCGTGTATGGTCTACTTCCCGCGCCGGTCAACGATTACACGACGACTGTTATTCCGGTTCTCATCTCGGTGCCCGTGCTATGGCAGGTGGAGCGTTTCTTTAAGCGCACTATCCCTCAGGCTGTGGCGTTTTCTTTTGTACCGTTTGCAACCATGCTTGTCATGGTTCCGGTGTCGCTGTGTGTTACGGCGCCGGCAGGCAGCTATCTGGGCATGCTGTTGGGACAGCTTATGTTTATGCTTGGCAATTCCGGTGGCATCGTGTCGCTGCTCACGCTCATGGGGCTTGCCGCGGGCTGGGAGTTTCTTAAGATCGCGGGTGTCAGCAACGTTGTCCTATCGCTCGCCTATGCGCAGTTTATGAGTGTGGGAACGGATTCGTGCATCCTGATCGCCGCGACGATGGCAACGTTCGCCGTTTGGGGTATGCCCTTTGGCGCGTCGCTCCGCGTTGCGGATAAGGACGAGAAGGCGCTCATGCTGGGCTATTCAATCTCGGGTATTCTTGGCGGCGTAAGCGAGCCAGCGCTGTACGGATGCGGCTTTAAATATGGCAGGTGTCTGACGTGCATGGCCGTTGGCGGCGCCGTCGGAGGCCTTGTTGCGGCCGTAGGCCACGTTACGGCTTATACCATCGGTATGACGAATGTTCTTATGGTCATTGGCTTTGCCACGGGCGGCATCTCGAATCTGCTGTGGTGCTGCGCTGCCGGCGGCGCAGCATTTGCGGTGTCTGCGGCGCTGAGCTGCTGTTTTGGCGTGGTGCCGACAAAGATGCAGGCGGCAGAAGACGCAGCTGATTCGCTCGAAACAGTGGCGAGCGCTGCTGAAGCAAGCGCATAAATCTGTGCGACAAAAGGACGATTCCTTTGTCATATTCCAAGGCTGCGGCCCGTGTGGGCTGCGGCCTTTTTGTATCTGGAGGACAAAGTGGCTACACTACAATCCGTTTGAGCAATAGATATATAGGTAGTACCGTGGGGACTGATGAGGATGGTCGAGTGGATTGTTCGTCGTGCGCAGGGCGACCGTGCGCGCGTGGGAACGTTGACGGGCATAGTGTGTATTCTCGCCAATGTTGCGCTTTGCGCTGCGAAGGGTGCAATTGGCGTGCTGTCGGGATCGGTTTCGATTGTGGCGGACGCTATGAACAACCTGTCTGATGCCAGCTCGAACATCGTGAGCGTGCTTGGCTTTAAGCTGGCGGGCAAGCCGGCCGACCCCGAGCATCCTTACGGCCATGGCCGCTACGAGTATCTCTCGGGTCTGGTCGTGGCGGCGCTCGTGCTGCTGATCGGCCTTGAGCTTATCAAGTCCTCGGTTGAGCGCGTCATCCACCCCGAACCTGTCGAGTTCTCGCTTGCCCTGGTGGCAGTCCTTGCGCTTTCGATGGTCGTAAAGCTTTGGATGGCGGCCCTCAACCAAAAACTCGGCGATCGCATTGAGTCCGAGACGCTGCATGCGACCGCGCAGGATTCCAAGAACGATGTTCTAGCCACGGGCGCCGTGTTGGCGTGCGCGATTGTTTCGCAGGTGACGCATATCAATCTAGATGCATGGGTCGGCCTTGCCGTTGGCGCCTATATTGGCTGGAGCGGCTTTGAACTCATCCAGGATACGATGAGCCCGCTTTTGGGCCAGGCGCCCGATCCTAAGCTGGTCAAGCACATTCGAGACAAAATCATGAGCTACCCCGGCGTTTTGGGCGTTCACGATTTGATGGTTCACGACTACGGCCCAGGCAGAAAGTTCGCAAGCGCTCACGCCGAGATGGCAGCCGAGGCCAGCCCGCTGGAAAGTCACGACACGCTCGACAACATTGAACAGGCATTTAGGAACGAAGACGGCATGATTGTCACGCTCCATTACGACCCCATCGTGACCGACGATCCAAAGGTGGCGAGCATGCGTCTGCGCATCAACGCTATGGCTCAAGAGATTGATAGCCGCCTCTCGATCCACGACCTACGCTGTGTTCTGGGCCCCACGCACACCAACGTGATCTTTGACTGCGTGCGTCCCTCGGATCTGCAGATGAGTGCCGAAGACTTAAAGCACGCGCTGGCACAACGGGTCGAATCGGAATATCCCAAGTCGATTGCCAAGATCACGATCGACGAAGACTACGTAGGGCATACCCACGAGTAAGGCTGTGCCGGCAAAGCAGGTTATGCAGAAGGGGAGAGCATGAAGAAGCTGTATCTACTCCGCCACGGTCAGACGGAGTTTAACGTCAAAAAGCTGGTCCAGGGCCGCTGCGATTCACCGCTGACCGACCTGGGTCGTCAGCAAGCCGGGATGGCAGCCGCGTGGCTCAAAGCCCACAACGTCGTTCCCGACAAAGTGGTCTCTTCGCCCTTAGGCCGAGCCATGGACACGGCAAGTCTTGTCGCAACCGAACTCCTCGGCCGGGATGCAGCAGTCGAGCCCTGCGAAGGCATCATCGAGCGCAGCTACGGCACCTTCGAAGAAGGCCCCCACGACGCCCTACCCACCGACGTCTGGGACCCCGGCGAGGACCTGATCCCATTTGGCGGAGAAGGAAGCCATGCCCTGCAGGAGCGCATGGTGGGCGCCCTCACCAATCTCATGGGCGCCGAGGGGATCGAAACCCTCCTAGCAGTAAGCCACGGCAGCGCTAGCCGCCAATTCATCAAGGCTGCAGCCCCAGAGGGCTTCGAACTCCCAGCAAAACTCCCCAACTGCGCCATCATGATTTTTGATTTTGAAGAGTCCACGCCACAAGCAGAAGGCGAACCACATCAATGCAAGTTCACCCTCCAACAAATAGTGGATCCCCAACAAAGTCATTAGCCTGAGCGAGCAAGGTTTAGCAGACATCAACGTGGCGTTCCCAGTGTGCGGCGGAGGGGGCGGGCCTGAGAGATATTAAGGTTGTCGCGAGTTCCGCACGAACAGGAGAGCACTTAATGTGCTCTCCGTCGTGAGCAGGACTGTAGAGCAGCAACCTTAATATCTCTCAGGCCCGCCCCCTCCGCCGCACACTGGGAACGTGCCACGCACTTTACCTGCGTAAACAATGTGAGTGAAATATGAATCTCGATGGATACGCCCGCAGCCGTGTATACTAAACAGCTGTGTGAAACCAGGGGAGTATTCTGGCTGGACAAAATGCCTGCTTAATAGGGTTGTCAGGTAGTCCGGGCGCAATACAAGACTGGGGAGCACGTCGTGTAAGTAGTGGTCCTCTAGGGGCGTACGCTCGGTGGTGTACGCATTGTCCCAAGACCACGCGAGAGTTGGGATCATATCTTGATCAGCATGATTCTCGGCCGCAAGATTGGCATGACCCAGGTTTGGGACGAGGACGATAACGTCGTTCCCGTCACGGTCATCCAGGCTGGCCCCTGCGCTGTCTCGCAGGTTAAAACTCAGGCAACCGACGGCTATGACGCCGTCCAGATCGGTTTCGGCGACATCAAGGCCAAGAACGTGAACAAGCCCATGGCTGGTCACTTCGCCAAGGCTGGCGTCGAGCCTGTCCGTTTCCTTCGTGAGGTCCGCGTCGAGAACGGCGAGGAGCACAAGGTCGGCGAGGTCGTCACCGTCGCTGATTTCGCTGATGTCGAGAAGGTCGACGTCATCGGTACCTCCAAGGGTAAGGGCTTCCAGGGTCGCATCAAGCGCTGGGGTCAGCGCCGCGGTCCTATGACGCATGGTTCTCACTTCCAGCGTCACCCCGGTTCTATCGGTCAGTGCGCCTATCCTGCGCGCGTCCTCAAGGGCGTCAAGATGGCCGGTCACATGGGTAACGAGCGCGTTACCGTCAAGAACCTTTCCGTTGTCCGCATCGATGCCGAGCAGAACCTCATCTTGGTCAAGGGCGCTGTCCCGGGTGCCAAGAATGGTCTCGTCGCCATCCGTATGGCCTAAGGGCCCAGCCCATTTAGCCCAGCGTCATACCAAGGAGAACACTTAAATGGCAAAGTTTGAAGTAAAGAACAGCGAGGGCAAGAAGGTCGCCGAGGCCGAGCTCGCCGCTGAGGTGTACGGCATCGAGCCGAACATCCACGTTATGCACCACATCGTCAAGTGCCAGATGGCCTCTTGGCGTCAGGGCACCCAGTCCGCTAAGGGTCGCTCTGAGGTTTCCGGTGGCGGCAAGAAGCCTTGGCGTCAGAAGGGCACCGGCCGTGCCCGCCAGGGTTCCATCCGTGCTGCCCAGTGGCGTCACGGTGGCGTTGTCTTCGCCCCCAAGCCCCGTTCCTACGCTAAGCGTATGAACAACAAGGAGGTCAAGTTGGCTATGCGCTCCGCGCTGTCCGCCAAGCTGGCCGATGGCGAGCTCGTGCTCGTCGACGACTACGGCTTCGAGAAGCCTTCCACCAAGGCTGCTGTCGCCATGCTCAAGGCTCTCGGCCTTGAGGGCAAGCGTCTGACCATCATCGTTCGCGATGAGGACGTCAACGCCTACCTGTCGTTCCGCAACATTCCCAAGACGTTCATCATCACCGCTGACGAGGCCAACACCTACGATCTCGTCAACAACAACGCTGTGCTGATGCCCGCCGACATCGCCGCTCACTTCGGGGAGGTGCTTGCATAAATGACCGCCCACGAGATCATCATCCGTCCGATCGTGTCCGAGCGTTCCTTCTCCGGCATGGAGCTGAACAAGTACACGTTCGAGGTCGCCAAGGATGCTAACAAGTATCAGATCAAGGACGCTGTCGAGGAGATCTTCGGCGTCAAGGTCGTTCGCGTGAACACCCTGACGGTCAAGCCCAAAACCAAGCGTGTGCGCTATGTCGCCGGCAAGACCCGTTCTTGGAAGAAGGCCATCGTCACGCTGGCCGAGGGCGACACCATCGAGGTCTTTGGCAATCAGGCCTAAGACTCGCTGCTGTTGAGTGAGCTCATGCCTCCCAAATAGGGGAGGCGAGAGCTCAAGGTTTCGGGCGTATAAAATGGACACGCCCGGAACCGTGTATACGTCCGGTGTCATCGCACCCGAGGCAGAACCTCGAATCCCTGTCTGCGATGGCTAACGGATTCCTATTGAAAGGGATTGTAATGGCTGTAAAGCACCTTAAGCCGACCTCCGCTGGTAGGCGTTGGCAGACGATCTCCGATTTCTCCGAGATCACCTGCACCAAGCCCGAGAAGTCCCTTCTCGAGCCCCTGCCCAAGAAGGCCGGTCGTAACAACAACGGCCGCATCACCACCCGCCACCAGGGCGGCGGCGTGAAGCGTCGTTACCGCGTGATCGACTTCAAGCGCAACAAGGACGGCGTGCCCGCCAAGGTTGCCACGATCGAGTACGATCCGAACCGTTCCGCTCGCATCGCTCTGCTGCACTACGCTGACGGTGAGAAGCGCTACATCCTGGCCCCCAAGGGCCTCGAGGTCGGTCAGACCATCATGTCCGGTTCTGACGCCGACATCAAGCCGGGCAACGCTCTGCCCCTCGCCGACATCCCCGTCGGTACGCTCATCCACGCCGTCGAGTTCCAGCCGGGCAAGGGCGCTGCTATCGCCCGTTCCGCCGGTAACTCCTGCCAGCTGATGGGTAAGGAGGGCAAGTACGCTATCGTCCGTATGCCTTCCTCCGAGATGCGCCGCATCCTCGTTACCTGCCGCGCCACCGTCGGTGAGGTCGGCAACGCCGATCACGCCAACATCGTCATCGGCAAGGCCGGCCGTAAGCGTCACATGAACGTGCGCCCGACCGTCCGCGGTACCGTCATGAACCCTGTCGACCACCCGCACGGCGGTGGCGAGGGCAAGAACCACACCTCTGGTCGTCCCTCCGTTACCCCCTGGGGTAAGCCGACGAAGGGCCTTCGTACGCGCAAGAAGAAGAAGGTCTCGAACCAGCACATCATTCGTCGCCGTAAGAAGTAATTTCGGATACCGAGTTTTAGGAGAAAGCACTTATGAGCAGAAGTCTCAAAAAGGGCCCGTTCGTGGAGACTCGCCTTCTCTCGCGTATCACCGCGATGAACGAGGCTGGCAAGAAGGACGTCGTGAAGACCTGGTCCCGCGCGTCCACCATCTTCCCCGAGATGGTTGGTCACACCATCGCCGTCCACGACGGCCGCAAGCATGTGCCCGTGTATGTTACCGAGTCCATGGTTGGTCACAAGCTCGGCGAGTTCGCGCCGACTCGTACGTTCCGTGGCCACAAGGCCAAATAGGGGGTTAACCGTAAATGGCAACTAAGTCTATTGAAACTGAGGCCACCGAGGTTCGCGCCGTCGCTAAGTACGTGCGTGTTTCCCCCAGCAAGGCCCGCCTGGTGGTCGATCTGATCCGCCGCAAGCCTGTCACTCAGGCCTTCGACATCCTCCACTTCTGCGACCGCGCCGTCGCCGTGGATGTCGAGAAGGTTCTCCGTTCCGCCGTTGCGAACGCCGAGAACAACAACGGTCTGCGTGCCGACAACCTGGTTGTCGCCGCTGCCTATGTTGACGAGGGTCCGACGCTTAAGCGCATCCGTCCCCGCGCCAAGGGTTCCGCTTCTCGCATTCTGAAGCGTACTTCCCACATCACCGTCGTCGTTGCTCCTCGAAAGGAGGCGTAAAGCTGTATGGGTCAGAAAGTCTACCCCACCGGCTTCCGTCTTGGCATCACCGAGAACTGGCGCTCCCGCTGGTTCGCAGAGAAGGATTACGCTAAGACCCTCGGTAACGATCTCGAGATCCGCAAGTACCTCGAGAAGCGTCTTTCCCGCGCAGCTGTCTCCCGCGTCGAGATCGAGCGCGCTGGCGACAAGGTGAAGGTCATCATCCTCACCGCTCGCCCCGGCGTTGTCATCGGTAAGAAGGGTGCCGAGATTGATACCCTCCGCACCGAGCTCGAGAAGGTCGCTGGCGTCTCCAAGGGCCAGCTCTCCGTCGACGTTGTCGAGATCAAGCGCCCCGAGCTCGACGCCAACCTCGTTGCTCAGTCTATCGCCGAGCAGCTCGAGGGCCGCGTTGCCTTCCGTCGCGCTATGCGCAAGGCTGTCCAGTCTGCCCGCAAGGCCGGCGCTAAGGGCATCCGTATCCAGTGCTCCGGTCGTCTCGGCGGTGCCGAGATGGGCCGTCGTGAGTGGTACCGCGAGGGTCGCGTGCCTCTGCACACCCTCCGTGCCAAGATCGACTACGGCACGGCTGTCGCCAGCACCACCATGGGCGCTTGCGGCGTGAAGGTCTGGATCTACCTGGGCGAGAAGCTCCCGGGCCAGCCTGTTCCCAACCCTGCACTCGAGGGCTCTTCCCGTCCTCGTCGTCGTAACTCCGAGAGGAGGGGTCAGTAGTGCTTGCCCCTAAGCGTATTCTTCACCGCAAGGTGCAGCGTGGCTCCATGAAGGGCCAGGCCAAGGGTAATACCGAGCTGCATTTCGGCGAGTTTGGTATCCAGGCTCTCGAGGCTCATTGGATCACCAACCGTCAGATCGAGGCCGCTCGTATTGCCATGACCCGCTACATGAAGCGTGGCGGTCGTGTCTACATCACGATCTTCCCCGATAAGCCCATCACCAAGAAGCCTGCCGAGACTCGCATGGGTTCTGGTAAGGGTAACCCCGAGGAGTGGGTGGCCGTCGTCAAGCCCGGCCGCATCATGTTCGAGGTCAAGGGCGTGCCCGAGGAGGTCGCTCGCGAGGCTCTGCGTCTTGCACAGCACAAGCTTCCCATCAAGACCAAGATTGTTGCTGCTAAGAACGCTGAGCAGCGCATCGAGAAGGAGATGGCTGAGGAGGCCGCTCTCGAGGCCAAGTGGGCTGCTGAGGACGCCGCCGCCGCCAAGGAGGAGAACTAATGAAGCCCGCAGAGATTCGTGAGCTCTCGGACGCTCAGCTCGTTGAGAAGCTGAAGGAAATGCGCGCCGAGCTCTTTAACCTTCGTTTCCAGATGGCCACCAGCCAGCTGGACAACACCGCTCGCGTCAACACCGTGAAGAAGGACATCGCTCGCGTCCTCACGGAGCAGCGCGCCCGCGAGATCGCAGCGGAGAAGTCCGCTGTCGCCGAGTAGGACCTAAGGAGAGAACATGACTGATTCGCGTAACTCGCGTAAGGTCCGTACGGGTGTCGTTACCTCCGTCTCCGGTGCCAAGACCATTGTTGTCACCATCACCGAGCGCAAGCGTCACCCCAAGTACGGCAAGATGATGACCAGCTCCAAGAAGCTGCACGCTCACGACGAGGAGTGCACGGCTGGCGTGGGCGATACCGTCCGCGTTATGGAGACCCGTCCTATGTCCAAGATGAAGCGTTGGCGCCTCATCGAGGTCGTCGAGCGCGCTAAATAAGCAGTCGCTCTTACGACTTGTACGTTTCCGAAGATGTGCGTATGCCTGGCTTGCATACCACGGGCCGTATAAAGGCTGCGCACCTCTCTTCGGTTCTTAGTTCGGAGGAACATCTACCATGATTCAGATGCAAACCATGCTGAACGTCGCCGACAACTCCGGCGCTCGCAAGATTCGCTGCATCAAGGTGCTTGGCGGTTCCAAGCGTCGTTATGCAGGCATCGGCGATGTGTTCATCGGTGCTGTCCAGGAGGCTACCCCTGGCGCCAACGTCAAGAAGAAGGACGTTGTCCGTTGCGTCGTCGTTCGCACCGTTAAGGAGATCCGCCGCAAGGATGGCTCCTACATTCGCTTTGATGAGAACGCCTGCGTTGTCATCAACAACGATGGTTCGCCCGTCGGCACCCGTATCTTCGGGCCCGTCGCTCGCGAGCTTCGTGACAAGAAGTACATGAAGATCGTCTCGCTCGCTCCCGAGACCCTGTAGTTAGGGGAGATATATGTATATCAAGAAGGGCGATAAGGTCCAGGTTCTCTCTGGTAAGGATCGCGGCAAGCAGGGCGTTGTCCTGCGTGCTCTCCCCGCCGAGAACAAGGTCGTTGTCGAGGGCGTTTCGGTCGTCAAGAAGGCCGTCAAGCCCAACGCTGCCAACCAGCAGGGCGGCATCGTTTCGCAGGAGGCTCCCATCGACGCCTCCAACGTCAATCTCGTCTGCCCCGAGTGCGGTAAGGTTACCCGCGTCGGTCACGAGAAGGACGGCAAGAACAAGCTGCGCGTCTGCAAGAAGTGCGGCCACAAGTTCTAAGCTGCCCGCAACATCAAGTTGCTAGCAAAGGCCCGGATGCCACGGCACCCGGGCCTTTTTCTATCCCCACTCGATGGCTTCGGTTCTGCCGTCCCGTCATTCCGGTTGCATCCAGTTTTCGGTGCCGTCTCGAATCGAGTGCCGCCAGGTGATACCCTGTCGCGTTTCGTCGGCTTCGGGGACAAAAGTCGGGACAACTCCAAAAACTATTTTCGAACTCAGGGCTTTGAGTTTTTGTTTTTGTCCCAAAGGGCGCGGCGGGATGCCTTTGGAGGCTCGATAGCGCCGAAAACGCCCGTTTTGAAACTTAAATGCCTTTTCGCGTGCAAGCCGCCAGCTGCAATAGGAAGTGAATCAACGCAGGTGGCTTTCAAGCAGTTTGCAAAACTGCAGGTCGCAGGTCTTCATTGCCAGTAGGAGAAATGAGTAGTCTCAGGTGGCTTGCCCATGAGTTGACGAACGGGATTTGAGATTACGCTGACGTCCGGAAACGCTTCGAGCACGGCGTTACGTTTTTGGGGTTTGGGCGTAGCCCCTGCACCCGCGAGCGCGGGCCTTAAGCCCGCCGAGAGGGTGACGCGTCGAAAACGAAGGGGAAAGAGAGAAGGGGCCGTCCCTATCATTCAGGTTGCGACCGAAGAAGACAAGGAGACCCCCTGAGCCTGAATGATGCCCCACAGACCGCGTCCGACCGAGCTCAAGCCGAGCTTTTCCTGACGTCCGCCTTCGCGAAGATGATGGCTGGATTGGCTATGGATTGGCAACACTTATTTGGACGATTCCGGGAGGGACGGCCCCGCCTCCCTGAACTCGACCGGCGACATGTAGCCCAGCGTCGAGTGGATCCTGAAGTTGTTGTACCAGTGCACGTAATCCAAGAGCTTGGCTCGGAGCTCGCGCGTCCCTCCTCGGTCCTTCGGAGTGGCCGACGATCTCCCCGTTGCAGAGGTCGACGAGCAGGCAGACGTAGTTCCACGACGCCCCGACGCGCACGCAGGCCAAGTCGCTGCATATATGGGTGCACGGCGCCCTGCCGCCGAAGCCGCGCGCGACGACGTTCGACACGTCGGCCTCGTTGACCGCCCCGGGGTGCACCTTGAACCTCTTCCTGCCGTATGCGCCGGCCAGGCCGTTCTCCCTCAAGATGCGGCAGACGCGGCGCCGGCTGACGGTAACGCCCGACCTCCCGGGCGACGCCTTGATCTTGCGCGATCCGTTCCGGCCCTTGCTGGCGGCGTGCGCCGCCGCGGCCGCCGTCGCCCCCGACATTAAGGTCCTCAAGGGCCGCGTCGTCTCCGGCGACCAGTTCGTCTCGCCCGCGGAACAGAAGGAGCGAATCCTCGCGGCCTTCGGCGACCTGTGCTGCGAGATGGAGGGCTGCACCATCGCGCAGGCCGCTTATCTCAACGGCGTGCCCCTCGTCGTCGTGCGCGCCATCAGCGACAAGCCCTGCGCCGAGGGCCGGGTCGTCGACTACAACACCTTCGAGAAGAAGGCCGCCTGCGACTGCGCCCGCATCGCCGCGCGCATGGTTAAGCTTTAGGCCCTGCGCGCCGGGGCCCTTCTTTATGTTGGGACCCCGGCGCGCCGGGCCCTTTCCAAAGCGAAGTGTCGAGCCGAAGTGTTGAGCGTCGGCCCTGAATGTTCAATGGCCGTTGTTTTCTGCCCCTCAAGTGGTGGACTTTTCCTCGGAGCTGTTGATTCCCCCACGCGCCCCCTTCCGTTCTCTGTTCTCCCCTTATACTCCTTGTACGAGGAGGTAAGAAGTCATGGACAAGACCACACAGGACAGCTTGGCAAAGAAACCCGTCGACATGAGGGACAGGATTCTCGAGCATCTCGAGGCCCTCACCTCTGCCGTCTCGCTCGACGACCTTGCCCGTCTGTCCACCTCCGACATCGCCGAGACGCTCATCATCTCCAGGAGCCTGGCGAGCCAGTACCTCAACGACCTTGTTCGCGCCGGTCTTGTGGTTAAGGTGGCGGGCAGGCCTGTCCGTTATTTTCATCGCCGCGCGTTCCAGAAGCGTTTTCAGGTAAAGCTCTCTGCAAGCGAGTATGCCTCGCTCGCCGACCTCATCCAGGCGACGGGAATCGCCGATCACCGCGACTTCGCGCGTGCCGTGGGCTTCGACATGAGCCTCAGCTCCGTTGTCGAGCAGTGCAAGGCTGCGGTTCAGTACCCTCCGTTTGGCCTGCCCATCCTCTTGAGCGGCGGCGTGGGTGTCGGTAAGTCTTTCCTTTCTCGCCTTGTGTACGAGTACGGCAAGAACCAGGGCTTGCTGTCCCGCGACTCCTCCTATGTGCGCATCGACTGCGCCGGGGTCCCGGACGCCGCCTCGTTCAACGGGCTTCTTGACGAGTCGATCGCGAAAGCGCGCGGGGGTGTGGTCTTTGTCAACGGCATCGAGGCACTCTCTCCCTCTGCGATGGAGCACTGCCTTGCGACGGCCCTCGGGCTCGATGCCTCCCAGGATGCGCCGCGCGCTCGCCTCGTTCTTTCGACGACGCTTTCCGCCGATGACCTGAAGGTTTCCTCGGCCTACAGCAAAATGCCCATCTGTGCCCGCGTCCCCTCACTCAAGGAGCGGACCCCCGAGGAGCGCGAGGATCTCATCTTGAGCTTCCTGCGCAGCGAGGGGTGCCGAATCGGTTCTGATGTGAAGATCAGCCGCGGCGCATACCGTTGCCTCGTGAACGCGGACTTTTCCGATAACATCGCCGGCTTGCGCGCCTGCGTGACGAACTGCTGTGCCAAAGCGTTCCTCAATCGCGAGGGCGACTACGTCGTCGTTCGCCCGTATCTTCTTCCCAGCGGGCTCCTCTCCTCCGCGCAGATCGATCAACAGCCCGACGATGGCGTTCTGATCGACGCGTCTCTGGATGCCGCCGAGAGCACAGGGCCGGTCGAGCAGGCGCTCGATGCCCTGTGCTCCCTCGATGAGCGATTCTGCGCCGGGGAGCTCTCTGTCTCCGAGCTTGTCTCGCAAGCTGTCTCCGCTGTGCGCGGCGTTGAGGATCACTTGATCTTCGACCACGGCGTCGCCTCCTCGAGGTCGCGCGCCTTCGAGCGCGTCGTGGGCGCGGTCCTTGCCGACGCAGGCTCTTCTTATGGCATCGAGCTTTCGAGGAAGGTCGCTTTTCTACTGGCCCAGGAGATTTGCCTGCAGTTGTGGCCGGGTATCGGCCTGGCTAAGCGAAAGTCTGCCTGTGCGGAGCAAATCTCCCATCTCCTCGGTGCCGTGACCTCCGAATTGCCGTTTGCCTCGAGTGTCTCCGATCAGGTCGCCGCAGACGTGGAAGGGGCGCTGGGAATCTCGCTCGATCACTTCACGAAGACGCTTCTGACGCTGTGCGTCGCATCGGAGTCTCGCGATGCGAAGGCCCTTCGGACGCTCTGCGTCATCTTGTCCCACGGCTACTCAACGGCGACGAGCATCGCCGACGCGGCGAACCGTATGCTCGGCATGCATGTGTACGAGGCTGTCGACATGCCCTACGACCAGCAGCTGAAGGACATCGTCGGTCCGCTCCAGCGCCTCGTCGACCGCCATTCCTACTGTACCGGGGTCGTGTTCCTCGTCGACATGGGCTCCTTGGAGGAGGCCTATAAGGCCCTCGAGAACGTTACCGACTCCACTATCGGCGTGGTGAACAACGTCTCTACCGGTCTTGCGCTCGAGATCGGGGTCGGGCTGCTCGGCGGCAAGTCCATCGCCGAGGTTCTTGGCGATGCGACCGCCGCGTGCGTGACGCACTGCAAGGTGATCGAGCGCGTCAACCGTGAGGACGCCATCGTCTTCTGCTCCGAGTCCGGGGTCGACGCCGCGGAGAGGATACGCCAGCTCGTCTCGCAGAGCCTCCCGCGCACCATAGGCGCGCGCCTGCTCACGAGGCCCTTCAAGCAGCTCGTCGCGAACGGGTCGAACGACGCCGTTTTCTCCGAGCACCGCGTCTGCGCCGTCATCGGCACGGGAGACCCCGGGGTCGCCTCCGTCCCCTTCGTCGCCCTCGAGGACATCATGTCGACGGCGTCCGCCTCTAAGGTTGATGCCGTGTTCGGCAGGTGGCTTGACGCTTCCGAGCTCTCTTCTTTCCACGAGAAGCTGCTCTCGAACATGACGCTGCAGAACGTCATCCGCTCCATCACCATCCTCGACCCGGAGCGGCTATTCCATGAGATCGAGAGCGCCGTGCACGAGCTTCAGCGCAGGACAGGCGAGAAGATCGGCAGCAACGCCATCATTGGGCTCTACGTTCACCTCTGCTGTCTCGTCGAGCGCCTTGTTACCAGAAACCCCATTGAGACCTACGTTGGCCAGGACCGCTTCGAGGAGGAACGCGCCGATTTCATCGAGTCCTTCAGGCAGAGCTTCTCGAGCATCTCGACGCGCTATCGCGTAGAGGTTCCCGTAAGCGAGATCGCATATGTCTTCGACTACATAAGCGTGAGCGCCGCCCCGGCGCGAGAAGAGCGCCTCGGCTCCTCGGACCTCCTGCTCGACGAGTGACCTTCCCCGCGCCGCCGCAAGCTGACCGCGCGTCCTCAATAATCCGATAACCCCTTGCCCGGCGCGAATCCGGATAGTGCCGAGGCAGTACCGAACGCAAAACTTCATTTGATAGGAGCAAACATGAGTGTTGTTATGGCACGAATCGACAATCGCCTGCTTCACGGCATCATCGTGACGCAGTGGGCCCCGGTGTCGGGCGCGACCCGAGTCATGGTCATCGACGACAAGGTCGCCGGCGACGAGGTCCTGAAGTCCACCATGAGGATGGCGCGCCCCGCGGGCATGGCCGTTTCGATCATCTCCGAGCAGACCGCGCTCAAGAACTTCGCCGCGGGCAAGTACGACCGCGAGAAGGTCTTCGTCATCGCCAAGGAGCCCGAGACGATGCTTCGCCTGGTCGAGTCGGGCGTCGAGCTCCCGTCGCTGGTCGTCGGCGGCTCGCTCGTCAAGGAGGACAGCATCCAGCTCACCCAGCGCGCCTACGCCTCCGCCGAGAACGTCCAGAGCTACAAGGCGCTCATCGCCCGTGGCGTCAAGGTGACGGCCCAGTTCGTGCCCGCCGACAAGCCCGTCTCCGTCGCAGACCTCATCTAAGGGGGAAATATGGTCAACTTCACTATCCTGCAGGTCGTCCTTTTGACCCTGCTGGCCTTCATCAAGCACGTGGACTACTACGGCATCCCGATGATCTTCGTCAATTACGCCGTTTTCTGGGGCCTCATCACCGGAGTCGTCATGGGCGACTGGAAGACCGGCCTTGTCATCGGCGGCACCATTCAGCTCATGCAGCTCGGCGTCGCGGGCTTCGGCGGCTCCTCCATTCCCGACTACGGCACGATGGCCATCATCGCCACCGCCTACGGCGTGACCCTGGGCTCCGACACGGGCCTCGCCATCGGCCTGCCGGTCGGCATGCTCGGCATCCAGCTCGACGTCGTCGCCAAGATTCTCAACGGCTTTGTCGTCGAGAAGTCTCAGAAGTTCTGCAACGAGGGTAAGTTCAATCAGATGAACGCCATCCTGTGGGTCTGCCCCGCGCTCTTCGGCCTGTGCGCCGCCCTGCCCGTCTTTGTCTCCGTGACGCTCGGCCAGCCCGCCGTCAACTGGCTCCTCGAGGTCATGCCCCAGTGGTTCCTCTCCGGCCTCACCCTCGCCGGCAAGATGCTCCCGGCCGTCGGTATCGCCATGCTGCTCCGCTACATGCCAACCGCCAAGTACTTCCAGTACCTGCTCGCCGGCTTCTTCCTCTCGGCCTTCCTGAACGTGCCCATCATCGGCGCCGCCATCGTCGGCGTTGCCCTCGCGATTGCGTTCTACCAGCGTGCCGAGAGGGACACCGAGCTCGCCGCCCACGCTTCCGCAGACGCCTTCATCGGAGAGGATGAGTAACCATGGAAAACGAGAACATCACCGCCGTCGCCGAGGGCAAGCCCTCCGGCTACAAGGTCACCAAGAAGGACCTGCGCAACGCGAACTGGCGCTGGCTCATGAGCGTATGCACCTTCAACTACCAGACCCAGCAGGGCGCCTCAGTCGCCTACGCCCTCTCGCCGGTCCTGAGGAAGATCTACACGAACGACGAGGACTATAAGCAAGCGCTCAACAACCACTTCCGCTACTACAACACCCAGCCTTGGCTCGCCGCCATCATCCTTGGCGCCTGCGTGGCCATGGAGGAGCGCGACGGCCTAGCGGCGGCGGACGCCGTCCAAGACCTGAAGATCGGCACCATGGGACCGCTCGCCGGCGTCGGCGACTCCCTGCTCATGACCATGATCCCGACCATCATGGGCTCCATCGCCGCCTACATGGCCATCGAGGGCAACCTCGTGGGAGCCGGCATCTGGTTCGCGCTCATCCTGGCCATCTTCTGGGTCCGCATGCACGCCCTCGAGTTCGGCTACAAGCAGGGCGTGAAGCTCGTCACCGACTTCAGCGAGAAGCTTCCCAACCTCACTGCCGCCGCCTCCGTGCTCGGCCTCACCGTGGTCGGCTGCCTCATCGCCTCGGTCATCGGCGTCACCTGCCCGATTAGCTTCAGCTTCGGCGACGTCGCGATGGAGATTCAGCCGCTGCTCGACAAGATCCTGCCTGCCATGATCCCCGCCGCCATCACGGGAAGCGCGTATTACCTTCTTACCAAGAAGAACGCGAGCATGACGGCCCTCATCCTCGTGGTGATCGTCCTCGCGATGGTCGCCTCCGCCGCCGGCATCCTCGCCTAGCTTCGACCCAAGAGATTGGTGAATCAATGAGAAAGATAGTTGTGGCGAGCCATTCCCTTCTCGCCCAGGGCTTCAAGGACACCCTCGAGTTCCTTACGGGTAAGGGCGACGCCGTCAACGCCGTGTGCGCCTACGTGAACGACAACGGCGAGGGGCTCGACGCGGCGGTCGAGGCGGCTCTTTCGGGCACTGACGAGGTCGTCGTCCTCACCGACGCGTACGGCGGCAGCGTGAACCAGCGCTTTTCCCGCTTCGCCTCCGACCGGATCCACGTGATCGCGGGTGTCAACCTCCCGCTCGCCATGACGGTCGCGCTCGCGCGCCCCGACGAGAAACTCGACTTCGACGCCCTCGTCAACGAGGCGCGCCAGCAGATCATCTACGTGAACGGTGCCAGTTCCGCCGAGTGCGACGACGACGAATAGAGGAGGTCGACGATGAGAGAGTTCCTTAAGGACGTGTGGATGCACGGCGGTGAGGAAAGCCGCGCCATCACCCCCGAGAACATCACGGGCGAGAAGGGCCGCGCCGCCATGTCGGCCAGCCACCTCGGCGTCGGCCGCAAGGGCTCGTGCTGCGTGCCCCTTGAGTCCGGCGAGACCATCACGCTCGCGGACATCGAGGGCCCCGGCATCATCCGCCACATCTGGATGACCGTCCCCGACAAGACCGCCGCTGGCAGCTTCGTCATGCGTGACCTCGTGCTGCGCTTCTACTGGGACGACGAGGAGACCCCCTCGGTCGAGTGCCCTGTCGGCGACTTCTTCTGCAACGGCTTCGGTGAGCGCGCCATCGTCAACTCGATGCCCATCTGCGTGAACCCGACGGGCGGCATGAACTGCTACTTCGAGATGCCCTTCAGGAAGCACGCCAAGGTCACGCTTACGAGCGAGCACCCCGGGTTCATTAAGTACATCTTCTACACGTTCAACTACGCGCTCACCGACGTGCCGGACGACGCCATGTACTTCCACGCCCGCTTTAACCGCGAGCGCAGCACCCGCAGGGGCGTCGACTACACCGTGCTCGACGGCGTGCGCGGCAAGGGCTACTACGTCGGCACCTACATGGCCCTTTGCGCCCTGGAGCGCTATTGGTGGGGCGAGGGCGAGATGAAGTTCTTCCTCGACGGCGACGAGGAGTTCCCCACGGTCACCTCGACGGGAGCCGAGGACTACTTCGGCGGTGCCTGGGCCTTCCTCGACAGGCCGCCCCACGCGTTGCCCGAGGCGCAGTGCTTCAACACGCTGTTCGCCGGCTACCCGTACCGCTCGACGCGCGACGCCACGCGCGACCGCTTCAGCGCGGGCAAGCCGAACCCGAATCCGATGCTCGCGACTAACGACGACGCGCTGCCCAGGCACGGCCTCTACAGGTGGCACCTTCCCGACCCGATCTCGTTCAAGGAGGACCTGCGCGTGACGTTCCAGGACCTCGGCAACGACGACATCAAGCTCTACGAGCGCGAGGACGACATCTCCACCGTCGCCTACTGGTACCAAAGCGAGCCGCACGCCGTGCTCGCCCCGTTTGCCGCAAGGCAGGACCGCGTGCCCAGGTAGGGTCGCCTCGAAACAAGCCAACGTTATGGGCGCCCGCGGTTGACCATGACTGCGGGCGTCCCTTTGTAAGGAGGATCACATGAGCGAAAAGCAAATGAGGCTCGGCGCCCTCGAAGCCGGCGGGACCAAGATGGTCTGTGCCGTGGTGTCCGGCGACGGCGAGGTCCTCGACCGCATGGAGACCCCGACGCTTACGCCCGCCGAGACCGTCCCGCAGATGATCGAGTGGTTCACCGCCCGCGATGTGGACGCGTTGGGCATCGGCGCCTTCGGCCCGACCTGCGTCGACCCCAACGACGAGCGCTACGGCTCCATCCTCCAGACGCCCAAGCTCGCGTGGCGAGGCCATGGTCTTCGCGCCGCGTTCGCCGACGCCCTCGGGATTCCGGTGGCCTACGACACGGACGTGAACGTTGCCTGCCTCGGCGAAGTGGTCTTCGGCTGCTGCAAGGGGCTCGAGGACGCCGTCTACGTGACCATCGGCACCGGCGTGGGCGCGGGCGTCATGTGCGCGGGCAGACTCCTTCACGGCATGCTGCACCCCGAGGCCGGTCACATGCTGGTAAGGACCCGTCCCACCGAGGAGGGACGCTGCGTCTGCCCGAGCCACGCGAGCTGTCTCGAGGGGCTCGCCTCCGGCCCCGCCATCGCCGCGCGCTGGGGAAAGCCCGCGGCCGAGCTCGCGGACAACGATGAGGTGTGGGCGCTCGAGGGGGATTATCTGGGGCAGATGTGCGCGAACCTCGTGCTCATGTACTCGCCTCGCCGCATCGTCCTCGGCGGCGGCGTGATGCACCAGGAGCAGCTCTACGGCATCGTCCGCAAGAAGACCCTCGAATATCTGGGTGGCTACATCCAGACCGCCGAGCTTAAGGACATGGAGAGCTACATCTGCGCCCCGGGCTGCGGCGGCGACCAAGGAATCCTCGGCGCGGCCGAGCTGGCAAGAAGGACGCTCGCGTAACTTGCGCTCTCTCCGCCATACAACGCGTTAAGAAAAGACGAGCGCTTCTTGCCAATTGAGCGGCAAGAAGTGCTCGTCTTTTGCATTTGTTTTTGGGGCAGGACGCCCCGCCTCCGCTAGAGTCCCTGGACCGCCACACCCACGAGGTTTGGACCGGTGTGGACAAGAAGCGCGGGGCTGATGTCGGAGCGGACGACCTCCACCGCGTTGGCCACGCACTCGCACAGGGCCTGCTCCATGCGGTCGTAGAGGTCGGCGTGGGCCGAGGTGCAGCTCGCGGCAAAGCGCACCTTGGGGTGCTTCTCGACGATGGCGGCGATGAGCTTGACCTCGGTGCGATGCGGTACTTGCACAGCCATTTCGTGTACGCGAGGCTGTTGGCTTTCTGGGCCACAGCAATCACCTTCCCCCTAGTATGATGACCTGAACAATCCTCATGCTAGGGGGAAGGTTTTTGTCGCGTAGCGGAAATTGGCCTCCACCCGCTGAGCGGGTGGCTTTCTATGCCGCGCGTGCCGCGCGGCACGGACTAAAGTCCATGAATAAAAACGAGGAAGGCCACGTCCGGCCTCCCTCGCAAAGGGTCTCTGATTACTCCCACTCATTGGGGACAGACTTAAATGAGTGCTCTTGAAATGCCGGCGCCTGGGGACGTTCTTTTTCTGTCTGCAGTTTGGAACGTTCCTTTTCTGTCGGCAGTTTGGGACGGTCCTTAGAGCTGCAGCGCGCCATGAGCGAAGGCGAAGCGGATCATCCTGTCTTTTGAGTTCTAAGCATAAGCCCCTGTCTCTGAGCAATGACCGGTTCGCATTTGTGCGTATTTGCGTGCGTGGGATTGCGTGAATATGCGTATAGATGCGCCGTTTACGGGACAAAAATGACCGTTTAGCGGTGAGATACGCAAACACGCGCACAGACGCGCGTGTTTGTGCGAATATAGAGCTATCCGAAATGCAAGACGTTCTATGACACAGGAGGCACATATGGTAGATTCCAAGCAGGCTCCACTCGACTCCGCGGCAGCCGCAAAAGCAGCGTTCGCTTCGGTCCAGGACAAGCCATTCCCCGATGATATCTTTACGGCTCCCGAGCTTCGTTGGGCTGTGATCGGGTGCGGCGTTATCGCCAACCAGATGGCCCAGTCTCTCGCTCTTGCCGGCCGCAAGCTTGCGGGCGTCGCCAACCGTACGCTGTCCAAGGCTCAGGCTTTTGCTGAGCAGTATGGCATCGAGAAGGTCTATGAATCGGTTGAGGACCTCTACGCCGATCCGGGCATCGACGCCGTCTATATCACCACGCCGCACAACACGCATATCACCTATCTGCGTGACGCGCTGGCCGCCGGCAAGCACGTGCTCTGCGAGAAAGCCATTACCCTCAATTCCGCTGAGCTCGACGAGGCGCGTGCCATCGCCGACGAGCACAACGTCGTCCTCATGGACGCCACCACGGTGCTTCATATGCCCTTGTATCAAGAGCTGCGCCGTCGCATGGATGCCGGTGAGTTCGGCCGCATGAACCTCGCCCAGCTCAACTTTGGTAGCTACAAGGAGTACGGCGATCTGACCAATCGCTTCTACAACCGCAACCTTGCTGGCGGTGCCATGCTCGACATTGGCGTGTATGCCCTGTCCGTCATGCGTCTCTTTATGGCAAGCCAGCCCATTGAGGTCGTTTCGTTGGGCAACACCTGTGAGACCGGTGTTGACGTTGCGGGCGGCATCGTCTGCCGTAATGCCGAGCAGCAGCTGGGTGTTGTGAGCCTCACGCTCCACTCCAAGCAACCCAAGCGCTCGATTATTAGCTTCGATAAGTGCTATATCGAGGTCAACGAGTATCCGCGCGCCGATCACGCGACCATCGTGTGGACTGCGGACGGCCACCGCGAGGAGGTCCACGCCGGCACCGAGGCTTACGCCCTTTGCTATGAGATGGCCGATCTTGAGAAGGCCGTTGCCGGCGACGACTCTAAGCGTGAGCTGCTGGATTATGCTTCTGATGTTATGGAGCTGATGACCAAGCTACGCGCCGACTGGGGAGTCGTGTACCCCGAGGAGGAGTAAGCGATGCTAGCGGAAGATAGGCTCAACGCGATCGTGTCGATGGTTCAGCAGACCGGCTCGGTTACCGTGCCGGAGCTTGCCGAAGCCCTGGGCGTGACGGCGTCTACCATTCGGCGCGACCTGCAGACGCTCAATCGCGCACACCGTATCGCCAAGGTGCACGGTGGGGCGACGAGCCTTGAGCGCGCGCACGTGACGCGCGACCTAACGCTTAATGAGCGCAGCGATCTCCATAACGACGACAAGGAACGTATCTGCGCCCGTGCGGCGGCACTTGTGGAGCCCGAGAGCTTTGTATACATCGACTCGGGTTCGACGACGCTCAGGCTCATCGAGCATCTTCCACACCTTGAAGATGTCACCTATGTGACCGATTCCGTGCTCCATGCTCAACGCCTTGCTTTGCGCGGCATGCGTACCGTGGTGCTGGGTGGCGAGCTCAAACCCGAGACCGAGGCGCTCGTTGGCCCCGATGCCTTGGCAACCTTAGACCGCTACAACTTCAACTGTGGCTTTTGGGGCTCTAACGGCATTGCCGCCGAGCAGGGCTTCACGGCGCCCGATATCGAGGAGGCGCAAGTAAAGCGTATCTCGATGCGCCATACGGCCAAGCGCTTCGTAATCTCGGACGCCAGTAAATTTGGCATGGTGGCGCCCGTCAAGTTCGCGGACTTCCGTGACGCAACGATTATTACCGCAGGCGATGTCCCTGCCAAGTACCGGGCAATGGACAACGTCATCACGGTCTAGCGGCGGGGCAAGGTCAAAACCATTTAGTTTTCTCAATAGAAAAGCGGCAACGTCCATTACGGGCGTTGCCGCTTTCGTTGTCTGCCGGTTTGTCTAAGTCTGTAACAACTGGACCGTTAAAAGTGGGCTAGGTGTTACAGATCGAGATACTTACGAACCGCGCCGTCCCTTTGTCTCAATCTGTAACATCTGGGACTGATTTTGCCGAGTTACTGTTACAGATTGAGATTATTCCCTTGAGGGGATTCGAATGTCTCGATCTGTAACAGATAGACCGGAAAATGGGTTCTAACTGTTACAGATCGAGACGTTTTGGGACCGCGGCTGAGCCATTGCGGCAAAACCACCATAAAGGTGCTTGTCCCCTTTGTGGTGGTTTAGGGCTCCCAGGGGCAGGGGGCTTCGATGTGGATGTGCTCGCCGGTTACGGGATGCGTAAAGGACACGCTGTGGGCATGGAGCATGAGGCCGCAGGGGCGCGGCGTTCCGTACAGGTCGTCGCCAACCAGGGGATGATGCTCGCTTGCCAGGTGCACGCGAATCTGATGCTTGCGGCCGGTGAGCAGCTCGACATCAATATACGAGCGCGTGGGCAGGCCTCGACGGCTCTTAAGACGCTTGAGCACCTTTACGCGTGTTTGAGACGGCTTGCCGCTGGCGCCGACGCGCATCTTTCGACTGTCGTGACGGTCGCGGGCGATGGGCTTGTCGATGAGCTTTTCGTTCCAGTCGATCTTGCCCTCGGCCAGCGCCAGGTAGTGCTTTTCGAACGCGTGGTCGATGATCATCTGATCAAAGGCGGGCTGCGTCTGCTTGTCGAGTGAGAACAGCACCACGCCGGTGGTGTCACGGTCCAAGCGGTTGAGCGGCTGCATGTCGGTCGCGGCAAAGCCGTCGCCCATCGCCAGCAGCAGGTCGCTGGCGTAGTCGGTGAGCGTGCGCTCGCCGGTGCCATCGCCGTGGACGATCATACCGGCAGGCTTGTCGATGGCCATGAGCCAGGCGTCGCAGTAGAGGACTTGAGGTTCTTCGTTCACGTGTAAGCCTTTCGGTTAGCTAATTCCCACAAACATGCAGCCCGAGGTGGCGCCGCGCAGGCGGGCAGCGGGCTTGCGGCCGGCTTGCGCGGCCTCGACGGCGCGACGGACGCGAGCGACGGCACGGCCAATCTCATCGGCCTCGAGCAAGGTTCCGTCGACCATAAGACGGCGTACGCCGGCGTCGAGCAGCTGTGGAACCTGCGGTGTGAGGTCGATGGGGTAGGCGTCGTACAGGCGAGAGCGGCCGTGGATGTCGGTGCGGACGGGCATGACCTTTCCGTCGATATTCTTGAGCGAGAGCTTGCGGGCACGCAGGCGGCAGTTGGCACAATCGTGGATGCAGCCGTTGGCAACCTGCAGAATGCAATGCTCGCTTGTCATGACGCGCGGGCGGCCAAAGACGGTGATGCCTAGAGCCGCGGGCGCGGCGGCGCCGAGCGAGACAATCTCGTCGAGCGTGATCTCGGGCGAGAGCCAAAACGCACCGGCTCCGCGCTCGGCAAGCGCCTCCATGCAGGGCGTGTTGTGCACCGGCAGGCAAGAGCGAATCTCGGCCGTGGCGCCAACCTGGGCGGCCAGGGCAAGCTCAGAGATGTTGCCAATAGCGACCGTGGCGCCGGCAACAACCCATGGGTCAACGCGGACGTGGTCAACGGCGCGGCAGACCTCATCGAGCACGGGTACGATGTCCTGCTCAAACGTATCGGCGGGGGAGAGCTCGGCCGCATCGAGCGCGTCGGTGGTCATGTAGATGCGCGTTGCACCCTCCGCCCGCGCTGCCTCGGCGGTCTCGAGCGAGGTGACGGTGGCGCAGATCTGCGGCTCGTCGCGGTAGTGCTCGGGCGCGGGGCGGGAATCACTGGTGACAATCGCCGGCAGCTCGAGCGTTTTCGCGCGCTCCGCGTACGGCGCCAGAATGGCCTCTTCCAGCGCCTTGCAAGCGGCGGCGCGCACCTTATGTACGGCGGAGAAACCCATGCCACAGCCCTCATCGAGCGCCACCTCAAAGCTCGCAGCCTCAAAGGGAGAGGAACCCATGCGGCCGACGTGCTCAACCAGATCGGACGCCTCGACCGCACGGGTCTTGGCGGCTTCGACAGTAAAGCCCGTGGCCGTGGCCGTAAGCGAAGGGTCGTCGCAGCAGGTGAGTGTGACGGCAAACGGCTCGCCCAGGCGCGCCACGACGGATACATCAACAGCTCGGCGGCGCAGCACATCGCGCTTGAGCGCGGCGCTGGCAGCGTCAATAGCGCGCTGGCTTCGAATCACGCGCACGCGGCAGCCCTCGGGCATGCTACGGGGCACGCGACACTCGATAACATCGCCGGCAGCGGCATCATCGGCGGCGATGGTGGTCAGGAACTGGTCGAACTCATCGTCGTGGCGAAGCTCCAGCAGGTCGCCCTTGCCCACGGGCTCAAACAACTCAATGCGGGCGATGGCGGCGCGGCGACGGCGGTCGTCGGGCTTGAGTCCGCGCACATCGCGGTTGGCCAGGCGGCTGCCGAGCACCGTGCCCACGATCTGGCCGCGGTTGTTGGAGCGCTCGTAACTCATCATCTCGTCACCCGAGGTGCCGTCTTGGTAGGCGTGCGTAAAGTCACGGTTAAAGCAGCGCTTGAGCTGGCGCTGACGGGCGGCTTCCTCGTCCTTAGAGGTCGAAACATCGGCCAGCATATCGTCAATCTGATGACGATACACGTCGACGATGGAATACACGTAATCGGGAGCCTTCATGCGGCCCTCGAGCTTGAGCGATGCGGCGCCGGCGTCATACAGACGGCGAACAAGCTGCGAAGTGTTGGTGTCGCGCGGGCACAGCGCGCGCTCGCGACCGGCAGGGGAGAGCGAGCGGCCGTTCTCGTCGATCAGCTCGTAAGGCAGGCGACAGGGTTGAGCGCACATGCCGCGGTTGGCCGAGCGGCCCGCCATGGCAAAGCTCGAAAGCAGACACAGGCCAGAGTAGCAAAAGCAGATGGCGCCATGGCTAAAGACCTCAAGGTCCACATCGGGCGCGGCATCGTGAATGGCGGCAATCTCGTCGATGGAAAGCTCGCGCGAGAGGGTCACGCGGTCGGCGCCCTGCTCGCGGCACCAAAGGGTTCCGCGGTCGTCGTGGATGTTTGCCTGGGTCGAGATATGCGTCTCGATGCTGGGCATCGTGCGCTTGACCTCAAAGAACAGGCCCCAGTCCTGGATGATGAAGGCGTCGGCGCCCAGCGTGGAGCAGCGATGGATGAGCTGCAGCGCATCGCTCATCTCGGATTCCTTGATGACGATGTTGACCGTGACGTAGACGCGCGAGCCGGCCAGATGCGCGGCGCGGCAGGCCTGCTCAAAGGCCTCGTCGGTAAAGTTGGTGGCCTTGCGGCGGGCGTTGAAGCTGCCCATGCCGCAGTAGATGGCGTCTGCCCCGGCGGCGAGCGCGGCGGCAAAGGGCTCCGGGCCTCCGGCGGGCGCCAAAAGCTCGGGTCTGCGGTTGGTGGTTCGACTGGCGGTTGCGGTCATATCCTGCCTTTCAAAATGCTCAGATACTCAAAAGTATAGTGGTGCCGTCGCGGCAGGCGATGCCCGTGCTCTAAGCGGGATAAAGTCTTCAGCAGCTTGGACTGGCTGCTTCACATGAGAACCGTTCAGCGGTCCGGGGAAACCGTTGGACGATAAAATATTCTCGCAACGTGATAATAATCTTGCATCGCGCGGAAACCTTGAGTACTATCCCAATCAAGCGCGGTGTTCAGACCGAACTGTGCCTCCCGGTGTGAACGCCGCGCTCCCGTTCCCTTTTACTTGTAAGGAGAAAAACATGAGCAAGACCGTCGTGTCTTCCGATAACGCACCCGCAGCCATCGGCCCGTATTCCCCCGGTATCCAGACTGGCAACATGGTGTTCCTGTCCGGCCAGCTGGGCATCGACCCCGCAACCGGTAAGATGCCCGAGGGCGTCGAGGCCCAGGCCAAGCAGTCCCTTGCTAACGTCGAGGCCCTGCTGACCGCTGCCGGCGCCACGTTTGCCGATGTCGTCAAGACCACGGTCTACCTGGCCGACATCGCCGACTTTGCCGCCGTGAACGAGATTTACGCCTCCAAGTTCGAGGCTCCGTTCCCCGCGCGCAGCGCTTTCCAGGTTGCCGCCCTTCCGGCTGGCGGTCTGGTCGAGATCGAGGTTGTCGCCGCTCTCTAAGGTGTTGGTAACAACTAAACATGACATGCAAAAAGACCCTGCAGCGCGTGCGAGCTGCAGGGTCTTTTGTCAAGCGATGCGACAAAAATGATCCGTTTCCCTTCGTCCCCAAGGGATCACGTTTAGCCCTCCTTGCGGACTTTTTGCAGGTAGCGGTACACGCTGGGCTCCGAGATGCCCAACGCGGTGGCAGCGCAGGCCACGGCGCCCTTGAGCATGAACACCCCGTTGCCGTTGAGGTGGCGAATGACGTCCACGCGGTCGCTCTGACCAAGCGACGCTACATCCAGCCCGCGCGCGCTCAGCAACTCGGCAATGCTGCGGTCGATGAGCTCCTGGGTGGACTCCGAAAGGCTTTCGACCTCGATAGGGGCGGGCTCCGTGCGCGTCGGCGCTGCGTCGAAGCACGCCATGAGCTGCTGCGCCATGGCGTTTATGGAGCGTACGGTCGAGAGGTCGGTGTTGACGCAGAGCATACCGACGATCTCGTCATCCTCGCGGATAAAGAACGTCGCGGACTCCAGCGTCTTGCCTCCGGCGCCGCGGCCCTCGTAGCCCGTAATAAACGGCAGGTCGCGATACTTGGGGTCGTGCATGATCTTGAGCGCCAGATCGGTGGCGGGACCGCCGACCTTACGGCCGCTCACAATGCCGTTGCGAATATCGACGATGGCGTGGTCGGGATCCGAGAAATCGTGCAGCACGATCTCGCTGTTCTTACCGAGTATCTGCTCCAGGAAATCGACCATCGGCAAAAAGCGGCGTACGGTCTCGTTCACGGGCAACTCCTTTGGGTGAAATCGGAAATGTTCATAACAATTTTTTCTCATGGTAACACGGTGTCTATTGACTCGCATATTCGCAGGTACATTGCGTAATACAGACGAGCGGTAGGATTTTGGCGGTAAACGGTTGACCAAAAGAAAAGTTAGATGTTATTTTGACCGGACACTTTCCTGACCTGCGGAAATGCGTTATCTCAGCTGAAGAATAGTATGATAACAAAAAATTATTATTGAGAATGAGAATCATCTTTAATACGATATGCAACGAAGGCACAACCTCAACCCCGCACTGCGTCACAATAGAGCGTTAGATGCGAAAACAACGACTTCGAGGATTGGTGGTCAAATGACCCAGGAGACGGTTACGAACGGCACTGAAGCCCTGTTCACTCGCGAAGGCATGCCTCCCGTTAAGGAAATGATCCCGTGTGCCCTTCAGCACGTACTGGCATCGTTTGCCGGCATCATTACCCCGGCGGTCATCATGGCCGGCGTCTACGGCTTTAATAGCCAGCAGAGCACCGACATCATCCAGGTCGCGCTCATTCTTTCGGCGATCGATACGGCCCTTCAGGCCTTCGCTCCCTTCCGTCGCATCGGCGGCGGCCTGCCCATCGTCATGGGCGTTTCGTTCGCGTTCCTGCCGGCCCTGCAGGCTATGGGTGCCTCGGGCTTTAGCTTTGGTGCACTGCTGGGCGGCGAGATTGTCGGCGGTGCCGTCGCGGTCCTCTTTGGTCTGGCCTACAGCAAGATTAAGTGGCTGTTCCCGCCCGTCGTGACCGGTACGGTCATCTTCTCCATTGGCGTCTCTCTCTATCCCACGGCCGTCAAGTACATGGCCGGCGGCATGGGCACGCCGCTGTGGGGCACCCCGCAGGCCTGGTGCGTCGCTCTTATCACCTTCGCCGTGGTCTTTGCGCTCGCCAACTTTGGCAAGGGCACGCTCAAGCTGGGATCCGTGTTCTTTGGCATGATCGTTGGCATGATCGTCTCCATCCCCTTTGGCATGATCGACTTCTCAAGCGTCGCCACCGCTCAGGTCTTCGCCCTTCCCAAGCTCATGCCCTATGCGCTCGAGTTTGATCCCGAGGTCTGCATTACCCTCGCCGTCGTGTTCCCCATGGTTGCCATTCAGGTTATCGGCGACGTCTCCGCCGCCTGCCTGGGCTCCATCGACCGTATGCCCACCGAGCGCGAGCTCTCCGGCGCTATCGTGTCCCAGGGCCTCACCTCTATGGTCGGCGGCCTGCTGGGCGGTCTTCCCACCAGCGCCCTTGGCCAGAACGTGGGCATCATCTGCTCCAACAAGGTCGTCAACAAGTGGGTCTTTGTGATCATCGCGGCCGTCTTTGCCATCGCCGGTCTGTTCCCGCAGCTCTCTGCCGTCCTTTCCGCTATCCCGCAGCCCGTCATCGGCGGCGCGACCGTCGGCGTCTTTGGCACCATCACCATGAACGGCGTGCGCATGTTCACCCGCGAGGGCCTCACGCAGCGCACTACCACCATCGTCGGTACCTCCGTCGTCTTTGGCCTGGGTATCTGGATGGCCAGCGGTTGCCTTGCCGGCGAGGGTATGCCCGCCTGGGTATCCACCGTCATCGGCTCCAATGCCGTAACCCCCACCGCCATTATGGCCATTGTCCTTAACCTGATCCTTCCGCAGACGCCGGTCGTGGCTCAGCACATCGATGCTGCCAAGGACGCTGCCGTGGATCTGGTCTTGCCCGAGAGCAAGAAGTAACCAATTCGGTGCTATTCGTCGGCGGGCGCATCGCCTCGTCCGCCGACGTCATGCGGCGCCAAGCCGCACTTCAAAGGGTTTGTCCCTTTGGTGAAGCGTTGACGGGAGAGGGCCCGTTTCCGGTGTAGGCCGGCGCTTCGCACTCCGCCATGTCAGAGGTGTCAAACCCCGCCCCTGATGTTGAAGGGAGCATTCATGCTTCTGGTCGCTAACGGTTCCGTTTTTACCCGCAACGCTCAGACCCCGTTCATTCCCAACGGCGCGGTCGCCATTGACGGAGATACGATCGTCGAAGTAGGCCCCGAGTGCGAGCTCAAGGCCAAGTACCCGGATGCCGAGTACGTCGACGCCCAGGGCAACCTCATCATGCCCGGACTCATCAACTGCCACACCCACATCTACTCGGGTCTGGCCCGCGGCCTTGCCATTAAGGGCTGCAACCCCACCAACTTCCTGGAGAATCTTGAGCAGCAGTGGTGGAAGATCGACGACAACCTGACGCTCGACGGCACCAAGGCCAGCGCCTATGCCACGATTCTGGACTCCATCCGCGATGGCGTCACAACGATCTTCGATCACCACGCGAGCTTCTGCGAGATCCCAGGCAGCCTCTTTACCATTAAGGATGTAGCTCAGGAGCTGGGCATGCGTTCGTGCCTGTGCTACGAGGTCTCCGACCGCCGCGGCCAGGAAAAATGCGACCAGGCCATTGCCGAGAACGCCGAGTTTGCCCAGTGGGCCGCCAAGGATCGTCGCGATAACGACAATCACATGATCGCCGCCATGTTTGGCGGTCACGCCACCTTTACGCTTTCGGACGAGACCATGGACAAGATGGCCGAGGCCAACAACGGCCTGACCGGCTTCCACATCCATGTGTGCGAGGGCATGAATGACGTGTGGGACTCCCGTCTCAACCGCGGTGGCATCAGCCCCGTCGAGCGCCTGCTGCAGCACAATCTGCTGGGTCCCGACACCATGCTCGGCCACTGCATCCACGTGACGCCCGCCGAGATGGATATCGTCAAGGAGTCCGGCACCTGGCTCGTCAACAACCCCGAATCCAATATGGGCAACGCCGTGGGCTGCGCTCCCGTGCTCGAGTTCTTCCGCCGCGGCATCCCCGTGTGCATGGGCACCGACGCCTACACCCACGATATGCTCGAGAGCCTCAAGGTCTTCCTGATCATTCAACGCCACAACGCCGCCATGCCCAACGTGGGCTGGTGCGAGGCCATGACCATGCTGTTCGAGAACAACGCCAAGATGGCGAGCAAGTACTTCGATCGCAAGCTCGGTGTGCTCGAGGCCGGTGCTGCCGCCGACGTCATCGTTATGGACTACAAGCCCTTTACGCCGCTGAGCGAGGAGAACATCGACGGCCACATGCTCTTTGGCATGATGGGCAAAAATTGCCGCACCACCATCATCAACGGCCGCGTCCTGTACAAGGATCGCGAGTTCGTTGGCATTGATGAGGACAAGATCAACGCGTGGACCATGGCCGAGTCCAAGAAGCTCTGGAGCACGCTCAACGATCGCGCCTACTAATTACAAGTAGATTCGCGCGCGTCGGATGTTTCGCCGCATCCGACGCGCGTATAGGCGACCTCCGCGGGGTCGCCGGCGCTGTGCTAGCGCTACACCGTATTTGCGCCCGCCGCGCGGTCTCGCCGGGCGTTACAGAGAGGAGCTCACTATGAGCGACATCATGAGGCCGATCCCGTTTTCGCAGCTGATGAACTGGATCATCGAGGAGCACAAGACCCAGGACGCCATCTTTGGCGTGCGCAAGATGGTCACGACCAACCAGGAGGGTGCGCTTCCCATTTTTGACGAGCGCATCGAGACTCCGTTTGGCCCGGCCGCCGGCCCCAATACGCAGCTTGCCCAGAACATCGTGGCATCCTATGTGGCTGGTTCTCGCTTCTTTGAGCTCAAGACTGTTCAGGTTATGGACGGCGAGGAACTCTCCAAATGTGTGAACAAACCCTGCATTGTGGCGCAGGATGAGTGCTACAACTGCGAGTGGTCGACCGAGCTCGAGGTTCCGCAGGCCTTTGCCGAGTACGTGAAGGCATGGTTTGCCTGCCACCTGATCGCTCGCGAGTACGGTCTGGGTAGCCCGGACGGCTTTGTCTTCAACATGTCCGTGGGCTATGACCTCGAGGGCATCAAGAGCCCCAAGGTCGACGCCTACATCGAGGGCATGAAGGATGCCAGCGGCTCTGACGTCTGGAACGAGTGCCGTGCCTGGGCTCTCGCTAACCTGGACAAGTTTGAGCATGTCGACGCTGCGTTTGTCGAGTCCATCCCGGCGCGCATCTCCAACTCCATCACCGAGTCTACCCTGCACGGCTGCCCGCCTGCCGAGATCGAGCGCATCGCGACCTACCTCATCACCGAGAAGGGCCTTAACACCTACATCAAGTGTAACCCCACGCTGTTGGGCTATGAGTTTGCCCGCCAGCGCCTCAACGAGCTGGGCTTTGATTACATCGTCTTTGATGACACGCACTTCCGCGAGGATCTGCAGTGGGCCGATGCCGTGCCCATGTTCGAGCGCCTGATTGCCCTGTGCGCCGAGCGCGGTCTGGAGTTCGGCGTCAAGCTGACCAACACGTTCCCCGTCGACGTGACGAGGAACGAGCTGCCTTCCACCGAGATGTACATGTCCGGCCGTTCGCTATTCTCACTGACCATCGAGGCCGCCCGCCGCATTACCGAGCAGTTTGACGGCAAGCTGCGCATCAGCTACTCCGGTGGTGCCACGGTCTACAACATCCGTGCCCTGTATGACGCCGGCATTTGGCCCGTCACCCTGGCGACCGACGTGCTCAAGCCCGGTGGCTACGAGCGCTTTAGCCAGATGGCCGGCGAGTTTACCGATCTGGACGGCAAGCCGTTCGCGGGCGTCTCTCTCGAGGCCGTGACCGCGATCCAGGCCGACTCGCTTACCAACCCGCTCTACAAGAAGCCACTGCGTCCGCTACCTGACCGCAAGGTCGCCGGCAAGAGCCCGCTTTCCGACTGCTTTACCACGCCGTGCCGTACGAGCTGCCCCATCCAGCAGGATATTCCCGCCTACCTGGCGGCTGTTGACGAGGGCCGCTTCGAGGACGCGCTCAACATCATCATCGAGCGCAACGCCCTGCCGTTCATTACCGGCACCATCTGCCCGCATCCCTGCGGCCGTGCCTGCGAGCGTGCGTTCTACGAGCCCGAGGGCGCCCAGATCCGCGCCAGCAAGCTCAAGGCCGCTCGCGAGGCCATGACCGCCGTGCTGCCCAAGCTGCGCGCCCAGGCCATCGCCAACGACGCCGAGCGCAACGTTGCCGTTATCGGCGGCGGCCCTGCCGGCCTGGCGACGGCGTTCTTCCTGACGCGTGCCGGCGTGCCCGTCACTATCTTCGAGGCCCGCGACTCTCTCGGCGGCGTGGTCCGTCACGTGATCCCCGAGTTCCGTATCGCGAGCGACGATATCTCCCACGATGCCGAGCTCTGCCTGGCCTTTGGTGCCAAGGTGCAGCTCAACGCCCGCGTGGAGTCCATTGACGAGCTTAAGGCTCAGGGCTTTACCGACGTGGTCGTGGCCACTGGTGCCTGGATGCCCGGCTCTGCGGGCCTGGGCGAGGGTGCCGAGCTCGACGTGCTGGAGTTCCTCGAGGCCGCCAAGAAGGGCGAGAAGCTCGAGCTGGGCGAGGACGTCGTGGTCATTGGCGCTGGCAACACCGCCATGGACGCGGCCCGCGTGGCCAAGCGCCTTGCTGGCGTGAAGAACGTGCGCCTGGTGTATCGCCGCACCAAGAAGCAGATGCCCGCCGACGAGGAAGAGCTCGATCTTGCTCTTGCTGACGGCGTTGAGTTCTGCGAGCTGCTGGCGCCCAGGGCGCTCAACGGCGCCGTGCTGACCTGCGATGTTATGGAGCTTGGCGAGCCGGATGCAAGCGGCCGTCGCAGCCCCGTCGCCACGGGCGAGACCGTTGAGCTTCCCGCCACCGCGGTGATCTGCGCCGTGGGTGAGGGCATCGATGCCAGCCTGTATGATGCCGCGGGTGTTGAGCACGACCGCCGCGGTCGCCTTGCCGCCACCTCCACCGGCGTCGAGGGCGTCTGGGCTGCCGGTGACTGCCGCCGCGGTCCCGCTACCGTGGTCGAGGCTATCGCCGACGCCGCCGAGGTCGCCCGTGCCATTGCCGGCGTGGACTTTAACAAGTACGCCGACTGCAACGAGCAGGCCGGCCGCGAGGACACCTGCTACGAGCGCAAGGGATCGCTGTGCCGCGACAAGCGCAACTGCACCAAGACCCGCTGCCTGGGCTGCGGCTCGGTGTGCGAGGTCTGCTGCGATGTGTGCCCCAACCGCGCCAACGTGGCAATTAAGGTGCCGGGCCTGGCCAAGCATCAGGTCGTCCACATCGACGGCATGTGCAACGAGTGCGGCAACTGCGCCGTGTTCTGCCCCTACCAGGAGGGTCGTCCCTACAAGGACAAGCTCACCCTGTTCTGGAGCGATCAGGACATGGAGAACTCCGAGAACGAGGGCTTCCGGGCCGTGGACGAGGACCACTTTAAGGTTCGCGTCGCCGGCACGGTCCGCACCGTCTCGGTCGATGCCGTCAACACCGGTCTGCCCGAGGCCGTCCGCCTGACCATCAAGGCCGTGCGCGACAGCTATCCGTATCTCCTTAAGAAATAGGCGAGTCTCTTATGGCCAAATCCATTCAACATAACGTGGCCTACGTTGCCTGCGGAAGCGGTTGCGCCTCCGCAGGCGGCGACGCCCGCTGCAGCGAAGGCTGCATTGGCTGTGGCGCCTGTGTCGCGGCCTGCCCCCACGGTGCCATTGCGCTGGTCGATGGCATCGCCCGCGTGGACCGCTCCAGGTGCACGGGCTGTGGCCTGTGCGGCATGGCGTGCCCGCAGCGCGTGATTGCCTTCGTTCCCGGCTACCAGAACATCCTGGTGCGCTGCAACAACACCGACAAGGGCGCCATTGCGCGCAAGATCTGCGACACGAGCTGCATCGGTTGCGGCATGTGCGCCAAAAAGTGCCCTGCCGGCGCTATCCGCATCGAGGACAACTGCGCCCATATTGATGGCGCGGATTGTCTGTCGTGCGGCATGTGCGCCGTCGTCTGCCCGCATGGCGCCATCCACGACCGCACCGGCATAGCCGCCGGCGTGTAGAAGGGAATCACCATGGCACAGGAATTCACTTTTACCGTTAACGGCGTCGAGCGCACGACGACCCAAAACAAACCGTTGCTGCGCTACCTGCGCGACGACCTGCACATTCACTCCGCCAAGGACGGCTGCTCCGAGGGCGCGTGCGGTACCTGCACCATCCACGTGGACGGTGCGGCCGTCAAGGCGTGCGTGCTGACCACCGCCCTTGCCGCCGGCCGCAACATCGTGACCGTCGAGGGCCTGCCCGAGGACGTGCGCGAGGCCTTTGTGTACGCCTTTGGCGCCGTGGGTGCCGTGCAGTGCGGTTTTTGCATCCCCGGCATGGTCATGGCGGGTGCCGCGCTCATAGCCGAGGATCCCGAGCCCACCGAGGAGCAGATCAAGTACGCCATCCGCGGTAACGTCTGCCGCTGCACCGGCTACAAGAAGATCATCGAGGGCATTTCGCTGGCAGCTGCGGTGCTCCGCGGCGAAAAGCAGATCGACGAGGACCTGGAGCGCGGCGACGACTACGGCGTGGGCAAGCGCGCCTTCCGTATCGACGTGCGCAAGAAGGTGCTCGGCGAGGGCAAGTATCCCGATGACATCGACGAGCTCGATCAGCCGGGTCTGACCTACGCCAGCGCCGTGCGCTCCAAGTATCCGCGCGCCCGCGTGCTCTCCATCGATACCTCCAAGGCCGAGGCCCTGCCCGGCGTGGTGGGGATCCTGCGCGCCGAGGACGTGCCGGTCAACCAGGTCGGCCACCTTATCCAGGACTGGGACGTCATGATCGCCCAGGGCGATATCACCCGCTGCGTGGGTGACGCCATCGTGCTGGTGGTTGCCGAGGACGAGGCGACGCTCGAGAAGGCCAAGAAGCTCGTAAAGATCGATTACGAGCCGCTGAAGCCCGTGCGCAACATTGTCGAGGCCAGGGCTGCCGACGCCCCGCGTCTGCACGACAGCTTCTTTGCCTTTGGCAACACGGTGGAGCTCAAGGACAACGTGTGCCAGAGCCGCCATGTGACGCGCGGCGACGCCGCCAAGGCGCTGGCAGAGAGCGCGTTCACCGTGACGCAGCGCTTTACCACGCCCTTTACCGAGCATGCCTTCTTGGAGCCCGAGTGCGCCGTTGCCTTCCCGTACAAGAACGGCGTCAAGGTGCAGTCGACCGACCAGGGTGCCTACGACACACGCAAAGAGTGCGCCCACATGTTTGGCTGGGACAACGAGCCCGAGCGCGTGGTCGTCGAGACCATGCTCGTGGGTGGCGGCTTTGGCGGCAAGGAGGACGTGTCCATCCAGCACTTGGCCGCGCTCGCCGCCTATAAGTTCCAGCGTCCTGTGAAGTGCAAGCTCACACGTGCCGAGTCGCTCGCTTTCCATCCCAAGCGCCACGCCATGGACGGCACCTTTACGCTGGGCTGCGACGCCGAGGGCAACTTTACCGGCCTGGACTGCGAGATCAACTTTGACACCGGCGCCTACGCGTCGCTGTGCGGCCCGGTGCTCGAGCGCGCCTGCACGCATGCCGTCGGCCCCTACAAGTACCAGAACACCGACATTCGCGGCTTTGGCTACTACACCAACAACCCGCCCGCCGGCGCGTACCGCGGCTTTGGCGTTTGCCAGTCCGAGTTTGCGCTCGAGAGCTTGATCGACTTGCTGGCAGAGAAGGTCGGCCTGGACCCGTGGGAGATTCGTTACAGAAACGCCATCGAGCCGGGCGAGGTTTTGCCCAACGGCCAAATTGCCGATTGCTCCACGGCGCTTAAGGAGACGCTGCTCGAGGTCAAGGATGCCTACTATGCGCATCCCGGACACGCCGGTATCGCCTGCGCCATGAAGAACGCCGGCGTGGGCGTGGGCCTGCCCGATGCCGGCCGCTGCAAGATTCGCGTCGAGAACGGCGTGGCCGTGGTCTATGCCGCCACGTCCGACATCGGCCAGGGCTGCAACACCGTCTTTTTGCAGGACGTTGCCGAGGCCTGCGGTCTGCCGCTGAGCTGCATCGCCAACGGCGAGTGCTCTACCGAGAACGCTCCCGACTCCGGCACCACGTCTGGCTCGCGTCAGACGGTCGTGACCGGCGAGGCTGTGCGCGGCGCCGCTTTCCTGCTGCGCGATGCCATGGTTGGCATCGAGGCCGGCAAGCCTGCGCCCGCCGCTCCGGTGAGCGCGCATGGCGACGGCGTCAAGATCGAGTACGACGACGGTCGCGCCTACCAGCTGCGCACACAGGAACTCGTCGCCGGCCAGGGTATGCATCCTCAGGACCCTGCGGCCACCATCAAGGCGCTCGAGGGATGCGAGTTTGGCTACGTGTATCTGGAGCCGACCGACAAGCTGGGCGCCGATGTTCCCAACCCCAAGAGCCACATCTGCTACGGTTTTGCCACACATGTGGTCATTCTGGATGATGACGGCCGCGTGAGCGAGGTCTATGCCGCACACGATTCCGGCAAGGTGGTCAACCCCATCTCCATCCAGGGTCAGATCGAAGGCGGCGTGCTCATGGGTATGGGCTATGCGCTGACCGAGGACTGGCCGCTCAAGGACTGCGTGCCCCAGGCGAGGTACGGTACGCTCGGGCTGTTCCGTGCGCCCGAGATTCCGGATATCCACGCCATCTACGTGGAGAAGGACGAACTGCTGCCCGTGGCATATGGCGGCAAGGGCATTGGCGAGATCGCAACGATCCCCACGGCGCCCGCCGTGCAGAACGCCTATCGCGCGTTTGACGGCAAGCTGCGTCCGGATCTGCCCATGGTGGATACGCCGTACAGCCGCGCTCGTCACCGCGGGTAGAGTAGAGCGCGGACGGCCATTGCTGACTGCCGTCTGCGCTTGCCATCAACTGTATAAGCTGCGCCTTTGGCCCCAGCTCCATCGTGAGCCGGGGCCTTTTGTTTGGAGCGGAAACTGCGTCCCAGATTTCGGCTCCAGAATGGGATGCGCTTTCCGGTTGGAGCTTCAAACGGAAAGTGCATCCCGGAATCCGCGCCTGGAATGGGACACACTTTCCGGTTGTCGTTCACTTGGAAACTGCATCCCAGTTTGAGCGTTCATTCTGGGACACGCTTTCCGTTAGGCCTACCATCCGGAAAGTGCATCCCGTTTTGAGCGTCCAGACTGGGACGCGCTTTCCGCCAGCGTGGCTGCTGGGAAAGCATGTCCCAGATTGGCAAGATGCGACGCGGCGAGTCGCCGTTCAGCGGCCCCTACAGCTCCACGTCGTTAAGCCATGCCGGCAGAGCGGTCTGCCGGATGCCTGCCGTCTGCAGCTTTTTCGCGAGCAGTCCTGCCGAGCGGACCTCGTTCATGGTAAAGCGCAGCAGAGGGTGACCGTAGAGCGATAGGTGCGCCTCGCGCTGTCGTTCGGCAACGAGCGCCTCGGCGGTGGTGCGTCCGGCCAGCATGGTCTGGTCGGTATATTTGATGAGCCCGTCGAGCTCGCCCAGCGTGAGTTCCCGCGCCTGGCGCTCCCAGGCAAAGTCCGTTCGTATGGGCTTGGCCGAATCGAAGGGGTCCGTCAGCTCGTATTGAAGCCAGTCGGGCGCAAAGCCCGTCTCGATCATGACGGCTCGGGCGACCGATTCCCCGCCGCTCTCGGCGCGGGCGTCGGCATATCGAAGCGTTGTGAGGGCGGTGCGAATCGCGCGACCATTGCGGGCGGTCGCTCGTTGCTCGACGGCCTCCATCAACTGCTCTCGTGTAAGGCCGAGCTTTGAGATCGCCGAATCGGCAATGGGCATGCCGTCGGCAAAACCAGTTTGCAGCAGGCAATCTGTGGCCGTTTGGATGGGCGGCGTTACCGATATGCCGGATAGACGGATTGCTCCGGTCGGCTCGATCTGATGCCGCTGAATATGCGCGCCCGGGCGAGCCGACGGCTTGGTGGCGCTGCAGACATGCACGACATTCAGGTGTCGCCACGAGACCTCGAGCCCCAGCAGGCAGGCGGCCGAAAACGAGCAGAACGTCCAATCGGGGTGGATGATCGCAAGGGCGCGAATAATCTCGCAATGACGCTGCGCCCGGTTGAGTTTATCCCAGCGCATTTTACGCGCGAACAGTCCCGGCATGGGCGAGACGACCATGTCGCCGATGCGCCGAAGGAGCGCTTTTCGGATCGCCGTGCTCGGGGGAATCAGGCAACGCCCCTCTTGTTCGGCTTGCGTGAGCAGTTGGTCGATGAGCTGGTCATTGCAATGGGTCATGAGCTACCGCCTCCTTTTGGGTAGCAAAAACGTATCAGCCGCAACTTGCCGCCCAACTGACCAAAAGCTGACCAAAATCTAACCATGCAGGTAGATGACCTGCTTTTGGCGACATATTTCTTGTTTGAATCGGTGGGCGGTAATCGGCGACCGTGAACGGTAGCTGGATATGAAGTCTTGGTAAGTTTCGGGTCGTGTACTTTTTGAAAAAGAGCATTCTATCTGCTGTTTTGTGTTTCTGGATCGCATATTTGAAGGCATGTGATAGGGGCGGCGGACTGTCGCCTTGTATCTGCGGAAACTGTGACCCGGAATTGCCACTCGGAATGGGACGTGCTTTCCGGATCGCCCTTCAAGCGGAAACTACATCCCAGATTTCGGCTCCAAACCGGGATGTGCTTTCCCGGCGGCGTCTCTGGCGGAAATTGCACCCCGGAATGAGCGCTCAGAGTGGAACATGCTTTCCTAACGAAGCCGCATGCGGAAACTACGTCCCGGATTCGATGCTCAGGACGGGATGCCGTTTCCGATAGAGGCATGGGGCGGAAAGCCTTCCATTTCTAATGTTCAAGAATTGGGAGGCAGCTCATCGCGAGCTGGGGCCTTTTGTTTGGAGCGGAGGCAGCATCCCGGAATTCGGGCAATCCGGTGGACAGGGGCCGAGCGAGCGTCGCGCTAAGGATGCCAAGCGTAAAACCTTCAATGAACATAGCGTAAAAACTACATCCGCAACGGCGTAAAAACTACATTGGAAGTAGCGTAAAATCCGCATTGATAATGGCGTAATTTCGTATATCGCATGATCGCCCGAGCTTGCACACGGCCTTTTGCGAGCTCTTGCCATGAACGAGAGCCAGGCTGTCACGTACAAGACGCTCATAAAGGACGCCTCGTACGGTGAGGCGGGTCCCGACGAGAGGACCATCGCTGCGCACCCGGATCTCTTCAACAGGCTCAAGCTGACCGAGGACCTGTGCGGATGGGAGCCGTCCATGCGCTTGAAGGCTCGCGTTCGCGTGCGCCCCAAGCGCTACTTCTGCGACCCGTCACTTGCGGCGGCGTTGCTGGGGGCTACCCCTGAGTGGCTGCTTGGCGATATGCAAACGCTGGGGATGCTCTTTGAGAACCTCGTTCTGCGCGACGTGCGCGTGTTCCTTTCCACCTACGGCGGTGTCGACAACAGTGTCCATTATTTCCGAGATGAGAAGGGCCTTGATGTCGATCTGATCGTTGAGCACGACGGACGCTGGGGAGCTATCGATGTCAAGCTGAGTGATGCGAAAGCAGACGATGGAGTGAGAAATCTCAAGGCGCTGGAGAGGAAAGTGCTCTCCAATCCTGCCGCCCAGAATGCCGCGCCGGCGTTTTTGGCGGTCGTGGTTGGAAAGGGGAGCATTGCCTACACACGCGACGACGGCGTGGCGGTGATCCCCATGGCGGCACTTGGGGCGTAGTGTTTTTGCGGGCGTGCCGTGCTTCCTTTACCGAAAATCCATTTGTTAAACCCAACGTCCGTGGGTAGAATAAAGTCGACGGCAGCCCAAGTGGTGAAGAGCTGGGCAGCGCCGTTACTTAGTTTAAGGGGTCAATGCCTTAGCGGCGTCGACCCCTCTTTTTATGCTTCGCACGCTGCTTGAGTGCCTCGGTAAGCCCGATAAGCGCCGTGAGGAGCGAGACCAAAGCGGTCAGGAGCTTCACAAAATCAGTCAGATCGGTCATGGGCATCACCTCCCGTCGCATGGAGGGCGCTGCCCGGCACATGGAACTGCCGTCAACAACTGCAATTCTATCAAAGTACTGCTATAAATACGAATATATGTTCGATAATAACAGTGACGTGATTCTCTCAAAGTGTGGCTTTACGCAAGGATGCCGGAAAGCTGCACTGTGCGATTTCATGTCCGCGCGAGCGCCTATCCTTACGGCAATATAGCCGCCTATGTAGCAAGCGGCAGGCAACGGAGAAAGGCCCTAACCGTGTCAGCTGAAAAGACGCCGGGTATCTCGGCTATCGATACGACGAACTTTGCGCGCCAGATCGTACTGGACTTTGAGTTTGCGCCGGTGCCAAAACAGCGCCAGCGCCGTGGACTGCGCAATGAGATTATCGAGGTCGGTGCCGTCAAGTTCGATTACCACGGCAACGTTATGGGCGAGTTCTCGCAGTTTGTGCAGACGGAATTTACCGAAGGCGTTGCGTTCCCCGTCCGCGAGCTCACAGGGATATCGGCCGTGGACACCGCGATGGCCGATCCGCTCTGCATGGTGATCAAAAGGCTCAGTGATTGGATCGGTCGCTACTCCGCCCAGGTGGTTTGCTGGAGCGGGGCGGACCGTCGACAGCTTTTGACCGAGTGCCAGGCAAAGCACATCGATCTTTCCGCATTTCCTACGGACTGGGTCGACCTGCAGGCGTTTTACACCTCGATTATGGACGTGGGCAGCCACGGGCGCGTCTCGCTGGGCGACGCGGCAACGTGGTTTGGCATCGAGTTCGACGAGTCGACGGGCCATGCCCACAGCGCCCTTGCCGATGCACGCGTGACCGCCAAGCTGCTCAAGCAGATGATGGACGGGAGCTACCGTGTGAGTCCGCGCGCCCAGGAGATCCGCCAACGGTGGGGGATGGGCGAGTGAGCCCAGACGCGCCTTTCCAGCAAGTGCCTCGAGCTGGGTGACCTGCTGCTGAAGCTGAAGGCGGAGGGGAGGTAGGAGGCTCATTTGGCGACAAGCGGACGGAATGGTTGCGCGAAGGATTCTAGGATCAGCAGCAGAAGACTGCGTTTGGGATCCTACTCAAGGACGCGCTGACACTCGCTGGGACCAAGCAGGTCAAGAGCGTGGACATCGAGATGGCTTCCATTATCGAAGAGCGGCTTGCTAACATGATTCGCTGGACGAATAGGCAGAGACCCGTGACGCTGCGTGCGTCATCGTGCACAATGAGGTGTATAGGCTGCCAGTGGCGAACTATCCCGACGAGGTTCTGAGCAACTGCATCACCGAGATTTTCGAATACTTCTACGAAGAGGGATTTGGCGGCGTAGAGCAATCTGATTTTACGCGTTTGCAGGAGGAAGCCGGTATGGCAGACGAACTTGTTTTTAGTGCTGGCGAGATAGTTTACGCCATGCCTCAACTGCCCAAAGTTACATCTGTGCCGCTGAACGGTAGCGCCGTGCTGGTTGGTTTTAAGGACGCTCCCGATGGGGAGGAGGTCCTCTTTGATTTTGACCCTCGGGCTGAAAAGGCTACGAAGCTCGACTATGAACTTGCAGCCATTAGCGGGCTCCTCACGGGTGCGTTGAATATCCTTTGGCAGAAAGACTTCAACCTAGAGGGTGCCAAAGAGTGGAGCGACGAGAAGGTTGGCAAATTCGTTCTTACGATTGCCAAGTCTGCGGGTATGACAAAGGCGGATGCAACTCTAGAAGACGCTATTCGCTTTCTAGAGAAAGAGTTTCCTCTTGCCACGGACAAGCTGACTGCCGAGTTTGGCGGCGGGCTCCAACATCATCTGCGGGATTTCTCGCACCACCCGAGCTTGGTTGGCCTTGCGTGTTCGATCCTCTCGCAATTCACCTGCAAAGGCTATGGTACCGATACGGCCGGCCGGTTTGTCGCCTTTGACCTGCCTGCCGCCGCCTTCGATCCCGACTGCCCTCTTGTAGGCAGGAACGTTCCAGAGAAGATCGCGTTTGGCACTCTGTTCTGGGCGATGCATCTCGTGAGCGACATGGCGGGGTCTAGTTCAAACCCCGGTAAGGGGACGGGCATTCCCGGCGTCGTGCTGTCCCTGCTAAAGGAGCTCTCCTCCCTGCCTGTTTTTCAAGACATGCAGATTGCCTATAAGGGCGAGGATATTCGCATTCAGCAATGGATCTCAAAGCTGTTTAACGGAACGGCGTTCAAAACCGAGGGCGGCAAGCCCATTCGCTTCGACCTTCGGACGGAAGTCGGCCTGCTCGATCAAGCTTTAAGCCAGGTGCCAGCAGTCGTGGCCAACGAGGTTATCGTTCGTTGTCTCTACATGCTTTCAAGGCTCAAGGCCGAGCTGGAACGTTGCGAAGTGAGCAAGGTTTCCGGCTTGCACAAGCTCAAGGCTTCGCATTTCATGCCCTATAACAGCAGGGTTCTCACTCGCATGGTCACGGTTTCGAGCACTTCGTTCGTTTTGGTGAATCTAGCGACGGCGGCGGCCAGGGCGGGTATCGAATGCGAGGGGAACAAGGTCGTGTTCGCCCAGAAGCTCTTCTTGCGAATAAACTACGTTGGAGTTGGACGCCTTGCGTTTGCCCTCCATGCCGACTGGGGCTATATGGCGGAGGAAATGTCCGAGGCTTGGACTGAGCGCGCCAGGCGCCGCCAGGATATCTTCGATGGATTTCACTTTTATAGCCTAGATAGAGAAACGACGAGGATTGCCTTCTCGCTGAAGCTTGCCGCCATCAACTACGACTGCGGGAACGAGAAGAACGAAGTGCGCAAAGGGCAAAAGAGGAGCTGGGCCCGCGCGTGGCAGGATTCGGTCGCGGATGGCCTAGGCATTGATGCAGACGGCTACTTTTTGAGCGAGGAAGACGCGTACGGAGCCCTTGAGACAGTTTCGCGGCGGCGAGGCGGTAAAGTGCGTGCCTTGCTTGTTGCACAGGAGTTGGTTGAGTTTCGCCCCTATTCCCAGATGGGAGATGAAGAGAAAAAGGAATACAAAGGTTTGAAGGAGAGTGGATCTTGGGTTAAACACGAATTTCCCAGGAGACAAGACGCGGTTGATTTGGACGCCATACGTTCTCTCGAGAAACGTTGCGGGACACGCTTCCGCGAGCTTTCAGGTACATTGCCAAAGTTCTTGGTGGGCGGCGTCATTGTCGTGGCGGCGGCCGTAGGCGCAGGAGGGGCGGCCGCGGTACTCGCTCCGGATATTGCTGTCGGTATCTTCGGAGGCTCATTTGCCGGCCTTCACGGGGCTGCGCTTGTCAATGCGAGCCTTGCTGCAGCTGGCGGTGGGGCCTTGGCCGCCGGCGGCATGGGCATGGCCGGTGGCACTGCTTTGATTACGGGCGGCGGTGCCGCGCTTGGTCTATTGGGTTCCGGCGGCGTTGCCTTGGCGGCATCGATGGGGGAGGACTACGCGCAGTTCGTGCTCGTCGAATGTTCGAGGCTCCTTGCTTTTCTTGATGTGGCTACTGACCGCTGCCCGCATGAGGGGGCCATTTTGGTGCGGAAAGCAGCCGAGGCCGTGCAGCGCGGCATCGCTGGCATTGAAGAAGATGTCGAGAAGGAGAACGGAAAGGGAAATCGCAAGGATGGCAAGTTGCTTAAGCAACTGAAGAAGGGTCTTGGGTATTTGACTTCGACCCTTAAGCAGATCGAGAAGATGCAGAGGCGCCTTGGCACCGCCGGTGAGGGTGAGCCGCTCAACAGCTTGCCGGCATCGGGTGATGAATAGGTACACTGCATATTGATGCCCCGGGAATGGCCTCTGATATGAGTCGCCGGGGTTTATTTTGTTTGGGTATGTAAAATTACTGGTTGGGTCAATAAATCAGTGATTGGTGATACCACTTACCAGATTTGTTAAACTATTGGTTGGCCGAAAGCTCAAATCATGGCTTTCGGTTGTAAAATACATGGTTGGAATTCTATTTTTCGCAGAGAGGTCCAACCATGGCCGATAAGACCGCGTTCGACTACGTGAACGAGATATGGGGCATCGCGAACTACGTGCGTGATGTCATTCGCCCCGCCGACTACAACAAGCTCATCCTCCCATTCGCCGTGCTGAGGCGCTTCGAGTGCGCCCTCGAGCCGACGCGGGCGGCCGTGAGCAGACAGGCCGCCAAGGGGGTCTGGGACGACGACGACCCGAAGTACTGCGCCCTCTCCGGCCACTGCTTCTACAACGTCACGAGCTTCACACTCTCTAACCTCGGGGCGACGAAGACCTGCGACGCCCTCATGGCCTACATCAACGGCTTCTCCGCGAACGCCCGCGAGGTCCTGCAGCGCTTCGAGATGCGGCAGACCTGCGAGAAGCTCGACGAGAAGGGCATGCTCTACGAGGTGTGCACACGCTTCTCGGGCTTCGACCTCGGGCCCGAGACGGTCTCCGACCGCATGATGACCGACATCTACGAGCACCTCATCCAGCGATACGGCGAGGAGATCTCGCAGGACGCCGAGGACTTCATGACGCCCAAGGACGTCGCCCGCCTCGCAACCGCGCTGCTCTTCGCAAACGAGGACACGCTGCTCAACGCCGACAACGGCGACATCCGCACGCTCTACGACGGCAGCTGCGGCACCTGCGGCTTCATCTGCGACGCGCTCGACCAGCTCGACGAGTGGCACGACAAAGGGCACTTCAGCAGCCCAACCAAGATCGTCCCCTACGGCCAGGAGCTCGAGGACGCGACATGGGCCATGGGCAAGGCAGCCCTTATGCTGCGCAACATCGCCGGGGGCTCGGGAGACGTGCTCGACCAGATGACCGACCTGTCGGCCGGCATCATGCTCGGCGACACCCTCGACGACGACAGGTTCGAGGGACGCACCTTCAACTACCAGCTCACGAACCCGCCCTACGGCAAGGAGTGGAAGAAGGAGAAGGACGCCGTCCTCGAGGAGATGGGCCGTGGGTTCGATGGCAGGTTCGGCGCCGGCAAGCCCGACATTGACGACGGCAGCATGCTCTTCATGCAGAACGTCGCGGCGAAGATGGCGCCGCCCGAGGAAGGCGGCGGCAAGGCGGCCATCGTGCTCTCGGGCTCCCCGCTGTTCAACGGGGATGCCGGCAGCGGGCCATCGGGCATCCGCCGCTGGCTGTTCAGCGAGGACCTCGTTGACTGCATCGTGAAGCTGCCGACCGAGATCTTCTACCGCACGGGCATCGCAACCTACATCTGGGTGCTCAACAACCACAAGCCGGAGAACCGCAAGGGGTACGTGCAGCTCATCGACGCCTCGGAGGAGAAGACCGCCCTGCGCAAGAGCCAGGGGAACAAGCGCTACGAGGTCGGCGAGGACCAGGCCGCGTGGATCGTGCGCACCTACGTAGACGGGCACGACCACGGCAGGTCGGTCATCGTTCCCGTCGAGGACTTCATGTACCGCAAGGTGACCACGCAGCGCCCGCTGCGCGTTGTCATTGAGCCCTCGGCCGATGGGCTGGATGCCCTCTTTACCCTCAGCAAGCCCATGGAGAAGCTGTCGGACGCGAGCCGCGCCGCCATTCGCTCCTGGGTTGAGAAGAACGAGGGCGCCTCGCTCACATACAGCGAGGTCCTGGCTGCGACCGAGAAGCTTCACAAAGCGATCGAGAAGCCCAAGCCACAGAAGACGAAGCTCGTCGAGGCACTCGTCAAGGTGTTCGGTCGGCAAGACCCCTCCGCGGAGCCGGCGGTCGATGCGAAGGGCAACCCGGTGTTCGACCCCGAGCTCAAGGACACGGAAAACATTCCAATCGGCATGGAAATCGACGACTACATGGCGAGCGAGGTGCTGCCCTACGCTCCCGACGCCGTGGTGGACGGGTCGGTAAGGGACGAGCCCAAGTTCGACAACAAGACGGGTCTCACGGCCAACCCGCTTGGCGACGGTGGGGTGGGCGTGGTCGGCACGTCGATCTCGTTCAACAGGTACTTCTACAAGTACGAGAGCCCCCGTGCCCCCGAGGTCATCGCGAAGGAGATTCTCGAGCTCGAGGACGGCCTCGGCTCGCTCATGAGGGGGTTCCTGGCATGAGGACGAGAAGGGAGATAAACAGTGCTGAGTGGTTCGGTGAGGTGCCGGACGGCTGGAACATGGTGCCGTTGCCGAGGCTTTTTATGAGCAGCAAGGGAATGACCGTCACTAGGGCTGACTTAGTTGACGAAGGAGCTCCCGTCGTCAATTACGCCCAAGTGCATTCGAAGTTAAACAATAGATTCGGTATCCACGAAGAGCTCATAAAGCACGTCCCTACGGGCATGGTTCCAAAAGGGCTGAAATATTCCGAGAAAGGTTCCTTTATCTTCGCCTGCACATCAGAGGACCTTGCCGGGTGCGGAGACTGCATATACAACGATTCTGAGCGGCCGGTTAATCCCGGAGGCGATACCCTGCTCCTCTCTCCGGTTGACGAGGTTGAGAATAAGTACCTTGCATATCTTTTCTCTACCGACATGTGGCGCTGGCAGATTCGGCGCGACTTGATCGATGTGAAAGTTTTTCACGTTAACCAAGGCAACCTGCACGAGACCTACGTCACAGTCCCGCCTTGTGATGTCCAACGCCGTATCGTCTCCTACCTCGACGAGCGCTGCGCGGCCATCGACGATGACGTGAAGAAGCGCCAAAAGGTCATAGAGAGGCTCAAGGAGTACAAGAAGTCCCTCATCGCGCATGCTGTGACAAAGGGCCTCGACCCAACCGCAGAGATGAAAGACAGCGACATTAAGTGGGTAGATCAAATTCCCTCTAATTGGCAGACCTCCAAGCTCAAAGCTCTATTTCAAATTACAAAACGAATTGCCGGGGTTGAAGGATTGACAGTTCTGTCGATTACACAAGATGGAATTAGGCCCAAAGATTTCAGCACAGGAAAAGGGCAATTTGCTGAAACATACTCACATTATCAACTCGTACATCCTGGCGATTTTGCGATGAACCACATGGACCTCTTAACAGGTTGGGTGGATATATCTCGCTATGAAGGAGTGACAAGTCCTGACTACCGAGTGTTTTCAGCCCGTGACCTTGCGGTAAGCAACCCGAGTTACTACCTCTACCTCTTCCAGATGTGCTACCTCAATCGGGTGTTTTTCGGTTCAGCAAATGGAGTTGCTGACAAGGGGCGCATGCGACTACAAACCAACGCATTTAACAACTTCGTCGTTCCTTTACCACCTTTAGAAGAGCAAAAAAGGATAGCGGCCTACCTCGACGAGCGCTGCGTGGCCATCGACGAGGCAATCTCACGCCAGGAGCAGCTCATCGAGAAGCTCGGCGAGTACCGCAAGTCCGTCATCCACCACGCCGTCACCGGCAAGATCGACTGCGCGGAGGCATAGCCATGACAAGAGTCGACATAGACAGTGCATATGAGCGCCGCGACGTCGAGTACAGCGGCCGCCGCAAGATTCACCAGGAGGATGCCTTCGAGCGCTACATCTCCCGAAAGGTCGCTGCCCTCGGCGGCGCGGGCTGGGCCCTCTCACCTGACGATACGGGGTTCGACCCGAACGACGCACTCGTGTTCGACGACTTCGTCGCCTGGCTCGAGGCCACCGCGCCGGAGAAGCTCGACAAGATGCGCCGAGAGAAGGGCGCGAGGTGGGAGGACCAGCTGCGCCGCGCGCTCGTGAAGAGCCTGGAGAGAAACGGTACCGTTCTCACGCTACGCAAGGGATTCCAGGTGGCCGGTTACCAGACCATCGAGTGCATGGCTGGCTACCCGGACGACGAGCGCGTGCCCGGGGCGAGGGAGCGCTACGACGCCAACATCCTGCGCTTCATGCACCAGGTTCACTACCAGACCGCCGGGAGCAAGTCTCTCGACTTCGCTCTGTTCGTCAACGGCATCCCCGTCGCCACCGGCGAGGTCAAGACCGAGCTCACCCAGACCGTGCGTGACGCCATCGACGAGTACGTCGACGAGCGCAGGCCCATAGAGCCCGACGGCGGCAGGAAGAACTCGCTGCTCATGTACAAGAGGGGCGCCGTGGTCCACTTCGCAGTCTCCGAGGACGAGGTCTGGATGTGCACGAACCTCGGCCCCTTCCCGAGCAGGTCGGCGAAGCCCCGCTTCCTCCCGTTCAACCTGGGCCGCGACGGCGGGGCCGGCAACCCGGACGCGCCCGAGGGCGAGTACAGGACCCACTACCTCTGGGACACCATCCTCCAGCGAGACAACTGGCTGTCCATCTTCGACCGCTTCGTCTTCGAGGAGGTCGAGGACAGGCAGGACGCGACGGGCCGCTGGCGCAAGACGGCGACCCAGATCTTCCCGCGCTACCACCAGTTTGACGCAGAGAGGAAGGTCCTGGCCGACGCGCGGGAGCATGGGGCGGGACGCCGCTACCTCATCGAGCACTCGGCCGGCTCCGGCAAGACCGAGACCATCTCCTGGGCCGCGCACGACCTCGCGAGGCTCCGCCGCGCGGACGGAGAGAAGATGTTCTCCAGCGTCGTGGTGGTCACCGACAGGCTGTCGCTTGACCAGAACATAAAGAAGACCATCTCCCAGCTCTCCAAGGTGACCGGTCAGGTCGTCATGGTCGGCCGCGACGAGAGGGGCAGCGCCGTCGCCGACGGCTCCAAGAGCTCCCAGCTCGTCGAGGCCCTTCGGCAGAAGAGGGAGATCGTCGTGGTCACCATCCAGACGTTCCTTTACGCGTGGCCGGACATCGCGGCGCTGCCCGAGCTTGACGGCTCCGGATTCGCGGTGATCGTCGACGAGGCGCACAGCTCTCAGGAGGGCAGCTCGGCGGCGTCCCTCAAGACCGCCTTCAACGCGGCGGCGGACAAGCTGAAGTTCGAGAGGATGCTCGACTTCGATGAGGACTCGGACGACGGCGGGTCGGTCATGGATGCCTACTTCGCCCAGATGCAGGCGAGCAACCTCATGCCGCCGAACGTCTCTTTCCTCGCGTTCACAGCGACCCCAAAGGCCGAGACAAAGACCCTGTTCGGCACGCCCACGGGCGAGGAGGACGAGGACGGCAATCCGGTCATGGGCAGCTTCCACCTCTACCCGATGCGGCAGGCGATCGAGGAGGGCTACATCATCGACCCGCTCTCGGGATACGTGCCCCTGCGCACCCTCACGAGGATCGAGGACGAGTCCGAGGACGCCGACGGCAGACTCGTCGACGAGCGCCGCGCCAGGAGGAAGATCGCCAAGTGGCGCTCGCTCCACCCGACGAACGTCATGGAGAAGGCCAAGTGGATCATCAACCACTTCGTCGACAACGTGGCTCCGCTCCTGAACGGCGAGGCCAAGGCCATGATCGTCACCTCCGGGCGTCCCGAGGTCGTGCGCTACAAGTACGCGATAGAGGCGTACCTCCGCGCCCGTCCGGACCTCGACCCCGCCAAGGTCGAGCCGAAGCTGCGCTTCAAGGTGCCCGGCGAGCCGCTCGTCGCCTTCTCCCAGAAGGTCCTGGGCGACAGGTGCGTCCTGCCCGAGGACGAGTACCTCGAGGACAACCCGTTCGCCCTCATCGAGCGCGGATACGAGTACACCGAGGCCAACATGAACCCGACCGGGCAGGGCCCGGTCGAGAGGGCGTTCGACCGCCCTGAGAGCAGGCTGCTCATCGTGGCCAACAAGTTCCAGACCGGGTTCGACCAGAAGAAGCTAGTCGCCCTCTACGTCGACAAGCCGCTCGGCAACGCCATCGAGATCGTGCAGACCTACTCGCGCGTCAACAGGACGTGCTCCGGCAAGGACGGGGTCTTCGTCGTCGACTTCGTGAACGACCCCGAGACGGTTCTCGCCGCCTTCAAGACCTACGACAAGGGCGCGACGATGAGCACGGCCCAGGACCCGAACATCGTCTACGACCTGAAGGACGCCCTCGACGCGGCCGACGTGTACGCGACGCGAGACGTCGAGGGGTTCAAGGAGGCGCTCTACAGGTCCAAGGGCCTCGCAGCCGGTGAGGAGAGCGATGCCTACAGGACCGCCCTCTATTCCGCCGTCTCCGGGCCCGCCGAGATCTTCCGCGAGAGGTTCGCGGCGGCCAGGGACTCCTACGAGACTTGGCTGGAGTGCGCCAACCGGGCGGAGGCGGCCGGCGAGGCCGAGGGGACGGAGAGGGCCAAGAGGAGCGCGGACGAGGCGGCGGGACGCGTCGCGGAGCTGATGACCTTCAGGAAGAAGCTCTCCAAGTACTGCTCCGCCTACACGTTCCTGTCCCAGGCGCTCGACTTCGGCGACCCCGACCTCGAGGTGTTCTACAGCTTCGCAAAGCTGCTCGGCCACAGGATCGCGGGCACCTCGCTCGACGACGTCGACGTGCGCGGCCTCGTGCTTCGGGACTTCCGCATATCGGCCCAGAAGGTCCCCGAGGGGGTCGAAGGCGGCGAGCTCATGCCGATGGGCGCTGGCGGCTCAGGCACCGCGCCCAAGCGCGACACTATGGCGAGGATCGTGGAGAGGCTGAACCGCACGTGGGGCGACGAAGGTGACCCCCTCGTGAAGGCCCGAGCCGTCAACGCGGTCTCCGATGCCGTGGCGGCAGACCCCGTGACCAACACGCAGATCACGAACACGAGCAACACGAAGGAGGCCGTCCTCGCGGACGGGCGCCTGCGCAACATCGTCATCAGGGCCCTCATGTCGATGATGAGCAACGAGCTTGGAGACCTCGCCGAGCAGGCGCTCGACGACCCGCAGGCGATCGAGCCCCTGGCCGACCAGGTGTACGACCTCATCTCGCAGGGGAAGCGCTACGACATCGCCGAGCTCGCCTCCTACCTCTCGAGGGGAAAGTAGATGGGCGTGGCAGGCTACGTCGAGGAGCTGCTTGGTGTCCGGGACTGCGAGCTCATCGGCAGCGCGACCAAGGTCGATTGCGGTAGGAGGCTCCAGCAGTTCGACCTGAGATACCGCGGGCCCGTCCCCGCATCGTGTCCCGAGTGCGGCGGGACGCTGCACAGCCACGGCGCGAGGACCGTCGGCGTTGTGTCGACGCCACACCTGGGCATCCCGACGAGGCTCGAGATAGGGTTCCCGCGGATGCGATGCCCGGAGTGCGGCTACGTGTGGCGCCCGGCGATAGGCGGGATCGACGAGAGTCACCGGATGACGGAGGCGGCATACGCCGACATCGCCCAACGCTCGCTCAGGCTCACCTTCCGCGAGGTCGCCGAGGAGTACCCGCTCTCGCACGTCACCGTGAAGAGCGTCTTCGAGGACTACGTCCGCGAGAACGCCTCGAGGCTTCGCTTCAAAGTGCCGGCGTTCCTGGGCATAGACGAGAAGAACCTCAAGAGGGTCGGCATGGTGACCGTGATCACTGATCTCGAGCACAGGACGGTCTTCGACATGGTGCCCGGCAGGACGCAGTCCGACCTCGACGCCTATTTCTCATCGTTGGAGGGCCTCGAGCGCGTACGATGGGTTTCGAGCGACATGTACCGGCCGTTCTGGAGGAGCATAGCCAAATACACCCCGAACGCGACATGGGTCATCGGCCACTTCCATGTCGTGAAGGGAGCCAACGAGGCCTTGGACGCGGTCCGCAAGGGCCTCCAGGGAGCTCTCGACAGGAAGGGTCGCCTTGAGCTAAAGAAGGGCCTCGCCTACGTCCTTAGGAAGCGGACGCGCGACCTCAGCCTCTACGAGGCGTCGGCCCTAAGGGCGCTACGGGAAGACTCCTCCTACTCGACGCTGATGACCGCGTACGACCTCAAGGAGGACTTCTTCGGCATTTACGACGACCATCCGTCCTCACGCGAGGAGGCTGAGGCGGCGTTCGACGCCTGGATTCGGGAAATTCCCGATGGCAGGGAGTTCGATCCGTTCAGAGCCCTTGCTCGGACCGTTCAGAATCACCGCGAGTTCATCTTCAACTACTGGGAATGCCCCAGCCGTATCTCGAACGGCTACACCGAGTGCGCGAACCGGCTCATAAACGAGACGGACATGAGAGGGCGCGGATACTCGTTCGAGACGCTCCGGGCAAGGACCCTCTACCGCAGACAGAACCTCGACCGCATCATCGCGAGCAACGGGCTCACGATCGGCCCTCGCATCGATGCACCCGGTCCGCTCTTCGTGACCGAGCCCGACCGCGAGGACGAGGCCGTCGATGAGTTCATAGACCCGAGGTCGGGAGTGGAGGTCGACGCAACGACGGGAGAGATGCTGTGAATTCGAGGCTCGACGAAATTGCAGCCTGGGAGCCAAGGCCTTCAGGCGGCCTGAAATGCGATGCCAACGAATACGGCTTTCCGACCGTAATCCATCGCACACCAAGCAGGCTCGTGGAGGAATGCGAGAAGGCCTTCGATGCGGGGCTTCTCCTCGCGGCACTGAACCTCGTCGTGACCATACCGGACGTCTGCGCAAAAGCCGTCGGCATGCGATACATCGACTGGTGCGTTAAATACCTGGAGCTTCCCAATACCGGCGAAAAGATGGCGGCAGAGCGAAAAGACGAGAAGAGTCAAAGTGAGATAAGCGAGGAGTTCGACGTTATAGAGGCGCGAGGTATATTCACAGCTTCAGACCTCTATCAACTGCGTTGCGCCGTTATCCATGCGGGATCATCAGTCATCGAAGGCAGAGGGGAGGATTATAGTCCTTATAAGGTTATCGGGGTATGCGTTCACGGCGACGCTCATGGGATCGTCGCGAGCTATGGCCATACCGGGGCGGGTACGGAGAACCTGAAGGGGTGCGCATACGATTGCGTCATCAAGCTCGAAGGCCTCGTCTCCCTCATGGCCAAGGGCGTTGTGTCTTTCCTCGAAGAAGATCCCGAGCGGGATTGCGAAAGGACCATCAAGTCGGGGATAGACCGCAGAGGCGTGACGGATTTTAGATCGCTAATCCAACGGCCCGTTCGTTAAATATGTGGTTGGAGTTGTGCTAATACCATTTGTAAAATAAATGGTTGGAACTTGATAGCCCGGTTCTTACTTTGCCAACCGGTAATTTACTAACTTCCAACCATTTATGTTACATGCCCTTTTGTTTTTAACGCAAGCTTTATGCCGGTGAGCTTGTGTTCGATGCCACTTGTCGAGGCTGAGTGCAGGTCGGCGACTTGCTCGATGTCTGATTTGCCCTTCGATCAGTTCTTGTCGAGCCCCTTTGGGCGGGAGAGGCAGCGATCTAGATATCCGCTCTTGGCATATGAGACAAGAAGCCCGTAAGACTGTGGCAATGTCAAAAGGCATACACAAGTGTCAGTCTTTTGACATCGTATGATTTTGGGGAGTGGCGTGCAGCGATCGCGCGCCACCATGACGGCGTAAGTGTTTGCTTTCGTTGTAGAATCTAACGATATGAGCATCCCGGTTGCTTCAGTGCTTCGATGCTCTCGTCTTTAGCACCCTCCGCTCAGTGGAGGACTGACTGCAAACGGCGTAAACAAGAAAAGGGGAGCAAGCGCAAATGAAAGCAACCGAGGCAAATCTGCTCGACCTTATGGGCGTGGCGAAGATGCAGTTCGTCATTCCCGTGTACCAGCGAGTTTACTCGTGGAGTGTAAAAGAGTGCGAGGTGCTTTGGGATGACGTCATGCGAGCGGGTCGTGATGGCGTATCGCACTTCGTGGGGTCGATGCTCTATATCCCCGAGTCCGAGAGCTCTGCCACGAGCATTTCGCGCGTGCTTCTGATTGACGGACAGCAGCGCATGACGACGTTTTCGTTGATGATCTCTGCCTTGGCTGACTATTTGGAGAGCAACCCCGACAAGGCCGGTTTCCTTGGCGATCTCAAGATCTCAGCGCTGCGGAAGAACTACCTCTTTAACGATGATGACTACAACGGTCTGGCGCGCTACAAGCTGGTGCTCTCGCAGGACGATAAAGAGACGCTGTTCTCCATTGTGTCTGGGTCTCCTGTGCCAGATGAGAAATCGGATCGCATTGTCGAGAACCATGCGTTCTTCCGTGAAAAGATGCACGGGAAATCATTCGACCCAGCAAGGCTTTGGGCGGGGCTAAACCGCGTGCAGGTCATCGACACTAAGCTCACCGCTGGCGTTGATAATGCCCAGCTCATATTTGAGTCCATGAACTCCAAGGGCAAGCCGCTCACGCCTATTGACCTCATTCGTAACTACGTTCTTATGTCGCTTCCCAACGACGAGCAGACCAAGCTTTACGAGGGTTACTGGCATCCGCTCGAGCGTTTGTTCGGTAAAGGCGGCGAAGAAGAGTTCAATGCATTTATCTGGTACTGGCTGTGGCTCAAGGTTCCCAATAGGATGCCGAAGGAAAACGAGGCCTACCACGAGTTCAAACGCTATTTCGCTGATGACTACGATGGAGATACCGAGGGTCTGCTGAAGGAACTCCGCGAATATGCGCAAAGATATGCCAGGTTATTCCTTGGCAAGGAGAAAGACGGGGGTCTGCGCCGAGTGTTCGGTAGAATTGCCTATCTTTATGTGAAGCCGGTTAGACCTTTGCTGATGCTGCTTTACTCGGTTTATGAAGGAGGCAGGATTGACCGCAATACGTTTTTACGTATCTGCGAGACTATCGAGTCGTTTCTGTTCAGACGGGCGGTTTGCGGCAGGCTTACCACGGGTCTAAATAATTTCTTTGCCGGCATGTATCGCAACCTTGAGCAACAGGACGATATAGAGGAGTACGTTACGGCGATGCTCCTTATCCACAGCAGCGGTATGACCGCGTACTTCCCAACAGACGAGCATTTTGTCGAGGAGTTTAAGACGCGTGACTGCTACAACCGCTTCTCCAAAAAGCGCTATTACCTGGAGCGCATTGAGAACTGGCACCACCCGAAGGAGCCCATCTCGGCTGACGATTACCAGATTGAGCACGTCATGCCCCAGACGATCGATGATGAACACGACTGGAAGGAATCGCTTGGTGAGAACTGGGAAGACATCCACGACAGGTTGTGCAACAACTTGGGAAATCTAACGCTGACGGGCTACAACCAGGAGTACTCAAACCGGTCGTTCTCGGACAAGCTCAATCTTCCGAACGTGGGACTTATGTGCAGCCCACTCTACCTAAACAAGTCGATTGCCTCGCATGAAAAATGGGGCGAGGAAGAGATTAGACGGCGCGCTAACGAGTTGGCGAAAGAGGCGTGTGAGATATGGAAATATCCCGACCTTCCGGCAGATGTCGTCGACAAGTATCGCCCCTCTCGTGGGGAGTCTGACGAGGCGCCTATCTGGACTCTGCAGGAGAATCACCCAACTTTTGCCGAAGGCGGACTCAACCAGAGGCTTTTCGATGAGGTGTGCGAGTCCGTTCTGAGTGGTAACCCTTCGTGGGAGTCCTATATAGCCAAGTACTATGTGGGCTTCAGGTCGGGCAAGCGAAAATTGCACGCCGTGCTAGAAGGCAGGACCAGCAATGGTGGCTGGATTGCCGTTGGCCTGGCAAAGAGCGTTGACGATCTGACGGATCCAGAGGGCCTGTGTCAGGACAAGCGCTCACAGGGCGGATTTGGCCCGGGTCTACCGACCTATGTCGCACTTCGGAATGCCGATGACATTCCCGCGGTGCTCGATCTTATAAAGCAGTGCTAGGCAAGGGCCGGGAATCTAATTCTCGGCCCTTGCTATCTCGGAATTGCCGATGGCTTATCTGCCCACCTAAACTCCCGCAATCCCACGCGCCGCACTCAACAGCTCGTACTCCCTCTGGCTCCACTGGTACAGCTCGGCCGCGTTGACGGCATCGCGACACAGATCCAGGAACACCTCGGCTCCCTCGCAGAAGCACTCGCGGGCAAAGGCGCCGGATCCGTCCGCAACGCACGCGCCGTCGGCGAAGAGCTTCCAGCTGGACGGCTCACGCGAGTCATTTCCGAGCAACTTGATCTGCAGTACGTGAGGGTCTCCGGCAACGCAGAGCTCTTCCTCGAGCGCCTGCACCGTAAAGCGCATCTGATGGGAGAGACTGCTCTTGACCATGGCCGAGGCATAGCCGCTCGGCTCGTCCAGAAGATGCATTCGTTTTGGCTTGGCTACCAGGTTGTGGAAGTTGCGCTCACTGCGCACGGAGAAATTGTCCATACGGACTCCTTTCATCGATGTTGGCAGGGCCACCGTGCCTCTTGGCCGGTTGGCGTCGGGATCGTGGAGCCAACTCTCTACCCCGACTCTGGATAAAACGCGCCCGCTCCTTGCTGGCACGATGGAGTCTATTAGCGCGCGCGGACACAAATCAAGCGCCGCCTGCGAAATGATGTGCAGACGGCGCTTGATTTCGCCGGCTGCTGTTAGGCTTAAATCCGAAAAAGTGTCGAAATATCCCGTGTAAAAGTACGGAAAAGTGTCGTAATACACACTTCAAAATCTCGAAAAAGTGTCGAAATGAGCATCTAGCAACCACGGAAAAGTGTATCCTAGTGCTAAAACAGCACGTAATAAGGGGTACGCTTATGCTACAGAGAAAAGCGAAAGCACAGTTTGAATCTTGGCTTGCCTCGTCGCCTAACAAGGCTCTTTTGGTCAAGGGCGCCCGACAGGTAGGAAAGTCATATTTGGTCAACGTCTTTGCAAGCGAATCGTTCGAAAATGTCGTGACGTTCGACCTTATCGCCGACGCGTCCGTGCGCGATTCGTTTTTGGCGGCAAAAAGCGCGGATGACCTGCTTATGCGCATGTCTATTGCTGCAACGCAGCCGATGGTTGCGAACAAGACCGTTGTGGTTATCGACGAGGTGCAGCGATGCCCCAACGTAGTGACGTTTATCAAATACCTGGTCCAGCGCGGCGACTTTCGATACATCCTTACCGGATCGCTCCTTGGCGTTGAGCTCGAGGGCATCGATTCCCTGCCGGTGGGGTATGTCGAGCAGGTCCAGATGTACCCGCTCGACTTTGAGGAGTTCTGCTGGGCAAGCGGCGTTGCTGCCGGAGCGTTTGACATGCTCAGGGGTTGTCTAAAGGACGAAAAGGAGCTCCCCGGCTATCTGTATGACCGCTTGCTCAATCTGTTCCATCAGTATGTGGTGGTGGGGGGCATGCCCGACGCGGTCAATTCCTTCTTGGCGACGCGCAATGTCGACGAGGTTCGAAACATCCATCGCGATCTTCACGCCCTGTATCGCGATGACATCGCAAAGTACGCTCCGCCTGAGCTACGCTTGGTTATTCGCGATATCTATGATCTGATTCCCAGCGAGGCCGGCTCCAAAAACAAGCGATTCAAACTGTCATCGATTAACGGTGTCAAACGTTTTTCGCAGGTGACAGATCATTTTCTCTGGCTATCGGAGGCGGGTGTCGCGCTTCCCGTGTATAACGTAACGGCGCCCGTGGCACCCCTTTTATTGGGGGAGCAACGAAATCTGTTCAAGCTGTTTTACTTGGACACCGGAATGCTCATGTCGTCGTATTCCAAAAGGGTCGCCCAAGGCGTTTTTGATGGGGAGGCGGAAGACGCCTTTGGCATGAACATGGGGGCGGCGTTTGAGGGCTTCGTTGCCCAAGAGCTCAAAGCCCACGGATTCAGATTGCGCTACTTTACGTCTAAAAAAGTCGGCGAGCTCGATTTTGTGGAGGAGACGCTCGATGGGGAGGTCCTTGCCATCGAGGTCAAGTCGGGCAAGAGCTTTAAGTCCCATGCGGCGCTCGACAACGCGCTCGCGACGAAGGGCTACGGAATCGATCGCGCCCTGGTACTTGCGGAATGTAATCTTCACCGCGATGGTGACGTGCTGTATCTGCCCATCTTTATGGCAGGGCTTTTGGAGCCGTAACATGCCGCCGGCTCTTCCGGCCCTCCCTTAACCCTCGCTACTCGTCGTCCCCGTCGTTGGGGTCGCCCTTGAGGGTGTTGATGTCCAGATACTTGTTATCGTCCTCTTTTTGCTGGGTCTCCGACTCCGCTTGGGTGGGGCCGGAGAACAGACGGAATCCCTCAAACGCAATGACGCCGAGCAGGGCAATGACAATGGCGATAAAGGCAACCTTGACTGCCTGCGGAAATTCCGAGAAACGCAGCGCCTTTTCCTCGGCGTAATAATCGGCGAAGCGCTCTTCGCCCGTGCTTTTGGTATACGCCGGCGCGGACGCGGCCTCCGGGTCATATTCCGGTGCAGGCGTGGCAGCGTACGGATCGTTGAGATAATCGCTCGATGCGGTGCCATAATCCTCGGTCTCGATGCGATCGGTGCCAGCATAGCCATCGGAATAATCGGAATATGCCGCACCGCCCTCATAGTCCGCGGCGCTCGTGTTGGCGGCAAAAAGCGGGTTAACTGGAACGTCGAGCGCCGGCATGCCGGTAGAGGTCTCATCCAGATCGGCTGCAGCCCAGGAATCGTAGGCAACCTGATGGGCAACGGGCTCATCGAGCCTTGTGACCGGAGACTTGCGTGCCGCAGGAACGGGCAACTGCTGGGCGCTGTACATAACGGTGCTGTCGGCCGATTTGCTCCGCGTCGCCGCAGCGAGAAATGCCGCCGTCTCGGACGGGTCGCTTGCGGGGCGGGGAGCGGGTGTGGGCGCCGAAATGGGTGCGGGCGTAGACGCGGGCGTCGAAACAGGCGGCTGCGCAGGAGTCGGCGCAGATGCGGGCTTAGGCGCAAGTGCGGGATTGGGGCTTGACGGGCGAGCCCCGCCGCCCATGAGTTCGTCGGCGGTCCACGGGCGATCATCCATCACGTCGTCAAGGCTCAGCGAAAACAGGTCGTCTTCACCCTCATCGAACATGCGGTGCACATGTCCACCAATTGCCGGAATCAATCCGCGACCGGTGCATGATGCCTTGCTCAACGCCATTCTGTTCCATCCTTTCGAAATACTAATGACATCGATTATATGGAACTTCCCAAGCGGCTCGGTCTTGGATTCGTGCTTTCCAGAACTCGCGCCCAAAAGGGGAGGGCAATCCAGGCGAGTGCCTACTTGTCGCCGGCCGCCGCCTTGGCCTCATTGAGGTAGCTATAGAAGCTGTATTTGGAGATGCCAAAGAACTCGCAGGCGCGCTCGCTCGACTTGGAAATGAGGAAGGCGCCGCGACGGTCGAGGTAGCCAATGGCGCGAATGCGCTCATCTTTGGTCATGAGCGCCGCGGGCTTGCCCACAAACTGCTCGCACTCGTGCAGCAGGTCCTCGAGCAAGTCGCCGATGTTCTTGGTAATGGGCTCGGGCTCGGTGTAGCCCGTGCCGCCGGTGCCGGTAAAGGCGTCGAGCGAACGCTCAAAAGCCTTCATAAGCGTAATGTCAAAGTTGATGCCCAAAATGCCGACGGGCTTGCCTTCGTCGTTGCGGATAAAGATGGTCGAGGACTTGAGCAGCTTGCCATCGGTGGTTTTAGTGAGGTACGGCTCGCGGTCGTGTACGTCGGTGGTGCCCTCGTGCATGGACTCAAACACGATATGGCTGGGGCCGTCACCCAGTTTGCGCCCGCTGACGTGGCCGTTTTCGATCACTACGATGGAGTGGTCCACGTCCTCGGTCTCCAGATCGTGGACGACGACTTCGCAGTTGGGACCAAATTGGAGCGCCAGACCGTGTGCGAGGCGCTTGTAAAACTCAATCTGTGCGGGGGTCATGGGTGCCTTCCTAAAAATTAGTTTGGGCACACTTTGCCATAAACCACACCTGTTCGCAAACAAATACACAGACAGGCTAATTGGTGACCGTTCGGCGACGAAAAAGTACCGATTACGGCAACAAACAATTCGTTAGGTATGCCAATCAAAAAGTGTGATAGAACATTGCTAACAAACTTTTTGTTTGGCATCCACATAAAAGTTCAGTCGCATGAATGGGAATGGGCTGAAACGCGTATGCGGGGGCCGGCAAGAGAGGACTTAAGGAGTTCACCGTATGGCCGATAAGATCCAGTGGGCGGGCAACACGATGCCCAAGAGCGATGACAAGCACTTGGGAATCATGAGCCTCGACCACGTGAAGAAGGCCCGCGCCTTCCACCAGTCGTTCCCCCAGTACACCGTCACTCCGCTTGCCCGCCTGGATGGTCAGGCTGCGCGCCTGGGCCTTTCCAACCTGTGCGTTAAGGACGAGAGCTATCGCTTTGGCCTCAACGCCTTTAAGGTCCTGGGCGGTTCGTTTGCCATGGCCAACTACATTGCCGACGAGACCGGCAAGGACGTTGCCGAGTGCACCTTCGATTACCTGACCTCCGATCAGCTTGCCAAGGACTTTGGCCAGGCCACCTTCTTTACTGCCACCGACGGCAACCATGGCCGCGGCGTGGCATGGGCTGCCAACAAGCTGGGCCAGAAGGCCGTCGTGCACATGCCCAAGGGTTCCACCAAGCCCCGCTTTGATAACATCGCCGCCGAGGGCGCCACGGTGACCATCGAAGAGGTCAACTACGACGAGTGCGTGCGCATGGCCGCCGCCGAGGCCGACGCCTGCGAGCGCGGCGTCATCGTTCAGGATACCGCCTGGGAGGGCTACGAGAAGATCCCGTCCTGGATCATGGAGGGCTACGGCACCATGGCTTCCGAGGCTGCCGAGCAGCTGCGCGAGATGGCCATCAACCGCCCGACGCACGTCTTTGTCCAGGCTGGCGTGGGCTCGCTCGCCGGCGCCGTGGTGGGCTACTTCACCAACCTGTATCCCGATAACCCGCCCACCTTCGTCGTGGTCGAGTGCGCGCCTGCCGCCTGCCTGTACAAGGGCGCTGCCGCCGGCGACGGCGATCCGCGCATCGTGGACGGCGACATGCCCTCCATCATGGCCGGCCTGTGCTGCGGCGAGCCCAACATCCTGGGTTGGGATATCCTGCGCAACCACACCACCGCCTTCGTGTCCTGCCCCGACTGGGTCACCGCTCGCGGCATGCGCACCCTGGGCGCTCCCGAGAAGGGCGACCCGCGCGTTATCTCCGGCGAGTCCGGCGCCGTGACCACCGGTCTGGTCGAGACCCTTATGCTCGATCCCGAGTACGCCGAGCTCAAGGAGCTCATCGGCCTGGACAAGACGAGCTCCGTGCTCTGCTTCTCCACCGAGGGCGACACCGATCCGGATCAGTACCGTCGCATCGTCTGGGAGGGCGAGTACCCGACTTGCTAGCGGGTCTGACCTGTCCGGAGGCAGCCGGAGGACTTTACTCCCTGCTCGGACAGTCCTGCTCGCACGGAGAGCACATTAAGTGCTCTCCGGCTCGTGCGGAACTCGCGACGGAGCAAAGTCCTCCGTCCGCCTCCTATGGCTACTTGCTTGTGGGGTGCTCAACCTCACGCCGCTTGGCACAAGTGATCTATCTGAAATATCTACCTGTAGGTAAACCCTTGTAGAAAGGTTGACTGTTATGACTAAAGAACTCGATTTCGACGCTATCAAGGCTGCGGCTGAGTCTCATCGTGCTGATATGACTCGCTTCCTGCGCGCTATGATCTCGCACCCCTCTGAGTCCTGCGAGGAGGGTGAGGTTGTTGCCTGCATCAAGGCCGAGATGGAGAGCCTTGGCTATGACGAGGTCAAGGTCGACGGCCTGGGCAACGTTATGGGCTTTATGGGCGAGGGCGACAAGATCATCGCCATCGACTCCCATATCGACACCGTCGGCATCGGCAACATCGAGAACTGGGATGCCGATCCCTATGAGGGCTACGAGACCGACGAGATCATCTACGGCCGCGGCGGCTCTGACCAGGAGGGCGGCATGGCTTCTGCTACCTATGCTGCCAAGATGATGAAGGACATGGGCCTCATCCCCGAGGGCTACAAGATCATGGTCGTCGGCACCGTCCAGGAAGAGGACTGCGACGGCATGTGCTGGCAGTACATCTACAACAAGGACGGCATTAAGCCCGAGTTCGTCATTTCCACCGAGCCCACCGACGGCGGCATCTATCGCGGTCACCGCGGCCGCATGGAGATCCGCGTCGACGTTCACGGCACCTCCTGCCACGGCTCCGCTCCCGACCGCGGCGACAACGCCATCTACAAGATGGCCGACATCATCGCCGACGTCCGCGCCCTCAACAACAACGGCTGTGACGAGTCGACCGACATCAAGGGCCTCGTCAAGATGCTCGACCCCAAGTACAACCCCGAGCACTTCGAGGACGCCCGCTTCCTGGGCCGCGGCACCTGCACCGTCAGCCAGATCTTCTACACCAGCCCCAGCCGCTGCGCTGTCGCTGACTCCTGCGCCATCTCCATCGACCGTCGCATGACCGCCGGTGAGACCTGGGAGTCCTGCCTGGACGAGATCCGTAACCTGCCGGCCGCCAAGAAGTACGGCGACGACGTGAAGGTCTCCATGTACATGTACGATCGTCCGTCCTGGACCGGCGAGGTCTACGAGACCGAGGCTTACTTCCCCACGTGGATCAACAAGGAGACCGCTCCGCACGTCAAGGCCCTCGTCGACGCCCACAAGGCCATGTTCGGTGACGAGCGCATCGGCTGCGAGCCCAGCATGGACAAGCGCGCCGGTCGCCCGCTGTGCGACAAGTGGACCTTCTCCACGAACTGCGTTTCCATCCAGGGCCGCTATGGCATCCCCTGCGTCGGCTTCGGCCCGGGTGCCGAGTCTCAGGCTCACGCTCCCAACGAGGTCACCTACAAGGACGACCTGGTCACCGCTGCCGCCATGTATGTGGCTGCCCTGAACCTCTACGATCCGAGCCAGGCCGATGGCGACGCCACCGTGTTCCGCGCCGGTCTGACCAACAACAAGATCGATTAGTCCCATTCCTCGATCTTGTTGAGCCGGGGACAGCTCGTGTCCCCGGCACCCCCTGTTGACTTGGGGCCCGCGGTCGTTATCTCCCATGCTTCCTCAACGGTAGCGGGTCCTCGTCATAGTGCTCTGCATGTTCTAGCCACACGCGCATGCCGGAGCACATCTACGCATTGCAATCGTTTCATCTTTGGAAAGGATATTTACATGGACGCCAAGTTTACCGAGCTCGTCGAGCAGCTGAACGGCCTCGATTTTAAGGGCATGTACGGCAGCGACTTCCTGCACACCTGGGATAAGACCACCGATGAGCTCAAGGCGCTCTACATCGTCGCCGACGCCCTGCGCGAGCTGCGCGAGAACAACGTTTCGTCAAAGATCTTCGATTCGGGTCTGGCCGTCTCCCTGTTCCGTGACAACTCCACCCGTACGCGCTTCTCCTTCTCTAAGGCAGCCAACCTGCTCGGTCTTGAGCTGCAGGACCTGGACGAGAAGAAGTCCCAGATCGCTCACGGCGAGACCGTCCGCGAGACCGCTACCATGATCTCCTTCATGGCCGACGTCATCGGCATCCGTGACGACATGTACATCGGCAAGGGCGACGCCTACATGGCCGAGGTCTCCGAGTCTGTCCAGCAGGCCTACGAGGACGGCGTTCTGGATCACCGTCCCACGCTCATCTCCCTGCAGTCCGACTCCGATCACCCCACGCAGTCCTCTGCCGACATGCTCTACCTCATCAACGAGTTTGGCGGTCTTGAGAACCTCAAGGGCAAGAAGGTTGCCGTCACCTGGGCCTACTCGCCCTCTTACGGCAAGCCGCTGTCCTGCCCGCAGTCGCTGATCAGCCTGCTGCCCCGTTTTGGCATGGACGTCACCTTAGCCCACCCCGAGGGCTACGACCTCATGCCCGAGGTCGTCGAGCGCGCCAAGGGTTATGCCGCCGAGTCCGGCACCACCTTTAAGCAGGTCAACACCATGGCCGAGGCCTTCGAGGGCGCCGACATCGTGATCCCGAAGAGCTGGGCTCCGTTTGCCGCCATGGAGAAGCGCACCAACCTGTACGCCGAGGGCGACGACGCCGGCATCGCAGCGCTCGAGAAGGAGCTGCTCGCTCAGAACGCCACGCATCAGGATTGGTGCTCCACGACCGAGCTCATGGAGAAGACCGCCAACGGCCAGGACACCATCTTTATGCATCCGCTGCCTGCCGACATCTCCGGTGTCTCTTGCGAGCACGGCGAGGTCAACGCCGACGTCTTCGACATGCACCGCGTGGGCATGTACAAGGAGGCCAGCTACAAGCCGTACGCCATCGCAGCCATGATGTTCCTGCAGAAGGTTGCCGATCCCGCCGCTACCCTCAAGGCCCTCGACGAGCGCAACACCGCCCGTTGGTTCCAGGCCTAAAGCTGGGTTGAGGTAAGCCATGTAAAGGGGGCGCTCTGCCAACCGGCGGGGTGCCCCTTTTTGCATCGTGGGCGTGCGGGATAAGCGCTTTCGATGTAGATGCCCCGCGACGCGAGTTATGGGTACGATGGTTTCAGGGGAGGTATCGCCATGAAACTTGGTTGCGTCATTATGGCTTCGGGCGAGGGCAAGCGATTTGGCTCTAACAAGATGCTCGCCGATATCTATGGCGAGCCGCTGATTGCCCGGACCATTGATTCGGTTCCCCGGGGCTTTGACGTTGTGGTTTCGACGCGTTGGCCCGAGGTCGCTCAGATTTGTGATGACAAGCATTGCCCGTGCGTGCTGCACGATGGCGAGCTGCGCAGCGAAAGCGTCCGTGCGGGCCTTTCGTGGGGAGTCGAACGTAACTGGAAAGGTTGCCTCTTTTTGCCGGGCGACCAGCCGCTCGTGAGTTCGGATTCTTTTGAGGCTATGGTTCGTGCATTTGACGAGCGTGGCCGCAAGCATCCGGTGCGTCTTGCGTGCAACGGTGAGCCTTCGAGCCCGGTGCTCTTTCCGGCGGAACTGTTCGATGCACTTATGTGTCTTGAGGGTAAGGACGGCGGCGGTTCGATCCTCAAGGACCGTACCGACGTGGTGCTGGTCGAGGCGCGTGCCTACGAGCTGTGGGACGTCGATACCGTCAAGGGACAGCGACGCATAACGGAGCATATCGCCGCCTGCTCGTATTTTGATCGCGTGGCCAACTGCATCAATCAATAAGGAGCAATTATGATCATCATCAAAAACGGCGCACTCGTGACGCCCCAGGGGCTTCGCCGCGCCGATCTTGCCATGGATGGCGATAAGATCGTGCGGATTGCCGCGGCGATTGAGCCGGCCGAGGGCGATACCGTCGAGGATGCTGCGGGCTGCTGGGTGTTCCCGGGCTTTATCGATGGGCACACGCACATGCAGTGCTGGACCGGCATGGATTGGACAGCCGATAGCTTTGAGACCGGCACGCGCGCGGCTGCCTGCGGCGGCACGACGACCATTGTGGACTACGCGACGGCCGATCGCGGCGTGACCATGCCCGATGCCTTGGTCGAGTGGCATCATCGCGCCGACGGCACCTGCACCGCCAACTATGCCTTCCATATGGCGCTTGCCGAGTGGAATGAGCGCAACCGCGCCGATCTTTCGGCCATGCGCGAGGCGGGCGTGTCGTCGTTTAAGACCTACTTTGCCTACGACCATCTGCGCCTGGACGATGCCGAGACGCTCGAGGTGCTGGAGGAGCTCAAGCGCGTGGGCGGTATCCTGTGCGTGCATTGCGAGAACGGCACGTTGGTCAACGCGCTGCAGAAGCGCGTGTTTGAGCAGGGTATCCACGGGCCCGAGGGCCATGCGCTCAGCCGTCCGGACGTGTGTGAGGCCGAGGCCGTGAGCCGCCTGCTGTATCTGGCGCACTTGGCCGGGGACGCTCCGGTCAACGTGGTGCACCTTTCGACCAAGCTGGGGCTCGAGGCCATTCGCGCTGCCAAAGCGCGCGGGCAGAAGAACATCTATGTCGAGACATGCCCTCAGTATCTGATGCTCGACGACACCTGCTATCTGGAGCAGGGCGAGGACGGCTTTGCGGGCGCCAAGTACGTGATGAGCCCGCCGCTGCGCCATGCCGGTGACCGTGCCGCGCTGCGCGAGGCGCTTGTGGCCGGCGAGATCGATACTATTGCGACCGATCATTGCAGCTTTAACCTGCACGGGCAAAAGGACCGAGGACGCGATGATTTCCGCGCGATTCCCAACGGCGGGCCCGGCGTGGAGCATCGTCCCGTCGCGATCGCTACGAGCTTTGAGGGACAGCTGGGCCCCGAGGATCTGTGCCGCTTGATGAGCGAGAACCCGGCGCGCGTTTTTGGCATGTATCCGCGCAAGGGCTGTCTTGCCGAGGGCGCCGATGCCGACGTGTGCGTGTGGGATCCCAAGGCGCGCTGGACGATTAGCGCCGCGACGCAGCATCAGGCCGTGGACTACACGCCGCTCGAGGGCTTTGAGGCGCACGGCCGCGCCAAGGCCGTGTTTGTGAACGGCGTGCTGGCTGCGCGCGACGGCGAGCCCACCGGAGCCCAACCCGGCCGCTACGTGCCCCGCTAACGGGAAGACCGCCGGGGTAGCTAGTTTGGGAGATGATTTTTTGGGACGGGGTAGCAAAAAGAGCCCCGTCCCAAATTTGCTACCCCTGGAGGCTGGTGGCGATGAGGGGGCGGCCGAGGGCTGCCTCGAAGCAATCTGCCATCGTTGGATCGGCAAGCGTGTCGACTTGGTTGAGCATGATGCGGGCATTGTCGAGGTTCAGCATCTGCAGCTCGGCATTGAGCACCATGGCGACGCGCTCTGGGGTGGCAGCGTCGGTGGGCTCGCAGCCGCAGCGCTCGCAGAAGAGCTCGGGGCGGTGGACAACCTTGGCGACGGGCTTGCCCAGCCCTGAGGCGCCGACGACCCAGACAACGTTTGCCGTGGCGGCGGGAATTACCGGCTCCCAGGCGGCATGCGCCTTGAGCGGGAGTCGCTTGCTGCCATCTGCCTCGGCCAACACATAGTCAAAGCGCTGCGCCAGCTGGTCGAGCGGCTCAGCGGGGGCGGAGAGCTTGCCTGTCTCCGGGTCCAAAACACCCGTCTGGCAGATGCTTCCGCGCACAAGGCCCGCGCAGGCCTCGCAGGTGCAGCCGGGGGCGTGTAAGGCACCTGGCTTCCAAGGTGCGGCGTCCAGGCGACGATTCGACCCGTCCCATGGCACGCCGGCAACGGGAAGCATATGCGTGGTGGTACAGAGGAGCACGCGGCCGCCAGCGCGCATGAGCTCAAGACCCAGCGTCTTGAGCAAGGTCGACTTGCCGCCGCTGCCGATAATCGCGGTAATGCCCGGCTCGATCCTGAGCGCCGAGGCAAGATTGCCGCTAACCGTTTCCATCTGTTCACCGCCGTATAATACTGTGATAATAAATAATCATCAGAGTAGCGGTCGAACCGCTTTTGCTCTGCTCAAACCGTAGCACAGGGAGGTGCCCCGGGAATGCTCGTTTATGTTCGCGGCGCCGGCGATATCGCCACGGGTGTCGCTGCCCGTTTGGTGCGCGCCGGCGTGTCGGTTGTCATGGCCGATATCGCGGTTCCCACATGCATCCGCCGCACAATCAGTTTTTGCGAGGCCATTCGCCTGGGCGAGGTCCAGGTCGAGGGCATTCGCGCTCGCTTGGCACAGACGCCGGCTGAGGCGCTTGCGATTGCCGAGGCTGGAGACGTCGCCGTTGTGGTAGACCCCCAGGCCAAGATGATCGGCGAGCTGAAACCCGCGGCTGTGGTCGACGCGATTTTGGCTAAGCGCAACTTGGGCACCACGCGCGACATGGCGCTCGCCGTCATCGCCGTGGGGCCGGGCTTTACCGCGCCGGTTGACTGCGACGCCGTGGTCGAGACCATGCGCGGGCATTTTCTCGGCCGTGTCATTACCCAAGGTTCGCCCCAGCCTAACACGGGCGTGCCGGGCATTATCGCCGGCTATGGCAAGGAACGTGTTATCCACAGCCCCGCCGCCGGCGTGTTTCGGTCCGACCGCGCAATCGGCGACATCGTGAGCGCCGGAGACGTGATTGGCTACGCGGGCGATACGCCCATGTGCACGCAGATCGATGGCTGTCTGCGCGGGCTTTTGGCGAACGGCGTGCAGGTGACTGAGGGCTTTAAATGCGCCGATGTCGATCCGCGCGGCGACGCCAGCTACATCAACTATATTTCGGACAAGGCGACATCGGTCGGCGGCGGCGTGCTCGAGGCACTCGCTATGCTCACCGATGTCTTTAGAGGATAGAAGGCGGCAATGGAAAAGCTCGATGTTGTGAATGCGGCGCTTGCCGCACTGCGTGCTGGCGAGACGTGCGAGCTCGTGGTCGTGGCCGGTACGGCGGGGTCATCACCACGCGGCGTGGGCGCCTGGATGGCCGTCTTTGCCGATGGCAGCCAAGCGGGCACCATCGGCGGCGGCAAGATTGAGCTTTTTGCGCTGGACGAGGCGCGCGAGCTGCTGGCCGCAGGGCAATCGCGTCTGGTCCGCTACACCATGGGCGGCGAGAACTCCGATACCGGCATGATCTGCGGCGGGGCCATCTGCCTGTGCTACCTGCATCTGGACTCGACCCAGGCACCGTTGTTCCAGTCGGTTGCCGACGTCTTGGCCTATCGGCGCATCGGCGACTTCGTCATCGACTTTGAGCCGTTTATCGCGAGCGCGCTCGAGGGCGATGTGGTTGAGTACCATGGCGAGACATCGCGCCATACCATTGCCGGCTGCCCCGAGCTTTCGCTGGTGGAGGAGGGGAGTAAGGTCACCTACACCAACGCCGCCTCCGAGATTCCCCCGGCGCACATCGAGACGCTCTGCCCCGAGGGCCTGACCTATATCTTTGGCTGCGGCCACGTGGGCGCTGCGACGGCGCGGGTGCTCACGGCGGCGGGCTTTGCCGTCGTGGCTTGCGACGACCGCCCCGGCACGCTGACCCCCGAATGGGTGCCCGGCGTCTACGACCGTCGTCTGGTCGATTATAAGAACCTGAGCGAGCTGTGCCCCATCGGCCCGCGCGACTTGGTGGTCGTCGCCACGGCGGGTCACAAGTCCGATATCGACGTGGTGATTCAGGCCATGCGCGCTAAACCCGCCTATCTGGGCTGCCTGGGCTCGCGCCGCAAGACCGCCTTTGTGCGCGCCCGCCTGGAGCAGGAGGGCTTCACGCAGGGCCAGATCGACGAGCTGCACCTGCCGATCGGTGTCGCCATCGAGGCCGAGGACCCCGAGGAGATCGCCATCTCCATCGCCGCCGAGATGATCCACCTGCGTCGCACCAAACTCGTCCCCCGCAAGCGCTAGTCGCATCCCAAATGAGCTGCCCCAGCCCTCTGCCGCATGCGGGTCAAAATGCTACCTGTGCCATATGCCCTATAATGTCCGACCGTTGAGCGGCATGGGGCCGCTGCCTAGGGTATGGGAGGCGCAAATGGCAGAGTCGGCAGCAGGGGATGCCCTGTTCGAGCGAACGGGAAAAGTTTCGTTTGTGCAGGTATTACCCCATGCACTGCAGCATGTGCTGGCGGCATTCGCGGGTATCGTCACGCCCGCCATCATTATCGCGTCGGTCTGTGGCTTTACCCCTCAAGAGGAAGCCGCTGTCATCCAGGCGTCGCTCGTCCTCTCGGCGATTGACATTTTCCTTCAACAGTTTCCCATAAAAGGTGTCGTCGGTTCGGGCCTGCCCATTGTGATGGGTGCGAGCTTTACCTTCGTGCCGGCGCTCAAGGCAGTCGGTCTTGAGCTTGGTTTTGAGGCCGTACTGGGCGCCCAGGTAATCGGCGGCGCGCTCGTCGCGCTCTTCGGCCTACTGTTTAGGCGCGTGAGTTTTCTGTTTCCGGCCCCGGTGCTTGGCACCGTCATCTTTGTCATTGGCCTGTCGCTATGCCCAGTGGCAGTTGCCTCCATGGCGGGCGGGGAGGGCGCGGCCGATTTTGGCAGTGTCACCAACTGGGCCGTCGCGCTTGTGACGTTCGTCGTCACCTTTATGGCTGGCAACTACGGCAAGGGCGCGCTTAGGCTGGGCAGCATCCTGGCTGGTATCTGCGCGGGCTTTGTTTTGGCTGCGGTGTTGGGCATGGTCGATTTCTCGGCCATCGCGACCGCCAGCTGGTTCGCCCCGCCGGCCCTGGGCGCCCATCGCCTGGTGTTCGACCCGGCCGCGTGCGCCGTTGTGGGCGTTGTCGCCATTGTCAACGCAGTACAGGTCATGGGCGAGTTTGCCGCCGTGTCGTCCGCTGCGCTCGATACCCCTGCGACCGATAGCCAGATCTCGGGTGGCCTGATCGCCAACGGCCTGGTCGGTATGCTGTCAGGCTTTTTGGGCGGCGTCCCCACGGCAACCTTTGGCCAGAATGTGGGCATTATCGCCGAGAACAAGGTCGTCAACCGCATGGTCTTTACGCTTGCGGCTGCCATCCTGCTCATCGCGGGCCTGCTGCCCAAGTGTGCGGCGGTGCTCACGTCTATTCCGCAGCCGGTCATCGGTGGCGCCACGATTGGCGTGTTCGCGACCATCGGTATGAACGGTGTGGTCATGTTTGCCCGCCACGGCCTGTCTCAGCGCGATACCACGCTCATGGGTCTCTCTATCGCCTTTGGCACGGGCATTGAGCGCACGGCCGGCGCGCTTGCCGGCGCTGGATTCCCCGCATGGGTCGGCACCGTTTTTGGCGGATCCTCCATTGCCGTCGCCGCGCTCGTTGCTGTGATCCTCAACCTGGTCCTCCCGCGCCAAAAATAACGCCCCATATATGAGTTGCGGTGGAATAGGGACTGTTTAAGCCTTTTAAGCCATCAAACAGTCCCTATCTCACCGCAACTGCTGTTTTCCTCCGTGCCCTAGGGATCAATTTGTGCGCACGAGTTGTGGAGTTGTGCAGGCAGACGAGGTTTTTCTGGAAATACGCTCCCGATGCGCGTATAGTACCGATTGTTTTGTCGGCTCCTGCTGCGTCGAGTCCAAACCGCGAAATGCCATGAGCGGCGCGGATGCAGCCAGGAGGCACGAGGACAACCCATCGTGGCCACGCCCCGTGCTTAAAACCCCAAGAAGGAGTGAACAATGGCAGAAGAGAAGTATGTGCCGCGTCTGAAGACCAAGTACAACAACGAGGTCAAGCAGCAGCTTCAGGACAAGTTCCAGTACGAGAACGTCATGATGATCCCCAAGTTTGAGAAGATCGTCGTGAACATGGGTGTCGGCGAGGCCGCTACCGATTCCAAGGCCATCGACGGTGCCGTGCGCGACCTGCGCGCCATCACCGGCCAGCAGCCGATGATCACCCGTGCCCGCAAGTCCATCGCTACCTTCCGCCTGCGCGCTGGTATGCCGATCGGCTGCAAGGTTACCCTGCGTGGCGACCGTATGTGGGAGTTCTTCGATCGTCTGACCTCCGTCGCGATCCCCCGTATCCGCGACTTCCGCGGCATCTCCGCCAAGAGCTTCGACGGCCGTGGTAACTTCTCCATGGGCGTCACCGAGCAGCTCATCTTCCCCGAGATCGACTTCGACTCCGTCGATCACCAGCGTGGTATGGACATCACTTTCGTGACCACCGCCAACACCGATGAGGAGGCCAAGGCCCTTCTGGACGCCTTCGGTTTCCCGTTCAAGAAATAGGTTCATCTGCCCTATGAGCGCCGTTCCCAGAAGGGGACGGCGCTTGGGGCGAACAATACTCTATGTGAGGAGGATATAAGTGGCTAAGACATCGATGATCGTCAAGTGCAATCGCAAGCAGAAGTTCTCTACTCGTGAGTACACGCGCTGCCAGCGCTGCGGCCGTCCGCACTCTGTGTACCGCAAGTTCGGCCTGTGCCGTGTCTGCTTCCGCGAGCTTGCACTCAAGGGCGAGCTTCCCGGCGTTAAGAAGGCCAGCTGGTAAGTCACTACCAGCGTTTCAAGCATCAGTTTGGAACAGGGAAAACGCGCTAAAAAGGCTTTGCCGTTAAGGGCGGCGAAGAACCAAGAGCACGTGTTCATCAAGAACGAAGGAGAATCTGTATGAACCTTACAGACCCGATCGCAGATATGCTTACGCGCATCCGTAACGCTAACTCTGTGAACAAGGCCACGGTCTCCATGCCGAGCAGCAAGAAGCTCGTCGAGATCGCTCGTGTTCTGCACGAGGAGGGCTACATCGAGGGCTACGATGTCGAGGACACCGTTCCCCAGAAGACTCTGCACATTACGCTTAAGTATGGTCCCAAGAAGGCTAAGGTCATCAACGGCATCCGCCGCATTTCCAAGCCGGGCCTGCGTAAGTACACCGGCGTTGCCGACATGCCCCGCGTTCGCGGTGGCCTTGGTACCGCCATTATTTCCACCAGCCATGGCGTCATGACCGACCGCGATGCTCGCAAGCACAACGTCGGCGGCGAGATCATCGCTTACGTCTGGTAATTCGCTCGGTAGGTAGAAGGAAAGGAGATCACCGTGTCTCGTATCGGTAATAAGCCTGTCCAGATTCCCGCCGGAGTCGAAGTGGCAGTCAACGGCAACAACGTTGTCGTCAAGGGCCCCAAGGGCCAGCTCGAGCTCGATGTCTTTGAGAAGCTCGCTATCAACATCGAGGACAACGTCCTCACCGTTTCCCGTCCCGACGACGAGCGTGAGACCCGTGCCCGCCACGGCCTCACCCGTGCCCTCATCCACAACATGGTTGTTGGCGTTTCCGAGGGCTTCGAGAAGAAGCTCGAGCTCGCCGGCGTCGGTTACCGCGTGCAGCAGAAGGGCAAGAACCTCGAGTTCTCCCTGGGCTTCTCGCACCCCGTGATCGTCGAGGCTCCCGAGGGCATCACCTTCGAGGTTCCCGACAACACCCACGTGAACGTCAAGGGTATCAACAAGCAGCAGGTCGGTCAGATCGCCGCTGAGATCCGCGGCCATCGTCCTCCCGAGCCTTACAAGGGCAAGGGTATCCACTACGTTGGCGAGCACATCCGCCGCAAGCTGGGTAAGGCCGCCAAGTAGTCGTAACCGACTCACTCGCATAAGACCAGCACCCCGTCAGGTGCTGGCAAGATCAACCTTTTTAGGAGTTTACGTATGAACAAGCATAAGGCGAAGCTGGAAGGCCTCAAGCGTCGTCAGCGTCGTGTTCGCGGCAAGGTCTCGGGTACCTCCGAGCGTCCGCGTCTTCGCGTGACCCGTACTAACGCCAACATCTATGCCCAGATCATCGACGACAGCAAGGGCTCTAGCCTGACGCTCGTCTCTGCCTCGACCCTCGAGGCCGAGTTCAAGGGCACCCACACCTCGAACAAGGAGGCTGCGGAGAAGGTCGGTCAGCTCGTTGGCAAGCGTGCCATCGAGGCCGGCATCACCAAGGTCGCCTTCGATCGCGGTGGCCGTATCTACCATGGCCGCGTCAAGGCCCTCGCCGACGGTGCTCGTGCCGCCGGTCTCGAGTTCTAGGAGGTATGTAGCACATGGCTCGTAATCAGAAGCAGCAGCGCGAGGCCTCCGAGTTCGAGGAGCGCGTCGTTTACATCAACCGCGTGTCGAAGACCGTCAAGGGTGGTCGTCGCATGAGCCTCGTCGCTCTCGTCGTCGTTGGCGACGGCAAGGGCAACGTCGGCGTTGGCATGGGCAAGTCCGCTGAGGTGCCCCTGGCCATCTCCAAGGCGTCTCTCGATGCCAAGAAGAACATGTTCCACGTGCCGGTGACCGAGCAGGGCACCATCCCGCACGAGGTTCTCGGCCACTTTGGTGCCGGCCGCATCATCATCAAGCCCGCTGTCGAGGGTACCGGCGTTATCGCCGGCGGCGCTGTGCGTCCCCTCTTCGAGCTTGCTGGCATCAAGAACGTCCTGTCCAAGTCCCTCGGTACCGACAACGGCCTCAACATCATCAAGGCTGCCGTCGAGGGCCTCAAGGAGCTCTCCAGCCCTGAGGACGTCGCGGCTCGCCGTGGCCTGACGGTCTCCGAGATGTTCGTCGGTAAGGAGAACTAAGCATGGCTGACACCATCAAGATCAAGCAGGTCCGCAGCACCAACGGTTGCAAGCAGGACCAGGTCCGTACTGTCCGTGCCCTCGGTCTCCACAGGATCCGCGAGGTTCGCGAGATTGCTGACAACGAGTCCGTCCGCGGCATGATCTTCAAGGTCAAGCACCTTGTCGAGATTGTAGAGGAGTAGCAAATGCAGCTTCACGATCTTACTCCCGCGCCCGGTTCCACCAAGAACCGTAAGCGCGTCGGCCGTGGCAATTCTTCGGGTCACGGCACCACTTCTGGCCGCGGCCAGAAGGGCCAGGGTTCCCGCTCTGGTGGCACCAAGGGTGCCGGCTTCGAGGGTGGCCAGACTCCGCTGGCTATGCGCCTGCCCAAGCTTCCGGGCTTCCGCAACCCCCGTCGTATCGAGTACACCGCTGTTAACGTTGAGCGTCTCGAGCGTAAGTTCGAGGACGGCGCTGTAATCGACGGTGCCGCTCTTAAGGCCGCTCGCATCACCAAGAGCGAGTTCGAGCCCGTCAAGGTGCTCGGCAATGGTGAGCTCACCAAGAAGTTCACGGTCAAGGTCGACAAGGTCAGCGCTTCTGCGCAGGCCAAGATCGAGGCCGCCGGCGGAAAGGTCGAGCTGCCGTGCTAAATGGTCTTAAGAATGCTTTCCGCATCAAAGAATTGCGCGAAAAGATTCTTTTTACCATAGCTATGCTCGTCGTGTACCGCATTGGTGCGCACGTTCCTGTGCCCGGCATTCCCTTCCAGGGGATGCTGGGCCTTTTCTCGACCGATAACAATTCGGTCGCCGCAGGTGCTATGGCCCTCCTGAATCTTTTCTCTGGCGGCGCATTGAGCTATGTGTCGGTGTTTTCGCTGGGCATCATGCCTTACATCACCAGCTCGATCATCCTCCAGATGCTCCAGGCCGTTGTGCCTTCCCTGCATGAGCTTGCCCGCGAGGGCGAGGTCGGTCAGACCAAGATTACGCAGTATTCGCGTTACCTCACCTTGGCTCTGGCAATCCTCAACTCCGTGGGTTACCTCTTCCTCTTTAAGAGCTTCGGCATCAGCTTTAATGGCGCTGGCGCTCCCGAGATCATCTTCGACCTCATGATCGTCGGCACGCTCACTGCGGGCGCCATGCTGATCATGTGGATTGGTGAGCTCATCACCCAGCGCGGTATCGGCAATGGCATGTCCCTGATCATCTTTGCGAACATCATGGCCGGCCTGCCGCAGGCGATCTTCTCCAGCACCGAGGGTAATGCCGGTGGCATCATCACCATGGTGATCATCTGCGCCATCATCCTGCTGGTTATCCCGCTGATTGTTTTTCTTGAGCGCGGCCAGCGCCGCATCCCGGTCTCCTACGCTAAGCGCGTCGTGGGCCGTCGCATGATGGGTGGCCAGACCACCTACCTGCCCATCAAGGTCAATACCGCGGGTGTCGTGCCGATCATCTTCGCTTCGGCGCTGCTGTACTTCCCGGCTCAGATTGCCGTGTTCTTCCCCGGCATCGGCTGGATTCAGGCAGTTGCCTCTGCGCTTTCGACCGGTTGGCTCAACTGGGTGCTTAATGTTGTCCTCATCGTGTTCTTCGCGTACTTCTACACCTCCATGGTGTTCAACCCCGATGACACGGCCGACAACCTTAAGAAGCAGGGCGGCTTTATTCCGGGCGTCCGTCCGGGTAGGGCTACCGCGGCCTACATCAAGAACGCGCTCAACAAGATCACGCTTCCCAGCGCTGTCTTTTTGGCGCTCATCGCCATCGTGCCTTCGATCATCTTCTCCTTCACGGGTAACCATCTGATCCAGGCATTTGGCGGCACGTCCATCCTCATCATGGTCGGCGTCGTGCTCGACACGGTCGATAAGCTCGAAGGCCAGATCAAGATGTATGATTACGATGGATTCTTTAAATAGGCTAGAGGAGGATTGCTCATGAACCTCGTATTGCTCGGAGCTCCGGGTGCCGGTAAGGGCACCGTCGCACAGGAGCTCGTCGCCGAGTTTGGCGTCGCTCACATTTCCACGGGCGACCTGCTGCGTGCTGCCGTCAAGGGTGGCACCGAGCTTGGTATTCAGGCTAAGAAGTACATGGACGCTGGCGAGCTTGTTCCCGACCAGCTCGTGATCGACCTTGTCAAGGAGCGCCTTGCTGCCGATGACGCCCAGCAGGGCTTCATCCTCGACGGCTTCCCGCGCAACACCGCCCAGGCTGTGACGCTCGATTCCGAGCTCTCCGCCATGGGTCGCGAGATCGACTGCGCCCTTCTGGTCGACGTGGCCCCCGAGGTCATCATCGATCGTCTGTCTTCGCGTCGCACCTGCCGCGCCTGCGGTTACACCGGCACCGCTGCCGATGCTACCTGCCCCAAGTGCGCCGGCGAGATGTATCAGCGCGACGACGACAAGCCCGAGACCATCAAGAACCGTCTCGACGTCTACGAGAAGTCCACGAGCCCGCTCGTCGACTACTATCGTGGCCAGGGTCTGCTCAAGTCGGTCAACGGTGACCAGGCTCGCGAGACCGTGTACGGGGATGTCAAAGAGGCTCTTGGTCTATGATCAAGATTAAGTCTGCAACGCAAATCGAGCAGATGAAGAAGGCAGGAGCGCTATCTAAGATGGCGCTCCGCCACGTTGGAGCCATGGTGCGCCCTGGTGTTTCGACCTTTGAGCTCGATCAGCTCGCGGAGCAGATTATCCGTATGCATGGCGGCACCCCGGCCTTTAAGGGTTACGGCGGGTTCCCCGGTACCATTTGCGCATCGATTAACGATGCCGTGGTCCACGGTATTCCCAACCCCGACATGATCCTGCGCGATGGCGATATCATCTCCATCGATACGGGAGCCGTTGTCGACGGTTGGGTTGGCGATAACGCTTGGACGTTTTTCGTCGGCACCCCTACGCCCGAGGCCAAGGCCCTGTGCGAGGTCACGCGCGATTGCCTTAAGGCTGCCATCGAGCAGGCTATTCCCGGTAACCATATCGGGGACGTCGGTTATGCCGTTCAGTCTCTCGCCGAGTCTCACGGTTACGGCGTGCTTCGCGACTATGTGGGCCATGGCATTGGCCGTGTGATGCACGAGGACCCCAACGTTCCTAACTATGGAAAGAAGGGGAGAGGCGTTCGCCTCCAGGCTGGCATGGTCATTGCCATCGAGCCGATGGTTACGATGGGTTCCAACCATGTGAGCACGGGCTCCGACGGTTGGATCGTCACGACCAACGACCACCTGCCCGCCGCGCACTACGAGAACACCGTCGCCATTACCAATGACGGACCGGTGATTCTCACCACGGATGCCCAAGGTGCTTGGTGTTCCTTGCAGGGCGGTGAAATGTAGGGGTCCCGTTCAAATACGTCGGCATCTACATTTCTGTAAAGTAACAAGTTCCGCTTAGTTGTGGAGCCATTACGAAGTTATTACGATGCGTGCATACGTGTTGTAGAATACTCAATCGCTGTCGTTTTCTAGAGAAAGATGATTGCTTGTGAAGAAGGAAGACGCAATTGAGCTCGAGGGTACGGTAAAGGAACCGCTGCCCAATGCCATGTTTAAGGTCGAGCTCGAGAACGGTCATTCGGTTCTGTGCAACATTTCTGGCAAGATCCGAATGAATTACATCCGTATTCTCCCCGGTGACAGGGTTGTCGTGGAGCTTTCCCCGTACGACCTGACCCGCGGCCGCATCACCTATCGCTACAAATAGCGGCACGCATACGCGCACTCCATTTCCGACTGCAGGCTTAGCTCAACCTACGGTCGGATTGTGTGTGAAGACCAGCCATAGTTTTAAACGCCTGCGGCTGGGCGAGTAGATAGTAGGGAAGTAGTTTGAGCGCTACCGAAAGGAAGAACGATGAAGGTACGTCCTTCGGTCAAGAAGATGTGCGATAAGTGCAAAATCATTAGGCGCCATGGCAAGGTCCTCGTCATTTGCGAGAACCCCCGTCATAAGCAGCGTCAGGGTTAAGAGAGGAGACTACGTTGGCCCGTATTAATGGTGTCGACCTCCCGCGTGAGAAGCGCGTTGAGATCGGTCTGACCTACATTTACGGCATCGGCCGCACCACTGCGACGAAGATCTGCGTCGAGTGCAACGTTAACGTGGATACGCGCGTTAAGGACCTCACCGAGGATGAGGTTAACGCCATCCGTGATTATATCGATAAGAACCAGATCATGGTTGAGGGCGACCTCCGCCGTGAGCGCAACCAGAACGTCAAGCGCCTTATGGACATCGGCTGCAACCGCGGCCTTCGTCACCGCAAGGGCCTCCCGGTCCGCGGCCAGCGCACCCACACTAACGCTCGTACCCGTAAGGGCCCGAAGCGTCAGATCGGTGCTAAGAAGAAGAAATAAGGAGCGCTAGATAGATGGCTACTGCTAAGAAGAACGTTCGCGCTGCTCGTCTGAAGCGCGCGGACCGTAAGAACATTTCCGTGGGCCAGGCTCACATTCGTTCTACGTTCAACAACACGATCGTTTCGATCACCGATCCCCAGGGCAACGTCATTTCCTGGAAGTCGGCTGGCCAGGTGGGCTTCAAGGGCTCCCGTAAGTCCACGCCGTTCGCTGCCCAGATGGCTGCCGAGGCTGCTGCCAAGCAGGCCATGGAGCACGGTATGAAGAAGGTTTCCGTCTTCGTCAAGGGCCCCGGCTCCGGTCGTGAGACCGCCATTCGCTCCCTCCAGGCTGCTGGCCTCGAGGTCTCGAGCATCCAGGACAAGACCCCCATTCCGCACAACGGCTGCCGCCCCAAGAAGCGTCGCCGCGTGTAACTGAAAGGATCGTATCAATATGGCAATCGACAGGACTCCTGTTCTTAAGCGCTGCCGTCAGCTCGGGATCGATCCCGCTGAGCTCGGTTACAGCAGCAAGAAGGAATCTATCCGTCAGCCCAAGCGCCGTCGCAAGGAATCTGAGTACGGCATGCAGCTGCGCGAGAAGCAGAAGGTCAAGTTCATCTATGGCGTTCTGGAGAAGCAGTTCCACGGGTACTTCAACAAGGCCCGCAAGATGAACGGCGTCACCGGTGAGAACCTCATGATCATCCTTGAGTCTCGCCTCGACAACGTCGTCTTCCGTCTTGGCTTCGCCCGCACCCGCAAAGAGGCTCGTCAGTCCGTCCGTCACGGTCACTTCACCGTGAACGGCAAGCGCGTGGACATCCCGTCCTACCGCGTCAAGGCCGGCGACGTCGTCGCTGTCGGCGAGAAGTTCCGTGACCTCCTCCCCATCAAGGAGGCTCTGATTTCCTCCGAGCGCTTTGAGGTCCCTGGCTGGCTCGAGGTCGATATCGAGAAGCTGTCTGGTAACGTGCTCGCTCTGCCGACGCGTGAGCAGATCAGCGGTGATATCAACGAGCAGCTCATCGTCGAGCTCTACTCTAAGTAGTCCATCCGGGCTGCTGAGGCTGGAGGTAATACATGTCAGAATTCATTAGGCCTCAGGTTCAGGTCGAAGAGATCAACGAGACGTCTGCTCGTGTCTCCGTCGAGCCGCTCGAGCGTGGCTACGGCGATACGCTGGGTAACTCCCTTCGTCGCGTACTTCTGTCCTCGCTCGAGGGTGCCGCCGTCGAGGCTATTCAGATCGATGGTGCACAGCACGAGTTCATGACCATCCCTAACATGGTCGAGGATGTCACCGACATCGTCCTGAATGTCAAGGGTCTTGTCTTCAGGGCTCTCGGCACGACCGACGAGGCGACCGGCACCATTTCTGTTGACGGCCCCTGCGAGGTCACCGGTGCGGACTTCTTTATTCCGTCCGAGTTTGAGCTGGTCAACCCCGAGCAGCACATCGCTACGCTTACCGAGGGTGGCCATCTCACCATGAGCATGCGCATCGGCTATGGCCGCGGCTATGTCTCTGGCGAGGCTAACAAGCGCGACAACGATCCCATCGGTGTGATCCACGTCGACTCGCTGTACTCGCCGGTGTCCCGTTGCGCCAAGCTCGTTGAGGCTTGCCGTGTCGGTCAGCACACCGACTACGACCGCCTTGTCCTCGAGATCGAGACCAACGGCTCCATCGCTCCGCGCGACGCCGTGGTCCAGGCTGCCAATATCATCAACCAGCATATGGCTGCCTTTATGAACCTTGCCGAGACCCCCGAGGTCGAGGAGGAGGCTTCGATCTTCGCTCCCGAGGTCACCAACGACAACGCCGAGCTGGACAAGCAGATCGAGGATCTGGACCTTTCCGTCCGTTCCTACAACTGCCTTAAGCGCGCCAGCATTCACTCGGTCCGTCAGCTCGTTGAGTTCTCGGAGAACGATCTGCTTAACATCCGTAACTTCGGTGTTAAGTCGATCGAGGAAGTGAAGGACAAGCTTGAGTCCATGGGCCTGAGCCTGAAGGCTTAATGCTTCGCATATTTGAGGAGAAACTAGACCATGCGTCACAACGTTAAGAAGGGCCTGAAGCTCGGCACCGATGCGAGCCACACCAAGGCCATGAAGAAGAGCCTGGCCAAGGCCCTCTTCGAGAACGACCGCATCAAGACCACCGAGACCCGCGCTAAGGCGCTGCGTTCGGTCGTCGATCCGATCATCACCTGGGCCAAGAAGGGCGACCTGCACTCTCGTCGTCTGGCCATCGCCAAGCTCGGCGATAAGCAGCTCGTTGCCGAGATCTTCGACAAGGCTGCCCAGGGCATGTGGCAGGACCGCAACGGCGGTTACACCCGCATCATGAAGCTCGGCAACCGTAAGGGCGACAACGCTCCTATCGTTATCATGGAGCTCGTCACCGAGCCTTGCACGCCTAAGGCCAAGAAGGCTGCTCCGGCCCCCAAGAAGGCCGCTGCTCCCAAGAAGGTCGAGGCCGTCGAGGAGGCTCCTGCTGAGGAGACCGCTGAGTAGACAATCCGTCTGCATAGGCTATATTCGAGGGGTACGTTCGCGTACCCCTCTTTTTTTGTCGCGATACCGTTGATTGTTTGTTGGGAGCGCCCATGACCGCGCCGTCTGATTTCAATTCGATTCCTGAGCTCGATGCCACGCTTGTATTCTGTGTTGCCTATGATGGCTCGTCCTATAGCGGATTTGCCGAGCAGCCGGGCCAGACGACCGTTGCGGGCGAGTTGCGCCGCGCTATCGAGACGCTGCTGCGCCGCCCGATCGATCTGACGTGTGCGGGTCGTACCGATGCCGGCGTGCATGCCGTGGCTCAGTACATCAGCGTGCCCGTTACGGACGCTGAGCTTGCTCTGACGCGCCGTAGGTGGCTGAGGGCTATGGATGCCCTCCTGCCCAAAGATATCGCCATAAACGAGGTCTACAAGGCCCGTAGGGGCTTTTCTGCCCGCTTTGACGCGCGGTCCCGTACGTATACGTACCGTATTGCCGATCGCGATGCGCGCCCCGTGCTCTCGCGCGGTGCGGTGTGGTGGCATCGCTATCCCCTCGACGTCGATGCGATGGCGGCCGCCTGCCCTGCGCTTTTGGGCGAGCAGGACTTTAAGAGCTTTTGCAAGGTTGCCTCTGCTGTGGGCAAGCCCACGCACCGCTGCGTGATGCGTGCGGAGTTTGGCCACGAGGTCGCTTTTGGCGAGGATATCCTGACCTTCACTATCGAGGGCAATGCGTTTTTGCACTCGATGGTGCGTACCATTGTAGGAACGCTCGTGGAGATTGGCATGCATCGTCGCGATCCCCAGTGGATGCGCGAGGTTATTGACGCCCGTGACCGAACCGCTGCGGGTCCCACGGCGCCTGCCTGCGGCCTTACGTTTATGGGTGTGGATTACGGCCCCGACGAGCTTGTCGTTCTCGACTAGGGGAGTGCTCGGCGCGTCTGTGCCTTGCACATACTATGTGTGAGCTGCGCGTGTGCAACATCTGTTCTTGGCGTGCAACATGTTAGGCGGCTCGTTGCTTTTATAGCTCGGGTGTACCATGAACGACAGTTTGATTTGGTGCTATCGAGAGGATGGAAAACTTGGTTCGACGTTGTTCGCATCCGCGACTTTCGGTGATCCTTGTGGTAGAAGGTTCGCCCAGCTATGCGATGCGTGCGCTCGAGAGTATCCAGAACCAAGACCTCTATGATTTGCAGATTGTCGTTGTCTGCCGCGATGCTGTGCCCGGTGTGCGCCATTCGCTTCAAGTTGCTGCCGACAGGGACATCCATATTGATTTGATTGACGTCGAGGACGCGAAGCGCGGCGCTTGTCTTCGTGCCGGTTTTGATGCCTCGCGCGGCTCTCAAATCATCGCCATGAACGCCGATGAGTGGTTTGCTCCGCAGGCCCTTTCCAAGATGGTCGATATCGCGTGCGATACTGCGGCAGACATTGTGCTCCCCTCGGTGTCGCTCGATCGATACGATGCGCATCGCGAGCGTCATTCGCGCGTCTTGGATGCTGCCTCTATTGCCATAGAAGACGAGTCTTCTATGGTGACTGGGCTGCCCCAGTTGATTTTAGGCGGCTTGGTTGCTCAAGTCTCTGGCGTGATGTACAGCCGTCCACTGTTTGAGGCATGTCTTTTGTGCGATAAGACGTTTCGCACGGTTGGGTTTATGGCGTGCGCGCTCTCGCAGGCACAGCGCGTCTCCGGATGCGGCGACGCTTGTTTCCACGCGGCGGCGCCTAAGCTTACAGATGCCTTTGATCCCACCATGTATGCCAAGGTATCCGATGACGCCCGGGCGCTCGACGAGCTTGCGGACTCACTCTCGGAAGCAGATAGCGGTGGTCGGCTCAAGCTGGCAAGCCAAAAGTTCTACTTTGCCGGACTGGTCGCCTGCATCGAGAATTTGTGTCTGAGCCCGCATGGAGTGTCGTCAATCGAGCGTTCCGCCCGCATGCGTGATATGCTCGAGGCGCCTCGAACCCGTCAGATGGTCGCCGCGCTCAAGGATAACCATCGGGGACTCGGTCTGTTGTTTGGGCCGATCGCCAGCGCCAAGCCCGCGCGCTGCGTGATGTGTACGCATCTGGCAGCTTTTCTTAACCGGACGGGCGCAAAAACCGCCTAAACGGCTCATTACGAAACAAACTTGCATAGAATTGTTTCGAAATGCGTTCTTATACACAAAAGCCTTCAAATAGCGTTAAACTATTCAATCACTGATTGATTGTCTCCGCCATCTTTTGGAGAGAGGGTTTGTATGGCTAAAAAACGCAATGGGCGCCAGGATGCCATTAGAGATATTGTGCGCAATAAGGATGTCCGCACGCAGCGCGTGCTGGTCGATGAGCTCCGTGCTATGGGCTTTGATTGCACGCAGGCGACTGTCTCTCGCGATATTGCCGATATGGGGCTGCGTAAGCTCCCTGAGGGCATCTATGTTCTGGCAGAGGACCTGCACCTGCAGCGTATGGTTTCCGAGCTCGTAACGGGCGTTCTGCGTACCGATAATCTGGTTATGATCAAGGCTCAGCCTGGCACGGCTTCCGGCATCGCCGCCGCCGTTGATGCGGCAGAGTTGCCCGATGTGCTTGGCTCGCTTGCCGGCAACGATACGATTTTGGTTATTGCCCAGACGGCCGAGGACGGCGAGCGCCTCGAGGCGCTGATCAATAAGCTGAGCAATTCTCGCAAGTAGGCGTGCGGGTCGTGCGCTCGGCACTGCGTGCGCTTACATAGTGGCTTGTAAGGGGTATCGACGTTGGTCGGTACCCCCTTTTTGTTGCCGGTATAAAGACCGCCCACCAGGTCGCTTCAAACTAAAAGGCCCCCGAGCAGTTCAATAGGCTGCTCGGGGGCCTTGTTGCTTATGGCCGGATGATTTCTAGCCGACCGTATCGTCAGGCGTGGGCGAGGGGTCGGGAGTGGGCGTAGGCGTAGGCGTGCCGCCATCGCCGCCGGTCGAACCACCAGTGGAGCCGCCCGTCGAGCCACCGGTCGTACCGGTGCCGCCGGTGGTGTCACCGCCCGTGGTCTCGGTGGTCGTGGTCGTCGTGGTAGTCGTTGTGGTGGTTTCCTCTTCGTCCTCGTTCTCGTCCTTGTCGTCGTTCTCCGTCTTCTTGGTGTTGTTGGTGCCGTAGAACTTCCAGACGTTGTTGTTCTTGTAGGTGGGCGCCGTACCGGTCGCAAACTCCTCGCGCTCGGTACCGGTCAGAACGGTGTTCATAAACCGCTTAAAGACAGGTAGGTTGGTGCTGTCGCCCAGCAGGTCCGTGCCGTATTTTTGGATGGGAATCTCACCCGCGGAATAGCCGGTCCACAGGGCGCACGCCAGCTGCGGGGTATAGCCGCAGAACCACAGGTTGGTGGTGTTGTCGGTGGTGCCCGTCTTGCCGGCATAGGGCTGGTTGACGCTCAGGGCGCCAGCAGCACCCGTACCGCTGCCCTGCATGACGCCGGACAGAACATCGGTGACCGCGGCGGCCTCGCCCTCGGTAAGCACCTGTGAGGGATTGTCTGTGTGCTGGTACAGCACCGAGCCGGTACGAGAGTCAATCTCGGTGATGGCGATCGGCTGGCGATAGTAGCCGCCGTTGGCAAACGTCGCGTAGGCGGCGGCCATCTCGAGCGGCGAGATTGAGCCGGTGCCGAGCGTCATGACGGGAACGTCCTCGATGTTGTCCTTGGCGGGATCGATGCCGAGCTTTTTGACGAGTGAGATGATCTTGCTGTTGCCGACGGCTTCCGCCACCTGGATGTAGCCGGTGTTGGAGGAGTATGCCGTCGCCTGCTTGAGCGTGATGTTGCCATAGCTATGGTTGGCGTAGTTTTGGACCTCGGTCGTGGTGCCCTTGGCCTTGAGCGGCGAGTTGCAGTTGAGGGTGACGTTGGGGTTCATGCCGTTTTGGATGGCAGTTGCCAGCGTAAAGGCCTTAAAGGTGGAGCCGACGGGGCGCTTGGCCGTGGCGTGGTTTACGTGGTTCTCGTCGGCGTTGTAGTCGTATCCGCCCACCATGCACTTGATGTAGCCGGTCTTGGGGTCGACGACGACCATGCCCATGTCCAGACCGTCGAGCGAGAGCGTGTCGAGCTGCTCGCGGACGGCATTCTCTGCCACCTGCTGCATCGTGGGGTCGATGGTGGTCTTGACGGTCAGGCCGCCCTTAAAGAGCACGTCGGTCGAGAACTCCTGCTCCAGCAGCTGTTTAACATAGGCGACAAAGTAGGGCTGCGAGTATACGTCGACGCCGCTGCCCGAGATTTCGGTCACATTGAGGGTGATGGGCTCGGCCTGTGCGGCATCGTGCTCCTCCTGGGTGATGTGGCCCAAGCGCAGCATGTTGTCGAGAACCTTGTTGCGACGGGACAGTGCCAGATCAGGATTGACCGTGGGGTCGTACTGCGAGGGCGAGTTGGGAAGGCCGATGAGCAGCGCGGCTTCGCTGAGGGTGAGGTCGGCGGCGCTCTTGGACAGATAGGTTTCGGCCGCGGCCTCGATGCCGTAGGCGCCGTGGCCGTAATAGATGGTGTTGAGGTACATCATGAGGATCTCGTCTTTGGAGTACATGTCCTCCATCTTGATGGCGATGTAGGCCTCGCGCACCTTACGCTCAATGGTCGAGTCGAACTGCTCCTCCTGCAGGATGGTGTTGCGCACAAGCTGCTGGGTGATAGTCGAGGCGCCTTCGTGCCCGCCGCCGAGGGTTGCCACCGCAGCACGCGCGATACCCCACAGGTCGATACCGCCGTGCTCGTAGAAGCGCTCGTCCTCGACGTCAACGGTGCCTTGCAGCACGTAGGGGGAGACCTCGTCCTTGGTGATGGACTTGCGGTTTTGCGTGTAGAAGCTCGCGATCTTGTTGCCGTTGCAGTCGACGATCTCGGTGGGCTCGCTCACCAGATACGCGTTGGCGTCGGTGTAGTCGGGCAGATCGGACAACCAGCGGTTGACGTTGCCGACCATGCCGATGCCAAACGCCACGCCCGCAATCAGCAGAAAGCCCAAAAACGAGAGCAGGATTATGGGCAGGGCGTGCGTCTTTGAACGGCTGTGTCCCTGTCGTTGGCGAGGACCCATATATTGACCTCCAGGTATGTCGTGCCGGACGGTGGATGTGCCGTCGGGGCAGGATGGACATAAGTTATTACACGATAAACCAAACGGGGCGCGCGAGGCCTCGTGTATGCTGGAAGACGGCATTTTTCAGAGTGAATGCATACCTTGGTAAGGAGTTTGTCGATGGCGATTCGGGCGATGGGGCCGAGCGGACAATACGAGACTGGATTGGATGCTGCCGGTGCGGCGCTGCCCGAGCTGCTGGCGCCGGCGGGCGGACTCGACCAGATGCTTGCGGCCATCGCCGCGGGTGCCGATGCCATCTATGCGGGGTTGGGCGGCTTTAACGCCCGTGTGGGTGCGCGCGGTTTTACCGACGACGAGTTTGCGCGCGGTTGTGCCGTGGCGCATGCCCATGGCGTGCGTGTGTACGTAACGCTCAACGTGTTCGTGTTTGACGATGAGTTGTCCGACGCGGTGGCGTTGGGAGCTCATGCACTGGAGCTGGGCGCCGATGCTTTGATTGTCGCCGATGCCGGGTTGGCCTGCGCGCTGCGCGCGGCGATTCCCGGGGTTGAGATTCACCTGTCCACGCAGGCGGGCGCTCATAGCGAGGGTGCCGTGCAGTTGGCTGCCAAGGAGTTGGGAGTTGAGCGCGTGACGACGGCACGCGAGCTGGCGGTCGACGAGATTGCGGCGCTCTGTGCCACGGGCGTGCCCATCGAGGTATTCTGCCACGGTGCGATATGCATCGGCTATTCGGGGGCGTGCGAGTTTTCGGCCCTGCGGCGTGGGCGCTCGGCGATGCGCGGCGACTGCACGCAGCCGTGCCGTCTGGCGTACGACCTAGTGGACGAGGCGGGGCAGAGCGTTGTCGCCGTCGAGGGGGATCGTCTACTGTGTCCGCGTGACTATCTGGGTATTGCGCATCTGCCCGAGCTTGTAGATGCCGGCGTGGCGTCGCTCAAGATCGAGGGGCGCATGAAGAACCCCGATTACGTATTCAACGTGGTGCGGGTGTGGCGCCGGGCACTCGATATGCTGTGCGACGGCGCGTGGGACCCCGGTGCCGTGGAAGAGTTTGAACGCGAGCTTGGAAGATCGTTTAACCGTGGGTTTACCGATGCGTACCCGCGAGGGCGTTCGGGTGCCGAGCTGATGAGCTTTGAGCGCGCAATTAATCAGGGCGTGCGCGTGGGGCGCTTGGTCGCTGTGGGCCACGAAGAGGTGACCGTTGAGCTCGACGCTGCCGTGGCGGCGGGTGACACGCTCGAGATTCGGTTCTATCCGGGTGCCGACGCGCGTCCCGATGTGCCCAAGCGCTGGCCGCAGGTGCCCTGCCCGGTGGATGCCGCAGCGGGGAAGCGCGTCGTCGTGCATTGCAAGCGTAAGGTGGGCACGGGCTGCGAGGTATACCTGATTCGCAGCGCCGGCGTGTTGGATCAGACAGCGGCGGTGTTGGAGCGCATGCGGGCCGAGGCGGATGCGATTGCGCCCGTTGCGCGTGCCGTTGAGGTGCTGCCCTTTGAGGACGTTGCGGCGGATGGCGGTGCGTCGACGGAGTTGGTGGAGCGCGCGGTTCCCGCTCGCATGGTTTTTGCTTGGCAGCTGATGGATGCCGACCCGCGCGGAGAACTTGATTTGTCCGACGCCGTTGTGGTGCTGGACGAGGTGTGCCGCACGGGTGACGCTGACCGGACCCGCTCGCTGATGCAGCGTGCCGGGCGCGTCGTCTGCCGCAACCTGGGACAGGTGGCGATGGCGCGTGAGCTGGGCGTGGCGTTTGACGTGGCGGCGCCGGTGTTCTGCGCGAATCGGGTCACGCTTACCTGGCTGCGCGGACTCGGGGCGGGGCGGGTGTACTTGTCGGCCGAGTTGCTCGGCAATGATGCCGAGCGTGTTGCCGAGCTTGCCGCTTGTCCCGGTGTCTTGGGGCCTGTCGATGCCGACCGTCCCGAGCTCATGGTGTGCGAGCACTGCTTGCTGACTGCCGAGGGCGCCTGCGCCACGGATGCAACGGGGCAGATCCGTTGCCGTGACTGCTCGCGCCGTCAGCAAACACGATATTTGGTCGAGCGCGACGGCATGCGCCTGCCGGTCGCCGTTGATGCGTGCGGCAGGACGAGGATTTTCCTGTCGTAGGTGTTCGGCCGCGCCGTTTTGGTTATCATAAGAGAGTTTATGAACTTCCAGCACCGCCGTATCCGGTGAGGGTGCTATGGCAAAAGGAGGATACCCAATGCTGTCTGTTGACGAGCAAATGCGTATCATCACCTCGGGCGCCGCGAAGATCGTCCCCGTGGCCGACCTTCGCAAGAAGCTTGAGAAGGGCGAGCCCCTCAACATCAAGCTCGGCGTCGACCCCACCAGCCCCGACCTGCACCTGGGCCACGCCGTGCCCCTGCGCAAGATGCGCCAGTTCCAGGACCTGGGCCATAACGTCACCCTTATCATTGGCAACGGTACCGCGCTGATCGGCGACCCCTCGGGCAAGAATTCCACCCGTCCGCAGCTTTCGCAGGAGCAGATCGAGGCCAACGCCGAGACCTACGTGAGCCAGGCCATGAAGATCCTGGACCCCGAGAAGACCACCATCGTGCACAACGGCGACTGGATCCTTTCGATGGACCTGGCTGGTCTTTTGCAGGTGTGCTCCAAGTTCACCGTCGCTCGCATCCTTGAGCGCGACGACTTTACCAAGCGCTACCAGTCCCAGACGCCGATTGCCCTGCACGAGTTCCTGTACCCCGTGATGCAGGCCTTCGACTCCGTGCAGATCAAGGCCGACGTCGAGATGGGCGGCACCGACCAGCTCTTTAACCTGCTCGCCGGCCGTGAGCTCATGGAGAAGATGGGCATGGAGCCGCAGATTGCGCTCACCATGCCGCTGCTCGAGGGCACCGACGGCGTGCGCAAGATGTCCAAGTCCTATGGCAACTACATCGGCCTGACCGACGCTCCCAAGGATATGTTCGGCAAGACCATGTCCATCCCCGACGAGATGATCGGCAAGTACTATCGTCTGGCCAGCTCGCTTGCCCCGGCCGAGGTCGACAAGATCGACGCCGCCCTGGCCGACGGTTCCGCCGACCCCTACGAGCTCAAGCGCGCTCTGGGCCGCGACCTGTGCGATACCTACCACGGCGCCGGCGCCGGCGACGAGGCCCAGGCCGAGTTCGACCGTGTGTTCAAGGAGGGCCAGCTCGCCGACTTCCCCGAGAAGCACGTTGAGCTGACCGTCAACGACGAGGGCCAGATTTACCTCGCCGGCCTGCTCAAGGACCTGGGCCTTTCGGCCAGCGCCGGTCAGGCTCGTCGCGATATCGACGGCGGCGGCGTCAAGATCAACGGCAAGGCCGTGGCTCCCAAGAGCTATAACATCGATCCCAGCGCCCTCAAGCTGGGCGACACCCTCTCCGTAGGCAAGCGCAAGGGCTTCAAGCTTATTTAGTTACGCGGTTTTACCAAACCGCGTAACCGGTCGACGCTGCAAACCCGCCAGCGCGGCAATCTGCCTTTCAACTTCGGCGGCATGACCAGAAGGTCAATGCCGCCTCGTTTCAAGGCACCTTGCTCGCTCTGGCGGGTTTTCGCTGTCGTTGCCAAGACATCGGCGCTTCCGTTGTTGTAGGTGGCAGTTAGGTGCACTCATTGGGGACAGACTTAAATGAGTGCCCACAGAATGAGAGTGGATAATCTTCCGTTTTTGGCCTGCTTGGGGGTTCAAAGTGGGAGATTATCCACTCTGCGGCACTTGGGGACGTTCCTTTTGTGCCGGCACTTTGGGACACTCCTTGTCATTGGTACAAAGCAACCTGTCCCCATTGCGCCAAGCGGCGTGTGCCGTTAAGCGGAGGGGGTGTATTCCCGACCCATCGTTTGGGCATACAATGGCTATTGGTTTGCTGCGGTGAAGGCCTGTCCGCTCCGCAGCTATTTTCTACGGTAGAAGGAGTATGTATGTCCGTTGAGGTCATGAGGTCTGTGATCGACGCTGCCGAGGGTCGCGTGCCCGTCGACACGCTGTTTACCAATGCGCAGATTGTCGACGTGTACGGTCAGCGCGTGGCGCCCGGTAGCGTTGCCGTCAAGGACGGCGTAATCGTCGGCGTGCTCTACAACGGGCGCGACGATGCCGCCGGTACCTATGAGGCTGCCGAGGTTATCGACTGCCAGGGTCGCTATCTCGCCCCCGGTTTTATCGACGGACATCTGCACATTGAGTCCTCGAACATCCGCCCCGCCGAGTATGCGCGCATGGCGGCGACGCGCGGTACCACCACCGCCATTGCCGACAGCCACGAGATTGCCAACGTGGCGGGCCTGGACGGTCTGCGCTTTATGATCGAGGACGGTCGTCGCGCGCCCATTTCCATCAAATACATGATGCCCTCGTGCGTGCCCGCGCTGCCCGATGAGCAAGCGGGCGCTGTGATTACCGCCGCTGACATGCAGGCGTTTTTTGCCGAGCATCCGGGCGACGTTTTTGGCCTGGGCGAGATGATGAACCTGCCGGGTGTCTTTATGGCCGATCCTGAGACCTGTGCTCGCATCGATGCTGCCAACCAGACGCCGTCCAAGCAGGTCGACGGCCATGCGCCGCTCGTTGCCGGCAAGGACCTCAATGCCTATGCCGCGGCGGGCATTATCGCCGACCATGAGTCGACGATTCCCGAGGAGGCGCTCGACAAGCTGTCTCGTGGCATGTACGTGATGCTGCGCGAGGGCACCTGCAGCCATGACCTGGCCAACCTGTCGCCGATGCTGCTGGAGAATCCCGCGCGCGCCCGTCGCTGTTGCTTTGCGACTGACGACCGCGCCCCTTCCGATGCGCTTGCGACTGGCATGATCGACAATGCCTGCCGCGTGGCGATTGAGGCCGGTATCGACCCCGTGGTCGCTATCTCTATGGCGTCCCTCTCCACGGCCGAGGCGTTTGGCCTGGATCACGGCTGCCGCGACCCGCACGAGCTGCGTGGTGCGATTGCCCCGGGCAAGCGTGCCGACCTGCTGGTGCTCAATGACCTGACGTTTGCTACGGCTCCGCATCGAGTATATGCCGCCGGTGCTCTGGTGGCGCAGGACGGCACCTTTGTGGGCGAGATCGCACCCGAGATGGCCGAGGTTGCGGCCCTTGCCGATGAGCTGCGCGCCTCCGTTAAGCTGCCGAAGCTTTCGCTCGACGTGTTTGACTATGCCTTTAAGCCGGGCGAGGCCGTTATCGATGTCATCCCGGGTATGGCTATCACGGGTATGGCTCGCCCCGAGAGCGCCGAGGGCCTGCGCCGCATTATGCTGATCGAGCGCCACGGCCGCGGCGTGTCGCTGCAGGCCGAGGGCGCCGACGGTGACGGCCCCGCGGGTCTGGGCTTGGTTGGCAAGCATATCGGTCGCGGCTGGGTGCGCGGCTTTACCATCACGGGTGGCGCCATTGCCTCCACGATCGGCCACGACTCGCACAACGTGTGCGTGGTGGGCGACAATGCGGCGGATATGATGACTGCCGTTGAGGCCGTGGGCCAGGGCGGCCACGTGCTGGTGCGCAACGGCGAGGTCGTGGCGCGCATTCCGCTGGCGCTCGGTGGCCTTATGAGCGAGGGCACGGCCGAGGATGTCGCCGCGCAGCACGACGACTTTATGGTCAAGGCGCGCGCCATGGGTATCGAGCCGCCGCTCGACCCCATCATGGGCATCATTTTCCTGCCCCTGCCGGTAATCCCGACGCTCCGCATCCGCCCCGAGGGCATGTTCGACGTCACGACCTTCACCTACGCCGACTAGTCATCGGGGACGTTCTTAAACGACTAGCCGTCGGGGTGGCGTGTCGCCTGACGCCGCGACCGTGAGACCTCTGGCATGTGTGAGCTATTTGCCAGGTCCTTGTAACGTTTACGCCCGCGGAGTCTTATTTGAGCTCCCTTTGGGTACGTTGGAATCGGATACACGTTCGATTCCAACAAGCCCGAAGGGAGCTTTTCTATGTTTAAACTGATTGCATCCGATATGGACGGCACACTGCTTGACGAAAACGGCCAGGTGCCGCCTGAGACCTACGAACTGATTCTGGCGCTACACGAGCATGGCGTGCATTTCGCCGCATCGTCAGGTCGTCGCTACGATCGCCTGTGCGAGTTCTTTGCGCCCGTTCGCGACAAGATGGACTTTGTCGCCGCTAACGGCGCCCAAGTCTACGCCGACGGTAAGATGGTAGATCGTGAGGTGTATTCCCACCTGGCGATTCGAAGGCTCGCCCAAGCCGTCAGGACGTTTCCCAATCTGCATCTTGCGCTCTTTGACCGAACCAAGTCCTTCCTGCTCGATGACGAGTGCAAGTTCGTGCGTGAGGTCGATAAGGACCTTCCCAATGCCGAGCGTATTTGGGAGCTGCCCGATCCCAGCGTAAATATCATCAAAGCGAGTATCTTTTGCGACGACAGTGCGGTTATGGACAGTGCGTACGTGCTACAGCGCGAACTTGGTCAGCTCTTTACTTTTGCGCCTTCGGGCAACGCGTGGATCGATGCCATGCAGCCTGGTGTGTCGAAGGCCTCGGGTATCGCGCAGCTCGCGGAGCATTACGGCATTGGTCGCGACGAGGTCATGGCGTTTGGCGACTCGATGAACGACTACGAGATCATTCGCTTTGTCGGCGCGGGCTGCGCGATGGAAAACGCGCGCCCCGCGCTTAAGGCGGTGGCCGATCGCGTGGTGGGTTGCAACCGCGACCACGCCGTCCAGCAGGAGCTCCGTCGCGTGCTGGAGAGTCTCTCCTAATTCGGCAGATGGGGACGTTCCTTTTCTGCCGACAGTGGGGGACAGTCCTTGCAGCTTTTTGCGAAGAGTGTCCCCAGTGACTAGTCGTTTAAGAACGTCCCCAATGACTGACCAATGACTAGGCGAGGGCGGCCATGATGGTGCGGGCGACGCCGTCGTGGTCGTTGTCGTATTCGGTGATGGCGTCGGCGGCCTCGCGATCTTCGGGCTCGGCGTTGATCATGGCCATGCCATGGCCCGCTGCCTGCAGCATGGGGATGTCGTTGATGTTGTCGCCGAACGCCCAGGCGTCGGCGAGACGCTCGCCCAGATGCTCACACAGCCACGTGAGGGCCGTTCCCTTGGTGGCGCCTTCGCCCATAACCTCGATATTCATGGCGTACGAACGCGTGACCTCAATGCCTCCGAGCGTGTCGAGCGCCGCCGCGATGGCGTCGCGATCGGCGGGGTCGTGCCAGTACATAGCGATGCGTTCGAGCGTCTCGACCTCGTCGATTTTGCTGTCGATATCCATGTCGATCGGCGTTCGTGTGCGCTTGAGCGAAGCCGCGATGTGGGGGTCGCCGCCACAGAATTCGTCCAGGCGCGTGTAGAGCGAGCGGGGGAGGAAGCACTGCCCGTCCGCGAAGATATCGAAGGTCACATCGTGGCCGGCGGCAATGCGATGGATGCGGTGGGCAATGCCACGGTCGAGCGGACGGCTCAAGATGCACGTGGCGCGCGAGGCGTCGGTGGGCGTATCCTCGTCGAGCTGCCAGACGCTGGCGCCGTTGGCACAGACCGCGTAGTGCACGGCAGGATGGGCGAGGATGGGCTCAAAGACACCCGACAGCGGGCGCCCCGTGCAGGGCACAAACTCAATACCGCGTCGCGCAAGCTCGTCGAGCATCGCCCAGGTGGCGTCGCTCATCTGCTTATCACTCGTCAGCAGCGTTCCATCCATATCGGAAAACACAATCATTCGCTGCGATCCTTTCTACTGTCATAAAAAGCGTGGCCAAGGGCGGTGATGCCCTGGCCACGCTCGGGTTCTATAACGGTCCGCGTCCTAGCGATCGGCGAGCGGCTTGTATTCCAGCGGCTCGATAACCGGGCGATACGCGGGACGGATGATGCGGTGCGCGCAGAAGAGCTCTTCCATGCGGTGCGCCGACCAGCCGGCCATACGGGCGACGGCGAACAGCGGTGTAAAGAGCGTCTCGGGCACGCCGAGCATTTTGTAAATAAAGCCCGTGTACAGGTCGATGTTGGCGCAGATGGGCTTGGTCATGCCGTGGTCGCGCATCACCTGCGGGGCCAGGCGCTCGATGCGCTCGATGAGCGCGAACTCCTCGCCCAGGTCCTTCTTGGCGGCAAGCGAGCGCGCGTAACGGCGGCAGACCTCGGCGCGCGGGTCGCTCAGCGTATAGACGGCGTGGCCCATGCCGTAGATGAGGCCCGTGCCGTCGAAGGCCTGCTTGTCGAGGATCTTGCCCAGGTAGGCCGCGACCTCGTCCTCGTCCTCCCAGTTGGAGACATGCGCGCGGATGTCCTCGTGCATAGACACGACCTTGGCATTGGCACCACCGTGGCGCGGGCCCTTGAGCGAGCCGATAGCCGCGGCGTAGGCGGAATACGGGTCGGTGGCCGAAGACGACAGCACGCGGCAAGCGAAGGTGGAGTTATTGCCGCCGCCGTGCTCGGCATGCAGCATGAGCATAACGTCGAGCAGCATCGCCTCATCGCGGGTGAACGCCATGCCGCCGCGCAGGACCTGTAGGATGGTCTCGGCGGTGGAGAGACCGGGCGTAGGGTGCGGCACGTGAACCCTGGAGCCGCGAAGCTTGGCGACCGAGGCCATGTGTGCGAAGGCGGCGATGCGCGGGAGACGTGCGAGCATGGAAATGGCGACGTCGATTTCGTGCTCGGGCGTGATCACGTCTGGTTCGGCATCGAAGGCGTAGAGCAGCAGTACGGCGCGCTGGAGCACGTTCATGATGCTCGACGATACCGTGGTCATAGGGAACTCTTTAACGTACTCGTCGCTCAGATGTCTAAAGGCGCCCAGGCGCTCGCAAAAGCCGTCGAGCTCTTCCTTGTTGGGCAGCGAACCCGTGATAAGCAGATAGGCGACTTCCTCGTAGCCATAGCGATTCTCGGCCTGGGCATTGTTGACCAGGTCCTCGATGCTATAGCCGCGCAGCGTAAGCTTGCCCTGGTCGGGCACGACTTTGCCGTCGACCTTGTTGTAGCCGTGCACGTCCGAGATGCGGGTAAGGCCCGCGACCACGCCCGAGCCGTCGGCATTGCGCAAGCCGCGCTTGACGTTGTGCTCTACGAACAGGTCCTCGTCGTATGGCGCGGTCGGCAGGCCGTGGTAGAGGTTTTCGCTTTCGGGCGAAATCTGACGGCTCGCCTCGTAATCCAGAACCAGGCGGCTCAGGTGATCGTCGAAGCGGTAGTAGATTTTCTTGGCGTCGTAGGCCATGCGCGCTCCTCTCCGGTCCGCTTGGGGGCCGCGCGCTTGGACGATATGACGTCAAGCTGCCCCGAGCGGCTTGTTCGCTACAGGCGGTACATAAAGTTAAAGACGTCCTCGCGCTGGATGGACACGTTGACGCCCGAAAGCTCGCCGGCCTCGGCCAGGGCCTTCTGCAGCTCGGCGAAGTCGAGCTTGGACTCGGCGGTGTCGGCCAGCATGGTCATGGTGAAGATGTCCTCGATAATGGACTGCGTGATGTCGCGGATGTCGACGTTGGCCTCGCCCAGGACACGGGTGACGCCGGCGACGATGCCGGGGCGGTTCTTGCCAAGGACGGTGATGACGATACGGGAGGACGAGATCTCGGCCATGGGAAACCCTTTCGCGTGTTGGCGGCGCGCGCGGGCGCTCCGCTACGGTATAGTGTTCATCATTGTACCTGTCTGGCGCAAAAAAGGCGCGCTCGCTGCGGCGTTACATGCCTGCAACATGAGCGTAAGGGGGAAGGCCGTACGGGGAAGAGCCGTCTGGCGCGTGTCCGGCTCGTGTTGGGTTGATTTCCGATCTCAGCCGAACACATTGAGCGGACAGGCCGTTCCCGCAGTCAGCCGAACGCCTCCGACGGCTGATTCCGAACTGGAAGCGGAGGGCATCCCCGCCCTTCGGTAGGGGATACCGCTCCGCGGCGCATGCCGCGGGCGGCGCCCCTATCGGACCACCGTGACCTCAGTTGGGATGGGCCCAGCACTGCCGCGTACTCGGTGAGCTAGAGCCAACTGTTCGTCTTCACGTCGCGTATGGCGATATTTCGGTCGTCCGGCTCGGTGATGCCGTAGCCGAACGCCTGGAGCGTCTCGATGGACTCCTGGATCCTCTGTTGGAACATGGGACCCGGATCGACCCTCGGCCCGAGGTGCCCGCGCCAAAGGCACGGCGTGGCGCGCAGCATGTTATGGATTTTGGAGATGGGCTCGATGTCGGCGTAGACGTTGAGCGTCGCCATGGCGTCCTTGTGGCCGAGGATCGATTGGAGCGCCTTGATATCGCCGCCTTGGCGGATCCACTGCGTTGCGAACGTGTGGCGAAGGCCGTGGAACGTGATCAGCTCGTCGTTGGTGCCCATGAGGCCGTTGGTCTCCGAGAACGTCTTGAACGCCCTGCGGATATAGCTTGTCGTCGCGAAGGTCGCGCCCGGCTCCGACAGGATGTAGCAGTCCCCGATCTCGACCGCCCCGGTAAGGCCGCGCAAGCGCAGCTTTCCGCAGTCGATCTCGTGGGTCTCCTTCAGGAAGGGGAGTAGGCCGACCGGGTCGATGGGGATACCCCTGGCGTCATGGGTCTTGGTGTCCTTGATGAACGAACCCATTCCCTTCGCGTACGCCACCGAGTGTCCGATCGAGATCAGGCCCGTCTCGAAATCCACATCGCACCACCGAAGGCCGCAGACCTCGCCGATTCGCATCCCCGTGTGCAGGGCGAGTACGACCGCCCTCTAATCCTCGGCGGACCAATCGAGTCCGAACTCCTTTCGGGCATCCTCTTCGCTCATGACTTCGAGAAGGTCTCCGGGTTGGCAACGAAGGGCGAGGCATAGCTGCTCGAGTGTGTTGAAGCGAATGCCGCGAATATGCCCTTTTTTAATACGGGACAGGTTCACGGGCGTGGTTCCAATCCTTTCGGCAAGTTCGTTCGAGGAAATCTTTCGCTCGGCCATGATCTTGTCGAGGCGAACAATTACGGGCATGGCGTTTCCTTACGCAATCTCGTCGGAGTCGAGGTACAGCTCTCGGGCGTACAAGAAGAGCTGGGAAAGCATGAACAGGACGATGCCGAGAACCAGAGAGGTCCAATCGAATGATGAAGCGATCTCTTGGGCGCCGACGGCCCCCTCGCCGCCAAACATCGAAACGGAGGTTTTGAGTGAGCCGGCGTAGAGGCTGGTGGCAGCTTGAACAACGAAGAGAATGCCGAGCACCTTCAAGCATGCCGCAGACCCTTTCTTGAAGGGGTCTCCGCTCTTGATCGTCCACACGAGAACGGCGCTGAGGATGGTCGTAGCGATACCGATGACGGCAGGGACCAATGTCGAGATCGCAAGGGCTGGATACGCGGGGGAGTCTGCAATTACAGGGTTGTCGAGCACTTCGATTGCTGGCTTTAAGGAGAACGCCACTTGTGCGATGGCGGTGGCGCAAAGGGTCGCAGAGGCTATCGCACATGCGATGCGGAAGGAATGAAGCCGGGGAGTGCGATTGTCGGAACTCATAATAACCTCCGAAGAATTTAAAAAACTCAGGTTACTTTTTAACAGTTTATGTTAAATTGACTTTGCCGGCAAGTAATCACAGCATGCTGCAACCGAAACCCCTCTAGATTGGAGAGGATTATGTTCAGTACTGTTAAGTAGTGTAAGCTCTTGGTTTTCCTCGGCCTCGCTCTTTGTCTGTTGCTGCCGGGAGCCCCCGCTTTTGCGGATACCCCGATGCCTCCTTCCCAGGAGAGCAGCCAGTGTGCCCTCGTTGAGCCCCTCGGGTATACGGACGACGTCGTCGATACCTACTGGAGCTACAGCTGTCCTCGCGGCGTAAGCGGGCACAGCATCTCGATGTTCAACATCTCTTACAAGACGATCTCCTACCGAAATGGCTATCGCCGATCCGCGCATCATAGGGAATCCCGCCTCGCTGCAATGTGCTCCTGTGGTGTTCTTGGCACAACTGATAAATGGCAATTTGTCTATAGCACCTACTAGATGCGAGGAAGGGCCGAGCATTTTGTTCGGCCCCTCTGTTCCGACTGGATGAGGTTAAGGTTGGCGATGAATATGCTCAAAATCTCGAAGGCGATCTTTAGGTCGCTTCTCTCCTCCAGGTCGCTCTGTGTTGTCGTTGTTGCGTTGATGGTTCTTTGTGCTCTGCCCGTCTTCAGGAGCGCGGCTGGCATCGACGGACGGGTCGAATACCTCGAGTCGGGAATAACCCGTGTTGAGCAGGAATTGTCAGCATCCTATGCGGATGCGCTTGTGAATGCGGGGGAGGACGGTGTCTATACCTCTTCATCAAGCATGCCCGCGCTTCTGTACCCTCTTGCCGCGGGACGTCTTATCTTGGCACCGCTCTCTCCCCTACTTCCGTTTCTGCAGATATCGGATGGAGAGTACACCTATTATGACGGATCGAAGGAGTACTTGCTATGGGTCGCAACGGCCGTTGCCGTCTCGTTCCTTGCCGCGCGTCTTAACAAACGTGAAAAGCTCATCATCCAGGCACCGATGGGCGAGCTGGGTAGACTTGTTGCATCGAGCGTATGGGCGAGTGTTTTTGCAATGCTTGCCGTCCTCGCCATCAATCTTCCAGGGATAATCGCCGCGCTTGTGAAGAATGGCCCGGGCTCGCCGTTCTATCCGATAGGCTACATTCAATATGCGACTCCGGTTATCAAACCGGCTTGGCTGGTGTTCGCGCAGACGGCCATCTTGCAATTCTTGGTGGCAGCGTTCATCTCGCTTGTCGTTCACCTTGCCGTGAAGATTGCCAATAACCCTACGCTTGGAATCGTGTTCGTATGTGCCCTGATGGGGGTGACGATGGTTCCCGGGTATTACGGAAGATCCATCGCTTTACGTGAGTTCGCCCTGTTGAATCCCCTTACGTATGCGAACACTGAGTTGACCGTCGGCGCCTATAGCCCGTACCCGACAACGCAGATAGTGAATCTGCCTGGACTTTGCTTCGAGCGTGGCGCGATTGCCCTCGTATGCGCAATCGGGATCGAGGTGCTGGCAATTAGCCTGCTTTGCGTTGCTGGAAAGAGCGGCTGCGCGTGCCCGATATCCCCGATTTGTCTTGAGAGAGGTTCCTTCACTGCATCGAGAACGGCAACTCGTTCGAGCGCTTGTGCCTCCGCCGTTGCATACGTAAGAACGATGGGGAAACTGCTCCTGCGTTCTCCTACCCTCGCCGTATGCGCGATTGCAATGTCGACGACGATGCTGGCCCCGGCTCTGGTCGAGATGTTTCCTGACGCTGATAACGTTTCCGCTGTTCGGTATAGGGATGGGGAGCTCCGTTCAATAGATCGGTATCTAGAGCAGAACGCTGCGAATATGGACGTCGAGGGCAAAGCGGCCCTGGAAGACATGCGGGATGCTCTTTCGGGTTTCGTGTACGCGCCTATGCCTGCGGAGGGGTTTCGAAGCCTTGCGACGTACGAGCGCGCTCGAGGTGAGCTGGGCGCGGCAGATGCGACTCTCCTGCAATCGATCGGAATCGAGCCGGAGACTCCTTCTCGTGCGGAGGCGCGCGCCCTTCTGCTTGAGTCGATCGCGAGCTTGCCGGACCCCAAGGTTTACGAGTTAAGTACGAAGATGCCCCCATTAATCCTCCTTTCGTATCTCCAGGCAGCGCTTCCCTCCTTATTTTTGCTGTTGCCCGTGGTTGTCACATCGCTCGCGTGCACCCACCTGCAGTGTCGTTCCCTTCTGGTTCTCCAGATCCCCGCAACAGCGCATGTGCGTTTTCTGACGGCTGTTGCGCTGGCTCTCCTGCTTGGCTTGGTGCTGCTTTTGGTGTCGATGGTTCCCGCTGTCGTTGTGTCCGTGATTAAGAACGGTGCGGGTGGATCGGAGTATCCCGTCGCTCTCATTCGGGCGGGAGCTTCGACAACGTCCATGGTGGGGGAGGCGGTGTTGTGCAGTATTCCGTTGCTGGTCATGGCATACGGCGTGATTTCCGTCGTCGCTGCGTTGACAGCAGCGATTAGCCGCAACCCCGTTGTCACCGGAATGGTTTGCGCGGTTCTCTTGGTGTTGGGTTCGTTGAGCGCTCATGTTGAAAGCGTGGGCATGGGCGTCGCGCTGCTGGCTCCATTCGCCTCGTTTGATCCCGCTTCCCAGGTGGGGACGATTGGGTTCCTTGGGCGAGGGACGAACGCGATGCCTTTTGGAGAGGTCGTCGGCGCATCGGGCGCTCTGCTGGTGGTCTTGGGCGCCGTATCTCCGTTGATGGTGCGCCTGAGTGTTCCAAAGATCGAAAGGGGATGATCTCGATGATTGACCTTCAAACGCTGACGATCTCTTATGGAAAGAAGGTGCTCGTAGATTCGGTGAACGCTGAGTTTGCCCCGGGTACGGTCTACGGTCTCGTCGCTCCGAACGGGCATGGAAAGACGACGTTGCTGCGTGCGATGGCAGGTTTGCCGGGTCCTCGCGTGGACGGGAGCATCGTTCTGGATGAGGTGCAGGGTACGGGTGCGAGAGAGGTCCGTTCTATGATCTTCTATGCACCTGGTGAGGGGACGCTGCTGTATCCCGGATTGCGTGCGGAAGATCACCTCAAGATGGTTTGCGATATGTGGCCGCATGCTCGCGATATCGAAGAGATAGTGGAACAAACGCAGATAGGCGAGTTCGCGAAGATGAGGATCCGCACTCTGAGCCAGGGCATGAAGCAGCAGCTTACCCTGGCGATTGCGTATGCGACGGGCGCGCGGTACCTTCTATTAGATGAGCCCATGAACGCGCTCGACCCCAGCAGGGTGGACTTGCATTCCGAGATTCTCAGGAAGCTGGCCGATTCTGGTACGTGCATCATCATGTCATCCCACATCTTGGATTCGGTCGATAGGCTGTGCGATGAGATTCTGTTTTTGAAGGATGGGAGGCTCATTAGAAGCATTCCGCAAGATGATGCTGCGCCGAAGTCTCCTGGATCCCATTTCGCAAAGCCTGCCGGACGCGCCGAGGGTGCGCTAAGCACGTATCGGAGACTCTACGAAAAGGGCGGGTAGAAATGTAAGTTAAAAATCTATGTGGCCAATGTGATACCGTTGAACCCGCGTATCGATACCGCTCAGCCATTCGCCTCGCCCCCGTCGCACGTATCTTCATTCGGTCTGTCATCATTAATCTAACGATGCTTTGAGGAATGTAGGTGCTTCTAAATGTACTGTCGACTTCTTCTCAAACTAATCCTAAGAGACAAGGCCGTATGGATTTGTACGCTCGTTCTCGCTGCAGCCTTCTCCGTCCCCATTGCGTTCAATTCACCCATCTACGGGCCCTTCTTTATGAAGCAGGGCATGCAGAGCTTTGTCGACGCATTCAATACGCGCGCGCCCCAGGCCAGCGGCACAGACCTATCTCCAGAGCAGCAAAATGACGCGGAGCTTGCAAGATACGCGAACGCCGCCCTTGCCGCTCAAACCGACGCCGCCTTTCTCGATTCTGCCGAGAGCTACTACGCGCTCATGGGCGAAGGCTTCCAATCCGGGTCCATCGTGGGAGACCGAGAGACCAATGACGCGGAGCTCGCATATTGCCGTGCTCTGAGCAGTTCCGGCATCACGGATATCCCGGCCTCCGCAAACGACCTGCCATTCCTTTCCTTCCTGCCTTACGCCGTTGCCATGGTGCCGTCTTTCCTTCCCTTCATTCCCTTCCTTCTCTCGTCGATACTCGTGCTCGGCGCCACAAGGCCCGGGACCCTGGCGGCGAAGGCGCCCGTGCCCAAATTCCGGCGCCTTATCCAGATCGTGTTTTCGATAATCGCCGCGGGGACCGCGATGCTCCTCGCCGGCCTCGCACCCGGGGGCATTTACGCCTTGGCCCTAAACGGCTTCGGGCAAATTGGGTACCCGATCGCCTTCTTCCATGACGGCGCGCTTACCACCACGACTGCGGGAAACGTCTTCACAGCCCTGCTTATCGCGCTTCTTGCGGGCGGAACCTTGATATCCGTTTGCTCCGTCGTCCTATCGACCGCAACGAGGCGCGTCCTCGCGGGCCCCCTCACCTCCGCGCTGCTTGTCGCGGCCCCGGTATTCCCGTTACTGTCCGATTCGGCACTGGAGCATAACGCCGCGCTCAATCTCCTGCCGCTGGCCGTATTCTCGCCTATCGAGGCAACGGGTTACGTAGGATGCTTCCCGACAGAATTCATTGGCTCCGGTTCAGGCAGCGCATCGATGCTTGCCGTGGCCCTGGCATACGTCGCGGTCTTTTTTGCGGTCGGCGCCGTTGCGACACGTTCGCCCAGACAGCCTGGACCCGCGAAAAAGCACCATGGGCTCGAACTTCTGGACGCGAGCGTGGGATACGGAAGCACGACGATACTTTCAATCGGGTCGCTTTTCCTGAGCCCGGGAACGGCGGCGGGCCTCGTTGCTCCCAACGGCTCGGGGAAAACCACCCTTCTTGAAGCGCTGTCGGGCCAATTTCCCACCCGTATCCACTCGGGAAGCCTGGCGGCAGACGGAATCAGCCAACGTCGATCAGCCGAATTTGCAGAACTCGTCTACCTGAGCTCTTCAGGCGGCGCGGATCTCTATCCCACGCTATCAGCCCTCGAGCACCTTGCTTTCGTTAGGGAGGCGTGGAAATCGGCCGCCGACATCGACTCGCTCTGCAGCTCCCTCGGAATCTCCCCATATCTCGACAAGCCGACCCGTAAACTCTCGACAGGAATGAAGCAGCAGGTAAAGCTTGCCATGGCGATAGCGACCGATTGCCCGTACCTCATCCTCGATGAACCGCTGAACGGTCTCGATCCGGGAAAACGGAAAACCTCCTGCGACGCGATGCGCAGCGAAGTGGCGCGGGGACGCAGCGTGCTCATTTCAAGCCATCTGCTCGACGACCTGGCAGACCTCACCAACTCGTTCTACTTCATCGAGGCCGGCACGCTCGTGGAAAAGATCAAGTCGTCCTCGCAGACGCTCAAGCAGGAATACCTCGATACATACGAGGAAGGTGAATGACATGAAACTATTTGAACAGCTGAAGTCCAACGCGTCGCGCATGGCTGTCTACGCCATCCTCGTGGCAACGGCTTTATGCGGAATCGCGGCACCCGTCTATGCGCTCAACGGAGAGAAAGGCGATGTCGAACCCGCGTACATGGCTTCGACGGTTAAAGACCGGTACAAAGCCTTCTCTGGAGACACGTTTTACGTAGCAGAGTACGACACGACCTACCGTCAGCTTCGCTACAACAAGGGCTACGACTATCTAGGCGCAGAGGCAATCAGCTATACGTCGGGTTGGTACCGCTCCAACTATGGACACATAACCCAGTTCAAGTGTAACTACCGTGTGTACAACTAAAGCAACCGGCCGGGACGAGGGGTGACGCAAAAGCGTCGCCCCCGTTTTTAACCATGCCAGCTGAACCTAGTTCAGTTTGGCTGATTTCCGATCTCAGCCGAACACATTGAGCGGAAAGGCCGTTCCCGCAGTCAGTCGAACGTCCCCGGGGCCCTTCTCAGGCCCCGGGGACGGCATTTTCCCAGTTGAAGGAACGGTGGAGATGTGTTTCGATGGGTCAGATTCGTGTCGTTCCGAAAAGACCGTGAACCTTTTGTGGGACGCGCGGCGCCGTGGTACCATAGCCGAGTTTGTTGTCTTGGTCGGAAACCAAGACGCCTTATGCGCTGATCGGTAACCAGCGCCTGACCAATAAGGAGTCCTACCATGAAGCAGGGTATCCATCCCCAGTATGTCGAGTGCACGGTGACGTGCTCCTGCGGCAACACCTTCAAGACGCACGCTACCGTGTCCGAGATGAAGGTCGAGCTTTGCAACGAGTGCCACCCGTTCTACACCGGCCAGCAGAAGTTCGTCGACACCGGTGGACGCGTCCAGCGCTTCGCCGACAAGTTCGGTGGCGCCGCTGCCGCCCAGCTCAAGAAGGCTGAGGAGGCCAAGGCTGCCAAGGCCGCCAAGGCTGCTGAGGCCGAGGCCGCTCGCAAGGCCGCCGCTGAGGCTAAGGCTGCCGAGAAGGCTAAGCGTGCTGCTAAGTTCGCCGAGGAGGCTGCCAAGCAGGCCGCCGAGGCTCCCGCAGAGGCTCCCGTCGAGGAGGCCGCTGCCGAGGCCGAGACCACCGAGGCTGCTGAGTAAATAGCTCGCCGCGGAATCGCTCGCATTCATGGCATAAGGGCCGTGCATCCATTTGGGTGCGCGGCCCTTTTCTTTTTATTGGTGCAAGCTAACCTGTCCCCGTGGCACCAAATGGCAGAGAGACGGCGTTTGCTCAGATAAAACTTGCCAAAATAAACCTGTCCCATTGTGGCAGGTTGGTCATAGTTATTACGTGGCGGTCGAGGTCGACCGTATAGGCCGCGCCTTGTTTGGCTAAAGTACAATCATCTGTGTTTAACTCGCCCGCAGCTGCACGGCGTGGGCGATGGCCAAAAAGGAAACAACATGGGATTCATGTCAAAGCTGCTGTCCTTTGGATCCGATAAGGACCTTAAGCGCTACTACAAGATCGTCGACCAGATCAACGGTCTTGAGCCCCAGTTTGAGAAGATGACCGAGGAGGAGCTCCGCGCCCAGACCGATAAGTTCCGTGAGCGCTACGCCAACGGCGAGTCGCTCGACGATATGCTCCCCGAGGCCTTTGCCACCGTGCGTGAGGCTTCCAAGCGCACCATGGGTATGCGCCACTTTGACGTGCAGCTCATTGGCGCCATGGCACTGCACGAGGGCCACATCGCCGAGATGAAGACCGGCGAAGGTAAGACCCTCGTCTCCACGTTGGCTGGCTATCTCAACGCTATTGCCGGCAAGGGCGTGCACGTCGTTACTGTCAATGATTACCTTGCCAAGCGCGACTCCGAGTGGATGGGCCGCATCTACAAGTACCTGGGCATGACCGTCGGTCTGCTCCAGAACAACATGCCGCTCGAGCTCAAGCGTCCGGCCTACCAGGCAGACGTCACCTACGGCACCAACTCCGAGTTCGGTTTCGACTACCTGCGCGACAACATGGTCACCCGCCCCGAGCAGCGCGTACAGCGCGGCCACAGCTACGCCATCGTCGACGAGGTCGACTCCATCCTGATCGACGAGGCACGTACCCCGCTCATCATCTCGGGCGCCGGCACCAAGTCCGCCAGCACCTACAAGGACTTCGCGCGTGCCGTGCGCGGCCTTGAGCGCGGCGAGGACGTGTCGCACGACATGCTCACCGCCACCGAGGACGTTGAGCCCACGGGCGACTACGTCATGGACGAGGCCAAGCACACTATCGCCGCCACCGAGCGCGGCCTTAAGAAGATTGAGCGCCGCTTGGGTATCGATGACATCTATGCCGATCTCTCCGGCCAGCTGGTCAACCACCTGCAGCAGGCGCTGAAGGCCCAGTACATGTTCCACCGCGACAAGCAGTATGTGGTCACCAACGGCGAGGTCAAGATCGTCGACGAGTTCACCGGCCGCATTATGGAAGGCCGCCGTTACTCCGAGGGCCTGCACCAGGCCATCGAGGCCAAAGAGGGCGTGCTCGTGCGCGAGGAGAACCAGACGCTGGCGACCATCACCCTGCAGAACTACTTCCGCCTGTATGACAAGCTCTCCGGTATGACCGGTACGGCACTCACCGAGGATGCCGAGTTCCGCGAGATCTACAAGCTGCCCGTCGAGGTCATCCCCTCCAACAAGCCCGTGCAGCGTGTTGACCACGAGGACCTGGTGTACCGCACCATCCAGGCCAAATACAACGCCGTTGCCGACGACGTCGAGCGACGTCACGCCAAGGGCCAGCCGGTCCTGGTGGGCACCGTCTCCATCGAAAGCTCCGAGAAACTGTCGGCCGCCCTTACCAAGCGCGGCATCGCGCACGAGGTCCTCAACGCCAAGCACCACGAGCGCGAGGCCCATATCGTTGCCCAGGCTGGTCGCTATGGCGCCGTGACCATCGCTACCAACATGGCCGGCCGCGGTACCGACATCTTGCTGGGCGGTAACCCCGACGAGCTGGTGCGCGAGCGCCTGGAGTACGAGGGCCTGACCATGGAGGACGTAACGCCCGAGCAGCTTGAGCAGTTTAACGCCGAGGCCAAGGAGACTTGCAAGGCCGAGCGCGAGCGCGTTCTTGCCGCCGGCGGCCTGACCGTTATCGGCACCGAGCGCCACGAGTCCCGCCGTATCGACAACCAGCTGCGCGGCCGTTCCGGCCGTCAGGGCGATCCGGGCGAGACCCAGTTCTACCTGTCGCTCGAGGACGATCTCATGCGTCTGTTTGGCGGCGACAAGATGGACCGCGTCTCCAAGATGATGGTCACGGCTGACATGGGCGACGATATGCCCATCCAGCACAAGATCATCTCCAAGGCTGTCGAGAGCGCCCAGCACAAGGTCGAGAGCATCAACTTCTCCATGCGTAAGAGCGTCCTTGAGTACGACGACGTCATGAACAAGCAACGCCAGGTCATCTACGCCGAGCGCAATAAGATTCTGGACGGCAAGGATCTGACCGACCACATCACCGAGGTCATGCACGATACCGTGTACCGCTGCGTGCAGGAGTTCTGCACCAAGGACAGTCACGATGGCGAGCGCGACCTGGAGGGCCTGCGCAAGTGGGTTGTGGAGCTCACCGGCCACATCGATACGCCGAAGTTCCCCGACGAGGATTATGAGGCCCTAGCTGCCGATGTCCTGGCTTACGTAGAGAAGTGCTACAACATGAAAGCCGAGCGCTTGGGCGAGGACCTGATGCGCGAGCTCAACACCCAGGTCATGCTGCGCGTCATCGATACCCGCTGGATGAACTACCTGCAGGAGATGGACTACCTCAAGACCGGCATCGGCCTGCGCGGCTTTGGCCAGCGCGACCCGCTGGTCGAGTACAAGACCGAGGCCTACGGCGCGTTCCAGATACTCGTCGACACCATGTACGAGGATTACCTGCGCACGGTTCTGCGCATCGAGATCAAGGCTGCCCCGCGTGTCGTGGAGCACAAGGAGGAGCCCGCGCTCGAGGGTGCGCACTTCTCCGGTCCTGCCGAGGTCGATGGTGACAACGGCGACTCGGTGCTGCGCAAGCAGGCGCAGGTGCAGGCCCGCACGGCTGTCCAGGGTGGTCCGGCTGCCGTCAACAACGGTGGCAAGGTGACGACCTACCGCAAGTCCGAGAGCGACGATCCGTACGTCAACGTGGGCCGCAACGACCCGTGCCCTTGCGGTAGCGGTAAGAAGTTCAAGTACTGCCACGGCAGGAATCGTTAATGGCTGAGGCTTTAGAGGTAACGCCCGCCGAGCTGGACGCGTTTGCGGACCGGCTCGGTGAGGTTGAGTCGTACCTCCATTTGGACGAGAAGCGCACCCGCGTAACGGAGCTCGAGGCCAAAAGCGTCGCCCCGGGCTTTTGGGACGACGCCGATGCCGCTCGCGCCACGATGGAGGAGATCGCGCGCACCAAGGAAGATATCGCTGCCGTGGACACCGCGCGCGGCGAGCTTTCCGATGCCCGCGCTGCGCTGGAGCTTGCCGAGGAGATGGGGGATGACCCCGACGCCGTCGCATTGCGCGAGGAGGCTGCCGCTACGGCAGAACGCCTGGCCCGCGCCATCGACGAGCTTGAGCTTGCGAGCTGGTTTACCGGGGAGTTCGACCATGGCGACGCGATTGTGACCATCAAGCCCGGGCAGGGTGGTTTGGAGGCCCAGGATTGGACCTTCATGCTCTTTAAGATGTACATGAAGTACTGCCAGCGCCGCGGTTGGAAGGTCACCATCAACGATTGCCCCGCGGCCGAGGTCATTGGCATTGATCGCGCGACCTTTACCGTCGAAGGCAAGGATGCTTTTGGCATGCTTCGCGCCGAGGCCGGTGTCCACCGCCTGGTGCGCATTAGCCCCACCGACGACAAGAAGCGCCGCCAGACAACGTTTGCCGGCGTCGAGGTCATTCCGGTGCTGCCCGACGATATCGATATCGAGATCAACCCCGACGACATCCGCGTCGACGTGTACCACGCAAGTGGCCCGGGTGGCCAGGGCGTAAACACCACCGACTCCGCCGTGCGCGTGACGCATTTCCCCAGCGGCATTGTGGTTACCTGCCAAAACGAGCGCAGCCAGATCCAGAACAAGGCCGCGTGCATGCAGATCCTCAAGGCTCGCCTGTACGAGATTGAGCTCGAGAAGCGTGCCGAGGCCCTGGACGAGATTCGCGGACCCAAGACCACGATTGGTTTTGGCAACCAGATCCGCAGCTACGTGCTCTACCCGTACCAGATGGTTAAGGACCTGCGTACGGGCGTGGAGACCAGCAACGTCGAGGCCGTTCTTGACGATGGCGATTTGGATCCGTTTGTGATTGGCTATCACCGTTGGGCTACCGGCAACGCCGATGTAGAAGGCTCGGAGATCTAAAACATCGGGCGGCTTCAAGCCGATGCTAAGCCCAACGGTTGGACGGGTTTGTATTCGGAATAAACCCTGCGCAGGGGTGGTTTTTGTCCGGCGAATCGGTAGAATCGAATACAAGAAGAAGTTCAAAGCGCATCCGATGGGGTGCGCTTTTTTGAGGGAGGCAGCATGGCATATCGTCTGGACATTAAGCGCATTCTTTCGATGAACTTCTTTCACGACCTGCCCCAGATTATGTTGGGGTGCGCTCTGGCCGCTATTGCGACCGACCTGTTTTTGATTCCTAACGGCCTTGCTGCCGGTGGCGTTACGGGCCTTGCCACCATTATCCAGGCGGTCGGCGCATCGCGCGGTCTATCGCTTCCCGTTGGTATTCAGACGATCGTGATGAACGCCTTGCTGCTGCTGGTCGTTATGCGCGAGGGTGGCATGTTCTACGTGGTGCAGACGGCGACAGGCTTTGTGCTGCTGGGCTTTTTCACCGACCTGTTCGCTCCGTTTGTGGCGCCGCTGGCACATGCCGATCTGATGCTGCCCGCTATGTGGGGCGGCATCATCACGGGCATCGGTTATGGCATGGTGCTGCGCGCCGGCGCCAACACCGGCGGCTCGGACACGATTGGCCAAATCATCTCGCGTAATACCTCGCTGCCCGTGGGCTCGACCGTCATGGCGATCGATGTTGCCGTATGTGCGCTGTCGGCTCCGGTCTTTTCAATCGAAAATGCACTATATGCAGGCCTTTCGATGGTCATTAGCGGCTACGTGATCGATGCCGTGGTCGATGGCGGCAACAAGCGTCGTATGGTACTCATCATCTCGGACAAGTTCCCTGATATCGCTGCCGATATTATGTATGGCCTGGGTCGTGGTTGTACCAAGTTTAAGGCGACTGGCATGTATTCGGGTGCCGAGAAGCCGGTGATCATGGTCATCGTGAGCCGTCGAGAGCTCAATACCCTTAAGACGATCGTGCGCGAGCGCGATCCTCACGCCATTGTGACGGTCGCTGACGTTACGGAAGCCTTCGGCGAGGGATTCAAGGACATTAGCGCGTAGGGGCGACCGCGTTCCATCCAAAAGACGTTCACATTGATAAACCGTTTCATCAGCGGTTCTGCCTGCTAAATTGTTCAAATAATGATAAAAACTCTGGTAAAGCCATCAGTTTCCAGCATAATGAATGACGTACGTGCATTGCGGCTGTGTTGGGATTACCTTCGGTGCCGTGCGCATCTTGTCTAAAGAGGATGAAAGGAAGGCACAATGAGCGACGAAGAGCTCAAAAAGGTTGCCAACGAGGTAAGGAAGGGCATCGTCACCGGCGTGCACGCTGCCAAGTCCGGCCATCCGGGCGGTTCGCTCGGTGCTGCCGACATCATGACCTATCTGTACTTTGAGGAAATGAACGTCGACCCGTCCGATCCCCGCAAGGCCGATCGCGACCGTTTTGTGCTCTCCAAGGGCCATTGCGCTCCGGGCCTGTACGCCGTGCTCGCCGAGCGCGGGTTCTTCCCCAAGGAGGATCTTGAGACGCTGCGCCACATCGGCAGCCACCTGCAGGGTCACCCCAACATGAACGACACCCCGGGCGTCGACATGTCCACCGGCTCGCTCGGCCAGGGCATTTCCGCCGCCGTGGGCATGGCCGTTGCCGCCAAGCACTGGGGCGATACTTATCGCACGTACGCCCTGCTGGGTGATGGCGAGAGCGAGGAGGGCCAGGTCTGGGAGGCCGCCATGTTTGCCGGCAACCAGCAGCTCGATAACCTCTGCGTGATCGTCGACCACAACGGCCTTCAGATTGACGGTCCCGTCGAGGAGGTCAACGACCCCATGCCGCTCGCCGACAAGTTCCGCGCGTTCAAGTTCCACGTGGTTGAGCTCGCCGACGGCAACGACTTCGACCAGATCCGCGCCGCCTTTGCCGAGGCTCGCGCCACCAAGGGGCAGCCGACCGCCATTATCGCCGAGACCACAAAGGGCAAGGGCGTGTCCTTTATGGAGAACCAGGTTGGCTGGCACGGCAAGGCCCCCAACGATGAACAGTTTGAGCAGGCCATGGCAGAGCTCACGGCCGCCGGAGAGGAGCTCTAGGATGGCAGACGTCAAGAAAATCGCCACGCGTGTAAGCTACGGCGAGGCCCTCGTCGAGCTCGCCAACGAGCACGATGACTTTGTGGTCCTCGACGCCGACCTGGCCGCCGCCACGCAGACCGGTAAGTTTAAGGCCGCTTGCCCCGACCGCTTCTTCGATGTGGGCATTGCCGAGAGCAACCTGATGGGCGTCGCCGCCGGTATCGCGACCACTGGTCGTGTTGCCTTCGCGAGTACCTTTGCCATGTTCGCTGCCGGTCGCGCCTTTGAGCAGGTCCGCAACTCCATCGGCTACCCGCACCTCAACGTTAAGATCGGTGCCACGCACGCCGGCATCTCGGTGGGCGAGGACGGCGCCACGCACCAGTGCTGCGAGGATATCGCCCTCATGCGCGTCATCCCCGGCATGACCGTAATTGTTCCCGCCGACGACGTGGAGGCCCGCGCCGTGACGCGCGCCGCCTACGAGTGCGACGGTCCGGTGTACATGCGCTTCGCCCGTTTGGCCTCGCCGGTTATCAACGACCCCGAGACCTACAAGTTCGAGTTGGGTAAGGGCATTGTCATGCGCGAGGGCGCCGATGTGACCATCATCGCCTGCGGCCTGATGGTCGGCGAGGCTCTCGAGGCCGCCGAGCAGCTCGCTGCCGAGGGCATCGACGCCGAGGTCATCAACATGCACACCATCAAGCCCATCGATGCCGACCTGATCGTCAAGAGCGCCACCAAGACCGGCCACGTCGTGACCGTCGAGGAGCACTCTGTGATCGGTGGCCTGGGCAGCGCCGTTGCCGACGTCCTGTGTGAGCAGTGCCCGACGCCGCTCAAGAAGATTGGCGTCAACGACACCTTCGGCGAGTCCGGCCCGGGTGCCGAGCTCCTGCACAAGTACGGCCTGGACGCCGCCAACATCGTGGCGACCACCAAGGAGTTCTTGGCATAAGGCAAGACGAGGCAAAGTATCGCGTCGACAACCGCAAACAAGCCAGAACAGGGGCGTCCTCAAAGAGGGCGCCCCTGTTTATGCTGAATTTAAATTAGAGTCCTGCCAAGCAAAGTTCCCATGGGGAAACGGGCCCATCCCAACAAAGTGCAATTCAGACCCTTCCAACTTTGTATGCGCAGCATCTCAAGTTGGTGCGTCGGCCCCATAGTAGCCGCAGGCCATGCGCGAGGACGATTTGGGAGGTAACCCTGCGCCCGGTCGGTGAGACCCAAACCCCGCCATGCTTCTTATGTGCAGTAAAGCTAATGCTGCTAAAATACAAAGCGCTCATGTAGTTTAAACGCACGACGATAAGGAGCACCAGTGGGTAACCACTTCCGTACCTCCGGTGCGGGCGATGATGCCCCCAAGACGCAGACGGGCGTCCAGGGCAGTCGTTTCGCCACTCCGGATTCAGAGGGCCAGCCTGTTGCTCAGGCCCCCGCTCAGCCGGCAGATCAGGCACAGCCGGCATCCGATCCCTTTGCCTACAATCCCACCAGCGATGTCGCGCTTTCCGGCACGGCGGGTTTTGAGCCCGTTCAGGCCGTGACCGCTCGCGTGGAGCAGCCTCAGGCTGGCGCCGCCACGCCGCAGCCTACCATGGCCGGCATTCCCGACCCCATGGCCCCTGCGACGCCGGTTCCTCAGCCTGCGCAGTCCGGTCTCTTTGCCGCTATTCCCGATCCCACGCAGCCTGCTGCCCCGGTGGTCGAGAGCGATCAGGCCGCCGAGGTCGCAAGCCTCGATAACGCGCTCAACAACCCCGATTTTACGTCGGTGTTTGCGCCCATCGATCCGCAAGCCAGCCGCAAGAAGATGGCCAAGCAGGCCGGTGTCGAGCCCGTCATCCTTATGGAGCATGTCACCAAGATCTATCCGGCACAGCCCAACAAGCCTGCACTCGACGACATCAACATCGAGATCTATCCGGGCGAGTTCGTCTTCCTGGTCGGTCATTCCGGCTCGGGTAAGACCACGCTGCTGTCGACGCTCAACCGCGACGTCAAGCCGACGAGCGGCCGCATCTTGGTTGCCGGTCAGGACCTCATGAAGATCAAGAACCGCAAGGTTCCGTTCCTGCGCCGCCAGATTGGCGCCGTGTTCCAGGACTTTAAGCTTCTGCCGCAAAAGACCGCCTACGAAAACGTGGCGTTTGCCCTGCAGTGCATCGGCAAGCCCAAGGGCGTCATTCGCAGCCAGGTGCCGGAGGTGCTGCGTCTGGTCGGTCTGGCCGATCAGATGGACTCGCTGCCCGACCAGCTTTCCGGTGGCGAGCAGCAGCGCGTTGCCGTTGCCCGCGCCATGGTCAACCGCCCGCCGCTTTTGATCTGTGACGAGCCCACGGGCAACCTCGACCCGGCGATCTCGCTGGGCATCATGAAGCTGCTCGAGCGTATTAACCGCACCGGCACCACCGTGATCGTCGCCACGCACGACCGCGAGATGGTCGATAGCATGCACCGTCGCGTGATCGCCCTCGAGGGCGGCCACGTTATCCGCGACCAGGAGAGGGGAGGTTACGGCAACTATGGCACCAACTAACGTGGGCTACTCCTTCAAAGAGGCAATCAGTCACTTCTTCCGTAACTGGACTACCTCGCTCGGCGCCGTCATCACGATCTTCCTTTCGCTGTTTATCATCGGCCTGTTCATCATGGGCTCCGCGATGCTGAACTCCGTGATCGGCACCGTCGAGGATCAGGTTGTCATCAACGCGTTCATTAGCGATGACGCCGATCAGGCCGATGTTCAGGCTTTTGAGGCCGAGCTTAAGACGTGGAATAACGTCAAGTCCGTGACCTATAAGGACAAGGACGACGCGCTGGCCGAGTATACGAGCAAGATGTCGGGCAACGCCGACGCCACCATGAGCGCGCTCGATGGCCAGAACCCGCTGCCGGCTTCGTTTGCAATTGAGATGGACGATCCGTCCAAGGTCGAGAGCACGGCCCAGAAGCTCAAGAAGAACGCCGACTTCCAGAAGATCGCGGATGACGGCGACGTCAACGCGAGCGTGCTGTACGGCCAAGAGGAAGTGAGCCGCCTGTTCCAGGTGACCAACTACATCCGCATCGCCGCCGTGGTGCTCGTTGGCCTTTTGACCTTTATCGCATTCATCTTCATCAACAACACGATTCGCCTGTCCATCACGGCGCGTCGTCGTGAGATTGCGATTATGCGTCTGGTCGGCGCCAGCAACGGCTTCATTCGCGGCCCGTTTATCACCGAGGGCGTACTGCAGGCCATTTTGGGCTCGCTGCTTTCCATCGGCGTTCTGGAGCTGCTGCGCAATCTGATGATTCCGCGTTTGCAGGAGAGCATCGGCTGGATGTCGTTTGCCCTGCCGATGCAGTACTACCTGGTGACCTATGCTGCGCTGATTCTGGTCGGTGTGATTATCGGTCTCTTTGGTTCTGCCATAGCCATGCGCCGCTACCTGCGCGTGTAGGCATGCCTGGAATTCATCCCTTCCAACGGGTCGTCTCTTATGGGGCGGCCCGTTTTTTGATCTCTAGGGGACGGCAGGAAAGCGAATCATTTGGGTAGACTCTTTGGAGTTCGTCATCGATAGCAAGGAGGCGCCATGGGGCGCAATAACAAGCATAAGCGCGGTGCTCGCAATAAGCGTGGGCCGGTGCGCAGCGAACGCCGTCCGAGCCTGACCGGGCGCGTGCAGCTCCATGAGCATGGCGCCTATGTCATAACCGAGAGCGGCGACTACAAGGTTATGGGCCGCGGTAAGCGCGAGATCATGGATGGCGATACCGTTGCCGTGAGCATTAAGAACAGCCCGCACGGTGAGCGGCGCGCCGTGATCGAAGGCGTGGTTGAGCGCGCAGCCATAAGCGTGGTGGGTACGTACCAGACCGCTGGTCCGCTCGGTGTGATCGAGCCGCTCGATTCGCGCCTGAAGGCCGACTTCTTCATTCTGCCCGAGGATACCTCGGCGGATCGTCTGGGCGTCCACCCGGGTGATGCCGTTGTCGCGCGCATTTTGACCTACCCGACGCGCCTGGAATCGGGCACCGTGACGATCGAACGCCGCATTGGCGGAGATGACGCGCCCGATTTGGGCGTTCAATACGTGATGGCGCGTTACGGCTATACCGATAGCTATCCCGAGGCCGCGCTGGACGAGGCCGAGGGACTTTCGCTCGATGTGTCCGCGGCGCTTAAGGACCCGCTCCGCCGCGATCTGCGCGACCGCTTTGTCATCACGATCGACCCGGTCGACGCGCGCGACTTTGACGATGCCATTTCGCTTGAGCGCACGCCCGAGGGTGGCTACAAGCTGGGTGTGCATATCGCTGACGTTTCTCACTATGTGGCTTGGGACGGGCATATCGATCTTGAGGCTCGCCATCGTACGACATCGGTGTATCTGGCCGATCGCGTGCTTCCCATGCTGCCCGAACGCCTGTCCTGTGACCTGTGTTCGCTTCGCCCTGACGAGGACCGTCTTGCGTTTACCGTTGACATTGAACTCGATGCGCAGGGTCGCGTGCGGCATTACGATCCGTACCCCAGCGTGATTCGCTCGCGTGTGCGTATGGACTATGACGGCGCCGAGGCGCTGCTGGTGCGTGCCGGCGCGGTGGAGTATGGGGTGCTGGAAGGCGCCGCTGAGGATGTTGCGGCTGCTGAGGCCTCGCGCGAGGAGGCGCTTGAGCGCGGTCTTGCGTGCGAGGAAACTGCTCGCGGCTATAACGTCGACCTCGGCGATTTCCTTGTCGCCGCCAACGAACTCGCCGAACTTCGCCGTCGTATTCGTCGTGCCCGCGGCTCAGTCGATTTTGACACGGCCGAGATTCGCGCTCTATTGGATGAGGACGGAGTACCCGTGCAGATTGTGGCGCGCGAGCGTTCGTGTGCCACGTCGCTTATCGAGGAAGCCATGCTACTCGCCAACGAGTGCGTTGCAGAGTGGCTGGCAGACCGTGATATCGAGGCCTGCTATCGCGTGCATGAGGATCCGAGCCCCGATAGCCTGCACGGTGCCGCCGTTGCGCTGGCGCAGCTGGGCATCATCGACGATCGCCGTGCTGCCGGTATCGCCCTGGGGAGTCCCGATGAGCTACAGGCTGCAGTTGATGCTGCCGCCGGTACGGCCAACGCACCGCTCGTCAACACGCTGCTTCTGCGCAGCATGCAGCGCGCACTGTACAAGCCGCGCAACGAGGGCCACTTTGCGCTCGCCGCGCCGTGCTACTGTCACTTTACGAGTCCCATCCGTCGCTACCCCGATCTGGTGGTGCACCGCGTGCTCAAACTGCAGTTGGCCTATGAGCAGCTCGGCGGCAAGGACGCCCTGGTCCGTACGCCGCGGCTGATCGGCAAGGGGCGCGAGTCGCTGCCGCGCATTCTGCCGCAGATCTGCCGCGCATGCAGCGATGCCGAGCGCGCGGCAGATGCCGCTAGCCATGCGACGCAAAAGATCAAGATTGCCCAGTACTATGAGGACCGTCTGGGCGAGCGCTATGCCGGAACCGTCTCGTGGGTTAGCAGCATGGGCCTCTTTGTGCGCTTGGACCTGACGCAGGTCGAAGGCTTGGTTTCGATCAAGAGCCTGGGCAACGAGTGGTTCGAGTTCGACGAGGATGCGCTTACGCTGACGGGCGCCGACACGGGGACTCGCTATGAACTGGGCCAGCGCGTGATTATCGAGGTCTCGCGCGTCAATACCACGCGTGGGCACTTGGACTTTAAGCTTATCCATTAGCCAAATCTCGACTCATGGCGGGAGAGCGGAGGGCGGTCTTTCGGGGCCGCCCTCCGCATTTGGATCATGGCTACCTTGCCGTCTGCTCGGCCGCCCGCTTACCTGCTATTCGAGAGGTAAAACCTACCAAAATAAACCTGTCCCTTTTTGGCAGGTTTACAAGAAAGCGGGGATGAGATGGCGACGGTGTATGGTTATGCGCGGGTGAGTTCGCGCGATCAGAATCTTAATCGGCAGCTGGATGCGCTGGACGCCTATGGCGTGGGCTCGGCGAATATTTATGCCGACCATGCGAGCGGCAAGGACTTCGATCGACCGCGCTATCGCGAGCTGCTGCACGTCCTGGGAGACGGGGACGTGCTGGTGGTGCTTTCTATCGACCGACTTGGCCGTAATTACTCCGAGATTCTTGAGGAATGGCGTCGCATTACCAAGGAGCTCGGGGTTGCCATTGTGGTGTTGGACATGCCATTGCTTGACACGCGCGCCAGGGCCAGCGGCGCGCCGGATGTGACCAATACCCTGATTGCCGATATTGTGCTGCAACTGCTGAGCTACGTGGCGCAGGTGGAGCGCGAGAATATCCATCGGCGCCAAGCGGAGGGGATTGCAGCGGCGCGGGCACGAGGGGTCCGTTTCGGTCGACCTCGCAAGCCGTGCCCTCCTCAGTTTGAGCTGGTACGCGATAGCTATGAGGCAGGCGATATTACCCGCAGCCAGGCAGCAAAGTGCCTGGGCGTGTGCGTGGGGACGTTCGATCGCTGGATGCGCGAGGCGGGGTAGGGGTTTGCGCCGCTTTGGCGCTTCCTGTTGCGATTCAAATTTTGATACGGTGACGATGCCATTTGGGGCTACACTCGCTGATATTCAAAAAAGGAGGTAGGCCCTTGGCGCGCGTAAAACAAATAATCGGATGGACCGCGATCGTTCTGTTTACTGCAACGCTGGCGGGCATCTGGGTGCTGACGGAGCAAAATGCGGTGGAGACGTCGTTGCTGAGCGAGTCCACCGCGCGTGTGGTGGAGGGTCAAGCTACGGGCGTACAGGCTGCCGATGTCGCGGGTGAAGCTCAGACCGAGAACGGGATGACCGGGGGCACCGATTCGGCTGCTTCGAATGTCCGGTCTGGCCGACTTGCTTCCATTCGCATGTGGGTGGGCACGAACGTCCGTCGCGTTGCCCATACCGTAGAGTTTTTCTTCGTCGGATTGTTCGCCTCGGTGGTCGTGGTTTGCTTTTCCAGGCGTCCGTGGAGCGTATGCTCCCGTTGCGTGCCCGTGTTGCTCTTTTGCGCCGTCTGCTCCGTTGGCGATCAGGTACATAAGATCTTTGTTCCCGGCAGGCATTTCGACGTTATCGATTTAGGATTCGATGCTGCGGGCTATGTCACCGCCATGCTGTTGGTATTGCTGGCAGCGGTGTTGGTGCGCCATGCGACTCGGCCGATCGGCGCCCATGCGAGGCGCTAGCCGGTAACAAGCCCGTTTTTGATAATGCGATCTTGTTGAATTATTTTGTGTCGCGCGTATTTCCGAGCGGTCGGATTTGAGGGGCGAGCGGTAGAACGCTCGCCCTTTGTGCGCCACGATGCGGCACAATGTACCGTAAAAGCTGTTTATATCCGGTACGAATCGTTCGTTGGTCTTTAATTCTTCTCAACGGAGGTGTTTGAGATGGCAAACGGATTGCTTTTGCGGCTTCGCGAGCGTGAGCTCAGCGCGAGCCCGGCGGAACGCAATGTCATCGCATATGTAAGCGCTCATCCGCACGAGGTGGTCGGGCTGTCCGTCCGCGGTCTTGCCGATGCCACGTTCTCCTCGCCCTCGAGCATTTTGCGCTTTTGCAAGCGCTTGGGTTTTGCGGGCTACAAGGAGTTCCAGCGCGAACTGATTGCCGAGCTGGCGCTCTTGGGTGACAAGAAAGACGTTGCCCTCGAGGACATCTCCATGGATGACAGCGTCGAACGTATCGTGGGGAAGGTGATGAAAAGCAACGTGCGCACGATCGAAGCGACGGCGCGAACGCTCGATTACACCGTCTTGGAGCGATGTGCGGCCTATCTTAAGCGGGCACGCGCGGTCAATCTGTTCGGTATCGGTGCCTCTCGTTTGGTCGCGCACGATCTGGCGCAAAAGCTCATGCGTGTCGACAAAGAGTGCCATCTGTACGACGACTGGCATGATCAGCTCTTGTGTGCCAAGAACATGCATGAGGGCGATATGGCAATCGCCTTTAGCTACTCGGGCTTGACGCAAGAGGTGCTGGGCTGCGCCGCCGAGGCCCAACGTCACAACTGTCCCGTTGTGGCCGTGACCAAAGTAGATGGATCATCCAAGCTTGCCACCATGGCCGATGCCGTGCTCGGCGTCGCTGCGAGTGAGCCCTTGGTCCGCAGCGGTGCCATGGCTTCGCGTATGGCCCAGCTTATGGTTGTCGATGCCCTGTACGCTGCTTACGTTGCCAGCGACTACGAACGGGCGACACATGTCATTAAGCAAAACTACATCGAGAAACAGGAAAGATGAGGTGAATGAAATGCTCGATTTAACAAAATTCACGACCGAACAGCGTAATCAAAGGTCTATGGACCTCGATACGATGACATCGCTGCAAATCGTCACGACGATGAATGATGAGGATCTTCGTGCCGTCCAGTCGGTCACAAAAGTGCTGCCCCAGGTTGCCACAGCAATCGACTGGGCTGCTGAGGCACTCGAGCGCGGCGGGCGCGTCTTTTACATGGGCGCAGGCACCAGCGGTCGTCTGGGCGTACTCGACGCTTCGGAGTGTCCGCCCACGTTTGGCGTGTCACCCGATCTGATTGTCGGGCTCATTGCCGGAGGCGAGACGGCGTTTATCAAGGCTGTCGAAGGTGCCGAAGACAGCGAGGAACTTGGCGCGAGCGACCTGCGGGAGCGTGGACTCTCGGACAAGGATCTTGTCGTTGGCCTGGCGGCAAGCGGCCGTACTCCCTATGTGGTGGGCGGCCTTGTGTACGCCAAGGCAACTGGGTGCAAGACCATTGCAATTGCCTGCAACCAAGGGTCAAAGATCGGGGAGAGCGCAGATCTTGCCATTGAACCCGTGCCCGGTCCCGAGGTGCTGACCGGCTCAACGAGGCTCAAGGCGGGAACGGTTCAAAAACTCATCCTCAACATGATTTCAACCGGTGCCATGGTCAAGATCGGCAAGGTATACCAAAACCTGATGGTCGATGTGCAGCAGACGAACGAGAAGTTGGTGGTGCGCGGCCAGAACATCGTGATGGAGGCGACCGGCTGCACGCGCGAGCGCGCTATTCAGGCGCTTGCAGATGCCGGCGGCCACGTAAAAACCGCTATTGTCTCGGTGCTGCTGGACTGCGATGCCGAGCAGGCTGCGGTAGCTCTTGGGCGGGCGCGAGGCCATGTCCGTGCTGCGGTGAGTGGCCATGAGAAGAGCAATGCCGATGCCCAATAGGTGCGCGGCGTGATCTGATACGACATCCAGACGAGATACCCAATACAAGGAGGAGTTATGACGAACAAAGAGCTGGCTCAAAAGCTGCTGGACCTTTTGGGCGGTAAAGACAACGTGCTGGCAAACGCGGCGTGCATGACGCGCCTGCGCGTGACCGTCAAAGACACGGGCAACGTTGACACGGAGGGCATTAAGGCACTCGACGGCGTGATGGGCCTGGTCGAGGACGACACGATGCAGATCGTGTTGGGTCCGGGCAAGGTGAATAAGGTGCTCGAGGAGTTCTCCAAGTTCACCGGCCTTGCGAAAGGCGTTGCCGACGAGAGCGTGGTTGACGCTGCGGCCACAAACAAGGCCGCGCAGAAGGCCAAGTACGAGTCCAAGCCGGTTCAGGCCTTCCTCAAGAAGATTTCCAATGTCTTCGTCGCCCTGCTTCCCGGCTTCATTGCGGCTGGCCTCATCAACGGTATCTGCAACGTCATTAACGTCTCGACGGCAGGCGCGCTTGCAGGCGAGTGGTGGTACCAGGGCATTCGTTCCATGGGCTGGGCCCTGTTTGCCTATCTGCCCATCTTGGTGGGCTATAACGCGGCGCGTGAGTTTGGTGGCTCCGCTGCGCTGGGCGGCATCGCCGGCATGATGTGTATCGCCAACAGTGCCATGCCCCTGCTTGCGCCTGGCGCGGCTGATCCTGCCGCTGCCATTCTGCTGCCGCTCACCAATGCGCAGTACAACCCCGCAGCGGGCGGCATGATCGCGGCTCTTATCGCTGGCGCATTTTTTGCCTGGATGGAGCGTCAGATTCGCAAGGTTATGCCCAACGCACTCGACACATTCTTGTCCCCGCTGCTGGTGCTCATCATCGGCGCCTTTGCTCTGATGCTCGTCATCCAGCCGGTTGGCGCATGGCTGACGACTGCCATCTTTAGCGTTTTGACCTTTATCTTCGAGAAGCTGGGCGTCCTGGGCGGCTATATCCTGTCGGCAGGCTTCTTGCCGCTGGTTTCCGTCGGCCTGCATCAGGCGCTCACGCCGATCCACGCTATGCTCAACGATCCCGACGGCGCTACCAAGGGCATCAATTACCTGCTCCCCATCCTTATGATGGCTGGCGGCGGCCAGGTCGGTGCCGGTTTGGCGCTGTACTTTAAGACCAAGAACGCCAAGCTCAAGAAGTACGTCGCAGAGTCCATTCCCGTTGGAATCCTCGGTGTGGGCGAGCCTCTGATGTATGCCGTTACGCTGCCGCTCGTTCGTCCGTTTGTGACGGCCTGCCTGGGTGCCGGATTTGGCGGCGCGCTCGCGGCGCTGCTTCACATCGGCACGGTTTCTCAGGGCGTTTCCGGTCTGTTTGGCCTGCTGATCGTCGTTCCTGGTCAGCAGCTCGGCTACGTTGCCGCTATGCTGCTTGCCTATGCCGCCGGCTTTGTCCTGACGTGGTTCTTTGGCGTCGACGAGCAGAAGATCAACGAGTTCTTTGGCGAGTAGTTTGATATCGCGAGCCGTGTTGCTCAGGGCTCGCGGCGCGCGGCAGATTTCTTGATGCTATGGTTGTGCCGGCGGGGCTAACTGCTCCGCCGGCCTTTTTTAAAGGAGTGTTGAAGCGTGAAAACGGGTATTTCGATTTATCTTTCCAACCCTCTGCAGGATATTGAGCGGACGATTGAACACGGTGCCGCGGCGGGTGCGCGCTATGCGTTCACCTCGCTGCATATTCCCGAGGATGGGGGAGCGGCGTATGCCGATAAGGTCCGTCATGTGCTGTCGCTGCTTTCCGCCCGCGGCATTGCGCTCATTGCCGATGTGGGGCCGCGCACGTGCGATTTGCTCGGGCTTGAGCGCATCGAGGACCTGCGCGATCTGGGGTTGGAATACCTTCGTTTGGACTATGGCTTTAGCGCCCGGCGGGTCGCGGAGCTGTCCGGTGTATTTCGCATTGTGGTCAATGCATCGACGGTGAGTTCTGATGAAATCGCATCGTGGCGTGAGGCCGGTGCCGATGTGACTCGTTTTGCCGCCTGCCACAATTTTTACCCCAAGCCTTATACCGGTTTAGCTCTGGAGGACATTGCTCGGGTGAATCTTCGTCTTGCGGCGCTTGGATTCGAAATCATGGCTTTTGTGCCGGGCGATGCCAACGTTCGCGGGCCGGTATTCGAGGGACTGCCGACGGTCGAGACGCAGCGCGGTCGCGCGTCAAAGGTTGCCCTCAATATGCTTGAGCTTGCACATGGCGCCGATTGCGACATTGTGTTGGTCGGCGACCCCGATCTTTCCGATGCGGGCTGGGTGCAGTTTGCTCAAGTTTCCGCCGGATACGTGGACCTGCAATGCGAGCTTGAGCCCGGTTATGCCTATGTGCGTGGGCAGATTCATCACGACCGACCCGATTCGAGCACCCTCATCTTTAGGTCTCAGGAGTCGCGTACGACGCTTAAGCCGGATTCCGTGCCGACGGATGCCGGAGCCGGCCTGCCGCGAAAGGCGGGGTCGATCGCTGTGAGCAATAGCGGATATGGGCGCTACGAAGGCGAGCTTGAGATTGCGCGGGTCGATCTTCCCGGTGACGAGCGCATGAACGTTGCGGGCCATATCACGCCCGAGGCAATGGAGCTGCTGCCGTTCATCAAACGCGGATTCGGGGTACGGTTCGTTTAGCGTGTGACCCGTGGGCTACAATTGGCCCATCATACGAAGGCGCCTCGTGTGGCGTGTGCCTGCGTTGGCCGATCTATATTCGGAGGATTCCCATGACCGTACTGTTTGTTGAATATCCCAAGTGCTCGACCTGTAAGAAGGCCAAGGCATGGCTGGACGAACACGGGGTAGAGTATATCGACCGCGATATCGTTTTGGACAATCCCACGGCTGATGAGCTTGCGACCTGGATTGCTCGTTCGGGACTGCCGGTGCGGCGCTTCTTTAATTCGTCGGGCATGAAATATCGAGAGCTGGGCCTGAAGGCGCGTCTAGATGCGGGCATGACGGATCGGGAGTGCTACGAGCTGCTGGCGACCGACGGCATGCTGGTCAAGCGTCCGCTGTTGGTGGGCGACGACTTTGCGATTCCCGGCTTTAGGGAAGCAGCTTGGACCGAGGCGCTGCTGTAGCGGCTGCGGAAAGTGCGACCCGTTTTGAGCGCTCGGGGTGGGACGTGTTTTCCATCGGAGGGCTCGCTCGGCTCAATCCTTGAGCTGTGCCCATTCGTGCGGACCGTAGACCTTTACGTGCTTGTTGGGCTTGCCGCTCCAGTACTCCTCGTCCATAAAGGGCAGATATGCCTGAACACCGGGGCAGATAAAGGGAATCCGCTGCTGTTGCAGTCGCTCGCGTTGGCGCTGCTCCAGGTGCGCCTCGGATATGACAGTCGGCATACCGGACAGCTCGACGAGGCTTGCCTGGATTCGCTTAAGGTCGGGGAGTCCCGCGTGCCATGACATCCGCATGATCAAAAAGGATGCACGGCGGTATTTTGCCTGCATCACCGTGATGGCGGGGCGCAGGGTGGGATGGATTTTGTCCCGTTCGGGCCAAAGGTCAGCAGTGATCTCGAGGCCCAGGGTCTCCCATAGGTAATCAAGCTCTTCGTCCATGGCGCCTCGATATCCGTGCAATGATGACGGTTCGATTGTGCCATCAGCCGTGAGTGCTGCATTGTTGTAATCTACCAGCGGTAGATGCGGGATGTTTTACGGGCTTTGGCGCCGTACGTGTCGCTGGCGCTTCACAGGTCCTTCACGTGTCGGCCGTATTTGACTGAATTTCAAAAAAGTCAAAATTGGGGCTTGCGTCACGGCCGGACTTCCCGTATATTTCTTTCTTGCGCAAAGGCACAGCCGAGCGCAGCGATGCAGTCATTGGGATGTCGTCTAATGGCAGGACAGCGGATTCTGGTTCCGTCAATGGGGGTTCGACTCCCTCCATCCCAGCCATTGCATTTGCTACATATGGCCCGTTCGTCTAGCGGTTTAGGACGCCGCCCTCTCAAGGCGGAGATCACCAGTTCGAATCTGGTACGGGCTACCAAAATTGAACGCCCGGGCCTCGTAAGAGACCCGGGTTTTGTGTATTGACCGATATTTAAGGCGCGCGTTGAGTCTGCCGCCCGGACCGAGGAGTTGTCATGGACCTGCCTATCAGCTTGGAAGACATCACGTATGCCGAGAACTATCTGGCGCAGGGCGACCTGGCTACGGCGACGCCGCTGCTTGAGCGTCTGGTGGAGCTCGCCGAGGAGTATATCGACGCTGAGTGCAAGACGGAGGAGAAGCGCCAGTACTTTAGCTTCGACAGCAAGTTTGAGCGCCTGGCCTATCGCCGCGTGGAGAAGGATCCGCGCGAGCTGGTGCAGGTCGAGGTTCCCTTTGACCGCCTGTACTCCGACATGGCGTTTGCCTACATTCGCCAGCAGGATTATGTGAGTGCTCGGAATGCCCTGATGCAGGCCGTGCGTTGGGATCCCATGAACTGCAACTATCGCTTGGACTTGGCCGAGCTGTTCCGCGCGCTCGAGGACAAGCAGGAGTGGGCATCGCTCTCGTTCTCGGTGCTGGAGCGCGCGAGCGACGGTAAGTGCGCCGCACGTGCCTACACCAACTTGGGTCAGTACTTCTTGGAGCCCGAGACCGAGAACATTTCGGCAGCCGTGGGCTGCGCGCGTCTGGCGCTGCGCCTGGCGCCCAATGATGCGCATACGACGCGCCTGCTCAACAAGATCCATACCACCTATCCGGATGCCGCGGACGAGAGCGACGACCATGTGATGGGTGAGCTCGCCCTGCAGGGCGTGCCGACCTCGCCTTCGGCCGAGATCGCCATCTGCCTGATCATGTGCGCGACCGATGCTGCAAGCGACGGCGACAAGCAGGAGGCTACGCGTCTGACGGTCCGTGCCCGCGACCTGGTGGGCGAGGAGGCATGCGCGGCGATTATCAAGCTGGTGCGCGAGAGCGATGCCGAGCTTAATGCCGAGCGCAGGGCAAAGCGCGAGGCTGCGGGTTCAAACGCCGATGGCGCCAAGGAGGCCGGCGATGCCCAGTAAGCGCGAGCGCAAGCTCATTTCCAAGAATCGCTCGGCACATCACGAGTACTTTATCGATGAGACGTTTGAGTGCGGTATTGAGCTGAGCGGTACCGAGGTCAAGTCGATTCGCGAGCGCGCGTGCCAGATTACCGATACCTTCGCACTGATTCGTGGTGGGGAGTGCTGGCTCGTCGGCCTGCATATCCACCCTTATAGCCATGGTGGCGTGTGGAATCGCGATCCCGACCGTCGGCGCCGTCTGCTGCTGCACCGCAAGGAGATCGACTTTCTTGACGGCAAACTTCGCAACCGCGGCTATGCGCTGGTGCCGCTGGAGCTCTACTTTAATACCGACGGCCGCGTAAAGCTGCTGCTGGGCCTAGGCCGCGGCAAGAAGCTTTACGACAAGCGCGAGGATATGGCCAAGCGCGATGTCCAGCGCGAGATCGACCGCGCCCTCAAGGAGCGCAATCGCTAGGCGTTCTGTATAAGTTACGGTGGAATACGGACTGTTTTGCCTGTTTGAGGGGCTATTCAGTCCTTATTTCACCGCAACTGCGGGCGTCTCATCTTGCTTATACTGTTTTGACACATATGTCTCAAAGGTGGTGTCCGTTGTGGGCGCCGCCTTTTTTGTGGGTACATACATCCATGAGGTTCCAACCCGGGTTAGGGGAGTGATTGTTATGGACAAAACTGCGTTCTTTACCATGCCGAGCGGTCTGTACGTGGTGAGCGCCGCGGCAGACGGGCTGCGCGCCGGCTGCGTCATCAACACTGCGGTGCAGGTGACGTCCATGCCGCCGCGCATTTCGGTTGCCGTGAACAAGGACAACGTCACCTCGGGCGTCATCGCTTCGGCCAAAGCGTTCGCGCTGACCGTGATTGATCAGACCGCCGATATGCTCTACATCGGTAACTTTGGGTTCCGCACCAGCAGCGATTATGACAAGTTTGCCAAATACGAGACCCGCGAGACGGCTCTGGGCATGCCCTATGTGCCCGAGCACGCGGCGGCCCTGTTTAGCTGCCATTTGATCGACACTGTGGATGTTGGCACGCATCTACTGTTTATCGGCGAGGTCGAGGATGCCGAGCGCTTGAGTGACGAGACGCCGCTCACCTACGATTACTACCATAAGGTCCTGAAGGGCAAGACGCCTCCGAAGGCGTCCTCGTATCAAGGCTAGAAATGTTTTAAAAATACTTGCATTATATTATTGAGAATCTATACTGATAAATGAAGTACATCACCAGTCGCGTTTGAGAGGAGAACATCATGGCTGAGGAGAAGAAGACGTATAAGTTCGTGTGCGTCGTTTGCGGTTACGAGGTTGAGGTCGATACGCCCGAGCTGCCCGAGGATTATGTGTGCCCGGTGTGCGGCGTCGGTCCCGATCAGTTTGAGCTCGTCGAGGAGTAGCTCGCAGACACACGGCGAAAGCCGAACATAGCTCTGTCCAAGGGCCTCGGTCGAATTCTCGGCCGGGGCCCTTTTCCTCCGCCCCCAAGGGATCACGGTTGCTGTTGACCGATCCTGTCTGTTGTGAGTCCGACCGACCTTTTGTCTCAATCTGTAACATCTAACGGTGGAAATTGGGCCCACTTGTTACATATCGAGACAAACCAAAACCGTCCGGCAGAAGATCTCAATCTGTAACATCTAGACATCGAAAGCGGGTCTAGATGTTACAGATCGAGACGTTTGCCTGAGTAGGTGCCCCGCCCCATTACATCCCTGTCAACAACACGACATCGAGAATCGTCACGATGGCACCGATCCCTACGAGCAGCGCGTTGAGTGGACGCGAATTGGCGTATTTGCCCATGACGCGGGGTGAACTGGTGAGCCGTATGAGCACAAAGACCGTAATCGGTAGCTGAAGCGACAGCAGTGCCTGACTCCAGATGAGACCTTCAAAAGGATTTGGGACGACCAGGCACGCCGTCACTGCGCCGACGAAACAGGCCGCCACCCCGATCGAGGAATGTCGGTCGTGGATATCGTATTCCTCGTCGAACATGCCCGCAGTGATGGTCCCCGCCGCCATGCCCGCTGTCACGCTGCTCGATAGTCCCGCGAACAGCAGCGCTACCGCAAAGATGGTCGAGCTCGCCGGGCCCAGAATGGGGGAGAGCGTGGCCGCTGCGACGGCGAGGTCGTCTACGACCATGCCGTGCGCAAAGAAGGTCGTTGCGGCCAGGATGACCATGGCCGAGTTGATTGCCCAGCCCACGCCCATCGAGAAAAGCGTGTCGAAGAGCTCGTAGCGCAGACGTTCTTCGATAACTTGCTCGCCTTGGCCTTCGAAGTGCATGGATTGGATGACCTCGGAGTGCAGGAAGAGGTTGTGGGGCATAACGACCGCGCCTAGGACACTTACGATAATCGCGGCCGAGCCGGTGGGCATACTGGGTGTGATCCAGCTTGCGGCGGCCTGCGGCCAGTCGACCTTGACCAGCGCAAGCTCGGCCAAAAACGAGAGTCCTACCACGCCTACGAAGGCGATGATCCATCGCTCGGCGCGCTTGTAGGAGCTCGTCATGAGCATCGCCATCGATACTGCCGCCACGATGACGCAGCCCGCGCGCACGGGCAGCCCAAAGAGCATTTGAAGGGCAATCGCGCCACCCAGGACTTCGGCCATGGCGGTGGCGATCGTGGCTAGATATGCGCTGCCGAGTATCGCACGCCCGACGAGGCGGGGGAGGTAACGTGTCGTGGCCTCGGCAAGACAGGCGCCCGTGGCGATGCCCAGGTGTGCCGCGTTGTGCTGCAGCACAATGAGCATAATCGTGGACAGCGTGACGATCCACAGCAGCGCGTAGCCAAACTGCGAGCCCGCGGCCATATTGGAGGCCCAGTTGCCTGGGTCGATAAAGCCGACGGTGACGAGCAGCCCGGGACCGATGTGCCGCGCAATATCCAGGCCTCCGTGACCACCGGTGCGTCGGGAGCCAAAGTGTTGTTTGAGATGGTTGAGCATGGCTGGTTCCTACGTCGGAGTGGCGCGGCGCTGCACTTGGGTTGCGCGGCGCCGCGCCCTGGGTTTAGGTTGGGGCTACTTGTGCGCTTTGCCCTGATTGGCCACGGCGTCAATCTTGGCGGCGATGGTCGCCGGGTCGCCGATGTAGCGCTTGTCAAGGACGTTGAAATCGGTGTCGAAGGTGTAGACGAGAGGCACGCCGGTGGGGATGTTGACCTTGAGGATCTCCTCGGGCGTGAGGTGCTCGAACTTCATGACGAGAGAGCGCAGGGAGTTGCCGTGTGCGGCGATGAGCACGCGCTTGCCGGCGAGCATCTGGGGGCGAATCTCGTCTTCGAAATAGGGCCAGGCGCGGGCGATCGTATCCTTGAGGCACTCGGTATAGGGCAGCTGATCGGGTGCGACATCACGGTATTGCTCCTGGGTGTGGGGATCGCGCGCGTCGTTCGGCTCGAGTGCCGGTGGGCAGATATCGAAGGAGCGGCGCCAGATGAGCACCTGTTCGTCGCCGTGCTCCGCCGCGGCATCGGCCTTGTTGAGACCCTGCAGCGCGCCGTAGTGGCGCTCGTTGAGCTTCCAGGATTTGATGACGGGCAGCCACTCGCGATCCATTTGGCCGAGTACGATGTTGAGGGTATGTATCGCGCGCTTGAGGCGTGAGGTGTAGCAGACGTCAAAGTCGAAACCCGCTTCTTTGAGGGCTCGACCGCCTGCGGCGGCTTCTTCGCGGCCCGTGTCGGTGAGCTCAACATCGGTCCAGCCGGTGAACAGGTTGAGTTTGTTCCACTCGGATTCTCCGTGACGGATAAGGACGAGTTGCATCGTCTGCCGGTCTGCCTGGTTTGCCATAGGGGCCTCCTTAATGTGGCACGGGACGCGTGCCGTTTGTTTGACGCCGCAAAGGATACCCGTTTTAGACTAAAAAGTTAACCGAGACTAACAAAATTGTTGTATTTGAATAGGATGGTGAAAGGGGACTGCCGAAATGTCTTGATCTGTAACAACTGGGGATGGAAATTGGGTCTTCCTGTTACAGATTGAGATGTTTGAAGCGGTGAGCTTGCAGGCCGAACTTGGGGCCCTTGTTGTCGCTCTTGGGGTCGGCGGTGTCCACTCGTAGAGCGTGCGTTACGCGATTGTTTCGAAACGGGTGGGAAACACAACGGGCCGGCGATGCTCCTAGTATGCCTATTCAATTGACTGTCTAAATATCTAGGGGAGGATCGCGATGCAGGCAGATTCCGCTCAGCAGCAGGGCCTTTATCGCCCCGAATTCGACCACGATGCATGTGGCATCGGCGCGCTTGCCGATATCAACGGCGAGCGCCATCACCAGATTCTGGACGACGCGCTGTCTATTCTGGTCAACCTGGAACACCGCGGCGGCACGGGACTCGAGAAGAACACCGGCGACGGCGCCGGCATCCTGTTCCAGGTTCCGCACCACTTTTTCCGCAAAGAGGCTCAAAAATGTGGCCAGATTCTGCCGGCAGAGGGCGACTATGGCGTTGCCATGCTGTTCCTTCCGCAGGACGACAAGGGCGTAGAGGACGCCCGTCGTGTGTTTGAGGAGGGCTGTGCCGAGGCCGGCGTGCCGCTGCTCTTTTGGCGCGAGGTGCCGGTCGATCCGCACGACCTGGGCGAGACGGCTCGCGCCTGCATGCCTACTATCCTGCAGGCCTTCCTGGGCCGTCCGGACGACACGCCGGCGGGCGACGCCTTCGAGCGCCGTCTGTACGTGTGCCGCCGCACCATCGAAAAGAAGGCCGACGCCGAGTTTGCCCTGCGCGACAAGATCTTCTATGTGTGCTCCATGAGCTCGCGCACTATCGTGTACAAGGGCATGTTGGTCGCCACGCAGATGCGCCGCTTCTTCATCGACCTCAACGACGCCGCCGTCAAGACGGCCGTGGCGCTCGTCCACTCGCGCTACTCCACCAACACCACGCCCAGCTGGGAGCGCGCGCACCCCAACCGCTTTATCATCCATAACGGCGAGATCAACACCCTCAAGGGCAACGTCAACTGGATCCGCGCCCGCGAGCCCAACCTGTACAGCCCCGTGCTGCAGCATGATCTTGAGCGCGTGATGCCCATCATCAACCGCGAGGGCTCCGATTCTGCGATTCTGGACAACGTGCTCGAGTTTTTGGTCATGAACGGTCGCCCGCTTACGCGTGCCGCGTCCATGTTGCTGCCCGAGCCGTGGGACCACAACGACAGCCTGAGTGAGGAGCGCCGCGCCTACGACGCTTACCAGTCCATGCTCATGGAGCCGTGGGATGGCCCGGCGGCCATCGCCTTTACCGACGGTCGCACCCTGGGTGCCGCCCTCGACCGTAACGGCCTGCGTCCCGCCCGCTACTATGTGACGCGCGACGGTCGCTTTATGCTGGCAAGCGAGGTGGGCACCATCGAGGTGAGCCCCGAGAACATCCTGACGAGCGGCTGTCTGGGGCCGGGCCAGATGCTCGAGGTCGACTTTGCCCGCGGTCGCGTCATCTACAACGACGAGCTGCGCGCCCGTTACGCCAAGGAAAAGCCCTACCGTGATTGGATTGCCGAGGAGACGCTGACCGTCGACGCGCTCGATAGGCCTGCCGCGGCAACGCCCGCCGAGGACGCCGAGGTGCCCGCCGCCGTGCGCATGGCTAAGCTCGGGTATCACTGGGATGATGTTGACGAGGTCGTGCGTCCCATGGCCCAGCAGGGCAAGGCGCCGCTCGCGTCGATGGGCATCGATGCGCCGCTGGCCTGCCTGTCCAAGAAGACGCGCTCCTTCTACGACTACTTCTATCAGCTGTTCGCCCAGGTCACGAATCCGCCGATCGATGCCCTGCGCGAGCACATGGTGACTTCGACCACGCTCTACCTGGGCAACCACGGCAACCTGCTCGAGGATTCCCGCACGGCCTGCCAGCTGGTGCGCTTGGAGCGCCCGCTGCTGAGCGAGGAGGAGTTTGACCGCATCTGCGCCATCGACCGCGTGGGCTTTAAGACCCGCCGTTTCCGTGCCGTGTACCGCCGCGATGCTGGCGAGGGCGCGCTGCAGGCTGCGCTCAAGCAGCTTGCAGAGGATGTTGAGACTGCGGTTCGCGACGGCGTGAACATCGTGGTGTTGAGCGATCGTGCCGCTGCGGGCGAGGTGCCCGTGCCGTCGCTGCTCGCCGTGGGCTGCGTGCACAACCACCTGATCCGCGCCGGCGTGCGTACTTTTGCCGACATCGTGGTGGAGTGCGGCGACGCCGTGTCCCCGCACGACTTTGCGGCGCTGGTGGGCTACTCCGCGAGCGGCATCTATCCGTACAACGCGCATGCGTGCATCCGCGATCTGGCGGCACGCGGCGACCTAGACGTGACGGCCGAGCAGGGTATCGCCAACTACAACAAGGCTGCGACCGCCGGCATCGTCTCCATCATGTCCAAGATGGGCATCTCTACGGTGCAGAGCTACCATTCGGCGCAGATCTTCGAGGCCGTGGGCTTTACGCCGGAGTTCGTCAACGCGTACTTCGCCGGCACGGTGAGCCGTGTGGGCGGTATGGGTGTCGAGGACGTCGAGCGCGAGCAAAACGAGCGCTACGACGCCGCGCTCGCTATCCTTAAGAGCCCGGCTCCCGATCAGCTGCCCACGCTGGGCCTGACCAAGTGGCGCCCGCTCGGCGGCGAGGATCACCTGATCGATCCGCAGACTGTCTACTTGCTGCAGACCGCCTGCCGTGAGGACAGTTACGACACCTTTAAGGAGTACAGCGCCCGCCTGCACCGCACCGGCCGTGCCGTGCGCCTGCGCGACCTGCTGGACTTTGATGCCAGCGGCCGCACCCCGGTGGCACTCGACGAGGTCGAGCCCGCCCTCAACATCGTCCGCCGCTTTAACACCGGCGCCATGTCGTACGGCTCCATCAGCAAAGAGGCACACGAGTGCATGGCCATCGCCATGAACCGCCTGCACGGCCGTTCCAACTCCGGCGAGGGCGGCGAGGATCCGCGTCGCGAGACCCCGTTGGCCAACGGCGACTCCAAGAATTCCGCCATCAAGCAGGTGGCAAGCGCGCGCTTTGGCGTGACGAGCCGCTACCTGTGCAGCGCCTTCGAGATTCAGATCAAGATGGCCCAGGGCGCCAAGCCCGGTGAGGGTGGCCACCTGCCCGGCAAGAAGGTCTACCCCTGGATCGCCGAGGTCCGTCAGTCCACGCCCGGCATCGGCCTGATCTCGCCTCCGCCGCACCACGACATCTACTCCATCGAGGACCTGGCGGAGCTTATCTTCGATCTTAAGAACGCCAACCCCGGCGCGCGCGTGTCGGTCAAGCTGGTCAGTGAGGCCGGCGTCGGCACCATCGCCACCGGTGTGGCCAAGGGCGCTGCCGACAAGATCTTGATCAGCGGCCACAATGGCGGCTCGGGTGCCGCTGCGCGCGACTCTATCTGGCATGCGGGTCTGCCGCTGGAGCTTGGCCTTGCCGAGGCCCAGCAGACGCTGCTGCAAAACGGCCTGCGCTCACGCGTGGTGCTCGAGGCCGACGGCAAGCTCATGGACGGCACCGATGTTGCCGTCGCCTGCCTGCTGGGTGCCGAGGAGTTTGGCTTTGCGACCATGCCGCTCATCTCCATGGGCTGCCTCATGCAGCGCGACTGCCAGCAGGACACCTGCCCGGCCGGCATCGCTACGCAAAACTGCCGCCTGCGTCGCGGCTTCCGCGGCAAGCCCGAGCACGTTGAGCACTTTATGCTCTTTGTTGCCGAGCAGCTGCGCGAGGTCATGGCGAGCCTGGGCTTCCGCACCGTCGACGAGATGGTCGGCCATCCCGAGTGCTTGCGCCAGATCGAGGTGCCGGGCAACCGCAAGGCCAACCTGCTCGACCTGTCGCCCGTGCTGGCGAGCGCGACCTGCGAGTTCGGTGCCCATATCCCGGGTGCCGACGGTCGTCACTTCCTGCCGCAGATGGCCGCGGACAGCGAGCTCGACAAGACGCTCGACTCCACGTTGTTTGTGCCCTATACGGCCGATGCCCGTGCGCACCTGCGTCCGATTCGCTTCCGCGCCGATATCGCCAACGTCAACCGCTGCGTGGGCACCATCCTGGGCAACGCGGTGACCAAGGCGCATCCCGAGGGCCTGCCCGCCGGCTCCATTACCATCGATTGCGATGGTTCGGCCGGTCAGAGCTTTGGCGCCTTCCTACCGCGCGGCATTACGCTCAACGTGTGCGGCGACGCCAACGATTACTTTGGCAAGGGCCTTTCGGGCGGCGAGGTGTCGGTGCGCCCCAACCCGCATGCGACCTACAAGTTCGACGAGAACATCATCGTTGGCAACGTTGCGTTCTTTGGTGCCACGAGCGGCCGCGGCTTCATTAACGGTCTTGCCGGCCAGCGTTTTGCCGTGCGCAACTCCGGTGCCACCGTGGTGGTCGAGGGCTGCGGCAACCATGGCTGCGAGTACATGACGGGCGGCCTGGCGCTCATCCTGGGCGAGGTCGGGCAGAATTTTGCCGCCGGCATGACGGGCGGCGTGGCCTACGTCTTTGACCAGTACGGCACGCTCGATGCCCGCGTGAACCACGAGAGCGTTGAGCTCAAGGCCCCGACGGCCGGCGAGCTGGCGAAGATTCGCGAGCTCATCCAGGAGCACGTGGACGCGACGCAGAGCCCGCGCGGCATTAAGCTGCTCTACAGCTTTGACTCGATGAGCAAGCATTTTGTGAAGGTCATCCCGACCGAGTACGAGCGCGTGCTGGCGATTGTCGCCGCCGCCGAGGGCGCGGGCAAGACGCATGCGCAGGCCGAGGAGCTGGCGTTTGACATCGTGACCGGCCGTGCTGACGCTGCCGATGTCGCTCGCTTTGATGTGGCGGGCGGTGCGGCTGGCGCGGGTGCTGCGCCCGTGGCTTTCAGCTCTGTTGCTTCGACTAAGAAGGAGGCGTAAGTGCCATGGGTAAGCCCGGTGCTTTTCTTGATATCGATCGCGTGACCCACGAGCTTCGCCCCGTGGAGGAGCGCAGCCATGATTTCGATCCGCTGTACGTGGAGCTCGACGATGACGCACGTCGCGCCCAGGCGAGCCGCTGCATGATGTGCGGCGTGGCGTTTTGCCAGATGGGCGCGAGCTTTGGCAAGGCACGCCCGAGCGGTTGCCCGCTGCGCAACCTGATTCCCGAGTGGAACGAGCTGGTGTACCGCGGCCGCTGGGACGAGGCTGCCGAGCGCCTGTCGCTCACCTCGCCCATGCCCGAGTTCACGAGCCGCGTGTGCCCAGCGCTGTGCGAGGCCGCGTGCAACCTGGGCTCGGTCGACGGCCAGCCCACGACGATTCACGACAACGAGCGCGCGATCAGCGACCATGAGTGGGCACATGGCGGTCCGCGTCGCTTTGAGCCGGCAGGGGAGGGCGCACCCACGGTTGCCGTGGTGGGCTCCGGTCCTGCTGGTCTGGTGGCGGCATGGGAGCTTGCTCGCCGCGGCGCCCGCGTGACGGTGTTTGAGCGCGACGACCGCCCGGGCGGTCTGCTCATGTACGGCATTCCCAACATGAAGCTCGAGAAGTCTGTGGTCGAGCGTCGCGTGGCGCTCATGCGCGAGCTGGGCATTGTGTTTGAGCTGGGTGCTGACGTTACGAACCCTGCGGTAGCGGCCAAGCTCGATGGCTTTGACGCCGTCGTGGTGGCTGCCGGCGCTCGTGCGCCCCGTGGTCTTTCGGCTGCGAACGTGGATGCTCCGGGCGTGGTGTACGCGGTGGACTACCTGACAGCTTCGACCGTCTCGGTGCTCGATGGCGGCGGGCCCGCGGTGAACGCGCGCGGCCTGGACGTTGTGGTCATTGGTGGTGGCGATACCGGCAACGACTGCGTAGGTACCGCGGTGCGCCAGGGTGCGCGCAGCGTGCGTCAGTTTGAGTTCTTGCCGGCTGCGCCCGATAAGCGCGCGGCGAGCAACCCCTGGCCGCAGTGGCCCAACGTTAAGAAGACCGACTACGGCCAGCAGGAGGCTATCGCTGCGATGGGTGGCGAGATGCGCACCTGGGGCGTGGATACGCTCGAGGTGCTGCTGGACAAGAAGGGTGCGGCTGCGGGTCTGCGCGTGGTCGATCTGGACTGGTCGGCGGGAAAGCCCGAGCGCATCGCGGGCTCCGAGCACGAGGTGCCGGCGCAGCTGGTGCTCATCGCCTGCGGCTTTACGGGTCCCGAGCATGGCGTGTTCGATGCGGTGAGCGTGCCTGTTGCCACTGCTGGTCGTCCGCTGCCGGTGATGGCTGCCGAGGGCTCGCACCTCGCGGCCCGCACGGAGGGTGTCGCCGCGGATGCCGCGCCGGTGTATGTGGCGGGTGATGCCCGCAACGGCAGCTCTCTCGTTGTGAACGCCATGGCCGATGCCCTGGCCTGCGCAGCCGAAGTCGCCGAGGCGCTGGAGCTGTAAGGCGGCTGTCCACAACTAAATCGTCAAGGGCTGTCCCCAGCGGCTGGCACATAAGGAACGTCCCCAAGTGCCGGCAGCTGGGGACGTTCCTTTTTTGCCGGCAGTTTGGGACACTCCTTGCGAGTTCGCAGGCGACTTTGTCATTTGTCGACGTGCAAGTGTTCATTCGTCGACGTTTGCGATTGTGCTACTCTGCTCTTTCTGTGGTGGCTGCGGGCATCTGGCTCAAAAGGGCGGGTTGGCCGTCTATGTCTACCTGCTGTTTCTTTGCGGTGCGCTCATTCGGTCAAGTGCCCCGTCAAGTGTTTGGTTAGCATCTGGTTTGCAGTCGAAGGCCTATTTTGCCCGCGCTTGCCTCGGTTGCTCGCCCTCCTCGTAAGCTCAAATTGAGGTCCATCAGTTTGAGGAGGATGCCATGACTGACCACGTTTTAGACCGAGCACAGCTGGCCGAAGCCGTCGGCAACGATATTGCCGACATGGCTCACTTTTGGATGCTGCGGAAGTTTCAATTCCTGGAGCCGGCGCGCGAGCAGTTCGAGATTATCGTCGATCCGTGGCTCAACTATTGCGAGGAACCTTCTCAAAACGAAATCATGGCCTACAACATGGCGTTTACCGATTGGCTGCTATTTGAGCGTCCCTATTACCACGGCAAGACGCTGTTGGAGCTGTATGTGGGCGAGCCGCCAGCGTCAATTTCTCCTGCTTCGCTCGGGCGACTTAAGCAGGTGCGTGACACGCAGTATTTCTCGCGCTTTGGCATTTTGGACAAGGACCTCGCGACTGGCATGGTCGTGCTGAAGGACACGCGCACCGACCGTCGCTTTGACGTCTACGACCCACATATCGTGCAAAAGGAGCATTGGAGCGATGGCGCGATTGCGGTGCGACTCGCGTGCATCGACGATGTCTGGCTGACGGCGGGGCAGCTTTACCTGTATGACGTCGCGCGCCTGAGCGACACGGCGGTCGACGGGCCGGGCGCGGTGCATCCCGAGGACCTAGAGGACGGTTTCGACACCTCGTGCATCAGCTTCTTTTTGCGCCTGGTCCGCGACATCATGGGTGCCCAGGGACGGTACGTGAAGTCGCTCAATATCTACGAACAGGAATGGGAGTAGGGGATGGGCGGTTGTCGCCTGCCTTGCCCTCTGCCTTTATGTCTCGATTTGTAACGTTTGGCGGCCTGGAGAACGTCTAACTGTTACAGATCGAGACGTTTGGCACCTGACTGGGGGAATGTCTCAATCTGTAACATCTACAGGCCAAAACTCGACCCAACTGTTACAGATTGAGACAAAGGTTGGCCGCGGTGCCGAAAGATCTTGATCTGTAACATCTAGCGGTCAAAAATCGGTCTTCCTGTTACAGATCGAGACGTTTGTCGGCGGCAGCAGCAGCGGCGATGGCCCATTTCTCCGATGCGGTGGTGATGAAAGTGTCTAATACCGTTCTTAAACACAAGCAGGCGACACGTAACACCTTGGCGCGGAATAGGATGCTTGCCAGGCTCACGAAGGCGGCTGAACAAGGCGTGCTGCTTGTGACACACGACAATGCCGAGCTCATGTGGCTGCGGCGTCATGTGAGAACCGATGATATTGCGGAGCCCGAGCCGTATTTGTTCTGCTTTCAACATGATTGGGATGCGTTGACGCCGGCGGAGCGAGCGCTGCGTACCGTCAAAGGGCTTGCGGAGTTTCATCCCGATTGGGCGTTTTGGGGTTATGACGCGGCACTTTTGTGGGGTCTGGAGGTGCCGAATGATCTGCTCGGGCCGCGATTTCTTGTTAAGACAGGTTGCTCGGTGTCGCTGAGTACAGGATGCCGGCTGTTGCGTCCGCAGGCGGCGGGCGTGCTTGAGCGCGTCGGTGGCGTTCGGGTGACGCCGTTTTGGCGCACGGTGGAGGATTGTCTGCTGCGTGCGCCGTTTTCGTATGGTCTGGCGATCGCCGATTCTGCATTGCGGGCGAAGGGCATGTCGCGCGACGGCCTCTGCGAACGGCTCCAGGCCGATTGCGAGGGCAGGCGCGGGCATCGCAGAGCGCTGGTGATCGCGTCGTATGCGGACGGGCTGCCAGAAAACGGAGGCGAGTCTCGTTTTCGGGCGTTCTTTATTGCATACGGTTTTCCGGTGCCAGAGTTGCAGGTGGAGTTTCGTGATCCGCTCGATCTGAATCAGGTATTTCGAGTCGACTATTTCTGGAGGCTCGAGGACGGAACGTGCGTGATTGGCGAGCTGGACGGAAAGGGGAAGTATACCCTGCAGGATGGTGGGGGTCGGGAGTCGATCGACCCATTCGTGGCAGAACGTCAGCGGGAGTCCCATCTGACGATGCTCGGACATAAGGTACTGAGGTTTACGTTTGATGAGCTCAAGAATCCGGGGAAGCTGGCTGAAAAGATGCGACTGGCGGGCATTCCACAGCGGGCCGATCTGGCTGAGGAGTGGAGACGCCAGTGGTATGGGCGCTAAGGGGTGCAGCTGACGCGGAAGTGGTTGTTCCTGCCGAGTTTGTCTCGATCTGTAACATCTAGAGGCCGAAAACCTGTCTACCTGTTACAGATTTAGACGTTTGACGACAGGGCTGGAGAATATCTCAATCTGTAACATCTAACGGCCAAAATACGACCCAACTGTTACAGATTGAGACAAAGGTTGGACGCGGTGCCGAAAGATTTCGATCTGTAACACTTGGAAGGTTAAAGACGGTCCAACTGTTACAGATCAAGACGTTTTGCTGGAACGACCGGAACATCGCCGCGCTGTCTCCGTTTGCCCTCACATCTCTCTCGTCCCTCCGTTAACCGATATGTCCGCAGCAATCCTGCCGCACTGGGTAATAATGGACAAATGTTCATGTTAATCGTGAGGGAGGAGCTTGATATGGCGACTGCCGATCGTCCCACGTTGTTTATCAATGCGACCGTCTTGGATGGCTCGGAGCATATGGAGCCGCAGCCCGATATGGCCGTGGCCGTTGAGCGCGGTGTCATCACCTGGATGGGACCGAGCGCCGTGGCGCAAGCACCTGCAGGTGCCGAGGTCATCGACCTGGCAGGTGCGTATCTCATGCCAGGCCTCATCAATATGCATGTGCATCTGTGCGGGTCGGGCAAGCCGGTTTCGGCGGGAGATGCCGGCGCGCTGATGAAGAAGCTCGACAATCCGGTGGGCCGCGCCATCGTTCGCCATATCCTCAAGGGCAGCGCTCAGCAGCAGCTCGCAAGCGGCGTGACCACGGTGCGCGGCGCGGGCGACCCGCTGTTTGCCGACATCGCCGTGCGCAACGCCATCGATGCCGGCAAGTATCAGGGTCCACGTCTGGTGGCACCGGGTACGGGCGTCACGGTGCCGGGTGGTCATGGCGCGGGCTTGTTCGCCCAGGTCGCCAATACCCCCGGCGAGGCGGCCGAACAGGTGCGCGATCTGTATGCGCGCGGTGCCGACGTCATCAAGCTGTTCGTGACGGGCGGCGTGTTCGACGCGACCGAAGTAGGCGAGCCGGGCGTGCTACGCATGCCGGTCGAGGTTGCCGCGGCGGCGTGCAAGGCGGCGCACGAGGTCGGCCTTCCGGTCATGGCCCATGTCGAGAGCACCGAAGGTGTGAAGGCCGCGCTTCAGGCCGGCGTCGACACAATCGAGCACGGCGCTCCGCTGACGCCTGAGATTCTGGAGCTGTACCGCGGCACCGCGGGAACACGGCTCGAGGGACGCGCGCCGAGCGTGACCTGCACGATCAGCCCCGCACTGCCGTTTGTACTGCTCGATCCGGAAAAGACCCATTCGACCGATACGCAAAAGAAGAACGGCGACATCGTGTGCTCGGGCATTATCGAGAGTGCTCGTGCGGCGCTAGAAGCCGGTATCAAGGTAGGCCTGGGCACGGACTCGAGCTGCCCGTTCGTGACGCAGTACGACATGTGGCGCGAGGTGGCCTACTTTGCCAAGTACGTCAAAGTGAGCAATGCCTTTGCACTGCACACGGCCACGCAGGTCAATGCTGAGCTACTGGGCCTGGGCGGTGAGACCGGTACGATCGAGTGCGGCAAGGCAGCCGACATTTTGGTGACGCGCGAGAACCCGCTCGATGACCTGTGCGCTCTGCGTGAGCCGATGCATGTGATGTGCCGCGGTGACTTGGTGCGCAAGCTGAAGGTCAAGCGCATCCCCGAGGTCGACACCGAGCTCGATGCGATTATGGCCATGCCGGCAGAGGCCCTGGCAGAGGAGCTCGCTCGCGACGGCGTAGCGTAAGCGCTGGTGCGACGGCTTCATCGAATGATGTCGCCTCATGCAAAAAGCCGAGGTCTCAACACGAGGCCTCGGCTTTTATTTTGTCCTATGGTGTAGCGGCTAGGAGCGCGTTTCCATCTTGGCGTGGCACTTGGGGCAGGTGACGCGGATCTTGCCCTTGCCCTTGGGGACGGACAGCATCTGGCCGCAGTTGGGGCACTTGAGGTACGCCGTGGTCTTGCGGCCCTTCCACATCTTCTTGGCCGTGCGCTTGGCACGCTCAAAGTCTTCCTTGCTGGTGCCGGCCGTGCGCGAGGCGTTGGCAGTTGCAGCTCCGCCGCCCAAGCTGGCAACGAACTTGCCGAGGCCGGGGACGTTTGCGGTCGCCGTGACAAAGGCATCGTTCTCCTTGCGGCGCGCGTCGATGTTTTTGGACAGGCCGCGCAGCACGCCGAGCACGATCACGGCGATGGCGATCCAGCTGAGCCACTGAATACGGGCCATCGATCCGATCATCGCGATGATAATGCCTGCGAAGCCCAACACGACGGTGAGTTCGTCGGCACCGTTGCGACCCTTCATAAAGTCATTCATGCGAATTGCCTTTCGTTCGATATGCTGCACGCCTTTATACCCCTTTTGGTGCATTGGGGACAGGTTAATCTGCACCAAGGTGGTGCAAACGTACCTGTCCCCCTTGCACCAATTACTTGGCGAGCTTGTCGACGACGCGTTCGATCTCGGCGAGCTTGGCAGCTTTGAGCTCCTCGTCGCCCGATTCGATGGCCGAGGCGACGCAGCCCTCGATATGCGCCTTGAGCACGTCGGCGTTAATGCGCGCGATGAGCGCCTGCGTTGCCATGAGCTGCGTGGAAATATCGACGCAGTAGCGGTCCTCATCGACCATCCGCAGGATGCCGTCGATCTGACCGCGTGCCGTCTTGAGCATGCGGGTCACCGATTTATGGTCTGCCATCATGGCGGGTCCTCGTTTCTGGTCGATGGGATCGAATGCCTCTGGTGGCTGCTACGCGGCGGTCACGGACAGGGCGTGGAACTTCTCGCCGGCGCCCTCGACGGCGGCGGCGAGCTGCTCGGCGGTCACGGTGTCGGCGCACTCCACCTGGACGGTCTGGGTCTCGTGATCGGCGTCGGCATCGGTCACGCCGGCTACGTTGAGCAGTGCAGTCTCGACAGTAGCGTCGCAGTGGCCGCACATGAGGCCGGAAGTCTTAATTGTGTAACGCATGGGTATTCCTCTCTGTTGCGTCGGCTTTCCCAAGCACCCGACCTTGACCTTCAAGCCGTCGCTCGCGTACCAAAGTACGCGTCGCTCCTCTTTCAGGTCAATCTCGGGCACCTGGAAAACCCGTTCTAAATGGACTTGATGGTGAGCCTATTTTGCCACTTTAGGCTTAAAGGATTTCAGGCGCAGAGCGTTGGACACAACGCAGACACTCGACAGGCTCATGGCCGCAGCGCCAAACATCGGCGAGAGCTGCCATCCGGTGAGCGGGAAGAACACGCCCGCCGCCAGCGGAATGCCGATGCCGTTGTAGAACAGTGCCCAGAACAGGTCCTGTTTGATGTTGCGGATCGTGGCGCGCGACAGCTCGATGGCCCGCGCAACATCCATAAGGTCGCTGCGCATGAGGACCACGTCGGCACCCTCCTTGGCGATATCGGCGCCGGTGCCGATGGCAAGGCCCACGTCGGCGCGCGCCAGGGCGGGGGAGTCATTGATGCCGTCGCCCACCATGGCGACCTTGCCGCCCGCATTCTGCAGTTCGCGCACGTGGCGTTCCTTGTCGGCGGGGAGGACGTCGGCGATGACCTGTTCGCTGCTCAGCCCCACGCGGCGGGCGATGGCCTCGGCCGTCACGCGGTTGTCGCCGGTGAGCATGCGCACATCGACGCCGAGCGAACGCAGCGCGGCGATGGCCCCGGCGCTCGTCTCTTTGATCTCGTCGGCCACGGCGATGGTGCCGACGAGCTCGCCGTTCTTGGCAAAGAACAGCGGCGTTTTGCCCTCGGTGGCAAATTGCTCGGCAAGGTCCGTAGGCACGGCAGCGCCCAACTCGCCCATGAAGCGCACGTTGCCGGCCGCGATGATATTCTGCCCCTCGCGTGCCGTAACGCCACGACCGGGCACGGCGGCAAAGTCCTCGACCATGCGTGCGACGATTCCGCGCGACTCGCACTCGGCCATAATCGCCTCGGCCAGCGGGTGCTCGCTCGAGCGCTCTAACGCGGCGGCCAGCTTGAGCAGCGCCTTTTCGCTCATGGCGGGCGAGCCGTCAGCGCGCGTGGCTACCACGATATCGGTCACGGCAGGCTTGCCGCGGGTGACGGTACCCGTCTTATCGAGCACCACGGTGCCCACGCTGCGCATGCCCTCCAGCGCCTCGGCGCTCTTAAACAGAATGCCCATCTCGGCGCCCTTGCCGGTGCCAACCATAATGGCGACGGGCGTGGCCAGGCCCAGCGCGCACGGGCAGCTGATCACCAACACGGCCACGGCGGAGGTGAGCGCCTCGTTTATGCTGCCGGTCAGTGCCATCCACACCGCAAAGGTCACGGCCGAGATCACAAACACCACGGGCACAAACACGCCGGCGACCTTGTCGGCCAGGCGGGCGATGGGCGCCTTGGTGGCGTTGGCGTCCTCGACGAGCTGGATGATCTTGGCGAGCGACGTGTCGGTGCCCACGCGCGTGGCACGGAAGGTAAACGATCCGGTGCGGTTGACGGTTGCGGCGTTGACGGTGTCACCGGCGGTCTTTTCCACGGGGATGGACTCGCCGGTGAGCGCACTCTCGTCCACGGCCGAGCCGCCCTCGAGCACCACGCCGTCGACGGGGATAGACTCGCCGGGGCGCACGCGCAGCACCTGGCCGGGTAGGATACTGTCGACGTCGACGGTGGTCTCGGTGCCGTCATCGGCAACGACGGTCGCGGTCTTGGGCGCCAGGTCGATGAGTGCCTCGATAGCGCCGCCGGTCTTGGACTTGCTGCGCGTCTCGAGGTATTTGCCCACGGTGACGAGCGACAGGATGGTGCCTGCGCTCTCAAAATACAGGTTGTCCATGCCCGTCATCATAGCCTCGTGGACCTGCCCGGCGGCCAGCTGGTCGGCCATGATAAACATGGCGTAGAGCGACCAGGCAATGGAAGCGGTGGCACCGACGGCGATGAGGGCGTCCATGGTGGGCGCGCCGTGCACGAGCGACTTGAAGCCGTTGATAAAGTACGCGTCGTTGACGTAGACGATGGGGATGAGCAAGACGAGCTCGGTGAGCGCCAACGTCATGCTGTGGGTGTGGTCGGTGAAGATGCCGGGCAGCGGCCAGCCAAGCATGTGCCCCATGCCTATGTAGAACAGCGGAATGAGAAAGATGATTGAGATGATGAGACGGGTGCGCATAGCGGAGGCAGTGGCCTCTAGCTTTTTGGTGGGCGACTCCATATGGGTGGCGCCGGATCTGGCTTGCGTGCTGCCGTTTGAGCCGGCAGCGCCGGTGCCCGTACTGACGGGCGAGGCCGAATAGCCCGCGCGGTCGACGGCAGTGCAGATATCGTCGGGGGAGACCTGCGCGGGGTCATAGTCGACCATCATGGAACCGGCGAGCAGGTTGACCGCGACGCTTTGGACGCCGTCGAGCTTGCTCACGGCGCGGTCCACGTGCGCCTGGCAAGCGGCGCACGTCATGCCGCCCACGTCAAACTTATCTTGAGCCATGGCTTCTCCTTTCTGTGACGTAGTGTTGGAAATGTTAACCTGCCGATACTATACACCCATACCCCCTGGGGGTGTCCAGTACAGAAAGAAATGTATGACATTTCGATACAGATGAGGGCGGTTGATCAATCGTTGTCAGCCCCTGTCAAACATCTCAATCTGTAGCATCTAGCAAGGAAAACGAGCTCTAACTGTTACAGATCGAGATTTTGTTTTGCGAGGTTTGGGTTTGTCTCAATCTGTAACACTAAGATCGGTTTTTGCTGAGCAGCTGTTGCAGATTGAGACAATCGGCCCAGACCCGCCCCGTCCGCCCCGTCATCTGTGGTTTACGTGGGGGCATGCGAAGCACGGGTATACTAACCGGCGGCGAATCTGCTCCATCGCTTAGAGCTGCTGCGTCTGGACGGCGCGTGATAGGGCTGCCAAAGCGATCGCCAGCGTGCTGAGCAACGTCCTCTCTGTGCGCACCTGTTTTTGTATGTATTAGCGCACTACCAAGCACGCTCGCGCGGCCGCATGCCGTGCCCATAACGCGTGCAGATAAGGAACAACAACATATGCGTAATTCTGTATCCGACGTCACGGACGCCGAGATTCTGGACGAGGCCCGCGAGGCCATGACCCAGGCTGCCTTCGACGCTGCCGACGAGGCCAGCGCCGCCGAGACCGTCGAGTCCGCGACCGAGAACCTGCCCGCCTTTGACGAGCTGGGACTTTCGGACGAGATGCTTCGTGCCATCGAGAACCTAGGCTACACGGCGCCCACGCCTGTCCAGGCCGGCTCGATCCCCGTGGTGCTCGAGGGCCGCGACCTGCTTGCCGCCGCTCAGACCGGCACCGGCAAGACGGCCGCCTTCTTGCTGCCGACCATGAACAATCTGGAGCACATCGCTCCGCCCAAGCCCGTGCGCGAGCGTGGCGGCCGCAACCGCCGTCGCGGTGCCAAGAAGCCCGAGGGCAACGGCCGCGGCCCCGCGATGCTCGTCATCACCCCCACGCGCGAGCTCGCACAGCAGATCGACGAGGTCGCGAGCAAGATCGCCGACGTCACCGGCCATGTCGCCGTGACTGTCGTGGGCGGCGTGAGCTACAAGCCGCAGACCGCGGCGCTCAAGTACGGCTGTGACATCCTGGTCGCCACGCCGGGCCGTCTGGTCGACCTGATCGAGCAGGGCGCCTGCCACCTGAACGAGGTCAAGGTGCTGGTGCTCGACGAGGCCGACCGCATGCTCGACATGGGCTTTTTGCCCGCCGTCCGCCGCATTGTGCGCGAGACGCCGGCCGAGCGTCAGACGCTGCTGTTCTCGGCCACGCTCGACGAGGAGGCCGTGGGCGAGATCACCGACCTGGTGAGCGACCCGGCTCGCGTGGAAATCGCGCCCGCCACGTCGACTGCCGACACCGTGGACCAGTTTGTGTTCCCGGTGTCCATCGAGGCCAAGAACAACCTGCTGCCCGAGTTTCTCAAGAAGGAGGGCCCGGAGCGCACTATCGTCTTTATGCGCACCAAGCACCGCGCCGACAGCTGTTGCCGTCGTCTGGAGCGCAAGGGCATCAAGGCCGCCGCGATTCACGGCAACCGCAGCCAGGCCCAGCGCGAGCGCGCGCTTTCGGCCTTCCGCGACGGCACCGTTGACGTGCTGGTGGCAACCGACGTGCTTGCCCGCGGCATCGACATTAGCGACGTGCGCTACGTGGTGAACTTTGATGTGCCGGCAGAGCCGACCGACTATATCCACCGCATTGGCCGTACGGGCCGTGCCGGCGAGCTGGGCTGGGCGATTACGTTTGTGACCGAGCAGGACGTGGACGAGTTCTACGAGATCGAGAAGCTCATGGACAAGACGGCCGATATCTACGAGGCCGGCGACTTGCATGTAGGCCCCAACCCGCCCGCCGTCGACCCCGAGCGCGATCCTGCGGCCTTTAAGGTGAAGAAGAAGACCAAGCGCGGCAAGTCCAAGAGCAAGAAGAAACTCGAGCAGGCACGTCGCGACGGCAAGCGCAACGGCGATGACTACGGCGATGTAGCCGGTCGTTCCAACCGCGGTCGCGACGAGCGCCGCGGTGACGGCGAGCGCCCGAGCCGCCCCAAGCGCGGCGGTAAGACCCGCGTGCGCGAGGGCGTTCAGGCTCGCGTGGACGAGGCCGTGGAGAGCGTGGCTCGCGAGGTGGCTGCCGAGGAGCGCGCCGGTGCTGGTGCCATCGAGCAGGCCCCGCGCGGCAACCGTGCCGAGCGCCGTGCCAAGCAGTTCCAGGGCGAGGCGCATCGCCGTCGTCGTGAGGACGAGGACCGTGGCGGCCGTCGTCGTGTTGAGCGCGAGGACGAGGGCCGCGGTTCGCGCGGCGGCAAGCGCGGCTCGGGTGACCGTCGTCGCTCCGGTCGCGATGGCGAGCGTGGTGGCCGTGATGAGCGTCGCGGCGGCGAGGGTCGTGGCTCGCGTGACGAGCGTGGTACCCGCGGCGGCGAGCGTCGCGAGGGCACTCGTGGCAACGGTGGCCGCAGCGGCGCCGGTCGTTCGAATGAGTCGCGCGATCGTCGCGACCCGCGTGCCAGCCGCGATCGTCGCGATGACTGGCGCAACTACGACGACACCCGCGAGGAGCGTCGTGGCGGTTACCGCGGCGGACGTGGCGGCAACCAGGCCGGCTCCCGTGGCGGCCGTGCCGGCGGTCGCGATAACCGTGGCAGCTATGGTAACAATCGTGGCGGCAAGCGCGGCGGCAGCTCCCGTCGTCCCGGTGACGGCGGCGGCAAGCGCAAGTAGCACGCGCATCGTACGATAGAGTGAGGCGAACCAAGGGCCCGAGCAGCCAACGCTCGTGGCCCTTTTGTTTGCCGCATCCGACCGTTGGTCCGGTGTGATTTGCTCAGGAATGCACCTGGAGGATGCTGAAGGCCCGTTTTCAGCCATGCGGAAATGGGTCCCATGGGGTGCGCCGTGCATTTTTTGGAGTATTCTGCAGATCGAGTTGCCTGCATACGATTCGACGTCACCAGCGGTGGCCTTCGGATATCTCTGGCGAGCGTTTTGAGTCAGACTTTTCCGTTTTCCGGTGCAAAGGTGCGTCATTCTCGTTATATCGGAACCCAAAATGATGCAGCGCCCTACATTTGCCCGCTCGCGGCGGTGTTGGCACGAGCGCGTTGCAGAATACTCCGTTTTTTGCACGGTCCGGGATGGGGTACCTCAGGAGAACACAGCGGTATCATGTAAATATATGCAATCTGTAACGGAAATTATGCAAATCGATGAGGCAGACAGCATAGTTTGGTGCAAAGGGGTCAGGTTAATCTGCACCAGGTTGGTGGAAACAAACCTGACCCCTTTGCGCTAAACCGGGGTGTCCCCGCGCGCCGTATACTCTGTCTAAGCATGCGGGCGGCTTGGTGTGTTACCAAGCGTAGGGGAGGATGTTCGATGAGCATGTTCGAAATTGTGTTTAGTCCGACGGGCGGAACGGAGAAAGTGTCTGGTCTTGTGACCGGGGCGCTGGATGGGAATATCGTTACTGTCGATCTGACCGATAGCGGGTTGGATTTCCACGGGGTCTCGATGGCGAAGGGCGACGTTGCGGTTATCTCCGTCCCATCATATGCTGGCAGGGTTCCAGCTGTGGCGGTTGAGCGACTGGGAATGGTGCGTGGCAACGGAGCTCGGGCTGTTTTGGTTTGTGTTTACGGGGGCCGCGCGTTTGAGGATACGCTTATTGAGCTGGAAGACGTTGCGAAGCGTGCCGGATTTAGGGTGGTTGCAGCGGTTTCTGCCATTGCTGAGCATTCCGTTGCTCGTCAGTTTGCTGCTGGGCGACCGGATGCGCAGGATGTGGCGCAACTTTCAGAGTTTGCGCAGCGAATCCGGCAAAAGCTACTGGACGGGGCTGCGTCCGAGCCCTCTATTCCCGGCAATCGTCCTTATAAGCAAGCTGGAGGCCACAGTATGGTGCCCCATGCAGCGGAGGATTGCGTCTCCTGCGGTGCTTGCGCTGCGTTGTGCCCTGTTCGAGCTATCGACAAGGACGATCCAAGGCAGGTGGATGGCGAGGCGTGCATCTCCTGCATGCGTTGCGTCTCCGTATGCTCGCAGAATGCTCGCAAACTTGACCCTAACAAACTTGCCGCCGTTACCCAGATGCTGAGCAAGGCTTGCGTCGAGCGCAGGGAATGTGAGATCTTCATCTAACGCAAGCGAGATTGGTGCAATGGGGTCAGGTTAATCTGCACCAAGTTGGCGCAAACAAACCTGACCCCATTGCACCAAACAAGGAGTGTCCCCGGGTGCCGGCAGAAAAGGATCGTCCCTAAGTGTCGCCTAAATACCGTTTATCGAAGAAAAAATACCGTTCATCGGTCATAATGGTTGTTCCGGCTTTGGGCTTGTCTACAATAGCTCACGTAAAAAGAAATGCGGAAGGTTACCGAGTCCCTCGGACGTGGGCCTAACCAAAGTCTTTGAACGGGTGTGTCTCTATGGATGCATTCGCTTGATTTTGGTTGGGCTATATTTATGAAGGGACATACCACCATGGGTTTCTTTTCTCGCCTGATGGGCGGTTCGGATGAGCAGAAGACTGCAGCTTCCGAGTTCGAAATCCTCGCTCCCGTTTCCGGCGAGCTTGTTCATCTAGAAAATACCAATGACCCCGCTTTTAGCAGCCGTGCCGTGGGCGATGGCGTTGCCGTGGTTCCCCAAGAGGAAAGGTGTGCGCTCCTGTTTCCGGCACCGTCGCGGCGCTGTTTCCGACTGAGCACGCGCTGGGCATCATGTCCGACGACAGCTCTGCTCAGGTGATGCTGCATATCGGAATCGACACTGTTAAGCTTGAGGGCAAGGGCTTCCATGCGCTTGTTGCCCAGGGTGACCATGTCGACGCGGGCCAGCCCCTCGTCGAGGTCGATTTCGACGCGGTCCGCGCCGCCGGCTTCGATCCTACGGTCTTCGTTATCGTGTGCGAGCGCTCGGAGAACTCGACTCTTCGTGAGCATGCTTCCGGCCCTGTTGCTGTTAAAGAGCCTGTCGTCTGGCTTTCCGAGTAAATTCTTGTGGTGGGTACCGTGGTTATCAAGCGAGTTTTTAACAACAACGTCGCAATGGTCACTTCGGACGATGGCTCCGAGCTCATCGTCATCGGTCGAGGCCTCTGCTTTGGCCGTCATGCCGGCGATGCCATCGACGAGGCGTCGATCGAAAAGACCTACGCGTTGCAGGAGGGAACTTCTCAGGATTCGCGTACGATTGACCGCTTGGCACATCTTTTGGAGTCCATCCCCACCGTCAACCTCGTGATTGCCGAGGACATTGTTCAGATGCTCCGTCGAGAGCTCAATGTTGATATCAACGACAAGATTCTCATTGCTCTCGCAGACCATATCAGCCTCGCTTTGGAGCGTGAGCGCAAGGGCGTCTCCTGTGAGAATCCATTGCTGCTCGAGATCCAGCAGTTCTATCGCAAGGAGTATGCACTTGCGGGCCGTGCGCTGCAGATTATCAAGGAGTATATGGGCATCCAGATGAGCGAAGAAGAGCAGGGTTTCATTACGCTGCATATCGTCAACGCCACCATGCCGCAGCGCTCCGACCGTTTGATTGTTTCGGTCCAGCTTGTTCGTGACGTGCTTGCGATTGTTTCTGAGCGCTATTCTACGACCCTCGATAACACCTCGCTGCCTTACGAACGTTTCGTTCGTCACCTGCAGTTTTTCGCGCAGCGAGCGCTCGATCCTGCGGCCGGGCAAATCAATGGCGACGCGCTGTTCCGAATCGATGAAACGGCGTATCCGTGCGCATTCTCGTGCGCGGACGCCATAGCCGCCCACTTGTCGTCTACCTATAACGTTGTCGTTACCGATGCCGAGAAGAGTTATCTCGCATATCACATTGTTAACCTGCTTGGAGAACCTGGTCTCTAGGCATAACGTGCCCACACATCGATTGATATAAGGCAAGGCTCACGGTCTTGTCCAGGGCACATCTGTCTTAATTTGCGGAAAAGGAAGGGGAGTACCGCTATGACCGCAAAAAAGAAGTTCAATTTCAAAGCGCCGTTGGAGGTGTTCGCAAAGTCGATCGTCCAGCCGATGATGTATCTCTCGGTTGCCGGCATCCTGCTCATCGTGGGCATCATTCTGACCAACAAGACCATTTGTGCTTTGGTCCCCGTACTGGGCTCCGGTCCGTTCCAGCTTGTGGGCGCCGTTGTCTACCAGTCGCTGATGTTTATCATCAACAACCTCTCGATTCTGTTCTGCGTGGGCATCGCCGGCGCCATGGCAAAGAAGAACAAGGGCCATGCTTCGCTGATCGCCCTGATGTCGTTCTTCCTGTTCCTGCAGGCTAACAACATCGTGCTCAACGCCACCGGCTCTCTTGCCGAAGCGAACGGCATGCTCGGTCTTACCGGAACCGGCCAGAGCACCGTTATGGGCATCCAGGTACTCGATACCGGCGTGTTTGGCGGCATCATTCTTGGTTGCATCACCGGTGCCGTGTTCAACAAGTATTCGAACAAGCAGTTCCCCATTGCCCTTTCGATGTTCTCGGGCGTTCGCTTCCCGTTCCTGATCATGATCATCATCTCCTGGATCATGGGCGCTGGCTTCTGCATCGTTTGGCCTCCGGTCCAGGGTGCCATCTCCTCCGTTGCCGGCATCATTAAGGAGTCGGGCAACATCGGTCTGTTTATCTACGGCATGCTCAACAAGCTGCTCGTTCCCACCGGTCTGCACCACCTCATCTACACCCCGTTCCAGTTCTCCGATGTGGGTGGCACCCTGACGCTGGGTGATCAGGTTATCGCCGGCGCCTATCCCATCCGTGTTGCCGAGATGGCAATGACGGGCCAGCCCTTCTCCGATAGCACCTACTTCAACAGCTACACCTTCAACAACCTGTGGCCCTACATCGGTATCGGTCTCGCCTTTATCTTCACCGCTTACAAGGGGAACAAGGATAAGACCAAGGCCGTTATCATCCCGCTGATCATCACCGCCGTGCTCTCCTGCGTGACCGAGCCCATGGACTTCCTCTTTGTCTTTGCCGCTCCCGTGCTCTTTGTCGTTCACTCGGTTCTTTCCGGCATCTTCCTGGTTCTGCTCAAGGTCCTCTCCGTGCCCGCTTCGACTGCAGGCGGCATCATCAACATCGTGGTTTCCAACCTGGTCCTCGGTGTCGATAAGACCAACTGGCCGGTTATGCTCGTGCTCGGAGTCGTCAACGCCGCTCTGTACTTCTTCCTCTTCACCTTCCTTATTAAGAAGCTCAACCTCCACACGCCTGGTCGCGAGGAGGAGTCCGAGCTCGCCGAGTCCGTTGCCGAGGGCGAGGCCGCCGCGTCTGTCGCGGTGAAGCAGGGCGCTGTTGCCGCGGCTCCCGCAGAGGGCGTCGATGCAGGTATTGCCGACCTGGTCGCAGGTCTTGGCGGCAAGGACAACATCGAGGAGCTCGAGAACTGCTTTACGCGTCTCCGCGTGAACGTTAAGAACCCGGACCTCATCAATGAGGACCTCATCAACCACGTGCCCAACAGCGGCATCAACCGCAACGGCAATAATATCCAGATCATCTTTGGCATGAAGGTCGCCGAGATGCGCGACAAGGTCGAAAACGCAATTGAGAAGGAGCAGTAAACAATGATCATTACTCTGTGTGGTGGCGGATCCACCTTTACCCCCGGCATCGTCAAGTCCATCGCCCTGCGCAAGGACGAGCTCGACGTTGACGAGATTCGTCTGTACGACATCAACGAGGAGCGCCAGCGCAAGATCGGCGTGCTCGTGGACTGGATTTTGCACGAGGACCTTGGCCTGGACATCAAGCTCACGGTGACTACCGACAAAAAGACGGCTTTTACCGACGCGAGCTTCGTATTTGCCCAGATGCGCGTGGGCGGCTACGCCATGCGCGAGCAGGACGAGAAGATTCCGCTGCGTCACGGCTGCGTGGGTCAGGAGACTTGCGGTTGCGGCGGCCTTGCCTACGGCATGCGCACCATCTTCCCCATGGTCGAGCTGATCGATGACGTTGAGAAGTACGCCAAGAAGGACTACTGGATTCTCAACTACTCCAACCCTGCCGCCATCGTCTCCGAGGGCTGCCGTGTGCTGCGTCCCAACGCTCGCATCATCAACATCTGCGACATGCCGATCGCGATTATCGACGTGGTTTGCGCCGCGCTCGATATCGACAAGAAGGATGTCGAGTACGATTACTTTGGCCTCAACCACTTTGGCTGGTTCACCTCGATCCGCCACAAGGGCGAGGAGGTGCTCCCGCAGCTGCGTGAGTACATCAAGGAGCATGAGATTCTGCTGCCCGATTCTTACCTCAAGGGCATGGGCTCGCTCATGGCAAAGAAGCCCGAGGAGGCCACCGACGAGCACCCCGAGCAGAACCGCCACACCAAGGGCAGCTGGTACTACGTCTGGAAGGGCGAGTACGAGATCATGGAGTGCTTCCCGGAGTACCTGCCCAACACGTATCTGAACTACTACCTGCAGCAGAAGGAGTTCGTCGAGCACTCCAACCCCGAGCGTACCCGTGCTAACGAGGTTGAGGAGACGCGCGAGAAGAACCTCTTCGACGGCATCGACCACTACGAGAAGACGGGCGAGATCGACGAGAGCACGTTCTATGCGGGCAGCCACGGCGACTGGATTGCCGACCTGGCCATCGCTCTGAAGAACGACACCAAGCAGCGTTTCCTGGTCATTTGCGAGAACAAGGGCGCTATCCCCAACATGCCCTACGACGCCATGGTCGAGCTGCCTGCCTACATTGGCAAGAACGGCCCCGAGGTCATCAGCCGTGACAACATTCCTCTGTTCCAGCAGGGCCTCATGATGCAGCAGCTGAACTCCGAGAAGCTCGTGGTCGAGGCTACGATCGAGGGTTCGTACGAGAAGGCGCTCAAGGCCTTTACGCTGAACAAGACCGTGCCGTCGATGAAGGTCGCCAAGGAGGTTCTCGACGACATGATCGAGGCCAACAAGGGTTACTGGCCCGAGCTTAAGTAAAAGCAACAGGGTCGCTGACAGCATGCCTGGAGCAATGCCCCGTCCACGTGATTGCGTGGGCGGGGCATCGTCATTTGGTAACGCGTTTTATCAAATATGGCATTTATCTGCGGTAATGTTCTTTTTCACCGCTGAGGGTGACATTTTATACCGCCTGCCGAACCGTGTGGAGACCTAACAACTTTTTAGGTCAGTGTTGTGCGTGTAGCAACTTCGCCCGGCCTCGCCTCCGGGCTGCCACATGAGAGGGGATCTTATGGCACGACTGCATGTAATGGAGCGCAGCCACGCCCAGGCCGTCATGGATGACCTGCACGATGCGCTCGGACGCCGCCTGGCGGTGAGCTCGCTCGCCCCGTGCCCCGTCGAGTTTACGGCGGCACTCGTCAATCTGTGCTCTACGCAAAGCTGCGGCAAGTGCACGCCCTGTCGCGTGGGCCTCAGCGCACTGAGCGATCTGCTCGCCGATGTGCTCGAAGGCCGCGCCGATGAGTCCACGCTCAACCTGATTGAGCGCACCGCCCGCACCATCTACCTTTCGAGCGACTGCGCCATCGGCTACGAAGCTGGCGCCATGGCACTCACGGCTATTCGCGGCTTTCGCGACGATTTTGAGCACCACATCCGCGAGCACTCCTGTGGCTTTGACCGCGAGGCCCGCGTCCCGTGCGTCTCGGGCTGCCCGGCGCACGTCGACATTCCCGGTTACATTTCGCTGGTCGAGGCCGGCCGCTATGCCGATGCCGTCAAGGTCATCCGCAAGAACAACCCGCTGCCGCTCGTTTGTGGCCTGGTGTGCGAGCATCCCTGCGAGATGCACTGCCGTCGCGGCATGGTCGACGATCCCATGAACATCCTCGCCCTCAAGCGTTTTGCCGTTGAGCACAGTGACCTCAACGATTACAAGCCCAGCGTGGCCGACAACACCGGCAAGCGCATCGCCGTGATTGGCGGCGGTCCGGCCGGCCTTTCCTGCGCCTACTACCTGGCCGTGATGGGCCATAAGGTGACCATCTTTGAGCAGCGCCACCACCTGGGCGGCATGCTGCGCTATGGCATTCCCAGCTACCGCCTGCCGCGCGAGCGCCTGCAGGCCGAGATCGACTGGATCTTGAGCGCCGGCATCGACGTGGAACTCGACCACTCCGTCAACGGCGAGGGGCTTGCCCGCCTTCGCGACGAGTTCGATGCCGTCTACCTGGCCATCGGTGCCCACAGCGATAAGAAGCTCGGTCTTCCGGGCGAAGAGGCGCTCGGCGTGGAGTCGGCCGTCAAGATGCTGCGTGCCATCGGCGACGACGAGCTACCCGACCTGAGCGGCCAGCGCGTGTGCGTCATCGGCGGCGGCAATGTGGCCATGGACGTGGCACGCTCTGCCGTGCGCTGCGGTGCCGAAAAGGTGAGCATCGTCTACCGCCGTCGCATCTGCGACATGACGGCCCAGGATGCCGAGATTGCCGGCGCCCAGGCCGAGGGCTGCGAGGTTCTGGAGCTGACGGCTCCGCTCGCTATCGAGACGGGCGAGGAAGGTCGCGTGAGCGGCCTGCGCGTGCAGCCGCAGATTATCGGCGAGCCCCGTCGTGGGCGTCCGGCCCCGCGTGCCGCCGCCACGCCCGAGCGCGTCATTCCCTGCGAGCGCGTGTTTGTGGCCATTGGCCAGGACATCGATTCCAAGCCGTTTGAGGACATGGGCATCGCCTGCAAGTGGGGCTGCGTGGTCACCGATTCGGACGGCGCCGTGCCCAACTTCGATGGCCTCTTTAGCGGCGGCGACTGCCAGACCGGCCCCGCCACGGTCATCCGGGCCATCAACGCTGGCCGCGTGGCTTCGGCAAATATCGACCGTTACCTGGGCTTCGACCATAAGATCAAGCTCGATGTGGAGCTGCCGACCGTGCAGTTTAAGGGCAAGCACGAGTGCGGCCGCTGCGAGCTGGGCGAGCGCGAGGCCGGCGAGCGCATTCACGATTGGAATCTGGTCGAGCAGGGCCTTACCGAGGAGGAGGCACGCCAGGAGGCGAGCCGCTGCCTGCGTTGCGACCACTTTGGCTTTGGCGCGTTCCGCGGAGGGAGGAACCTGGAATGGTAGAGCTCAACAACCCCACTGTCAGCGACAACACCGAAAGCGGAGCACTCAACATGGTCAAGCTCACGATCGATAATTGCGAAGTCGTGGTACCCGAGCACACCACGATCCTGGACGCGGCCAAGTCCGCCGGCATCCAGATTCCCACCCTGTGCTACCTGCGCGATCTAAACGAGATCGGCGGCTGCCGCGTGTGCGTGGTCGAGGTTGAGGGCTGCGACCAGCTGGTTGCCGCCTGCAACAACTACGTGCTCGATGGCATGGTGGTCCACACCAACAGCCCCAAGGCCCGCGAGGCGCGTCGTACCAACGTGCAGCTGCTGCTGTCGCAGCACGATTCGCGCTGCACGAGCTGCGTGCGCAGCGGCAACTGCAACCTGCAGACCATCGCCAACGACCTGGGCATCTTCTATCTGCCGTACGAGCAGCACCTGGCGCGCGAGGGCTGGGACTTCGATTTCCCCATCATCCGCGACAACGACAAGTGCATCAAGTGCATGCGCTGCATCAAGGTGTGCGAGAACGTGCAGGGGCTCGGCATTTGGGACCTGACCAACCGCGCCACGCATACCGCCGTGGGCACCCGCGGGCGCGCACCGATCGGCAAGACCGATTGCGTCGCGTGCGGCCAGTGCATCACGCATTGCCCGACGGGCGCGCTGCGCGAGCGCGACGATACCGAGACCGTGTTCGATGCCATCGCCGATCCCGACAAGATCGTGCTGGTGCAGATCGCGCCGGCCGTGCGTAGCGCCTGGGGCGAGGAACTCGGCATTTCGCGCGAGGAAGCTACCGTTGAGCGCCTTGCCTGCGCACTGCGTCGCGTGGGCTTTGAGTACGTGTTCGACACCGATTTTTCGGCCGACCTCACCATTATGGAGGAGGGCTCCGAGCTGCTCGAGCGCCTGGGCAAGGCCGCCAAGGGCGAGGGCGACAGCCGCGGTTGGCCCATGTTCACGAGCTGCTGCCCGGGCTGGGTGCGCTTCGTGAAGGCGCGCTACCCCGAGTTCGTCGACAGCCTGTCCACGTCAAAGTCGCCGCAGCAGATGTTCGGCGCCATCGCCAAGACCTACTACGCCAAGGTGCTGGGCGTGGAGCCCGAGCGCCTGTTTGTGGTGTCCGTGATGCCGTGTACGGCCAAGAAGGCCGAGTGTGCGCTGCCGAGCATGGTGGGCGAGGGCGGCACGCCCGATGTGGACGTTGCGCTGACGGTGCGCGAGATGGTGCGCATGATCCGCGCGAACCACGTGAGCGTCGACACGCTTACCGAGGAGCCGCTCGATACGCCGCTGGGCTTTGGTACGGGCGCGGGTGTGATCTTTGGCGCCACGGGCGGCGTGATGGAGGCCGCCGTGCGCTCGGCATATTACCTGGTGACGGGCAAGAATCCCGACGCCGACTTCTTTACCGACGTGCGCGGGCTCGACGGCTGGAAGGAAGCCGTGGCCGATATCGATGGCACCAGGGTGCGCGTCGCCGTGGCGCACGGGCTGGGCAACGCCGCTCGTCTGCTCGACGCGATTCGCGACGGCCGCGTGAGCTATGACTTCGTTGAGGTCATGGCGTGCCCGGGCGGCTGCGTCGGTGGCGGCGGTCAGCCCATCCACGACGGCTGCGAGCTGGCAGCCGAGCGCGGTCAGGTGCTGTGGGGTCTGGATGCCGCTGCGGACATTCGCTTCTCGCACGAGAATCCCGATGTTCAGGCGTGCTACCGCGAGTTCCTGGGCGAGCCGCTCTCGCCGCTGGCCGAGGAGCTGCTGCATACCGACCATCACGCCTGGTCGATGCCCAACGAGGGGACGTGCTAGCGATGCGCGCGTTTGATTTTGAGATGTCGCGCCGGGGGTTTGCCTCGGCGCTCGCCGCGGGCGCCTTGTCGCTTGCGCTCGCGGGCTGTGGCGGCGGGGCTGCCGGTGCCGGGTCCGCCGCGGGCTCGGCTGCCACGGACGGCGCCGGTGCTGCCGCAGAGCCGGTCGAGGTGCACGTCGCCTCGCTCAAGGGACCGACCTCGATTGGCCTGGTGCAGTTTATGGACCAGGCCGCAAACGGCGAGACGGACAACGAGTTCGACTTTGCGATCAACACTGCCGCCGACGAGATTGTGCCCAAGGTCATTCAGGGCGATATCGACATTGCCCTGGTGCCCGCCAACGTGGCGAGCGTGCTCTACAACAAGACCGAGGGCGCGGTGCAGGTCATCGACATCAACACGCTGGGCGTGCTGAGCGTTGTGACGGGCGACGCGAGCGTGACCTCGTTTGGCGATCTGGCGGGCCATGCCGTCTATATGACGGGCAAGGGCACCACGCCGGAGTACGTCATGAACTACCTGCTGGAGCGCGCGGGCCTGACCGGCCAGGTGACGCTCGAGTTTAAGAGCGAGCCCACCGAGGTGCTGCCGGCCTTGCTTGCCGACCCGTCCGCCGTGGGCGTGCTGCCGGAGCCGTTCAAGACCGCTGCCATCGCCAAGAGCGAAGGCAAGCTGTCGGCGCCGGTGAGCCTGACCGATGTGTGGGACGAGCTGGCAGGTGACACGGGTTCGCGCTTGCTGACGGGCGTGACCGTGGTGCGCCGCGCGTTTGCCGAGGAACATCCCGAGGCCGTGGCGGAGTTCTTGAGCTGCCATGCGGCGAGCGTGAAGGCTGTCAATGCGGCGCCGGCAGACTGGGCGCAGGCCGTGGTCGATGCCGGCATCGTGGACAACGCCAAGATCGCCGAGAAGGCGATTCCCGGGTGCATGCTTGTGTGCCAGACGGGCAAGGATATGAAGGCGGCACTTAGTGGGTATCTGCAGGTGCTGGCCGACGCGGACGCGAGCGCCGTGGGTGGTAAACTTCCGGCTGACGATTTCTACTACATGGAGTAGCCCGTGCGCGCGTTTGCTCGACAAATGACAGAGCGTATGAAGGCGGTGGCGGCAGCAGGTGCCGTCGCCGCCTTTTGGCTTGCCGCGTGGATGCTGGTGGCGGCGCTGGTGGCGCAGCCGCTGATACTGCCGGGGCCGGGTGCTGTTGCCTTGGCGCTGCTGCGCCTGGTGTGCGATGGCGGTACCTGGGCGATTTTGGTGGGCTCGGGCGCGCGGATACTGGGCGGGCTGGCACTTGCCGCGGTGTGTGGTGGCGTGCTTGCCGGGATTTCGTCACGGTCGCGGGCGTTTGCGCGCCTGGTGGCTCCGGCGCTGTCGTTTGTAAAGGCGACGCCGGTTGCCTGCGTGGTGGTCCTGCTGCTTATCTGGCTGGGATCGGCGCGCGTGAGCATTGCCGCGGTCTTTTTGATGGCGCTGCCGGGCGTATATTTTTCGCTGGCCGAGGGCTTGGCACAGGTGAATAAACCGCTGAAGCAGATGTTCCGTCTGCATGGCGTGCGGGGATGGCGACTGTTTTGCGCCCATATCTGGCGCGAGGTCCTGCCGTTTGTGCTTTCGTGTGCCCGGTCCGTGATTGGCATGAGCTGGAAGGCCGGCGTGGCAGCTGAGCTGATCGGCATGGCGGTGGGCACCGTGGGTGAGCGCATCTATCAGGCAAAGCTTTTGATTGAGACGGCTGATCTGCTGGCGTGGACCGTGCTGGTCGTTGCCGCCTCGTGGGCGTGTGAGCGCGTGCTGGTGTGGCTGCTGCGGGTTTCGGGACCCGTGGCGTGGCGCGTGGCCGTGCGGGCGCATGGGCGCGGCGCTTGCGGGCGTGCGGGGGCTGCGAGCGATGGTGCTGCAGCGGAGCTTGCGCTTGCCGTGGGCGATCGCGCGCCCTGGGCGCCGGCGCTCAACAGACTGGTGCTCAACGTGCCTGCGGGTGGGCGTATCTGTGTGATGGGCGCTTCGGGCATGGGCAAGTCGACGCTGCTTTCGTTGGCAGCGGGGGAGTGCGCGCCGTGCTCGATGGTGTTTCAGGATGCACGCCTGGTCGAGTCCGCCTCGGCGCTGGATAACGTGTTGGTGTGCGCCGATGCACGCGTGGATGCTTCGAGCGCCGCGGCATTGCTGCGCCTGCTGGTGCCAGGAATCGATGTGTATGCGTGCGCGGCCGAGCTTTCGGGCGGGCAGCGCCGTCGCGTCGAGATCGCTCGAGCCCTGCTGTGCTCGGGCGGCGCCGTTGTTCTGGATGAGCCCTTTACCGGCCTGGATGCCGCCGCGCGCGATGCGACGACCAAGGCCGTGCTCGACTTGCTCGACGGTCGTATGCTGTTGCTTGCCACGCACGATGCCGCCGACGCTCGGGCCCTCGATATCTCGGACATCATCACGCTCTAAATACTGACTCAGCAACAAAATGATTCGTTTTTCTCCGTCCCTATGGGGTCGGGTGTGGTATTCTATCTGCGGGGTAATACTTAGGGATACCAAGTAATACCAACGCCGCAGAAACAAACTCCGGATGCGGGCCAATCGGGTTGCCTTCACAGCCCGTCGCCCAGCCGCGTGGCCCGCATCTATCCGCACTACCGTCGTTTCAAAAAGGAAGCGCCATGGCAGAACACATGACCCCCGTAGTCGCGAAGGTCTTGCCCGAGGAGAAGGCAGCCTTCGCGGCAGCAACCCAACTCGTGGGCACCACGCCGTCCAACGCCATCCGCATGTTTATCGCCGCCTTCAATCGCTGCGGCACCTTCCCGTTCGACATTTCGCCCAGCGGGGCCTTTGGCACTGCGCCCGATTCTCATCAATAAGTGATCCGTTTTCCTCCGTCCCCATGGGATCAGCTCTCTGCCGAGTTGTGGTAGAACTAGGGAATGGTTTTGAGGAGGTTGGCATGCTCAATGCGATAGCGTGGGCGCTTGCCTGTTTTGGTGTTGTCGCTGCCGATATAGCCCTGAGCGTGGTTCTGTTTTCTGTTCTCGATGCCGTGTCGGCGCTGACGGGCTATCCGATCGACAATCTCGATATCCAATGGTTCCAGGCCGCCGCTCAGACGGCGTCGTTTTTGATGGCGCTGCTGTGGTGGCGCTATCTGTGGCCGCGCTCCTTCCTGGCGCGCCGGCAAGGTGAGCGCCCGCTCGGTGGGGGAGCAAGTGCTGCATGGAAGCGCATTGTCTGCGTTGTCGTGATCGGTCTATCCATGCAGGTGGTCATTAGCTACCTGTGCGATGGCGTGCTGTCGCTGCTGCCCGAGGTCGCGGCAGACTATGGTGAGCTCGTCGAGGAAACGGGCATGGGCGATACCAACCTTCTTGCCGTCCTGACCACGGTGCTCGGTGCGCCGTTTTGCGAAGAGCTCCTGGTGCGCGGCGTTATCTTTGAATTTTCGCTGCATGCGTTTAATCCACAGTGCCGTCCGCTCTGGAAGCGCCGGCGCCGTGTGAACGCGCAGGATGGCGCCATAGTGCCCTGGGCGGCCCCGAATACCTGGGGCGTCGCCGCGGCAATCGTGTTGCAGGCGGCGGTCTTCGGCTTTATGCACATGAATTGGGTACAGGGCTGCTATGCGGGCGCTGCCGGCCTCATTTTTGGCTGGGTGCTCGTGACCACCGGAAAGCTCCGCTACACGATCCTGCTGCACTTTGCCTTTAACGCCGGGTCATACCTCATGGCCCTGCTGTGGTTTGTGAACACGCCGCTCGACGTGACAATTACGGTCGCTATCGCCGGCGTCATCCTCGTTGAGGCGATGCGCTCACTGCGCCAAGCGTGCCAACAGAGCGCTGCGACCACATCTACCGCATTCCCGCACTAATTGCGGCGTCCGCCTCCGTTGGCGCCCTGACGCCCCTGAGCTGCACGGTTGCGGCCTGCGGTGTTCTGCGCGCGCGACATGCCGCCGTGGCCCTTGCTGCCCTTGGGTCCCTTGCCGGCGGCGCCACCGTGCGGCTTGCCGCCCTTCTTGCCAGTACCGTGTCCGCCGCTGGCCGATGTCTCGCCCGGGCGCGGCGGCACGGGACGAATCAGGCAATGCTTGGTGTAGCCGATCAGATCGCGGCGGCCGGCCTTTTCCAGGGCCTCGCGTACCAGCTTGTAGTTCTCGGGTTTGCGATACTGAATCAGCGCGCGCTGCATGGCCTTTTCGTGCGGGTCGCGCGCCACATAGATCGGCTGCATGGTGCGCGGGTCCACGCCGGTGTAGTACATGCAGGTCGACATGGTGGACGGGGTGGGGTAGAAGTCCTGCACCTGCTCGGGCATGTAGCCCATGTCTCGCACGGCCTCGGCAAGGTCCACAGCTTCCTTCATCGTTGAACCAGGGTGGCTCGAGATCAGGTACGGCACCACGTACTGCTTGAGACCGTATTCGCGGTTCAGGCGTTCAAATTTACGGCAGAACGCATCGTAGACGGCGCGGCTCGGTTTGCCCATCACGGACAGCACCGCATCGCTCACGTGTTCGGGAGCTACGCGCAGCTGGCCCGAGACGTGATGCTCCAACAGCTCGCGCAAAAACTCGTCCGAGGCATCGGCCATGGTGTAGTCGAAGCGGATGCCGCTGCGCACGAAGACCTTTTTGACGCCCGGCAGCTGACGCAGGTCGCGCAGCAGCTGCGTGTAGCCGCTCTCGTCGACCACCATGTTCTTGCACACGCTCGGCCACAGGCAGCGCTTGTTCTTGCACACGCCGTGCTTGAGCTGCTTGTCGCAGGCCGGGCGGCTAAAGTTGGCCGTCGGTCCGCCCACGTCGTTGATATAGCCCTTAAACTCGGGATCGCGTGTGAGCAGCTCGGCCTCGCGCATGATCGAATCGTGGCTTCGCATCTGCAGTACGCGGCCCTGGTGGAAGGTGAGCGCGCAAAACGAGCACTCGCCAAAACAGCCGCGGTTGGAGCTAATGGAAAACTTGATTTCGGCAAAAGCCGGCACGCCGCCTGCTGCGTCGTAGTCGGGATGCCAATCGCGTGCATAGGGGAGTTCGGCCACCTCGTCCATCTCATCGGTGGTGAGCGTCGCCGACGGCGGGTTTTGCACCACATAGACGCTGTTGGGGTAGGGCTCTACCAGGCGATGCCCGGTGATGGGGTCCATGTTCTGTTGCTGCACGTTAAAGCTGCGCGCGTAGTTGAGCTTGTCGGCGGCAAGGTCGTCCCAGCTGGGCAGCAGATCGTAGTCGTAGACCTCGTCGAGTGAACCCGTGCGGTAAACGGTGCCGTTGATATAGGTAATCTGATCGACGGGCAGTCCGGCGTCGAGCGCGTCGGCGATCTCGACGATCGCGTGCTCGCCCATGCCGTAGATGAGGATGTCGGCGCCCGAGTCGAGCAGTACCGAGCGCTTGAGCTTGTCCTGCCAGTAGTCGTAGTGGGCCAGGCGTCGCAGGCTCGCCTCGATGCCGCCGATGATGATGGGAGTGTCCTTGAACGTCTGGCGGATGAGGTTGCCGTAGACCGTGACGGCACGATTGGGGCGGTGCCCCTCCTCGCCACCAGGGGTATAGGCGTCGGTGTGGCGGCGGTGCTTGGTCACCGAATAGTGGTTGACCATGGAGTCCATGTTGCCGGCGCTGACGAGAAAGCCCAGGCGCGGCTCGCCGAGCACCGTGATGCTGGCGGGGTCGGTCCAGTCGGGCTGGCAGATGATGCCCACTTTGTAGCCGTGCGCGTCGAGTACGCGGCTGATGATGGCCATACCAAAGCTGGGGTGGTCCACGTAGGCGTCGCCGCAGATGTAGACGAAGTCACACTGGTCCCAACCGCGCGCGTCCATATCGGCGCGGCTGACGGGGAGGAACTTATCGCGGCCCGGGCGCCAGGGACGGGCGGGCGCTGCCGGGGTATGAGCGGCGTGGCCGCCCTGGGCCTTGCCGCCGCGCTTTTGCTGCTGGCCCTGTTTGCCCTGCTGACTGCGCTGGTTATTCTGAGCGTGCTGAGGCTTTTTTGCCACGATCCCTCCCGGTGTTTGTATGCTGCACGTAATTGTAACCAGTCTTTTTGGGACGGCGCTAAAAAGACTGGTGGAGTACACGAGCTGGCGGATCGGCGCGTCGGTACGGGTGGCGGCGCCGCGCCCGCCGTTTGTTTCCAGACTGTGTATCCGCGCGTTGGAGAACCCGTCTCGCGCGCACGCCATGTTGTCAATGGGTTACAGTATGAACGGCGGCTATGTTTCCGCCAACGCACGAGAGAGTCGTCAACAAGGAGGATGCACGGCGATGCAGCGTGCCAAACAGATATCTGAGTCTATTGAGCTGGGCATCATCTTGGCGCTCGCCGGTGGCTTTATGGATGTGTATTCGTACATTGGGCGCGACCATGTTTTCGCCAACGCGCAGACGGGCAACATCCTGCTTGTGGGCGTGAGCATCTCGGAGGGCAATTGGGCACTTGCGGGGCGCTACTTCTTCCCTGTGGTGTCGTTTGCCGTGGGCATTATGCTTGCCGACCTGGTACACGAACGGTTTGGCAGCGTGATTCACTGGCGCCAAGTGACGGTGTTCTTTGAAGCCGTCATCTTGCTGGGTGTGAGCTTTATCCCGGGCGGCAATTTCAACCTGCTCGCCAACTGCCTCACCTCGTTTGCCTGCGGCATGCAGGTCGAGAGCTTCCGCAAGATCCACGGTCACGGCATCGCTACGACCATGTGCATCGGCAACTTGCGCAACGCGCTGCAAAACGTGGACGATTACATCATCACCCACAGGCGCGGTTTTTTGGAAAACGGCCTGCTGTACTTTGGCGTGATCTTTACCTTTGTGTTTGGCGCCGTGTTGGGCAACTGGTGTATTGAGCGCATGGGCCTGCACGCCATCGTCGTGGCGAGCTTGCTGCTGTTTGTCGCGTTTGCCATCATGTTCATCGACCGCGAGCGCGACTTGCGCTTACGCTGGAAGGTTGCGGCCGAGGCTTGGAAAGAGGGCTGTCGAAAGTAGCCGAATGCGGCAAAGGGGCCGTCCCTTTGCCGCATTATTTTTCATCATCTGTTGAAACGCTTTAACACTTTTGATATTCTCACGTGTTTTTTGTTTCAAAAGCGTTAGGATGGGACTCATAGCGTGGGGCGTAATGGGTGCCCCGCACACGATGGGAGGCTATCAATGGCTAATCGTTTCGTTCTCAATACCATCTCTTATCATGGTTCCGGCGCCATCAAGGAGATCCCCGGCGAGCTCCAGCGTCGCGGCTACAAGAAGATCTTCGTCTGCTCCGACCCCGATCTGGTCAAGTTTGGCGTTACCGCCAAGGTGACCGACGAGCTCGACGCCGCCGGTATCGCCTGGAGCCTCTACTCCGAGATTAAGCCCAACCCCACCATCCAGAACGTCAAGGACGGCGTCGAGGCTTTCAAGGCCGCCGAGGCTGACGCTATCGTGACCATCGGTGGTGGCTCCTCCATGGATACTGCCAAGGCCATCGGCATCATCATCAACAACCCCGAGTTTGCCGATGTCCGCAGCCTCGAGGGCGTTGCTCCCACTAAGAACCACGCCGTGTTCACCATCGCTGTGCCGACGACCGCCGGTACCGCCGCTGAGGTGACCATCAACTACGTCATCACCGACCCCGAGAATGTCCGCAAGTTCGTGTGCGTCGACACCAACGACGCCCCCGAGGTCGCCGTCGTCGACCCCGACATGATGGCTTCCATGCCCGCCGGCCTGACCGCTTCCACTGGCATGGACGCTCTGACCCACGCTATCGAGGGCTACACCACCAAGGGCGCTTGGGAGCTCTCCGACATGTTCCACTTTGAGGCCATTAAGCTGATCAGCGAGAACCTGCGCGACTCCGTTGCCGAGGCCAAGTCCGGTCAGCCCGGCTCCGGCCGCGAGGGCATGGCTCTTGGCCAGTATATCGCCGGCATGGGCTTCTCCAATGTCGGCCTGGGCATCGACCACGCCATGGCTCACACCCTGTCCGCTCACTACGACACCCCGCACGGCGTCGCCTGCGCCATGCTGCTGCCGATCGCCATGGAGTTCAACAAGCCGGTTTGCGCTGAGCGCCTGGCCAAGGTTGCCGTCGCCATGGGCGTTGACACCACGGGCATGAGCACCGACGAGGCCGCCGATGCCGCCATCGCCGCCGTCAAGCAGCTCTCTGCCGACGTGAACATCCCGCACGTCTGCGAGGCCATGAAGGCCGACGAGATCGAGGTCTTGGCCAAGGACGCCATGGCCGACGCCTGCTTCCCGGGTAACCCGCGCGAGGCGACGCTCGACGACGTCATCGAGCTCTTCAAGAAGATCTGCCCGGCTGCCTAGCCTAGTTTGGTGTTCTTTCGCCTGTAGGCGTATGGACTTTTGACTTGCCGCTGGCCCCGCCGTGCTACGCACGGCGGGGCTTTTTGTGCTGCGTCGATGCCCCGAGACGGGCAAAACCAAGGCATACTGCCCGCTGCGGATAGGTGGTGCACTTCCCAGCGTGCATTTTTGGGAGTATTCAGCAAGCTCTTAAAAATGCATAACGTTTTGAATGGCCCGTAGTGGCCCGCAGGCGCCCATCGACAGCCATTGTGGGCGGGCTATCGATGAGCGGAGGGGGTTGTTACTGAGTTTTTGCTTTGCGACGACCTGCAACACTGCTGTAACCGCGTCGTTTTGTCGTTCGCGATGGGGCTGTTGGGGCCCACGGTGCTGAATACTCCGTTTTTTGCACGGCCCAAGGTGGGGCACCCTGAGACGAAGCAAAAAGATGCCTCATTTCTATGCAGATACCGATAGGATTTATGCAAGATTGGGATTGTAAACCGTGCACGTGCACAAAACCGGTGCGGGGACGTCTGGAGTCGGCTCGGCTCCTGGGGCATTGCACGTGCAGAACGGTTAAAATCGGGACTCGGTCTTAGTTTTACTTGGAAGGATGCATATGACTTCTAATATTGATGCTTCTCTAGAGGAGACGCTCTCCTATATCGCAGGACAGCTTAAGACGCTGACTTCTATCGCTTCGCCTACGGGCTATGCCCGTGCGGCGACTGATTATCTGATGGAGACGTTGCGCGATATGGGCTTTGGGCCCGAGCGCTCCAATAAGGGCAACGTGCTCGTTGAGCTTGGTGGTGAGGGTGAGCCGCTCGTGTTGGCGAGCCATGTCGATACCCTGGGCGCCATGGTGCGCTCCATTAAGGACAATGGTCGCCTGCGCCCCACGACCCTCGGCGGGCATCAGTGGTCTACGGCCGATGGCGAGAACTGCACCGTTTACACGCGCGATGGCAATGTCTACACGGGTGTGGTCCTCAATACCGAGCCTTCGGCGCATGTGGCCGATGAGCCGGTCAAGACCATCGAGAAGAACATGGAAATCCTGCTCGACGAGAACGTTGACAGCAAGGACGATGTGCTCGAGCTGGGTATTCAAACCGGCGACATCATCGCTATGGATCCGCGCACCACGGTGACGGAGAGCGGCTACATCAAGAGTCGCTTCCTTGACGACAAGCTGTCCGCGTCGATTCTGCTGGGTTTGGCCCGCGCCGTCGCCGAAGGCGAGGTGACGCTTTCGCGCAAGGTTTCGTTGCTCTTTACCGTGTACGAGGAGGTCGGCCACGGCGGTGCCTTTGTGCCGGCCGACACGCGCGAGATGATCAGCGTGGACATGGGCTGCGTGGGCGACGACCTGGGCTGCACCGAGCGCATGGTTTCGATTTGCGCCAAGGATTCGGGCGGTCCGTACAACTACGACCTGGTAACCACGCTGTCCAACATCGCGCGCGAGCTGGAGCTCGATTACGCCATCGATGTGTACCCGCACTATGGCTCCGACGTCGAGGCCACGCTCTCGGCCGGCTACGACATTCGCCATGGTCTGATCGGCCCCGGCGTGTACGCGAGCCGCAACTACGAGCGCAGCCACATCGACGGCGTGCGCAATACCTACGAGCTGGTTCGCGCCTACGTTCAGCGCTAACGATGCAGCGGCCTCGGCTGGCACAGCAGTACCGACCGAGGCCGTCCTCTCTAAGTTGCGGTGAAATAGGGACTGTTTGGCGGTTTTAAACGCTTAAACAGTCCCTATTTCACCGCAACTTATGAAGGGGATGTGACTACTTGATGGCGCCGGTCACGGTACCGCCGCCCAGGACGACGTCGCCGCGATAGACGACGACGGCTTGGCCGGGGGCGATGGCTCGTTGCGGCTCGTCAAAAGTTAGCAGCATTTGCCCGTCTTCATCACGCGTAAGGGTCGCTGCCTGGTCTTTCTGACGGTAGCGGTACTTGGCACCTACGCGAATGCCGCCGGCGTCGAGCTCCGCCTCCATGCGTGCGTCCGGCGCGCTCCAGATCCACTCATCGGCCGTGAGGGCAGCGGCGGTCAGGTCCTCGGCCTCGCCCAGATGCACGGTGTTGTTGACGGCGTCGACACCCGTTACGTACACGGGATGCGCCATCGCGACGCCCAAGCCCTTACGCTGGCCGATGGTGTAGCGCAGCGCGCCGTTGTGGCGCCCAACCACGCTGCCGTCGCGCCATACGATGTTGCCCGGTGCAGCGGCATGTCCGCAGCGGCGCTCGATATAGCCCGCGTAGTCGCCGTCTGGAATAAAGCAGATGTCCTCGCTTTCGGCCTTCTTGGCGTTAACAAAGCCCTGCTCGGTGGCTATGCGGCGCACGTCGCGCTCTTTGTCTAGGCCTGCCAGCGGAAAGATCGTGTGCGCCAGGCGCTCCTGCGTGAGCGAATACAAAAAGTAACTCTGGTCCTTTTTGGGGTCCTCGCCGCGATGCAGCTGCCAGGTGCCATCGGGCGCCTGGCTCGTTTTGGCATAGTGGCCTGTGGCGATGTAGTCGCAGCCCATATCCAGCGCCGCATCCAGCAACGCGCCAAACTTAATATGGCGGTTGCAGATAATGCACGGATTGGGCGTCAGCCCCTCCTGGTAGGCGTTCACAAAGCGCTCGATTACGTTACGGTCGAAGGTTTGCTGCAAGTCGAGCACGTGATGGGGTATCCCCAGGCGCTCGGCGACGGCCTTTGCATCGGCGATGTCGCGGTCGACCTTACTCATGCCCGTGGCGGGATCGGGCGCGGGGCAGGTGAGGCGCATGGTGGCACCGACACATTCGTAACCCTGACTTTTGAGCAGATACGCGGTCACGCTGGAATCGACGCCGCCGCTCATGGCGACGAGCACGCGCTTGTTGTGCATGGGGAGGTTCTCCTTGGTGGCATGTGGCCAAAAAAGAAAAGCGGCGCGGGAGGCTGGTTCCGCGCCGCAGACATTGTAACAAGTTCGGGCGTCCTGTGGGACACCCTGTTGGGATGAGCTAAGGCTGCCAGAAGAGAGGGGAGACCGGCGTGCCCTGGGCTCGTTCTAGGAACGAGAGCTCTAGTCCTGGAAGAGTGCCGTGGACAGGTAGCGCTCGCCGGTGTCGGCGAGCAGCGCCACGATGGTCTTGCCCTCGTTCTCGGGGCGCTTGGCCAGCTGCAGTGCGGCCCACACGGCGGCGCCGGACGAAATGCCCACGAGCACGCCCTCCTTGTGGCCCACGGCGCGGCCGGTGGCAAAGGCGTCGTCGTTCTCGACGGGGATGATCTCGTCGTAGACCTGGGTGTCGAGGACGTCGGGCACAAAGCCGGCACCGATACCCTGGATCTTGTGCGGGCCGGCCTGGCCCTTGGAGAGCACCGGGGAGGTGGCGGGCTCGACGGCGACGACCTGAATCTCGGGGTTTTGCTCCTTGAGGAACTCGCCCACGCCGGTCACGGTGCCGCCGGTGCCGACGCCGGCGACGAAGATGTCGACCTTGCCGTCGGTGTCGTCCCAGATCTCGGGGCCGGTCGTGGCCTTGTGAATGGCCGGGTTCGCGGGGTTCACAAACTGGCCGGCGATGATGCTGTTGGGAGTCTCCTTCTGCAGCTCCTCCGCCTTGGCGATAGCGCCCTTCATGCCCTTGGAGCCATCGGTGAGCACGAGCTGCGCACCGTATGCCTGCATCAGCTTGCGGCGCTCGACGGACATGGTCTCGGGCATGGTGATGATCACCTTGTAGCCGCGGGCCGCCGCCACCGAGGCGATGCCGACGCCGGTGTTGCCGCTCGTGGGCTCGATGATGGTGTAATCGCCGCCACGCACGAGCTTGCCGGCCTTCTCGGCCTCGTCAATCATGTTCTTGGCGACGCGGTCTTTAACGGACCCGGCGGGGTTGAAGTATTCCAGTTTGACGAGCACGCGGGCCTTGAGGTCCTCGTCGGCCTCAAAGTGGGTGAGCTCCAGAAGCGGGGTGTGGCCGATAAGCTGATCGATGGACGTGTAAACATTGCTCATGGTGAACCTCCAAAGTGTTCAAATGACTGGATACCGTGTGGTTTTACGGTGTGTGTAGCAGCGAAACCCACAAACCTTATAGGTTGTTCGTTTTGCTGTTGGGAAGCATACTAGACACTAAAGCCTAGTAATGCAATAGGAAATAGGAGTTTATTGCAAGTTGATTAACCATCTTGACCGGAACGGGTATTTTCAAAGCCAATTTTTCGGCTAGAATTTCAACGAACTAAAAGACCGAAAGGCAGCACTATATATGTTGGTTTCTACTAAGGGCAGATATGCCCTGCGCGTTATGGTCGATCTGGCCGAGCACCAAGCGGCCGGTCGCATCCCGCTTAAAGAGATTGCGGCACGTCAGGGTATTTCGGAGAAGTACCTCGAGAATATTCTGGCGACGCTCGTGCGCGCCAATATGCTCTCGGGCATGCGCGGCAAGGGCGGCGGCTATGTGCTCACACGCCCGCCCGAGCAGTACACGGTGGGCGAGATCTTGCGCCTGACCGAGGGCAGCCTGGCGCCGGTCGCCTGTCTGGATGGCGACTGCAAGGGTTGCTCGCGATCTGATGAGTGCCCCACGCTCGACGTGTGGAAGAATCTGGACAAGCTCATCAACGACTACCTCGACGGCGTGACGCTCGATGCGCTTGTCGCCCCCAACGAGGGCTACGACTACGTGATCTAGCCCCACCTGCCATGTGGGGACGGGGTGGAAATGGCAGATCCTCTCGCCCTTTGAGACTTGGCAAATAAGAAGGCCGCCCATTTTTTGCGATGGGCGGCCTTCGTTTTGGGCTGTTGAGACGGGCGCGGCCGGAATGGCCGTTTTAGCCCTCGGCGATGCTGTCGAGGATGCTGCGCATGATGGATACCAGGATGCTGCCCATAAAGGCCGATCCAAAGCTGGCGATGGAGATACCCGCGCCCAGCAGATTGACCGACAGGTAGCTGGCCAGCTCGAGCATAAAGCTGTTGACTACAAGCTGAAAAATACCCAGCGTAATGATCGTGAGCGGCAGCGAGATGACCGTCAGGAACGGCTTGACGAGCGAATCGACGATGTTGAGGAACAGTCCCACGAAGGCGAAACAGACCCAGGCCTCGGCAAAACCGAAGGGCTGGATGCCGGGAACGAGGAACGTGGCAATCGCAATGGCGATCGAGGTAAAGAGCCAGTTAAGCATAAAGCGCATGGTGTGAATCCTTTCTTGCGCATGGCGTGGTGAGGGAGCGTAAGGGGCACATGCCTTTGCAACTTGGATGGGTGCGGGGCACGGTCCTGTTTGGGCGCCCATTGTCTCAGATATTCGTGGAGCTTGCGTGCGCATTCGGTTTCAAAACGGCGTTCGTCCTAGAAAACGCGCCGCTGGCAGAGAGTTTTGCCGCTTTAGTTTGGTGGTGTGCTAAACTGCTACGGGCAAAAGCCACAGGCGTTGCCCTATTGCATAGAACGGGCGAATGATGCCCGATGTCAGTATCAACTTCGATGCCTTTTGGCGGGTTTGGCGGTGATCGATGAATATCGAGAGCATGTTTGACAAGCCTGATGTCAAGCAGCTGGTCCACGCATTTAGTCTTTTGGATGACGAGAAGGATATCCAAGCGTTTTTGACCGATATCTGCACGCCGCGCGAGATCTGCGATCTTTCGCAACGTCTGCAGGTTGCGCGCTATCTGGATGAGGGCGAGCCTTATGTTGAGGTTCAGGCCCGCACCGGCGCTTCGTCCACTACGGTGAGCCGCGTTTCAAAGGCGCTGAACGGCGAGTACGGTGGCTATCGCAAGATCCTCATCAAGCTGGAGGATGGCGAGTAGGTCAGCGGCAACAATGAATTACGAAGAACCGTCCCTCCGGGGGCGGTTTTTTGATCCCTTGGGGACGGAGGAAATCTGTTGGCGTGGGGCAAATCTGTCCGCGTGGGCGGGTAGGATGGATGCATTGATTATTGCGAACGGTTTGAGTGGAGGACCATGCCTGTTCGAATCTATACCACCAATACCGGGACGGACTTGAGCGATGCTGAGGCGGCGCTGCTCGCCGACCTGGTTGCCCGCCACGGGCGTGCCGTTTTGCTGGCGCCCTCGTTTGCCGAGCTCGACGTGTGCCGTCACGATGCCGCGGTTGCTGGCGCCTCGCTGGGCGTTGACTACAAAACCCCCGCGTCGTGGCTTCGTTCGCTGTGGGAGCTTATGGGCGATGGCCGCAGCTTCGTCGACAACATGCAGCGTCAGATGCTGCTCTCGGACATGATCGTCCGTCGCGACGATGCCGACCTGCAGCCGCTTTCGCGCAGTCAGGGTACGGTCCGCATGCTCGCGCGCATGGCCCGCGATGTACTGCCGGGCGTAGCGGGAACGACGGCCGAGCGATGCCGTGCCAACAATTGCCGGCCCGATCCCAAAAGCGACGCCGAGGCCCGAGTGTTCGAGCTGTTGAGTGCCTATGCGAGCGGCTTGGACCGTCGAGACATGGTCGAGCCCTGCGAGGCGGCTGACCTTATGGCCGAGGTGCTGGCCGACAACCTTCCGGCGTGCGCCCGCGCGGTATGTGTGCGCGGTACCACATCGTTTACGCATGGCCTGCTCGAGCTGCTGTCGGCCGTGGCGAATAACGGGGGAGAGGTCGTTGTGCTGCTTGCCTGCGAGCAGGCGGCAATGCGCGAGGAACTTGCTGCCGCTTTTGATGCCCGCGGTGTGCTGTTTGAGGCTGCGCCGCTGGGGGAGGGTGCCGCCGCGCCCCAGACTGCCTCCAAGTCCGCCGCTCAGCCTACCTTTGTAGAGGTTGCCGGCCCTCACGCCCGCGCCCACGCCTATGTGGATGCAATCGATGAGCTGGTAAAAACGTGTGAGGACGCCGAGCTCGACGGCGGTGTCGCGGCGTCTGCGGACCCCGCGCGCGTGCTCGTGGTGTCTGCCCGGGCGCCCCAGCTGTTCGGTGAACTCGCTGCCCGTTTGGCGGCACGTCATATTGCGGCCGAGACAACCGAGTTCACAGCGTTTTCCCAATCCATCGCGGGCAGGCAGTTCACGGCGCTCGCCAATCTGATCGAGCGCATGAAGGCCGCCGACGAGGGCACTGCCTCCAAGACCGAGTGGTGGCCCGCGCCGGAGCTTACCGACTGGATTTACAGTCCGCTTTCGGGTGCCGATGCTGCCAGCGCGCGCACCTTCGACAAGAACATGCGCCTGTCGCGCGGCAAGACCACCACGGCCGTCAAGAGCCTGCTGCAGAGCGTGCAGGGCCAGGTCAGGGGCACGCGCAAGGCCGCCAGCGATGATAACTGGTTTAAGAGCGTGCCGTGCGTGGTCTCGGACGTGTTCCAAGCGCTGTGGCGCGACAAACCCGTGACGGCGCTCAAGGCAATGCTCGCCGTCGCCGAGGCGTTGCCCGATCGCGCCCTTGGAGGCCTTGACGGTCAGGCTCGTCGCCAGGCGGAGACCGCCCTGCTGCGACATGTCATCGACATCCTTATGAACGATGCTCGCGCGCTCGACGTGTCGCAGGCCGCGACCGTGCCCGTGCTCGACGACGTTCGTACCAAGGTGGACACGCGCAGCACCGCATACGATTACGAGACCTACGAGGTCGACCGCGCGCCGCGCGCCCAGGTGCGCTTTACGTCGCTTGCCGATGCGGCAGCCCTGCGCCCCGACAGCTACGATGCCGTGCTGTTTGCCGACGTCGACTTGGACAGTTATCCGCTCTCGCATGAGGAGGGCCCGCTGGCCACGCTGACGGCCGAGCTGGGGCGCAGCGGCGTGACGCTTGAGCCCGCGGCCCTGCTGCGCGTGCGCTTTGGCCGCGCGATGCAGGCGGCACGCGGCCCCGTTGCGCTCGCCCGCGTGACCCACGATCGCCAGGCGCGCGAGTGCTACCCGGCTGCCGTGTGGACCGAGCTGCGGGCGCACGCCGAGGCCACTGGCGCCGTCAAGGTTGCGTGCGTGGGCGAGGGCGGTATCGTCGCCGATTTTGATCCAGCGGCCGGCGAGGGCATCGAGTACAAGCGTGTCGCGTGCGAGGCTCCTCAGCATTTGAGTGAGGCGGCTGTGCCGTACCTGGTCCTGCGTCGCCGCGATGGCGAGGGCGAGAACGCGCCGCTTGTGCCGCGTCTGACATCCGCCTCGCAGATTGAGGCGTACTCGACGTGCCCGCTGTGCTGGTTCGTGTCGTATCGCGTGAAGCCCCAGTCCATCGACGCGGGCTTTGGCAACATGGAGAAGGGCAACTTTGTCCACGACGTGCTGGAGCACCTGCATGCCCGCCTGCCCCAGGAGGGCATGGAGCGCGTGGCGCCCGAGAATCTGCCGCGCGCTCAGGAGCTGCTGCGCGAGGTCTTTGACGAGACCTTGGTCGAGCATGCCTCCAAGCGCGGCAACGAGGGCCCGCTCGTGCCGCTCTCCCCGGTGGAGGAGCGCCAGGTGGCCGAGATTCTGCCGCAGCTGGAGGGCGTGCTTGCCTATGAAGCCGAGGCACTTGCCCCCTTTGCCCCGCGCTACCTGGAGTTCGCCTTCAACGAGCTCAAGGTCGAGTATGCCGGTTGGCCGCTTGGCGGGCGCATCGACCGCGTGGACGTGGACGCCGAGAATCGTGCCGTGGTGATCGACTACAAGCATCGCACGGGCGTTGAGGAGTTTAAGCTCGCCGACCCTACGGTGCGCGACGAGGAATCGGGCACGGCGCCCATCGACGATCCGCGCTGGTTGCCGCCACATACCCAAACGCTCATCTACGCCCAGGCCATGCGCCGGGCGCTGGATTTGGACACCCGCGCGGCGCTCTACTTTTCGACCAAGGGCGGCAAGCCGGCGTTGCGCGGTGCCGCGAGCGCCGAGCTGCTCGAGGAAGAGCGCGGCGACGGTCGCATCCCGGGCCTTAAGAAAGGTTTCCCCGGCGAGGGCGGCAGCATGGACTTCGACGCCCTGCTCGATCGCGTGGAGGCCGGCATCGCCGAGCGCCTGCGCGAGCTCGAGGCAGGCGACGTTGCCGCCGTCGACCCGACGTCGGCTCAGGCCGCGCATGCGCGCTGCTCGTATAACCACGAAGGAACGTTTGTAAGGAGGGACGTGTAGACCATGGATCTTTCGACTTTGATGCCGCAACAGCTGCAGATCGTCAAAACGCTCGACCGTCCGCTGTTTGTCTCGGCGGGCGCCGGCTCGGGCAAGACCTTTACCCTCACGCGCCGCATCGTCTACGCGCTCTCGCCCGAATCCGGTCCGTTCGTCGAGCATCTGGACCAGGTGCTCGCCATTACCTTTACCAAAGATGCCGCGGCCGAGATCCGTGACCGCGTGCGCCGCGCGCTCATCGACGAGGGCATGGACGAGGAAGCCCTGACCGTCGACGATGCGTGGATCTCGACCATTCACGGCATGTGCTCGCGCATCCTGCGCGCACACGCGTTGGAGCTGGGCATCGATCCCGAGTTCACGGTGCTCACCGATACCGACGAGCTTATGGACCAGGCTGTTGAGCATGTGCTGGCCCGCGCGACGGCGCCCGATGCCGCCCCCGAGCTCGCGGCATCGCTCAAGGCCCTCTACGCCTGGTATCCCATGGCGGGCGAGGGCGGTCCCTTTGGCGCCGGCACCACCATCAAGGGCCTGGTGCGCGACCTGCTGGAGCTGTCGAGTCAGTTGCCGGGCGGTATGGACGACGTGTGCGTGGCGCGCGGCCAGGCCGATACCTCAGCGCTCGCCGATGCCTATCGCGCGGCGCTGGGCGCAAGCAAGGCCGCGACCGAGAAGGCGCAGACGGCGCTCGATGCCATCGACGCGTTCGAGGCGAGCGGCAAGACCATGGTCGATGCGGCGCGACTTATGATGTCGTGCACCATGCCGCGCGCGAGCAAGGCGTTTTCTAAGGAGCAGGTGGAGCTACTCAAGGCCGAGGCTGCTGATGCATTTATCAATATCGTGCTTGCCTGCGGTGCCCCCGCGCTCGATGCACTGGTGGGCCTGGCCCGTTCCGTGGAGGCCGAGTATCGCGCGCTGAAGGCCGGCCAGTCCGCGCTCGATAACAACGACCTGCTGCGCATGGCGTACGAGGCGCTGCGCGACTACCCGGCTATTCGAGCAGCCTATGAGGGCCGCTTTAAGATGGTCATGATCGATGAGTTCCAGGATACCGACCAGATGCAGGTTGACCTGATCCGTTACCTGACCGGCGCGGGTGAGCGTGCGCTGTGTACCGTGGGCGATGCGCAGCAGTCGATCTACCGCTTCCGTGGCGCCGAGGTTGAGGTCTTCCGCCGCCAGGAGCGCAAAGTGGGCTCCTCTGCTGCGCCCGAGACGGCTGCCGCATCCGATGCCCCCGCCGGCGAGCTCGTCAAACTCGTGCGCAACTTCCGCAGCCACGACGAGGTGCTGCGCTATGTGGCGCGCGTCTTTGACGGCGATACCGGTGGTTTGATGCAGGGGTTCTTGGATCTTGAGCCGAGTGACGATCGCGAGGACAAGCTCAAGGCAAAGGCGTCGCGCCGCCAGGCGGTCTTCGTTGCCGGCGGCAGCACCCAGGAGCGAACGCAGGCGAAAGCTCGTGCGATTGCGGAGCGATTCCAAGCGCTCGTTAAAGCGGGCCAGCCCCAGGGCAGCATGGTACTGCTACTGGGGCGCATGACCAATGCCGATGTCTACGCACAGGCGTTTCGCGACCAGGGGCTCGACTGCGTCATCGCGGGCGGCTCGGTCTTTGCCCAGGCTGCCGAGGTCCAAACGGTGCGTGCCCTGGGGTGCGCGCTTGCTAACCCGGCCGATACGGCGCAGGGTCTTATGCCGCTGCTGGCCTCGCCGATGTTTGCGCTCGGCGCTCAGGAGTTCCTGGCGCTGGCGACCAAGCTGGACGACCAGACGGGGGAGACCTCGCGCCGCAACATCGACGTGGGCATCATGAGCGATTGCGATGTGCCGGGGCTGCGGGATCTGCCGCTGCTGACGCGCGCCCGTGAGGTGCTGCGCTATGCACTTCGTCGCGTGGGGCGCGATTCGTTCGCCGCCATCGCGCGCGATACTGTCAACGCCTCCGGCTGGTTTGTGCGTCTGGCGCAGCGTGGTCCCGAGGGCAAGGCCATCGCCGCCAACGTGCTCAAGGCGCTCGACGCCGTGGCCGAGGCAGAGGCCGAGCTCGGCAATTCTCCGCGCTCCATCGCGCTCGCCTTCGACCGCTTCTTGGCGGGCAAGGAGGCCCCGGGCGCGCTCAACGAGGAGGGCGACGGCGCGGTGCGCATCATGACGGTGCATGCGTCCAAGGGTCTGGAGTATCCGGTCGTAGCGGTTGCCGAGTGTTTTGGCGTGCGCAAATCGTCCGGTGCGGCTCAGATGGGGCGTGTCGAGGGCGGAGCGCAGGTCGTGGCGCTGCCGGCACGCTTCGACGGCGTTAAACTCGCGGACGGCACGTTCGTGAAGGGCGATGACGTCAAAAAACAGTTTGAGCACGCGTTTAAGGGCAAGGGCACGTCGCTGTGGCTGCCGCCAGAGCTCATGGAGGACGTCTGTGCGACGGGCTCTCCCGCCGAGGCATTTGCCCGCCTGCGTAACGACGACCTGCAGCTTTCGCTCGAGGAGCGGGCTCGCTTGCTCTATGTCGCCATGACGCGTGCGCGAGAGCTGGTCATTCTGGCGATGGATGCCGGCGTGAGCCGCGGCAAGGTGACGGCGCCGACCTTCGACGTCGAGACCGATCTGACCTATGACGTGCTGCGTCGTATTCTGCCTACCGACGCTCTGGACATGCCGCAGCTCGATGCCGACCGCCTGGTGTTCGACAACTCCAAGCCGGGCGACTACGAGCTCATCTCGCTGGCGGACTTTACGTTTGGCGAGCAGGCGTTTGAGGCCAATGCTTCTCTGGATGCCGAGGGCAGGCTTGTCCGCGGCGATGCGGAGCCGGGGGGCGCCGGTGCGGATGCCCGCGCCGCCGTTCCCGGCCCTGCCGACCCCGAGCCCGATGCGTTTGAGCTCGTGTATCCCCAGACGGTGGGCGTGCGCATGGGCGCCTGCCCGTATCCGGTGCGTGATTCGTACAGCTACTCGTCAATTGCCGCGGCGCTGCATGCCGAGGCCGAGGACCGTGCCGCCGAGGCGCGCGTGCCCATGGACGAGGCTGGCGATGATGCCGAGTCGGATGGCTCGGAAATGACGGATGCGGACGTGGCCGCTGTCGAGCCCGCCGGCAATCCCATGGCCTTGGGTTCGGCCTTCCATGCCGCCTGCCAGTGGCTGATCGAGATGGGTGCCGATGAGCTGCCCGCCGAGCGTGCCGACGCCCTGGCTCGCCTGTGGCGCCTGACGCCGGAACAGCGCGAACGCTTCGACGTTGCCCTGGATCGCTGGCTCAAGTCGGCGGTCCGTGCCGAGCTACTTGCCTGGCCGTGCGTTCGCGCCGAGGTGCCGTTCTTTTCGCTGGGCTGCGAGGATGAAGACATCGCTCGCTACGGTGCATATGCCGAGGGCGCCATCGATGCGCTGGCAACCGACCCGGCCGATCCGTCGCGCGCGCTGGTCATCGACTACAAGACGGGTGGCGCGCCGGACGAGACGCCCGATCAGCTGCTGGAGAAGCATGCCCTGCAGGCGCGTGTCTATTCGGATGTTCTGCACAAGGCGGGCTTTGAGGGCGTGACCGTCAAGTTCGTCCGCGTGGAACAAGTTGACCAGATCTCCTCTGCCGAACCCGCCGAGCCCCAAGTGGTCACCTACAACCTCTAGCCCGCACCTGCGATTGGGCAGTCTTTTTGGGACGGGGCTTTTTAGCTACTTTGAGGATGGTTTTCTTGGGGTGGCAAAAGTAGCTAAAAAAGCCCCGTCCCAAAAAGACTGCCCGTGTGGGTTTGGCTAGGTTCGGGTGCCGTCCGCGCCGTGCGGTAAAATCGTTCAGTCAGAACACGAACCTGCATCGGAGCTCATCACATGGCATTCGTCCATCTGCACAATCACACTGTTTTCTCCATGCTCGACGGCGCAACCCGTATCCAGGATATGGTCAACCGTGCCGTTGAGCTTGGCATGCCCGCCGTGGCCATTACCGACCACGGCTACATGTATGGCGTGCCCGATCTGGCGCTGGCCTGCGACGCCGTCAACCACAACACGCCCGAGTACAAAACCTGGAGCCACGACAAGGCCTTCTTGGAAAAGGACCGCCGCGACGAGCTGGTGGAGCCCGATCCCGAGGCAAACCCGCGCGAGCATGCCCAGTATGTGAAGGACATGGCCATGTGGGACGAGAAGGGCAACATCGACGAGCTCAAGCCGCCCCTGGTCATCAAACCCATCTTTGGCTGCGAGGTTTACTTTACGCCGGACGAGACGCTCGCTCGCGACCATAAGCCCGAGCTCTACCACATGATCCTTCTGGCCAAGGACCAGGAGGGCTACGTCAACCTGATGCAGACGGTCTCCGAGGCCGCCGTGCAGGGCTTTTACTACAAGCCGCGTGTGACGCTCGACAACCTGCGCCGCCATGCCAAGGGCATGATCTGCACGAGCGCCTGCATCGCGGGCATCATTCCCAAATACATCGACCGCGGTGACATGGAGGGCGCCATCAAGTGGGCCGAGACCTTCCGCGACACCTTCGAACCTGGCGACTTCTACATCGAGATCCAGGAACACGGCATCACCACCGACAACGGCCTGACCGACGAGCAGATGGACCGCACGCTCATCGATATCGCCAAGCAGGTGGGCGTCAAGGTCATTGCCACCAACGACTTCCACTACCTGCGCCGCGAGGACGCGCCGGTGCAGGACGTCATCATGTGCATTGGCATGAACGCCAAGGTCGACGACCCCAACCGCATGCGCATGACCGGCTCGGAGTTTTATATGAAGACCGAGGAGGAGATGCGGGCGATGTTCCCGTATTGCCCCGAGGCCTGCGACAACACGCTCGAGATCGCCGACAAGTGCTACGTAGAGCTGGACTGGGACTCCATCATCCTGCCGCGCTTCCCGCTGCTCGACCCCGGTGAGACGCACGAGAGCCAGTTCCGCCGCGAGTGCGAGAAGGGCCTGCGCCAGCACTACGGTGACGACTGGGCCACGCGCGAGATCGGTGGCGTCAACATCAAAGAGCGCTTTGAGTACGAATACAAGGTCATCTGCGACAAGGGCTTTGCCGCCTACTTTTTGATCGTCGCCGAGTACGTGCAATGGGCCAAGGACAACGGCATCGGCGTCGGCCCCGGCCGTGGCTCGGCCGCCGGCGCTATCGTCGCCTACGCCATGAACATCACCGCGTTTGACCCGCTCGAGAACGGTCTGATGTTCGAGAGGTTCCTGTCCCCGCAGCGTACCGAGATGCCCGATATCGATATGGACTTCGACGATGAGCGGCGCCTCGAGGTCGTGGAGCACGTTCGCCAGCTCTACGGCCCCGAGAAGGTCACCCACGTCATCACCTACTCGACCATCAAGGCCAAGCAGGCCATCAACGACGCCGCGCGCGTCCTGGACTACCCGGTCTACATGGGCCAGCGCTTGTCCAAGATGGTCTCGAGCGACCCCAAGGTCAAGCTCAAGCAGGTGCTCGACAAGCAACCCGGCAAAGAGGATCTGTTTAACCCCGACTTTGCCGAGGCCTATAAAAAGGACGACGACGCCCGCCGCATCATCGACACGGCGCTCTCAATCGAGGGCCTCACCCGTGGCGAGGGCGTGCACGCGTGCGCCGTTCTGATCTGTCGCGACCCCGTCAACGAGCACGTGCCCACCAAGCTCGACACCAAGGGCGGCGTCGAGATTACCCAGTACGAGGGCCATACCGTTGCCGATATGGGCCTGCTCAAGATGGACTTCTTGGGCCTACGCACGCTGACTGTTATCTCCAAGGCCAAGGCAAACATCAAAAAGAACTTTGGCATCGACATCAAAGAGGAAGAGATTCCCTTTGACGACCCCGAGATCTTTAAGCTCATGGGCTCCGGCCACACCGCCGGCGTCTTCCAGGTCGAGTCCGCCGGCATGACGGCCACGATCAAGAACATGAAGCCCACCGAGTACAAGCACGTCGTAGCATTGATCGCCCTGTACCGCCCGGGCCCGCTGGGCGCCGGCATGGTTTCGTCCTACATCAACCGTATGAACGGCAAGGAGCCGGCGGTCTCCTATGACGACCGCCTGGACGACATCCTAGGCGAAACCTACGGCACCATGGTCTACCAGGAGCAGGTTATGCTCATCTCGGTCGAGATGTGTGGCTTCTCCAAGGGTGAATCGGACTCGCGTATCCGTAAGCCCGTGGCTAAGAAGAAGATCAAGCTGCTCACGTCGACGGTGCTCCACTGGGAGGATGGCTCGGACGAGACCACCTACGACCACTGGATGAACGGCGCTATCAAGAACAACTACACGCGCGAGGTCGCCCAGAAGATTTGGGACGATGTTCTCGAGTTCGCATCTTACGCCTTTAACAAGTCGCACTCCGCCGGCTACGCCATCCTGGTTATGCAGACGGCGTGGCTCAAGGCGCACTATCCGCACGAGTACATGGCGGCCGTTCTGACGTCCTATACGGGCAAGACCGACAAGATCGTGCACTACGTCTCGGCATGCCGTCACGACGGCATTCCCGTGCTGTCGCCAGACGTCAACGAGTCCGGCACCGAGTTCACGGCTACCAAGGAGGGCGTGCGCTTTGGTCTGGCCGGCATCCGCGGCGTGGGTACCGGCGTGGCGCAAGCGATTATCGCCGAGCGCGAGGCGGGCGGTCCGTTTAAGACGCTGCACGACTTTGTCGAGCGCGTGGACTCCAGTCAGGCAAACCGTCGCGTGATCGAATCGCTCATCAAGGCAGGCGCCTTCGACTCCACGGGGTATCCGCGTCGCCAGATGATGCACTTTGTGGACAAGAACAACCCCGAGAACATCATCGACGCCGCGGTAAAGCGCCAGAAGGATCGCGCGAGCGGCCAGACGTCGTTCTTCGATATGTTTGGCGATGTTGAGGGCTCGGGCTTTGAGGTCAGCGTGCCCGATCCAGACGGCCAGGAGTGGGATCGCCACCTTAAGCTGAGCCAGGAGAAGGAGGTTCTGGGCATCTATGTCTCGGACCACCCGCTGCGCCCGTTTGAGTATGCACTCAGCAAAGCGCGCGACTTCTCGTTCTCGCAGATCGATACCGGCTACGAGGTGCAAAACCCCACGGGTGGCACTATCAACCAGGAGATTCCAGAGGGCAAGGCGCTGTGGTGGGCCGGCATGGTCTCGAGCGTGTCCAAGCGCGTGACAAAAAACGGCGACCCCATGGGCATCGTGCAGCTCGAGGACATGGAAGGCGAGGCCACGGTCGTGGTGTTCCCCAAGACCTACAAGGAGGCCGAGGGGTATTTGTACGGCGAGGTCGATCCCGAGACCGGTGCGCAGCTGTCCGATGCGTTTGTGCGCATTAAGGGCAAGCTCGAGCGCTCGGACCGCGGCGATCAGATCATCGCGCAGGAGATCGTGCCGCTGGAGCTTAGCGAGGAGAACAACAAGCCCAAGGTGTTTGAGGTCATGGTGCCCAACAGCCGCTTTAGCCAGGGCAACATGGCGCGTCTGGCCACGGTACTCACCGCCAACCCGGGCGGCGACCGCGTGGAGATCTTTATCGAGCAGGTGGACGGGCGCGTGCTGCGTGCCGAGGTACCTTCCAAGGTCAACGCGCGTTCGATTCCGCTGCTGGCCGAGGCCAAGGCCATTGTGGGTAACCAGGGTCGCGTGACGGTGATCTAAGCTACCCCGGGTGAGATTGGAGGAAGTGATGGCGCAGGGGACGTTTGTGCAGGCGCTTCGTAAAGAGGCGGCGCTCAGCAGTACCTTTATGAAGGGGCGCTCGCTCATGCTCAACGGCGCCGTGCTGTCGTTTGAAGACTCTGGCTCGCGCTTCTCTAAAAACGTGAATATCGAGGGCACGGTGCGCGGCTCGCGCGGCGACCTGTATAAGACGCATGTTGCGCTCGATATGGACGAGCGCGAGGTTGTCGACTACGACTGCGATTGCCCGGCTGCCTATCGTTACCCCGGTATGTGCAAGCACGCCATTGCCACGGCGCTCGCGTATCTGGACGCGAGCGGCATTGAGCCTGTTGAGGGGCTGCGCACGCCGGTTCGCACGTTTACGGCGCAACCGAAACAGCCCGCGCGCACCGCGCCCAAAGCGCCGGCCGTCAACCCCAACTTTCCCTTTCCGGCGCCTGTCCCCACGAGCCCCAGTCTCATGGCGGCGCTCTCCGATCTTTCGGACGCGCGCATGGATGAGCTGGCTAGCATGCGCCGCAAGCTTGCCGGTGCCGTTGACCCCGATGCTCCCAAGGCAGTGTTGGAGCCCTCGTTGGTGCCGTACTACAATCCGCTGTTCGCCGACCGCTTTAGCTGGGCGCTCGAGTTCCGCATTCGCTGCGGTTCGGTGTCCTACGTGGTCAAGGACATCGACGGCATGGCCGATGCCTACGTGCGCGGCGGCACGTTCTCCTATGGCAAGAAGCTCACGTTTGTCCATTCACCTGAGGCCTTTGACGAAACATCGGCAAAGCTGCTCAACCTTGTTGCGACGACAGTTGCCTATCTCGATGACATCACAAGCTCGCGTTCGGCGTCGTACGACTTTGCCCGCAGCGGTTTTGTTGCCGAGCGTCAGTTGCCGCTGTCCGAGCATAGCATCGTATATGTGCTGGACCTGCTGCGCGGCCAGACCATCTCCTTTGAGCCCGCCTGGTCGCGGGGGATGACGACGCATCGCACCTACGACGTGGCGGTTGAGCTGTCTCCGCAAGGGGAGGACGAGGCATCCGCTAAGCGCCCACCGCTGCTTGCCGCCAAAATCGCGCCGGCGGCTGGTGGTAGCTATGACCTGCGCCTGCCCGCCGATATGTACTGCTTTGCGTCGGGCGATGCCGCCTACTTGGTTGACACGCGCCGCGCGCGCCGTACCGACGCTGCATTTGCTCAGCATGCCGCACCTTTTTTGTCGCGCTTGCTGCCGTGCCGCACGCCCGCCCATATTGCCGCCGAGCAGGTGGGTGAGTTCTGCCGTATGGCGCTGCCCATTTTGCGCGACTACACCGACCTCACCGCGCCCGCCGCGCTCGATACCGTGGCACCCGAGCCGAGCTTTGCTATGGCGATCGGTGTCGACGATGGGCTCGTGACCTGCAAAATTACGGTTACCTACGGCGATTGGTCGGCGGATCTCTTTAGCCTGGGCGCTCCGGGCAGCCCCTTCGAAGAGCAGCGCCCCGGTGTGCCACCCCGCGACGAGGTGGCGGAGTTTCGCGTTATGGATACAGCGGCCCTGTACTTCGATTTCTACAAGGGCGGTCTGGCGTTTGAGGAGCGCGATGACGCCCGCTTGTTCTGTCTGCTGACCGAGGGTCTGTCCGCCCTGTCCGAGCTGGGTGAGGTCATGCTCAGTGACCGTCTGCGCCAGGTCTCGGTCCGCCCTGCGCCCAAGCTTTCGGTGCGTGCGACCGTCAAGAGTAACCTGCTCGACGTCGAGCTGGGCGCGAGCGGGCTTTCGGCGGCAGATCTTGCCATCTATCTGGACTCGTACAAGCGCCACCAGACGTTTGCGCGCCTGACGTCCGGCGACATCGTGCGCCTGGATGAGGGAGCGCGCGCCGCGTTTGGCCTTGCCGAAGATCTGGGTGTCGATGCCGTCGACCTGCTCGACGGCGTGTCGCTTCCCGCGTCGAGCACCCTTTTTGTCGATAGCATGCTCGCGCGCACGCCGGCGCTCGAGGCCGATCGCGACGCCGCGTTCCGCCGCACCGTCGAGCGCCTGGACACGCTCGGCAAGATGGACTTTACGGTACCCGCCTCGCTCAAGGCAACGATGCGCGGCTACCAGGTCGACGGATACCAGTGGCTCGGCTCGCTCGAACACCTGGGCCTTGGCGGCATCTTGGCCGACGACATGGGCCTGGGCAAAACGCTCCAGATGATTGCGCATATTCTGGCGCGCGTGGAGGCGGGGGACACCAAGCCCACGCTCGTGGTATGCCCGGCCTCACTCGTGTACAACTGGACCGCCGAGCTGGAGCGCTTTGCCCCGTCGCTCGATGTGTGCGCCATCGTGGGCGCCAAAGCTCAACGTCGTGTACAGATTGCCGGCGTGGCCGAGCATAGCGTGGTTGTGACGTCGTATGATCTTATGCGGCGCGATATCGACGAGTACGTCGAGCAGGATTTTGCCCGCGTGGTGCTCGATGAGGCCCAGTACATTAAAAACCCGCTCACGCAGGTGGCGCGCGCCGCAAAGCGCCTGCCTGCCGGCGTGCGCTTTGCCCTGACGGGCACGCCTATCGAAAACCGCTTGTCCGAGCTTTGGAGCATCTTCGACTTTTTGATGCCGGGCCTTTTGGGGACGCGCGAGTCGTTTGCCAAGCGCTTCGAAAGCCCGGTCGAGCACGCCGAGGGCGACAGCGCCGCTCGCCTGCAGGCGCTCGTGTCGCCGTTTGTGCTGCGCCGTGTTAAGGAAGACGTGGTGGCCGACCTGCCCGAGAAGATCGAAGACACCGTCATGGCGCAGCTTACCGGCGAGCAGCGCAAGCTCTACCTGGCCAACCAGGACCGCATCGCCCAGCAGGTGCAGCACCGCGAGGCTGGGGAGTTTAAGAAGGACAAGCTCAAGGTGCTCGCCGAGCTCACCAAGCTGCGCCAGATCTGCTGCGACCCGCGTCTACACTACGAGGATTACAAGGCGGGGAGCGCCAAGCTCGATACGTGTATGGAGCTCGTGCACGGCGCACTCGACGGCGGGCATCGCATCCTGTTGTTCAGCCAGTTTACGGGTATGCTCGATATCATCGGTAAGCGCTTGGCCAAGGAGGACATCGCCTTCCTTAAGCTCACGGGCGCTTCGTCTAAGGAGAGCCGCGCCAAGATGGTCGCGCAGTTCCAAGCGGGCGAGGTTCCGGTCTTTTTGATTTCGCTCAAGGCGGGCGGCGTGGGCCTTAACCTGACGGCGGCCGACGTGGTCATCCACTACGACCCGTGGTGGAACGTGGCAGCGCAGGACCAGGCGACCGACCGCGCGCACCGTATTGGCCAGCAACATACCGTGACCGTGTACAAGCTCATCGCCAAGGACACGATCGAGGAGCGCATTATGCAGATGCAGGAGTCCAAGCGCGACCTGGTCAACAGCGTGCTCGGCGGCGACGGCATCTCGTCGGCGCTGTTTACCCGCGAAGATGTTCTGGCGCTGCTGGGCGGCGACGGGCGCTAACCCGCTCGGGTGGGGCCGCCAGGGCGGATAGCGCACGCTGCCCCATCGTCCCCGCCCGTTATGTGTTCATTTGCAATGCCGTGGATGGTTTGTCTGCCTTTGGGCATAAGAACCATCAAGAACATTGGCACGTCAGCAAAGGAGAACATCATGGCGAAATTCTTTAAGGACCCCGACGGTAAGCTCATTGCCGCCCTTGGCAACGACGTTGCAACCCCTGCCGGTTGCACGGAACTGACCGCAAACACTGAGGACGCGGCGCACGAGAAGCACGTGCCTGTTGTCGAGACCGAGCGCGACGGTCACGTGATTCGCGCACGCGTTGGCTCGGTCGAGCACCCCAGCCTGCCCGAGCACTATATTGAGTGGATCGCCCTTGAGGCCGAGGGCCGCTTAGAGGTCCATTACCTTGAGCCCGGCATGAAGCCCGCGACGTTTTTTGCCGGCGGTTCCAAGACCGGTACCGTCTATGCCTACTGCAACCTGCACGGGCTGTGGTCCGCGACATTCTAGGAGCGCGCCCCCGCTCGGGGTATCATAGCTAGCATATGCACATGCGAGCGCCGACTGCATCATGCGGCCGGCGCTTTTACTACGACAACGATGGTTTACGACGGAAAGGGCTGAGCCATGAAGCTCGCGCTTGCACAGATCGATATGCGCCTGGGTGATATTGAGGGCATTTGCGGCCGCATCGAGGACCAGGCTCGTCTGGCCCACGAGCGCGGGGCGCGCGTGCTGTGCGTTCCGGCTCCGCTCTTTATGGGCGCCATGCCCGGGGGCCTGGTGGGCACTGCCGACTTTGAGCACGACATGCTTGCCGGCTTGACTGGTGTCGCCGAGCGTATCCAGGAGCTTGACATGATCTGCATCGTGCCCGCGGCGGTTTCGTTTGAGGGCCAGCCGCTGCTCGACTACATGATGCTCAAGGACGGTCATGTGGTGCCGGCGCGTTCGAGCATTGCCCTGCAGCGTGGTGAGAACAACGACACGCGTTGGGCGCCGCCGGTGTTCGACGTGGACGGCGTGCGCATTGCCGTGATTTTTGACTTGGACCGCGAACTCGAGATGTTGCCGACCGGTGTTGACCTCATTGCGTATTTCCAATTCAACGCGTTTGACATGACCGACCGCGAGACTGCTGCCATTGCCGCCGTACGCAGCGGCGCCTACCGCAAGATCGCATCCAAGCGCAGCGTGTGGTTTGCCTGCATGGCGCCGGTCGGTGCTTATGACGAGTCGGTGTATACCGGCGGTTCGTTTGTGCTCGACGACTGTGGTCGCGTGGTGGCCCAGGCGCCGTGTTTTGAGGAGAGCCTGCTGGTTCAGGAGATTCAGCGCGGCGTGATGCTCGATGCCCTGGAAGATCACGAACTGCCCGAGTTCCGTTCCGAGGAGTGGCTGTGGCAGGCGCTGGTGCTCGCCGTGCGCGACAACGCCCGAGCCCACGGTGCGTCGCGTGCTGTGGTGGCGCTCGAGGGCGACTTGCCGTCGTCCCTGCTGGCGGCGCTGACCGTCGACGCTCTGGGCCCGCGTAATGTGATTGGCCTGGTGCTGGGGCGCAACCGTATCTTTACGCCGGCGCAGGAAGAGGCCGAGGCTGCCCGCTGTGCCGCCGTCCGCGCCATCGCCGAGCGTCTGCACATTCGCACCGTCGAGCGCGATGCACCGGATGCGGCGCGTGTGCTCGATCGCGACGTGTCGGCGGGCGATGCCGAGCGTCTGCGCTCGCGCACGCTGGGCCTCATGCTGGAGGACACGGCGCTCGAGCTGGGTGCGATGGCGCTGAGCCCGCTGTCCAAAACTGAGTACGCGCTGGCGGCGCCGGCGCTTTGCGGCGGCTACCAGGGCGATTACGCGCCCTTTGGCGATGTGTACCTGTCGGCGCTTGAGTTTGTGGCGCGTGTGCGCAACCGCACGTCTGCCGTGGTGCCCCAAGAGCTCGTGACGCTCAACGCGGTGGAAGATTGTATGGAGCGAGTGCTGGCGCAGGCGCTCTCGACGCTCGACGGTCCGGTCGATATGCTCGACCGCGCGGCACAGCTGCTCGGCGGGCTTGAGCCGGGTGAGGTCGATGGCGCGCTCGAGGCGCACGTGGACCGCAATCGATCTTTCGACGACATCCCGATGGCCACTGGCAAGCCTGAGGCCTGCTCGCTGCTGCTGATGCTCGTTCGACAGGGTGAGGCTGCCCGCCGCATGTTGCCGACGGCGCCGATCGTTTCGTCCCGTTCGTTTGCCGAGCGCTCCTGGCCGTACATGCTCGCGTGGTCCGACCTGGGGCTTAACGGCAAGGAGCGTATGACGGTCGATTCGCTGGCGCGCGCCGAGGTGCGCCGTTTTGCTGACGAGGATACTAGCGAGCGCGTGCGAAACGAGATGATGGGCGTGCTGGGCGAGCTACTGGGTATTTCGCCCGAACAAATGGAGGAGTTGCGCTCTGAAGACGGTCAGCGTCGTTTACACGAGGGAATGAAAAAGTTCGAGGGCGAGGTTCAGGACGCCATCGATAAGATGATGGGCGGCCAGGGCGGACCGCAAGGTGGTCCTCAGGGTGGCCCGATGCCGCATCCGCCGGTTGATCCCCGACAGTTCCCATTCTTCTCGCAGAACTAAACTGGGGATGGGATTCGCTCTCAACCCCGATACTTCAACTAAGCATCTTGACCCCGTTGTGTTATTCTAGAACAGACGTTCGTGAGTAGTGCGCGGGGCCTTGCCTTGCGCTTGGTAAAAGACGAGGGGAGGTTGGCTTGGTTATTTTGGGCATCGACCCCGGTTTGGCTCATACGGGTTGGGGGATTATCGAGGAGCGGCGTGGCGAGGTTCGCTGCCGTGCCTATGGCTGCATCGAGACCAGCGCAGGCAGTCCGCTCGCGGTGCGCCTGTCGCATATCGCCCGCGACCTCAAGGGTGTCGTGGAGCGTTATCGACCCGATACCGCTGCCATCGAGAGCATCTACTTTGGCGCTAATGTCCGCTCGGCAATCCCCACGGCACATGCCCGCGGTGCCGCGCTCGTGGCGCTTTCGGAGTGCGCGCTCGAGATCGGCGAGTACACGCCTATGCAGATCAAGCAGGCTGTGGTGGGTACCGGTGCCGCAGATAAGCGGCAGGTCGCCTACATGGTGCGCACGCTCACGCAGCTCGATCACGACCCGCATCCCGACCATGCCGCCGATGCCTTGGCCTGCGCCATCTGCCACGTTAACCTCAGCCGTACCCGGGCGCTTACCGGCGGCGAGTTCTATCAACAGAGAGGAACCGGATACTGATGATCTCCCAGCTCCACGGAACGCTTGTCGAGGCCACGATGAGCTCTGCTGTCGTCGATGTGTCGGGCGTTGGCTTTGAGCTCGGCATCTCGGGCAGCACTGCGGCCACGTTGCCGACGCCCGGCGGCGAGGTCCGCCTCTACACGCGTATGCAGGTGCGCGAGGACGCCATGACACTTTTCGGTTTTTCCTCTAAGGATGAGCGCACGATGTTCGATCGGCTCGTGTCTGTCTCGGGCGTTGGCCCGCGCTTGGCGCTCGCCGTGCTTTCCACCTATACCGTGGGGCAGCTGTATTCGCTGGTGATGGCCGAGGACGACAAGGGCATGGCCAAGGTGCCCGGTGTGGGCAAAAAGACAGCTCAGCGTCTGATCCTGGAGCTCAAGAGCACCTTTGCCAAGGACAAGGGCTTTGTGCCGGTCGACGTGATTCCCGGCCAGGTTGCGATGCCCGTGCCCGCTGCCGCTCCCTCGGCCATCGATGACGCCCGTGCGGCGCTCCTTTCCATGGGCTTTAGCCCGCAGGAGACCGATGTTGCCCTGAGCGGGTATGATGGGCAGAATATGCGTGTCGAGGATCTGCTCGGCGCGGCGCTTAAGCGACTCGGAATGGATGCGTGATGTGGGAAGCCGATGACTCTCAGGACCTGTGGGCGACGCCCGGCAACTCGCCGGCGGCATCCATGGCGCACGGCGAGCGCATGGTGGGCTCGGAGCTGACGGCCGAGGACCTCGATGTCGACCGCACTTTGCGCCCCCAGCGCCTGGACGACTACTGTGGCCAGGAGCATATCAAGCAGAGCCTGCGCGTGTTGATCGAAGCGGCGCAGAGCCGTGGCGAGACGCTCGACCACGTGATTTTCTCGGGTCCTCCGGGCCTGGGCAAGACCACGCTGGCCACCGTTATCGCCAACGAGCTGGGCGCTCAGATCAAGACGACGAGCGGACCCGCTATTGCGCGTACCGGCGACCTGGCGGCCATCCTGACTAACCTGCAGCCGGGTGATGTGCTGTTTATTGACGAGATCCACCGCCTCAACCGTTCGGTCGAGGAGGTCCTGTACCCCGCGATGGAGGACTTTGCCCTCGATATCGTGATCGGTAAAGGCCCGGCCGCACGATCGATTCGCCTGGATATCCCCAAGTTTACGCTGGTGGCGGCAACGACCCGCTCGGGTATGTTGACTGGCCCGCTGCGCGACCGCTTTGGCATTTCATATCGCCTGGATTACTACACGGTCGAAGAACTCGCGCAGATTGTGACGCGCTCGGCGTCCATCCTGGGCGTGACGATCGACCACCCCAGTGCGCTCGAGATCGGCTCGCGTTCGCGCGGCACGCCACGTCTTGCCAACCGCCTGCTCAAGCGCGTGCGCGATTATGCACAGGTGCGCGGCAACGGCCCTATCGAGCTCGATATCTGCCGCCAGGCGCTCGAGTTCTTCGAGATCGATGAGCTTGGTCTGGACTGGATGGATATTCGCATTTTGGAGACACTCGCTAAGACGTTCTCCGGACGTGCCGTGGGCCTGACAACGCTTGCCAGCGCGGTGGGCGAGGACCCGGGAACGCTCGAGGATGTCTATGAGCCCTATCTGCTGCAGTGCGGCTTGATGATTCGCACGCCCCAGGGCCGCCAGGCAACGCTTCGCACCTTTGAGCACTTGGGGATTGAACCTACCATTTAGGGCGCTTTGTTTTGGCGGGCTGTTAAGCTATCGCTGAGCATTGGATAAACATATCGCCATTCATCGGTTACGGGTGTTTTACTATTGCGCGCCCGTGCTATGCTGAATTGGTCTTTTTCTCATTCGGTAACGAAAGGACCGCCTATGCCTACTGACATCGAAATCGCACGTTCTGTCACGCCGCTGCCTATTACCGAGGTGGCCAAGAACGCCGGCGTCGACGTTAAGCACCTTATTCCGTACGGCTTCGACAAGGCTAAGGTCGACTATTCGCTGCTCAACGAGCCGACCGATCACCAGGCCAAGCTCGTCCTCGTGACCGCTATCAACCCAACGCCTGCGGGCGAGGGCAAGACCACCACGACCATCGGTCTGGCCGATGGCCTGCGTCGTCGCGGCGTCAAGAGTGCCGTGGCCCTGCGCGAGCCTTCGCTCGGCCCCGTCTTTGGTGTTAAGGGCGGTGCTGCCGGCGGCGGCTGGGCTCAGGTGATCCCCATGGAGGATATCAACCTGCACTTTACCGGCGACTTCCATGCCATCGGTGCTGCCAACAACCTGCTGGCCGCCATGCTTGATAACCACATCCAGCAGGGCAACCAGCTTGGCATCGACGTTAAACGCATCACTTGGAAGCGCGTCGTCGATATGAACGACCGTCAGCTGCGCCACGTCATCGACGGTATTGGCGGTAAGGCCCAGGGCGTGCCGCGCGAGGACGGCTTCGATATCACCGTCGCCTCCGAGGTCATGGCAATCCTGTGCCTGTCTACGAGTATCAGCGACCTCAAGGAGCGCCTGGGCGAGATCGTCGTCGGCTACAGCTTTGCCGGCGAGCCCGTCCGTGCCCGCGACCTTAAGGCCCAGGGTGCCATGGCCGCGTTGCTTAAGGACGCGCTCAAGCCCAACCTGGTGCAAACGCTCGAGGGCACGCCCGCGTTTGTCCACGGCGGCCCCTTCGCCAACATCGCCCACGGCTGCAACTCTATCATGGCCACGCGTATGGCGATGCGCTTTGGCGATGTTGCCATTACCGAGGCCGGCTTCGGTGCCGATCTGGGTGCCGAGAAGTTCCTCGACATCAAGTGCCGTATGACGGGCGTTCGCCCCAGCGCCGTCGTGGTCGTCGCGACCGCTCGTGCGCTGAAGTACAACGGTGGCGTCGCCAAGGCCGACCTCAACGAGGAGAACCTCGAGGCACTCAAGGCCGGCATGCCCAACCTGCTGCGTCACGTCGACAACATCCAGAACGTTTATGGTCTGCCCTGCGTAGTCGCCATCAACCGCTTCCCGACGGACACCGAGGCCGAGCTTGCGCTCATCGAGTCCGAGTGTCAGAAGCTCGGCGTCAACGTTAAGCTTTCCGAGGTCTGGGCCAAGGGCGGCGAGGGCGCGCTCGAGCTTGCCGATGAGGTCATGCGTCTGATCGAGCAGCCGAGCGAGCTCAAGTTTGCCTATGAGGACGGCGCCGATGTGGCCGACGCTCTTGAGGCCATTGCCACCAAGGTCTACCGCGCCGACGGCGTTGACTTTACGCCGGCCGCCAAGCGCCAGCTCGCCGAGCTGCGCGAGAACGGCTTTGGCAACCTGCCGGTGTGCGTGGCCAAGACGCAGTACAGCTTTAGCGACAACGCCAAGGCCCTGGGCGCTCCCGAGAACTTCCGCATCACGGTGCGCGAGCTCAAGGTTTCCGCCGGTGCCCACTTTGTGGTCGCACTGACTGGCAGTGTTCTGACCATGCCGGGCCTGCCCAAGGTTCCCGCGGCCGAGAACATCGACGTCGACAACGACGGCAACATCACCGGCCTGTTCTAAGCCTGTTGCCCATAGCTGCTTGCCCGCCCCGCCGTGCCCACAAGGCCCGGCGGGGCTTTTTTATCCTTAGGACCGCGCATGTCTTGTAGATACCGACGGGCTCTGCCCATCATAGGCTTTTGCGCGGGTAGAATGCATGGATAACTTGAGGCTCACGCGCGACGGAAAGGAATCGTTGCATGGATCAGGACAAGACAACCGTGATGGGCGGCTACGGTTCCGCGCAGGCTGGCGATAGCGCCGATGCGACCCGCGTTGTTCCCAACCCCGGTTATACCGACCCCGCCGCGACGCAGCCTTCTGCCGAGCCCACCCGGGTTATGGGCTATGGCGACACGGCGCAGGATTCTTATGCTGCATCTTCGCAAGGCCCCTATGGCAACGCAGCTCCGGACCCGTTTGATTATGCGCCGCAGGATTCTTATGCCGCCTCGACACCGAATCCCTATGATGACCTGCCGCAGAATCCCATTCCGCAGCCTCAGCAGACGACGTATATGCCTCGCACGGCGCAGCCTCGCTACGAGTCGCGCGAGCCGTATCGCGAGTACCCCAAGTCGATTCCGCAATATGGCGAGGACGAGGAGAAGAAGCCGTCGCGTTCGTCGAGCGTGATCAAGAAGATCCTCATCGTGCTGGCGATCTTCTTTGCGCTGTCGGTTGTGTTTGCCATTGTGTCGGGCATGCTCAACAAGCGAGGGAGTTCAACGGCCGATACCGCTGCCGAGCAAACCGAGTCCGCCTCGTCTAGCACCGTCGATCTGAGCGATATCCCGGGGCAGTACTGGTCCAACGCCAAGAAGCTCCTTAAGTCGCGCGGCGCCGATCTTTCGAATGCCGTGGTCCTGACTGATGATGGCTCAACGCCCGTCGTCGATGCCAACTGGATCGTTACTTCTGCTTACTATAACGACAGCGGCAACCTCGAAATTCAGCTCACGCACAAGAACAGCTCGGGCAACTCGTCCGACGGCCAAAGCGGTACCGACGGCTCGAGCTCCAATACGCTGGAGGACTTGAGCAACAAGGCACAGGAGCTTGGGGATAAGGCCCAAGAGCTGGGTGATACGGCTCAGAACCTGGGCGACACCGCTCAGAACTTGGGCGACATGGCGACGGATGCCTGGAACGCCCTACAAAACGGCATCTCGGGCGCGCAGGGAAACTAGCTGTTAAGCGGGCTACAGCTGCTCGGCCGGACGCTCGGGCGAGCTGAAGCCCGAATCAAATGTGACGACGCACGAGACGTTGGGCCGGCGCTCGTGCACGATGCGCGTGACGAGCTCCAGCAGCTCCTCGTCGGATATATCAAAGCCGTCGGGACGCACCAGGTCAAACGAAACGAACCCGTCGTGCTCGTGCAGGTCGTGGATGGAGAGTGCGGGGTCGATCTGCATGATGCCGCGCTTGACCCAGCCGCGCAAATCATCGCCGGTTGTCGCGATGGGGTCGCAGTGCAGCGTGATGTCAATGCCCATCTGGCGCTTGATGTCGTGCTCGATGGTGTCCAGGATCTCGTGATGTTCAAACGCGTCGCCCTCGCCGGGCATCTCCACGTGGGCGCTGGCAAACTGACGACCGGGGCCGTAGTCGTGCACCATGAGGTCGTGTGTGCCCAAGACCTGCGGATAGGACATGATCTTGTCGCGGATTGCCTGGACGAGCTTGGGGTCGGGCGCTTGCCCCAGCAACGGGCTGATGGCGTCGCGCACCAGGCCCATGCCACTGATGCAGATGAAGACGCCCACGCCCAGGCCCGCCCAGCCGTCGAGGTCAAAGCCGGTCGTCTGCGAAATAAGCGCTGCGGCCAGGACCGATCCCGAGGTGATGACGTCGTTTTTGGAGTCCTGTGCTGTGGCGATGAGTGTTTCGGAATCGATACGGTTGCCCAGCGCACGGTTGAATGCGGCCATCCAGAATTTGACGAGCATGGACAAGACGAGAGCGGCTAGGGAGACCAGCGTGTAGGCGGTGGGGGAGGGCTTGATGATCTTAGTGACCGACTCGAGGATCAGGTTGATGCCGACGGCGCAAACCAGGACGGCGACAAACAAGCCGGCTAGGTACTCGTAGCGGCCGTGGCCATAGGGGTGGCCTTCGTCTGCAGGGCGGCTGGCAAGGCGGAACCCGAGCAGGCTCACGATGTTGCTCGAGGCATCGGAGAGGTTGTTGAAAGCGTCGGCGATGAGCGAGACAGAGCCGGCGAGCAGGCCCGCGATGCCCTTGGCCAGGCACAGAGTGATGTTGAGGCCAATGCAGATGAGGCTTGCGGCGAAGCCCGCGTTGGTGCGGCAGGAGGTATCGACCGGCTCGCCCTCGCTGCCGGGAACAAGCGTATGTACCAGCCGATTTACAAATAGCATAGCGGTCGTCCTCACAATCATGTTTAAGGGGATAGTGTAGCTCGCGCGGGGGCGCCGTGCACCGATGCTCAGAAAATGCAGCAATAGTCTGCCGGTGCTAACGAGCGAGCCTTCTCGTCTGCCTGGGTGGTCCATTTTGGGCCACATGGGTATGGGCGGGACGGCGTTTGCTCGACATACTTAGTGTCGACAGCCCCTGTGCAAAGGAGGACGTTTCCATGGACGAGATGTTTGCCATTAAATGTCAAAACTGCGGCGGCCCTATGTACTCGCACCAGGCTAGGCGCAGCTTTGAGTGCGCCTATTGCGGCACGGTCGTTCCGTGGCAGGCTGATGCGGGGGAGCCCAAGAGCGCCCTGGGCATTCGCCATACGCCGTTGACGGTGGTGGATGGACTGCTCAAGCTCACGCATGTGTCGCAACTCGAGCGCCCGGAGGACCCGGACTGGTATTTCTTCAATTCGCACTGGCGCAATCAGTCGGTCCTGGAACATCTGCTGTGGGAGGATCGCGGCACGGCGCAGGAGTTCCAAGAGGCCACGCATGTGAGCATTCCTTGCCCCTTCTGCGGAGCGTCCTTTGAGGGCGAGTCAACGCAGCGTGTGTTTGAGTGCCCGTCCTGCGGCAACAAGATCGGCATTGCCGACCTGCTCAAGCCCGGTACGTTTAGCAAACGTCTGACCATGGGCGTTGGTGCGGAGTATGTACCTGAGCAGGGTATTCCCTGCGAAATCTCGCCGCAGCAGGCGCGCGCCAACGCGCTGCAGCTGGTGCGCCAGTACCCGGATGCCTTTGCCGGGCACGACGTGGAAGACGCGATCCAAAACGACATGATGCTCTTCTATTTCCCCATGGCGCTGGCGGACCTGCGTATGATGGCGAGCTTCCCGGGCAAGGGCCTGAGCAAGGAAACCCTGGTGTACTACGAGGTGCTCGACTGGGCATATCCCAGGGCAAACTACCTGGACGTTCGCCTTATGGGCATTCTGGAGCCATGGGACTTTGCCAAGGTTGGGTCGTTCGACCCGGCCATGCAGGAAGGCGACTTCCGCGTTGTCTCCGTCGATGCGTCCACCAAGGACCAGGTGGTCATTGACAAGCTGGCGCTCGACATTGTCGGCAACGATGCCGAGACTTTCCTGGGGCTCAATAAAAAGAGCATCCGCACCTGGGCGCGCAAGGCCCGCAAGCACAAGGACGGCCTGGTTATGGTGCCGGTCTACTTTGTCGATCGTCCCGCGTCGGATGGACGTAATGGCGAGCAGGTGCGCATTGCCGTGAACGGCCAGACGGGCCGTGCGGCGGCGGTGGTGTTTAGCGACAAGCGCGAGACGCATATTGTGGCGCCGCTCAATCCGAGCCTGCATCTGTCCGGCGAAAGCACCGTTCACGCCACGCCCGTCGAGGTCAAATACATCAAATCGCCATTCCTGTACCAAATTGTGCGCCGTGGAGGCGACGAGCAGCCACGTCAGGTGGCAGCGGCTGCCGAGGGTTCCTACCGAGAAGAAAAACCCAAGCGCAAGGGATTGTTCGCTGCGATCTTTGGGAAGTAGGGAAGCGGAGCCGGGGCGTCGGGCTGCATCGCAAGGTCATGAGACGAATTTAAGACTGCTGGGAACGTGCTACCATTGCCGATAGCCTTAATCTTGTAAGAAGCGGAGGCCAGATTATGGGTTTTGCGGATCAGCAGCTTCAGCTTCAGGTACCGTATTCTCCTGACGACACGTTTAATGCCTTGAAGGCAGCTATGGAAAAGCTGCCTAAAGTAAAAGTTGATAGTGCATCGCCCACAACAAGAACAGTTGCAGCCGAGATTGGTATGAGCCTTTGGTCTTGGGGCGAAAATATCAGTATTTCGGTTGTTCCAGTTGAAGGTGGATCTGGCGTTACTGTCAAGTCGTCATCTAAGGTCAGGGCAAACGTATTAAACGGGGGCAAAAATGCAAAGAATATTGCCGAGATAGTCGATGCCCTATCGAAGGAGCTTGAGCGGTATCCGCAGGTTTCACAGACTATTGAGACGCTGGCGGATAGTGATTGATGTAGTTGCAAGGCTTGAGAGGCTTGCAACGCTGCGTGATAGTGGAGTGCTTACCGAGGAAGAGTTTGCTGCAGAAAAGGCAAAAATCTTTTTGTAATCAGACACGGTGGTTGGATTTGCATTCTATTATTGAACTTGGTTATACCAGGCTGAAAATATCGTGTGTAATAAAGGTGCGTAGTAGTCTCGTCTTGATTGGCAGATGTAAATAAACGGTGGAACGGCTGTAAAAGAGCCTTGCCACTGGGTAAAATCAGGATGTGCCGCGGAACCCGCTCCTCAGTCGGTCAACTTTGGAAGCGCGGGCAACGCAGGTATTATCGTCTAAAGGGCCGGGTGCAACCGGCCCTTTGCATGACTCCCTTCGCTATCCGTTACTGCTTATATTCCCGCCAGATCGAGTAGAGGTTCCGGACGATGCCGGTTACATACATCGAGAGGCGCAGGATTTCAAGAAACAAGTTCATAGGCTTCACCCCAATCAGAGATTAGAGCGTTGCCCGCAGGCGGATTCCGCAGCAGGCATAATTCTACCTCACGGGCCGCGGTGGAGGATAGCCTGCCCCCTGGTTTTGAGCAGCGTCGGTCTAACGGGCGATCAAACCTCTAGTACTCTTTGAATTGAGCAAGCATCTGCCCGAAGAAGCTTAGTTCGGATGGCTCATAAATGATCGAACCGCCGTCCGCGGTCCTGTAGACCCCGCAGGGGAGGTAACGCCCGTCGGGGAGGATATAGAGGCTGGCATCTTCCTTCAGTCCTACTGGAAATAGCGGAATTCCGTTTTCGTCCACTTGGAACTCGTCTATATTTGCGACCTTCCTCTCCATGATGCCTCCTGCCTTATTTCTTGAATGGCGCCCTAAAACAGGCAGCTCTCAATCAACTCTTTACCGCGCAGGGTGTCGACCCACTCCTGCGGGATGGCCTCGATACCGTATACCGTGCCGGCGAGGGCGCCGGCGACGGCTGCGGTGGTGTCGGCGTCGTCGCCTAGGTTGACGGCGGCAAGCACGCATTCATCGTAGCTGTTGGTGTTCACAAAGCACCAGGTGGCAGTCTTAAGCGTGTCAAGCACGAAGCCGCCAGACCTGATTTCGTGCTCGGGCGAGCCTTTCAGGTGAAGCGCCCACGAGGGGAGCACGTCGTTCATCACGTCTCTTATCAGCACGACAAATATGATACATGCGTCGGTTGACGTTCTGTGGGCATGCGTAATCGCGGAGACCTCGCTGATCTCTTCGTCTGTCGCATCGGTGAACGCCAGGGGCGCGATGCGCATGAGCGAGCCGTTGCCGTTGTCGCGCTCGCCGGAGCCTCCTTTGCCGGTGCGCAGGGCGCGAGCGGTCGTACCGCCGTAATCGAAAACGCCGTCGACCGTATACTCGCCACGGGCAATCCAGCTCACAAACTTGTCGCTCATGTCCGCGGTGTCGATATGCCCGAGCTCCCTAATCGAGTCGCAGGTAGCAAGCGTCATAGATGTGTCGTCGCTCCAGGTGCCGGCGGGCTGCCCATGCGTGCCGTAGCCGATCATGTCCGCGCATTCGAACGTGCCGCGGGGCCTGAACTCGTAGGGAACACCCAGCGCGTCGCCGACGGCAAGCCCATAGATGCAGTCGCGCAGTGTTGTTTTCGGTCTGCCTGTCATGGAGCGCTCCTCTTATGTCGGGGGATATGAAACTCCGTCGGGGGTATCGGTCGCAACGTGCTGCTACCCTTGCGCTTCGCCATTAGTCGCTTCGTTGATGGCGCGGTACTCGGCACTCAGCTCGCGCGCCAGCTCTTCCTTGCTTGGAAGATACGGCAGGTATTTGGCGGCAAACACTTGGTCGTTGTCTTCGGGCAGCGTATACTCGACGATCGAATCGCTTTTGTCCGCGCAGAGCACGATGCCTATGGGCGGATTGTCGCCTTCGTTCATGAGCTCACGCGTGTAGTAGTTCACATACATTTGCATCTGGCCCAGGTCCTGATGCGTAAGGTCATCGGTCTTAAGGTCGATGAGCACGAAGCAGCGCATCAGATAGTTGTAAAAAACAAGGTCAATATAGAAATGGCGCCCATCAAAGGTGATGCGCTTTTGGCGCGCCTCGAAAGCGAAGCCACGGCCAAGCTCCAGCAGGAACTTCTGAAGATGTGTGATGAGCGCCTGCTCTAGATCGCTCTCGCGAAACGCAGTATCGTCCGAGAAACCTAAAAACTCCAGCACATATGGGTCGCGGATGATATCCTCGGGGCGATGAGCCGGGGTGCTCTTTTGGATTTCCTGGGTGACGACCTCCTTGTCCTTGCTGGCAAGTAGGCGCTCTCGGAACATGGTGTTGATCTGGCGTTCGAGCTGACGCGTGCTCCAGCGAGAATCGGCGCATTCGTTCATGTACCATGTTCGAGTTTCGGGGTCAGGAATGCGTATTAACCTGCGGTAATGTGTCCAGCTCAATTCGGGACGCAGTGAGTCCCGAATTGGAAATGCAAGATGGAACTGACGCATTTTACGCAGCTCTCTTGCTTCAAAACCTTTACCAAAATCTTTGGTAAGTCTGATTGCGAGGGCCTTGAGCAGCGCCTCTCCATACTTGGCGCGCTCCTCTCCGCCCTGCTCATCAACAATACTCTTGCCGATCTCCCAATATGCCTCAACCATCGCAAAGTTAACGGCGGTATAGGCCTTGTCGCGAGCGGCGTTGAGGATCGAGGAAACCTGCTTGTAAAAAACTTCTGGCACGATTGTCGATTCCCCGCGGTTTACCAGTTCGCCCATCACTGTCGCCCCACTTTCCTCTTGTGGAATGCATCTTTATCGCATCTAGTTTAAAGCCTCGCGCGGACACGAATTGCTGTGCTGTCTGGCACCTTCGCATGGGAGCCTTGCGGTGACTAAAATGTGGCAATAGAGACAGTTTTAGCGAACCCCACGGGAGTGACGCGTATGGACAACAACACGCTGCTATTCCAGGACAAAGGTTCGGGTAGGTTTAAAGACGTTAAGATCTACCCCAACCGTATTGAGGTGCTCAAGAAGGGCACTTTCGGTGGCAAGCATACCGAGATTGTCTACCTTAAGGACATTACGGGGGTCAACAGGATCAAGGGCCGCGACGTTTTTCTGCGCAATCGACTGTTAACCGCTTGCGTCTTTAGCCTGAGCAGTCGTGCGAAGGCCTAGGAGTTTGTTAACGCGCTGAACTTGGTGATGTAGCCGATAACGACGTTCGGGCTAAGCTTGCGACTGCGCATTGGGCGACGCAGTGGCTAGTCGACCGAGCCCTTGTTCTTGCTGCCCTCGCCATTCTTGTCCAAGCGTAAGGGATTGTTTGCTGCGATTTTTGGTAAGTAGGGGAGTGGCACCGGGTGGTGCTATGACGTGATAAACGGGCATGGGACGGCTCGCAGGAGTGCGGGCTGCCCCGTTTTTGAAATTAGGTGCTATCCACTACTGCCCACCCTGCTTGCGGTACTTCATCGGCGTCATGCCATATCTGTTCGAAAACACGCGGTAGAATGCCGTCATATTCGTAAACCCGCAGCCCATCGCTATGCTACGGATGGGCTCGTCGGTTTGTACGAGCCGTTCGCATACGAGCCGTAGCCGCTCGCGCGTTTGGATCTGCTTAAAGCTCATCCCGGTTTCCTCCTTAAGGCGTGCCGAGATGTATTTGGGGTGGTAGCCAAATTGTGTGCCAAGTTGAGCCAACGTGCAGTCGATGACGTGCGCTTCGATGTAGTAGAGCACCTCGATGATGTTTTGGGAGCGGGTCGTGGCGATTTGTACCAGATTGTTTGCGGAGTCCGTCTGGTGCAGCCTAAGCAACTGTAAAAAGATCAGGTTAAAGTAGCTCTGGATCATTTGCTTGCGAAGCGGTTCGTCGCCGTAATACTCGATTAAGAGCTGCGTAAAGAGGCGCTCAATCTCCGGGCTTTCGCCGGCTCTAAATATCAGATAGTGGTCATGGGTGGTATTTGCGGTTGAGAGTACCTGTACCAAGAAGTCCGAAAAGACGTTTTGCTGCCCCGCCTTGTGAAAGAGGCTATCTTTGAAAAAGCCTTGCGTCATATTGAGGTTGATCACGATATCGTCTTGCCCCAAGACCAGTTTTCGGCGAACGACATTGATGTCAAAAATGCAGATGTCGCCTTTGTGCAGTGTGATGGGCACATCGTCGATGAGGTAATCGCAATGTCCCGAGTAGATGTAATTGATGTTGACATTGGGGTGCGAGTAATAGGGTGTCGAGGTAAAGCGGGAGTCCTTGCGCAGATGAATCTCATCGTCTGCAAGGCGGTTCGGCCTAAGGCAGTACACTTCGCGCCCGTGGATTTGTTGACGCTCCATATCCGCATACCGCGCGCTGATTGTGTCCGGGTTATCTAGATAGCGCTGCTCGGCAGGCGTAACGCATCTTAAAAGCATGTCGAGCTCCTTGGCGTTCATATCTTCCTTTCTGACACTCCACTCGTGAGAAACAGGCATTGGAACTCTTTAGTTCTGAAAATAGAATAGTCCTAGCAAGGGACGTTCTTAAGCTAGTTTACAGCGCTGTATTCACATTCCGTAGGGATCGCCTGTAAAAATAAGGGTGTACAACTCAAGGTAACATGTCTGACAAAATGTCACTATTTACGAGGTGGCATTACGTTGGGCTGCGAAAGGAAGCAAACCATGGATTACAAGGAACTTGCCTCCCAGATACTGACCTCGGTCGGCGGGAAAGACAACGTTGCAAGCCTTATGCACTGTGCCACTCGCCTTCGCTTCCAGCTAAAGGATGGCGAGCAGTTTGACACCGATGCTCTCAAAAAGATCAAAGGCGTCATGGGGGCCATGTTTACCGGCGGCCAGTATCAGGTCATTATCGGGCCCGACGTCAATCATGTGTTTGACGAGCTCATTGCGGCGACCGGCGTAAGCGGCGGTGCTGTCGACGTTGTGGAGACAGATGATCTTAAGGGCGCCAAGCCCAAGATGATGGAGCGAGTCATGGATACCATTTCCAGTCTCTTCACCCCCATCATCGCTGCAATCACTGGCGCCGCGATGGTCAAGGTTGTCTTGGTCTTGCTCACGATGGCCGGGCTTTTGGATACAGCCAGTACGACTTATCTGCTCTTTAGCATCGCGGGAGATGCGCCGTTCCTGTTTATGCCCGTTATGCTTGCTTACACCTCGGCAAAGAAGTTTGGCGTTGATCCGATGGTGGGCATGACCATTGGCTTTATGATGGTGCATCCCAACTACACAGCGCTTGTAAGCGCAGGCGACCCCGTTTCCATGTTTGGAGCGCTGCCGGTCACGCTTGCAACCTATACTTCCACGGTCATCCCCGTGATCCTCGTGATTTATGTGGCTTCATGGGTGCAGAAGCTTGCCGATAAGCTCTCGCCCAGCGTGATTAAGTTCTTCTTCCGTCCGTTGCTCACCCTGATCATCATGGTCCCGCTGACCTATTGCGTGGTCGGCCCGCTCGGCAATCTCGTTGGCGTCGCCCTCGAGTCGGTCCTTGCCCTTGTCCAGGACAACGCGCCGTGGTTCCTGCCCATCTTCTTTGGCGCTCTTGGACCCATTGTCATCATGCTGGGTATGCACTATGCCGTCACCATCCCGCTTGCCCTTGCTGCAATTCAGTCTTTTGGCTATGACATGCTTGGCCCCGGCTTCTTGGTTGCCAATATCGCCCAGGGCGCCGCTGCCTTTGCGGTCGCTGTTCAGGCGAAGGATAAGGACTTTAAGTCACTCGCTATCTCTACCGGCTGCAGCGCTCTTCTGGGCACGACCGAGCCCGCTCTTTATGGTGTAAACCTGCGTCTCAAGAAGCCCTTGATTGCCTCTATTGTCGGTGGCTGTGCGGGCGGTATCGTCTGCGGACTTGCTGGCGTCAAGCGTATTGTCTTCGGTCCCACCGGCCTTACTTCGATCGCCATTTTCATCGACCCCAATAACTCGATGAACTTTGTCTTTGCTTTGGTCGGCATTGTGGTCTCGTTTGTCGTCACGTTCCTGCTGAGCTATGTCCTCATCAAAAAGGACGCCGCGATTCAAAAAGAGATTGGAGCGTAGCCAGACATGAGTAACTTCCCAGAAGATTTTTTGTGGGGCGGTGCCATTGCGTCGGCACAGGCCGAGGGCGCTTGGAACGAAGGCGGCAAGGGAATAGACACGCAGGACCTGCGCGTGTTCGATGCGACTTGGGATGTGCAGGGGCGCAGGCGCAACCGCGACATTAACATGACGAGCGAGCGCTTTGCCAAGGCACTTGTGACAAAGGAGAGCGAGCACTATCCGTTTCGTTGGGCTATCGATTTTTACCACACGTACAAAGAGGACCTCGCCCTTATGGAGGAGCTTGGGCTAAAGGTGTTCCGCACCTCCATTAGTTGGGCGCGCATTTTCCCCAACGGCGACGATGCCGAGCCCAACGAGGAAGGGCTGCGCTATTACGAGGATCTTTTTGCCGAATGCCATCGCCGCGGCATGAAGGTTTTTGCAACCATTTTGCATTACGCGACGCCGGTTAACCTGGTCACCACCTACGGCGGGTGGAAGAGCCGGGAGATGATCGATTTTTACCTGCGATATTGCAAAGTGCTCTTTGAGCGCTTGGGCGACCTTGTGGACTTTTGGCTCCCGTTCAACGAGATCAACTGCTCCCGCTTTAACCCGTGGAACGGTTGCTGCTTGATCAAGGACCAGGAAGAGAACTACGACCAGGCAATTTTCCAATGTACGCACCATCAGTTTGTCGCTAATGCCTTGGCCGTCAAACTTTGTCACCAGATGATCCCCGGCTCTATGGTCGGCGGAATGATTGCGCGTTTTACCAGCTATCCGGCAACGTGCGACCCTGATGACGTGATGGCGAGCATTCTGGACGAGAACTACAAGAATTACTTTTACACCGATGTCATGGCCAGGGGCTATTATCCGTCCTATGCTAAGCGTATGTTTGCCGACCTAGGTGTCGAGGTCAAGATGGAGCCGGGTGACGTCGAGATCCTGCGCGAAAACACTGTGGACTTCTTGAGCTTTAGCTACTACATGTCGATGATTTCCACCGACAATAAAGACTACGAGGTCACAAGCGGAAATCTGCTCTCGGGCAAAAAGAACCCGTACCTGCAGACAAGCGACTGGGGGTGGCAGATCGACCCCAAGGGCCTGCGCATCTCGCTTAACCAGATGTATGACCGCTATCAGTTGCCGCTCTTTATTGCCGAGAACGGCATCGGCGCCAACGACGTTGTTGCGGAGGACGGCGCCGTTCATGACTCGTACAGGATCGACTACCTGCGCGAGCACGTCGCGCAAATGGGCGAAGCCATTGAGGACGGGGTCGACCTGCTTGGCTACACGATGTGGGGCATTATCGACATTGTCTCGTGCGGGACGATTGAGATGAATAAACGCTACGGTGTGATTTATGTCGATCGGGACGAAGCGGGGCGCGGCACCAATAAGCGCCTGAAGAAGGATAGCTTTGCCTGGTACCAACACTGTATCGCCAGCAACGGGGCCGATCTCTAGGCGCGCTCCTAAAAAGCAGGGGCGCAGAGCGGTGTTCTGCGCCCCCAATCGAGTTGATGCGTTCGAAAGGGCCGGCTTGCCTATTCGCTAGCGCCTTCGCTGTCTTCGCGATCGTTGGCAAGCATTGCCGCGCCGGCGACCGTTGTCGCCACGGCGGCAGCGGCGAGCCCGGCGGCGATACCAGAGCCGTCGCCCGTGTCGGCGAGTTTTCCGGTCGAGCCCTTGCTCTTGTTGCCGCCGCCGTTCTTGTCGGCGCCGTCTGCGTTGGCGCCGGTACCGGTGCCGGCGCCGTTGCCGCCCGCGTTGCCCGAGGCTGCAACGGTAAAGCTTGCGGCTCCGTCGCTGGCGAGCGTGTAGTTCTGCGCCGCGTCGCCCAAGAGACCGTTCACGCGCACCCAGTACGTTCCTGCGGCAAATGTTTCGCCCTCGGCCATTGCCGTGCCCGGAGCGCCGTCCGCGTCGTGCACAAACTCGAGCTGGGCCGTGCAGGCATCGGTTTCGAGCTTGCCCTCGAGTGATGCCGCAATCTTGGCGCGCACGTCTTCGCCGGCCTTAAGGCCTTCGAGTCCCTCAAAATGGGGCGTCAGCGCGCGTGGATCGATATCGATGGACACGGAGCCCCGCAGCTCCGTAACGGTCTCGTTGCCCAAGGCGTCGACATCCACATATTCGATGGCAAACGCATGGCCCGAAGCCGCCACGTTGAGTACGTTGCTGCTGTCGACAAGGCGGAAATGGCCCTCGCCAACGGTCTTGCCATCCTGGAGCGAGGCATCGCTCAGCGAATCGCCGTACGTCATGCGCATGCGGGTCGGGAGGTAGTACGAAGCTGTCTGCTTGTGCTGTGTATCGTAATCGTAATTGCGCTGGTAGATGCTCCGGGCCAGCGCCGCATCAACAAAGTCGGATGCGATGATGCCAATGTGCTCGAGGTAATCTGACTTTGTATCCTCGATGCCGCTGGGATTGATGTACGGGCTCTTATACAGATGCTCGTTGACTACTCGTGCCGAGGTAAAAGGATTGCCTCCGTGCGACAAGCCCGTGCAGCTGGTGTAGTTGATAGACCAGCAACGCTCCTGGACTTGCACCTTGGCCCCGTCATCGTCCGCGACGTCCACCTTGTTGCGCGTGCGCCCGGTCGTTTCCTTCAGCGCATTATCGACCCAGCTGAGCTTGTCGGTTCCCGTGAGTTTGTACTTGTCCTGGGCGTATACCTTGGTGCAATAGGGCTCTTTGTCTCCTGTTTCCCCCGCGGCTTCAAAGCCCCGCGCGTCTTGGACGAGACACATAGTGGCGCTGTCGGAGTGAGCCTTGATCTTGTCATCCCATTCGGTAAGGTCGAGGCCCCACGTGTGGCCGCTTACACTGTTGCCGGCGAGCCTAAATCGACGCAGCAGAACGATCTTTCCGCGCACCTCGTGTAGCGTGGGGATTCGGCTCGACGTATAGAACAGTTTGGGGTTGTCGTCCAAAACCTTGGCGAAAGCCGTCGTAACACTTTCGTCGGTAGCCTCGTCGTTGCCTCGTGACACCAGCATGATGAGCGCTTCTGTCGGGTTTTCGTTCAAAAACGTTTTCAAGTAGCCTATGACATCGGAAAGATGCATAAAGTACGCGTCTTTTTTGAGCAGGTAGTAATCCCCGTGGTCGATACCGGGGTCGTCGCCCTTTCCGAGCCGGATATCAAAATAGCGAATGCCTTCGAGCAACTGCGTGGGAATGTAATCCTGCTGGCATTTTACTTGCGAGGATTGGGGCTCAGTGTCGTTGTCCACGCTGCAGGTGCCCGAATCGTGCGTACCCGGGATGCTCAGCTCGTCGAGGAACTTGTTGTCGTCGACGTATTTCATCCAACATGGCCCATCGACGTAGCTGCTGTACGTGATCCAGTCGAGGCTGCTAACCGTGGCATCGTTCTTTTTCATGTCGTAACCGATAAGTTCGAGCTCCCACGGAATGCTCTTACTCTTATGGCAGATCTTGTTGTTGTCCTGGTCTTCGCCGTTCGATTCTATTGCCAGGTACTTAATGTCTTTTTTCTCGGTTTCTTTCTCGACCGTGCGGTCTCGGATGATATAGGTTCCGTTTGATTGACGCTCGAACGCAAAAGCGCGGCTGGGCTTGTTGTCATACTCGCCGCCCCATACGTGGATGACCTTTCCATCTTTGTCAGAGTCGTCGTCGACCGACCAAATGCTGTAGCCCGTCTTTTTATGCTCTTCGAAATTGAGCAAGGTGCGGATAGCATACCAGTTTGTATCGTCATTCTTGGTCGTTACGTTCTCAAGGATGAGCTTGCTGGACGTGCCGTCGTTAAACAGGTGGCAGACGTTGCCGCGAACGTTGCCGTCTTGGTTGACGCTCGCGGTGCGAAAATAGCCCGCGGGGCGAAGGCGAATGACGAAATTACCGAGGTGCTCCGCCGGTTTGGGCGTGTCGTCTGCAAATGCCGCTCGCAGGGGAATGCCCGGTGCCGCGGTTTCTGGCAGGCTTGCAAGCGGCGACAGCGCCGCAAGACCTAAGCCCAGCGTAAATGCTCGGCGACTGATGGCATGATGTTCGGCCATGACTCCTCCATTCGCAGGGTGCGGTTATGCGATAGTTTTGGTCACTATGCTGCCCAGATGTTTAAAGATGCTGGTTTAATTGTCTGCGCGGCGCAATAAATCGGTGGGCGGACGTGTTGGGGTGTTTATCGTTTTCGTACTGTTGCCACATTTGGGGCGGTTCCGGCGTCCGGCATCCTCGCGTTCGTCGGCTACCGGCATAAGAAAGGGAGGGTCGGTTTACCGGCCCTCCCTGGGTACGAAGCGCTGGGGTACCGTCGCTTGTTTGCACTGCGACCGTGTTTCCCGTTGCGCTCGCCAGTCGCTTAGCGCTTGATCTCGATATCGTCGAGCTTGACGTCCATGGCCTCGGTCTTGGCTTCGGCGATGTCGTCGGCAAACTCCAGAGACTTCATCATGGTCTCGACGGCGTCCTTGTGCTCCTCGACATTGTCGATGCTCACGTAGACGCTGCCGCCGCCTGCTTCGGTGAAGTACTCAGTCGTCACGCCGCCCGAGTGTGTATAGGAAGCGTTGCGCCAAGTCTTGCCGTTGTACTTGACGGGGTCATTCTCGGTCCACTCAAAGTTGGCCTTCCATTTGGCCTCGTAGTCGAACAGCTCGTCGGCGTTCTTGTCGGAGTCGAAGACAGGGATGAAGCGATCGCTGGCGTGCTCGCTCTCGGTGAACTTAAACTGGGCCCTATCGGCGGTGTCGCCTGCGACGTCCGTGATTTCGACGCCCTCGGGCACCTCGACCTTAAACCAAATGAAGTCGGTCCTCATATCCACGGCTGGCTTTTCTGCTCCGCCGCCACCGCCACTGCCGGCAGCGCCACCGCTTCCACCGCAACCCACCAGGGCAACTGCGGCAAAAAGACTCATGCAGAGGGTGAGAATCGCAAAGGCCTTCTTTTTCATGGTCGTGTCCTCCTCGGTCTGTAACCGCCCATGGATTACCTGTCTTTACTGTACGCGCGAGCGGCTCGTTCGGGTGGGCCATGTGTCCCATTCTGGGGGCAGGATTTGCGCCGACAAGTGGCAATATACGCGGGCACAAAAAAGGGGAGGGCCGATGTCGTCGGCCCTCCCCGGGTTGGGCGCCCGTTGTTTTAATGGAGCGCATGTGCGCGGGTGCGCATAGGCACGTGCGGGTGCCCCGTTACTTGATCTCGATGCTCGAAATCTCGACTTCGCGTGCCTCGGAAACTGCCTCTGCCATGTCATCGGGGAACTCGATGGAGTTGAGGAGCGCCTCGGCTTCTTTCTCGTGCTGGTCGAAGCTCGAGATGAGGACGTAGACGCTTCCTGGTTCAACGTCGGTAAAAAAGGATGGTTGAGATGCCGCTGTTGTCTTCGTACGTTCCGACGAGCCACGTCCTGCCGTTATATTCGACGGACCCGCCATCCTTCCACTGGAACGTATCCCCCTTCTTTTCTGCCTGGTCGGCGTGGGACTCCTCGGCCGTCAGCGCTTTTTCCCAAACGGGGATAAAGCGATCGGCCGAGGCGTTCTCGTCTTCGGGGAAGGTGAGCTGAACCCTGTCGGCATTCTTGCCGGCGGAGTCGCTTACGCCGACACCCTCGGGCATCTCGACCTTAAACCAGATAAAGTCGGTCTTCTTGGCGACGGGGGCCTTTTCCTTGCTCTCGCTCTTGGCGGTGCTGCCGCCTCCGCCCGATGCGCTCCCGCCGCAGCCGACAAGGGCAAATGCGGCAAAGAGGGCGATGCAAAGGGAAAGAATCGATAGGGTCTTTTTCTTCATGGTGGCGTCCTCCTTGTCTGCCGATGACATCACGGCGCCGCATGCTGTTGGGGTACTGATTGCGCTGGCGGCGGATGTCTCTGTGTGCTGTGCGGCTTATGCCTCCGTTCATTGCTTGTGGCCGTTGCCCGGCCGTGCCCCAACGGGTTCCTTACTTATAGATATGCCCCAGCTTGTGCTGCCCGGGAGTCTCGAAAGGTGGGCCATGTGTCCCATGTTTGCGGTGCCGACGCCTATCGTTCGTCATAGTAATTCGCGATGGCCAGGTGCGCTGACGCTCGAGTACTTATGGGCTAGACTTAGCACCATTACGTGATCGATGCGGTCGGTCGGCGGTTGCCACCCGACCGATGTATATGACTTGAAGGTGCATGCGTATGAGCCAAGAGATGATGGACAAGACCTGCCGCGGGTTTGCCGAGGCGCTGGCCGCGCGCGAGCCGGTTCCCGGCGGTGGCAGCGCGAGCGCCTTTGTGGGCGCGCTGGGCGCCTCGCTGTGCGGAATGGTTGCCCGCTACGGTGCGACCAATCCTGCGCTTGCTGATCGTGCGGATGACCTGACGCGTGCGTTTGCCCAGGCTGATGAGCTGGCCCAGGAGCTTGTCGAGTTGGTTGCCGAGGACGTTCGTGCATATGGGCAGGTGTCCGCGGCGTACGGTATTCCGCGTGACGATCCGGCTCGAGCGACCGCGATTCAGGATGCGCTGCATGTGGCCGCTATGCCGCCGTATCGCATTATGGATGCCTGCGGGCGTGCACTGGCGCTGCTCGAGGACATGGCCGACAAGGGTTCGCGTCAGCTGCTGTCCGATGTGGCGTGCGGCGCCGTGTTCTGCCGTTCCGCTATGCAGGGCGCGAGCTTGACGCTCTTTGCGAACACCACGTCTATGAAGGATCGCGCTCGTGCCGAGGAGCTCGAGACGGCGTGCGATGAGTTGCTCGACACGTGGTTGCCGCGCGCCGATGCGCTGGCGCGCCGCGCCGCCGACGCTGCAAGGAAGAGAGGATAGCCATGGCTGAGCTGCTCAAAGGGGCTCCCGTTGCTCGCGCGTTGACTGAGGAACTTGCTGCTCGCTGCGCAGCCCTGCGCGAGCGAGGCGTTGTTCCGACGTTGGCTATCGTGCGCGTGGGTGAACGCGAGGACGACCTATCCTACGAGCGCGGTGCGCTCAAGCGCTGCGAAAAAGTGGGGATTGAGGCTCGTCGCGTTTTGCTTTCTGCCGATGTTACGCAGGACGAGCTGTTGGCGGCCATCGAGGACACCAATTCCGACCCCGCTGTTCATGGTTGCCTGATGTTCCGCCCGCTGCCCGCCGGCCTTGACGAGGACGCGGTTGCCGCGGCACTCGATCCTGCCAAGGACGTTGACTCCATGACGCCGGCCTCGCTGCTCACCACGCTTTCGGGGCGCGGCGAGGGTTTTGCCCCCTGCACAGCCGAAGCCGTGCTTGCTCTGCTGGATCATTACGGCGTTGAGCTGGATGGAGCTAAGGTTGCTGTGGTCGGGCGCTCGCTGGTGATTGGTCGTCCCGTAGCCGCCATGCTTACGGCGCGCAATGCGACTGTGACGACGTGCCATACGCATACGCGCGACCTTGCTGCCGAGTGCCGTGCTGCCGACATTGTGGTTGCGGCCGTTGGACGCGCGCGCACGATTGGTGTGGACGCGGTTCGCGAGGGCCAGACGATCATCGATGTTGGCATTAACTGGGATGAGGACGCTGGCAAGCTGGTGGGTGACGTCGATTTTGATGTTGCGGAGCCGGTCGTTAACGCCATCACGCCCGTGCCGGGCGGCGTGGGAGCTGTGACGACGGCGATCCTCGCCAAACACGTGATCGAAGCGGCCGAGCGCGCATCGAAATAGGTTTTTGACCACAAGGGCTGCCGAGGCCGTGGTTTCGCCCTTTCTGCGCCGAAGCGATACACTGTTATCGTTTGATTTCTTCGCTCAAGGAGGATGCGCATGCCGTGCACAACGATTTTGGTTGGTAAGAACGCGAGCTACGACGGGTCGACGTTGGTTGCCCGCAACGAGGACTCGTCCAACGGGGTGTTTGAGCCCAAGCGTATGCGCGTGGTGCATCCCGACGAGCAGCCGCGCGTCTACACGAGCGTCCTGAGTCACCTGACCGTTGAACTGCCCGATAACCCCATGCGCTACACGAGCGTCCCCGATGTTGTTCCGGGCCACGGCATCTGGGCCGAGGCCGGTTTCAACGAGCTCAATGTGGGCATGTCCGCAACCGAGACGCTCACCACCAACGAGCGCGTTCGCGGCGCCGATCCGCTCGTGGACTACGTGCCCGCCAAGGGCAACGAGGGCGAGGACGGATACGTTCCGGCACAGCTCGGTGGCCTGGGCGAGGAGGACATGGTGACCCTGGTGCTGCCATATGCCAAATCCGCCCGCGACGGCGTACGCATTCTGGGTGACCTGCTCGAGCGTTATGGCACCTACGAGAACAACGGCATCGCCTTTAGCGACGTGGACGAGATCTGGTGGCTCGAGACCATCGGCGGCCACCACTGGATCGCCAAGCGCGTGCCCGATGACGCCTATGTGACCATGCCCAACCAGCTGGGTATCGACAGCTTTGACCTGGATGACGCCGAGGGCGCCCAGGCCGACCACATGTGCTCCGCCGACCTGCGTGCCTGGATGGCCGAGTGGCATCTGGACCTGACGCTGGGCGTCGATGGCGACGGCCCGGCTGCGATCTTTAACCCGCGCGAGGCCTTTGGCTCGCACAGCGACAGCGACCATGTCTACAACACGCCGCGCGCCTGGTACATGCAGCGCTGCCTCAACCCCAGCGATGTGTGGGACGGCCCCGAGGCCGACTACACGCCCGAGAGCGACGACATCCCCTGGAGCCGCGTGCCCGAGCGCAAGGTGACCATCGAGGACATCAAGTACGTGCTTTCGAGCCACTACCAGGGCACGGAGTACGACTGCTACGGCAGCAAGGGCACGCCCGCCACGCGTGGCGCTTATCGCCCCATCGGCATCAACCGCAACAGCCAGCTCGCCGTGTTGCAGCTGCGCCCCTATGCGCAGCCGGCCTACCGCGCCGTGCAGTGGATGGCCTTTGGCTCCAACTCGTTTAACGCGCTGGTTCCGCTGTACGCCAACGTCGAGACCATGCCCGAGTACTATGCCGACACGCAGGCTCGCGTGACGTCCGAAAACTTCTACTGGGCCAACCGCCTGATCGGCGCGCTGGCCGACGTCCGCTTCCATGAGTGCGGTCGCGCAGTCGAGGATTATCAGGAGAAGGTCGGTGGCATGGGCCACAAGCAGATCCATGACGTCGATGCTGCCGTAGCCGCTCTGCCTGAGGCCGAGGTACCTGCCGAACTTGCACGCGCCAATGAGGCCTTTGCCGAGCGTGTTCGCGTAGAGACCGATGCTCTACTGGGTAAGGTGCTCTACACCACGAGCTGTGCCATGAAGAACTCTTTCGCGATGAACGACAACGTGAGATAGGGATTTCCCGTCGATCGAATAGCGCTAAAACGCTTTGTCGCTTTCACTCAATCTTGGGTACAAGAACGCCAATGCAGTTGTTTGTGATTGGAGACAACCATGGTTATGAAACTCGATCAGCTTGTTAACGGCGCCATCAACGTGGGCTTTGGCGCTGCCGCCGTTGCTGTCGAAGGCGGCAAGAAGGTCCTCGACGACCTTAACACCAAAGGCGAGCAGGTCCGCAAGGACACCGCCACCCCCGATATCGCCCGCAGCGTGTCCGACATGTTCGAGCAGGCCGGCGGTACCATCTCCGATCTGACCGAGCGTCTGGGCGTGCAGGGCGAGACCGCGGCCCAACGCGTGCTCGACGAGCTCATTCTGGCTCGCGTCCGCGTTATGACCGCGCCCGAGCGTACGGCCTTCCTGGCCCATGTGCGCGACATCGTCGATTCGGTCGAGGACAACGTGACCTCGGTGCCCGTCGAGTCCGTTGAGCCCGACGATGCGAAGGATACCGAAGAGGCCGAGTAGCAGCGCAGATGGCAGATTCCACCACCGATTACAACAATCTAGATCCCTTGGGTGACGAGGCGGCGGTTGTCGATGAGGTCGACGCCGCCGTCTCGGGCGCTCGCAAGAAGCCGCGCGCTGTCGATATGGTGCCAGAGGAGCCCGACGCGATGGCGCCGGACGAGGAATACCAGCTCACGCCGGCGGGTCGTCGCGAACGCATCGGGCAGATTGTTCGCCTGGTCAAAAAGTACCGTGTGTGGGATAACCTCACGCCGGTTCGTTTGCGCCGCCTGCTCGAGGAACTCGGCCCCATGTTCGTCAAGATGGGGCAGATTCTGGCCAACCGGTCCGAGATTCTGCCGCAACGCTTTTGCGACGAGCTGCGTCGTCTGCGCTCCGACGTGGAGCCGGTGCCGTACGAGGTCGTACTCAGTTGTCTGGAAGAAGAATATGGCCTGCGCCTGGGGGAGATGTTCGATGCGATCGACCCCAATCCGCTTGGTAGCGCATCGCTCGCGCAGGTGCACCGCGCTCGTCTGGTGACGGGCGAGGACGTGGCCGTCAAGGTGCAGCGCCCCGGTGCGCAGCAGGTTATGGCACAGGACATCGATATCATCCGCTCGGTGGTGCGTATCGTTTCCAAGTTCGTCAACACCGATCAATTCGTTGACCTGCACGGCGTAGTCGAGGAGTTGTGGACCTCGTTTCGCGAGGAGACCAACTTTTTGGCCGAGGCCAAAAACCTCAACGACTTCTACGAGTTCCATAAGAGCGTTCATGGCGTGACGTGTCCTAAATCCTATCTGGACCTGTGCACCGAGCACGTGGTGGTTATGGACTACGTCGACGGCATTTCGATCGCCGATCCTGAACGCTTGGTGGCCGAGGGCTATGACTTGGAAAAGATCGGTGCCGCAATCGTCGAGGACTACTCGACGCAGGTGCTCGATGACGGCTTTTTCCATGCCGACCCGCATGCGGGAAACATTATTCTCAAGGACGGCATCGTTTACTTTATCGACTTGGGCATGGTCGGACGCATGCCGAGTCACGATCGCGGTATCGTCAAGGACATGATTTTCGCCGTGGCCGAGGGTGACGTGCCCAAGCTCAAGGATTCGCTCATGCGCTTCGCCGTGACGCGTGGCGACTCGGCTGAGCTCGATCATTCGGCCTTTTTGTCCGATTTGGACTTTATCGTGGCTGACTTTGCGGGCCTTGACCTGAAGGATCTGGATATCGGCGAGTTTTTGACCTCGCTGTTAAACCTGGCGCGCAAAAACGACGTTGAGCTGCCGAGCGTGGTAACGATGTTTGCCCGCGGCATGGTGACGCTCGAGGGCCTGCTGACTGAGTATATGCCCAACGTCAACATGATCCAGATAATCCAGACGCATATCAAAAACGAGAAGAGCACCTATGCGCGCGTGCGTGATATGGGACGCGATCTTGCCGCGAGCAGCTATCGCGCGGCAAAAGGCTCGCTCGAGGCGGCCGAGTATCTGGGCTTGGCTTCGCGTATGCTCACGCGCGGCCAGCTTAAGGTGAACACGCAGATCATGAGCAGCGATAAGGCGCTGCGACAGCTGGGCGGAATTATCGACCGCATGTCGATGGCAATTGTGATCGCCGGTCTGTTTATCGGTTCGTCGGTGGTGTACTACGCACGCATCGAGCCGGTTGTGTTTGGTATCCCAGTCATTGGCTTTATGGGCTACGTGAGCGCGCTGGTGCTGGCGCTTATGCTGGGCCGCAATATCTGGCTCAACAGCCACGGCGGCAAGCACTAGAGGCTGCGACCGTCACCGCATTTTCCTATCGCAAACAATAGCTTTTACCTTGGGCTTCGCCTGCGTGCGAGGCTCTTTTGCGTGATACCATTTTGACGGTAATAATCGATGGCCTAGATGGTGGTGCGGAGACGCATGAATGCGCGGTTTACCTGCGCGTTTGGGAGAATTGGGGTGCAAGTCCCCGGCTGTACCAGTAACCGTAATTCCTCTTGGCTCGGGATGTTCGCGTCGCAGATCGGACGACGTGCCCGAGTCGTTAAGGTTAAGTCGGATCGCCTCCCATCTTGCATGCGGCTGCGGCGTATGCCGCCGGTGTGCATAGGGCTCTGGAGGGAAGGGGGACCCCGATGGGGGAACTCGAGCGCAACATGCGCGATGACGTGGGGCAGCCTCAAGGCAACGCTCCAAGTACAGACAATGGGAGACAAATGGATATGTTTGTGGACGAGCGTCAGCGCGTCTCGCATCGCCGTGGCGCAATTGCGCGCGGCGTAGCCAAGCGCGGCCTGGTGGCATTCCTGGCCTTCGCGATGGCCTTTGGCACCACGCCGGCTCAGCTGTGGGCCGAGGGCGCCGAGAGCATTGCCGAGGCTGTGGCTCAGGCTACGACGCCGGACGAGGGTGCAGCGCCTGCGGATGGTGCTGCCGACCAGGGTAAGGCCGAGGTTTCGGATTCCGAGGGCGCGCCTGCAGCTAGTGCCGCCACTACAGAGGCGGCAACTGGCGACGAAGGCTCGGCGACGGGGGAGAGCCCTGCCACGAGCGTGCAGTCTTCGACGGCATCCGCTGGCCAAGCAGGATCTGCCGCCGCGACTGCCGTCCAGACAGAGAACCCGACAGAAACCGGCGATGTCGCCAAGAAGCAAGTCGAGGTCTCGTTCTCGATTGTCGGCACCGATGCCGACGGCAAGGCTCAGACCTGGGTGGCACCTACGCAACTCAAGCTCGACGAGGGCGCGACGGCTGCGGACGCCTTCGTTAAGCTGCAGCAGAAGACGGGCTTCAAGGCGGACTACGATGCAAACACGGCATACGGGTTCTACCTCAAGAGCATTACGTCCCCGACGGATAGCCGCACGCTTGCCTACGACGCGACAACTGGTGCCTTCTGGCAGCTCTTTGTTGATGGCGCGCCTTCCTCGGTTGGCGCGAGCAGCGTCAAGCTCACCCAGGGGCAGAAGATTGAGTTTGCCTATACGGCTGGTAGCTCGTCCCCTGTCGTTAAGGACCAGCTTGCTGCGAATGTGACCGTCATTGGTCGCGATGCCCAGGGCAAGACTCAGACTTGGGTCGATAACGCGCAGTATGTGGTGACGTCCGGCTCGAGCGCACTTGACCTTACGAAGGTCGCGCTCGAGGCGAATGACATCGACGCCGTTGCTGCGGGCTCCTTCATTCTGAGCCTTAAGTACAACGGCGTTGAGCTGGGTACGCCGCTCGATTATTCGACCCATTGGCAGCTGTTCATTAACGGCAAGTCGAGCGACTACACGGCAGACAATGTCACCATTCATGCTGGCGATACCGTTACGTGGTTCTACGGTGGCTGGGGCGACCAGTTGCCGTCCGATTCCGTCCATGCTTCCGTTCAGGTCCTCGGTAAGGACAAGGACGGCAAGCAGCAGGTTTGGGCTTCGACGGGCCAGACGAGTCTCAAGGCGGGTTCTACTGCCAAGGATCTCCTTGAGCAGACCGGCCTTACTCTCGATGCTGGCGAATCGTCTTGGGGCTGGTTCCTCAACGGCATTACTTCGCCGTTCGATGGTAAGTCCTATGGCTGGGATGCTGCGACCAATAGCTATTGGCGCTTCTACGTAAATGGCAAGTTCGCCGACGTTGGCGCCGGTGCCTACAAGCTCCAGGAGGGTGACGCCGTCACCTTTATGTATGGTGCTGACGCCGATGCCCTCCCCGGTCAGGTTCTTGGGTCCGTCGATGTTATCGGTCCCGATGTCAACGGCAACAATACTCGCTGGGGCTCGGCAAGCAATGTTTCTCTGCCCGAAGGCTCTACGGCCCAGGACCTTATTGAGACGGTTCTGAAGGCGAAGAGCGTTGATTACAACGCCTCCCAGAGCGGTGCATACTGGTTCCTGAATTCCATTACTTCGCCGTTCGATCACAAGCCGTATGTCTGGGATGCTGCGACCAATAAATATTGGCATCTGTATATCAATGGAGAGCCCTCCTTACTCTGCGCCAATCAGATTACGCTCAAGAGCGACGATAAGGTTACGCTTGCCTATACCACCGACGATTCGCCCATGCCCGATCCTGACAAGATTGTCGTGGACCCGAGTGCGACGACTCCTGATTGGGATGCCGAGTGGGCCGGCTACGGCAACAGTGGCAACGGTTCGACCGTAACGGATGCCAAGACGCCTGCGCAGGCCGCTGGTCTTAAGTGGGCCTTCGATTGGAAGGCCGAGTCTGGCCAGCAGTATGCTAACTGCAGCGAGCCTGTCATTGCTAACGGTTTTGTGTACATCGCGACCGAGAACGAGCTCATTAAGATCGATTCGTCCACGGGTAAAAAGGTTGCCTCTGCGCCGCTTGCCTCCAAGGTGAGCTATACCTCTCGTCCGATCTATGCCAATGGCCTTATCATCGTTCCGCTCAACGGCGGTGCGGTCCAGGCGATTACTGCGGACAAGCTGATCTGCAAGTGGCTGACGCCTGGTTTGACGGACTTGACGCAGAGCTCCTGCACCGTGGTTTCGGATGGCGAGTACATCTATGTTGGTACGGTCGATATTTCGTATGACGAGAACTACAACGCGACCTACGGCAACGGCTCCCTGAAGCGTATCAAGATTGCCACGGGCGAAGTCTCTTGGCAGAACATTGACCCTTCCGAGGGCTATTATTGGACTGGTGCTGCGCTGACGGATAAGTACACCATTGTTCCTACGAGCGCGGGCACGCTTAAGTGCATTGATAAGACGACGGGCGATGTCGTTTCGACCATGAAGCTCGGCGCTGTCGCAAATGCCGATTGCATTGCCGATCCGTCCAATGGTTCGACCTTCTATCAGATGACGCACGACGGAATGCTCCATGTGATTTCGCTTTCGGCAAAGGGCGTGCTGAGTGAACAGAAGACGGTTGATCTGGGCCTTACGAATAATCTGAGCGCCCCTGCGGTGTCTGGTGACAATCTGATTGTCGGCGGACAGACGGCTACTGGCTCTGCTCTGGTTCTCTATAACCTGAAGACGGGTAAGACCACGATGGTCGCTGCTGCCGACGGCAAGGCGCTGCCGGCTGGCCTCAACGGTATTGCTGCTACTCCGCTGGTGAGTGTTCAGGGCGGCAAGACCTATGTGTACTTCACCGTTAACAGCGCGGATAGCAAGGATTACGTCAGCTACTCTGCTGGTGGTGGCGTGTATCGCTATACGCTCGGCGACGCAGAGGCGACGCAGATTTATGATGCGGCTGGCCATTACCAATACTGTGACTCTCCGGTCATTGCCGATGCTTCTGGCAACCTCTACTACATCAATGATTCGGGCACGCTGTTCAAGCTCGGGGCTGTTGAGTCTTGGACGGTTGCCTTTAATTCCAACGGCGGGTCTGCTTGCGACACTAAGTTTGTGGCTACGGCCGACGGCAAGCTGGTCAAGCCGGCCGATCCGACGCGCGATGGCTACACTTTCGGCGGTTGGTTCACCGATGAGACTTGCACGCAGGCGTATGACTTCAGTATGCCGGTGACGGCCGATCTGACGCTGTATGCCAAGTGGACCAAGAATGCCACCAACCCTGGCGGCAATGGCGGTTCTGGCACTAATGGTGGCAACGGTGGCGCTGGCAACGGTTCCGGTGCTGGCACGGGCACGGGTTCCGGCTCCGGCACGAAGGGCCAGCAGGCCGGCGGCGCTATCGCCCCGGGTCATAAGCCGACGACCAAGACGACGGTGTCGACCAAGACCGAGACCAAGGACAACAAGTCCGACAAGAAGGACACCGATAAGTCCGATAAGAAGGACGAGAAGAAGTCTGACAAGAAGTCTGACAAGAAGGACAACAAGTCCGACAAGAAGTCCGATTCCAAGTCCGATACGGGTGCTGCTTCCACGACCACTGCTAAGAAGTCCTCTAGTGCCTCCGAGCAGGAGACTGGCACCAACCCGCTCGCCATTGTTGGCGTTGCCGCCGGCGTCATCGGTCTCGCCATCGTCGGCGTGTTCGTGTTCACCAAACGTCGGTAGGTGAGGGCTGTGTCCAATAAATCCAAGGACGCTGACCCCAAGCAACCAGATTCCTCGTTCATTCAGTTCGACGATGCAAAGCAACAGGGCGCCGCTTCGGCGGCGTCCGCCCCTCGTCGCAAGACGTTCCTCGGCGTCCTGACTGCCGCGTGCACCATTCTGATCGTCGTCTCGCTGGGTTTCGTCCATCCTTCCGAGAGCGGTGCCTGGTCCATCGACTGGATCATTCAGACCGTGACGGGGGAGAGCGTCGTAACCAAGGACACCAAGGTGTCTGGCTCGACTACGACTTCGGGCGAGGCCAGTTCCAAGGATTCCAAGTCATCGAATGACGCAAAAGATGAGTCCAAGCATTCTGATGAGTCCAAGTCCAAGGACGATTCCGAGTCTTCAAACAAGGAATCGGATAAAAGCTCGGATAGCAAGAAGTCCGATGGTCAGGACGGCAAGAAGTCTGGCGATAAATCCGCTGCCCAAAATACGGGAGTCGGCGATACTTCCAATGCGTCTGGCGGTGGCCAGTCGTCTGATGGAGCCTCATCCTCTAATGGTGGAAACGCCTCCTCGGGCGGCCAGAGCGGCTCGCAGGAGTCCAGCTACATAACAGTGACGGTTTCGGTCACATCGAGCGCTGTGGGCAATCCTGTGTCTTCTGGTGGCACCTTTACCTTTAACGAAGGCGCTACCGTCTACGATGCCCTGTGCGCGCTGGGCCTTTCTGTCAACGCACATGGCTCGTCGTACGGCACGTATGTCTCCGCGATTGGTGGTTTGGCCGAGAAACAGTACGGCGGCACGAGCGGCTGGATGTACTCCGTCAACGGCACAACGCCCATGACGGCCTGCAGCAACTACGTTCTCTCCAACGGCGACAACGTGGTCTGGTATTACGTTACAGGCTAGAGGCTTCGACATAGCGCGCCAGACGGGCGGTTCGGACAGACATCCGGGCCGCCCGTTTTTCATGCGAATGGGATTGGGTCGCCGGGTCTCTCGGCAAACAAAAAACCGGTTGGAATGGGAATTCCAACCGGTTATACATTCAAGCAAATAGCGAATCGACTACGACCGTGCGCCCTCGAGGAAGAAGCGGCGGCTGAAGTAGTTGTACCAGGTGACGAGGAACGTGGCGATGGCCTTCATGGCCTGGTAGCCGATGCTCAAAAACGTGACGCCCACAAACATGTACAGGTCGTTGAGGCCCAGGCCGATCACCGACAGGATGGTGAAGATCGTGAACTCGCGCTTGCGGCTCATGCCCTCGCGATGGTCGAACACGTACTTCATGCTGAGCCAGTAGTTGACCACGACGGACGTGGTAAACGAGACCGTGGTGCTCATCAAAAAGTCGAGGTGAAACAGCTCGACGAGCGCAATGAGCATACCCCAGTCGATGCCAAAGGAGATAAGACCCACGACAGCGAACTTGAGGAACTGCTTGGTATGAGGTTGTGCCAGTGCCTTGCGCACGTAATCACATCCAATGCGTTGATGAATCGAGCAGAGGATACTTTAGAGCTTTTGCAAGGGAAACGTAAGGTCCTTGCCAAGAACTATACGAACTCGCCAAATTTTCAAGAGCTAATCCGCAAACGTTGAAAATTTGCCCGTAAACGAGCAATGCCCACGAACAACACAGCGCTCGACGCGCGTCATCCGTGGGCATTGTAAAGCTGTAAGGTTGCGAGTTACTTGGTCTCGTCGCCTTCCAGGAAGATCTTTCGGGTCACAAAGTTGTAGACCATGACAAGCGCGGTGGCGCAAATCTTGGCGATATTGGCCTCGAGCCCCAGGCCGGCGTTGAGCGCCAGCACGATGCCGTCGTTGAGTCCCAAACCGATCACAGACAGCACGACAAAGATAATGAACTCGCGGCGGCGGCTCATGCCCTCCTTGTGCGCAAACACGTACTTCATGCTGGCGAGGTAGTTAAAGATGAGTGAGATGATAAAGCCGCTGGTGTTGGCGATTAGGATGTTGAGGCCCAGACCGTAGTGGAGCAGATTCATAATGCCAAAGTCGATGACCGTGGCAATGACGCCGACGACGCCAAACTTCATGATCTGCGCAAGGAGCTTTTGCATGGTACCTGCCTTATGGTGGCGCCGGGGCGCCGCGGGGATGACAAACTCAGCAAGTTTAGCCAATCCCCACGGGTGGTGCTAGGCGCGCTCCTCGATAGCACCGTTTCTATATGCATCGAGCAGCTGGCGCAGGTCCTGGATCTGGCTGCGGATCTTGGCACCGGAATCGGTGTCGCTCACCATGCGGCGACGGTCGGCCTCGTCAAAGCGGTTGGTCTCGCTTTCGATATCGACGTTGCGGGTGAGTGCCTCGGCAACCGTCGTAAAGGCCCGGTGCGACTTGAGGCGGCAGCCGCGCGAGCTCGAGATGAGCGTATAGCCGGCGATACCCGTCTTGGGATGGTAAGCGCGGCAGAAGCCGCCATCGATGACCAGCAGCTTGCCCTCGGCGCGGATGGGCTGCTCGCCCTTGGTGGTTTTAACGGGCGTGTGGCCGTTGATGATGTGACCGGTCGGTGAGCATGCCATGGGCGCGACGCTAAACTCGCGCATGATGTCATCGCAGACCGAGGGCGACTTGGTAAGCGTAAAGTACGGGTCCATCGGCTCGACCCAGGTGCTCTTATCGGCGATATAGGCGCGCTCAAAGGTGCGCACCAGGCGTCCGCTGGCGGGTGAGTTAAAGCCAATCCACAGGTACCACATCCAGTCGAGAGCGTCGCGGTCGCCCACGCGCCAGGCGCGGCGGGCGATGTGGTCGCAAAAATCGAGATAATCGCGGCCAGCGTGCCAGGTGCCCAGGCAGTTCATGCTGCTAAAGGTGCCGTCTTCGTTGAGCGGCACGCAGCCATGGAACAGCAGGTTGCCGTTGGCGACCTTGTACATCGAGCCGTGGGAATAGAGGAAATCGATATGGCGATGCAGGTGATCGGCGGTGACAAACTCGGACACGAGCTTGTCGATGATGTGCTGCTCCTGAGACGTGAGCGTATAGGGGTCCGTCGGGTCGACGGTGGGGAAGTCGTTGGTCGTGAGCGGCCACACGCTGCCGTCGGCGAGCGTGACCGTGCCGGTGTCGTGGTCGATCTTGTCGAGTAACAGGCGGTCGGTCATGTCGAACTCGGGATGGCGCTGGATAATCTGACCCTCGAGCTTAAAGAGCAGCACGTTGATGGCCTTGATCAGCGGGGTGATGGACTCACCGGCGGTGTAGGTGGCATCGGCAAAGGCGACAAGCTCACGCAGCGAGATGCCGTAGTCGTTCTCCAGGATCTCGTAGTTGTCGTAGCGTAGGTTGTTGCGCAGCACCGTGGCGATGCAGGCGGGCTCACCGGCCGCAGCGCCCATCCACAGCAGGTCGTGGTTGCCCCACTGGATGTCGAGTGAATGGTAGGTGAGCAGACGGTCCATAATCTTGGCCGCGCCGCCGCCGCGGTCGAAGATGTCGCCCACCAGGTGCAGGTGGTCGACGGCCAGGCGCTTGATGAGCGAGGCGAGCGACTCGATAAAGTCGTCGGCGCTTGCGGTCTCCAGGATGGACTCCACGATGCGCTCGTGATAGCGCACACGATAGTTGTTCTCATCCGGATGCGTGTGTAGCAACTCGTCGATGATGTAGGCGTAATCGCGTGGGATGGCCTTACGAACCTTGGAGCGGGTGTAGCGGCTTGAAAGCGAACGAGCGACCATGATGAGCTGGTCAAGCATCGTTTTGTACCAGGTGGGCGAATCCTCGCGCTGGCTGCGGACCAGCTCGATCTTCTCGTGCGGGTAGTAGATGAGCGTGCACAGCTCGCCCTTTTCGTCAAAGGTGAGCGTGTCGCCAAAAATCTCGTCGACATGCTCGCGCACGACGCCCGAGCAGTTGTTGAGGATGTGCATAAAGGCCTCGTACTCGCCATGCACGTCGCTCATAAAATGCTCGGTGCCTTTGGGCAGGTTGAGGATGGCTGAGAGATTGATGATCTCGGTAAACGCGGATTGCTCGGTGGGGAACTGTCTCGACAGCAGGCGCAGATACTTAAAGTCTTGCGGGTTGCGATCGAATGCGACCATGAAACACCTTCCGATGGAGCTGGTAAAACTGATAAACAGCGTCAAACGTTTATCAGTATGCGCCGCTTTTGTTTCGATTTTGCGCCAGCGGCTGAATTGTCGGCTGAACGGTTTGGTAAATCGATTTAGTTGAGGTAGATATGGCGGTTGAGTGGAGACGACAGAGGGTGTTTTCTCAGATATTAATGCGTGGGGCCGGTGGAGACGATGGTGGTAAAGATGTTCGCTATTTTTGGTTCGATTTGGTAAATAGTGGACATATGTACCGTATGTAGGCTCACTGTGCGATAATTTGCGCAGCAATGAGTAAGGAGCCTCATATGAGTGATTTTGTCCTGACCTGTGAATCCGCCGCCGATCGAACCCGTGAGTTCTTTGCGTCGCGCAATATCCCTGTCGTGTGTTTTCATTACGAGATCGACGATGTTGTCTATACGGACGATCTGTATCAGTCGATTACGCCGGACAAGTTTTTTGCCCAGATTGCCGCGGGCGCCATGCCCAAGACGTCTCAGGTGAGCGTGGGTGAGTACGAGGAGTTTTGGGAGCCGTTTGTTGCCGAGGGTAAAGACGTGCTGCACCTGACGTTGTCATCGGGTATTTCGGGCACGTATGGATCGGCCTGCGTTGCGGCGCAGATGCTCGCGGATCGCTATCCCCAGGGCGGCAAGGTGCGCGTCATCGATTCGCTGGCGGCGTCTTCGGGCTTTGGCCTGCTGGCGGGATGTGCCGCCGACGTTCGCGATAGCGGCGCTTCGCTCGACGAGACGGCTTCATGGATCGAGGAGCACAAGCTCAACCTGCACCACTGGTTCTTCTCGACCGATCTGTCGAGCTACCTGCGCGGCGGTCGCATTTCGGCTGCGAGCGCGATTATCGGCACGGCGCTTAAGATTTGCCCACTTATGACGGTCGATTGCGAAGGTAAGCTGTCGCCACGTGAGAAGATTCGCACTAAGAAGCGCGCGATTTCCGAGATGGCTAAGACCATGATGGCACACGTGCAGGACGGTGCGGATTATTCGGGTAAGTGCATCATGTCGCACTCGGCGTGCCGCGAGGATGCCGAGGCAGTTGCGGCACTGATCGAGGAACAGATTCCGCAGCTTAAAGGCAAGATTGAGATCAATAACATCGGTACTCTGATTGGCTCGCACACCGGACCTGGTACGGTGGCGCTCTTCTTTATGGGCGACAAGCGCGTGGATTAATTTTCCCCATCACGTCGCTGTATGATTGCTTAAGCGAAAACGGCCCGCCTCACGTTTGTGGGGCGGGCCAAGATGTTTTGCTAGCGTTTCTTTCCGCGGAAGAAGAAGCCGTGCAGTGATGGCTTGAGGCCGCGGTTGGCGCGACGCGCTCGATGACCTCGTCGGGAATCGGCACGTCGGGATTCATGTTCGCGACCTGGCTGACCTCGGCGGCGGCGACCTGGTCGATAATGGGCACATCGTCGCGCGAGATGACAGGCGTGGCGTCTTCCTTCATCTTGCGGTAGCGCTGCATCATGTCGGTCTGCAGCTGCTGGGCCGAAGGCGGCGTCCAGATGATGGCGTTGGCGCCGGCGGCGATGGTTTCGCGGATACTCTCGGGCGTCTTGCCGCCTGGTGCGATGAGCGGCAGGTTGGGATAGTGCTCGCGCAGCTCGCGCAGGACCTGCGGCGTGTTCTTGCCGGCCGCGATGTTGAGAATCTTGGCTCCGGCGCGCACCTTGGCGTGAGCATCGTCGTCGCAGCGAACGACCGTGGCGATGACGGGGATGTCGGCGATGTTGGTGATGTGCTCGACCATCTCGGCAGTGGCGGGGGAGTTGGCCACGCAGCCCGCCGCGCCCTGCATCTCGGAGACGGCCGCCATCTGCACGGAGCGCTTGCCGGTCGTAGTTCCGCCGCCCACGCCTACAAAGACCGGGCACTCGGCGACGGTCAACAGTGCCTGCGTAATGGCCGGCTGTGGCGTGAAGGGGTAAACGGCAAAGACGGCATCGGCGTTGGAGTTGCGAATGACCGCAACGTCGGTGGTGTAGATGAGCGACTTGATGCGGCGGCCAAAGAGCGTAAAGCCGCTGGCCTCCTCGATCTCATCGGGCATGCGGAGAGCCGCCTTACGCAGACGCCCGTCGATGGGCAGCGGCTCCATAGGGAGCAGGCCGTTGGGCGTGACGGCTACCTGGGGCTCGGTGAACTCGTCTGCGAGCTCGACCTCGGAGAAATCGACCGAGGCGACGATGTCTTCGTGAACCTCGGCGGGCACATCGATGGGGGCTTGGTCGTTTGCCGCGGCAGGCGTGTCGAAGGAGCTGGTGCCGACGAAGGCGTCGACGCGCTCATTTAGATCGTTGAGGGTATCCATGGAAGCTCGATTCTATGTGATGACGGCCGGCGCGATGCAGCCGGAATTGCGAATGCTAAATCGTTTGACGAGTTGATTTTTCCCCGCCGCGTCCTCCGTTAGACCGAAGGGCGGCGAACGTGAAGGAGCTGTGGTGGCGGGGATCGAGGTGCTATCTTGAAAGTCCCGTTTAAAAGAGAGGTGAAGCGGTATGGAATTGACAGCAATGTTGGGCTCGATTGGCCTGTGTGTGGGCGCAATCGTTGCCGCCGCGGTCATCTACTTTGTGGTCACGGCCATTAAGGGCAAAAGGGTCGAACGCAAGGAGCGCGCGATGCTTAAACAGCATCGCGACCAGCAGGGCAAACGCGCACAGAGATAGCTTGTTGAGTTTTGGATCCGTGCGCTAGCTGCGTTTTCGGATCAGGGCAATGTAGAAGCCCTCAAAGTCGCGGCTAGGCGGAATGGTCAGCGTGCCGGGCATACCGTTGGCGACGGACGAGACGTGGCTGGCGGCGATGGCCTCGGTGAGGGCGTTGCACTCGATGCGTGGCTCTTCGCCAACTTCCTGAGCACGGCGCGTTTCACTTTCGCTCGGCGTGCCGTCGAGGGGGATAAGCTCGCAATCCATGTGCTTGTCGAGGGCCTCTTGCAGGGCGTCCTCGTTTTCCTGCGGCAAGATCGAACAAGTCGAATAGACGAGCGTGCCGCCCGGTTTAAGGGCTCCCATGGCGCGGTCCAGAAGTGCTCGCTGCGAGCGGGCACACTTGCTCAGCAGCTGCTCGGTCAGGCCGCGCAGGCTTTTCTCGTTGCCGCTGATGACGGTGCCCGTGCCGGTGCAGGGGGCGTCGAGCAGGATGCGGTCAAAGCGGAAGAACTCGTCGAGCTCGCGTGCGTCGATGCGCATGACGGGCACGTTTTTTGCGCCTTGGCGGTGGAGGTTGGCTTCGAGCTTCTCGGCGCGGGGAATGCTCATCTCGCAGGCGGTAAGGTGCGCCTGCCCCTGCGTGAGGGCGGCGATCTGCGTCGTCTTGCCACCGGGGGCTGCGCACATGTCCAGGATGTCCTCGCCTGCCTGTGCGCCCAGGACCAGCGGCGGCATCATGGACGACAGGCTCTGCAGGTAGATTTTGCCGTCGCGGTAGATGTCGAGATCCCACAGATCGGAAACCTGGGCCTCGGGCAGGATAAGGGCGTCCGGGTACCAGGCGACAGCGTTGTGGGCGATGCCGGCGGCATCGAGCGCCGCAGCGATGTCCTCGGCGGTTGCCTTGAGCGTGTTGGCGCGCAGCGTGACCGGGCGTGTGGCCGCGGCGCCGAAGCCCTCGATCATGAGCTCGGCATCGGCGGGCGCATAGGCGCCGGCGACCGTGTCGACCATAAAGCGCGGCAGGTCGGCGGCGCAAGGAAGGGCGGCAAGCTGGTCGGAAAGCTCGGTGGCGGCAAACTGCCTGAGCTTGAGCTCGGCCTTGACCTGCTTTTTCTGCTTACGACGACGCGGCTTGGACATCCGTCTTTCCTTCCCATTCCATTACATGTCGAGTGTTTAGTACTGGCTCTCGTGCTTGCTAAAGAAGTCGAAGCGCGGGGGCAGCGGCTTTACGCGGTGCTCGCCGGGCTTCTCGCCCAAGCTCTCCACAAACTCATCCGTGGAGGCGAAGATGTTATCCCAGCTAAAGAAGGCGACCGGGTCGATGTCGAAGTACTCGCAGATGAGCTCGCAGCCGGCAGGGACGATGCCGTGCATGAGCACGGTCGCCACGCGCAGCTCGGTAAAGGCGTCGACGAGCGCCTGCGTCATTGCGGCGTTTGCCTCGTTACCCTCGAGCTTGTTGGCGGCCTTGGAAGCGTCGCTCCAGCGCTTGTTGGCGGCGCGCAGGTAGTCGTCGCACACGGCAAGCGCGCGGTGCGTCTCGAACTTGTACATGGCCTGCTCAAAGGCGAGGGCTGCCTGCTGGGCGGCTTCGACCACGGTGTCAGAAGCGGCACCGGCGGGGATGCAGCCGTTGCGGTAGGGGCTCTCGTCGCCTTCCTTGATGGCGACGCCGTAGAAGCAGCTGCGGGCCAGACGGTTGAACACGCCGGTCAGCAGCGCGCTCTCCTTAAGGGCCGGGTCGATAACGCGCTTGTCGTCGCAGGCGCGTACCTCGTTGCCGTCCTTGTCCTTGCCAGTAACGCACGTGTCGTATGCCTTGGGGCTAAAGCTTACCGGCTTCTCGGACAGGCCGAGCGACAGCCAGTGCGCACGCATCTGCTCGCAGGTGTAGTGGTTGAGCAGGTCGTCTGCCGGCGGGGGAGGCGTCTGCGAGGACGAGCTGGCCTTTTTGCCCATGTAGAGCAGGTGGTAGCAGGCGCTGACGGTGCTCTGCGTGAGGTCCCAGCCCAGGGCCTCCCACATGGCGGTCTGCGCGATGCAGTAGAAGTAGATGTTGTCCTGACCGATAAACTGGTAGATCTGCGCGTCGTCCGAGCACCACCAGTCGCGCCAGTCGAGCGAGCTGTGCTGGTAGGTGGGCGCGGGGACCTGCGTGGAGTCGGCAGCGGGCTCGCCCATGAGGGCGGCATCCTGGGCGGCGACGCCCTCGGTCACGCCGGCTGCCTTGGCATCGCGCGCGAGCACGGTACGCGTATAGCTGATGGGCGCCCACAGGCTCTCGGGCCAGCACCAGCAGGTGACGTCGGAGACGCCATCGACCTCGGGCACCGGAACGCCCCAGTCGATGTTGCCGGTGATGCGGAAGGGCACGAGCGCCTTGCCGCTGCGGAAGCGCACGCCGCCGTTGGCGAGCACCGCGTGGGCGTCGTCGCGCTCCTTCCAGCTGGGGAAGGTGACGGTAAAGCTGCTCTTGTTGCCCTCGGGCTCCAGCACGGTGTGCTCGGGAAGCTGGTCCTCGACGGCGTCGAAGGCCTCGCGAAACTTGTTCTGGATGTAGAGCTGAGCCGGCAGCAGCCACTCCTCCATGGTCTTGGAGACCACGGAGCGAACCTGCGGGTTCTGGGCGAGCTTGGCGGTGTAGGTTTTCATGAAGTCGAGGTAGGCCGGCAGGTCAAAGTAGAGATTGTCGACCGGACGCAACTCGGGCACCTCGCCGGTGAGCTGGCTTTTGGGCGCGATGAGCTCCTCGGGCTCAAACTGGTGGCCCAGATCGCACTCGTCGGCATAAGCCTTCTCGGACTTGCAGCCCTGGATGGGGCAGCGGCCGATGACCTGGCGGCCGTTGAGGAACGTGCCGGCCTTGGCATCGTAGAACTGCAGCGTGGAGCGCTTGGAGATGGTGCCCTGCTCGTGCAGGCGCTCGATAATCTCGGCAGTCACCTCGTTGTGGATCTGGGCCGCCGGCTCAAGGCCCGAGCCGCCATAGATATCGCAGCTGATGTTGTAGTTGTTGAGGGTCGCGGCCTGGCGGGAGTGGTTGGACTCGACGTACTCGCTAATGGACTTGTCGTAGCCCTCGTTCTCCTTGAGCTTGCGGTAGCTCTCCATGATGGGCGAGCCGTAGCAGTCGGTGCCCGAGGTGAAGATGACGTTCTCGCGGCCCAGACGGTCGCGCAGGAAGCGGGCGAAGAAGTCGGCCGGGACAAAGACGCCGCCAACGTGGCCAAAGTGAAGGCCCTTGTTACCGTAGGGCTCGCCGGCGGTAACGATGGCGCGGCGAGGCCAGCTGGGACGGTCGTTCATGGAGTATTTGGATGCCATGGGACTCCTTCGCATATGGTGAGAGCACGGCCGGGTGCGAGGCTCGGCGGCGCGGTGATCAATTCGTGCATATCGTTCGACATTATCGCACATGCGGACGGGTACGTGGCAGGGGCGCTATCCTAAGATGCTATGAATGAGATTTCCAACATACATGCGTTTGAGGACGAGGATTTTCTGCACGCCTGCTTTGTGTGGGGGATGGCCGTGCTTGGCGCATTTGCCGTGTGCCTGGTGCCGGTGTTTATGCTACTGGGTGGCCCCGCGGACCTGGATGCGGCTGACGCGGGCGGCTGGACCACGGTCTTGGGCTGGATAGTTGGCTTGGCTGCGGTTTCGGCGGCGTCATTTGCCGTGCATGAGCTGGTGCATGCGGTGTTCTTTAAGCTGTTTGCGCCCGCCGGTGCTCGGGTGACCTTTGGGGCAAATCTCGAAACCTGCATGATCTATGCCTGCGCCGAGGGCGTTGTGTATTCGCGCCGGCGGTACATGGTCATTTGCCTGGCGCCGACGGTTATTGTGACGGCGGCGTTTGCCTTGGGCTTTGCGCTTTCGGGCTATCCGCTGCTGTGCTACCTGGCGGCCGGCTTGCATTTGTCGGGCTGTGTGGGCGACTGGTATTACGTGCGGACCATCCTGTGCGACCGCCGCATTGTCGCCTGCGAGGACACATCCTTTGGCGTGCGCTTTTTTGATCAGTAGTCTTTTTGGGACGGGGCTATTTTGACTACTTTTTGGAGATAGGTATTTTTGACTGCTTTACGTCAAAAGTAGTCAAAATAGCCCCGTCCCAAAAAGACTACTTATTGCGGGGAGGAGATGTTGATGAAGCCGTTGCTGCTGCATGCTTGCTGTGCGCCGTGCTCGCTTGAGCCGGTTCGCCTGCTGCGCGAGGAAGGGTTTGAGCCCACGATTTGCTGGACCAACCCCAATATTCAACCGCGCGATGAATGGCAGCGCCGCCTGGACGAACTGCGCCGGTGGTGTGCTGATGGCGACATCGAGCTTATCGAGGCAGGCGAGGACCGCGAGCGCTGGGAGGCCGGTGTGGCCCCGTTGGGCGCCGATCGACCCCGTCGCTGTCGTGCGTGCTATGCCCTGCGTCTGGCCGAGGCATGCCGTGTGGCCCAGGATCGCGGGTTCGAATATGTGGGTACGACGCTCGCCGTCTCGCCCTATCAGCTGTTCGAGACCTGTAATGACGTGCTTGAGCGCTTGGCAGCGGCACATGGGCTCACCCCGGTCATTCGCGATTTTCGCCCGTATTACCCCGAGGCCACGCGTCGTTCGCGCGAGCTTGGCATGTATCGGCAGAACTACTGTGGTTGCCGCTTCTCGGCTGTCGAGGCGGCCATGGACCGCGCCCGCATCCGCGACGAGCGTAAAGCCGCCAAAAAGTAGTTCATTTGGGACGTTAGCCTGCTAGGATGTAGAGCGGACTTTAGCTATATAAGGAGAATCCGACGTGTCTATGCGTACCGATGATTTTGACTATAACCTTCCTGAGGAACTGATTGCCCAGGCTCCTGCCGAGCCGCGTGACTCCTGCCGCCTGCTGGTGGTGGATCGCAAAGGCTCCCAGGCAGGAACGCCGCTGGAGCATGGCGGCACCGTCGAGCACCGCATCTTCCGCGACATCATCGACTATATCGAGCCGGGCGATGTGCTCGTCATCAACAAGACGCGCGTGATGCCGGCCCGCCTGATCGGTCGCAAGTCGGGCTCGGGTGGCGTGGTCGAGACGCTGCTGCTCAAGCGCCGCGAGGATGTTGACCCACTGGGTCACGTTTGGGAGTGCCTGGTCAAGCCGGGCAAGCGCCTAAAGCCCGGTGCTCAGATTGAGTATCGCGCCGGTGGCGCACATGCGCCCGAGGGCGCGCCCGTGGTGTTGACAGCTGAGGTCATCGACTTTGTCACCGATAGCCGCGGTGGCCGCCTGGTGCGCTTTGAGCCGGCCGGTTGCAATGCCGCCGGCGAGCCGCGCACGCTCGACGAGGCCATTCACGCCGCCGGTCACGTGCCGCTGCCGCCCTACATTACCGATTACGAGGGCGATCCCGAGAAGTATCAGACCGTCTACGCCATGAAGGAGGAGCATTCGGCCGCTGCTCCCACGGCGGGTCTGCACTTTACCCCCGAGCTCATGGCCGCTATCGAGGCCAAGGGCGCGAAGTTTGCCGCCGTCGAGCTCGAGGTGGGTATTGATACCTTCCGTCTGGTGGAGGAGGACGACCCCACGCAGCACGTCATGCACACCGAGCGTTACCACGTGTCGCAGGAGGTTGTCGACGCCGTGCATAGGGCGAAGGCCGAGGGGCATCGCGTGATCGCCGTCGGCACCACCGCGGTGCGCTCGCTCGAGAGCGCGTTTGACGCGGACGCGCCGGTGTCCGATCCGGCCGTGACGGCGCGCTATTTTGAGGGCCGCGAGGACGGCGCCGACACGCTCGGCCGCGGTGACATCGTGGTGCGCGAGAACGCGACGACGCAGCTCTACCTCATGCCCGGCTCGACCTATCACGTGGTCGACGCGCTGATCACGAACTTCCACGTGCCGCGCTCCACGCTCATGATGCTCGTGAGCGCGCTTGCCACCCGCGACCAGATCATGGATGCCTACGCCGCCGCCATCGAGGAGCGCTACCGCTTCTTCAGCTTTGGCGATGCGATGCTCATTTTGTAGGTTACGGCGTTTTACAAACGCCGTAACCGGCCGACGCTGCAAACGCCCCTAAGCGGCAATCTGACGTTCAATCGTCGGGCATGACCAGAAGGTCAATGCCCTCCTCTTTCACGTCACCTTGCTCGCTTAGGGGCGTTTTCGCTGACTTCGCCAAAACATTGGCGTCGCCGTTGTTGGCACCTGGGGACGTTCCTTTTGTGCCGGCATCTGGGGACACTTCTTATGTCAAGAGATTGGTGCAAGAGGGATAGGTTGCCTTGCGCCGATTTAAATAAGTTGCGGTGAGATAGTTCTTGAATTGGCCTTTTTGAGGGCTAAGCAGGAACTATCTCACCGCAACTGCGTTGGGCTGTTTTTGGCAACTGGCTTACTTGCTCATGAACAGCCAGATTGCGATGAGTACGAGGACTGCGGCGATGATGCAGGCGATGGCTCCGGTGAATTTGACGCGTGAGTCGCGGGTTCGCTTGCGCACGTCGACTTCGGCGGCCTCGAGTTGGGCAACTTCGCGCTCGGTCTCGGTATGCTCGGCCTTGTCGCGTGCCAAGGATCCGGCGAGCGATTCGGTGATTTCGGGATGGTCGTGCACCTCGGTCGCCTGCTCGATAATCGACTGCGCATGCGCGGCATCTGCCCGGGCGTTTGCGATGGCCTGCTCTTGCTCACGGCGTGCCTTGTCCTGCGTGGCGATCTTTTCGCGCAGCTCGCGCTGGCGCGTCGCGGCGGCAGTTTTTGCGGACTGCAACTCGTCACGCGCGGCATCTGCCTCGGCCGTTACGGCCTGGTGCGCGCGTTTAGCGTCGGCGATGGGGGCCTGTGCCTGCTCGACGGCCTGCTCGGCGGCGGCAAGTGAATGCTCAAGATCTGCGGTCACGCGCGGAATGTCTTCCTCGGCCTTGCGGAGGGCATCCGCAGCGTCGGAGATTTGCATCGAGAGCTCGCTGGTGCGCACGGTGTAATTGGCGGGGTTCGCCGAAGGATTGCGCTGCAGCTCGGCATACTCACGACGCAAGGTCTCGAGCTGCGCACGCGTGGCATCGGCAGTCTGTCGTGCGGCGGCGACACCGGCATCGCGCTCAGCCTTTACCTTGTCGCGGATGCGCTTGGAGTCCTCAAGGCGACGAACGAGGCGATTACCAGTTTCGCGCGAGCTCGCCTCGCGGGCCTCCACGGCGTCGAGCGCGGCCTTCAGACGGAGCTCAGCCGCATCGTCTTCTGCCTTCATTTGTTCGAGCTGGCCCTTGAGCTCCGTCGCTTTGGCGGCGTGGGCGTCGCGGTCGATTTCGGCGGCCGCTGCGGTCTTTTGCGCCGTGGCGATGGCCTGGCGCTGGTCGGAGACGATCTGGCCATAGCGGCCTGCGATGTCCTGACGCGTTTCGAGTTCCTCGGCCTGGTCTGCAATGCGCTGCTCAAGCTCTGCCAGGTGGGCACGGGCGTCGGCGAGTGCTTTCTTGGCGGCATTCATCTCGCGCATGGCCGAGGCGCCCTGGGCGATAAAGGTGCCCACGGCGTTGGCGGTGTTCGAGACGGCGGTGCCTAAGTCGTGGCTTGCGGCGGGGGTGTGCGAGGCGGTCGAGTGCGCGGCATCGGCGGCGTCCGTATCGGCGGCCTGCGGCGCGGCAATATTGCCGGTGCCGCCCTCAATCACGGAAAAGCCGGCCGCGTGCGGGTCGACCGCATCGGCGCCAATCGTGGGATGTTCGAGCTGCAGGAACGAGGGCATGGTGCTGCCCTGGTCGGCAACGGGAGTCTCACCGGGCACGAAGGTCGAGGCGGCCTCGGCGGCTTCCTCCTCCTCAGCGTCGACATCGGCGTCGGCGACGGCGTCTTTCATCGCTTTGACGGCGTCCATCATGGAGTCCATGACGGCGTCGAGTTCTTCTTCCGAAGACACCTCGATGGGGCCTGCGGCTTGCGGGGCGGGGTTTGCATCGGGCTCGGCATCGCTCGGGTCAGGCTGCTCTAACTGCTCTTCTATGTCTTGCTCTGCGGCGACATTTGCTTCTGTGGCCTCATCTGCGGCAACGGGTGTCTCCTCGGCAGCGGCATCAACGCCGCCATTGCTGCTGGTAGCAGTATCGCAGCCGTCAATGGCGTCTGCGGAATCATCAATATGCTGTTGAGTCTGGGGGTCCAGCTCGTCTGTCATAGGCATGTGCTCCTCATCGTTGTTCGTCACCCTATGATAAAGTTTCGCGCCGACATCCCACGCCCTGCAGCAAAGTTTCAAAACGTGTTCGATGACTCGTTTCGACAACAAAACTTCGGCCGCTTTATCCAGTTGGTACTTGACATTCCCTTCGCCGAAAGACGCTATGCCGTTCGCCTGCCGAGGTCTTTTATTTTTACTTGAACACGCTAAAGTTGCATTTCAGCTTTTGGCGCGCTTGTTTGGATGCGCGCAGTCGGCGGGTTCGCCCGTCGCGATTTGAAAGGACTTCCATATGGGACTTTTCACTGGTAAGACCGTGATCATCACCGGCGGCGGCAAGGCCACGCTTAAGGACGGCTCTGCTGGCTCCATCGGCTACGGCATCGATATCGCCTTTGCCAAGGAGGGCGCGAATCTCGTCATCACCGGTCGCAACGTTGCCAAGCTCGAGGCTGCCAAGGAGTCTCTCGAGGCTGAGTACGGCGTCAAGGTTCTGCCTGTTCAGGCCGATGTTTCGGCTGGCCAGGACAACGAGGCCGTCGTCCAGAACGTTATCGACCAGGCTATCGCCGAGTTCGGCCGCATCGACGCCGTCGTCAACAACGCTCAGGCCAGCGCCTCGGGTGTGACCATCGCCGACCACACTATGGACCAGTTTAATCTGGCCATTTACTCTGGCCTGTATGCCACCTACCTGTACATGCAGAAGGCCTATCCGCACCTGAAGGAGACCAAGGGCTCCGTGGTCAACTTTGCTTCGGGCGCCGGTCTGTTTGGCAACTATGGCCAGTGCAGCTATGCTGCCGCCAAGGAGGGCATCCGCGGCTTGACTCGCGTTGCCGCCAACGAGTGGGGCAAGGACGGCATCAACGTCAACATCGTGTGCCCGCTTGCCTGGACTGCTGCGCTCGAGAACTTCCAGGATGCCTATCCCGAGGCGTTTAAGGCCAACGTCCACATGCCGCCGGCAGGCCACTACGGCGACGTCGAGAAGGAGATCGGCCGCGTGGTCGTTCAGCTCTGCGGCCCCGACTTTAAGTACATGAACGGCGAGACCGTTACCCTCGAGGGTGGCATGGGCCAGCGTCCGTAGGAGTTACGCGGTTTTACCAAACCGCGTAACGGGCCGACGCTGCGCGGGCCGCATTTGGACAATCTGACGTTCAACTTCAAGGGCGCGACCAGAAGGTCAGCGCCCTTTCGTTTCACGTCACCTTGTCTCAAATGCGACCCGCTCGCTCATATGACCCAATCCGCTGTCAAGGGCCACAATGGCCCCGCCGACCGCTTGCAATCGGTCGGCGGGGCCTGCCGTTGAACCCGTCCCGGTCCGCCCCCGGCATGTCATCGACGCCTTCGGCTCAGTCTCAT
>DBGAQS010000043.1:0-246324 GCA_048434495.1 Collinsella sp. | reverse complement strand
TGCATAGTTAGTTATATAAAGTGTTATAACGTTATGGGATGAATGAAGGGTTCATCTAAGTGAGTTAGGAGTAAGATATGTTCAATTTCGATGAGCCTCGTTACGAGAAGGTTGTGAGCGATGCCCTCGCTCTCCGTCCTCAGATTGAGGCTGCCGTGGACAAGGTCTGCGAGCAGGGCTATTCCAACATCTTCTTCATCGGCTGCGGCGGCACCTGGGCCCACACGCTCCCGATGAAGTACTGGGTCGAGACCACCACGGCCGACGTCGACGTCCACTGCGAGATCGCCGCCGAGTTCCTCGCGTGCCCGCCCAAGGCCTTCAACAAGGACTCGGTCTGCGTCTTCTCCACCCGCACCGGCACCACCCCCGAGATCATCGAGGCCGCCAAGTTCTGCCAGGAGCAGGGCGCCCGCACGCTGATGTACGTCTCCAACGACAACACCCCGGCCACCGAGTACGCCGACTACAAGTTCTTCAGCTTCGCCGAGGACGACGTCCTGTGCGAGGCCATCTACACCTACCAGATCACGCTGGTCGCCCGCTTCCTCAAGAACGCCGGCGCCTTCCCCAAGTACGACACCTTCATGGAGGAGTTCGGCAACATCGCCCCGTACCTCATCAAGGCCAAGGACGCCCAGGACGAGCGCTGCGCCGCCATGGCCGAGGACTTCAAGGACACCGACTACCACATGGTGATCGGCTCCGGCATGCTCTGGGGCGAGGCCTACGACTACGCCATGTGCATCCTCGAGGAGATGCAGTGGATCAAGACCAAGTCCATCCACGCCGCCGAGTTCTTCCACGGCACCATCGAGCTGTGCGAGGAGGGCACGAGCCTCATCATGCTCTACGGCGAGGACGACACCCGCAAGCTCATGGACCGCGTGGACAACTTCACCCACATGCTCGCCGACGAGAAGGGCGTCAACGTCCGCGTGAACAAGTTCGACACCGCCGAGGTCGAGCTGCCGTTCAGCGACCCCGAGTTCCGCAAGATCGTCTCCCCGATGGTCACCTACACCATCACCGAGCGCCTGAGCTGCCATCTCGAGCACGTCCGCAACCACCCGCTCACCACGCGTCGTTACTATCACCAGATGAACTACTAATCCTTTCAAATTGCTGCTGTTGCCTGCAGGCGAGCTGTTCTGAGCGTCTCGCCTGCAGGCTTATTTCTGGGGTTAATCAGAATAGTTGCCCAGTACCTCCTAGTTGCGCTGGTCGCATTATGGCGTCTATGGACGAGCAAACATTTGGCATTACGATGCTTGGTCGTCCGCTGTTTACGAGCCTGTTTGTCGGCTTGATCCTTGGCGATGTCCAGCAGGGAGTTATCGCCGGCGCTGCTTTGGAGCCCATGTTCATGGGCGCCATCATGGTCGGCGCGGCGGTTCATCCCGAGGTCTATGCCTTCGGCGTGCTTGGCTGCGCGTTTGCCGTCATTACGGGTACGGGCACGGCAACTGCCGTCGCGCTCGCCCTTCCCGTCTCCGTCTTCCTTCAGGTGTGGCGCAACTTCTGCTACGCCGTTCCGGGTGCCTTTGCCTGCAAGAAGATCGAGACCGCTCTGGCAAATCGTGATCTTGCCAAGGCGAATCTGTACCATCTGACCATCGTGCCGCTGTCGATTGGCATTCCGTCTGCACTGCTGGTGTTTTGCTCGCTGTTCTTTGGTGCCGACCTCATCAACAATGCGCTTAACGCTATTCCGCAGTTTGTGATGGACGGCCTCAACGTTGCGTCCGGCGTCATGGTCTGCATCGGCTTCGCTCTTCTTATTAGGACCATGGGCGACAACAAGCTTCTTCCCTGGCTTTTCCTGGGATTCATTATGGTCATCTACCTCAAGATGGACGTTGTCGGTGTTGCCGCTGCCGCTATCTGCGTCGCGCTGCTCCTGGCCTTCCGCGAGGGCTCGGCCGGTCCGCAGGCGGTTGCCGAGGATGAAGAGGAGGACTTCTAATGGCTACCCAGAACACCGATCTCAAAGAGGCCAAGAAGGACGCGATTATGACTCCCGATATGTATCGGAGCATGTTCCTTCGCCAGTTTACGAGCCAGTGCTCGCAGTCGTACGACAAGATGATGGCAATGGGCTTCATGTACACCATTCAGAAGCCCCTGCGAAAGATCTATCCCAACGACGACGATTACTATGCGGCGCTTGATCGCCATACCGAGTTCTTTAACATCACGCCTCATGTGCTTCCGTTTGTAGCCGGCCTAACGGTTTCGATGGAAGAGCAGGCGGCTGCCGATAAGAACTTCGACACGTCCTCGATTAACGCCATGAAGGTCGGCCTCATGGGACCGCTTTCCGGCATCGGCGATTCGTTCTACTGGGGTACGTTCCGCGTGGTCGCCGCCGGCATTGGTATTGGCATCGCGTCGACGGGCAACCCGCTCGGCCCCATCGTGTACGCGCTCATCTACTCCGTGATTAACTTTGCAACGCGTATCGTCGCCGCCCATCTGGGATACGACCTGGGAACCAAGTTCCTGCAGCAGTCCGAAGAGAACAACCTTATGTCTCGCATGACGCATGCTGCCGGTGTCCTCGGAATGACCGTCATTGGCGCGATGATTGCGGCACAGGTCTCGCTGTCCACAGCTTTGACCTTTGATGTGGGTGGTTCGGAGATTGTCCTGCAGGATCTGTTCGATTCGATCTTCCCCGGTCTGCTGCCCTTGCTGGCAACGTTCGCTTGCGTTGCCCTCTATAAAAAGGGTGTCAAGACCATTTGGATTATTATTGGTATCTTCGCGATCTGCATCATCGGAACGGGCTTGGGAGTGTTCGCGGCGGCGTAATGTTGACTGCTATGCTCGCGCGTTGGATAACTAACTGACCGTTTGAAAACGGGGTTCGGCGTAAGGCCGGCCCCGTTTTTTGTTTGAGGGACTTTCCGACCGTCCAAAAATCCACGCTCGCCCATCACCCGCGTATCTCTCATCTCTCATTCGTCACTAATACGAGAGATAACTGAAAGACGAGAGATAAATATGAGAGATAACTGAGCAGCAAAGAGACAAGCAATCATGGTATTGTCTCAATACTGATTGTTCTACCAGCAAAAACATGTTTAAATGAAACAGACGGCAGACATCTTATCTTTCATCTCTCACTTATCTCTAATATGAGAGATAGCAGTAAGATGAGAGATAATTACGAGAGATAACTGAGAGACGAAGGAAATCTATTCGCGGCATTCTCCGCCGGGCCGAGTGAAGGGACGTGCAGATGAACGAAAACGAGCTGGCCGGTCTGCTCGAGTCATTAAAGCGCATGGGCTCGGATGACCTTAGCGTCGAAGTGAAAGAGAGCGCCACGACGCTTTCCCGCGACGTATGGGAAACGGTTAGCGCATTCGCAAACACCGCCGGCGGCATCATCGTGCTCGGAGTGAGCGAGCGCGCGGGTTTTGTTCCAGTTGCAAACTTTGAGACCGAGAAAGTGCTCAACCAATTCGTGGCGGGCATGGGCGATGCCGGCGGTCGCGGAAAACTGGCCAATCCGCCCAAATACACCATTGAACGCGTGGAGCTCCAGGGTACCGTGGTTCTGGTCATCACGATTGAGGAGCTCGACCCGTCGAGCAAGCCCTGCTATGTCATAGAGCGGGGCGCTCAAGGCGGCAGCTACAAACGCATCGATGATAAAGATGTTCCGCTCTCGTCGACCGAGGTCCTGTCCTTGTCATCGTATGAACGGGCGAGCCCCAGTGATCGCGATGCAGTGCCCGGCGCGGTCGCAGGCGATCTTGACGAGGCCCTGGTCGACCGCACGATAGAGCGTGCTTTCTCACTGACACCTCGTGCGATGCGCGGCGCGCCGGACAAGAAAACGAAGCTGGAGCGCCTGAATTTCCTCGACTCCCAGGGCAATGTCACTAAGGCCGGACTCCTGGCTGCGGGTGCCTATCCTCAGCAGTTCTATCCCAAGCTCTTTATCGATGTGGCGGTCTATGCCGGAACGCAGAAGGGCGCGGCGGGGTCGTTGAGGTTCATGGACCGTACGATCTGCGAGGGAACGTTGGGCGAGATGATTTCGGATGCTGTCGCGGCTGTCGCCAAAAACCTGCGCCGCACCGTGACCGTCCAAGGCATTTCGCGTATCGACTCGCTGGAGATTCCCGAGGAGGTCCTGCGTGAGGCAATCGCCAACGCGGTTATCCACAGGGAATACGGGGATCGGTTCTGTGGGCAATCGATCGCCGTCGACGTTTTTGACGATCGTATCGAGGTGGTGAACCCCGGCGGCCTATACGGAGGAAAGACTCGCGAGAACCTGTTTGACGGCAGCTCCCGATGTCGCAATGCGACGCTTGTGAAGCTCATGTCGCTTGTTCCATTGCCCGACGGTGCGGGCTCTCCTGCCGAAGGCAACGGATCGGGCATTCCAATGATGCTCGATGCCATGCGTGCGCACGGTCTGGCCGAGCCATTGTTTTGCCCGGGTTTCGACCGGTTTAAGGTTGTCCTCTACCGAGCGAAGGTTGAGCAAATCGATCATGGCGGGGACTTAATTGTGGCGGCACTCAAGCGCAACGGCGAACTGGGAACACGTGAACTGGCAGAATGCACGGGACTCACCGTCTCCCAGGTTAGGACGCGCGTCAATGCGCTTATCGCGCAGGGCAAGCTAGAGCCTACGGCCGCGACGACGAGCCGTAACCGCAAGTATCGACTAACAGGGCGTGCAGGGCAGATGCGCTAGCGGCTGCCGCGCCTCACATCCGCGCCATTTCACGCAGCGCACATCGAAACCTGCGGCAAAGCAGTTACAATAGCCCAATGTGCATCGCGCACGACGATGATATCGGCGCCCGCGACTGGGGGAGAAAACATGGCAGAGCAACAGATAACGCCGGGGACCAAGCTTCAGGTGGCATTCGACGTGCCCATGGGCCAAAAAACCGACTTCAACATGCTCGCCACGTACAAAGAGAACCTAGACGAGGCGTACTTCCTTATGAGCTCGCCCATGCTCGCCGGCAAGCCGCTCATCATGGACGAAAACCAAAAGCTGCTGCTGCAGTACAAAGTGGGCGAGGAGACGTTCGTGCTCGCCGGTTACCCCGAGTCGGTCGAGAAAAAGGGCATCCGCACCTACTGGAAAATGCGCAAAGTCGCCGAGCAGCGCACCTTCGTCAGGCGCCGCGACGAGCGTTTTAAGGTCGCCATGCGCCTGACCTACCAGCGCGACAACGCGCCGACCTCTGAGCCCGAGGACGCCATGACCATCGACGTTTCGGCCGGCGGTCTGGCCATCTACCTTAACGATTACCCCGACGTGGGCGAGGCCCTGGCCGTGCAAATGCCCACGATCCGCCTGCAGGGCGAGCGCCACGAGCTGCCCGGGCAGCTGGGCATCGTATGCTGGGTGCGCCGTGCGCCCAAGGGCAGCCTGTACCGCAACGTCTGCGGCCTGCAGTTCCGCTATGCCGACGACATGGAGCGCGAGCTCGTCAAAGAATACGTCGGCTACATCCGCACCAAATATAAGATCTGATCGCCATGGCTCTGTTCAAGCGTAACGACAACAAAGATCAAGCTGCCGAGGATTTGGCCGAGGATTTCGTCGAGGACCAGGCCGAGGACACGTTGCAGGACGTGCCCGGCGCCAATGCCGAGGACGCACCCGGCGAGGACTCCGCGCCCGAGCAGGCTTCCGCCTCCCGCAAGCGCTCTGGCAAGTCCAAGCCCAAACGCAAACCCAAGCCCAAGCGCGACCTGCGCGGCGTGGTGCGCATCGAGGAGCTGGAGCAGGCGCTGGCCGACCAGGACCTCGATGACATCGACCCCGATGCGGTCGTGTCCATGTATATGCCCAAGCGCCGCATGGAGCGCATTGGCGCGGCGCTGCTGCGCATGGACAAGCTGCAAAAGGCCCTTGTGGTGCTGGCGCTTGCCTTTGGTGTGCTGTTCGCCCTGTCGTTTATGCAGGAAAACATGGGTAACTTCACTATCAACCTCAACCGCTTGGAGCTGTTCCGCCGCGGCGTGGCCATTGCCGACAACGGCGACTTTAACAACGCCACCGCGCGCCTGGCCGCCGACGCCTTGGACAACGGCACGAATATCGCTGCCGAGGACTTGCCCGACAATCTGGACGACATCGACGGCAGCCACAACGGCAAGAACTACGTGGCGTACACCTTCTATATCCGCAACGCCGGTAAGACCGATCTGGGCTATAGCGCCAAGCTCAAGGTGGTCAGCGCCAGCAAGGGCGTGGAGAAGGCGGCACGCGTGAGGCTGTATCGCAACGGCGAGCCCACCACCTATGCGGCGGCCGCGGCCGATGGCAACCCTGAGCCCAACACCGAGCCGTTTGCGTCCAAAGACGTGGTGACGACCATCAGCCACGCGAACTTCCGCGTAGGCGATGTGGACAAGTACACCGTGGTCATTTGGCTGGACGGCGACGATCCGGAGTGCGTGGATAAGATCATCGGCGGCGCGGTGGAGTTCGGTTTCGATTTCGATTCGTCCGAGACTGACGATTCGAGCCTGTTCGTTAAGTTCGTGCAGGATATTGCCGACACCCTGACTGGCAACGATCCCATTAGCGCGAGCGGCAACGAGGCGCCCGATTACTACAAGGAACACAACGTGACCTGGAGCAACCGCCGCAACCAAAAGAACTCGCCCGCAGGGGACGGGGACAAGTAGGACGAACGAGCGCCGGGCTGGGATTGATTCTCGGCCCGGCGCTTTTGCTATGCAGAGGCGTTGTCTTTGGAGGTAGCCCCGCTGGCAGTGGCGGCATCCAGCAAGAACAGTCGCAGCGCGAGCTTGATCGCGTAGCCCGGTTTGACCTGCGCCGCGTCACCCGTGCGTTCGCCCAGGTCACTACAGTAGGCGTAAACGTCGCGGATGAGGTCCGCGCCCGAGAGGGTGAACATGTAGCCTGTGTCCGAAAGCGCGTTGGGTGCCGTGGGCAACTCTGCGGCCACACAAAAGCTCGCGAGGTCGGGGCCCATGACGGCCTTGTAGTCGATTGCGGCGCCACGGTCCTGAGCGGCCTGCTCCTGCTCGCGGGTGTACGAAAGCGCTGCCGCCAGCACAAAGCTGGGCGTGGGCGCGTTGACGTCGTCGGTGGTGGCGACGAGCTTGCCGGCCGCCTGCGTGACCAGCCAGGCGACTTCGCGCTGGCATCGAACGGCTTTGCGCGTCACCGGCTTGATCGATCCGGTAGAAACGCTTCCCTTGGGTTGATTGGCGGCAGCCATAGAGTCCTCCCGGCAAATAGCCCGCACAAGCAGGCAGAAATTACACGTGCTACATCAGTATAGCGGGTGGGGAAGGGCTAGGGCGAAGCTCGGCGGAGGGCGAATGTGTGCGTTGGCATGGCGCTGCGGTCGCAAGGCTTAAGAGGGGCTTATGACTGCGCGGGAGAGAGATCAAATAAGGTAAACGATGTTCATGTAGCACCGCATATAACCAGAGGTAGACCTATGAATCTGCCGGAATGTAGGCTGCCGAAAACTCATAAGGAAATCGTAAGAATTATGGTATTCTCAATTCCATGTCTAAAGGATGGGCAAGCAACATCCAACACGAAAGCGCGGGCTCCCCTTCCGGGCTTCTCGAGGGTCATCTGGGATGAATGGGGAAAGAAAGGGGTCCGTATGGATACCAAGGCATTAAAGAAGCAGATGGGCGCCGCCATCGCCATGGTGCTGGTAGCAGCCGTAGCACTGGGCTCTGCCACGTTCGCATGGTTTGTCAGCAATAATACGGTTAAGGGTACGACGTCTAATATTGCGGCTCAGTCCAACTCTGCATACCTCGTGATTGATAAGCAGACGACGTCGAAGGACTCAACTAGTTCAACCAGTTATTCGGTGGAGGGGACAGCAGCAACAAAGCTCTATCCTGCTACGATTGACAAAACTGATGGCAAGGCTGTTTGGATGTCTGCTTACGCGGATAAGGCTAACGCCGCGGATATGAAGGAAAATAGCAAGTTTAAGATTGATGACGGCACTGCGGAAAAAGCCGTTGCTGCAAATTATGCTGTCAAAAATACTTTCCACGTAGGTACCGGTGGCTACGATGGTGAGTTCACGAACTTGCATATCACGGGCGTGACCGTGGCCAACGCTACTACGGAGCAGAACAAGAACCTCGGCAATGCCCTTCGTGTTCTTGTTGTTTGCGGCAAAAAGTGGGAAGTCTGGAGTGGTAAGGGTATTCTGCTCAGCTCCTCAAATGATGCTAAACCGCTCACTGCCGGTAATTTGCTTGCTAGTGACGACGCGGTGATCAAGTCCAACGCAGATGCTAAGATTGATGTCTACCTGTACTACGATGGCGGCGACGCTAACGTCTATTCCAATAACCTTGAGAAAATCAATACCACTGCTGGCGACAATGGCGTGACAATCACCTTCGAGGCGACGCCCAAGGAGTACGCGAAGGCTTCTAACTAGCTATCGCCGACTTCGTCGTCTTTGAGATTTCAGAATGCCAGGGGCCGAACCGTCGGCTCCCGGCATTTTTACTAGATGGGTCTATCGAATGAGCCAGAGCGTAAAACAGCTTAAAAAACAGCTTGTGGGCGCTGCCTGTGCGGTGCTTATGTCCGCCGTTGCTCTCTCGTCTGCCACCTATGCTTGGTATGTCGCAAATAACACGGTGAAGGCAACATCTTCAACCATCAGCGCAACGACGAATGGTTTCATCCTTCAGATTGATGAGCTCCAGAATGGTGCCCAACATGGTGGCGAGCAGACGTCGCTCGCGGCCGCAATACAGGGCGGAAAGATAACGCCGTCTTCTACGGATGATCTTAAGAACTGGTTTGTTTGCCAAGGCTGGGGATCAGACGGTAGAGTAACTTCTTACTCGCAGATTAACTTTAAGCGGGACGGCAAGTCTGGCGAATACGAGGCTGGTGGCGAGACTCACTACGCTTATCTCAAGAGTGAGTTTATTGTCTACACCATTACCGAGTCCGGTATAGCCGACGTGTATCTTGAAGGATCTGACGGAGAGCCCGTAGTTGTTACCGCTCATGGGGCACCAACGACCGATACGATCCCGAATTCTTTGCGAGTCGGTATTACCACGCAGGCGATTGGTGCTAATGGAAACCTGACTGGTGATGAAACTCTAAAGGTCGTATACGCACCCGCTGCAGTTTCTCCCACCGATAAGGGTAACGATAAAAATGCCATCGCTGGATGGTCTTGTGTAAAGGACGCGGCCAACGGGCCTCAAATGCCTTCCTACCAGCATATTGAAAAAGGCAATTGCAATGGCTGGCTTGCAAACAAGGTCGGAGACGATTATCAGGTTGACGCGGGTACGCATAAGATCGCAAGTCGCGTTGGCTATGATGGCATAGCGGTCCGAATTTATATTTGGATGGAAGGAACCGATGCTGACTGCGTTAACAACGCCGCGGCCGAGGACCTTGCGACATACGATGTGACTGTCAAACTCGCCGGTGTTGCAACATCGTAGTGCCGACGTTCGCTAACATGCAGACGGCCAAGGGCTCACTTCGAAGGAAGTGAGCCTTTTTCGTTTGGCGTCATCATTGCGTAGGCGATAATGTGGGGAACTGTTCTTCCTGGAGGTTCCTTATGGACGGCATCGCTTCTAGTGTTCCGCTGATTGCTCGGCCGAGTTTTGACCGCGCTTGCGGCTTTGTGCCATCCGAATATGTCCAGGCCTGGGAGTGGTTCTTGCGCGAGGAGCAGCGTGGCGGCCTGTGGGACAAGCTTCCGCATCGCACCAATGCCGATAGCCCTCAATATCCCTTCCGTCTGACGATTGATTCCGAACTCTTTCCGGTGTCGCGCGATTCGGGCATCTTTTGGCCTGGTCGCGGGCGCGTTAAGCATCCGCGCGAGAAGACCTTCGCGCTCTCTGTGCACAATTCCAAGCGCGGTGCCTACCCCGATGTTCCGCCGCTCTATCTTGAGGACGGCACGTGGGTACTCAAGTACTCGTCGCAAAGCGCATCGGTCGAAAACTGGCGCGACCAGGATTACAACCAAAAGATGATCAACTGCATGGAGTGTGGCGTTCCCGTTGGCGTGTTCTTTGCAACGGACGCTGGCTACAAGGTGCTGGGCCTGGCGTTCGTCGAGCGCTACGAGCCCGAGAACAGTTGGTTTGTGCTGCATGGCCCCGTCCATAAGGGCGGACCCGACGCGCGCTTCTTCCCTGATATGACCTACATGAAGGACGCTTCGGTCACAGCGGAGTTTTCCGGCGCTCCGGCGAGCGACGATGAAAAGGTTCGCTACGCGCTACGTCGCGAGCGAATCGGCCAGCAGCGTTTTCGCACTGAGCTCTTTGAGGCCTATACCGGTCGATGTGCCGTCTCGGGCTGCAACGTCGACGAAGCACTGGAAGCCGCGCATATCGAGAATTACTCGGGTCCTAAGTCACAAGTTGTCAGCAACGGCATTCTGCTGCGCCGCGACCTGCATTCGCTCTTCGATGCTCATCTAATTTCGTTCGAACTGGTGCGCGGCGATTATCAATTTTGCGGGTCGTATCTTCTGCAGCATACGGACTATGCGATGTTTGCGGGCTCGGTGTTGCGCGAACCGGACGAACATCGCTTACGTCCAAACGCTCGTTTCCTCGAAGCCCATCGCGCCGAGTTCGATTTCTCGGAATCGCGTCGTCATGCGGAAGCCGTTGTTCCGTATTAGTTGGGTGCAGCCTGTCGCTGTCTAATCATGTCGATTGATCGAATCGCGCTGCGCCGCATCGAGAGCTGCACGATCCTGCCATCCTCTCCTCAACGGTTAAAACGGGAAAGGGGAGCCCATGGGATGGCGAAGCGATATCGCGCGAGGCGTGTACGGAAACCTACCGCGAGCGTTAATGGACCGGAGCCTGTTCCCGCTCGTCGAGGCCACCTGCAGCCAAATCTGTCTGCCGTGCCCAAGCTGCGGCGCAGACCTCCCATGCCTAGACATCAGCTTCATCGACACCCGCGACAAGCGCGCCGCCGACTCACGCGCTCGAACAGGCCTGCGCCTTCCAGTCTATCCTCAACAATGTCCAACCTGCGAATGCGCCATTACCTACGACGAGACGGATGCCTAGTTGCCTGCTGACGATCGATGATTTTTGGACGATTGAAAATTGAGCGTGGATTTTCGGACGATTTTGGGCTGAAAGGCTGTCAAAAACGGGAGATTATCCACGCTCGGGCGAAGACATCGAGTGCTCAAGCAACTCAACTACCTGCGTATACTCGATTTTCGAGGATTTTCGCACTCGATTTCCGAGGAAGTCTGGACTCGATTTTCGAGTTTTGTCCTACAGGTAGATCCCCTCGCACAAAGTTTTGTGGAACTGGGTGTGGTGGTCGCGTGCCCAGGTGAAGAGCGCCTGGTCAAAGTTGTCCTGGCTGGCGGGGATGCCGTAGACGCCGGCGACTTCCACGCGCACGAACTCCAGCGCGGGCAGCTTGTTGATGGCCGTGAGCGCAAACGGCGACGTGGGCTCCTCGAACAGATAATGGCTGCCTTGCAGCGCGCCGCAGCCGGTGCAGGTGCTGGCGAGCGATACGGTCTTGGTGGTGCGCGACGTCACAGGCTTGTAGCCGCAGCGCTCGCGCAGGTAGTCGCGGATCTCGGCCGGCACGCAGCCCAGCGCGGGGACGATGGCTATGGCGTTGGCGCGGGCGGTGTCGATCGCGATGTGGCCCGCGTCGTCCATGGCGGGCGCATCGCCGGGCGCGGCCTTGCTGCCCGAGTCCTCGGCCACCCGATACGGAATGCCAAAGGCCGCGACCGCCGTCTGCTCGTGGCACTTCCAGCATTCGCGCTTGCCCAGCACCAGGTAGATGTAGGGCGCGCTGGGGTCGGAGCGGTCCACGCCGGGCAGCCACGCGGCAAAGGGCTCGGGGTTGACGCCATCAGGCACGTACCAGATCTTCTTGACCCGGTCCCACTTGGCGCCCAGGGCCTTGGCCTTGTCTTTGTGCGAAAAGGGAACATCGAGCTCGGTGCGCATGGCGGCTCCTTTGTGCGGCTTGCGGTGCATGTGCTCCAAGGATACCCCAGCGGCGGGTGCGAGGTCGCTAAACGAGCACTTCGACCGCCCGAGAAGTCGCGGAGCATTTTGGCGAGGGCGCGCCGTCAAGCAAATGGGCAAGCAAATGGTCGGCTTTTGGTCAGTTGAGCGGCAACCTTGCCAAAAGCTTGACGGATTTGCATATAGACGTCGACGAATGAACACTTTGGTTGCGCCGCGGCAAAAAACTGCTGGTCGTTTGCCGAAAACTTACCAGGACCGCAAACGGCCGCCGACGTGCGTGCTATCTTCGCGCCATGGGGTACTTTATCGTTTCACATAACGCCGCGCTGGCGCTCTTGGCGCACATCCCGAACCCGCGCTTTGGGGATTCGGAACCAGAGGTCGTGTCGATCGCGGGCGCCTGCGCGCTCTGTGACCAGGAGGCTCAGGAGTTTATCGATCGCTACGACCTGGGGATTGATGTGCTGGATCTGATGGTGCCGACGCGCGCCGACCGCCGGCGGACCAAGCACGTCGCGACGCACCTGTGCACCAACGAGCTCCCGGCAGGTTCGTTTATCTCGCTGGGCCACTGGATGGGCGACCTGGATGCGTATGTGTGCTCTCCCGAGCTGGCGTTTTTGCAGGCCGCGCACGATGGCGATGCGGCGGCTGCCATCTATGCCGGCTATGCCATGACATCGGACTATCGGTTAGATAACCTTGCTCCCGGTGGGGTAACAAGCAGGGGTGCGGGCATGCGCGATGGAAAGCTCACGACCAAGGAGCTCATTGCGGCGTACCTTGACCGGGCGTCAAAGGTGAGAGGCGCCGCCAAGGCGAAGGCGTTGCTTCCGTACGTGGAAGAGGGTTCAAGGTCTCCAAGGGAGTCGGGGCTTTGCATGTTTATGTCGCTGCCTGCGCATTACGGCGGGCTTGCGCTGGGCAAGGCCGAGCTGAACAAGAAGTACTTCATTCGCGACGGTTACAACGATGGTCGCAACCGCAAACTACGCGTGTTGGAGCGCACGCCCGACATAACGCTTACGGCGAAAGCCGAGGTGGGCCTGGCTAAAGTACGGGCTGGCTTGCTACCCGAGGTGCTTACCGCGCTGGTCGATTACGACAGCGACGCCATCCATGATGGAAGCGAGAAAATCCACAAGGATGCCGAGCGCCGCAATGAGCTGCAGATGCTCAATGGGGTCGCGTACTTTACGGTGACGACTGACCAGGCGAGCGACTACGAAAAGCTCGTTCGCCTGTGCGAGCGCATCCGGCGCAAGCTGCATCGGAATAAGCGACCCATTTTTAACAAGCCCATGAGCGAGGAGCAGCGATTTTTTGCCCTCAAGCGTGTCGAAACGAAGCGGTTTAAGCTTTGGCAAACGGTTATCGAGGCGCGTCAACATTGGTAGGGGCGGTTGCTGGCGGTGGGGCCAGGGGTCTTATTTTCAGGTCTAATACTTTTTCGCGAAGTGAACGAGTCAAAATGGACCCCCGAAGCATCGACACTTTTGGCGGCTCATTTCCTGCGGTTTTGACGTTAGAATCCTGCGGTTTTGGCTTCAAAAAGTGTGCATGCTTCGGGGGCCCAAATAAGCTCGTTCACTTCGCGGAAAAGTATTAGACCTGACTATAGGAAGGTTGTCCGGACGTGGCATCGAGGCCCATCCAGGCCCGGGCGAGGCGGTCGCCAAGACTGTTTGGGCGACTGTGGACTTGGTTGGGGTGGTTGCTGGCGTTGTTGAGGCGGCTTTGGGCGCCGCGGCGTCCGCTTGACTTGGTGGCGTAAAACAAAACAGCTCAGAGGCGAAGCCTCTGAGCTGCGAACATTTGGTGGGCGTTAGAAGATTTGAACTTCTGACCTCTTCCGTGTCAGGGAAGCGCTCTCCCCCTGAGCTAAACGCCCGATCAAGGGTGCGCGAGTGCGCAGGGAATAATATAACGGAGCTCCCGCCCAGTGGCAAGAACTATTTTTTAAAAAGCGGCGATTTGCGACCCTATTCGCCCCGATGCAGCGCGAAGGGCACGCGAAATATTCCGTTTGTACCCTCGATGAACTGCACGTTCGCGTAAAATAACTCTATTATGGGCAAATGGTGTCCAGGCTGTTTACAACACGGCATCTGGGGGAGGGGCATGTCGGACGCGCGTTCGCTGAAAAAACAGTTCAATCGCATGCTCGCTACGTTGCTGGTGGCCCTTGCTGCTGCCGGAGCTGTGACGTATGCCTGGTACATCTACAACGCCAACCGCCATATCACCGATGTCAAGATGGCTGCGGGCACGGGCGTTACCTTCCTTATCTCCAACGAGTACGACGGCGAATACAAAACCAATGCCGGTTTGAGCTTTGCGGGCCTGCTCGATCCCGTCTCGACCGACAACGTGCTCAACGGCTTTCAAAAGGTAACGGGCTTTACCGGTGGAACCACGCAGAACTCGCTGTTTGCCAGCATGTTTGGCGCGGCCGAGCATTCCGACTACTACAAGACCTCCCTGTACCTGGCCACCAACTCGGCCGCGACCGACGTGTACCTGTCGGGCATCGACTTTACCGAGCAGGACTCGGCAAACCCCATCTCCACCGCCCTGCGCGTGGGGCTGGTTGCCTATGCGCCGGGGCAGGGCGACACCGTTACGGGTCAGTACGTCTTTGAGGTCTCGGGCGAGCGCAATCCCCAGGCGCACTATAACACGCTCGATGGCAAGGACGCCGACGAAAACGAGCAGAACCACCTGGTGCTCGACAGCAGCCGATCCGACGGCGCCACGGTCCATTTTGACCAGCTGACCAGCGCAAACTTCTGCGACTACAACGAAGACACCGGCGTCGTGAGCTTCAAGGAGGCCACGACCAAGATCTGCAGCCTGCCCGCCGCTGCCAAGGGCGCCAACCGCAGCACGCCCGTTCGCGTGGATGTGTACGTGTGGCTGGAAGGCTGCGACCCCGACTGCACCAACAACCTAGCCGCCACCAGCCTGCAATCGTTGGCGCTGCGCTTTGCCGGCAAGCGTTCGTAAGGGGGTCAGGGATGAGTGCATCGAACATCAAAGACATCCTAAGCTCGCGCCGTCGCATGGTTGCCGCGGCCGCATGGATGTTGGTGCTGGTAGCCGCCCTGAGTGCCGCCACCTACGCCTGGTTTAGCAACTCGCGCTACACTAACGTGACGCCCGTGGCGCACACGGTAAGCGACGAGGGATCCGACCTGCAGATTGGACTTACGGCCAACGGACCCTGGGACGCGACAGCCACGCTTGCCGCCGCCGACAAGACGCTCTATCCCATATCGACGGCAGATCTTTCCCGCTTTTGGCGCGGCACGTTCCAAAACGCCGCGGGTATTACGACTGACTACGCCGACTGCACCGCGCAGCTGGACGATTATGCCCTTTCGGGCACGCTGTACCTTAAGGGCGGCGACAGCGCGCTCAACGTGTACCTGTATCCGGGCCAGATGAGCGTGACGAGCGACCCACAGCTGCTGGCCGCACTGCGCCTGGGTCTGGTAATTACAACCCAGGCAGGTACGCAAACGCACATCTTTACCTGCGACGACCTGGGCAACACCGCGGGTGCCACCAGCAGACGCACCATCGCGCAAGACGGCGTGGTCGTGGCGGCGGGCGCCTCGGGCTGGACCTATACCGCCAACCCTGCGCGCGCCATAAGCGCCTACAGCATGGACGGCACCGGCGACACGCCCACGGCGCGCGCGGGCGCCACGCCCATCTGCACGCTGGCCGCCAACGAGGCAGCAAGCGTTCGCTACGTTGTGTACATGGAAGGCTGCGACGCCAATTGCATCGACGAGGTCCAGACTCGTGATGTGGTGCTGCAGCTTGCCTTTGCCGCGGCCAAGGCATAAGGGGGCGAGCGACATGAAAGATCAGAAGCGCATGCCAGCAGATAGCTGCGAGGTCAAAACCCAGAGCACGGACCCCGCGGCGCCCTCCAGCGCGTCCGCCGAGCGCGCACGCCTCGAGGGCGCCGCCGCCCGCCGCCACGCCCGCCGCGCGCGTGCCTACATCGCGCTCGTTATGGTGGCACTCGCCGCCACGCTGGGCGCCGCCACCTACGCGTGGTTTACCAACAACATGAAGGTCAACACCAACTCGGTGAGCGTACACAGCGACACGTCCAAGCTGGTGCTGGAGCTGGGCGATGCCGATCGCGGCAGCTGGTCGCAGCAGGGCGACATTTCCCTAACTTCCAACGCGGCCGGCGCCGTGACGCTCTACCCGGTCTCGACGTTTGACCTCAACGGCTTTGCTGCCTGCGCTCAAAACAACTCTGTCGGCGATGCTACGGTGTTTGAGCAAGCAAAAGACAATGGCTCCACCTACTATCACGGCTGGATCGATCTGCGCCCCTCCATTATTGGAACGGGCGCCAGCAAAGTAAAGGGTAAGGTCAACCTGTATCTGGCCGAATCGCTGGTCCCGCAGGGTGCCGATGCCGAGCTGCTGCGCGCAGCCCGCGTGGGCATTAAGGTCTCGAGCGGCAACCAAGTGCTCGCCACCAACATCTTTGAGCTCGACGGTTCCGACAGCGGCCATCGTGACGAGCACCCCGCGACCGCGCCTACGGGCCTGGCGGGCTACGCCGAGGGCATGCTCCTAGGTTGGCAAAACGGCCAGCTCGCTTGCGGTGCCAACGTAACACAGGACCCGGCCACCTTTACGCTGGACACGAGCGAGACGGCCGAGCGCCCGCAAAACTCGCTCGCCACGCTGGGGCTGGGCCAGACCTATCGTCTGGACATCTATTACTACATCGAGGGCACCGACCCCGATAGCGCCGACTACCTGCATCAAGACCCGGGCACCCTGCACCTGGCCCTCTTTGCGACCTTGGACGGTGAGTAGCCATGACGCGTAAGCAGCCCGCCGCCAACTGCACGCCCGCCACCGGCAAGCCCAGCGCCGCCGCGCCCGCCGACACCGACCTGCGCCGCAAGCTCACCACCACCGTGGTGCTTGTGCTGTTTGCGCTGGTGGCGATAGCCATGGCAACCTTTGCCTGGTTTTCCATCGCCGATAGCGCCAAGACCCGCATGCTCATGATCGACGCCAACGCCGACGGCTCGCTGCGCTTTGACCTGGACGAGCACGCCACGTTCGACGAATACGTGCACAGCCTGGGCTTTGACCAGATCTCGGCGCGCATCGCCAGCGAAAAGGGTGTGGACATCGATGCGTCCAAGCTCAAGCCCGTAACCACGAGCGACTACCAGACCTTCACTTTCGAGGACGGTTCCACCGCCGATCCCGCCACCGGCGCCTACCTGGAGTTCACGCTGCACTTTATGAGCAGCACGGACCTGCGTGTGCGCCTGACCGGGCAGGATGGCGACGGCGGCATGTCCGGCACGCGGTTTAGTTCCGACACGCAGGGCATGGCCAGCGCCATGCGCATGAGCTTTACCGCCGACGGCCGCACCTGGGTCTACAACCCCAACGGGGGCGGGGGCTCATCCGGCGCGGCCACCGTCTTTGGGCTCGACTCGGGCGCTGCCACCGCGGCCAGCGATATGTTCGACCTGATAAAAGATACGGATAAGCCGGTGACCGTTCGCATATGGCTCGAGGGAACAGACCCAAATTGCACTAATATGCTAAAGGGAGCTAACTATTCGGTTTCGATGCGCTTCGAGGGCATCGAGGAACAGTAGATACGCACGGCGGCCATCGGGCCGCGCACGACCTAGACAGACACGGTAGTAAGGGACATCATGCAATCTGTTAAAAAAGTCGCATCCATCGCGCTGAGCGTTGTCATGTGGATCATCATCCTGGTGGCGGCCCTGTATGCGTTTACCACGCTCGCCACGCGCGAGGACGGCAGCGTCTCGGACATCGCCGGCTTCACCCCGCTCGCCGTGCAGTCCGACTCCATGGCTCCCACGTTTAACAAGGGCGACCTCATCTTCATCAAAAAGTGTGACACCTCCAAGCTCGAGGTGGGCGACATCGTGACGTTCCATACCATCATCGACAACGAGTACGCGCTCAACACGCACCGCATCGCCGCCATCGACGAGGTCAACGGCATGCGCAGCTTTACCACCAAGGGCGATAACAACGACGTGGCCGATACGCACATCATCAGCGACGGCGATATCGTGGGCAAGTACGTGTTCGCGCTGCCGCAGATGGGCAAGGTCATGGACTTCCTGTCCAGCTCCATGGGCTTCCTCATTGTGATCGTGCTGCCCATGCTGCTGTTCTTTATCTACCAGGTGTATCACCTCATCGTGGTGGGCATGAACCTTAAGCGCGCTATGGCCGAGGAGGACCGCCTGGCCGCCGCGGCTGCCATCGTGGACGCCGAGGGCAAGGGTGACACTACCGTCACGGCCGATAACGCCGCCGAGCAGCTTGCCCAGGCCGAGGCCAAGCTCGAGGAAGCCCGTCGTCTGAAGGCCGAGGCCGAGGCGGCGATGAGCGCGACCAAGCAGGAGGGTACCGACGGTGAGTGAGTTTCTGGGATTTGCCTGGGAGCTACTGGCAAAGGTCGTCTACAACGTCGTTGCCGTCGTGAGCTCCATCCTTAACCTGCTGGTGTTTGGCTGGGTTGAGTACTTCAACATCTTTATGACCTACTTCACCACGTTTGACCTGGTGGGCAAGATCGGCGCGGTCATTCTGTTTGCCATGCTCATCGCGGTCCCCGTGCTGATCGTGGCCGTTCTGATCCACCACTACCGCATCAACCGTCGCCTGCATCGCGACGACACGTCCAACAAGGCGCTCTATCGCGAGATCGGCCGCCTGAACAAGCAGGTGCTCGACCTCATGGACGAGAAGAACAAGCTGCTGGCGCTCAAGGTCAATGCCATGGGCGGCACCAAGCAGATTCCGTACGTGGGCGCCTCGGCCCTGGCCGACGACCATCTGCCCACGGTGGGTAACGTGGTGGGCGCCGCCGCAGGTGCCGCTACGGGTGCCGCTGCGGGCGAGGGCGCCGCGGCGACGGCCGTCATGTCGGGCAACGCGTCGCTCGCGCTCGACGGTGCGGGCGTCAAGGATGCCGCGGCCGCCATGGCCAAGGCGACCGTCGAGGCCAAGACCCTTGCCGAGGAAAAAGAGATCGCCCAAGCCAACCGCTTCCCCAAGCTGTCCCTGGTGGACCTTAAGTACCGCGACTGGGAATCGCCGGTCTACGACGATGCCATCTCGCTGGAGGACTTTGTCGACAGCTTCCGCGCGTTTGCGTGCAGCCAGATGAAGCTCTACTACACGCCCGAGATCATCCGCCGCTTTGTGGCCGGCATGGCCGCCTCCAAGCTGCTGATCCTGGAGGGCATCTCGGGTACCGGTAAGACGTCGCTGCCCTACAGCTTTAGCCGCTACTTGGACAACCCCGCGACCATCGTTTCGGTGCAGCCGAGCTTCCGCGACCGCACCGAGGTGCTGGGCTACTTCAACGAGTTTTCCAAGCGCTTTAACGAGACCGAGTTCCTCCGCGCCGTGTATGAGGCGGGCCTTCGCCAGGACCCGTCCATGATCGTGCTCGACGAGATGAACCTCGCCCGCGTGGAGTACTACTTTGCCGAGATCCTGTCGGTGCTCGAGATGCCCAGCCACGACGAATGGGTGCTCGACCTGGTGCCCACCCAGTGGGCCGCCGACCCCAAGGCCCTGCACGACGGCAAGCTCACCATTCCCGACAGCCTGTGGTTTATCGGCACGGCCAACAACGACGACTCCACCTTTACCATCACGGACAAGGTGTACGACCGCGCAATCCCCATCGAGCTCAACGAGCGCGCCGACGCGTTTGAGTGCGAGCCGCACGAGCGCGTGCACGTGACGGCCGATCACCTGCAGTATCTATTCCAAAAGGCCAAGGTCGAGTATGTGATCGACGAGGAGCTGCTCCAGAAGATGCACAAGCTGGACCAGTACCTGCAGACCCGCTTTAAGCTGGCCTTTGGTAACCGTATCATCAAGCAGATGTACGACTTTATCCCCGTGTACGTGGCGTGCGGCGGCACCGAGCTGGGCGGCATGGACTACATCATCGCCCGCAAGGTGCTCAAGAAGTTTGAGTCCATGAACGTGAGCTTTGTGCGCGACGAGATGAAGGGCCTGATCGAGTACATTGAGAAGACCTTTGGCGAGGGCGGTCTGCCCGATTCCGTCATGTACCTGCAGCGGATCCAGAATTTCTACTAATGTCGTAAGCGCGGGGCGACGTGATGTCGCCCCGCCCCTTTCCGATCGATCCAATCTATGGAGTAACCCATGTCCGAGACCATTCAGGACCTCTATACCAGCTTCTCCGAGCAGATGGAGCCCATCCAGGAGGACAGCCGCTACTTCCGCTATCTGTTTGAGATGGCGCAGGCCTCGGGCACCACGATCGAACAGCAGCGCGAGGAGCTCGTCAAGGTGGTGGACGAGGAATGGATCAGCATGATCGAGGACTCGCTCGACGCCATCAACACCATCATCGAAAAGCCGCGCCGCTTTATCACCACCGAGGAAGAGGTGGTGCCGGTCTCGCTCGCCAAAAAGATCAGCGCCGACAGCGTTCGCCATCTGAGCCAAAACACGCAGTTTTTGGCGCCGAGCGACGACGGCGGAGTTCACCCCACGCGCATCCTCAATGTCAATACCGTTGAGACCTACGACCTGTACGAGAACCGCTTTATCTACCACCTGATTCAGCGCCTGCTGACGTTTGTGGACAAGCGCACCGACGTCATCTTTTGGTCGACGGGCAACGAGATCCGCAACCGCTTTAAGATGCACAGCACTATCGATGACGCGTACGAGCAGATCGAGTACAGCGTGGAGATGACGGTCAAAAACCGTCAGAGCTTTGCCGAGAACGACGCCGACAACATGGACGTCTTTATGCGCATCGACCGCGTGCGCCGCCTGGTCATGGCGCTGCGCGGCGCGTCGTTCTGCCAGATCATGAACGGCTGCAGCGCGGTCCGCAGCCCCATTCAACGCACCAACCTCATCATGAAAGACCCCAACTACCGCAAGTGCTACCAGCTGTGGCAGTTTATGGAGCGCTATGACAAGGTGGGATACAACATCGACGTGCAGCAGCAGGCGCTGGCGTTCGATGACGAGTACATGGTGCAGATGTACACCAACCTCATCAATAACTACGCCGTCTTTAAGAGCCTGACTGATGACGAGCGCAACCTGCAGGAGCTCGAGAGCGTACAACACGCGCCGGTGGCGCCCAAGTTCATCAAGGAGATCAAGGAGGTGCAGGTCGATAGCCCCGACCTGCCCGACGTTGAGGTCCGGCGCGTGTTTGTGGAGGAGGTCACGCAGGCTCAGCTCGATGCCGAGCAGGCACTGGCCGAGGCCCGCGAGCAGATTGAGGAGCTACAGGGGCAGCTTACGTCCTGGAAGGTGCAGGCGCATGCGCTGACCGATGAGCGCGATGACCTGGCCGACGAGCTGGACGAGGCCAAGACGCGTGAGCTGGCGTTGACGCAGCGCGCGCAGATTGCCGAGGCGGATGCCGAGGAGCTGCGCGGCTCGCTGGAGGATGTCGAGACCGGCAAGAAAGCCGCCGAGGATGCTGCCGCTGAGGCGCGCTCGACCGCAGCTGCCCAGCTTGAGCAGATGCGCGCCGAGGCCGATGCCGAGGTTGCGGCTGCCCGTGCCGATGCCGATGCCAAGGTTGCCGCCGCCGAGCAGGCAGCCGCCGAGCAGGTCGCACAGGTCAAGAGCGACGCTGCTGCGGCCCTGGCTGCCAAGACGGAAGCCGATGCCGCCGAGCTGCAAGCTGCCAAGGATGCCGCCGCGGCCGAGCTTGCCGGCGTGCGCGAAGTGTGCGCCAAGGAGGTTGCCGAGCTGCATGCCAAGCTGGACGCCGCTCAGCTGCAGATTGAGGAAGTGCAGCTGACGGCCGAGCGCGATGCCCGTGCCGCGCAGGAGGCGGCGGACGCCGCCGCGGCAGCAGCGGAGCAGGCGCTTGCCGACACCGTTGCTGCGGCCGAGGAGAAGGTTTCCGCCGCTCAGCAGGCTGCCGATGCCGCGATCGATGCCGCCTACGCGGCCGCCGATTCTGCCGTGGAGCAGGCCGCGGTGGATGCCGGCGAGAAGGTCGCCGCCGCCGCTGCCGAGCGCGATGCCGCGACGCGTGCCGCCGAGGACGCCCGTGCCGACGCCGACGAGCGTATCGCCGCAGCCGAGCGTGCGGCAGGGGAGCGCATCGAGCAGGAAGTCGTCGCCGCAAAGGCCGCGCACGAGCGCGAGCTCGAGGCCGCCCGCGCGGAGATGCAGCAGCGCTTGGCCTCGTTGGCGCACGAGCTGGAACAGGCCGAGCGCGATCGCGCCCGCGCCGAGCGCCGTGCCGAGGGCAACAGCCTGTCGCGCTATCTGCTGGCCCGCTTGCGCGGCGAGGCTGGCGAGGGCGTGGTCGCCGCGCCTGACGAGGATGGCGCTTCTGCGGCGGATGCCACCGAGGGCGAGGTCGCTGCCGACCCCGAGACTTCCGCAAAGGACGACGACAAGTGATGAAGCACGTGCTCCGCGTGATCAACGTGCTGGCGACCGTGGTGATCCTGGTCGCCTTTGTGGTGTTGCTGCGCACGGTGTTCACGCCCGCCGGCGAGATCCCCACCATCATGGGCTATGGCTTTATGCGCACGCTGACCGGTTCGATGGAGCCGGCGATTCCCGTGCACTCGTTTATCGTCGTTGATACCGGCGACGGTCAGGCCTATCAGGTGGGCGACATCATCACCTTCCATTCGTCCGATGACGCGCTGGAGGGTTCGCTCAACACGCACCGCATCGTTGCCGTGGAGGCCGCCGCCGACGGCGCCCCGATCTACCGCACCAAGGGCGATGCCAATCCGGTCGAGGATGCCGCGGCCGTGCCCGCCGCCGACGTGGTGGGGCGCGTGGTCTTTGTCTCGGCAGGCCTGGGCGTTGTGGTGTCGCTGCTCACCAATCCGCTGCTGTTCTTTCCGTTTATCGTGGTGCCGCTGATCGTGCTGCTGGTGCTCGAAATTCGCCATATGGTCAAGACCACGCAAGAGGTGGCGCGCGCTGAAGACGAGGCTGCCTTGCGCGCGGCCGTGGAGCAGATTCGCGAAAAGCGCCGCCGCGAGCAGGAGAGCCAGGACGGCGCCAAGGAGCAGGTCGACGGTGAGGATGCCCAGGGAAGCGCGGAGGCCGACCCCGGCGCCCCAGACGATTCCAACCGCTCGGCATAGCTCTTCGGTGCCTTTCGTCCCTGCAATTTGGATGCTCGTAGATGTTCCGAATCGCCCGCATTTCCGTATCAATATTCGTGCTACAGTTTGAGCGCTTTGTTGCCAATTGATTTCTGGGGAGTGGAATGGAACAGGAGCGCACAGCGCAGCGTGCACGTAAAAAGGCTTCGGTGCCGATGACGGCGGCGGCCGATTTTGTCGTGCCCGAGGGAACTGACGAGCTGAGCCGCAGCACCCGCCGCGCATGGCGCGACCGCCTCAACGATGCCCAGACGCGCAAGATGGCCCTGGGCACGCTCGCCGCGTTTGCCGGCGGTACGTTTTGGGGTTTTTCTGGCACCAGTGCCAGCTACCTCTTTGACGTGTGCCATATCGAGACATTTTGGCTGATGAGCGTGCGCCAAGTTATCGCTGGCCTGCTCTTTATGTTCGTCGTGCTCAGAAAAGATCGCGACCGCCTGGTCAGGCTGTGGACCACCCCTGCCGATCGCAAGCAGCTCATCCTATTTACGATCTTTGGCCTGCTGTTCAACCAGCTTTGCTATCTGTCAGCCGTGCGCCTGACCAACGCGGGCACCGCGACCGTCTTTCAGTGTCTGCAGCTGGTGGTCGTCATGGGGTATGCCTGCGTCACCGCGCATCGACTGCCGCGCACGCGCGAGGCGCTTGGCATTTTGCTCGCCTTGGGCGGAACGTTTTTAATTGCCACGGGCGGCGACCCTTGTACGCTCAGTATCTCGCCAATGGGCCTGCTCGCGGGCCTTTTGTGCGCAGTGGGCGGTGCCTGCATAGCAATCATCCCTGCCGGAATCCTCAACAAATACGGCAGCTCGGTCGTCACGGGCTCGGCCATGCTTTCGGCGGGAATCGTGATGAGCATCTTTACCCAGCCGTGGGCGCATATGCCGGCGCTCGGCCCCTCGGGTGTCGGCGCGCTCGCGATATTTATTGTGGTGGGGTCGTTCTTCGCCTATATGTTCTACATGCAGGGCGTTAAGGAGATTGGCTCGGTGCGCGCGAGCCTCCTTGGAACCATGGAGCCGGTTTCGGCCACCATCACCAGCGCCCTTATGCTGGGAACGGTGTTTTTGCCCACCGACCTGGCGGGCTTTGCCATGATTATCGCGATGGTGTTTTTGACGGTGTAGCTGGCGCCGCCGCCAAGACGGAAAAGGTGTTGTGCCGCATTTTCGCCAATTGATGTCCGTGTCTGGAGTTTAGCTGTCGATGCCCAAAATGCCATAAACTACTAACGTTATGGACTTTTTCATTGCGACTCAATTGCGAGGATTTCTTTATGGCTGGTAATCACTTTAAGGGCAGCGATAGCGGCCGTCCTGCAGTTCCGCCGCGTCCGAACGGGGCTGGTAAGGCCGGCACGCCGGGCGGCGCTGGACAGGGCGGTTCCGGTAAGCGCGTGTCCCCGGGCGAGACGGCGATGTTTACCGCTCTGTACGAGCAGTCTCAAAAGGCAAAAAAGACCGGCCGTGCAAGAGGGAATGTCTTTGCGGGCGGTGCAACCTCCACGTCGCAGCCGAGCGGGGCTCCTTCGGCACCTGCGAACAACGCAGGTGTTGCCAACGCCGCGAATACCGCCGGCAACGTTAATGCCGGCAAGGCCGCCAACAATACTCCCTCTGCCGGTGGCGCGGGGCTTACGGGTAACCTTGGCACGATTTACACCGGCGCCTCCGAGACTGGCACGTTCGCCCGCCTGGATGATAGCGGTGCCGAGTTTGCGGGCTCGGGTTCCAAGGAAGATTATTACGATTTTGGCTTGAACTACGGTAGCGACGCTTCGTCGAGTTCGACCTCTGACGGTCTGGTCCGTCATCGCCATCGCAAGGGCGAACGCAAAAAGCGTCACACCGGCGCCATTATTGCCGCTGTAGTCGCGGTGCTTCTCGTTGCGCTTGGCGCAAGCGGCTTTATGCTGCTTAACTCGGCAAAGACCGTAAAGAGTGAAGCGAAGGAGGCCGTCGAGATTGTCGGTGGCCTTAAGGACAAGGTCACGTCGGGCGATTTTTCGACGCTGCCTGACGACGCGAAGAAGATTGATGAGCTTTGCGACAGCATGAAGGCGGAGACCTCGAGCCCGCTGTGGACGGCGGCTTCGTTTATCCCGGTGTATGGCAACGACATCAATGCGGCCCGCACCATGATCGACGCCCTGTCCGATGTCTCGAGCAATGCGCTGGTTCCCATGGCCGATAACCTTTCGCAGGCCACGCCCGGCAAGCTGTTTCAGGACGGCATGATTAACGTGTCCGCGCTGCAGGCGGTCGCCGATTCGCTTTCCAGCAGCTCGAAGGTGTTCAAGAGCGCCAACGAGAAGATCCAGGGCATTGGCGATACTCATATTTCCCAGGTGACCGAGCTGGTCGATAAGGCCAAGGACGGCTTTGCCACCCTCAACGGCGCGGTTGACGCGGCGGAGAAGGTCGCCCCCGTCCTTCCCCAGATGCTCGGCGCCAACGGCCAGACGCGCAACTACCTTGTGTACGCCATGAACAACGTCGAGATTCGTGCCTGCGGCGGCTTTGGCGGTTCGCAAGGTTTGATTTCAGTTACCGATGGCCAGATGTCGATCGGTGACTTTGTTCCATGTATTGCGCGTAGCAAAGACGAGGCGGTTGAGAGCGTCGACGAAGAGGACGAGGCACTGTTTGGTGACCACAGTAACCTGTACAACTCTGGTAACGCGTATTCGCCCGATTGGCCCCGCAACTCGCAGCGTGTCGCAGCCCTGTGGAAATCTCAATATGGCCAGGACGTTGACGGCGTCGTGGGCATTGACCCGGTGTTCCTGCAGTATCTGCTGGGCTTGGTCGGCAACGTGTCGCTGCCCGACGGAACGGTTGTCGACGGTACCAACGCCGCAAAGGTTCTCATGCACGATGTGTATTGGAACTATCCGGTCGAGGAATCGGATGGCATCTTTGCGGCTGTTGCCAGCGCCGCCTTCGACAAGATTCTCGGTGGCATCGGTGACGTCGACGTTACAAAGCTTGTCGGTGCATTCGAGCGCGGTGCCGAAGAGGGCCGTCTGATTGCTTGGATGAGAAACGATGATGAGCAGAATGCCATCAAAGAGACGGGCATTGACGCTTCTCTGCCCGATCCGGATGATCCGAGTGCCGATCCCGTTGCCGGCGTTTACTTTAACAACCTGAGCTTCTCCAAGCTCGACTGGTACCTGAACGCCGATACGCAGATTGGCCAGGGCGTCAAGAACGGCGACGGCACGTGCTCGTATCGCATCACCGTTACCCTGACGAACATCATGACGCAGGAGGAGGCAGGCAAGCTGCCCGACTACGTCGCGGCGAGCGCGCCCGATGCCGCGCGCGACGACGAGCGTCTGAATGTCTCGTTGTTTGCCCCGACGGGCGGCAACATTACTGATCTGACCGTCGAGGGCACCCAGTTTGGTCTTGGCGTCGCTACGTGGCATGGAATCCCCTTCTATTCGGGCACCGTTGACCTGCATGCTGGCGAGACGACGACGATCACGTATACGCTGACCACGTCGGCCGAGGCGGGGGACAAGCCGCTTGCGCTGCGTCAGACTCCTACATGCCAGGCGGCTCGCGACAGCGCGTCGGCGTAGGGTTTTTCTGGTAGCGCAGATAATCGAGTACCATTTTGGGGCGGACAGGCAATCTGTCCGCCCCTATTTTGTAAGGAGAGCGCATGAAGTACTTTGGCACCGACGGCTTTCGCGGTGAGGCTAACGTTGGGCTGACGGTAGAGCACGCTTATAAGATTGGCCGTTTTGTGGGCTGGTATTACGGCGCCAACCGCGAGCGCAAGGCGCGCGTCATCGTGGGTAAGGACACGCGTCGCTCGAGTTATATGTTCGAGGCGGCGCTGGTGAGTGGCCTGGTCGCGAGCGGTGCGGACGCCTATATGCTGCACGTGATCCCCACGCCGGGCGTAGCGCATCAGACCGTGGAAGGCTGCTTCGATTGCGGTATCATGATCAGCGCGAGCCACAACCCGTTTTGCGATAACGGCATTAAGCTCGTCAATAGCGACGGTTTTAAGATGGACGAGGACGTACTGGAGCTCATCGAGGACTACGTCGATGGCAAGAGCGAGGTGCCGCTGGCCACGGGCAACCACATCGGCGCCACGGTGGACTACATGCAGGGCCGCAACCGCTACATTGCCTCGCTCATCGCCAGCGCGAACTTTTCGCTGCAGGGCGTCAAGATCGGCATCGACTGCGCCAACGGCTCGGCGTCCTCGGTGGCCAAGCCGGTGTTCGACGCGCTGGGCGCCGACGTGCGCGTGATCAATGCCGCGCCTGATGGTTTTAACATCAACGTCGACTGCGGCTCCACGCATATGGAGCGTCTGCAGCGCCACGTGGTGGAGCAGGGCCTGGACGTGGGCTTTGCCTACGACGGCGATGCCGACCGCTGCCTGGCCGTGGACGAGCGCGGCCGCGTGGTCGATGGCGACCAGATCCTGTACGTGTGCGGCGTGTACCTGAACAAGCACGGTCGCCTTTCTGGCGGTACCGTGGTTCCGACGATTGCCAGCAACTTTGGCCTGATCAAGTCGTTGGAGCTTGCCGGCCTAAGTGCCGTGACCAGCGGTGTGGGCGACCGTCACGTGTATGCCAAGATGCGCGAGGGCGGTTACAGCCTGGGCGGCGAGCAGACGGGCCACACGATCTTTGGCGATATCGAGCGCACGGGCGACGGCATTATGACCTCGCTGCGCGTGATGGAAGTGATCCGCGCCGAGCGCGAGACGCTCTCGCAGCTCACGGCTCCGTGCAAGCTGCTACCGCAGGCGCAGGTGGCCGTGCGCGTGGCGGACAAGGACGCCGCGCTCGAGAACATGGGCGTGCAGAACGCCATCGCCGAGGCCGAGGCTGCACTGGCAGGCGAGGGCCGCGTGCTCGTACGCAAGAGCGGAACCGAGTCGGTTATCCGCGTGCTGGCCGAGGCGCCCGACCAAGCATCCGCCGATGCCGCCATGAAGCGCATCGCCAACGCACTCGAGGCTCTGTAGTTACGCGGTTTTACCAAACTGCGTAACTGCTCGACGCTGCAAACGCCCCTAAGCGGCAATCTGACGTTCAATTTCAAGGGCGCGACCAGAAGGTCAGCGCCCTTTCATTTCACGTCACCTTGCTCGCTTAGGGTCGTTTTCGCTGACGTTGCCAAGACATTGGCGTCAACATGGTTGGCGTTGGCGATGGCGTGCTGGTCAATCTTTACAGCTCGTACAGCGTGGTGAACTTGTCCTGCAGGTAGCTGCAGTAGTAGCGGGCGTCAAAGGCCATGCCGCAGGCACCCTTGATGAGTTCCGGCGCGTCCTTGGCGCGGCCCCACTGCCAAATGTGCTCGCCCAGCCACGCGCGGACGGGTGCCAAGTCGCCGCTCGCGCAGGCACCGGTAAGGTCGACGCCGTCGCGGCACATGGCCGGCACAAACATGGCATCGTAGGCGCTACCCAGCGCATACGTGGGGAAGTAGCCAAACGAACCGCCGCTCCAATGCGTATCCTGCAGGCAGCCGTGCGTGTCGTCGGGAACGGGAATGCCCAGGTACTCGTCCATAAAGCGATTCCAAAGCGCGGGGATGTCCTTGGCCGCAGCCTCGCCGGCAAACAGCATGCGCTCGATCTGGTAGCGCACCATAATATGCAGCGGATAGGTGAGCTCGTCGGCCTCGGTGCGGATCAACGACGGCTGCGCGATGTTCACGGCGCGGTAGAGCGTGTCTTCGTCGACGTCGCCGTAGACCTCGGGCGCGTGACGACGCAGCACCCCGAGCAGCGGGCCCATAAAGGCGCGGCTGCGACCCACGGTGTTCTCGAAAAAGCGGCTCTGGCTCTCGTGGATGCCCATGGAGGTGCCGCCCTCCAAGCACGTGCGCGCGTAGGCGGGATTGACCCCCAGCTCGTACATGGTGTGCCCCGCCTCGTGGATGATGCTGTAGACGTTGGAGATGCAGTCGTCCTCGTAGATGTGCGTCGCGATGCGCGCATCACCCACGGCAAAGCCCTCGCTAAACGGATGCTCGGTAAAGGCAAGCGTGGTGTCGTCCAGGTCCAGGCCGACAAGCTTCATAAGGTCGAAGCTCATGGCGCGCTGGGCAGCCTCGGGCACGTGGGCGTGCAAAAAGTCGGCAGCCGGCTGCTGGCCGCGCTCGCCGATGGCGTGCACGAGCGGCACGACCGTGGCCTTGACCTCGTCGCAAAACGCGTCGAAGCTCTTGGCGGAAAGGCCGCGCTCGTACTGGTCGAGCCAAACGTCGTATGGATCGCGCTTGGGGTCCATGAGCTCGGCCTGATGCTTAAGTTGGGCGACGATTCTATCCACATAGGTCTCAAAGCTCGCCCAGTCGTTGGCTGCCTTGGCCTTGTGCCACACGGCGTCCGCCTCGCAGGTGAGCCTGGTCCAGGCCTCGGCTTCTTCGGTGGGGATGGCACTGGCCTCACGTTGATCGCGGCCGAGCACACGGATCTCGTCGAGCAGCTGAGGGTCGTCGATTTTGCCGCCGGCGACGGTCTCGCGTGCTAACGAGCGTACGAGCTCAACGGACTTCTCGCTGGTCAGCAGCTTGTGATGCTCGCCGGCAAGCGTGCCCATGGCGTCGGCACGCGCTGCTGCGCCGTTGGCAGGAGCAATCGTCGCTCCATCGAACTCGGCAATCTTGAGCAGGTACTCGCGGGTCCACAGTTTGCCTTCGAGCTTGCGGAATTTTTTGACGGCCTTATCGACCTTGATACCTTTGGGCGTCTTGCCCGCCGCGGGCTTGGCCTTCTTATCGTACTTCTTTCCCATACCTATATCCTTGATCTCGCAGACCGGACGCCACGGGTGGGCGTGCGGCCAGTTTGCACAGCTACCTGCCTTGTACCCAGTGCGAACAAAACGGAACGCGGCGATGTGCTCGCGAAATGTGTTATCCTATAGCCCAATGCGTTGACGGAGAGGGTTTTGCCCGCCGCGTCGCCGGCAAGAGAGGGAAGGTCATGGGCTGCGAGCCTTCCTGCGGTGACAAGGGCCAAGCGTTCACTCCCGAGCAGCGACCTCAACGGGCACGCGGCCAGCGGCGGCGAAGCCCCAGTAGGGAAGCCGTGAGCCTCGCGACAAGGGGCACAGAGTGGGCGCGGCGGGCCAGACATCCGCCGGGTCAAACAAGGTGGTACCGCGGAATTCAACCGTCCTTGGGCAATGCACATGCCCGAGGGCGGTTTTTTTATTACCGAACCGGGCCGCGTTTTCACAACGCCAGACGGTGGCAGCCGCCTCGGCAAACGGAGAGCGCGAGAGACGAAAGGGAAGACATGAGTCTGATTGATGATCTGGTCAAACTCGAGGAAGAGGCCAAGGAGCTCGTCGCAGGCGCCGACGACGCAGCCAAGCTCGAGGCTGCGCGCGTTGAGCTGCTCGGCCGCAAGGGCCGCATCACCGGCCTGATGCGCATGATGGGCAAGCTCGCCCCCGAGGATCGTCCCGTGATGGGCAAGCGAGCCAACGAGATGCGTCAGCTGATTGAGGGCATGCTCGACGAGCGCAACACCGAGATGAAGGCCGCCGCCCTCAAGCGCGCACTGGAGCACGACGCCGTCGACATCACGCTGCCGGGCATCCGTCCGCAGATCGGCCACCAGCACCTGATCAAGCAAATCATCGAGGAGGCCGAGGACATCTTCTGCGGCATCGGCTACACCGTCGAGTCCGGCCCCATGGTCGACACCTCCTACTACAACTTCACCGCGCTCAACGCTCCCATGGATCACCCGAGCCGCTCGGCCCGCGATACCTTCTACGTGGTCGACAACAACCCCGGCAGCGTCGCGCACCCCGAGGCTCACGCCCACGGCGAGTCCGACGTGCTGCTGCGCACCCAGACTTCGGGCGTGCAGATCCACACTATGGAGTCGCAGAAGCCGCCCATCTACATGATCTGCCCGGGCACCGTCTACCGTCCCGACACGGCCGATGCCTGCCACCTGCCGCAGTTCAACCAGATCGAGGGCCTGGTCGTCGACGAGGGCATCACCTTTGGCGACCTGAAGGGCACGCTCGACTACTTTGTTAAGTGCATGTTTGGCGAGGATCGCAAGACGCGTTACCGCCCGCACTTCTTCCCCTTCACCGAGCCCAGCTGCGAGGTGGACGTGAGCTGCCACGTGTGCGGCGGCAAGGGCTGCAACTTCTGCAAGCACAGCGGCTGGATCGAGATCTTGGGCTGCGGCATGGTCGACCCCAACGTCCTGATCAACTGCGGCATCGATCCCGAGAAGTACACCGGCTTCGCCTTTGGCATTGGCGCCGAGCGCGTCGCGGCCCTGCGCTACGACCTGCCGGACCTCAGAACGCTCATGACAGGCGATATGCGTTTCTTGAATCAGTTCTAGGCTGCGGCTTGCCCAAGCACGGCACCTCGGCGCTCATTCGTCGCTTGCGTACCAAAGTACGCGGCACTCCTCTTTCGGGCCGATCTGCCGCACTTGGACAACCCTCGCTTTGTAAGGAATGTTCACAAAGTTGAAGTTTCCACCTGCATCTCTTCGCAGGCTTTCAGTATGAAAGGAGAGCTAGATGCGTGTTTCTTACGACTGGCTCAAGACCATGATCGATATTCCGGAGGATCCCAAGACCCTTTCGGACGAATATATCCGTACCGGCACCGAGGTCGAGGCGATCGACACCGTGGGCGAGTCCTTCGACCACGTGGTGACTGCCAAGGTGCTCACCAAGACCCCACACCCCGATAGCGACCACATGTATGTGTGCTCGGTCGACGTGGGCGACAAGAATCTCGACGCCGACGGCAACCCCGCTCCGCTGCAGATCGTCTGCGGCGCGCAGAACTTCGAGGCCGGCGACCACATCGTCACGGCCATGATTGGCGCTGTCCTGCCCGGCGACGTCAAGATCAAGAAGAGCAAGCTTCGCGGCGTCGTGTCCATGGGCATGAACTGCTCCGCGCGCGAGCTCGGCCTGGGCGGCGACCACTCCGGCATCATGATCCTGCCCGAGGATACGCCCTGCGGCATGCCGTTTGCCGAGTACGTGGGCTCGAGCGATACCGTGCTTGACTGCGAGATCACGCCCAACCGTCCCGATTGCCTGTCCATGGTCGGCATGGCCCGCGAGACCGGCGCCATCTTCGACCGCGATTTCCACGTTGAGCTGCCCGCCATCAAGGCCGAGACCGGCCGCGCGACCGACGACGAGCTTTCGGTCGAGATTGCCGACGAGGGCCTGTGCGACCGCTATGTCGCCCGTATCGTGCGCAACGTGAAGGTCGGCCCGTCGCCCGACTGGATGGTCAAGCGCCTCAACGCCCTGGGCGTGCGCCCGCACAACAACATCGTCGACATCACCAACTACGTGATGATGCTCACCGGTCAGCCGCTGCACGCCTTTGACCTGGACACCTTTGCCGAGCGCGATGGTCATCGCCGCGTGGTGGTTCGCGCCGCCCAGCAGGATGAGAAGTTCACGACGCTCGACGGCGAGGAGCGCGTGCTCGACGCCGGTATGGGTCTCATCACCGACGGCGAGCGCCCTGTTGCGCTGGCCGGCGTCATGGGCGGCATGGATTCCGAGATCGAGGACGACACCGTCGATGTGATGGTCGAGAGTGCCTGCTTCAACGCCGGTCGCACCTCACACACCAGCCGCGATCTGTCGCTGATCTCCGACGCCTCCATTCGCTTTGAGCGCCAGGTCGACGAGACCGGCTGCGTGGATGTCGCCAACGTTACCTGCGCGCTCATCGAGGAGATCGCCGGCGGCGAGGTTGCTCCCGGCTATGTTGACGTTTTCCCCGCGCCCAAGACCATCGACAGCATTAAGCTGCGCCTGGCCCGCGTGCACGCCATCTGCGGTGCCGACATCGAGCCCGACTTTATCGAGCGTTCGCTCACCCGTCTGGGCTGCACCGTCGAGCGCGATGGCGAGGACTTTATGGTCACCCCGCCGAGCTTCCGTCCCGACCTGCCGCGCGAGATCGACCTGATCGAGGAGGTCCTGCGCCTGTGGGGCATGGGCCGCGTGACGGCGACCATCCCGGCTGCCAAGAACCACATCGGCGGCCTGACCCGCGAGCAGAAGCTCACCCGTAAGGTCGGCGAGATCCTGCGCGCCTGCGGCCTCAACGAGACCACGACCTTTGGTTTTGCCGCTCCGGGCGACCTGGAGAAGATCGGCATGTCCACCGAAGGCCGCGGCTGCCCCGTGGTGCTCATGAACCCGCTGGTTGCCGAGCAGACCGAGATGCGCCGCTCGCTGCTGCCGGGCCTGCTGCAGTCCGTTGCCTACAACGAGGCCCACGGCACGCCCAATGTGCACCTGTACGAGGTCGGCAGCCTGTTCCACGGCCGCGAGAACGCCAGCCTGCCCAAGGAGACCAAGTCCGTGGCGGGTGTGCTTTCGGGCCAGTGGAGCGAGCAGTCCTGGAACATGAAGTACCGCAAGCTGCGCTTCTTCTTTGGCAAGGGCATTGTCGAGGAGCTGCTCGCCCAGCTGCGCATCGAGAAGGTCCGCTTCCGTCCCGTCGAGGGCGAGGGCTACGCTTTCTTGCAGCCGGGTCGTGCGGCCGAGGTTCTGTCCGGCGGCACTGTGCTGGGCTGGGTCGGCGAGATTCACCCCGAGGCACGCGAGGCGATGGGCATCGATGAGGTCGTCGTTGCCTTCGAGCTCGATCTGGACAAGCTGATCAAGGGCGCTCGCAATCAGGAGAACTACCGCGAGTTCTCGCAGTACCCTGCCGTTGAGCACGACCTTGCTATCGTGGTCGACAACACTGTGACCTGCGAGGATCTTGAGCGCCGCATTACCAGTGCCGGCGGCAAGCTGCTCGAGGGCGTGCGCCTGTTCGATGTCTACCGCGATCCCATCCGCATCGGAGCGGGCAAGAAGTCCATGGCCTTTGCACTCACGTATCGCTCCGACGACCACACGCTCACCAGCGAAGAGGTCGAGAAGGCGCATCAGAAGATCGTCACCAAGGTGTGCAAGGGCGTAAACGGCGAGGTCCGCTCGTAATCTTTGCCGTTCGGAACCCGCCCCCTGCGGGGTTTTCACGGCAACGTCCTCGCCGCATCGCGGCTGCGGGATGTTGCCTTAGAAAACCCCTCTCGGGGGCGGGTTCCTGCGTTAACCTTGTTGCGAGCGGACCGCACCTTCTTCCGGGCGACCGGAAGGTTGGGAGTGCATGGGCCTTTATTGGACGGTGCGTGGACCTGGGTTAATAACGCACGTATTGCAAGGGCGTGCTGCGTTGTGGGCGGTGCGCCTTTTTGTTAGTATGCAGAGTCGGTGTTACGGATTGTTGGAAACGTAACACACAACGTTCTGATTGAGAGGGCTCATGCATATTCCCGATAATTATCTGTCCCCGCAGACCGATGCCGTTATGGCGGTGGCGATGGTGCCCGTATGGGTTCACTGCATCAAAAAGGTGCGCGCCACGCTCGATCGCGAGCATATGGCGTTCCTGGGCATCTGCGCCGCATTCTCCTTCTTGCTCATGATGTTCAACGTTCCGCTGCCCGGCGGTACCACTGGTCACGCCGTCGGCGGCGCACTCATCGCGCTGCTGCTGGGCCCCGAGGCCGCGGCTATCGCTGTCTCGGTCGCTCTGGCGCTGCAGGCGCTGCTGTTTGGCGACGGCGGCGTTCTGTCGTTTGGCGCCAACTGCTTTAACATGGCCTTTGTGCTGCCGTTTGTCGCTGCTATCGTGTTCCGTGCGCTCAACAGCCGTCTGCACGACAAGAGCTGGGGCACCTCGGTTTCTGCCATCGCGAGCGGTTGGGTCGGCCTGTGCCTGGCGGCCCTGTGCGCGGCAATCGAGTTTGGTATTCAGCCGATGCTCTTCACCAACGCTTCGGGCGCCCCTCTGTACTGCCCCTTCCCGCTGTCCGTGGCTATTCCGGCCATGTTGATCCCGCATATGCTGGTTGCCGGCGTGATCGAGGGCGTGGCGACGGCCGCCATCTACGGCTTCATTAAGAAGACGGCGCCGAGCATTATCGTCGGCCCCGAAGCCGCCGATGGCCAGCTTGCCGCCGATGGTACCGCCAAGAAGACTTCCCTGATTCCCACGCTCATTCTGGTCGCCGTGCTTGTCGTGGCTACGCCGCTCGGCTTGCTCGCCACCGGTGACGCCTGGGGTGAGTGGGACGCCGAGGGCGCCGCGACCGCCGTTCAGGAGGCTGGCGACGACAGCCTGCAGGCTTCGGTCGGCCTCGACACCCCGACCTTTGCCGACGCCCTGCCCACGGGCGATTATCTGCAGGCCTATTCCGAGGAGCAGGGCCTTGGCTTTGCCGGCCAGGCTGCGATGTATATTCTTTCGGGCGTGATTGGCGTGGCGGTGCTCACCATCACATTCCGCCTGGTCTCGCTGACGGTCAAGGAAAGCGGTGCTCATGGCAATAGCCGAGCTGCCTAGTTGGCTTGCGGCCGAGGAGCGTTACGAGCCCGCGGGGGCTCGGCATCGTGTGATGCAAAAGAATGTCCTGCACCTGGCGAGCCTGCTTGAGCGGGTTCGCCTGGGTGGAGGCGCGCACGAGGGCGGGTCGATGGTCGACCGCGCCCTTTCTTGCGTTTCGGCTCCGGTGCGCCTGGTGGGGATGTTCGTTTGCGTCCTGTGCGTGTGTCTGACGCAGAGCCCGCTGTACCTCATGTTGATGGCGGCCATCGCGCTGGTGCTCGTTGCCGTGCGCCCCGTACGCGGGCTGCGTGCGACCTTTGTACCGGCGCTCGGCGCCACGGGGCTTGCGGTGGTTCTGGCACTGCCTGCCCTGCTGCTGGGCGCTTCTGCCGCGGGCGCCATGCTCAAGATCGCGCTCAAGACGTTCATTAACGTGTCGTTCGTGCTGGGCGTTTCGTGGACGCTCACCTGGAGCCGCATGTCGGCGGCGCTCAAGACGCTACAGCTGCCCGACGAGGTCATCTTTACGTTTGATATGGCGCTCAAGCACATCGAGGTGCTGGGACGCACGGCGCACGATCTGACCGAATCGGTCATGCTGCGCAGTGTGGGTCGTGCGCCTGCGGGTTTTTCGCGTACCGATTCGATCGCGGGTGTCATGGGCATGACCTTTATCAAGGCGATGGAATGCAGCCGCGCGATGGACGAGGCTATGCTTTGCCGTGGCTTTGCCGGTGCGTATCCGACTCCCGCGCGGAGCGGCTTTGGCTGGTGCGATGCGGTCTATGCGGTCGTCGTGGTGCTGCTCGCCGTGTTGTGCGCGGTGCTGTAGCGCGGGCGGCCGAGCCGTCGATGTGGATAGGGAAGGGCGACGTTTTGGCAAACGATACGAATGGCGTGATGGGCGCGAGCGGTGCTACTGGCGCCAAGAGCGTGCCGCTCATCGAGTTTCGCGACGTGCTGTTCTCCTATGCGGGGCATACGGTTGTCGATGGTGTGTCGCTGCAGGTCGATCGTGGTGAACTCGTTGCCCTACTCGGTCCCAACGGCTGCGGTAAGACGACGATTATGCGCCTTATCAACGGTCTTGAACTAGCGGACGCGGGTGCGTACCTGTTTGACGGGCACGTGATCGATGCGGCATATCTCAAGGATTCCGCAGCCGCTCAGCGTTTTCATCAGCGCGTGGGCTTTGTGTTCCAGAATGCCGACGCCCAGCTGTTCTGCGCTACGGTGGGCGAGGAAGTTGCTTTTGGCCCCGCGCAGATGGGGCTGCCGACAGACGAGCTCGAGCGCCGCGTCCGCGATGCCATGGAGCTGTTCCAGGTTGCCGATCTGGTCGATGCCTCGCCCTATCAGCTTTCGGGCGGGCAAAAGAAGCGCGTTGCGCTGGCTGCGGTGGTGTCGATGAACCCCGATATCCTAGTGCTCGATGAGCCCACCAACGGGCTCGATGAGGACTCGTGCGACATCGTAGTCAACTTTTTGCTGGCCTACGTTGCTGCCGGTAAGACGGTTTTGATGAGTACGCACCATCAAGATTTGGTGCGCCGCCTGGAGGCCCGTGCCATCTATATCGATCGATATCACCATGTGGTCGAGGCGCCCGTGCCGTCGTATGGAACCGAAAGCGGTGCTGCGGAATAGTTGCTGCGTAGGGTATGTATGGCCGCCTGTGCGACTCTGCCGTGATGGTATAGTTAACCAGGTTTTATGGGGGTGGCTATGCCAAGTTGGAACATTCATATCGCTCAAACGGAGCGCTTGCTGGCACGTGCTAGCGTGCTTGCCGATAGCGTGCGCGACCGCAATGCCTTTTTGTTTGGCTGCGTGGTTCCGGATATCTTCGTGGGCTATATGGTCCCTGGCATCGCCGATCCCATTCCGTATCGCATTACGCACTTTGCAAAGCCCGAGCCTATCCCTAAGCCGCGCGAGCACGAGTTCTGGGATACCTATGTGGCGCCGCTGCTTAAAGGCGCACCCGCGGGCGAACCTGCTGAGGCTACCTCGATTGTCGAGGAGCGCGAGCGACTGAACCGTGTGCACTATCCTCAGCGCTACAGGGATGCCGAGCCGGTTGTCGGTCCCGGCGCCTGTGAGTTCTCGCTTGCGTCCGAAGATGTGGCGCAGTCGCTGCTCGATTTAACGCTGGGCGTCTGGTCGCATCTGGTGGCCGACACGGTATGGAACACGCGTGTGAACCAGTATCTGGAAGCACACGGCGGCAAGCCGTGCGAGGAATTCCGCATTAAAAAGCAGGGCGATTTTGACTGGTTTGGCAAGACGCTGGGCATCGTTTCCATTCCGCGTGCGACCGATCGCCTCTATACCGCTGCGACGCGTTTTGGGCAGTATCCCATCCATAAAGAATATGTGCTCAAGACTATCGGTGTCATGCACGAGATTGTACGCGAAAACCCCGGCGAGCCCGATCATCCGCCGTATCGCCTGCTAACCGAGGAGTTTTTCGATGCAACGTTTACCGAGGTCATCGAGCTGACCGAGGCGGGATTTGCGGCTCGCGTTGCTGCTTCTGACGTTCCCGCAGTCCCCCTGATCGCTAGCTGCTAGCCGGCCGGCTTAACGGTGAACAGTTCATTCCAATTGACCAACGGCTCCCGTCGCAGGGCGTCTTCGGTGGTGCGCTCGGCATCGGAGAGGCTTGCGACTGAACACAAACCGATGATGCGGCATACGAAGAAGGTCTAAAAAGGGCCCGGAAGGCAAAGCCTTCCGGGCCCTTTTGCAATGCAAGCGTGCTTGCAAGTGCGATTTAGCGCACCTGAGCGACGTAAGCGACGTTGGTCGAGGAGACCTTGTCCTCGAGCTGAACACTCATGCGGGGATCGCCGGCGGTAGCGACGGTCAGATCGCCGGCCTCGACGTAGCCGAGCTCCTTAGCGGTCTCGATCGCCTTGACGATCGTGCCGTTGACGGTGCCCTGGGTAATTTCGGCCTGGTGCGGGATAACGCCCCAGTACATAATCATCTGCTGGACGGCCCACTCGTGGCGGGAGAACGCGCAGATCGGCATGTTGGGACGGAAGTGCGAGATCAGGCGAGCAGTACGACCGGTGGTCGTCGGCACGGTGATGCACTTGGCGCCAACGGTGGTGGCCATGTTCACAGCGGACATACCCACAACGTTGTTGACGACGCGGGTGCCGTGAGCATCGGCCGGAACCTCGAGCGGAGCGTGAGCCGGGAGGTACTTCTCGGTCTCGAGAGCAATGCTGGCCTGCATCTTAACGGCCTCGACCGGGTACTTACCGGCAGCGGACTCGCCAGAGAGCATAACGGCGTCGGTGCCGTCGTAGATGGCGTTAGCAACGTCGGCAACCTCGGCGCGCGTCGGGCGCGGGTTCTGCTGCATGGAGTCGAGCATCTGCGTAGCGGTGATAACGGGCTTGTAGGCCGCGTTGCACTTGGCGATGATCTCCTTCTGAATGTGCGGAACAAGCTCGGGCTTGATCTCGATGCCCAGGTCGCCACGGGCGACCATGATGCCGTCGGAAGCCTCGAGGATCTCGTCGAAGTTCTCGACGCCCAGGGCACACTCGATCTTCGGGAAGATCGTCACGTGCTCGCCACCGTTCTCGCGGCAAAGCTTGCGGATGCCGCGGACGGACTCGCCGTCACGGATGAAGGAAGCGGCGATGTAGTCGATGTTCTCGGTCAGGCCAAAGAGGATGTCCTGACGATCGCGCTCGGTGATAGCGGGCAGCGAGATGTTGACGTTGGGCATGTTGACGCCCTTGCGCTCGCCGATCAGGCCGTCGTTCTTAACGACGCAGGTCATGTCCTGGCCGCTGACGGACTCGACCTCGAGGGCAACCAGGCCGTCATCGATCAGGATGAGGGAGCCCTTCTCGACCTCGGAAGGCAGAGCCAGGTAGTCGAGGGAGATGTGCTCAGCGGTGCCGTGGAAATCCTCGGACGTGGGCTGAGCGGTGACGACGATCTTATCGCCGGTCTTGACGGCAACCTTCTTGCCGTCGACCAGAAGGCCGGTGCGGACCTCGGGGCCCTTGGTGTCGAGCAGGATGCCGACAGGCAGACCGAGCTCCTTGGAAATACGGCGGACGCGCTCGATGCGACCGTGGTGCTCGTCGTAGGAGCCGTGCGAGAAGTTAAAACGGGCGACGTTCATGCCCGCCTTGATCATCTCGCGGATGGTCTCGTCGCTATCGCAGGCGGGACCCATGGTGCATACAATCTTAGTGCGCTTGTACATTCAGACCTCCATCTGACATCGTCTTGCGCTGATAGATAAACCATAAGAAATAAAACCGTGTTGATTATAACGAAATGCTGACCGAATACCCCATAAAATCGACCGTATGCCGAATTAGAAGTTCATTTTTTGCGGGATAAACGGTATATGAAAAAATTTACCAACCGCTCTAACCGCTGCTATCTGGGCGATATGTCAGTTTGGCGATGTGCCGAAGAAAAAACGTTTTACCAATGTTGAGCATCACACGGTCTGCACCGTTGCGTGCGGACCATATTTCCAAACCGATTGTTTTGGCTAGACGCGTCGCTTTGGGGTACCATAGCTCCACTATCAACTGCCGCTCAGCACGGCAGCCTTGATGAGCCCTTGCCCTTCTCCTGGGAATTATGATCGGGCATCAATCTGCTGAGTGGCCCGAATCCCAGGAGGGGACTCTATATGCAAAAGGAATACCTGTCCGCCGCGGCGGAGGTGCTCAGCGACCAAGGTGTCGATGAGAACCTCGGCCTGAGCAACGACGAGGCGTCTTCGCGCCTCGCCAAGACAGGCCCTAACAAGCTCGAGGAAGCTGAGAAGACGCCGCTGTGGAAGCGTTTCTTTGAACAGATGGCTGACCCTATGGTCATCATGCTGATCGTTGCCGCCGTCATCAGTGCGCTCACGGGCATGGTCAAGGGCGAGCCCGACTTTGCCGATGTTGCCATCATCATGTTCGTCGTTATCGTCAACTCGGTGCTGGGCGTGGTCCAGGAAGCCAAGAGCGAGGAGGCCCTCGAGGCCCTGCAGGAGATGAGTGCGGCGCAGTCCAAGGTGCTACGCGACGGCAAGCTCGTGCACCTGCCGAGCGCCGAGCTCGTGCCCGGCGACGTGATCATGCTCGAGGCGGGCGACTCCGTCCCGGCCGACTGCCGCGTGCTCGAGAGCGCCACGATGAAGATCGAAGAGGCCGCGCTCACCGGCGAGTCCGTGCCCGTCGAGAAGCATGCCAACGTGATCGAGCTCGTCGCCGGCACCGACGACGTGCCGCTCGGCGACCGTAAGAACATGTGCTATATGGGCTCCACCGTCGTGTACGGCCGTGGTCGCGCCGTCGTGGTCGGCACCGGCATGAACACCGAGATGGGCAAGATCGCCGGCGCCCTGGCCGAGGCCAAGGAAGAGCTCACGCCGCTGCAGGTGAAGCTCGCCGAGCTCAGCCGCATCCTCACCATCATGGTGATCGTCATCTGCGTCGTGATCTTTGGCGTTGACATCCTCCGCCACGGCGTGGGCAACGTCCTTACCGATCCGACTGCCCTGCTCGACACCTTTATGGTTGCCGTCTCGCTCGCCGTCGCCGCCATCCCCGAGGGCCTGGTTGCCGTCGTGACCATCGTCCTTTCGCTTGGCGTGACCAAGATGGCCAAGCGCCAGGCGATTATCCGCAAGCTCTCTGCCGTCGAGACCCTTGGCTGCACACAGACCATCTGCTCCGACAAGACCGGTACCCTTACCCAGAACAAGATGACCGTCGTCAAGCACGAGCTCGCTGCGCCCAAGGAGAAGTTCCTGGCCGGCATGGCGCTGTGCTCCGATGCTCAGTGGGACGAGGAGCTGGGCGAGGCCGTGGGTGAGCCGACTGAGTGCGCGCTCGTCAACGACGCCGGCAAGGCGGGCCTCACTGGTCTGACTGCCGAGCACCCGCGCGTGGGCGAGGCCCCGTTTGACTCGGGCCGCAAGATGATGTCCGTGGTCGTCGAGACCCTTGACGGCGAGTATGAGCAGTACACCAAGGGCGCGCCCGACGTGGTGATCGGCCTGTGCACCCATATCTACGAGGGCGATAAGGTCGTACCCCTGACCGAGGAGCGTCGTGCCGAGCTCGTGGCCGCCAACAAGGCCATGGCCGACGAGGCCCTGCGCGTGCTGGCGCTGGCAAGCCGCACCTACACCGAGGTCCCGGCCGACTGTAGTCCCGCCGCGCTCGAGCACGACCTGGTCTTCTGCGGCCTGTCCGGCATGATCGACCCGGTTCGTCCCGAGGTCGCCGACGCCATCCGCGAGGCGCACGATGCCGGTATTCGCACCGTCATGATCACGGGCGACCACATCGACACCGCCGTGGCCATTGCCAAGCAGCTGGGCATCGTCACCGATCGCAGCCATGCCATCACCGGTGCCGACCTCGATCGCATGAGCGACGAGGAACTCGACGCGCACATCGAGGACTACGGCGTGTACGCCCGCGTCCAGCCCGAGCACAAGACACGCATCGTCGAGGCTTGGAAGTCGCGCGACCAGATCGTGGCCATGACGGGCGATGGCGTCAACGACGCCCCGTCCATCAAGCGCGCCGACATTGGCGTTGGCATGGGCATCACCGGTACCGACGTCACCAAGAACGTCGCCGACATGGTACTTGCCGATGACAACTTCGCTACCATCATCGGCGCCTGCGAAGAAGGTCGTCGCATCTACGACAACATCCGCAAGGTCATCCAGTTCCTGCTTTCGGCTAACCTTGCCGAGGTCTTCTCGGTGTTTATCGCCACGCTCATCGGCTTTACCATCTTCCAGCCGGTGCAGCTGCTGTGGGTGAACCTGGTCACCGACTGCTTCCCCGCGCTCGCGTTGGGCATGGAGGACGCCGAGGGCGACATCATGAAGCGCAAGCCGCGCAACGCCAAGGACGGTGTCTTTGCCGGACATATGGGCCTGGACTGTGTGGTCCAGGGCCTTATCATCACCGTGCTGGTGCTGGCGAGCTTCTTTGTGGGCGTGTACTTTGACATGGGCTACATCCACATCGCCGATATGATCGCCGGCAATGCCGACGAGGAAGGCGTGATGATGGCGTTCATCACGCTCAACATGGTCGAGATTTTCCACTGCTTCAATATGCGCAGCCGTCGTGCGTCGCTGTTCACCATGAAGAAGCAGAACAAGTGGCTGTGGGCTTCCGCCGCGCTGGCGCTGGTGCTGACGGTGATCGTAACCGTGCAGCCGACGCTTGCCGAGATGTTCTTTGGCCCCGTGACGCTTGAGCTCAAGGGCGTTGTCGCTGCCCTGGGCCTGGCCTTCCTGATCATCCCGCTGATGGAGATCTACAAGGCGATCATGCGCGCTGTGGAGAAGGAGTAGATTAACCTGTCCGGGCCCGCCCCACGCCCTTTCTCCCTCACTGGTCCTCGCGCTTTGCGCTGCGGGATCGTTCGGGAGAAAGGGCTTCCGGGGCGGGCCCTGCGGTGACTCTGCTGGCTTTCCTCGCGCGGATGATAAAGGCTGGGGGAAAGTGTGTGAGCCGGTCGAGCGTTTGCTCGACCGGCTCTTTTTGTGGGAAAATACCTGCTCAGTTTTGATTTTTGGTGCTGGGAGGCGCTTGTGGGCAAGGCTAAGGCTAAAGCGAAGAAAAAGACGACGGGGGCGCGGGCTAAGCGCGATCGTCGTCGGAAGCTCGCGACCGAGGCTCCCGCACCTGCTGAGGAGCTGCTGGCAAGCGTGCCGGGGCTCGACGCGCTGCAGGATGTTCCGGCGTTTGATGACCTGCCGGTCGATGAAGCCCAGCAGGCTGCCTTTGATGATTTCTGCGCACATGCCGAGGAGCCCGAGCAGATGCAGCTTGGCGCCGTGGTGCGCTTGGATCGCGGGTTTCCGCTGGTGGCGACTGCCGACGATACCTTCCGCGCCGAGCATGCCGTGGGATTTGCCAAGTCGCGCGGTGGGGACGAGGTCCTGCTGCCTGCCGTGGGCGATCGTGTGGCGGTGCGCCGCGCTCCCGGGCACGATATGGGCGTGATTGAATGCGTACTGCCGCGCCGTACGAGCTTTGAGCGTTGGCGCGGCCGTGCCCGCGGAGAGCGCCAGGTGCTCTGCTCCAACGTGGATAGCGTGCTAATCGTGCAGGCGCTCGGTGCCGGCGAGGTGCTGCTCGACCGTGTGGCGCGCTCGCTGGTGTTGGCGCTCGACTGCGATGCCGAACCGGTGGTGGTACTCACCAAAGCTGACCGTTGCGATGACGAGGAGCTCGAGCGCGATCTGGACCGTGTGCGCCGCCTGGTGGGTCCGGACGTGCGCGTGATCGTGACGTCCTCTGCCGAGGGCCGCGGCCTGGACGAGGTCCGTGCCTGCTTGCCTGTCGGGAGCTGCGCCATGATTCTGGGCGAGTCGGGTGCCGGCAAGTCGACGCTGCTCAATGCACTGCTGGGCCACGATACGTTGGCGACCGGCGGTGTGCGCGAACGCGACGACCAGGGCCGTCACACTACCGTCGCGCGCGTGATGGTGGCGCTGCCGGGCGACGCCGGCGTGATCGCCGATGCCCCGGGTCTGCGCAGTTTGCCGCTCGTGGGACATGAGCGGGGTCTGGCGCGCGCCTTCCCCGAGATTGTCGAGGCATCGCGTGCGTGCCGGTTTGGCGATTGCACGCATGTCCATGAGCCGGGTTGCGCCGTTCGCGAGGCCGAGGACGCCGGGCAGATTGACAGCCTGCGTCTGGAAACGTTCCAAAACCTGGCGTCATCCATGCGCGTGAGCGCTCAAATGCTCGATCCCGATGTCCATCTGTAATTGATTTTTCCTATGACAGCCGTCTCCCAACTGTTCGGGAGACGGCTTTTTTTCTGCGGAAAAGCCTCGAAACATGCAGTTTGCTGACGTGCTGACCAAAACCTTGCCACGAGCTTGACGGGCTGGTCAGCTTTTGGTCAGCGATTGGTTTGACATCGAAAACCAAGATCGCGATTGCGCCGCTTTGCGCTCTGACCGCCCAGACAATGGTGGTACGGGCATTCGCCCGGCACTGCCATGAGAGGAGCGGCCGTGAACAAGAGCAAGCGCATCGCCATCAGTCTGGTCGCGGGCGTGCTCGCTGCGCTGCTCTGCATGGCTTACGGCTCGTCGATCCGCTCACGAGCCGAACAGGTCCAGGCTGAGACCTTGGCCAAGTACGGTGGCGATCACGTCGAGGTATGCGTCGCGGCGCGCGATATCGATGTGGGCGAGACCCTCGATGAGACCAATGTCATAACCCAGGAATGGCTGACGAGCCTGCTGCCGCGTGACGCGGCGACCGAGCTGCTCCAGGTGCGCGGTGACGTGACGACTTCGCGTATTCCCAAAAACGCCGTGATCTGCAATGTCTACACCAAGGCCGAGAGCCGCAAGCTCGAGGTGCCTAAGGGCAAGGTCGCCGTTTCGGTGGCGGTCGATGCCGAGCACTCGGTCGGCGGTGCTACGGGCGTGGGCAGCTACGTGGATGTGTATGTGCAAAAAGACGGCGTAACCGATCGGCTGTGCGGCGCGTACGTGATCGATACCAGTGAGGATTCCGGTGCCACGCGCGAGGGCAAGATCGAATGGGTGACGCTGGCGGCTGACCCCGAAGACGTCAAGGAACTGCTGGGAGCCTCGGGCAAGGGAACGGTCAGCTTGACGATTCCCGCCACGGCGCGCGGCAAAAAGAGCGGAGGCGACGAGTGATGAAGGCGATCTGGCTTGCGTGCTGCGCGTGCGGCGATTACGGGCTGTTGCAGCGGGAAGTCGAGGGCCGTGATGCGGGTGCACAGGTGCTTCGCGTGGGTGACCTGGACGGGCTGGTTTCCATGGCGCGGGCGTTTCCGTCGCGCCGCGGGGCTGCCATCATCGCGGCGTCTCTGTTTGATACCGAAGATGTGCGCAAGACTGTTGCGCGCCTGACGGCCGAAGGCCGCGTGAGTCGCGTGGTCGTGTTGATAGAAGCGCTCGATCCGTCGGATATCGAGGGGCTGTTTCGCGCGGGGGCGACCGAGGTCATCGCTGCACACAGTATATGCGGCAACGGGCGCGCGGGCGAGGGAGCGGTTGATTCCGATCGGCGCATGACGATTGAGCCCGATGCTTTTGTTGATAGGGAACCCGGGGCGCCTCGCGCTACAAGAGGCCCGCGTGTTGATGATTATGGAAAAGCGGAAGCCGAGCATGGTCGGCGCCCCCGGAACCCCCTTGTATACGATGACGCTGGAGGGCCGGCGCAGCATGCTGGCGATTCCCCGGCTGTAGATATGGGATACGTGCACGGCGTGAATCTGGCGGATGAACTCGACGAAGTTGAGGGCTTTGCCGGGTGCGGCGAGTTGTCGCTGATGCAGCATGAGCAGATTGCACAGAACGAGCCTGCCTCGCAGACCGAACAAGCTGCCATGCCGGCTTGGACGCAGCGTGTGGTTGCGGCGGGGGAGACGGGGACGCTGTCACCGACGCCCGCCCCGCCGCCTCCGATGCCGCCGGCAGACGCTGCCGCTTCGCCGCATCGAGCTCCGGTCATCTGCGCCATTTCGGGTTCGGGCGGTTGCGGCAAGTCGACGATCGTTGCCACCATGGCACACACATCGTCGCTGTTGGGCTTGCGTGCCGCCGTGCTCGACCTGGACCTGATGTTTGGAAACCTTTACGACTTGTTAGGCGTCGATGCTCCGCGCGATATGGCGGCACTTATCGAGCCGTCGGCGGCGGGCACGCTCACCGAGCCGGATATCGTAGCCACATCGATGCGCGTGGCACCGGGCGTTACGCTCTGGGGTCCCGTCGCGGCGCCCGAGCAAGCCGAGCTCATGGCACGTCCGGTGGAGCTACTGCTTGATGTTCTGCGTCGCGAATCCGACGTGGTCTTTATCGATACCTCGGTCTTTTGGGGCGACGCCGTGGCGGCTGCGGTGGCGGCGAGCGACCGTTGCCTGGTCGTTGGCGATGCGGCGGTGTCGTCCGCGGCATCGGCATCGCGCGTCATTGAACTGGCAGGTCGAGTAGGTGTGCCGCGCACGCGCATGAGCGCCGTGTTCAACCGGTTCGGTGCGCGCGGGGCAGACGAGGACGTCGCCATGCGCTTTGAGATTGCCTGTGCGTTAAGCTCCAAGATTCGTATCGCCGATGGCGGGCAGGATCTCGCCGCGCTCATGGCGTTTGGGCGCGCTGACGAGGCAGTGGGGCAGACCAGCGCTTTTGCGACTAGCGTGCGCGAGGCCACGCGCGAGATGCTCGTGGAACTGGGGTGCGCCGTCGGCCCTTGGAGCGATATGGTCGCCGACCGTGCAACGCGCACCGAACGCCCGCGTATCCGCCTTCCCTGGTCGCGCGAGGGTGATCAGCGATGAGCCTGCAAACGAGGATTAAGGCTGCCGGCGCTGCGGCGGCGGCAGCGCCTGTAGATGCGGGGCGTCGCCGCGCCGTGAAACGACGCACCAAGCGCGCCGTGATGGACCGCATGGGTTACGACGAAGTGGCGCGTATCAGCGCCTATATCGACCCGGCACTTGCCCGCTCGGAATTGCGTCCTGCGGTGGAGGCGGCGCTCAATGTTGAGGAGCCGACCGATCTCGCGACGCCCGAGCGCGAGACCATCATCGACGAGATTTTGGATGACGTGGTGGGCTTGGGGCCGTTGCAGCCGCTCATCGAGGACGACACCGTTACCGAGATCATGATCAACGGCTGCCGCTCGGCTTTCTTTGAACGCGGCGGCGTCTTGTACCCCATCGAGCATGCGTTTGAGGATGATGAGCAGATCCGTGTGCTTATCGACCGCATTATCTCGCCACTTGGTCGCCGTATCGACGAGCGCAGCCCCATCGTCAACGCCCGCCTCAAAACGGGCTATCGCGTCAACGCGGTGATTCCGCCTGTGGCGATTGACGGACCGATTCTCACCATCCGAAAGTTCTCGGACCGTATCTGCTCGCTGGACGAGCTTGTGGGGCTGGGGTCGCTGCCGCTTTGGTATGCGCAGCTGCTGTCGTGTGCGGTGTCGCTGCGACAGGACCTGGCGGTTGCGGGAGGCACGGGATCTGGTAAGACCACCCTGCTCAACGCGTTGTCATGTGAGATTTCCACCGGCGAGCGCATCGTGACGATCGAGGACTCTGCCGAGCTCAAGTTTGCACATCATCCGCACGTGGTGCGCCTAGAGGCGCGCGAGGCTTCAATTGAGGGCGAGGGCGCGGTGACGATCCGCGACCTGGTAACTAATGCCCTACGCATGCGCCCCGACCGCATCGTGGTGGGCGAGGTGCGCGGTGCCGAGTGCTGCGACATGTTGCAGGCCATGAACACGGGCCACGACGGGTCGCTCACCACACTTCATGCGGGTTCAGAACAGGAGACCGTGGTGCGTCTGACGTTGCTTGCACGTTATGGCATCGATCTGCCGAGCGAGCTCATCGAGGAGCAGATTGCCATGGCGCTCGACGGCATCGTGATGTCCGAGCGCCACGCCGATGGCAAGCGCTTCGTCTCCTCGTATTCGGGGGTGCGACGCGCCGCATCGGGCGGCGTAGAGCTCGAGCGCTATGTGACGTTCGATGCCGCCGAGCGCACCTGGACGCTTGACCGCGAGCCGCCGTTTATCGCAGGAGGCCTGCGGTCGGGGACGCTCACGCAAGAGGAGGTGGACGAATGGAGATCACTGTGCCCCTCGTCGTAGGGGGCTTGGCAGGGCTTTCTGTCGCGACGGCGTGCGGGGCGGAACCTCGTGTGCCGCAGGTACCGCCGGCGGAGCTGGCACGTCAGGCGCTCGAGACGGTGGCAGAGAAGCTGCCGCGTGAGCTGGTGGAAAACGATCTGCTGAAAAAGATCGCCCGTTCGTGGGCATCGCTGGCTCCGGCGCATCGCCTTGGCCTCGTGATCGAAGATGCTTCGGGGCGTTTGGCGTTTCTGCTGCTATCGAGCGGTGTCTGCTGCGTTTTACTAACGATGGTGTCGTTATCGCCCCTCGGATTTGTCTTGGGACTTGTTGCTCCGTTTGCCGTTGGCGCCGCCCGGGATGGCTTTGAGAGCCGGCGCGAGCAACACGATGCAGAAGAGGCAATGCCCGAGGCGTTTACCGCACTTTCCATGTCGCTTGCCTCGGGACATTCGCTGGCCCAGGGCATGCGCTTTGTGGGCGCTCATGCGCAAGAGCCGGTGCATACCGAGTTTTTGCGGGTGGCGGCGGCGATCGATTGCGGCATCTCGGCGACCGACGCGCTCGATGACTTGCTCGTGCGTATCGACGCCCCCGGTCTTTCGCTTGTGACCTTGGCGCTTAAGGTGTCTCAGCGCACCGGCGCTCCGCTTGCCGACTTACTGTCCGAGGCGTCGAGCATGGTGGGGGAGCGCATTGAGCTCAAGCGCCGCCTGGATGTTAAGACGTCGCAGGCTCGCATGTCTGCGCATATGGTCGCGGCGATGCCGGCGGGCATGTGCGCGGTGTTGGCGCTGCTTTCGGCAGATTTTCGTCGCGGTCTTGCGACGCCTGTCGGCGCGGGCGCTGTGGTGCTGGGTCTTGCCCTCAATGCCGTTGCCCTGGTGGTTATCCGGCGCATTATGCGGGTGGAGCTATGAGCGCCCCGGTTGCAGTTGCGGCTTGCCTGTGCGCCCTGAGTGTATTTGTCGCGACGGGTTTTGATCGGGCGGATGCACGCAAGATCGCAGGGGCCTGCATGCGCGAGGCGGTGCTGGTCGCTGCCGCGGGTCGCTCGGTGGTCGATGCTCTGACCGCGCGAGTGAAGGGCGCGGTTGGAGCGGGCGGCCCGGCGCGAGTGTCGCTCGGCGAAGTGTCCGAGATGATCGATGTTGTGCGCTTGGGTCTTTCGGCCGGTCTTTCGTTTGACGCGGCGCTTGAGTTTTTCTGCGCCAACCGCCGGTCATTGCTGGCTCTCCGCCTTGAGCGGGCCTGCATGGCGTGGCAGGTGGGCGTGGGCACGCGTGAGGACGAGTTGTTGGCCGCCGCGCGCGACCTGGACGTGCGAGCGCTCGAGACCTTTGCCATCACGGTGGGGCAGGCGCTCGCCCTGGGTGCCCCACTTGCCGAGACACTGGCCGCTCAAAGATGCGAGATCCGTGCGGCTCATCGCGCCGCGGTCGAGCGCGAGATCGAGCGTGCGCCCGTCAAGCTGCTGATTCCCACCGGCACGCTCATCTTGCCGGCGTTGCTTCTGTCCATATTGGGCCCGCTGCTGGGAGCAGGCGGGATGACGTAGGGAGGAATACATGAACACGATGACTGACACTGCTGGCAAGGTCCAGGGCTGGGCGTTTTGCCGGGCGGCACATGTTCGTCAGCGCGCCAAGGAACTATTGCAGGAGGAGAGTGCACAGGGTACCACCGAGTATGCCATCTTGGTCGGCGTGCTCGTGGTGATCGCGATTATCGCCATCGTCGCATTTAAGGGCAAGGTCCAAGATCTATGGAACGCTATCAGCGAGGGCATCAACAGCCTGTAGAGGGCGAGCGCCCCATCGGGATGCTGCTGGTGTTTGCTTGCCTGACCGTGGCGATAGCGGCGGTGCTTTGGGGGCTTAACGCCGCGCGGCAGCAGCGTCCTGGGACCGCCTCCGATTTGGGCTCAGATTCGGCGGTGGCATCTCAAAAAGATGAGATGCGAGATGCGGACGATTCGGATGTCGCTGTCACGGCGCAAACCTTTCTGCGGACGCTCGACAAGCGGTCTGGCACTGCGACGGATTCGCCTGAGGGCAACGCGATTGCGGTCCGACTTGCATGGTCCGAGGACCGACCGATGACCGAAGCGGCGGCGGATATGCTGCGTGCCTATCGCGAGGTACCCACGGCGCAACTTGCTCTGAGCGGCTATCTCGACATCAAGGGAAACGTGTGGGGCGCCATCGTGCGCGACGGACGCGGCTGGGTCGATATGGTGACAATTGCCGCGGATGCTGGCGATGCTTCGTGTCGTCTGCGCGCCGTGCGCCTGAGCCCGCAGGCAACGGACTCAAAGGAGGGATCGTGAAATGCATGATGTCCTGCGTGAGGAATCTGCCCAGGCGACGGTCGAATACGCCATCGTCACGGTGGCGCTGTTATCGATCGTGCTGGCGATCGCGGGGCTTTGGCGTGCCGGCACCGATGGGCGCTTGGCGGCGCTGGTTGAGCGGGCGGCATCCCATGGCGTTGCCTCGACGTCGGTTATCGACGCCGCTGCGGCCGCTAAGGACATCGCGTTGTATTGATGCCGCGCGCGAGGACCGGGCGCAGTCTACGGTCGAGGCCGCTTTTTTGCTGCCGACGTTTCTGACACTCATCCTTCTCGCGCTGCAACCGGTGTGCCTGCTCTATACGCGCGCGGTCATGGAGTCTGCCGCCGCCGAGACCGCGCGGCTCATGACCACGACGACGGCGGAGGACGACGATCTTAAGGAGTTCGCCCGCCGCCGACTTGCCGCAGTGCCCAACGTTTCGATCTTTCATGCCGGCGGGCCGTTGTCGTGGGATATCGAGCTTGGCCGGGCCGGTGCGGGTGGCGTCTCGTCCGTGTCCGTTTCCGGCGAGGTCAAGCCGTTGCCTGTGATCGGTGCGTTTGCGCAGGCTATGGGTGGTACCGCCGAGGGCGGCTACGTTGAGCTCAAGGTCGATGTCTCGTATCAATCGCGTCCCGAATGGCTGGAGGGAGATTATGATTCGTGGATTGCTGCATGGGATTAAGCGTTTCTGGTCTAGACGCGTTTTGACGCACCGTCCGAGCTGCCATCGCAAGCGAGGCGGCTTTATGGGTCGAGCCGGTGTCGATCTGTTTATCGAAGACGGCGCCTATACCACGCTTTCTTCTGCCGTGGTCATCCTAGTGGTGCTCACATTGTTGTTTTCGTCGACCGCGGCGATATGGAGCATGTCGCGTGCCGGGGATACCCAGGTGGCGGCTGATAGCGGCGCGCTGGCGGGTGCCAACGTAGTGTCGTCCTATCACACAGCTGCCACGGTGGTTGATGCGAGCATCTTGAGTCTGGGGCTGGCGGGGTTTGCCACGATCGGGACGGGCCTGGTCGCCATCCTCATCCCGGGTGCCGAGCCGGTTGCCGGCAATATGGTCGACACCGGGATTGAGATCATTAAAACGCGCAACAAGTTTGCCAAAAGCGCATCGGAAGGCTTACAGAAAATCGAAACGGCTCTGCCGTATCTGATCGCCGCGCGTGCCACGCAGACGGTGTCGGCGCAGGATACCGATAGTGTGACCTATACCGGTACGGCGCTTGCCGTGCCCAGGACATCCGAGTCGGACTTCGCTGCGCTCAAAGGATCAGAGATCTCGACCGATACCATTAAAGACACATCAGATGATTTAGAGTGTGCGGCCGAGGAACTGCGGAAGGCTTCTGAGGACACGGCGAAGGCTAAAGAGCGTGCTTGGCTGGCGGATTGTGGTGGGTCTGACAAGGGCTCGGTCGGCAGCTGTTCTTGCATGTGGGAGCGTGCGAAAAGCCTAACGGATCTCTCCGGTGTTCAAAATCCGCATTACTCATCGAGCGTTACGTGGGAGCCCCAAGTTGCCCTTGATCGCGCGAAGGACTACTACCATTGGCGTCTGACAAATGAGAAGCCCCACGGCTCGAGTGTCGAGATGAAGGCAGAGTCTGCGGCGCGTAAGGCGTTTTATACCTATGCGAGCGCGGAGGTCGATCGGGCACATATAACCGAGAACGGAGACAGGGTTTCCTCCTATATTCCGCTGCTGCCGCGCAACTCTGATGAGGTTCGGGCGACGGAACTCTATACCGATGCGGTGTGGCCGACTAGCGTGAACGATGACAAGGCGTATCTGCATTACGGGACGACCTGCCCTAACTATAAGAAAGGGACGCCGAGCGGATTTGCTTCGGTTGCCGATTACGATGGACAGGATAAATGCAGCAAATGCCATTTTGGCGTTTTGTCGCTTGGTGCTGTTGCGGCGCCTTCAACCTCTATCGAAAACGGCTTCGAATATCACTTCGACAAGTTTAAAGACGCCCTGGAGGACTACGTCGACTGTCGCAACAAGGAGCTCGAGCTCGAGCGTCAGACCGAGGACGAAGCCGACCGTGCGGGCAATGCGTTCGATACCGCCATCAAAGAACTTTCCGGTGAGCGTCCGCGTATCGCCCCACCTGGCCGCAACGGCGTAGTCGCCTTTGCAGTTTCGGGTGATATTACCAGCCCCGATCAACTTAACTCTTCGTTTAACACGGCGGTTGAGCTTGGCAGTCGCGGTGCCATCTCTGCCGCGGTACTGGCGCCCGATGAGGCGACGGCGCAAAACAACGTGCTTTCGCGATTTTTCTCGACATTGAAGGAACGCTCGGGTGGCGTTGCCGGCGTACTCGATGGCGTCATGGATGTTTGGGGGCGGCTGCTTGTGGGATACGGAGACATCCAAGGTTCGGCCGACGAACTTATGGACGAGATGATTAAGGGCCTAGGAGGGGGCAACGGCGCGTTGGGCTCCATTGCGTCGTGGCTTGGCGATACCGTTTCGGCGTCCGTGGCGGCGCTGGGCTTGGAGCCGTGCGACTTGCGCCTGCGAAAGCCGGTGCTGACCGACACCGCCAATGTCATCAAGAGCCCGGGGTCTGACATCACGGCTCTTTCTAATGCGCAGGACGAGCTACGAAGTATTCCGTTGGGCGTGACCGACCCCAAGGCGCTTTGCGAAGCGCTGGAATATCAAGTCGAGCGCACCATCAGCGGCACGACGTTCACGCTTGCGGAGATTCCGCTGCCCGGCGGCGGTTCCATCCCACTTACCGTCGATGTCACCACACTGGCGGGTGCCTTGGGCGGTGGGTCGTAATGGGCATCCGCACGCGCCTGTGCGAGGAGCGCGCCCAGGCGACAGTCGAGATGGCCGTGGTCACGCCCGTCTTGCTGGTTCTGGCGCTTATCGTGTACAACGTCATGGTCTTTGCCGGTGCGGTCGCGCGCTTCGATCGCGTGGTGCCCGATATCGTGCTAGCACGTGCCGTGGCGCCGAGCGGGGAGGGCGATGGCAGCTCCATCGATGCTTCCGCGACCGTTCGGGCTCAGATCCAACATGCCATGGAAGGCTATGACTTGCTGATCGAGGTCTCGAGCGAACAGGGTGCGACGACATCGGATGGCGGTTTGCTTTCGCTTTCCGGCACGTTTAGGACCTATACCTGTACCATGCGCTATGAGCCGTGGCCGAGCTCGCTCAGCATCGCCGGCGTTTCGCTGGGGGCACCGGCAAAGTTGTCACATGAGCGCGCGGTGACGGTCGATCCATGGCGTCCGGGGGTGGTCATGTGACCGCGGTCTCGTCCTACATCGCCTACGCGCGGGCACTCAATAGGCTGGGCTGGACGCCGGCCGAGTTTGCGGTGGCGGAGTCGTTTACCGTGCGCCTGCGCGGCATGCTGGGACGGTGTCCGGTTGCCGCCAACGGCCTGCCGCTCGTCATGGCATTTCCACGCTGCTCTTCGGTCCATACGTGTTTTATGGCCTATCCCATCGACATCGCCTTCATCGATCGCGACGGCAATATCCTCGCGCGCTACGAAAACGTACGTCCCTGGCGTATGTGCTCCTGCCCCGGCGCCTGGGCCGCACTAGAGCGCCCTTCAATCATTGTTTCGACCCCTGCTCTCCAACGCGTGCCGGCTTAAGAATTGGCGACAGCGGACTTTCGTCATACGAAATTGGGTAAGATGGAGGAGAAGATGCATGGATGTTGAGATCCATCCCAACGCTAAAAAGCACCTGACGGAAAAGCAGGTGCTTAGCGCTTGGCTTGCGGTTACTGAGTGCATTCGTCGCGAGTCGAAGGACGAGCCGCCGAGATGGCTTGCGATTGGATGGCCCCAGACGGACGAAGCGTGGAGCTTGTCGCGGTCGAGCTTGTCCGTGGGTGGCTTATCATTCATGCCTTGTCTCCAGTCCAGAAGAAATTTTGGCAGGAGATTGAACGGGCTCGGCAAAGGGGTCGATGATGGGCAAGACGTATGCGGCCGCTAATGGTCAGGTTGTAACGGATGAAATGATTGACGCGTGGTGCGAGTCGTACGAGCGCGGAGAGTTTCCGGATGGCGAACATACCGTTGGTGGGATCGTGCATGGACGGCCCCCGCTCTCAGGTGAGGGGACGGCAACGTTGTCGGTCAAGATTCCTCTGGGAATGAAGGAGGCCATTCGTCGACGGGCGGCTGCCGAGGGGATGACGCCAAGTGAGTTTGCCCGTGCGGCTCTGAGCGAAAAACTTCTTGCTGCCGGCTGATGCCTCTGACGTGCCGATTTAAAGAACCGAGGCTGTGCTCAAAAACTTTTTTGAAATTCTCGGTTGACCGGAACGCGTCCTTGGTTATACTAATCAAGCCTTGAAACAAGGCACACCTCAAATGGCTGGGTAGCTCAGTTGGTAGAGCAGAGGACTGAAAATCCTCGTGTCAGGGGTTCGATTCCCTTCCCCGCCACCTTGAATTGACTAGGACCTCTGCAAAGGGGTCCTTTTCTTTTATGCAGCCCCCACATGGAATCGAACCCCGTGAGGGCGCGGAGCTGAGTAAACGCGTAAGCGTTTGCCAGCGCAGCTCGCAAGGCGCGTAAGCGCCGCAGCGGTCCGTCCGCGCAGCGCGCGGACGCGATTCCCTTCCCCGCCACCTTGAATTGACTAGGACCTCTGCAAAGGGGTCCTTTTCTTTTATGTAGGGTTCTGCGGAAACTGCGTCCCAGAATAAGGGCTCAGAACGGGACACACTTTCCGGTGCCTGCCTCCGGCGCGCGTACACACCTCGTCGCACCATTCCGAGCCCGCCCGCCCCAGACATTCCTCCCACTTTCGCGTCACTTTACAGACCGTTCGGTCGCCTGTCCGCACACGCGGGTATACTCAAAACAATACTTATCCTATGCAATACGATGCGGGTTCGACCTGCATGATCCGAAGGGGGCAGTGATGGAGAGGATACTCGGCGTTAATCTCTCTGGCTGGTTTATTCCCGAGCCTTGGGTGACCCCGTCGCTGTACGCGGCGACCGGTGCATCCAACGCGGCCGAGCTACAGGAGGCCATGGGTACCGCCGCCTATAACGAGCGCATGCGCCGCCATTACGAGACGTTTGTGAGCGAGGACGATTTTCGTCGCATGGCGCAGATCGGTCTCAATGCCGTGCGTCTGCCGGTGCCCTGGTATGCCTTTGGCTCACAGGAGTCCGATGCCTCCTACATATCGGTTGTCGATTACATCGACCGCGCGATTGAGTGGGCTGCCAAGTACGATATCCGCGTGCTGCTCGATCTGGCAACCGTGCCCGGTGGCCAGGGCGATTCCAACGATTCGCCCACCACGCCGGAGGCTGTCGCCGAGTGGCATTCGTCCACCAACGGCCGTCATGTCGCACTCGACGTGCTCGAGCGCTTGGCCGATCGCTATGGCGAGGCCGAGAGCCTGCTGGGCATTGAGCTGCTGGACACGCCGCAGATGAGCGTTCGCAAGAGCCTCTTCACCATGACGGATGGCATTCCTGCTCACTACCTGCGCAATTTCTATCGCGATGCCTACGAGCTCGTCCGTTCGTATATGCCCGAGGATAAAATCGTCGTCTTCTCGTCGTCGGGGCATCCCAGCGAGTGGAAGCATTTTATGCGCGGCGCCAAGTACAAGAACGTCTACATGGACCTTCACCTGTACCATTACCGCGACGAGTATGCGCTCGACATCACGAGCCCTCGCGGGCTGACGACGGCGATTTCGCGTAACAAGCGCGAGCTTAAAGAAGCGATTTCGACTGGGTTCCCCGTGCTGGTGGGCGAATGGTCGGGCGCGGCGATCTTTGCCAACTCGTCGGTTACGCCCGAGGGCCGCAATGCCTACGAGCGCGTGTTTATCGCCAACCAGCTGGCTTCGTTTGCGCCGGCTGCCGGTTGGTTCTTCCAAACGTGGAAGACCGAGAAGCGCATTGCAGCATGGGACGCCCGCGCGGTGCTCGGTACGCTCGAGCGCGGCATGATTGAATAGGTTGATATGACGCAAAACAGCGCCCATACGGGCAAACTCTATGTGGTCGGCACGCCCATCGGCAACCTGGGTGACCTGTCCCCGCGCGTTGGCGAGGCCTTTGCCGCTGCCGATGTCATCTGCTGCGAAGACACGCGTGTGACGTCAAAGCTGCTGATGCACCTGGGCATTTCCAAGCCGCTTGTCCGTTGCGACGAGAATGTGATCGCTAGCCGCGCTGCCGGCCTGGTCGACCGTCTGCTGGCGGGGGAGACCCTCGCCTTTGCCTCGGACGCCGGCATGCCGAGCGTGTCCGATCCCGGCCAGGCGCTGATCGAGGCGGCGCGTGAGGCCGATGTGCCCGTCGAAGTTATTCCTGGGCCCTCTGCTTGCGTCACGGCGCTTGTTTCGTCCGGCATTCCCTGCGAGCATTTTTTCTTCGAGGGCTTTTTGGGCCGAAAGCACGGCGACCGTGTGCGCCGTTTGCAGCGCCTTGCCGTGGTGCCTGGCGCACTCATCTTCTACGAGTCTCCACATCGTATCGTGGCGACGCTCGAGGCCGTGGCGGAGGTCTTTCCCCAGCGTGAGGTCGCCGTCTGCCGCGAACTCACCAAGCTGCACGAGGAGGTCTTGCGCGGGCCCGCTGACCAGCTTGCCGAGGAGCTGCGTGCTCGCGGCGAGGTAAAGGGCGAGATTGCGCTGGTCATCGCGCCGCCGAGCGAGGACGAGGAGGCCGGCATCGCGCCGGTTGGCGCTGCGGTAGCGGATCCCGACGATGCCCTGCGCGAGGATATCCGCACCGCGCTCGAGGAGGGGGAGCCCGCCTCTGCGGTGGCCAAGCGCCTGTCTCAGAAGTATTCGCGCCGCAAGCGCGATGTCTATGCCATGGTGCTCGATATGCAATAGATGGAGGATATCCAGCCCTTGCGCTAGAATCATCCCCTGTATGCAACGTTTTTCTGGAGGACAAACCCCATGGATCAAAGCAAGCCTTCGTTTTTTATCACGACGCCCATCTACTACGTCAACGCCGATCCGCACCTGGGCACGGCTTATTCCACCATCATCGCCGACGTCCAGGCTCGCTATCGCCGCTCCGCCGGCTATAACGTCAAGTTCCTGACCGGCATGGACGAGCACGGCGAGAAGGTCGCCGAGGCCGCAGCCAAGCATGGCATGACGCCGCAGGAGTGGACCGATAGCCAGGCCCCGCACTTCAAGGAGCTTTGGAGCAAGCTCGAGATTTCCAACGACGACTTCATCCGCACCACCGAGCCGCGCCAGCATCATGCCGTGCAGTACCTGTGGGAGCGCATGAAGGAGTCCGGTTACCTGTATAAGGGCAGCTACGACGGTTGGTATTGCGTGCCTGACGAGACCTACTTCACTGATACGCAGGTCCAGAAGGGCGACGAGGAGTACGGCAGCGTCGGCCAGCATCTATGCCCCGACTGCCACCGTCCGCTTGAGCGCGTGCAGGAGGAGTCCTACTTCTTTAAGCTTTCCGCCTTCCAGGACAAGCTTCTCAAGCTCTATGACGAGCACCCCGACTTTGTCGAGCCTGCGTTCCGCATGAACGAGGTACGTAGCTTTGTCGAGGGCGGCCTTAACGACCTTTCCGTGAGCCGCACGAGCTTTGACTGGGGCATTCAGGTCCCGTTTGACGAGGGTCACGTGACCTACGTGTGGTTCGATGCGCTGCTCAACTATATGACGGCCGTCGGCTACGGTGTCGACACCGATGAGGCGCGTGCCGAGCTGGCCTATCGCTGGCCCGCGCAGTTCCACATCGTGGGTAAGGACATCATCCGCTTCCACTGCGTCATTTGGCCCGCGATGCTCATGGCCATCGGCGAGGCCCTGCCCGAGCACGTCTTTGCCCACGGCTTCCTGACCGTGCGCAATGCCGAGACCGGTAAGGCCGAGAAGATGTCCAAGAGCCGCGGCAACGCCATCGCTCCGCAGGATGTTATCGACATGCTGGGCGTCGAGGGCTACCGCTATTACTTTATGACCGACGTGGTCCCCGGCACCGACGGCGCCATCAGCTTCGATCGTATGGAGCAGGTCTACAACGCCGATCTGGCCAACAGCTGGGGCAACCTCATTTCGCGCTCGCTCAACATGAGCGCAAAGTACTTTGACGGCTGCGCCCCGGCTAAACCGGCGTCTGCCGACGCGTTCGATAACCCGCTGGCAAAGATCGCCGATGGTCTGGTCGAGCGCTACATGGCCAAGATGGACGTGCTCGATTACGGCGGAGCCAAGGACGAGGTCATGGAGCTCATCCACGCCGCCAACCACTACATTGAGGACTCCGAGCCTTGGGCACTTGCCAAGGACGAGGCCAAGGCTGACGAGCTGGCGTTTGTGATCTACAACCTGCTCGAGGCCATCCGCATTGCCGCTCACCTGCTGATGCCGCTCATGCCTCAGACCTCTGCCGAGGCCCTGCGCCGCCTGTCCTGTGAGGGCGAGGCCGCGAGCGACGACCTCAAGGGCATTTGCACTTGGGGCCTGCTTGCCGGCGGTCAGCCCGTCGAGAAGGGCGATCCGCTGTTCCCGCGTCTGGCGTAGAGACCGCGCGAGCGCCATATCGGCAATTTGCTGTTTAGCTGTAAGGGCATGGCCGCCACGGTCCATGCCCTTTTGTTTCAAGACGCCGCCATCATGCTAAGGAGGCAACCATGACAACTTCGCCTTTGGCAAACCCCACGGCCACCAGGGAGCTGCTGGAGGAGTTTGGCCTTGCGACCAAGCATCGCCTGGGCCAGAACTTTCTAATCGACAATCATGTGATCGAACGTATCTGCGAGCTTGCCGAGCTTGCAGGTGACGAGCGCGTACTCGAGGTGGGTCCAGGTTGCGGTACGTTGACACTTGCGTTGCTGCAGGAAGCGGCGTGCGTTACGTCCATTGAGGCCGATCCCGAGCTTGAGCCGGTGCTCGATGCCCACGCCGCCGACTATGCCAACTTCCGCTTTATCATGGGCGACGCGCTTAAGGTGGGCCCGGAGCAGATTGAGCAGGCTGCGGGCGGTGAGCCGACGGTATTTGTCGCGAACTTGCCCTATAACGTGGCGGCGACGATCATTTTGCAATTTTTCCAGACGATGCCGGCGCTAAAGCGCGCCGTCGTCATGGTGCAAAAGGAGGTTGCCGATCGCATTGCCGCAGTGCCGGGCAACAAGACCTATGGCGGCTATACGGCAAAGCTTGGCCTGTATGCGCAGGTAACGGGTCGCTTTGAGGTGCCGCCGCGTTGCTTTATGCCGGCGCCACACGTGGACTCGGCCGTCGTGCGTATCGACCGTGTTGACGGTGTGGTGCCCGAAGGACTCGATCGCGAATTTGTGGCCCGCGTGATTGACGCTGCATTTGCTCAGCGTCGCAAGACCATCCGCAATTCCATGAGCGCCAACGGCTTTGCCAAGGACGTGCTCGATGCCGCCTTTGAGGCTTGCGGTATCGCACCCACCACGCGCGCCGAGACGCTCGATGTTGCCGACTTTGTCCGTCTGGCCCGGGAGCTTTCCCATGACGCTTAATGCCGAACGCGTGACGTTTACCAAAAAAAAGAAGACGGTTGCTTGTCCCGTGCCCTTGGCACCGCTTGCCGACACACATGCGCATCTGCTTTCGTTCTGGGGCAAGGATGTGCCCGAGACACTCGTGCGTGCCAAGGCGGCAGGCATCGACCTGTTGGTGACGGTCTTCGACCCCATCGCCGATAAGCGCAGCGTGACGGACTATAGCGACTGGCTGACGCGCGAGATTCTGCCGATGCAGGATATCCCGCAGATCAAGTATCTTGCCGGCGTGCATCCGTATGGCGCGCCGGACTATACCGACGACGTTCACGCACAGGTTGTTGCTGCGCTTGATGACCCTTTGTGCGCCGGTATTGGCGAAATCGGTCTGGACTACCACATGGATTACGACGACGACATCACGCCGGCGCCCCACAGCGTGCAGATTGATTGCATGGCGCGCCAGCTCGAGCTTGCCGTGTGTCGTAACGTGCCGGTGGAGCTGCATCTGCGTCACGAGGACATGGACCAGGAGCGTACCTCGCACGTGGACGCCTACAACGTGCTTCGTGAGGTGGGCGTGCCCCAGGCCGGTTGTGTGCTGCACTGCTTTGGCGAGGACCGCGCCACGATGGAGCGCTTTGTGGAGCTGGGCTGCTATATCGCCTATGGTGGTGCGGCCACCTTTAAGCGCAACGACGACGTGCGCGAGGCATTTGCGGCAACCCCACTCGATCGAATTTTGTTCGAGACGGATTGCCCGTATATGGCTCCGGAGCCCATCCGCGGTCTTGAATGCGAGCCCGCAATGATCTCCATTACGGCAAACGCGCTGGTTAACAACCGTGTCGATCGCACTGGTGAGGACGCCGAAACAATCGCGCATGCCGCTTGGGAAAATGCCTGCAAACTTTTTCAAAAATAGTTCTTGCGTTCGCAGTGGCGCTCCGTTATTCTAATTCCTGCACGCGGGCGTGGCGGAATTGGCAGACGCGTACGGTTCAGGTCCGTATGGGGGCAACCCCATGAAGGTTCAAGTCCTTTCGCCCGCACCATTGATTGAAAGAGCTCCCAGCAATGGGGGCTTTTTTGTTATGGGCCCACCGCGGGGACTTGAACCTGCGAAGGAGCGAGCGTCAAGAAAACGCGGAGCGTTTTTAGCGAGCTGGCGAGTCCGCCGGCAGGCGGGCGAAGCCGGTGCGGATCCGCGAAGCGGATACGCGGACGTCCTTTCGCCCGCACCATTAAATGAAAGAGCTCCCAGCAATGGGGGCTTTTTTGTTATGCACGATCTCCTTGGACGGGTATCCTAATGGCAACGTGTGCCTATCAGAGGAGAGACCATGCTGTTTTCCGGTATCATCGCTGCCCTTACGAGCCTTTTGATTCCCATCATCATCCTGCTGCTGTTGCTTCCCAACGCCTGCTACGTCGTTGAGCAGCAGCACGCTGTGATCATCGAGCGCTTGGGTAAGTTCAATCGTATCGTCAACGCGGGCTTCCACGTGAAGGTGCCCGTGATCGACCGCAAGGCCGCCACGGTGAGCCTGCGCACCATGAAAAACGGTTTTGGCATCGACGTTAAGACCCAGGACAACGTGACCATCGGCCTTGAGGTCTCCGCTCAGTACCACGTGAGCTACGACATGGGCGCCGGCCCGGCAGATTCGGGCATCTACAAGAGCTACTACATGCTGCAGGAGCCCGTCGACCAGATGCGTGACTTCATCACCGACGCCCTGCGCTCTTCGATTCCTGTCTACACACTCGATGAGGTCTTTGCCAAGAAGGATGACATCGCCAAGGATGTCAACGCTACCGTTTCCGAGCAGATGGCCGCCTACGGCTTCACCCTCGTGTCGACGCTCATCACCAAAATCGCACTGCCGACCGAGGTTGAGAACTCCATGAACGACATCAACGCCGCCCAGCGCAAGCGCGCTGCGGCACAGGAGCTCGCCGAGGCAGACCGCATCAAGCGCGTCACCGAGGCGACCGCCGAGGCTGAGGCTATGGAAAAGGCGGGCGAGGGCATCGCCAACCAGCGCAAGGCGATCGCGCTGGGCATCAAGGACTCGCTCGAGATTATCCAGGAGACGGGTGTTGGCAACGATGAGGCCAACCAACTGTTCATGTTTACGCAGTGGACCGAGATGATGACGGAGTTCGCACGTACGGGCAAAAACTCGACGGTCGTGTTGCCGAGTGACTTCTCGCAGTCGGCCTCTATGTTCGAGCAGATGCTGGCTGCCGGTAAGGTTCAGAACGAGTCAAAGGAGTAGGCACGCGTGAAATACACCGTCGTTTGTGTTGGCAAGCTCAAGGAGCGCTTTTGGAAGGATGCCTGCGCTGAGTACACGAAGCGTCTGGGCGCCTATGCCAAGGTGGATATGCGCGAGGTGGCCGATATCGACCCGGCTAAGGCGGGCGGCGTGGATGCCGCGCGTGACAAGGAAGGGGCGGCGATTCTTGCTGCCTTGCCGTCTCGAGCGCATGTGATCCTGCTGGCTATCGAGGGCAAGGAGCGTTCGAGTGAGGAGCTCTCGGCGCGGCTCGATGATCTTATGCTGCGTGGTAACAGCGACATCGCCTTTGTGATTGGCGGATCGGACGGCGTGAGTGATGAGGTGCGCGCCCGCGCCGACGAGATGCTCAGCTTTGGACGCATTACCTTGCCGCATAACCTGGCGCGTGTGGTGCTGCTAGAGCAGATTTACCGTGCCTGCAAGATCAGTCGTGGCGAGCCGTATCACAAATAGGTCGGCAATACGAAACAATGGCGTGGGACAATACCTTTCGTTTTGAGGAATGTGTCTGAAAGGACTATGCGATATGAAGATTGGATTTGTCGGTTTTGGCAATATGGCGAGCGCTATGGCCGATGGCTGGATCGCTGCCGGTGTAGCTGCGAGCGACATGTGCGCCTGCGCGGGTCGCTACGACGCACTGGTTGAGCGCTGCGAGGCGCGCGGCATGGTCGCCTGCCACGATGCCGCCGAGGTTGTCGCCGCATCCGATATCGTGGTCGCTGCGGTCAAACCGTACATGATCGAGAAGGTATTCGCCCCGCTCAAGGATGCTCTTGCCAAAAAGGTCGTTCTGTCGGTTGCCTGGACCTGGGACAGTGCCAAGTGGGAGCAGGTCCTGCCGGGCGTCGCGCATATCTCGACGGTGCCCAACACGCCGGTTTCGGTGGGCGAGGGCGTCATCGCCTGCGAGAAGGCTTCGACGCTTAACGACGAGCAGCGTGCTGTGGTGCTCGACCTGCTCGGTAAGCTTGGCGCTGTCGTCGAGCTCGACACAAGCCTGCTGTTTGTGGGCGGCACGGTGGGTGGTTGCGCTCCGGCGTTTGTCGCCATGGCGATCGAGGCCCTGGGCGATGCGGCGGTCAAGCACGGTATCCCGCGTGCGGATGCTTATCGCATTGTGAGCCAGATGGTGCTGGGTACGGCAAAGCTGCAGCTTGCAACTGGCCAGCATCCTGCGGCGATGAAGGATGCCGTATGCTCGCCCGGTGGTGCCACCATCAAGGGCGTCGTTGCGCTCGAGGACGCCGGCATGCGCAGCGCCCTGGTCAAGGCAATCGACGCAACCCTCCAGTAAAACCTGCTATTTAGGGACAGGTTTATGTTGGCAGGTTTTTCCTGCGGTTTTGTCCTTTTAGCGAAAAGTGCCCCGCAACTGGCTCAATTCCAGTTGCGGGGCGCTTGCGTTTGCCCAGATAAAACCGACCAAAATAAACCTGTCCCTTTTTGGCAGGTTAGTCCCAGAAGCCGTCTTCTTCGTCCTCGGACTTGGGGCCGCGGTCGACATACATCTTATGGGTGCGCTTCTCCATTACAAAGGCAATAATCGCAAACAGCAGGATGCCGCTGGCGAAAAGGATGGCAAAACCGGTGCGGGTGCCAAACAAAAAGGAAAAAACTGCGTCCATTGGGTGCCTTCTTGCGTAGTTGAGTTGGGTCGTAAACGCTCATAAGTATATACTTGCCCATACATGTACAAGGTTGCAACCTAAATGGAATGTATATCGCCGGAGGATCTAATGCTTGATATCAAGTTTGTTCGCGAGAACCCCGATGCCATCGATGTCGCCATGGCTAACCGCCAGACGTCTTGGGATCGCGAGAAGTTCTTTGAGCTCGACGACGAGCGTCGTGCCGTCATCACCGAGGTTGAGGAACTTCAAGCCACGCGCAATGCCGAGTCCAAGAAGATCGGCGCCCTGATGAAGGAGGGCAAGAAGGACGAGGCCGAGGCCGCCAAGGAGGCCGTGCGCGCCGTCAACGAGAAGATTGACGGTCTGGCCGAGCGCCGCACCGCCCTCGAGCAGGAGCAGTACGACTTCATGGCTCACCTGCCCAACATTCCGTGCGATGCCACCCCGTACGGTAAGGACGAGGACGAGAACATCGAGCGTCGCCGCTGGGGCACCCCGCGCGAGTTCGACTTCGACTTTAAGCCGCACTGGGACCTGGGCACCGATCTGGACATCCTCGACTTCGAGCGCGGCAACAAGCTCTCCGGCAGCCGCTTCACCGTTCTCGGTGGCGCCGGCGCCCGCCTGGAGCGCGCCCTTATCAACTTCTTCCTGGACACGCACACGAGCCGTGGCTTCAAGGAGTGGTGGCCGCCCATCGTCGTCAAGCGTCAGACCATGTTCGGTACGGGTCAGCTGCCCAAGTTCGAGGACGACGCCTATCACGTCTCGGGCGACAACTTCCTGATCCCTACCGCCGAGGTCGTGCTCACCAACCTGCACGCCGGTGAGGTCCTCGACGCCGATACCCTGCCGCGCCGCTACACTGCCTTCACTCCCTGCTTCCGCGAGGAGGCCGGTTCCGCCGGTCGCGACACCCGCGGCATCATCCGTCAGCACGAGTTCGACAAGGTCGAGATGGTCAAGTTCGCTAAGCCGGAGGAGTCCGACGAGGAGCTCGAGAGCATGACCGCCGAGGCCGAGTACCTGCTGCAGCAGCTGGGTCTTCCGTATCGCGTGATTAGCCTGTGCACCGGCGACTTGGGCTTCTCTGCCCGTCAGACCTACGACATCGAGGTCTGGCTGCCGAGCTACAACGCCTACAAGGAGATCAGCTCCTGCTCCAACTGCGGTGACTTCCAGGCCCGTCGCGCCAACATCAAGTATCGCGACCCCGAGAACTTCAAGGGTTCGCGCTACCTGCACACCCTTAACGGTTCCGGCCTGCCGGCTGGCCGTACCATGGCAGCCATTCTGGAGAACTACCAGAACGCTGACGGCACCATCACGATCCCCGAGGTTCTGCGTCCCTACATGGGCGGCCTCGAGAAGATCGAGCCGGTCGCGTAGATTGGCTGCATAAGCGATTTGCTAGGGCACTCCTTTTTGGGGTGCCCTTTTTGTGTGCGGCCATACCATGCTGTGCGGACAGCTCAATAGAAAACACACGAACAACTGTTCTGTATACAGCCATCTACCTGCTATGCTTTTGCTAAATAAGAGCGAGAGAAAGGGGACGCGATGGAGCTGTTTGATGATCGGGTGGTTTTGTTTGAGAGCGACGAGGGCGGGGAGTACCTGCTTGTGACGTGTGAGCCGTCTGGCATGGGTGGCCTGGTGGTTCGACAGACGAGCGAGGGGCCGTTGACGCAATGGTGCTACGAGGAGTCGCCTCATGTGGTTGAGACGTTTGTGGCGCACGAGGGGCTTGTGGCCCTAGAGCATTTCTATGGGGTCCAGACATCTAATCAGGTTGCTCGCATGTTGAGCATCTCGTTTGCCGATTATGATTGTGCCCAGCGGGTGAGATCGCTCCTGAGGGAACTTGATGCTAAGTTTGACGTGATCGAAAAGCCAATCGATCGTACGGGGAATGGCGGTATATGCGGAGCAGCATGACAAGACTGCGTTCCACAAAAAAGTTTGAAATTGTGCTTGACTCCAATAAGCTAAAGTGGTTTTATATGTCTTGCGCTGCGGCGTTACCTCAGCTGGATAGAGGGTCTGACTACGAATCAGAACGTCATAGGTTCGAATCCTATACGCCGCACCAATTGAACTTGAAGCCTCCGGCAACGGGGGCTTTTCTTTTTTGGAGACCAGACAGGGATTCGAACCTCGGTCGAGGCGCGAGCGTGAAGCGGACGCGGAGCGTCCGTAGCGAGCGGGCGAGCACGCCGGCAGGCGGGCGAAGCCGGCGCGGATCCGCGGAGCGGATGCGCGGAATCCTATACGCCGCACCAATTGAAATTGAAAGCCTCCGGCAACGGGGGCTTTTCTTTTACGTAAACACCGCATGGATTCGAACCTCGGTCGAGGCGCGAACAACTTAATTATCACTCCGTAAAATTTTTTCTAATTGTCGCTTGACCCATCGGGGGCTCGCGTGCATAATAATCCGTGCGTTGCGGCGTTACCTCAGCTGGATAGAGGGTCTGACTACGAATCAGAACGTCATAGGTTCGAATCCTATACGCCGCACCAACTGAACTTTAAAGCCTCCGGTAACGGAGGCTTTTCTTATATGTCGACATACTTGAGGAGTTGCTTTCGCCGTGTTTGAAAGTATCGATTCGATCGACTGCATCAAATGAGTAAAAATCAAATTCGATAACTTTTTTTGAAAAAATGCTTGACCATTATTCAGTCCATGTGCATAATAATCAACAAGTCGCGGCGTTACCTCAGCTGGATAGAGGGTCTGACTACGAATCAGAACGTCATAGGTTCGAATCCTATACGCCGCACCATTTGAGATTAAAGCTCCCGGCAACGGGGGCTTTTCTTTTACGTAAACACCGCATTGATTCGAACCTCGGTCGAGGCGCGGGCGTAAAGAAAACGCGGAGCGTTTTTAGCCCGCGGGCGAGCACGCCGGCAGGCGGGCGAAGCCGGTGCGGATCCGCGCAGCGGATGCGCGGAATCCTATACGCCGCACCATTTGAGATTAAAGCTCCCGGCAACGGGGGCTTTTCTTTTGCGCCAGCTTGAGTGCTTTTGTCCAAAGGGACGATTTCCTGTCGACTCGTGTAAGATTCCGAGTAGATGTCGCGACTTATTCGCGACCACTCCTTCTCAAGCGACCGATCAGGGTGATATTTCGTGGCAGAGCGTCCGACATACAAGCTCAGGTTTCTCGATCCCAAGAAGCGCTTTCCGGCGATGCCCGAGCAGCCTGCGGGACGCTCATATGGCGTGGTCTGGAAACTCTTTGGCGAGGATCAGCATGAATCTTGTTATGTCGTCGAATTCGTTGGCAAAAGCCATGTGTCGCTTTTGGGCTACGTAAGCGTTTCGGGTGAGGTGTACAAGGTGGACCGCCCCGTCAGCGAGGCTCCGCTGCCCAACGATCCCGACATGGAACTGGTCCTTGACGAGTCGGACTCCGGTATTGGTGAGATTATGGTGAGGGGAGCAAACGGCACGATGCGCGCGTGCGCGCGAACCGTCGGCTCTCCCGAAGGTCCCATGCGCGAACAGTCCGATCACGAGACATGGAATTCGACCCGCTCCCTTCCTTACGGTGAGTTCATGGCATCGATGTTCCTGCGCTACGTGATATTCGCTGACTCCGAAAATACCATTGCGAGCACGGCGGACGCCGACGGACTCGACGAGGGTATGCAAAACGTTGTCGACAAGATCAAGCTCGTAAAGTTGCCCGAGCCGGTCGAGGTGTTTTTGGGCTTTAACACGACACCGCTACCTGACGCTATCGAGACACTGCTCTACCGCGTTGACCATGCCGAGAATCCGAGCGGTATCGAGCGCTATGCCGCCGCCCTTATGAGTGAAATTGACTTGCCTCGCTTGCGCACCATCGCCGCTAAGTCCGAGATGAGCCTGGCTCGCATCGATCGCTCAAAGCTTTTCTATCTCAATTTTGATCGCAGCCTGCTGGACCAGGACGAGATTGACATGCTGCTTGCCATCGAGTGCCGTCTTAACCGTCTCTCCGGCATCCTTGAGCACATCGGGGCCGGATTGGTCCCTGCGGCATCCTCGCCGAGCCTTGAGGGCTGCGCGCTCTTTGATGCGTGGCATATCGCCAAGACGACCAACGATGTTCCCCGACTGCTTGATACGGCCTCGAGCGATAACCCGTGGGGCAAACCGGGTACGGTGGCTTGCCAGCCGGGCGGTGAGTGGGATGTGCGTACCCGCTTCGCGCGTATTGTCGAGGCACTTAACGTGGTCACGCGGCTCGACTATACCTATCGGGCAAACGTTGCCGAGGGGATCATGCTCGTTCGGTTTGGGCAGTCTGCCGTTGATGCCATGCCGCAACGTGAATACGACGCTCAAGATGACGCCTGGCGCGAGTTGGACGAGGACGCGCGTGCGATCTGGGCCGCGGAGCACGATGCGCGCGTGGCACTCACGCTTGCGGCAGCGTGTTTTGCCGCGGGCACCTGCATCACGCGCTGCTATGTGCAGATTGCTGCTCCCGACAGTGAGCAGGGCGAGCGCGTTGTCGCAACGTATTTCCTTGGGCGCGCGGCCTATCTGGCCGATTGCGTGCCTGTCGCCAAGGATCTTGAGAGCATGGACATGGACGATATGCCGTGCAAGCGTGTGCTTGAGGCGTATGAGTCAACCGCTCCGGAGACGATTGAACCGGCGGAGGTTCATGCTCGTCCGCGTGATGACCATCGCATGCTGCCGCTGGCGCTGCGCGATCTGCTGCTTGCCGATACGGCTGACGAGCTGGAGGTCATGGAAGAGGACGACGACCCATACGTGGCCCGTGTTGTTGAATTGCGCGAGCAGGCAAAAGTCGACCGTACAGGTGCTTTTGAAGGTTTTTCCCGTCTTGTCGAGGAGTTGGAGGCCAAGTGCGCCGTCGCCGAGCTTTTGGCGACAGGTCCGGTTCAAACGCAGTTTTGCGATAACCAGCTGGTGCGCATGGTGCTACCGGTGTTGGAAGAAGACCGCTCTGTGCGAATCCTTCGTGCGCCCGATGCGCTGTACTTTGCCCAGCACGAGATCTGCAGCTTTTACGCCGAGCAAGAGGACTTTGAACGAGCGCTGCCCGAGGTGCGCCATCTTTACGATCTGGCGCGCTCGTCCATGCAGTCGCACTTTGCGCTCATCAACGTGCTTGCGCGTCTGGAGCGCTTTGACGAGATTATCGAGGTGGCGCGCCACGGCCTACGTATTGCCAGCGATCGTTCTGCAATCGGCTACCTGTTCTATCGCTTGGCGTTTGCCTATTGGAATTGCGATCAGCTCGACCTGGCGCTGGCTTGTTACCGTCTGGTGCCGCGCGGCGAGGAGTCGGGCAGCAGCGCGCTGGAAGAAATGCAGGGCCTTATGAACGAGATGGGCGTCAGCGAGCCTCCGACGTTCGAGGAAGCGGTCGAGACCATCCACAAGGCTGGACTAGAGCTGCCGCCAGTGTCCGCCGTGACGAATCAGCTGGCAGATGCCGCTGTGCAACTGGTCGACAACGGTTTCTTTTTCCTGGCGCGCGGTTGTATCTTCCAAATGTGGCGCACCATGGGCAACGACGAGCTCGGCTCCCTCAACCGCTCGCTGGGGTAGGCGAAGCTTTCAAGAAGGAAAGGCTGCTAGGCAATTAGAAAATTTCCTCTTGCTCATCCTTGGCTGTTTGGTTACTATAGAACGGCTGTTACGGAGAGCTGACCGAGAGGCCGAAGGTGCTCGCCTGCTAAGCGAGTATGCCCCAAAAGGGCATCTGGGGTTCGAATCCCCAGCTCTCCGCCAGTATGACTTGAAAGAAGGGTCCCATTTGGGGCCCTTTTTATTATCAAGAATGGCGGCTGGGGATTCGAACCCTCAAAAAAGGAGGCATCCTTTCGGACGCCTCCTTTCAGTGGGCTTATTATTCTTGCGCCCTACACCTCGGGCGCCTTGGCGACGGTCTCGCTTTCTGCTGTGAGCGGGCGGTTGTCGATGCGACGGCCCAAGCGATCAAGCTTCACAAGGAGCCATTCAATGGGATTCGGCCCTGCGCCTTCCTCGTCGGCAACTAGGTCCATGACGGCGATCTTGGTGCCGTCCTGCTTGAGCGTGACGCTGCCCACCTTGTCGCCCACATGCACCGTGCCCGAAAGATCGTCGTAGCTAACCTTTTCGGTCACCTCGCCGGCAAGGGAAAACACGGTCGCTTGCGCCGTAGGATCGGCGAGTGTGGCGTCGATCGTCTTATCCGTCCAGTCGGTTTGGCCAATGCGCGCCATAAGCGGGTTGCCGTTGGCGGTCTTTTCCTGCGTGTTGGCGATTGCGACCGTCACCTTGTGGCCGTAGTACCAGTTGGCAAGGCTGGCGGTATCGGTAAAGCGCTGGTCGGTGGTGGTGGAGTTCAAAATAACAGTGTAGATCTCGTCGCCGTCGCGGTTGTAGGCGCTCGTAAAGCAGTAGCCCGCGTCGTCGGTGGTGCCGGTCTTGCCACCGATGTTGCCATCTTGGCCCAGCAAATAGTTATGCGTGTCCATGGAATGCGAATGGTCGGTGCCGTCGGCGCCCGTGACCTCGATCCAGGAATCCTCGCTCGCTACGACCTCGCGGATCGTGTCGTTTTTCATGGCCTCCTGCATCATCAGCGCTACGTCGTGTGCGGTTGAGTGCATATTGCCAGCCCACTCATCAAAGTCCAGACCATGCGGGTTTTCAAAAAGCGTACCGGTGCAGCCGAGCTTTTTAGCGCGCTCGTTCATGGCCTTCACAAATGTGGCCTCGGCGTCTTTGGTCTTAGGGTCGATCTTCTTGCCCACATATTCGGCGAGCACGACGGCGGCGTCGTTGCCCGAGGGAATCATCAGGCCGCGCAGTGCCTGCTCCACGGTAAGCTCGTCACCTTCGAGCAAGCCGGCGGTCGAATTACCCACGGTGGCTGCGGCGTTGCTCACCGTGACCTTCTCGTCCATCTTGCAATTCTCGACGGTTAGGATTGCGGTCATGACCTTGGTGATCGAGGCGATTTTAACCTGCTCATCGGCGCCGCGGGCATAGTAGACGGTGCCGTCTTTGCCCATGACGAGGGCATTGGTCGCATCGATATCGGGCAGGTTTTCGGCCGTGATGCCGCGCGCATCGGCGGTTTTGCCGCAAACATTGTCGGTCGTGAGTACTTGGGCGCCGGCGACGGTGGGCACGCCAGCGGCAAGGGCGATAGCGCAGACAAAGCCGGCGGCAAGCTGGGCTGAGCGCTTTGCAAAAGAGGTGAGGGACTTCACGGATTTCGCTTTCGACGGGATGGTCTCTTCTGGAACTAGAGTATATCGTTTACCGGTGTCGGCGATCATCGCGTGCGTGCGTGGCCCACATCCGCGCCCGAACGGGCACAAGGGTGCTTAAGGCCGACTTAATCACCAACGCTTGTTGTGTGTGGCATGCGTCCCCTCGGGCATAATGGAGCGCGAGAGGAGCACGCATGAACGAGCGCATTTTGGTAGTTGATGACGAGAAGGCCATCGCCGACTTGGTTGGTATCTACCTTACAAAAGAGGGCTTTGATGTCCAGATTGCCTATAGCGGGGCCGATGCTGCCAAGGCAATCCTGGAGCAGGAGTTCGATCTGGCACTGTTGGATGTCATGCTGCCCGATATCGATGGCTTTGAGCTACTGCGTACGATCCGTTCCGGCCATACCTATCCTGTGATCATGCTGACGGCGCGCGATGCCCAGCAAGACAAGATCGAGGGCCTTTCGCTTGGCGCGGACGATTACGTGGTTAAGCCGTTCCGTCCGCTGGAGCTCATCGCGCGCGTGCACGCTCAGCTTCGCCGCTACACCAGCTACGGTAGCCGCTCGCAGGCGGCCGAGTCGCCGACCATCCAGCTCGACGGTCTGGAGATCAACCGCGATGCTCGGTCCGTAACGGTGGACGGTGCACCGGTGCGCCTCACGCCCATCGAGTATTCCATCTTGCTGTATCTGGTTGAGCATCGCGGCAGCGTGGTAGCCGTGGAGGATCTGTTCCGCGCGGTGTGGAACGAGGATTTTATGCCCGGCTCCAACAATACGGTGATGGTGCACATTCGCCACCTGCGCGAAAAGATTGGCGACGACGCTCAAAAGCCGCGCTTTATCAAAAACGTCTGGGGCGTCGGCTACATAATCGAATAGCGCCTTTGATGGTGGGGAAGTGGATATGACAAAAGACGATAGGCAGGCATTCGAGGTGCCCGATCGACTCTTTGAATACGTACGGGCAGTCGTCGACAACCGCGCGCTTGCGACGGTGCTGCTCTTTTTGCTGAGCCTGCTGCTGATTGGCATCGACAACATCGCCGGAGTCTTAGCGGTGCTGCTTGTCGGCTTTTTGCTGATCGATCGATTCGAAATCGTGCGCCGTTGCGTGGTGATTGGCGGTGCCGCGTGGGCCATGACGTTGGCGATTGGCGCCATGGCGCTCGGCGGCATCGAAGGGCCAGTGCTGTTCGATGCCGGCTTTGTATTCAACATGCTTGGCTTTGTGCTGGCGCTTGCCGTGTGCGTGCTGTTCTTTTGCGGCCGCGCCCTGTACTACCATGGCTACGAGCAGGGCGAGCAGCATGCCGATTGTGTGCTGGCCGCTCGTATTCAAGATCGCCTGATCGATCACCCCGACACCTGGGATAACATCGACGGCGACTTCTTGGAGGTCGAGGGCGCCCTTAACCGCGTGCGTGACCGTGAGCGCAAGGTGCAGCAAGCTCTGCGTGACGAGTCTCATCGCAAGGACGATTTGGTCACGTACTTGGCACATGACCTACGCACCCCGCTTGCCAGTGTGGTGGGCTATCTTTCGCTGCTGCAAGAGGCTCCTGAGCTGCCGGTTGAGCAACGTGCGCGCTTTACGGGCGTGGCACTCGACAAGGCGTACCGGCTCGATGCGCTCATCGAGGAGTTCTTCGATATCACGCGCTTTGACTTCCACGATATCGTGCTCACGCGCGGCTATGTTGATCTGGGGTTGCTGCTGGCTCAGGTGGCTGACGAGTTCTATCCCATCCTCAACGAGCAGCATAAGGAAGCCCAGGTTGATATTCGCGAGGACCTGACGGTGCTCGTGGATGGCGATAAGATGGCCCGCGTGTTTAACAACATCATGAAAAACGCCGTCGCCTATAGCTATGAGGGCTCGACTATCACGATTGAGGCCAGGCGCCAAGACGATGGCGGCGTGCGCGTGCGCTTTATCAATCAGGGCGATCCTATCCCTGCGGCTAAGCTCAAGGTGATCTTTGAGAAGTTCTATCGCCTGGATGCGGCGCGTGCGACCAATCGCGGTGGTGCCGGCCTGGGCCTTGCTATTGCCAAGGAGATCATCGCGGCACACGGCGGTACCGTTGCATGTGAATCGACGCCCGAACACACGATATTCACCATCGAGCTGCCCGCCGCATAGCCAGCGTGCCCTTACAAACACTTGACAATGCGCTCACGTGCATATGAGCCGCGATTTCTACTATCGATACTGCTGAATTGATATCGATATGGAGGTATGCGGTATGACGGCTGCTGCGGCTGCGGAGCCCACGGAGCTTGAAGAACTCATGGAAGCGCAGGCCGAGGCCGCGCATGAGCGCGAGGTTGGGGATGCGACTCGCCCCACGGCAGAGGAACTTGCCGCCTCGCCGACGCGCATCGACGTCGAGGGCCTCGACCTGTTCTATGGCGACCACCATGCGCTCAAGGACGTGAATATCAAGATCCGCGACAAGCAGATCACCTCGTTCATCGGGCCTTCGGGCTGCGGAAAGTCTACGTTGCTGCGCTGCTTTAACCGCATGAACGACGGCATCAAGGATTGCCGCATCGAGGGCAAGATTGCGCTCGATGGTCAAGATATCCTGGGCGATTGCGACATCTGCCGTTTGCGCCAGCGCGTGGGCATGGTGTTCCAACGCCCCAACCCGTTTCCCATGAGCATCTACGACAACGTCGCCTACGGTCCTCGCGGTATGGGTGTGCGCGACCGCGCCGTGCTCGATGAGCTGGTCGAGGACTCCCTGCGTCGCGCTGCCCTGTGGGACGAGGCCAAGGACAAGCTCAAAGAGTCGGGACTGGGTCTTTCGGGTGGACAGCAGCAGCGCCTGTGCATCGCTCGCGCACTTGCCGTGCAGCCCGACATTCTGCTGATGGACGAGCCGACCTCGGCACTCGACCCTGTGTCGACGCTCGTGGTGGAGCAGCTGGCCTGCGAGCTCAAGGAGACCTGCACGCTGGTGGTCGTGACGCACAACATGCAGCAGGCCGCGCGTATTTCCGATTCGGTTGCGTTCTTTTTGCTGGGTGAGCTGGTGGAGCACGCGCCCACCGCGCAACTCTTCAAGAATCCGTCCGATCCGCGCACCGCGGATTATTTGACGGGGCGTTTTGGCTGACGCTGTCTTTTACAGGTGCCTTTAGGGTTAAGATGCGGTCATGCCGGCCGCAAAGGGGTTCAACATGATCTATTACGTCGAGGACGATGACAACATCAGGGATTTGACGGTCTATGCGCTGCGCAAGCAGGGGATCGAGGCCGAGGGCTTTTCGTGCGATGGCGAGTTTAAGGCTGCTGTGGCGCGACGGGTGCCCGATGCTGTCCTGCTCGACATCATGCTGCCCGATACCGATGGCCTGGCAATTATGCGTCGCCTGCGTGCCGATCGCCTGACGGCGACGGTGCCCATCATGATGCTTACCGCCAAGGACACCGAGCTCGACAAGGTGATGGCGCTCGATGGCGGTGCCGACGATTACCTGACTAAGCCGTTTTCGCTCATGGAGCTTGCGAGCCGCTGCCGCGCACTGCTGCGTCGCGGCGGCATGGTCAAGCAGGCGAGCGATGTGCTCAGCGTGGGGGACATCGTGCTCTCGCCCAGCCATCGCGAGGTGACCGTTGCCGGCGAGCCGCTTAAGCTCACCCTGCGCGAGTTCGACCTGCTCGAGTACCTCATGCGCAAGCCCGGCGTGGTCTTTACCCGCAAGTCGTTGCTGCAGAGCGTGTGGGGCTGGGACTTCGACGGCGGTTCGCGCACCGTTGACGTGCACGTGCAGACGCTTCGCCAAAAACTGGGCGAGCATGCCAGCGCCATCGAGACCGTGCGCGGCGTGGGTTATCGCCTGGCCGAGCCTTCTGCCGGTGATGGTGCCGAAGGTGACGACACCGCGTCCACCGCATCGGGGGAGTAACCCGTGGTCTTCGCCCCCCAGGGAAAACATACGCTGTCGCACCGCGTTTTTGTGACGATCTTTGTCTGCGCCATGGCGGTTATCGTGGCGTTTACGGTGCTGGGTGCGTTCTTTGTGCAAAACACTTTGGCGGATGCCACGAGTGCCAATCTGGCGCAGGAAACTGAGCTCATTGCTGCCGCCCTCGACGAGCAGCAGGAGCCCATCCCGTTCTTGCGAAGCCTCGATCGCGAGGATCTTCGTATCACGCTGATCAATAAGGACGGATCTGTTGCCTACGACAACGAGGCGTCGCCTTCCACACTGCCCAACCATGGCGATCGCCCCGAGGTCATCGAGGCCTTTGAGAGTGGTTCGGGTTCCGCGGAGCGCGCAAGCTCTACACTCGACGAGATTATGCTGTATCGCGCCGTCACCCTTGATAACGGCCAGGTCGTTCGCTTGGCGCAGGCCCAGCCTGGCGTTGCGGCGATTTTGCTGTCGATGCTGGCGCCGATGCTGCTTATCGCAGCAGCGGGTGCAGTACTCTCGTTTTTTATGGCGCGCCGTGAGTCCCGTGCCATCATCGCGCCGTTACAAGAGGTGGATTTGGATCACCCACGCCGTAGCTATGAGCACGCCTATGCCGAGATGGTTCCCATGCTTGAGCGCATCGAGTCGCAGCGCCAGGAACTCAAGCGCCAAATGGCGGTGCTAGCGGACAACGACCGTATGCGCCGCGAGTTCACGGCGAATATCACCCATGAGCTCAAGACGCCGCTTACGGCGATTTCGGGCTATGCCGAGCTCATCGCAAATGGCATGGTCGAGGGCGAGGACGACCTGCGCAACTTTGGCGGTCGCATCTATCGTGAGGCGGGCCGCTTGGCAGCGCTTGTCAACGACATCCTTACGCTGTCTAACTTGGACGAGGCCGAACGTGCAACTGAGGGCGAGGCGGTGCCCATTGGGTCCACGGAGCCTATTGAGCTCTCGCGTGCGATCTACGCGGTTGAGCAGCGTCTTGAACAGGTTGCCCGTCAGGCGAATGTGACGATAAGTCATGAGACCAAGCCTGTGGTCATCGAAGGCGTGTCGCGCTTGGTCGACGAGCTCATCTATAATCTGGCAAGCAACGCCATCCGCTACAATCGGCCCGGCGGTACGGTTACGCTGCAGTGCGGCACCAACGACGAAGGCCATCCGTTCCTCGCTGTCGCTGACACGGGAATCGGTATCGCGCCTGAAGAACAGGGCAAGGTATTTGAGCGGTTCTATCGCGTGGACAAGAGTAGGTCCAAGGCACGCGGCGGAACCGGCCTGGGGCTTGCCATTGTCAAGCATGCGGCCCTGTATCATCACGCCACGCTTGATCTGTCGAGCGAGTTGGGCGTGGGAACCACCATTACGGTGACGTTTCCCATACAGCAGGACGAGCCATTCGCATAGCGATACAACACAGATATTGATGTAGACGCCGCATTTGACTTTCGGGTGCGGCGTTGTTGTGCAATTTTACGATTGCTTCCGACATTTTTACAGGAGAGCCTGTTTCTTATGTATAGAGTTTGGTCTCGGTAAAAAGATGCGATAACATACGGACAGTTTTGTCAATCCGAACTGGGGAAATGAAAGGCAAGCTGCATGACCCTTCTCGAACTGTTCCAGCTGCTGAAGAAGCACCTCAAGCTGGTCATCACCCTTCCGGTGGTCTGCGCGATCGCCATGGGCATCGTGTCCTTCGTTGCGATGGACAACACCTATACCGCGACGACGAGCATGTACATTCTCGCCAAGACCGACGATAGCGGTCAGATGAGCTACAACGATCTCTCGGCGAGCCAGATGCTTTCCAACGATATCGCCACGCTGCTGGATAGCGATAGCGTTAAGAGCGGCGCCGCCAAAGAACTGGGCCTCACCGATTTGGATGACTACAAGGTGTCTGTTTCCTCCGAGACCACCACGCGTGTCATTACGCTTTCGGTTACCGGCACCGATGCCAAGGAGACGGCTGAGGTCGCAAAGGCCATTGCCAGCTCGGTGAGTACGGTCGCTCAGAACGTCGGCGCTGCCCAGAGCATCAACGTTATCGACGAGGCTAAGACCCCCGAAGCCCCCAGCGGCCCCAAGCGCACGCTGTATATTGCCGTCGCGTTCCTCGCCGGTATCTTTATCGCAGTTGCCTATGTCGTTTTGGCAGACATGCTCAATACCCGCATCCGCGGTGCCGAAGAGGCAGAAGAGCTCCTGGGTATTCCCGTTGTTGGCCGAATTCCGGCTATGAAAGGTGGTAAATAGGCATGGCTAAGGCAAAGAACACCGATAAGCTCGTTGTACAGAATGCCGCCAAGACCCTTCTGGCCAACATCCGCTTTGCGAGCGTGGATGACCCCATTCGCACCATCACCGTTACCTCCTCGATTCCCAACGAGGGCAAGTCTACGGTTTCCATTAACCTTGCTCAGGCAATCGCCACGAGCGGCAAGTCCGTGCTCCTGGTCGAGGCCGATATGCGCCGCAGGTCCCTTTCCGATATGCTCGGCGTTCGTTCGCGCGGCGGACTCTATGCGGTCCTTTCCGAGCAGATCTCCATTGACCAGGCAATTGTCGAGACGGGTCAGAAGAACTTCTACTTCCTCGATGCCGAGCCGCACATTCCCAATCCTGCCGACATCATCGTCTCCCATCGCTTTGCCAAGCTGGTAAAGGCACTGTCCGCCAAGTTCCAGTACGTCATCTTCGATGCTCCTCCGGTCGGCACCTTCATCGATGCTGCCGAGATTGCCAGCTTGACTGACGGCGCGCTGTTCGTGGTGCGCGAGGACTTTACCAAGCGCGAAGAGGCGCTCAACGCTATCGCCCAGCTTAAGAAGTCCGAGAAGGTCAAGCTCATCGGTACCGTCATGAATTACTGTGAGACCGAGACCAGCGAGTACTACTATTCTTACTACACCAAGGACGGTAAGAAGGTTAAGAAGGGCTCCGACGATCAGGGCACTTCCAAAAAGGGCATCTTCACCAACCGAGCAAACGTTTAGTTGATTAAGGCTGACCTATGCGTGACATTCATTGCCATATCTTGCCGGGTGTAGACGACGGCGCCGCCGATCTCGAAGAGAGCTTGGCGATGCTCGAGGCTGCCAAGCGGGCCGGTGTAACCAGAATCGTTTGCACTCCTCACTGCCGTGATCCCTATTTTGATTACGACAAGATGTGGGATGCCTTTGAGCTGCTGCGCGATAACGCTGACGGTTTTCCGCTCCAGATGGGCTTCGAGGTCAACCATCGAAAGCTCGTTGAGCTTGGTATCGATGCCGCGGATCACTTGCATTTCGATGGGACCAACGAGTTTCTGCTCGAGCTTTCGACGCATGCCGATGCGTATGCGTTTAGAGAGTACGAGAACACGATTTACGATTTGCAGTGCCGTGGCTACCAGGTGATCATCGCTCATCCTGAGCGCTATCGTGCGGTTCAAAAGGATGTAAGCGTGGCGGAGCGCCTGGTCGATATGGGCTGCAAGCTGCAGGCTTCGGCGGACTTTATTGCCGGCGGTCGCTTTGGTCGCGAGAAAAAGCCGGCACAGCGCCTGTTCGATCAGAACCTGTACAGCTTCATCGCGAGCGATGCCCATAACGTGGGTCATTACGACTGCCTGGCGAAGGCTCGCGCGAAGTTTAGCGTGCGCGGAGCTCATTTTCGCTAAAATCTGTCCCTAACGTTCGCATTGAATGAAAGGGCAGCCATGGATATCCAACTTAAGACGGGATGCTTTGATGACGCGGCGTTGGTGCGCCGCGTCGTTTTTATGGACGAGCAGGGCTACGAGAATGAGTTTGACGCTATCGACGAGGATCCGAACTGCATTCATGTGACGCTCTATGTAGACGGCGAGCTTGCCGGCTGCTCGCGCGTGTTTCCCGAGGAACTGGAGCGCGCAGCTGACGCAGAGGCTCCGGTGTCGCCGGCGTGCGACTTGGACGAAGGCGTCGCGGCGGGGGAGACCTACATTATGGGGCGCGTGGCCGTGCTGCCGAGCATGCGCCGTCGCGGTTTGGCGAGCAAGATTGTCGAGGCCAGTGATACGTGCGCGCGTGATGCCGGCGCCAAGCTCATTAAGCTGCACGCGCAGGAATACGTGCTACCACTCTATGCCAAGGCGGGTTACACGCAGATTGCCCCGGTGGACTACGAAGACGAGGGCCAGCCCCATGTTTGGATGGCCAAGCGCGTAGATGGCAGATAGGGACGTTCCTTTCCTGCCGGCAGTCGGGGACACCCCTTGGCAATTGGCGCATCAGAGCGTTTGGACATACAGTTTTTCGATTCCGTATGTATATATGCGCGCTAATGGGTTATAAAATCTAAGTCTGAACATAGCAGGTCTGCAATGCGGCTCGGGCAACCGGGCCGTTTTTGCGGACGGGGGTAGCGCGAAAGGACTGCACATGCGTCAATTTAAGACCGAGAGCAAAAAACTGCTCGACCTCATGATCAACTCCATCTACACCAATAAGGAAATCTTCCTGCGCGAGCTTATCTCCAACGCGAGCGATGCCGTCGACAAGCTCAACTTTAAGAGCCTGCAGGATCCGAGTGTCAAGCTCGACCAGGGCGACCTGGCTATTCGCGTCTCTTTTGATAAAGACGCCCGCACCATTACCATCTCGGATAACGGCATTGGCATGACCGCTGAGGAGCTCGAGCGCAATCTGGGCACCATCGCCCATTCCGGCTCCGAGGAGTTTAAGACCGAGAACGCCGAGCAACAGGGCTCCGATGTCGACATCATCGGCCAGTTTGGCGTGGGCTTCTACTCTGCCTTTATGGTTGCCAGCCACGTAAAGGTTGTCAGCCGCGCCTATGGCGAGGACACCGCTCACGTGTGGGAGTCTGATGGTCTTGAGGGTTACACCATCGAAGACGGCGAGCGCGCCGAGCACGGCACCGATGTCATCCTGACGCTGCGCGAGAACGAGAAGCTCGACGCCGACGGCGAGGCCGAGACCTACGATCGCTTCCTGACCGAGTGGGGCCTCAAGAGCCTGATTCAGCAGTACAGCAACTATGTGCGCTACCCGATTCAGATGATGGTGAGCAAGAGCCGCCAGAAACCCAAGCCCGAGGACGCCGGCGACGACTACAAGCCCGAGTACGAGGACTACCAGGAGCTCGAGACCATCAACTCCATGACGCCGATTTGGAAAAAGCGCAGCTCCGACGTTGAGCAGAAGGATTACAACGAGTTCTACAAGTCCACGTTCCACGACTTTGACGATCCCGCGCGCACTATCAGCTTCCATGCCGAGGGTACGCTTGAGTACGATGCGCTGCTGTTTGTGCCGGGTCGCGCCCCGTTCGATCTGTACAGCAAGGACTACGAGAAGGGCCTGGCGCTCTACAGTTCCAACGTGCTGATTATGGAGAAGTGCGACGACCTGCTGCCCGACTACTACAACTTTGTGCGCGGTGTCGTGGACTCTGCCGACGTGACGCTCAATATTTCGCGTGAGACGCTGCAACAGAACCGTCAGCTCAAGGCCATTGCCAAGCGTGTCGAGAAGAAGATCGCTGCCGATCTTGAGGACATGCGCGATAACGACCGCGAGGCATACGAGAAGTTCTTTGAGAACTTTGGTCGCGGTCTGAAGTACGGCATCTACTCGAGCTACGGCATGAAGGCCGACGAGCTCGCCGACCTGTTGCTGTTCTGGTCTGCCAAGGAGCAGAAGATGATCACCCTGGCCGAGTATGCCAAGGGCATGCCCGAGGATCAGAAGGCCATCTACTACGCCGCCGGCGACTCGCGTGAGCGCTTGGCCAAGATGCCCGTGGTAAAGGGCGTGCTCGAGCGCGGCTATGACGTGCTGTTGCTGACGCAGGATGTGGATGAGTTCACGTTCCAGGCTATGCGTGAGTACGTGGCCGCCGATATGCCCAAGGTCTACGAGGATGACGCTGCTCGCGAGGCTGCCGAGAAGGCAGTTGCCGATGGTGCCGAGCCCGAGGTCGAGGATCGTCACCTGGAGCTTAAGAACGTCGCGACCGGCGATCTTGACATGGCGACCGATGACGAGAAGAAGGAGGCCGAGGACGCCACCAAGGAGAACGAGGATCTCTTTAACGCCATGAAGGAGGCGCTCGGCGACAAGGTCGAGAAGGTCGCCGTCTCTGCGCGTCTGACTGACGCTCCCGCCTGCATCACCACCGAGGGTCCGCTTTCGCTCGAGATGGAGAAGGTGCTCCAGAAGGGACCCGAGGGCGCGCCCGACGGCATGCCCAAGAGCCAGCGCGTGCTCGAGCTCAACGCCAAGCACCCGGTCTTTGACAAGCTTGTCGCTGCCCAGAAGGTAGGTGACGCCGACAAGATCAAGCAGTACTCCGGCCTGCTCTACGATCAGGCCCTGCTGGTCGAGGGTATCCTCCCCGAGGACCCCGTTGCCTTCGCGGCGGCTGTCTGCGAGCTGATGTAACTAGGGGGTTACGCGGTTCTACGAACCGCGTAACCACTCGACGCTGCCCTTCGTTCCGCCGTTCTAACGAACCTATTGGTTCCGTCGTTCTAACGAACGACGGACCGGTCGACGCTGCAAACGCCCCTAAGCGGCAATCTGACGTTCAATCGTCGGTCGCGTACCAAAGTACGCTTCCCTCCTCTTTCACGTCACCTTGCTCGCTCAGGGGCGTTTTCGCTGACTTATGCTCAACCTGCGACGCTTTCGTGGCCCTAAGTAGTCATCGGGGACGTTCTTGTTTGACTGGTCGTTTAAGAACGCCCCCGATGACTATTCGGATTGTTAATTTGTGCGGGTTGTGGTTTTGCGACCTGCTGAAATTTGAGATACTGTACAACTGTACGTTAACTAATCTTCGTAGTATATTGCTACCCGCAAAACTCAATACCATTGTGCTTCGAGACGCTAAAGCGCCTACGTACAATGGTTGTTGATAGTACGATTTGATTCAACGACAGGATGGATGGTCCAAGCGTGAGTCTCGGCAGCAAACTATCCGATGCAAAGGTCTCCTTTGCGATATTCAAGCGCGACATTAAGCGACTGCTTGTGAACCCCGTCGCCTTGGTGGTTACCCTGGGCGTGTGCGTTATCCCCTCGCTGTACGCTTGGTACAACATCGTGGCTAACTGGGATCCATATGGAAACACCCAGGGCATTAAAATCGCTATCGCCAACAACGATCAGGGCACCCAGAACGACCTAGTGGGCGAGCTCAATGCGGGCGATAAGGTGGTCGACCAGCTCAAGGAAAACGATCGGCTGGGCTGGACCTTCGTCGACTCGGCTGCCGATGCCAAAGAGGGCGTCGAGAGCGGGGAATACTACGCGGCGATTGTAATCCCCAAGAACTTCTCCGACAATCTCGTCTCGATGCTCGATGGCAATTACCATCAGCCTAAGCTGACCTATTACGTCAACGAGAAAAAGAGCGCCATTGCGCCCAAGGTTACCGATACCGGTGCCAACACCATCGAGGAGCAGATCAACTCGGAGTTTGTCTCCACGGTGGGCGAGACCGTAGCGGGCATCGCCAAGGATGCCGGCATCGATTTAAAGGACAAGGCAACCCAGACTCAGGACTCGCTGACAAGTTCGGTGTCCGAGGCATCCGACACCTTGGGTGAGGTGCGCGATTCGATTGGCGATATGAATGCCGCCATCGATAAGACGAGTGGCGCTATCGCCTCGGCTGATGCGGCGCTTGCCGGCTTGCAAGGTCAGGCACCGTCGCTGACGCAGGCAATCTCCCAGGGCAACGACCTGCTGGGCGAGGCTCGCGCCACGGCGGGCAACTCTATCACCTCGCTCTCCAAGGCACTCTCGGAAGGTAGCCTTGCACTCACCAAGACGTCAGCCTCCGCGAACGCTGCGATTGGCAAGCTAACGGGTACGGTCACATCTACGACCACCCGCATCGACAACTCGCTCGAGTCTCTCCAGGCGACGATCGATCACAATAAGGCCGTTATCGGGCACTTGGAGATTCTCGTTAATGACACGTCGACAGGTTCCGAGGAAATTGACGCGCGCATTGTATCGACCATCGATTCGCTTCGCGAGCAAAACCAGAAGCTGCAGAGCATCAAGGATGGCCTTTCTGCACAGTCGAGCGCCATGGCAAACGACGCTACGGCAATCTCGAACGCGAGCAACGCACTCAACGCGGCAATTCAGACCGGTACGGCTAGCCTCGGTCAGGCTCAGACCGATCTGGGTCAGAACGCACTTCCGAAGGCTTCGAGCGCGCTTGACTCCTTTGCCGCCGTTTCGGGCGATTTGACCGGCATTGTGTCGGGTATGACCCCCACGATAGCGAGCGCGCGCGGCACGCTGGCGCAGCTCGACGCCACGCTCAAGCAGGCAAAGACCACGCTGTCCCAAACCGACGCCTCCCTTGCCAAGGTTCAGGACAAGCTCGCGACCGCCGCCAATGACATTGCGGCGCTGCAGACCTCTGAGTCTATGGGCGAGTTAGCCGGCCTCATGGACGTCGACGTCAATGACGTGGCAGATTTCATGGCATCTCCGGTTGAGCTGACGTCCAAGTCAATCTATCCGGTCAAGAGCTTTGGCTCGGGCATCGCGCCCTTCTACACCAATCTGGCGCTGTGGGTAGGCGGCTATGTGCTCATCGCTATCTATAAACTCGAGGTCGACCGCGAGGGCATCGGTAGCTTTACGGCGCGTCAGGGCTACTTTGGCCGCTGGCTGCTGCTGGTGATCCTGGGTGCGTTGCAGGCCATCATCGTTACGGTGGGAGATCTGGTCATTGGCGTTCAGTGCGTCAATCCGCTGCTCTTTGTACTGGGCGGCATCGCTATTTCGTTCACCTACGTCAACATCATCTATGCGCTGTCCACCACGTTTAAGCATATCGGTAAAGCCATTGGCGTCATCCTCGTCATTGTGCAGATCCCCGGCTCGTCGGGCATGTATCCCATCGAGATGATGCCCGGCTTCTTCCAATGGCTGCATCCGCTGCTGCCCTTCACCTATGGCATCAACCTGCTGCGCGAGACCGTCGGTGGCATGTATTCGTTCAACTACCTGTTCAACCTGTGCATCCTGGGCGTGTTCCTTGCCATCGCACTCTTTATTGGCTTGCAGCTGCGTCCGCTGCTGCTCAACCTCAACCTGCTCTTTGACAAGCAGCTTTCCACGACGGGCCTCATGATCTGCGAGTCCAACGACCTGCCGCGCCAGCGCTATTCGCTGCGCACGGCCATGCGCGTCATGCTCGATTCGGATTCGTACCGTCGCGAGCTGCTCGATCATGCCGTGGCGTTTGAGCATCGCTACCCGTACTACATCAAGGGCGGTTTTGCCGCCGTGGTAGGCGTGCAGGTTCTGCTCTTTGTGCTTTCGACGGTGCTCGATATCGACAATAACGGCAAGATCATCCTGCTCGTTATCTGGATCATTTCGGTTATCGCCATCTGCGGCTGGCTCATCAACATCGAATACATCCGTGCGAGCCTCAATACCCAGATGCGTATCTCGGCGCTTTCGGACGAGGACCTTCGCCGCGAGATGCGCGAGCACACGGCTGCTATCCCTGCCGCCCGTCGCATGTTTGGCCTGAATGCCAGCGAGCGAGGTTCTAACTCCAAGGATCAGGCTGTCGACCAGTCCATTCACCACGATATGCACCATGTGCCCGCGAACGGGGACGACACATTTGTGATGAATGAGGATGGCGCCCCGCTTGGCAAGCACTCAAAAGGAGGTGAGGCATAAATGAAGAACATCCTGCATCTGTTTAAGCGCGACGTCCAAAACGTGTCTCACTCCGTGATCGGCATGGTTGTCGTGATGGGCCTCATTATCGTACCGTGCCTGTACGCGTGGTTTAACATCGCCGGCAGCTGGGATCCGTACGGCAACACCGGCAATCTTAAGATCGCCGTGGTCAACACCGATGAGGGTTACGAGAGCGATCTGATTCCCGTCGAGGTCAACGTGGGCGAAAACGTAACCGCCACCCTGCGCGGCAACGAGAACTTCGACTGGGTCGTCCTCAACGACCGCGATAAGGCGATTGAGGGCGTTAAGTCGGGCGCGTACTACGCTGCCGTCGTTATCCCTAAAACGTTTAGCGCCGACATGATGACGCTTTTCTCGACCGAGGTGAAGCACGCCGATATCGAGTTCTATGAGAATCAGAAGGCCAACGCCATCGCACAGATCGTGACTGAAAAGGGTTCGAGCGCCGTCCAGAGTCAGGTCAACGAGACCTTTACCAAGACCATCACGACCATCGGCCTTAAGACCGTGTCCAGCCTGCTCGACTATATGAGTACCGACCAGGTGAGCAGCTTTATCGCCAATCTGTCCTCGACGCTGGGCGATTCGGTCGAGGACCTGCAGGACGTTCAGGCGAGTGCGACGTCGCTCGCGGGCATTTTGAGCTCCACGTCCGATTCACTGACATCGGCGGGCGGCATGCTCAAGCAGACGGGCACCGTTGATGAGTCGACGAAGCAGCTGATGGAGCACGCCAAGAGTGGCATCAATGATTCCAAGGAAGCGCTCAAGGCCGCCAACGATGCCGTTGACGCGGCGATTGACGGAAGCGCGGGCTCGTTCGACAACGTGTCCGCCGAGCTTGCGAAGGCATTCGATGCCGCGAATCAGCATGTTGACCTTACGGTGTCTCAGCTCAACGAAGCCGCAGCGGCGCTCAATACGCGTGCTGACGATATCGATGCGATGGCCGATCAGCTCCGCAACCTTGCCGACCAGGTGAGTGATGACAAGCTCAAAGACGGTCTCGAGTCCGCTGCGACGTCGCTGGGCAGAATTGCCGTGGAGTACCGCAACAATGCGAAGGACCTGACGGCGACCGCAAAGTCCCTTTCGGACGGCATGGCGGAGGTCAACAACTCGCGTGCCGAGGTCGACCAGGCCATCGCCGATGCCAAGGCGGGTATCTCGGGAGCCAAGTCCGACTACGATTCCACGTTCTCGGTTAAGGCCAAGGAGCTCAAGAAGACCATTTCGGGCGTTCTGGATTCCCTGAACGGTATCTCGGGTGACTTGGATAGCGCTGTGAGCGGTCTGACCGACGCCTCTGGCTCGCTCGCAAAGGGCCTCTCCAAGGCTGCGACGCTGGTCAACAAGGCTTCTGATCAGTTGGGCGAGGCGTCGGACAAGATCAGCGCTTTTAAGGACGAGCTTGATAGCGCTCTGATGTCGGGTGACCTGGCCATGATTAAGACAATGATTGGCAACGACCCCGAGGGCCTCGCCGTGTCGCTTTCCGGCCCCGTCGCGCTCGACCGCAAACCGGTCTATCCGATTCGCAACTACGGTTCGGCCATGGCACCGTTCTACACGATTCTGTCGCTGTGGGTGGGCTCGATTGTACTGGCGGCCATGATGAAGGTCTCGGTTGACGATGAGCTCATCAACGAGCTGATCCCCGTGCGCCTGCACGAGATCTACCTGGGCCGCTACCTGTTCTTTGGAGGTCTGGCCCTGCTGCAGGCGACACTCGTGTGCGCGGGCGACATCCTGTTCTTTGGCATTCAGTGCGACAACCCGCTGCAATTTGTGCTGGCGGGTTGGGTCGCGAGTCTCGTGTTCTCCAATATCGTCTACACGCTTACGGTTTCGTTTGGCGATATCGGCAAGGCGCTCGCCGTCGTGCTGTTGGTCATGCAGGTCGGCGGTTCGGGTGGCACGTTCCCCATCGAGATGACCGGTCCCGTGTTCCAGGCGATCTACCCGTTCCTGCCGTTTACCCACGGCATCAACGCCATGCACGCCGCCATGGCCGGTGCCTACCATATGGAGTACTGGGTTGAGCTGGGTATTCTGGCGAGCTATCTGATTCCGTCGCTGGCCCTGGGCGTCGTCTTCCGCCGCCCGGTTATCAAAGCCAACGACTGGATTATCGAAAAGCTGGAGAGTACTAAATTGATTTAATACAGCAACGTAAACGCCGTCGGAACATCGAGGTCTTCCAACCCGATGCTTTAGCGTAGTGAATTGCACGGGCTGCTTGGTTGTTGCTACAGTAGCGGGGCGTGCCGGGGGTCCGGTGCGCCCTGTTTTTATTTGACCATGAGGCGGCACGCAGCCATACGCGTGCGGACACCACGCCCAGATTGAGTGCGAGGATGTTCCATGGCCCAATACGCTGCCAACGAAATCGAAAACTTGCCCGATAGCCCAGTGGCCCGTGAGGATTTGGGCGCGGGCGGTATTCCCCGGGGCGCCGGCGCGCGCTCTCCGCTGTTCTGGAAGGTTCTGCTCCTTTCGGTGGCGGTCATCTGGGGCTACTCCTTTACCACTATGAAGGACGCACTCGGCACCATTCCGGTGTTCGCGCTGCTCTATGTACGTTTTCTGCCCGCAGCGTTGGTCATGTTTGCCGTCTTCCACAAGCGCATCATCGCGCACCTCAACGCTCGCAACCTGATCGTTGGCCTGAGTATGGGCGTGCTCATGTGGGCGGCCTATGCGTTGCAGACGGTCGGTCTGGCACATACTACGGCGGGCAAGAATGCTTTTTTGACGGGCACGTATTGCATCCTTGTGCCGTTCGCGAGCTATTTCCTGAGCGGCGAAAAGCTCACGCGCTACAACTTGGGTGCCGCGCTGCTGTGCCTAGCGGGCATTGGCCTCGTCGCACTCGATAGCGTTGAATTCAACATTGGTGACGTCATTACGCTGGCGGGTGCGGCCTTTTTCGCCATCCAGATGGCGGTGACTGCCAAGTACGGTCGCAAAATGGACATCAACGTCATCACGTTTTGGATGTTTGTGGGCAACGGCGTGCTGAGCCTGGCAACGTCGCTGCTATTCGAGACCCAAGCGCCTCTGTCCGTGTGGACGCCGAGCTTTATCGGTGCGATGGCGTTTCTCTCGGTGGGCTGCACATGCGCGGCTCTGCTCATCCAAAACGTCGGCCTGGCGCATGTCCCGGCCTCGACGGGCTCGCTGCTCCTTTCGATGGAGTCGCCTTCGGGTGTGCTGTTCTCGGTGCTGCTGATGGGGGAGGCGCTCACCTCGCGCCTGCTCGCCGGCTTCGTGCTTATCTTCCTGTCGATTATCTTGAGCGAGACTCACTTCGATTTTTTGCGTCGAAAGCCGCGCCCGCAATTGTAAACAACTTGTTGCGCCGCCCTCCCGGGGCGGCATTTTTTATGCCTCGCCCTTAAAGTAGTACCTTGCACTTTACGCTATCAAAGTGCTTGCTGCAAAATCGATACTGGAGGGCATCTATGGCACCAGCTTTGTCCGATCTTCAACCGCAATCAGCGCCTCAGGCCACCACGGCGGCACAGACCGCTATCGGCGACGGTCTTGTTGCAGAAGCTCAGGCTTTTGCAGACGAGCTCGCTGCGTGGCGACACGATCTCCACCAGATGCCCGAGCTGGGTAATAGCCTCCCACAGACCTCTGCGTATATCCAAGCGCGCCTGACCGAGATGGACATCCCATTTGCCACGCTCGTTGATGGTTCCTGCGTTGTGGGCCTTGTCGGCGCCGGTGCCGCCGCGGCCCAAGGCAATGGCGTCTGCACGGACGAACAGGCCGGTACGGTCATCATGCTCCGTGGCGATATGGATGCCCTGCCTGTTGCCGAGGAGTCGGGCGAGCCCTTTGCATCCACCAACGGCTGCATGCACGCTTGCGGTCACGATATGCACGCGACGGCGCTGCTTGGTGCGGCTCGTATGCTCAAAGCGCGCGAGGCAGAGCTTGTTGATGCCAACGCTACGGTTAAGTTGCTGTTCCAGCCGGGCGAGGAAACCTTTGAGGGTGCCCGCGCCGCCATCGCCGACGGTCTGCTGCAGAACCCGCGCCCTCAGGTCGCCTTTGCCATGCATGTCAATAGCCAGTCGCCGCTTGGCCTGGTGCTTTACGGCAGTCCGGCGCTCTCGGGCGTGTACGGTTTCCGCATCATGCTGCAGGGCAAGGGCGGCCATGGCTCGAGCCCCGAGATCTGCATCGACCCCATCACAGCCGGCGTCCATGTGCACCTGGCGCTTCAGGAGCTCATCGCTCGCGAAGTGCCGGCGGCCAAGGAGGTCGCACTGACCGTGGGTAAGTTTGCCGGCGGTCAGGCCGCAAATGTCATCCCTGATACTTGTGTGCTCGAGGGAACGCTGCGTGGCTTCGATGTCGAGCTCATGGAGCACCTCAAGGCCCGCATCGCGGAGGTCGTCAAAGGCGTTGCCACGACCTATCGTACGCCGGCGACTATTGAGACGCTCTCGGATGTTCCCCCGCTCGTACTCGATGACGATATGACGCAGGCGTCGCTTGGCTACGTGGGCGCGGTGCTGCCCAAGTCCGCCTTCCTGCCGCTGTTCCACGCCATGGCGAGCGAGGACTTCGCGTTGATCTCGAGCGAGATCCCGAGTGCGTACTTTACCGTGGGCGCTGCCGTGACTGATACGGACGAGCATTTTGCTCAGCATCATCCCAAGGCGCGCTTTAACGATGCAGAACTGCCGCTCGGTGCCGCGGCCTATACCGCCGTCGCTTTGGGCTATATCGCCGACCACCGGTAGCACCCAACCTTGCCTTTCAAGCCTGCGGGCATGGCCGTAAGGCCTATGCCCTTGTCTTTCAAGGCAATCTTGGGCACTACCGGCGCCCGGCGCCGGCTATTCGTTTGTTAAATAAGGAGCAGTATGTCCCAGCAGCGTAAGTTCTTCCCCGGCTGGCTCGTGGTGGCCTCTGGCTTCGTGATCATGGCCACGTGCTACACGATTTTCGTCAACTGCATGAGCCTGTTCCAGCCGTTGATCGTCAGCGACTTGGGCATTTCCCTTGCGCAGTACAACATCTCCAATGCCCACGATCGCTGCGTCTAAGCAGTTTGGCATGGCCGACCTGGGTAAGGTCACGGGCACCATTACCTCGCTCGAAATGGTCGGTGGCACCGTGGGCGCCATCGTCTCGGGTGTGCTGTTCGACGCTACGGGCTCCTTTGCGAGCACCTGGATCGTGTGCCTGGTGTGCTCCGTGGTTATGCTCGTGTTCCTGTTGGCGTCCGAGCCCATCGCTGCCAAGCTGCGCGCGAGCGTGGCGGGGGAGTAGATAGGCCAAAGCGCATTGCCGCTTGTCCGCTTCGTCCGTGGCTACCGCGGCGGTGCATCTGGCCGAACGAGTCCCCATACCCTCGTTCGGTCAGACGCGCCGCCGCGGTTTGTGTTTGTGCCGTATAATGACCGTTACCTATGACGCGATACAAAAGAAAGGTGTTTGCCCATGCAGGCACAGAAGGCGGAGGGAACCCGCGACCTTATCGGCGCCGAGATGCGCGCCTGGCAAAAGATGCAGCAGATTGCGGCCGGTGTGTTCGAGCCGTTTGGCTTTAAACCCATCGAGACGCCCGCGATCGAGCAGGTGGACGTGTTTGTCCACGGCATCGGCCAGTCGACCGACGTCGTGCGCAAAGAGATGTTCCGCGTGTTCAGCGGCGCCAATCTGGAGCGCGTCTTTACCGAGGGTACCGACACCAAGCTTAAGCCCAAGCAGCGCCTGGCGCTTCGCCCCGAGGGCACGGCCGGTGTGGTGCGTGCCGTCGTGGAGAACAACCTGGTGCCTCAGGGTTCCACGCCGTTTAAGGCGTACTATGCCGAGGCCATGTTCCGTGGCGAGCGCCCCCAGAAGGGCCGTCTGCGTCAGTTCCACCAGGTGGGCATCGAGTGGCTCGGCGCTCCCGATCCGGCAGCCGACGCCGAGTGCATCATCATGCTCATGGAGTTCTACAAGCGCCTGGGCTTCGATCTTTCCAAGCTTCGTCTGCTCATCAACTCGATGGGCGACGCCCAGTGCCGTCCGGCATACCGCGAGCAGGTCAAGCAGTTTATCCTCGACCACGCCGACGAGATGTGTGACGAGTGCCGCGAGCGCGCCGAGCTCAACCCGCTGCGTGCCTTCGACTGCAAGAATGACCACTGCCGCGAGATCATGGCCGACGCTCCGCTGATGGGCGACAACCTGTGCGACGAGTGCCGTGAGCACTACGAGCAGGTCAAGCGCTATCTGGACGCCGCCGGTATCGAGTATGTCGAGGATCCCACCCTGGTGCGCGGCCTGGACTACTACACCCGTACTGTCTTTGAGGTCGAGGCCCCCGGTGCCGGCGTTGGCTCCATCGGTGGCGGTGGCCGCTACGACGGCCTGGTCGAGCTCGAGGGCGGCAAGCCCACGGCCGGCGTCGGCTTTGCCGTCGGTTTTGAGCGCGCCCTGCTGGCCCTGCAGGCCTTTGGCAGCGACTTGGGTGCCGAAGAAGCCCCGTGCGTCTACGTCGCCAACGCCGGCAAGGAGCTGCGTCAGAACGTTTTTGCCATTACGCAGGAGCTTCGCGCCGCAGGGATCGTGACCGAGGCCGATTACCAGGGCCGCTCGCTCAAGGCTCAGTTTAAGCAGGCCGATAAGGTGGGCGCCAAGCTCATCTTGGTCCTGGGTGGCGACGAGCTTGCCGCCGGCAAGGTCAAGGTTCGCGACATGGAGAGCCATGACGAGGTGCTCGTCAATCTGGACAACGTTGTCGAGGCGGTTCGCGAGCGCCTGTAGCGCATGTTTGTTGAGCTTCGGGACCGCTAAAGTGCCCTGCTCATGAGGAGCGATTGTTACGGGGGTGTTTCGCATTTATGCGGAATGCCCCCGTTTGCGTATGCCGCCCACCGAGAAATACGACCATTTAGGGCAAAAACCCTTGCAATGCAGAAAATACTTTTGTGTGGTAAAGCGCAATCAGCGCCGAAAGTTTTTGCCGAGTGCCTATAATGAATACCGCATGTTACGTGCATAGAAGGAGGAATGGGAGGAAACGTGGCTGAGAACCTAAGCAACCAGTCTGTACCCGAAGCCGCGGCGCGCGTCGCTGCCGTGGTCAACCGCCTCGTTAACCGTATCGGCTCGAATGCCGAGTCCAAGGAGCGTCTCGCCGAGATCGAGATCCCCGAGGAGCTTCGCGACAATCTGGCGCTGTTCCTGCGCCTGGAGCGTCGTGTACTTAGCGAGTATGATCCCGAGATCGCGGACCTGTTCGACAAGATCCTGTCGGCCGAGATTGCGGCCAATGCCGGCAACCCCGGTAGCCGTGCTGCCGACGAGGCCGTCGATGAGCAGGGCGTGCCTACCGCCGACGAGTCCACCGCTGTGGCATTCCGCGAGGTCGTCGATCTGATCGACAGCCTGCCGCTCGATAAGCAGCAGGTTATCGTCCGCGCCTTTACGAGCTTCTTCCATCTGGCAAACCTGTCGGAGGAGAACTACCGCGTGGCGCAGCTGCGCGAGCGCGAGGCCGGTGCATCGACCGATACCGAGGTCGATCCCGCTAACGAGCTCACCGTTGCCTACCACCAGCTGGTAGACGAGATGGGCGTCGAGGGCGCCAACGAACTGCTCGGCAAGCTCGAGTTCCACCCCGTCTTTACCGCACATCCCACCGAGGCCCGTCGTAAGGCCGTCGAGGGCAAGATTCGCCGTATCTCCAACCTGCTGGATGAGCGTCCGCGTCTGAGCGGCTCCGACCTGGTGGAGAACGAGCGCCACATGCTGCAGGAGATCGACGCCCTGGTGCGTACGAGCCCCATCGCGCTCAAGAAGCCCACGCCGGTTGAGGAAGCCGATACCATCATCGACATCTTCGATAACACGCTGTTCGACGTTATCCCCGTCATCTATCGTCGTTTTGACGACTGGGTGCTGGGTGACAAGGCCGGTACCGTGCCGCCGCTGTGTCCGGCGTTCTTCCACCCCGGCAGCTGGATCGGCTCCGACCGCGACGGTAACCCCAACGTTACCGCCAAGGTGAGTCGCGAGGTCGCCGCCAAGTACTTCACCCATATGGTGCTCAAGCTCGAGGACAAGTGCCGCCGCATCGGTCGCAACCTGACGCTCGAGGCCGAGTACAGCAAGCCGTCTGCCGAGCTCATGAACCTGTGGAACCACCAGGTCGAGATGAGCGCCCAATACACGGCCCGCGCCGAACTGATCTCCGAGCACGAGCCGCATCGCGCCGTCATGCTCGTTATGGCCGACCGTCTGAACGCTACTGTGCGCCGCATCACCGACACCATGTACCACAGCGCCGACGAGTTCCTGGAGGACCTGCGTGTCGTCCAACGCTCCCTGGCCGCCTGCGGTGCCGTCCGTGCTGCCTACGGCCCGGTCCAGACCATCATCTGGCAGGTCGAGTCTTTCGGCTTCCATATGGTCGAGATGGAGTTCCGTCAGCACTCCGTGGTGCACGCCCGCGCCCTCAAGGATATCCACGAGAACGGTATCCATGGCGACCTGCAGCCCATGACGCGCGAGGTCATCGATACCTTCCGCGCTATCGGTTCCATCCAAAAGCGCTACGGCAAGAAGATGGCGCATCGCTACATCATCTCGTTCACCAAGAGCGCCCAGCATGTGGCTGATGTCTTTGAGCTTGCCCACCTGTCCTTTGCACACGAGGAGGACGTCCCCGAGCTTGACGTGATCCCGCTGTTCGAGCAGCTCGAGGACCTCGAGGGCTGCGTGGACGTGCTCGACCAGATGCTCACGCTGCCTGTGGTACAGAAGCGCCTTGCCCAGACCAACCGCCGCATGGAGGTCATGCTGGGCTATTCCGACTCCTCCAAGGATGCTGGTCCTACCACGGCCATGCTCGCGCTGCACTCCGCGCAGGAGCGCATTGCCAAGTGGGCCGAGAAGAACGATATCGACCTGGTGCTCATGCACGGTCGCGGCGGTGCCGTGGGCCGTGGCGGCGGCCCGGCCAACAAGGCCGTGCTGGCGCAGCCCAAGGGTTCGGTCAACTGCTTCTTTAAGCTCACCGAGCAGGGCGAGGTCATCTTTGCCCGTTACGGCAACCGCACGCTGGCTCAGCGCCATGTTGAGTCCGTTGCCGCCGCAACGCTTTTGCAGTCGGCCCCGAGTGTCGAGAAGACCAACACCGAGACCACGCAGAAGTTCTGGGATATGGCCGAGAAGCTCAATGCCGCAAGCCACGAGCGCTATCTGGACCTGCTGAACACCGAGGACTTTACACCGTGGTTCTCGACCGTGACGCCGTTGACCGAGGTCGGTCTGCTGCCGATCGGCTCTCGTCCCGCCAAGCGCGGCCTGGGTGCCAAGTCGCTCGACGACCTGCGTACCATTCCGTGGATCTTCAGCTGGAGCCAGGCACGCATTAACCTGGCCGCTTGGTACGGCCTGGGCACCGCCTGCGAGCAGTTGGGCGACCTTGAGCAGCTTAAGGCTGCCTACCAGGAGTGGCCGTTCTTCCGCACGTTCATCGATAACATCGAGATGTCGATCGCCAAGACCGACCAGCGCATCGCCAAGATGTATCTGCACCTGGGCGATCGCCAGGACCTGTCCGAGAAGGTCTTCACCGAGATGCAGCTCACCCGTAAGTGGGTGCTTGCCATCGTCGGTGACGAATGGCCGCTGCAGCGCCGCCGCGTGCTCGGTTGCGCCGTCCGCGTCCGTAACCCCTACGTCGACGCCCTGTCCATCGCCCAGGTCCGCGCCCTTCGCGAGGTGCGTATGAACCAGGACGAGATGGCCGAGGAGAAGAAGGCCGAGTACATGAGCCTGATCCTTTCGACTGTGACTGGCGTCTCGGCAGGTCTACAAAACACGGGGTAATAGATAGCCCTGGAGTCGTCCGGGCCCGCCATAGGTTTACTTTTAGGCACGTCCTCGGACATGCAAGAAGCCCTCGCTGCGCACTTCGTGCGCCGAGGGCTTCTTGCGTCCTGCGGAGTGTGCCTAAAAGTAAACCTATGGCGGGCCCGGACGATGTTCGGTCTTCTGCGGATTACGGGCTGAGGGAAGAATGGTGCGCTTCGCGCGTTTTGGATGGGGGTCTGTCCCGGCGGCGCGTGCGGCGCTTTGCGCCTAGCGCCTTTTCGACTGAGTTGGAGATGCATTGGCGTTTGTGGCGCTATCGCGCCTCGCGCCTTTGTTGGTGGTCGTGGTTCCTCTGGAATCGCGGCCGTTTTTATATCACTTAAATGTGAACGTTTTGTTAATGGGTTGGTGGGTGGTTGGTTGTTGTCGGTAAGCGGCGTATCCTTCCAACGGTTTATCTAGTGTGTTAGATGAAAGGAAGAGGGCGCTCGTCGTTGTTTGAATGTGAATTGCCGTTTGACCACAAGACGCTGCATCTGGAGCTTGAGGACAAGAACTTCGCAGGTGTGATGGAGGGTCATCAAAACGAGTTTGAGACTACAAAAACGCAGCAAGAGCTGGTAGAAGAGTCGCTTGCTAATCCTTATGGCTCGCCTTCGCTCGAGGAGCTCTGCGCTGGCAAGAAGGACATTGTCATCATTAGCTCCGACCACACGCGTCCGGTTCCTTCGCGTGTGACGATGCCTATTCTGCTGCATCACATTCATACTGCTGCGCCCGAGGCCCGCGTGCGTATTTTGGTTGCTACGGGTATGCATCGTCCGTCGACGCACGAGGAGCTCGTCAACAAGTACGGCGAGGAGATCGTTGCCAACGAGGAAATCGTTATGCACGTCGCGACTGACGACAGCATGATGAAAAAGATCGGCACCCTGCCTTCTGGTGGCGAGTGCATCATCAACAAGATTGCCGTCGATTGCGATCTGCTGCTTGCCGAGGGCTTTATTGAGCCGCACTTCTTTGCTGGTTTCTCCGGCAGCCGCAAGTCCGTCCTGCCTGGCATCGCCAGCTACAAGACCATCATGTACAACCACAACGGTCAGTTTGTGAACGATTCCCATTCGCGTGCCGGCAACCTGTGCCACAACCACGTGAGCGAGGATATGTTTGCCGCCGCCGAGATGGCTCACCTCGCCTTTGTGCTCAACGTGGTGCTCAACGGCAAGCACGAGGTCATCGGCTCCTTTGCCGGCGACATCCATAAGGCCCACGAGGCTGGCTGCGAGTTCGTGAAGAGCCTTGCCGGCGTCGAGCCCGTCGAGTGCGAGATCGCCATCACCACCAATGGTGGCTACCCTCTCGACCAGAACATCTACCAGGCCGTTAAGGGCATGTGCGCTGCCGAGGCTACGCTTCCCGAGGGCGGTGTGATCATCGATGTCGCCGGTTGTGCCGACGGTCACGGTGGCGAGGGCTTCTATCACAACATCGCCGACAACGACCCGACGGAGTTCGAGCGCGCCTGCATCGACCGTCCTAAGGACGAGACCCTGCCCGACCAGTGGACGAGCCAGATCTTTGCCCGCATCCTGGCGCATCACCCTGTGATCATGGTCACCGACCTGTGCGATCACCAGATGCTCAAGGATATGCACATGACGCCGGTCAACACTATCGAGGAGGCGCTCAAGCTCGCCTTTGAGATGAAGGGTGCCGATGCCAAGGTCGCCGTCATTCCCGATGGCCTGGGCGTTGTCGTCGCGCAGCACTAGCGCGTGGCCTAAACGAATCGTTTATAACCGACAAGAAAGATAAGGTTTTATGCTTACCAAACTCCTGTGCGAATTCGGCGCAACGGCCCTCATGATCATCTTTGGCGTGGGCGTGCACTGCGATACCGTGCTCAAGGGCACCAAGTATCAGGGCTCCGGCCATATGTTTGCCATCACCACTTGGTCTTTTGGCATCTCGGTCTGCCTGTTTGTCTTTGGCGGCGCCGTGTGCATGAACCCGGCCATGGTACTTGCCCAGTGCATCGTAGGTCTGGTGCCGTGGAGCAGCTGCATCCCCTTCATGATTGCCGATATGCTCGGCGGTTTTGTGGGCGCCGTAATCGCTTGGCTTATGTATGCCGATGAGTTCAAGGCTTCCGAGGGCGTCGTCGACCCCATTGCCCAGCGCAACATCTTCTCGACCAACCCCACCACCGAGGGCACGAACTATGCCCGCAACTTCTTCTGCGAGGCTATCTGCACCTTTGTGTTCATCAGCGCCATCCTTGCTGCCGCTAGCCGCGCCGGCGAGAACGTTCTGATGCTTGCTATCTGCGTCGGTCTGATCGTTTGGGCTGTTGGCATGGGCATGGGCGGCATCACCGGCTTCGCCATGAACCAGGCTCGTGACCTTGGTCCTCGCATGGCCTATCAGGTGCTGCCGATCAAGAACAAGGCTGACAACAACTGGAAGTACGGCCTGCTTGTTCCTGGCATCGCTCCGTTTATCGGTGCCGCTCTGGCCGCGCTGTTTGTGCACGGTTTCTTGGGCATGTTCTAGTCCAAGGCTACATAGTGGTCCGCTGGCCGCATGGGGTAACTTCCCAGCGCGTCCTCGGACATGAAAGAACCCCCGCTGCGCACTTCGTGCGGCGGGGGTTCTTTCGTCCTGCGGAATGCGCTGGGAAGTTACCCCATGCGGCCAGCTGCGGGATCTTAGTCGCGTTGGAACAAGCAATCCAACATATATCTGAATTTGGATGGGAGGGGCTTGTTGCTGTTGGGGGGCGTTGAGATGAGGGCGATACTTTGGGAAGGGATGACGTCTTGGGAGGAGGCGTCTATCTGAAGAGGGGCTTGATGGCTGATAAGTAGTCTTTGGCTACTTCTTCTTTGTTTGCTTCGAAGTTGTGCCAGGCCCACCATTGGACTGTTCCTACGAAGCTTGAGGCTATGTGGTGTAGTAGGAAGCTGCGGTCCATGGTGGCGGCGGGGCCGTTTGGGTCGGTAGGGACGGTTTCGTCTGCTCGTGACATGATGGTCTTGCGTAAGCAGTCGGCGAAGACGCGTGAGCCGGCGCCGGCTACGAGGGCTCGTACGCCTTGACGGCGTTCCCAGAGGTTGTTGAGGATATGCTCGACTTGTACGAGCGGATCATCGAGCGGTGTGCCATCGTCGTCGAGGGCGTGGGTACAGATGTCGCTCACGAGCTCGGACAGTAGGTAGTCTTTGCTCTTGAAGAGGCCGTAGAACGTGGCCCGGCCCACATGGGCGCGAGCGATGATGTCGCCGACGGTGATCTTGCCGTAGTCCTCCTCGCGAAGGAGCTCGGAAAATGCTGCGACGATGGCGGCGCGGCTTTTGGTTTTGCGGGCATCCATGGCTATGCATCCACGTGAACAAGCAGGCAACGGAGCGTGCCGGAGCAGCCCTCGTAGGGGCGCTTACCGGCGCCGTAGCCGACGGCTTCGATGCGGTAGCGGGCCGGCAGGTGCTCGGACGTGCGCAGTGCGGCGACGATGGCGGCGCCCGTGGGCGTCACGAGCTCGCCGGCGACCGGTGCGGGCGTGAGGGCGATATTGCCTGCTTGGCATAGGTTGACGACGGCGGGCACCGGGATGGGCATAAGGCCGTGGGCACAGTGGATGGTGCCGTGACCCTCGGAGAGCGACTCGACGACAATATCCTCGATGCCCAGGTCATCGAGGCAGATGGCGACAGAGCAGATGTCAACGATGGAATCGATGGCGCCTACTTCGTGGAACATGACGGTCTCGAGCGTTTTGCCGTGGGCCTTGGCCTCGGCGGCGGCGAGCGCGGTAAAGATGGCGAGCGCGCGACGCTTGGCGCCATCGCTTAACTGCGAGCCATCGATGATGGCGGTGACGTCCGCCAAAGAACGGTGGTGATGGTGGTGGGCGTGATGGTGACCCTCGTGGCCATGACCGTGGGCCTCATGGTCATGCTCGTGGCAGTGCTCGTGTTCGTGCTTGCCATGATCGTGATGGTGGTGCTCATGCTCGTGCGTGTGCTCGGCAGCTGCTTCGTTGCCGTAGAGCCAGGCCATATCGTGATCATGGTTCTCGAGCTCCTCTGCCAACTGAACGTCAAAGTCGCAGGCGTCGACGCCATGCTTGTTTACGCGTGTAACGGCAATCTCAAAGCCGCCGACCGGCAGCGTGGCGAGCTGCTCGCGCAGATGCTCCTCGCCAGCGCCCAGGTCGAGCAGGGCCGCGACGGTCATGTCGCCGCTGATGCCCGAGGTGCCGTCGATGATAAGCGTGTGCTGATGGTTGGACATGAAATGCTCCTTAGCGGGCGCAGGACGTGCCGGCGCTCAGATGATTGATAAGATTTGCCTGGTAGGCGGCGCCGAAGCCGTTGTCGATGTTGACGACCGAAACGCCGCTGGCGCAGGAGTTGAGCATGGCGAGCAGTGCGGCCACGCCGCCAAAGCTCGCGCCATAGCCCACGCTGGTGGGGACGGCTATGACCGGACAGCTCACAAGGCCTCCGATGACGCTCGCCAGGGCGCCTTCCATGCCGGCGATGGCGATGACCACCTGCGCCTGGGCAAGTTCCTCAGCATGAGCGAGCAAGCGGTGTAGGCCGGCGACACCCACATCGTAGAGGCGATCGACTTCGTTGCCATAGAACTCGGCCGTCAATGCCGCCTCTTCGGCGACGGGCAGGTCGCTCGTGCCGGCGCAGGCGACGACGATGCGTCCGTTGCCGGTGGGGGAGGGCTTGCCACCCACCAGGGCGAGCTGGACGTCCGGGACATATCCCAGGTCGATGTCGCGGCCGAGAAGCTCCGCGGTGCGTGCGGCTTTTTCGGCATCCAAGCGTGTGACCAGGATGCGCTCCTGGCCGGCATCGCGTAGCGCCTCGATAATGGCGGCAATCTGCTCGGCGGTTTTACCGGCGCCGTAGACAACCTCGCCGGCTCCCTGGCGCACTCCGCGCGAAAGATCGAGCTGCGCAAAGCCCAAATCGGCGGTCGGCGCCGTCTGGATGCGCGTGAGGGCATCGGCCGGGGTGACTGATCCGCCGGCAACATCACTCAGCAGCAGCTCAAGATCTCGCTTATCCATATATGTTCCCTTCGACGGCGCAAAGTCTAGCACTCAAAGGGTATGTTTCCGAACACTAAGACAAAATTGTTCGGAAACTATAGGACAGACTGATTCAATTGTTGGGCGAACTTGCTAGTCGCGCAGGATGATGTCCATGGCGAGCATCAGGTTGCGCTCGTCGATGGCAAACGGGGCGGCTTCGCGCGTCTTGGGCTTGGCGCAAAACGCGATGCCCGTACCCGCGGCCTGAATCATGGGGATGTCGTTGGCGCCGTCGCCGATCGCGACGGTGTGGGCCATGTCGACACCGCACTCAACTGCCCAATCCAGCAGCTGGATGAGCTTGGATTCCTTGGTCACAATGTTTGCCGCCAGCTTGCCGGTGAGCTTGCCGTCCACGACCTCCAGGTGGTTAGCGAGGCAAAAGTCGATGCCCGCGGCGGCCACGATCTTGTCAGCGACCTCGTGAAAGCCGCCGCTCACCACGCCGACCTTCCAGCCCTTGCTGTGCGCCGAGCGCACAAGCTCCAGCGCGCCGGGGGTAAACGTCACGCGCTCAAAGGTGCGCTCGAACACGCTCTCATCCAAGCCGGCAAGCAGCCCCACGCGCTCCTCAAGCGCCTGCTTAAAGTCGAGCTCGCCGCGCATGGCACGCTCGGTGATCTGCGCTACTTGCTCTCCCACGCCGGCCTCCTCGCCCAACAGGTCGATGACCTCCTGGTTGATGAGCGTGGAGTCGATATCCATAACGATGAGGCGTGCAGTCATGGCGGGCCTTTCCGAGTGCAGTTGTATTGGGGCACATTGTCGCACGTGACGCGTACGGGCGGGTGCCGCAGTGCGTCAATTGTTTCGTCTCCGTCAAGTCTTTGGGCAGGAGCTACTTTTTCGCGGTACATCGGCACAGGTGCGATAAGATAGAACGCCATGTCTGGCTGCGCGGTTTACGCAGGCTGGGCAAATCTGTACGACGCCGCCCGGAACGACACGGGGCGGCACAGATCCATAAAGGAGGATCACTGGTATGAGCCAGACCCGTCCCATCGACGAGCATTCCATGCACACCCGTACCTGCGGCGAGCTTCGCCGCGAGAACGTGGGCGAAGAGGTTACCCTCACCGGTTGGGTGAGCCGTCGCCGCGATCACGGCGGCCTCATCTTCTGCGACCTTCGTGACCGCGAGGGCATTACGCAGCTCACCTTCGACCCCGAGCACTCCGACGGCGATGCCTTTAAGATCGCCGAGACCATGCGTCCCGAGTGGCCCATCAAGATCCACGGCGTCGTGCGCGCCCGTGGCGAGGAGACCACTAACGCCAAGCTCGCGACCGGCGAGATCGAGGTCCTGACCGACCACGCCGAGGTGCTCAACACGTCCGTCACCCCGCCGTTCCAGATCGAGGACGGCATCGAGACCAGCGAGGACACCCGCCTGCGCTATCGCTATCTGGACCTCCGCCGTCCCGAGATGATGGCCAACCTCAAGCTGCGCTCCGACTTTACCTTTGCCATTCGCGAGGCGCTGCACAACCGTGAGTTCATGGAGGTCGAGACGCCCTCCCTGTTTAAGTCCACGCCCGAGGGCGCCCGCGACTTCATCGTTCCCAGCCGTATTCAGCCGGGCAACTTCTACGCCCTGCCGCAGTCCCCGCAGCTCCTGAAGCAGCTGCTCATGGTCGGTGGCGTCGAGCGCTACTACCAGGTTGCCAAGTGCTTCCGCGACGAGGACCTGCGTGCCGACCGTCAGCCCGAGTTCACCCAGGTCGATATCGAGATGTCCTTCGTGGACCAGAACGATGTCATGAGCGCGCTCGAAGAGGTTCTTGCCGATGCCTTCGGTCGCATGGGTGTCGAGATGCCCACGCCGCTGCGTCGCATGAACTACTGGGAGGCCATGGACACCTATGGCTCCGACAAGCCCGATACCCGCTATGGCATGCATCTGGTCGACCTGACCGACATCTTTGCCAACTCCAAGTTCAAGGTCTTTGCGACTGCCGCAAACGAGGAGGGTTCTGTCGTCAAGGCCATTAACGCCAAGGGCGCCGGTGCCTGGGCACGTGCCAAGATCGATAAGCTCGCCGGCGTGGCCTCCACGTTTGGCGCCAAGGGCCTGGCCTGGATCGCCTTCCGCGAGGACGGCTCCATCAACAGCCCCATCGTCAAGTTCTTCTCGGACGAGGAGATGGCGGCTCTGCGCGAGCGCATGGGCGTCGAGCCCGGCGACCTTGTGATGTTCGCCGCCGGCCCGCGCCTGCTCTCTGACGAGATCCTGGGCGGTATGCGTTCGCACATGGCCAATGCGCTCGAGATCACGCGCGAGGGTCACGACTTCCTGTGGGTCGTCAACTTCCCGCTGTTCCACTGGGATGAGGATCGCAAAGCCTATGCTGCCGAGCACCAGCCCTTCACCCTGCCGACCGAGACCGACATCGCCAAGATCGAGGCCGACCCGTTGGCAGCCGGTTCTTGCACCTACGACTTTGTCATGGACGGCTTTGAGGCCGGCGGCGGTGGTATGCGTATCCACAACGCCGAGATGCAGATGTCCATGCTCAAGCTTCTGGGCTTTACCGAGGAGCGCGCCGAGTCTCAGTTCGGCTTCCTCATGGAGGCCCTCAAGTTTGGTGCGCCCCCGATGGGCGGCTTCGCCCTGGGCCTGGACCGCGTGTGCATGCTGCTTACCGGCTCCGACTCCATCCGCGACGTCATGGCGTTCCCCAAGACGGCCAGCGGCTCCGACCTTATGTCGGGCGCCCCGAGTGCCGTTTCCGGCGCCCAGCTCAAGGACGTTAGCCTGCGCCTGATGTAGGCAAGCGGCTACATATTGCCCGCAACGAGGGAAGGACGCGTGCCTTCCCTCGTTTTTTATGCGCCGAGGTTGTGAGAGCATAGGGTGACCGGGCGTCGCGGAAAGCGCGTCCCGGAATCTGCGTCCGGAATGGGTCGCGCTTTCCCAAAGGGGTCCTCTGGGAAAGCGCGACCCAGAATTCGGCAAGATAATGGGGCACAGTTTCCGGTTGAGCTGTCTAACGGAAACTGTGCCCCAGAATGAGCGCTCGAAACGGGGCAGGCTTTCCGCAACAACTGTCTGGCGGAAAGCCTGCCCCAGTTTCTTATAGCGAGTCTCTCTGGATCAGCTGCATGTGCATCACGGAGGTGGTGGGCTCGGCACCCTTGATCATGTCGAGCGCAATGTTGGCGGCCATGTGGCCTTCTTCGCGCAGGGGCTGGCGGACGGTCGTGAGCGCGGGGACACAGCGCGTCGCAATCTCGTGATCGTCGAAGCCGACGACAGAAACGTCCGCCGGAACGGATAGGCCTGCCTCGTTGAGTGCGGTGATGACGCCAGCCGCGATACGGTCCGATCCGCAGAGCACGCCATCGAAAGCAATCTCGCGCGCGAGGATCTGGTGCATGGCCTGATAGCCGTCTCCGTTGTTCCAACCGGTATAGATAACGTTTGCGTCTGGGAGGTCTTTGCCCAAGACGGCACGGTAGCCGCGCAGGCGGTCGACAACAGCGGGGTTGTCTTGCGGTCCCAACACGGCGACGATATCCTTACGCCCGCGTTCCTTCATGGCGAGTGCCGCAAAGTGTCCGCCCTCTTCGTCGTCAGAGTAGACTGCCGAGAACACATCGCGATAGGGGTGGCCCTCGAGCTGGCCGCATAACACGGTGGGTACGCCCAGCTCGCGCAGCACCTCGAGCAGCTCGCTGCCCTTGTAGGGGGAGACGTCGATCACGGCGTCGAACGAGCGGCGCTCAAAGTGCTCGCGTGCGCGGTTGCGCTCATGCGTAGAAGACGCCTGCAAGATAACGGGCAGATAGGACGACTCCGACAGTTCCTCGGTAATGCCGCTCAAAAACTCGCTATAGGTGGGGTCGCTGAAGAGTTCACTTAGGGGCTCGGTCACGAGCACGGCGATGATTTCCGTGCGCCCGACAGCGAGCGCTCGGCCACGAGCGTTGGGGACAAAATTGACTTCCTTGGCCGCCGCGCGGACGCGCTTTTTGGTTTCCTCGCTAATGCGGGGCGAATCGTTGAGAGCGCGCGATGCCGTGGAGCGCGACACGCCGGCAGCTGCGGCAACCTCGGCAAGCGTAGGTGCGGTGCGAACTGGTTGGGTCATGGCGTCTCCTGGAGAATGCGGTCGATGTTGTCGCTGATACGGGTTGGTGCGGATACAGCTTACTATAGTGCGCCTGAACAGCGTTCATGATATCCGGTGACCGGTGTCGTTTTGCAACCAAGCCGCAATCGAATACGTCTCGTATGGGTGAGATATCAGCGGGCGTGGCGGTTGCCTACGAGCTTAAGAACGATGTCTTGCGCTGAGTTTCGATACTCAGGGTGACATAAGTGTCGCGGTTGTACAACCGGTTGCACCGTTAACCCGACCAAATCGACCGTTCAGCGGACAACCGGTTGCACAGTATTTTGCATCGCTCGTAAGATAAGGACAACCGGTTGCACAAGAATCACTACGATGACGAAGGAGCATCACCATGGACGCCATTAACGATTGGGAAAACCAAGCGCTCACCCACAGGAACCGCCTGGCACCCCATGCGTACTTCATGGGTTACGAGACCGCCGATCTCGCCGCTACGTACAGCCGCGAGCTGTCGCGCGGGTTTGTCCAGCTGTCCGGCTCGTGGCAGTTCCGCCTCTTTGAGGGGCCTGCTGCCGTCTCTAACGAGGAGCTTTCCACGTGCGAGCCCGAGTGGGATCACGTGGAGGTTCCGCACCTGTGGCAGGTAGACGGCTATGGCAACCTTGCCTACACCGACGAGGGTTTCCCGTTCCCGGTGGATCAGCCGTTCGTTCCCTCTGACGATCCCACGGGCGTGTACCAGCGCATCGTCAATCTTCCCGCCGTGCCTGCCGGCGCTCGCGAGATCATTCGCTTTGACGGCATCGAGAGCTATGGCGAGCTGTACGTCAACGGCAAGTTTATCGGCATGACCAAGGGCTCGCGCCTGTCTGCCGAGTTCGACGTGACCGACGCGCTTGTCGAGGGCGACAACCTGTTTGCGGTCAAGGTCTTGCAGTACAGCGATGGCAGCTATATCGAGGATCAGGATATGTGGTGGGCCTCGGGCATCTTCCGCGATGTGTACCTTATGCAGCGTCCCGCCGCGCACCTGGTCGACTTTAGGTTCCGCACGCACCGCGAGGGCGGTACCGCTTTGATCACGCTCGATACGGTTGCCGAGGGCGCTTCCCGCGTTGTGTTTACGCTCAGCGATGGCGAGAACGTGGTGGCTACGGGCGAGTGCGTCGACGGCCATGCCGAGTGCAGCGTTGCCGATGCCCACTTCTGGAATCCCGAGGACCCCTTCCTCTATGACCTTACGTTTGAGGTCTACGACGGTGACCAGGTCAGCGAGTACGTCCCGCATCGCCAGGGCCTTGCCGAGGTGACGGTCGAGGGCAATCATATCTACCTCAACGGCACCTACTTTAAGATGCATGGCGTCAACCGCCACGATCACGACGATCACAAGGGCCGCGCCGTGGGCCTCGATCGCATGCGCCGCGACCTGGAGCTCATGAAGCAGCACAACATCAACGCGGTGCGCACGTCCCATTACGCCAACGACCCGCGCTTTTACGAGCTGTGCGACGAGTACGGCATCATGCTGGTCGCCGAGACCGATATGGAGAGCCACGGCTTCGAGAATATCGGCAATATCGCCCTGGTCACCGACGACCCGGCATGGGAGCCGGCCTACGTCGACCGCATCGAGCGCCTGGTGATGCAGGAGCGCAACCACGCCTGCATCATTATGTGGTCGATGGGCAACGAGAGCGGCTATGGCTGCAACATCCGCGCGATGTACGCCAAGGCTCACGAGCTCGATGGTCGCCCGGTCCATTACGAGGAGGATCGCAACGCCGATACCGTCGACGTCATTTCCACCATGTACTCCCGTGTGTCGCAGATGAACGACTTTGGTGAGCATCCGTTCCCCAAGCCGCGCATCAACTGCGAGTACGGTCACTCCATGGGCAATGGCCCCGGAGGCCTGTCCGAGTACCAGGAGGTCTTCGATCGCTGGGATTGCATCCAAGGCCAGTTTATCTGGGAATGGTGCGACCACGGTTTGGCTGCTGTGACCGAGGACGGCGTTGCCTACGATATGTATGGTGGCGACAACGGCGATTACCCCAACAACAGCAACTTCTGCATCGATGGCATGGTGTTCCCTTGGCAGCAGCCGAGCCCGGGCCTCGCTGAGTATGGTCAGGTCATCTGCCCGGTTCGCATGGCTTATGACGCCGAGGCAGGCGAGCTGACCGTCACCAACAAGCGTTGGTTTACCACCCTCGAGGATGTCTGCCTGTCGGCCGAGACCCTGGTGGACGGCGACGTTGTGTGCCGCAAGACGCTCATGCCCGGTGCGGTTGCCCCCGGCGAGTCCGTCCAGCTGCCGCTGGTGATTCGCGAGGCCGCGGTAGGCGAGACCCTGCTGACCGTGCACGCCCACACCATGGCTGCCCACGTCTGGTGCGAGCCGATGTTCCAGCTGGGCGCAAGCCAGTTCGCCATCGCCAATCGCCCGGCGCCGGCTATCGTGGCCCCTGCTCGTCCCGAGCTTACGGTCGAGGAGACCGAGCAGGAGATCTGCATTCACTCCCTCAACGGCAAGCTGACCTTCAGCAAGGTCAGCGGCACCGTGAGCGAGTGGAAGGCATCCGGCCGCGATGTCATGACCTCCGGTCCCCAGGTTGGTTTCTGGCACCCGCTCGTCGACAACCACGCCCAGGAGTATGACTCCCTGTGGAAGGACAATTTCATCGATGTGATGCAGACGTCCACCCGCAGCGTCTCTTGGAAGCAGGACGGCAACACGGTCGTCGTTACCGTGAGCCAGCGAATCGCTCCGCCCGTCCGTGCGTTTGGCATGCGCGTCGAGCTTGTCTACACCGTGCTGCCGAGCGGCCGCGTCGACCTCAAGGTTTCCGGTGAGCCCTACGGCGATTACTCGGACATCATTCCGCGTATCGGCATTTCCTTCGAGGTTCCCGGTTGCGATCGTGCCGTTGAGTGGTACGGCCACGGCCCGGGCGAGAACTATCCGGACTCGCTTCGCGCCAACCCGGTCGGCCATTACCGCACCACGGTCGACGACATGTTCACGCCGTATGTCATGCCCCAGGATTGCGCTAACCGCGAGGGCACCCGTTGGGTCGCCCTGCGCTCCAGCCACGGTGACGGTCTGGTCGTGACGCGCCCGAGTGACGCCGCTTCCAACCCGTTCTCCTTCTCGGCATGGCCTTATACCTGCGAGAACATCGACAAGGCCGGACATGTCTACGACCTCGTCAAGAGCGATTCGGTCACGGTCAACATCAACGACCAGCTGCTCGGCCTTGGCTCGAACTCCTGGGGCTCCGAGGTGCTCGATTCCTATCGCACCCGTTTTGAGAGCTTCAGTTTTGAGGTGTCCCTGCGACCGCTGACGTCTGCCGATCTGGCTCAGGCGCTGGCACCCATTAAGGAGGCATAAGCCATGCATGTCTTTAACTCGCGCGCCGATTTCGACGCCCAGATGAAGTCCGTCAAGAAGTGGATGCGCACCGGCCAGGCGCTCGATGGCGTTGCCGACCTGCAGCACGACGTGGCGTACTCTATCGGCGACTCGCTGGTGTATTGGTGGGTCTATGCCCGCGAGGCCGCAACCGCCGACCTGGTCGGTCACCGTCGCTACCATGCCGTGCTCGCTCCGCTCGACGGCGAACTGACCGTCGAGGTTGCCCCCAAGGCAGGTCTCACCTGCACCCGCGCTTACAGCGATATCGATGATCGCGAGCGCTTTGAGGGGGCGGGGGAGACCGTGACGATTCCCGCCGGCGGCGTTGCCGTCGTCGAGATCGACGAGGCTTACCGTGTTATCGCCGAGGCTTCGGATCCCCGCGTCGTGGTACTGCACGTGACGGTCGAAGGTTATTCCTTCCCCAACAAGTAGTATTCGTCCGTTTGGACGTTTGCTTCGCGCCGTTAAGGGGGATGGCTTTGTTGACTCCCTTTTCCCCATTCCCCTTAGCAGGTGCGCCGTCCGTGTTTGCACTTGCAGCTCGGACGGGTTTAGATGACATTTAATAGATGATTGGGAGGGCTTATGAGCTCTGAAAAACGAGGAACGATCGGTTCGTTCGCTCTGCTGGGCATGACGGTCGCCGCCGTGTTCGGTATCAAGAACATCATCAACAACAACGCGGCCATCGGCTTGGCAGCTGCGCCGTCGTTCTTCTTCGCCACGCTTTTGTACTTTGTCCCCTATACCCTGGTTACCGCCGAGTTCGTCGGCCTCAACAAGGACTCCGAGTCTGGCGTGTACGCATGGGTTAAGACCTCGATGGGCGGCCGCTGGGCGTTTCTGACGGCATTTAGCTACTGGTTCGTTGACCTGTTCTACTTTGCGTCCGTCCTGCCCAACGTCATCATCTACGCGAGCTACGTGTTCTTTGGTGCCAATGCCGAGCTTTCGCAGCTGTGGATCACCATTATCGAGATCGTCGTCTTTGCTATCGCCACGTGGGTTTCGACCAAGGGCGCTAAGTGGATTGGCTCCATTTCCTCCTTCGGTTCGACCGCGGCTCTCGGCCTGACTGCCGTTTTCATCCTGCTGTCCCTGGCTGCTGCCCTTGGCGGCGTCGAGTTCGCTACGGCTCCTACTCCCGCCAACATGGCTCCCGACATGAGCAACTTCGCTACTATGTGGGGCTTCTTCGGTACGCTTGCCTGGATCATCCAGGGCGTTGGCGGCGCTGAGTCTGTCGGCGTGTTCCTTAACGACCTTAAGGGTGGCGTCAAGGCCTTCGTGCGCACCGTCGTTATCGCCGGCCTGACCATCGGCCTTCTGTATGCAGGCGCTTCGCTGCTGGTTAACCTGTTCATCCCCGAGGGCGGCGTTGCCATCTCCACCGGCATCTTCGACGTGTTCGGCGCTGTCTTTGCCCACTTTGGCATTCCCATGGAAGTGTCTACGCGCGTCATCGGCCTGATCCTTCTCGCCGCTACGCTGGGCTCCCTCATGATGTGGACCTCCGCTCCCATCAAGGTGTTCTTCACCGAGATCCCCAAGGGCGTCTTTGGTAGCAAGATCGTCGAGCTCAACGAGCATGGCATTCCTGCCCGCGCCGCTTGGCTGCAGTTCGCCATCGTCGTCCCCATCCTGATCATCCCGGCCCTGGGCTCTGGTAACCTCGACGACCTGCTCATGATTGTCACCAACATGACGGCTGCCACCGCTCTGCTCCCGCCGCTGCTGATCCTGCTTGCCTACTTTATGCTGCGTAAGAACTTCGACGCTGCTCCCCGTGGCTTCCGCATGGGTTCGCGTACCTTTGGCCTGGTCATTGCTGCATTCCTGCTTGTGGTCTTCTGCTTCGTGCTTATCTGCGGCACCATTCCGCTCGATCAGCCTCTGTGGCTGACGCTGGTCTACAACGTTGGCGGCGTGGTTGTCTTCCTGGGCCTTGCCGTGATGTGGTACAACCGCTACATTAACCGCCTGCGCGAGACCGATCCCGAGGCCGCCGAGAACGAGCTTCGCCCCTCCGTCCTCGACATGATGGAGTAGCGGCTAGGATTAATCTACGGCTGTGGAATAAATCGATTCCCTTTCCTAAGGAGGGGCCTTACGAGGCCCCTTCTTTTGTGTTTTGGGGCATGGTTTTGGACCCCGTGTTCAAAAAATGCCAAATATGAGTACTGTTGCAAAAGAGGTGTCATATTTTTTGGCCTGTTCTGAGCGAAAATGGGCTCATAATCAATTTATCTAACCCCCCTTTAAAAGGCGTTTGACGGCTTTTAACCTCTTCAAATCGCTCAAAGTAGGCAAATGGCTCTCGATTTTGCTGCTACTAAATTGGTGACAGTACTCATATTTGCCACTTTTTGCCCACGAGGTGTTCAGAGGAGCTCTCGACAAGCATCTAACGCTACAATAACTACCACGTGGCTGGGTTTGCCGGCCGAATGTGCGATGTCGTGGGAGGGGACATGGTCGAGTTTACAAAGACGATTAAAGATCCGTTGGGACTGCATGCCCGCCCGGTTGCGTTGCTCTATGACATTATTGCCAAGCATCGTAGCGGCGTGTCGGTCAGCATCGGCGACCGCCATACCGACGGTCGCGACGTTATAGGGCTCATGGCACTCTGTGGCGAATGTGGCGAGGACATCGTGTTCCGCGTTTCGGGTGTGGATGAGGCTTCCTGCGTTACATCGATCAGAAATCTCTCGCTCTAAGCATGATAGGGCGCGGTAAAGGATGGTCCTTTGCCGCGCCTTCTTGTTTCGTATAGGAAACTTTTTCGAAATCTGAATGGGGACCCTTTCCAAAAAGTTAACCACGTGCTAGTTTACTATAGCGAACATAGACGTGGTTAACTTTTTACGCGTCGATGTTGAGGACGAACTGACGTTAGGAGCAACTCATGTCTTGCGGACCGCAGATGCCGGCCATGCCGCTTTCGATGGTAAAAGCGGGCGAAACCGTGCGCGTGTCTCGTGTAAAGGGCAATGAGGACATGAAGCACCACCTCAAGGACCTCGGCTTTGTCGAGGGCAACGAAATCCACGTGGTGAGCTCGAGTGGCGCCAATATCATCGTCACGGTGCTGGGCGCACGCTTTGGCATCGATTCCAAGGTTGCCATGCACATCATGACTGTCGGTTAGTCGACGGCATTTCTGTACGCACTGAAAGGGGGACAAGTAAATGAAGACGTTGGGTGACGTTAAGGTGGGCGAGAGCTCCACCATCGTCAAGCTTCACGGTGAGGGTGCGCTTCGCCGCCACCTTATGGACCTGGGGCTCATCAAGGGCACTTCGTTCAAGGTCGTGAAGGTCGCGCCGCTCGGTGATCCGGTCGAGATCAACGTGCGCGGCTACGAGCTTTCCATCCGCAAGGAGGAGGCGGCCGTCGTCGAGGTCCAGTAAGGGCTTGCGACGTATATTTCTGCAGATAAAGTTAGGTTTTTCTAACTTAATGCAGCATCTTTGAAGCACATTATCCAGCCTGCGCGGAGAAAGCAGTGCAGGCACACAAGGAAGAAGGATTGAATGGCGGATTCTCAGATCCATGTCGCGCTGGCGGGTAACCCCAACTGCGGCAAGACCACGCTTTTCAACCTGATCACCGGCGCCAACGGCTACGTTGGCAACTGGCCCGGCGTCACGGTTGAGAAAAAGGAAGCCAAGCTCCTAAGCGACAAGAACGTTACCATCACGGACCTCCCTGGCATCTACTCGCTTTCCCCCTACAGCCCCGAGGAGCAATGCTCGCGCGATTACCTCATGAGCGGCGAGCCCGATGTTGTCGTCCAGGTGGTCGACGCCACCAACCTCGAGCGCAACCTGTACCTGGCGCTTCAGGTTATCGAGACCGGCCTGCCCGTGGTCGTTGCCCTCAACATGGCCGACCTGGTCGAGAAGAACGGCGATAAGATCGATACCGACAAGCTTTCCAAGAAGCTCGGCTGCCCGGTCATGATGATCTCGGCTCTTAAGAACAAGGGCATCACGGAGCTGTTCGAGCAGGTCAAGAAGTCCGCTGCTACCAAGGGCCAGGTGCCGGAGCACAAGTTTGACTCTTCCATCGAGGATGTTCTGACCCACATCGAGAACAACCTGCCGGATAGCGTCCCCGCCAACAAGCGCCGCTACTACGCCGTCAAGCTGTTCGAGCGCGATGCGGACGCCTGCAAGCTTATCAACCTCACCAAGGAGAAGGCCGCTCGCGTGGAGCAGCTGGTCGCCCAGTGCGAGCAGGATTGCGACGACGACGCCGAGTCCATCATCACCGGTGAGCGCTACGGCGTCATCGCCCACATCATCGACGAGTGCATGACCAAGGCTCCCGCCAAGATGAGCACCTCCGAGAAGATCGACCGCGTGGTTACCAACCGTATCCTGGGCCTGCCGATCTTTGTGGTCATCATGTTTGCCGTGTACTACATCGCCGTCTCCACCCTGGGCGGTACGGTGACCGACTTTACTAACGACCAGCTCTTCGGCACCGATGGCTGGTATGTGCTCGGCCAGGGCCGCGATGCCTACGATGAGGCCGTCGAGGCCGCGGGCGACGACGCCGATTCGGTTGACCCGGCGCAGTATGGCCCCTATGTCCCCGGTATTACCACCATGGTGCACGATGCCCTCGTGGCGGGCGGCACCGAGGACGGCGGTCTGGTCGATTCGCTCGTCTGCGACGGTATCGTCGGCGGCCTGGGCGCCATCTTCGGCTTCGTGCCGCAGATGTTCCTGCTCTTTGTGATGCTGTCCTTCCTGGAGGACTGCGGCTATATGGCCCGCGTCGCCTTCATCATGGACCGCGTGTTCCGCCGCTTCGGCCTGTCCGGTAAGTCCTTCATCCCCATGCTCGTGTCCTCGGGTTGCGGCGTCCCCGGCGTCATGGCCACCAAGACCATCGAGAACGAGAAGGACCGCCGCATGACGGTCATGACTACCACGTTCATCCCCTGTGGCGCCAAGCTGCCGATCATCGCCCTGCTCATGGGCTCCATCATCGGTGACTCTTCCACCACCGCCGCGTGGATCAGCCCGCTCTTCTACTTCCTGGGTGTCTTTGCCGTCATCGGTTCGGGCCTCATGCTCAAGAAGACGAAGCTCTTCGCCGGCCGCCCGACGCCGTTCGTTATGGAGCTTCCTGCCTACCACTTCCCGGCGATCCGCTCTTGGGCGCTGCACGTGTGGGAGCGCTGCTGGGCCTTTATCAAGAAGGCCGGCACGGTCATCTTCGCGTCCACCGTCGTGGTTTGGTTCCTCTCCAACTTTGGTAGCTACAACGGCTCCTTTGGCTTCCTGCCTGCGATGGACGGCATCCCCGAGGAGTTCATGGACTACTCCGTGCTCGCCATGCTGGGCAACCTGGTCGCTTGGATCTTCGCCCCGCTCGGCTTTAGCACCTGGCAGGCAACCGCACTGACCGTCTCTGGCCTCGTCGCCAAGGAGAACGTCGTCGCCACCGCCGGCTCGCTGCTGTCCGTCGCCGACGCGGGCGAGACCGACCCGAGCCTGTGGACCGCGTTTGCCGGCATGTTCCCCACCATGGGCGCTTGCGTTGCCTTTGGCGCGTTCAACCTGCTGTGCGCTCCGTGCTTTGCCGCCATTGGCACCATCCGCAACCAGATGGACTCCGGCAAGTGGACCGCTATTGCCATCGGCTACGAGTGCGCTTTCGCTTGGGTCATCGGCCTGTTCATCAACCAGTTCTATAACCTGCTTGTCCTTGGGCAGTTTGGTATCTGGACGGTTGTGGCCATCGTGCTGCTGGTTGCGATGCTCTTCCAGATCTTCCGTCCCATGCCCAAGCACGCTTGGACCGACGAGGACGAGACCAACACCGCTTCTGCTGCAGTTTCCGCTTAAGTCCGAATAAGGATTAACCCCTTTCCACGAGCCCGGGTGTCCCAGCGACACTCGGGCTTTTTGGTGGGGGAGATGTGGCGTTTCCGCAGATAAAACTGATCAAAATAAGCCCGTCCCTTTTTTGTGGGTGGAGAATGGGGTAAAGTAAGTGGTGGTTAACTAGAGGAGGCTTGCTATGGCACCTATCGATATTGTTGTACTGGCTGTTATCGGTATTACGTTTGTTGCCGTGTGCGTGCGCATCTACCGCAAGGGCACCTGCGCCGACTGCGCTCAGGGTGGCGTTTGCACGGGGCATTGCTCCAACAAAAAGACGTGCGCCGCACTTAAGGGCGTGGACAAAATCGCCGAAGACCTGGGCCGCGGTATTAAATAAGGTCTAGGCATCCAAGCGCCTCGCGAGCATCCGTTCGCGGGGCGCTTTGCACATTTGGGGGCGAGCGCGGCGAGTTGTAGAGTGATTTTGGGGTATCGTTACCTGTACTGTTAATTGGCAACTTATCTATAACGGAGTATCCCCATGAGCGCTCGCGTAACCATGAAGGACATAGCCGCCGAGCTTGGCGTTTCCATCAATACCGTGCACAAGGCCCTGACGGGTAAGGCCGGCGTGAGCGAATCCGTGCGCTCCAAGGTGAATGCTAAGGCCGAGGCCATGGGTTACCATCGCAATACGAGTGCCTCGAGCCTGCGCCGCAAGGATATCAACCTGGTGTTTTGCCTGCCCCGCGCATCGCGCGAGGGAGCGTACTTTTTCCGTTACCTGTGGGAAGGCTGCAACCGCTTTGAGCAGGAGGTCATCGACCGGGGCATTACGGTTGAGCGTGTTGAATTTGGCGTGGGTGGCTACGCTGATGCGCTCGAGCAAATCGACGAGCGTTTGCAGGTGGGCGAGAAGATCGATGGCTTGCTCGCCTATGCGCCGGGCGACGATCGTGCAACTGAGCTTTTGGGGCAGATTGCCGAGGCGGGCGTGACGATCGAGCTCGTCGACGGCGACCGTCCGCACCTCGACCGTCTGGGCGCCAGTCTGGCTGATTATTCAACGGCGGGCAGCCTGATGGCCGAGCAGGCGGTCAACTTGGTTCACGCCGCTGGTGTCGATGCCCGCGTGCTCCTGCTAGCGGGCGACCCCTATACCGATTCACACTATCTAACCGCCCGTGCCTTCCACAATTACCTGCGCGAACGAGATATTCCATGGCAGGTCGAGGACCTTGCCGGTGCCCATGCGCAAGTCAAACAGCTCAAGCATGAGCTCGAAAAGCGCTTGAGTGCGCCGGACGCCCCTGAGCTCATTTGTAGCGTTTTTGCCGTTGGTTCCGAAGTGGTTGCCGATGCGCTTGTCTCGAGCGGCAAGGCCGGTCAGGTTATGGTGATCGGCAACGACCTGTTTCCCGAAAGCGCCCTGGCCTTGCGCCGCGGTATCTTTACCAATATTGTCTATAAGGACCCGACGAGCCTGGCGTATCGCGGCGCTAAGACGCTGGGCGATTATCTGCTGTGGGGAAGGACCCCGACGGTGCCCGTCCAGAAGGGCGCCGTCGAGATGGTATTTGCCAGCAATGTCGATCGCTACTGCGAACTTGCGGGAATTTAGTCGATCGGGCAGGTACCCCTCTTGCGACGTGCATTTTTGGGAGTATTCAGCATTGGCATGCCCTGAATGAGGCGCAGAACGACTGTTTTAAGTGCCGCCGGTGGCGTATTTCGCCGTCGGCGACACTTTTTATGCCGATCGGACGCAATATGCGCACCAAACGGGGCGCCGAGGACGGCGCGCGGCGCGCTTCGATGCTGAATACTCCCAAAAATGCACGTCGGAACATGACCCACCTGAGCAAAAGCGCTCAAGTTCGGTGTTCGGGGACGCCAACCGGTCCGCAATACATGCAAGTCACAGCTCCGGCAACCGTTGAACGGGCAAAACCTACCGTTCACCCCATGGTGGTTAGGTGAACGTTCACCTTTTGAGTTGCAATGGATTAGTATAGTGAACGTTCACCTAAAGGATAACGAGCGCGCCGTGCGCCCGCCTTGCCAGCAAAGGGGCTGTTTGATGAAAAACTTTATGGACGATCAGGATTTCCTGCTGAGCACCAAGACCGGCGAGGAGCTGTTCCACAACTTTGCCAAGGGCATGCCCATCGTCGACTACCACTGCCACATTTCGCCCAAGGAGATCTGGGAGGACAAGCGTTTCGAGAATATCACCGAGGTTTGGCTGGGCGGCGACCACTACAAGTGGCGCCTGATGCGCGCCAACGGCGTCGACGAGCGTTTTATCACTGGCGATGCCCCTGCTCGCGAGAAGTTCCAAAAGTGGGCCGAGACCCTGGGTCGCTGCGTTGGCAACCCCGTCTTTGAGTGGAGCCACCTGGAGCTTAAGCGCTACTTTGGCTACGAGGGCGTCCTCAACGGCAAGACCGCCCAGGAGGTCTGGGACCTTGCCAACGCCAAGCTCGCCGAGGCCAGCTTTACCTGCCGCAACCTAATCAAGCAGTCCAACGTCCGCATGATCTGCACTACCGACGACCCCGCCGACAGCTTTGAGTGGCACAAGAAGATTGCTGCCGATGACAGTTTTGACGTTCAGGTCGTTCCCGCCATGCGTCCCGACGCCGCTCTGCGTATCGAGCGCGGTCAGGAGTTTGCCGACTACTGCAAGCACCTCTCCGAGGTTGCCGGCGTTGAGGTCAGCGACTTCGAGGGCATGAAGTCTGCCATCTCCAAGCGCTACGACGTTGCTCACGAGCTGGGCTGCCGCGCCTCCGACCACGCACTCGATTACGTTATGTACGTCCCGGCTACCGCCGATGAGATCGAGGCCATCTTTGCCAAGGGTCTGGCTGCTGAGCCGCTTACCGAGGAAGAGATCCTCAAGTACAAGACTGCCTTTATGCAGTTCGTTGCCGGCGAGTATGTCCGTCTGGGCTGGGCCATGCAGCTGCACTTTGGCTGCAAGCGCGACAACAACCGCGCCATGTTTGCCAAGCTCGGCCCCGATACCGGCTACGATTGCATCTCCAACTACACGCCGTCCGACCAGCTTGCCGATTTCCTCAACTCCATTCAGGAGAGCTGCGGCTTGCCCAAGACCATCTTGTACAGCCTGAACCCCATCGATAACACCATGATCGATACCGTGATGGGCTGCTTCCAGGAGGCTCCGACCGCCGGTAAGATCCAGAACGGTTCTGCCTGGTGGTTCAACGACAACGAGGTCGGTATGCGCGAGCAGCTCACGGCCCTGGCAAACGAGGGCGTGCTGGGCAACTTTGTGGGCATGCTTACCGACTCCCGCTCCTTCCTGTCCTACCCGCGTCACGAGTACTTCCGTCGCGTGCTGTGCAGCGTGATCGGCGAGTGGGTTGAGCAGGGCAAGTATCCGGCCGACATGGAGCTGCTGGGCACCATCGTGCGCGACATCAGCTACAACAACGCGGTCCGCTACTTTGGCTTTGATCTGGATACCGTCGAGGCATAAGCCTGCATCGAATCACATCGAACACGGGAGCGCCGTTGCCACACACGGCGCCCCCGTTTTGCCTGCACGCTAACAGCTATCTAAGGAGAGACACAGATGGAGAACATCAGCTACGATGCGCTCGAGAAGATCGGTTACAAGGGCTATCTGCTGCCCAAGGACGCTCCCGAGAAGGTTCTACAGTTTGGCGAGGGCAATTTCCTGCGCGCCTTCGTCGACCGTTTCTTTGACATGGGCAACGAGGCCACCGGCTGGAACGGCAAGGTTGTCATGGTGCAGCCCATCAGCGGCGCCTTTGGCTTTGCCGATGGCATCAATGCTCAGGACGACCTGTACACCGTGCTGGTGCGCGGCAAGGAGAACGGCAATACGGTTGACGAGTCCCGCGTGATCAGCGCCTGCAGCCGCTGCCTCAACCCGTATCGCGAGGACGACTATCGCGCCATGATGGAGGTCGCCGTCTCCGACAGCCTGGAGATCATCGTCTCCAACACCACCGAGGCCGGTATCGCCTACGACCCGTCCTGCAAGGCCGACGACATGCCGCCCGCGAGCTTCCCGGCCAAGCTGGCCCAGGTGCTCCACACCCGCTGGGCTGCCGGTAAGCCGGGCGTCATCGTGCTCGCCTGCGAGCTCATCGATCACAACGGTGAGGAGCTGCTGCGCATCATGAACCAGTACGTGAGCGACTGGGGCTGGGAGGACGAGTTTGCGCAGTGGATGGCCAACGACTGCACCGTCTGCACCACGCTCGTCGACACTATCGTCCCCGGCCGCATCCGGGACCCCAAGGAGGCCGCTGCCGTGGCCGAGCGCCTGGGCTACGAGGATCCCTTCCTGGCCGTGCGCGAGCCCTTCCAGATGTGGGGTATCCAGGGCGACGAGTCGCTTGCCGAGAAGCTTCCCTTCGTAAAGGCCGGCCTGCCGGGCGTCTTTGTTACCCCCGATGTCACGCCGTACAAGAAGCGCAAAGTCCGCATCCTCAACGGTGCCCATACCGCCTTTGTTCCGGGCTCTTGGGTTGCCGGCTTTGATATCGTGCGCGACTGCATGCATGACGAGACTGTTCGCGGCTTCATGAACACCATGCTCTACGACGAGGTCATCCCGACGCTTGCCGCCGACCTGGACGTCGAGGACTGCAAGGCCTTTGCTGCCGCCGTCGAGAACCGCTTCGACAACCCGTTTATCGACCACGCGCTGCTCTCCATTTGCCTCAACTCCACCGCCAAATGGCGTGCTCGCGACCTGCCCACGCTCAAGGACTATGTTGCCGAGACCGGCAACCTGCCCAAGTGCCTGGCGACGAGCCTCGCTACGCTCATTGCCTTCTATACTCAGGAGCTCGTTGCTCGCGAGGGCGATGGCCTGCACCTGCGCCGTGCCGACGGCACCGAGTACACCGCTCAGGACGATGCCTTCGTGCTCGATTTCTACGCCGCCCACGCCGGTGCAGACGATGCCGAGCTGGTGCACGACGTGCTCACCAATGAGCAAATGTGGGGCGAGGACCTTACGCAGATCACCGGTCTCGAGGAGTTTGTCGTCAACGCGCTCACCGTCGTGCGTGTCGAGGGCGCCAAGCAGGCCTTCGCCAACGCTCAGGCGTAAATTCCCGGTGCAGGCGCCAGACGGCTTGCCCGCGCCTCGACTTCTGCTCAACCTGTAGGGTTAGGACCATTTGTAATGAACACTATCCAGATCAATCCGGCCGATAACGTGATCGTCGCGCTGTCGCCGCTTGCCAAGGGCGCCGCCGTCGCGGTTCCCGGGGTGGGCGAGGTCGTTGCCGCGGAGGATATTCCGCAGGGCCACAAGATGGCCGTGCGTGCCATTGCGGCGGGGGAGGACGTCGTCAAGTACGGTCTTCCTATCGGCCACGTGACGGGCGACATCCAGCCCGGTCAGTGGCTTCATACGCATAACGTCAAGACCAACCTTTCGGGCGAGGTCGAGTACGCTTACAACCCGACGCATCCGGTTGTTGAGCCGGTTGAGCCCGAGACCTTTATGGGCTTCCGTCGCGCCGACGGTCGCGCCGCCACGCGCAACGAGCTGTGGATTATCCCCACGGTCGGCTGCGTCAACGAGGTCGCGCGCGCCATGTGCGAGCAGGCTCAGGATCTGGTCGAGGGTTCGCTGGAGGGCGTTTACTACTTCCCGCATCCCTTTGGCTGTTCCCAGACCGGCGCCGACCACGCCCAGACACGCCGTCTGCTGGTGGCGCTTTCGCGTCACGCAAACGCTGCGGGTGTGCTGTTCCTATCGCTCGGTTGTGAAAACTGCACGCACCAGCAGGTGCTCGACGAGCTCGGTGACTTCGATCACGAGCGCGTTCGCTTCCTCACCTGCCAGGATGTAGCCGACGAGCAGGTCGAGGGCCACAAGATCCTGTCCGAGCTGGCCGACCTGGCCAAGCGGGCCAAGCGTGAGCCCATTCCCGCCTCCGAACTGGTCATTGGCCTTAAGTGCGGTGGCTCTGACGGTCTTTCGGGCATTACCGCCAACCCCACGATCGGTCGCGTGAGCGATATGGTCGTAGCCCGCGGTGGCACGTCGGTGCTCACCGAGGTGCCCGAGATGTTTGGCGCGGAGAGCATTCTGCTCGATCGTTGCGAGAGCCAGGACGTCTTTGACGCCGCCTCCGACATGCTCAACGGCTTCAAGGACTACTTCATTAGCCACGGCGAGGTCGTCTATGAGAACCCGAGCCCCGGCAACAAGGACGGCGGCATTACCACGCTCGAGGACAAGAGCTGCGGCTGCGTGCAAAAGGGCGGATCTGCCCCCATCGTCGACGTACTGCCGTATGCCGGTCAGGCTACCAAGCATGGCCTGAACATGCTGTGCGGTCCGGGCAACGACATGGTATCCACCACGGCCCTGACGGCTGCCGGCTGCCACGTAATCCTGTTCTCGACCGGCCGCGGTACGCCGTTTGGCGCGCCGGCGCCCACGCTCAAGGTGTTCACCAACCAGCGTCTGTGCGACCACAAGGCCAACTGGATGGACTTTAACGCCGGCGTGGTGGCTACGGGCGAGCGCACGCTCGATGAGGCTGCCGACGACCTGTATCAGCTGGTGCTGGACACGGCGAGCGGCAAGCTTACGAGTGCCGAGCGTCGCGGCTGCCACGAGATCAGCATTTGGAAGGATGGCGTCTGCCTGTAGCGGTAAATGGGTTCGCATAGGGCGCTATTGACCATGGCCCCGTCGGGAGTGTTCCCGGCGGGGCCATGTTTGTTCTGTCTGTTCGGGCGTGTCTTTCTGAGGGTACGGGAGCGGCGAAAACAATAAACGTTCACCTAATCGACCTCAAATTTAAACCCACTCAATACCCATGTAATCGTGATTTTTTTTCAAGTCAGATGTCCGTTTAACGGCAAAAAACGACCGTTCAAGGATAATATACAAGTGAACGTTCACCTATCATATGCAATCGCGCATAATCTAGCTAAACGTTCACCCTACGAGTGGGCGATATGCAGACAGACATCGGTATGGACTCCAATGTCTTGTTACAAGACAATCGAGAAAAGAGAGGGAGCTCGATGACTAACAAGATCGGTAAAAAGCGCAAGATCACATTCTGGACGCGCTTGGGCTTTGGTATGGGCGGCATGCTCAACTCCGGTGCCCTGAGCTTTACGCACAGCTACATGGTGCTGTTCCTGTCCACGGAGTGTGGTCTGTCCGCAGGCGAGGCTGCGCTGATCAGCTCGTTCGCCATCTATCTCAACGCCATTCTGTGCCCGCTCATGGGTTTTGTGGCCGATAACTTCTATGCCACCAAGATCGGTCGTATCTTTGGTCGTCGCCGTTTCTGGATCTTGCTTGCTATCCCGATGATGGTCGCCGAGCCGCTCATCTTCGTGGCTACGCCGTTTGGCTTCCCGTACTACTTCGTGCTGTACCTGATCTATAACGTCGCTTACACGTTCTGCACCGCCAACCTGTCGCCGCTGACCATCGAGATGACCGACGACTTCAAGGAGCGTACGTACCTCACCGGCTACAAGCACCTCTTTGGTAACGCCGCCGGCTTCCTGATGGCTGCACTCGTCGGCTTTGGCTTTGGCACCTTCGGCGAGACCAACCCGTTCAGCTACTTCATCATCGCTACGATCAACGCTTCGGTCATGGCAATCTCGCTGCTTTGCGTGTACCTGTCCACGTGGGAGCACACCCCCGAGGAGGTCGCTCAGGAGAAGATCGAGAGCGTCGGCGAGGGTATCAAGAAGTTCTTCATCGATGTTGTCTCCACCTTCCGCAACAAGTCCTTCCGCAAGGTCCTGTATGCCCAGGTCTCCACGAAGCTCGCTGCTGCCTGCTGGTCTGCCTGCCTGTCCTTCTTTATCGTCTACTGCCTGCAGATTCCTAAGTCCTACGAGTCCGTGATGGAGATGCCCGGTAAGGTCGTCGCTATCGTCTGCACCGCCATTTGGGTCGCCCTCATGGCCAAGAAGGGCTTCCACAAGTCTTGGTACTTGGCCAACGTCGGTTGCGCTGCGTGCATCATCGCCTACAACTACTTCGCCTTTGGTCAGATCAGCGGCACCTCCACGGTCGCCATCGCCATGATCGCCTACCCCATCATCTTCGCCATCTGGAAGTTCTTCTACGTTGGCTTCCAGTATCTGCCCGACGTGCTGCTCAACTACATCCCCGATGTCGATGAGCTCATCACCCTGCGTCGTCGCGAGGGCATCTACAGCTCCGCTCAGCAGCTCTGCCAGCAGATTGCCCAGGCTGTTGCCGTCAACGCATGGGCTATCGTCCTTGCTGCCTCCGGCTTCATTCAGACCGCCGGCAACAGCGACGCCGTGACGCAGCCTGCTACCGTGCCTCTGTACATCTGCGGCTACATGCTCATCGGCTGTGCCGGCTTCTTCCTGCTCGCAGCCGTCCTTGCCCGCGGCATCAAGATCGACAAGGAGCAGTGCGACGTCCTTTGCGACGAGATCCGCCGCGTCAAGGAGGGTGGCAAGATGGCCGACGTCAAGCCCGAGGTCAAGGCGCTTTGCGAGGAGCTCTCTGGCTTTAAGTACGAGGACTGCTTCGCCCACAACAATGTTGGCTTCCAGGACGGTAGCGTAATTCCCGCCGAGTAGGGCAGGCGCATCGTCCAAACCACAGGGCCGTGCCACCGGAGATCCACCGGCGGGTGCGGCCCTTTTTTAAAAACGAGTAGTATGAACTTCTGATTACATTTGAGGGAGAGACCCATGGAGACGAACGTTATCTGGCGCAACGCCCGCGCGGCCGTTATCGAGCTCGACGATGGCGGCTACTTTACCTGCGCCGATACGTGGGAGATCTTTGTCAACGATGAGCCCGCCGGCACCACGAACACAGTCGAGACCTATGTTGACGGCCTGGTTCCCGGCAAGCGCAACCTGATCCGCTTTGTCTGCGGCGAGCGCGAGCTGAGCGTGGGCGTCACCACGCCGGCGGAGCCCTTTACCATCAACGTTCACGACTGCGGCGCCAAGGGCGATGCCGAGCATGACGACACCACCAACATCCAGGCTGCCATCATGGCCTGCCCCAAGGGCGGGCGCGTGCTGATTCCCGCCGGCAGCTACCGCATTAAGTCCCTCTTCCTTAAGAGCAATATCAACATCGAGCTTGCCGAGGGCGCGGTGCTGCTGGCCCGTCACGACCGCGCGGCGCTTGCCTACATTCCGGGCACGGTCACGGGCGACGAGGGCGCCGGGTATGCCGGCACCGACATGCTGCCCCTGGGCCGCTGGGAAGGCGAGAGCTTTTCGACCTACTGTTCGACCTTTACGGGCCTGAGCGTGCACGACGTGTGCATCTATGGTCGCGGCGCCATCGACGGCCAGACCGATTTTGCCGAGGACAACTGGTGGAACAAGGACTTTAAGAACATCTTCCGTCCCGAGGAGGGCCGCGAGGTCGCCCGCCCGCGCATGATTTTCCTGTCCGAGTGCGAAAACGTGAGCCTTGCCGGCTTTACCGTGCGCAACAGCCCGGCGTGGAATATCCATCCCATTCTGTGCGAGCACGTCGATGCCCTGTGCCTGTCCATCGAGGGTCCCAAGAACTCCCACAACACCGACGGTTTCGATCCCGAGAGCTGCGGTTTTGTCCGCATCCTTGGCTGTCAGTTCTCGGTGGGCGACGACTGCATCGCCATCAAGAGCGGCAAACTGGGCATTGAACCCGAGCTCCGTCCCGCCACGCACGACGTGCTGATCTCGCACTGCTACATGCACGACGGCCACGGCGCCGTGGTGCTGGGATCCGAGGCCGCCGGCGGCATCAAGGACCTCACCGTGAGCAAGTGCCTCTTTGAGCGCACCGACCGCGGCCTGCGCGTCAAGACCCGCCGTGGGCGCGGCAAGGACGCAGTCAACGAGGGCATCACCTTCGAGCACATTCGCATGGATAAGGTGCTCACGCCCTTCGTGGTCAACTCGTTCTACTTCTGCGACAAGGACGGCAAGACCGACTACGTGCAGTCTCGCGAGGCGCTGCCCGTCGACGACCGTACGCCCGGCTTTGGCGCCACGACGTTTTGCGATATCGAGGCCACCAACTGCCATGCGGCCGCGGCCTATATCACGGGCCTTCCCGAGAGCAAGGTGACGCGCCTGACGTTCCAGGATGTCCATGTGACCTTTGCCGCCGATGCCGAGCCCTTTGTGCCGGCCATGGCCTGCGGCGTGGAGCCCATGGTACGCCAGGGCATCATCGCGCAGAACGTGAAAGTCCTCGACCTGCAGAACGTGCGCATCGAGGGTCAGGATGGCGACGAGCTGCAGCTGCAAAACGTCGACAAGGTTATCCGCGCGTAGGGTAGTGCTCCTGCACAAGTGAATACGGCATGTTGAGGCGTGCGACGGTCGGGTCTGCCCGACTGTCGCACGCAATCTATAGGTGCCGGTATTGCACGGTGGGTGTTCTGTGACAGAAAGCGTAATGACAGATGAGTGGTAAAGAACAGCTCTTTGAGGTATCGCTCGAACGCGAAGGCGCGTATCGCAGCATTTCGGCGGCGCTCGAGGCGGCGGAGCGGTGTGTGCCCGATGCGACCGTGCCGGTGCGCGTGCTGGTGGCGCCGGGCGAGTATCGCGAGCAGGTCGAAATTCGTCGTCCGCATGTGACGCTTGAGGGCGAGACCGCCGACAGCGTGCGTATCGTGGGAGGCCTGGGTGCCAAGATGCCTTCGGAAGATGGTAGCGGCCAGGATGGAAGACTCGGCACCTTCCGTACGTACACGGTGCTGGTCGATGCCGACGACGTGACGCTTGCGGGCCTAACGATCGAAAACGACGCCGGTGATGGGCGCGAGGTCGGTCAGGCGATTGCCCTGTATGCCGATGGTGACCGCCTGGTTGTCGATGCCTGCTGCATTAAGGGACACCAGGACACGCTCTTTTTGGGGCCGCTGCCGCCGCGCGAGGCCAAGCCGGGCGGCTTTATAGGCCCCAAGCAGTTCGCCCCGCGCCGCGTGGGGCGGCAGTATTTTCGACGTTGCCGGATCGAGGGCGATGTCGACTTTATCTTTGGCGGTGCGCGGGCCTACTTTGAGGGGTGTGAGATTCGCTCGCTCAACCGCGATATGGATGTCAACGGGTATGTAACGGCAGCCTCCACGCCTCAGGGCGAGCCGTACGGATTTGTGTTTCATGGCTGTTCGTTTACAGCCGATGAGGGCATTGCCCCCGGATCGGTCTATCTGGGTCGTCCATGGCGCGAGTGGGCCCAGACCGTTTTGCTCGAATGCTGGCTGGGCCTCCATATTTCACTCGAGGGCTGGTGGGATTGGAATAAGCCAGCGGCACATGACGGCACCCTGTATGCCGGCGGTGCCCTGTTTGGCCCGGCGGGTGATACTGCCGCTTGGGTGCCGTGGGCGCATTGCCTGACCGGTCAGGATTCCGAACGCTATGCGCGTGACCGAGTGCTTGCCGGCACGGATGGTTGGGATCCCGAGGGCGGCGACGGTGATGCGGTAGAGACGGCCGGGCTATCTGCCAATGGCCGCACCGTGCACATCGAGACGTACTACGAGGACGAACCTGCGCTGCGCGCCCGACTGAAGCGCGAGGGGCGCTCGGCCGCATTTACGGGCAAGACTCCCACAGACTTTGAGGCATGGAAGGCTGCGACCAGGACTCGTCTGTACGATATTTTGGGTCTTTCGCTTATGGACCGCGCCCCGATTGAGATTCGTGAGCTCAATCGCGTGCGGGTTGCCGGCAGCATCGTGCGTACTCATGCGGTGTTGCAGGTTGAGCACGATGTGTGGATGCCGTTTTACCTGTTGGAGCCGTTCCGCCCCAAGCTTGACGAGCGGGGACTCAAGCGCTGCTATATCTGCCCGCATGGTCACCAGGGGGCGGGTGCTGCAAGCATAGCCGGCGTTGCGGGCGTGCCGGCGGTCGACGATGCCGTGCGTAAGTTCAATTACGACTACGGTCTGCGTTTGGCGCGCATGGGTTACGTGACCGTCTGCCCCGATGCGCGTGGTTGGGGATACCGTCGTGACTGGAAGGGTCAGGGCGACGACGAGAACAGCTACCTGCGCGGTACGTGTCTGAATCAAGCACGTATGGCCGAGCCGCTGGGTCTTACGGTCGCGGGCCTCAACGCCTGGGACAACATGCGCTTGATTGATTACTTGGAGACACGCGGTGACATTGCCATGGACGACCTGGGCTGCTTTGGTTTTTCGGGCGGCGGTTACATGACGTTGTACCTGTCCGCGCTCGACCCGCGCGTGCGCAAGGCGTTTGTCTCGGGCTATCTGTACGGCGTTGATGATTCGCTGCTGCACCTCAACGGCAATTGCAGCTGCAATTACACGCCTGGACTCTGGCGTCTGCTCGACATGGGCGACATTGCATCGCTTGTCGCGCCACGGCCGCTCTTGGTTCAGAGCTGCGAGAAAGACCATCTCAACGGCGCCCGCGGGCTTGCGAACGTAGACGAGCAGCTCGATATCGTTCGCGACGCCTACGCGCTGCTGGGCAAGGACGAAAACCTTCTGCACGAGGTCTGCCCGGGTGGACACCACCTGGGCGTGGCGCATCTTGCCGAGGATATCGAATGGCTCGATTCGCAAGTTGCGGAATGCGCCCACGCATAGCCCCTCGGATGTTGCGAATGAACGGTATGTACCTGTATGACCGCCGGTGTGCGGGTGAGGAGAAGAATATGGAAACGAAAAACTTGAGCGAATCGACCGTCTGCTGCTTTGGCGATTCGACCACCTGGGGCGATAACGGATGCGGCGGGGGAGGCAACGATATCTCCTGGACTTCGCACCTGGGTGCGCTGCTGGGCGGCGCTACGATCGAGAACTTTGGTATTAAGGGTTCGCGTATTGCCGTCAAGGCCGACCGTAGCGATTCGTTTGTCGAGCGCTTGGACGGCATCGATCACACGGCAGATATCTGCATCGTCTTTGGCGGCGTTAACGACTTTAGCCGTAACGTGCCGCTGGGAGAGCTGGGCAGCACGGACGTGCATGAGTTCTACGGTGCGCTCGACTACCTGATCCGCACCATCACGGCGCGCTCGCCTCAGGCAAAGCTGGTGTTTATGACGCCGTGCAAGACGAGCGGCAAACACGAGAAGGATATTCCGGCAAGCAACGAGGCCAACCATCTGGGCCTGACGCAAGACGCCTATGTGCGCGCGATGCTGGAGGTCTGCGATCGCTACTCGGTGCCGGTGATCGACCTGTATGCGCAAAGCGGCATCAGCCCGTTTTTGCCGGAGCACCGCGAGCTCTACATGCCGGACGGTCTGCATTACAGCCCTGCCGGCTATGAGCGCCTAGCGCATCGCATCGCTGCGGGCCTCACCGCCGTTTGCCGTTAAAAGTTTGCCGTTCACGGGGATTATAGGGTTAACGTTCACCCTATAATCCCCGTTCGCGTTACACTAGGGGAAACGTTCACCCATCAATAACGTCAGAGGGGACAGCAATGGGTTGCAATCAGATTCTGGACCGTTATATCGAGCAGTTGATCGAGACCTCTACGCCTCAGGCGCCGGCCTGGAATATCGAAAAGCTTCGCGCCGGCAAGGAGAACACCTGGAATTACATTGACGGCTGCATGATCAAGGCGCTCATCGAGCTGTACGAGATCACCGGCGAGCAGCGTTACCTGACCTTCGCCGACGACTATATCGACTTCTTTGTCCAGGATGACGGCACCATCAAGCATTACGATCCCCAGGAGTACAACCTCGACAACGTCAACGCGGGCAAAACCCTCTACAAACTCTATGACCTGGTGGGCAAGCCCAAGTACCGTGCCGCCATGGATACCATCTACCGTCAGCTCGAGACCCAGCCGCGTACCAAAGAGGGTGTGTTTTGGCACAAAGCCGTCTACCCCAACCAGATCTGGCTCGACGGCATGTACATGGCGCAGCCGTTCTACATGCAGTACGAGCTGAGCTTCCACAACCGCCGTGCCTGCTCGGATAGCTTCCATATGTTCCAGGTGGTGCACGACCTGATGCGCAACCCCCTCAACGGCCTGTACTATCACGCCTACGACGCGAGCCGCAAGCAGTTCTGGTGCGATCCCGTCACCGGCCTTTCGGCCAACTTCTGGCTGCGCGCCGAGGGCTGGTTCGCCATGGCGCTCATCGATACCTGGGAGCTCATGCCGCCTTCGATGTCGGCCGAGAAGGACGAGATTCGCAAGATGTTCCACGACCTGATCGACGCCATGCTGCCGTATCAGGACGAGAAGACCGGCATGTGGCACCAGGTCATCAACCTGCCCAATATCGCCCCCAACTATCTGGAGGAGTCGGGCAGCGCCATCTTTGCCAACGCCATCATGAAGGGCGTGCGCCTGGGCGTGCTGGGCGAGCGCTACTACCAGTACGGCCGCCGTGCGTTTGACGGCATCTGCGACACGTGCCTGTCCGAGCGCGACGGACAGCTGGCACTCGACAACATCTGCCTGGTGGCGGGTCTTGGCAACACCGCGCACCGCGAGGGCACGTTTGGCTACTACATGAGCGAGCCCGTCGTCAAAAACGACGCGAAGGGCGTGGCGCCGCTGGTGCTCGCCTATATCGAGACTATGCATCATGACAAGTTGGCCGGTAAGCGCGATCCGCTCGCCCCTTCGGGCGTGTGCTCCATCGATGACCCGTTTGGCGGCTACACGCCGGGCATCAATGCTCATAAGGGGCGTGAATAGCGTGGGGGCCATTACTCCGGGCGTGCGTTTACACGACCTTCCGCAGGGGACCGTCGAGGAACGCATTCGCATGGCAGGAGAGCTGGGCTTTTCGTGCATTCAGCTGCCGAGCAAGGTACTCTACGCATCAATGGGAATCGATCGATGCGGTCTGACCCGCGAGCTCGCCGAGCATTTGCGTGCGGTGCTCGATGAGGCGGGCGTTTCGGTCGCCGTGCTCGGCTGTTATAAGAATCTGGCGACGCCCGATCGACAACAGCTCACGGATAACTTTGCCGAGTACGAGGCGTGCTTGAACTTTGCTCAGATGCTCGGCGGCTGTCCGGTTGGCACCGAGACCGGTCGTCCCAATGCGCAGAACTGCGTTGCTGACGACCGTATGACCGACGAGGCACTCGATGCGTTTATGGATGGACTCGCGCGCGTCTGCGAGTGCGCCGAGGCCGTGGGTGGGCAAATACTGATCGAGCCCGGCTGGAACGAGACGGTCAACACGCCAGATCGCTGCCGTGAGGTGCTGGAGCGCGTCCCGAGCCCGGCGCTCGGCGTGATCTACGACCCGGTGTCGCTGCTGCATCCCAGCGTCGTTGGCGAGGCGCAGGAAATCACCGCGCGTATGCTCTACTTATGCGGCAGTAAGATTCGCGTGCTGCACGCCAAGGATTTTGAGGTCGTCGACAACGAGGACGAAGCCGGCTGGTGCGATGGTACGGGTTCTCGCCTGGTGTGCCACGGCGTGGGCGAGACGGGCCGCTATGACTTTGAGCCCGTGGTGGCCTGGGCGGCTGCCGCCTGTTCGGGGATTCCTTGTGTGGTCGAGAACAGCGTGCCGGCGACGGCGGCTAGCTGCCTGGCGACACTCGAGCGCATGTCCGCTCGCTGCGGGGCTCCGCATCGCGAGATATAGCATTGGCTTTTGCCGTGGCGGCATATTGAGTTTGCTTGACTGGGGGCGGCGGTGAAGGGTTTTTATCGTCGCCTCATTGGATTACATCAAAAAGGGGAGTTGCGTGGCTATCCACATTGTCGAAGAGGCGAATCGTTGCCTAGGTTGCAAAAAGGCGTTCTGCCAGCTTAAAGGCTGCCCGGTGCAGACGCCAATTCCGCAGGTCATCGACCTGTTTAAGCAGCGCCGTCTGGAAGAGGCAGGTGAGCTGCTGTTCCAGAACAACCCCATGAGCGCGGTCTGCTCCATGATCTGCAACCATTCGGGCCAGTGCGAGGGCGCGTGCATTCAGGGCCGCAAGGGCGCACCGGTGCATTTTTCGAGTATCGAGAACTATATCTCGACTGCGTATTTGGATCGTAGGGAGTGGAAGCCTGCGCCGTCGTGCGGCAAGCAGGTTGCCGTGGTCGGTTCCGGTCCTGCCGGCATTACCGTGGCCATTAAGATGGCCCAGCTGGGCTGTGCCGTCACGGTGTTTGAACAGCGCCCCGAGATCGGCGGCGTGCTGGAGTACGGCATCCCCGAGTTTCGCCTGCCCCGTGCTCTCGTGCAAAAGTACCGTCACGTGATGTGCTCGCTTGGCGTGCGCGTCCGTCCCTCGACCACCATCGGTGGTGCGCTGCATATCGACGACCTGCTGCGCGACGGCTACGATGCGGTCTTTGTCGGTACCGGTACCTGGCGCGCCCGCAAGCTGGGTATTCCCGGCGAGTCGCGTGGCAACGTACTGTTTGGTATCGATTACCTGGTCGATCCCACGAGCGTGGCGATCGGTCAGAACGTGGCGGTTATCGGCGCTGGCAACGTGGCCATGGATGTTGCCCGTACGGCCCTGCGCTCGGGCGCTCGCAAGGTTACCGTGTATGCCCGATCGCGCCATATCTCGGCCATCGATGACGAGGTGGAGCTGACCGAGCTTGACGGTGCAGAGATCGTGCGCGGCAAGGCGATCTGCGCCATCGACGATAACGGTCCGGTGTTCGAGACGGCTATCTTTGACGAGGACGACAACGTGGTGGGCTACGAGGAAGAACTTGACCATGTGCCCGCCGACACGGTTGTGATTGCGGCCTCGCAGGTGCCCAAGGACAAACTGGTGCTTACGACGGGCGGTCTGGAGACCGACCACCGCGGTCTTCTTTCGGTCGATGAGTGCGGCATGACCACCGTGCCTGGCGTCTTTGCCGCCGGCGACGTGGTCAACGGCCCGCTCACCGTGGTCCATGCCGTAGCCGGCGCCAAGCTCGCCGTCGAAGGCATGACGAGCTACCTGGGCCTCTAACCCATCCCATCCATCAGTTGCGGTGAAATACGGACTGTTTTGGCTGTCAAAGGCCTCATCTACTCCGTATTCCACCGCAACTTTTTTGTGGGGTGGGCTAGAGACGCTGCATGCGGTACCCGACACCCATGTGCGTCTGAATCATCTTGGGGTGAGAGGGGTCTGCCTCGATCTTCTTGCGCAGGGTGCGCATGAACACGCGCAGGCTCGCCAGATCGCTGTCCCAGCTCGTGCCCCATATCTCGCGGGTGATGAAGGTGTGGGTGAGCACCTTGTCGACGTTTTTCGCCAGAAGGACGAGCAATTTGTACTCGGTTGGGGTGAGCGAGAGCTCGCGTCCGTCTTTCGTCGCGTATCCCGCGGCGTAGTCGATATGCAGCGGACCGTTGTCGAACGTGCTCGCTTCTGTCGACTCGCTCGACGCCATCGAGGAGCGCCTCAAATTCGCACGGACGCGCGCGAGCAACTCATCCACAGAAAAGGGCTTGGTGAGGTAGTCGTCTGCCCCTGCGTCAAGTGCTGCAATCTTGTCGGAATCTTCGGAGCGCGCCGAAATGACGATAATGGGGACTGCCGACCAGCTTCGGATCTTCGTGATGACCTCGATACCGTCAATGTCGGGAAGGCCGAGGTCGAGCATGATGAGGCTGGGGCCGTGCGACACCGCATCCATGATGGCGGCCTGGCCGTTGCAAACTTTGCTCACGACGTAGCCGTGGAGGTCAAGCGCAGTCGAAACGAGGTTTTGAACGGTCAGGTCATCTTCGACCAGGAGGATACGTGGCTTAGCGGCATTATTCATGAATCTCGATCTCCTCGGCGGGCAGGGTAAAACGGAAGACGGCCCCATGGGGGTGGTTGTCGCGAGCTTCGATGACGCCGCCATGCGCCTCCACGATGGAGCGGCAGAGCGACAGCCCAAGGCCGATGCTTCGACGCGAATCCACGGGCCGCGTATTGCTTGAGGTGAAGAAGCGCTCAAAGATATGAGGCTTGTCGCAGTCTGCCACACCCGGCCCATCGTCTGCGACGTCCACCACGACGAACGCACCCTCGCGACGTGCGCTGATGGTGACAGTCGAGTCCTCGGGCGTGTATTTGAAGGCGTTCATGATGAGATTCGTAAGCACCTGCATGATGAGATGGACGTCGATGCGTACCAGCAGGATGTCGTCAGTGTGCTCGATGGTGACGGTACGTCCATGCGATGCTTGGGCGACATGGCTGAGGGCGGCCTCGATGACCTCGTCGATGAGCTCGGATGTGAAGTTGAGACGAATGGTGCCGTCCTCGACGCGTGTGATGGCGAGGAGGTTCTCCACGGTATCGATAAGCCAGAGGGAGTCGTCGTAGATGGCATCGGCAAGATCGCAACGTTGTTCGAGGCTGAGCTTCTCGTCGCTCTTCCGAAGGATTGCCGCAGATCCGGATATAGCCGTGAGGGGTGTCCTCAAATCGTGGCCGATGGAGCGCAAAAGGTTGGCGCGCAGCTGCTCGTTTTTCGCCAAGACCGCAGCTTCTTCGCGCTCTTGCGCCGCCCGGTCGCTTTCGAGCGCCAAGGCGCATTCACCTACGATAGATAGGACGATCGAATGCTCGAAGGCTTCGATCTCGCGCCCCTCCAGGGCGATGCCGATGACACCGAATACTTTGTCGCCGGTGCGAACCGCGAGGTAGAGACAGCGCGCCTCAGGCAGGGTCCGCGTGCTTGCGCCCGCGCGCTTGTTGTTGGTGTAGGTCCAGGTTGCAACGGCGCGCTCGTAGTCGGTGAGCAGCGACGCGGATCGGTTTTCGGTGCCAGCGGACTCATAGAGCGCCTTGCCGAGCGTGCCGTGTTCGGCGGAGTAGAAGACCACGTCGAGTTTTAGTAGTTTGATGAGTTGGTTCATGGTGACGCGGGCGCACTCCTCCGCGCTATGGGCTTGCTGCAAGAGCTGGTTCGTTTCGAGGAGTACGCGCGTTTTGAATGCGTTCTCGGCGGAGGTACGGGCGTTGTCGGCGATGCGCGCAGTTAACTCGCCGGCGACCATAGCGGTAGCGAACATGATACCGAACGTGACCAGATAGCTTCGGTCGTAGCTGGCGAGCGAAAACAGAGGCGTGACGAAGCAGAAGTTGTAAAGCACTACAGAGAGCACGCTCGATACGATCGTGCAGATACGCCCCGTCGTGGTGACGGCGGTCAGCAGGGCCGTGAGGATATAGAGGGATATGATGCTGGAATCGGCAAAACCCAGATGGCGGAAAGCCGTGCCGATCGCCGTGGCGACAAGAGAGAGGGCCAGCGTGCGAAGCACGTCACGGCTGCTGGGCGGCTGCAGGGCGAGCGCACGGCGGCGTCCTTCGGGCCGGGAGGGCGGAGTCGACTGGTCTGGAATGATGTAAATGTCGAGGTTCGGGGCGAATGTTATGAGCTGTTCTACGAGAGATTTGCGGCCGAAGAGGGCCTGACGGACGCTGCTGCGCTCGCCCGTGCGCCCCATGACGATCTTCGAAATACCTGACAGGCGCGCGAACTCGGAGATCTGAAACGCGATGTCGTCGCCATAGACGGTTTCCATATGTGCTCCGAGCTGTTCGGCTAGGGCGATATTGGCTGCAAGCTTGGCGCGCTCATTATCGCTCATGGCCTGCGCGCGCGGGCTCTCTACGAACAGGGCGACGAGCTCGCTGCGAAACGCTTTCGCCATGCGTGCAGCGGCACGGACGATGCGGGGATTGGTCGGCGCCGGGGAGACACAGACTAAGATACGCTCCCTGGTGTAGTAGTCACGGTTTCCCAGCACGCGTGCGGCGTCTGTGAGGTAGCCGGTGCGATCGGCGCAGCGGCGCAGCGCGATTTCTCGGAGTGCGGTGAGGTTCTCGACGGTAAAAAAATGCTGTTGCGCTCGGTCGGCTTGTGCGGGACGGTAGACGAGGCCGGCGCGAAGGCGCTCAAGTAGATCTTCGGGCTCTATGTCGACGAGCTCGACCTGGTCGGCATCATCGAAGATACGGTCGGGGATTCGTTCGCTCACGACAACGCCGGTGATGGATGCAACCATGTCGTTTAGGCTCTCGATATGCTGAACGTTCGCGGTCGTATAGACGTCGATGCCCGCATGTAGAAGTTCCTCGACGTCTTGATAGCGTTTGTCGTGGCGAGACCCCGGCGCATTCGTATGGGCGAGCTCGTCGACAAGGATAAGCTGAGGGGCGCGCTCGATAGCCGCGTCTAGGTCGAACTCGCTGAGCGCAATGCCGTTGTGCTCGATGAGTTTACAGGGCACGTTCTCAAGCCCTTGTGCAAGATGGGCAGTTGCCGGACGTTCGTGCGGCTCGATGTATCCCGCGACGACGTCGACACCTCGCCGCTTGGCGGCGTGGGCGGCTTGAAGCATCGCATAGGTTTTGCCTGCGCCAGCAGCGTAGCCAAAGAAAATCTTGAGGTGCCCCCGGCTGGTTCGAGCGTCATCGGCGACCTCGTCTTTCTCAATTGCCTTGAGGATGAGGTCTGGATTGACGCGAGTGTCCGATGCGTCGCGCTGCATAGCGTAGCCTTTCTGAAGCGTTGTCCATGCGTGCATACGCGGCGAGGACGCCACTGTATGCTCGCGAGGTCGAGTATAGGCGCACTGCAGCCGCAGTAGTGCTTTCTACCTGCATCTTTACGGCATCTTAAGGTCGTGAGCCCCAGCCCTCACGCCTCTTTAATCCCTAGAAGCGTTTACTGTCCCCAGACGCTTGCGAGAGCAGGCGTCCGAGACATCGGACCGCGCGTGAAAGGGGCGGTAATGGACATCCTCATTCCCATTATCGGAGTCGTCTGCATTGGACTCTTTATCTATTACATCTACATTCTGATGAGGAGTGATTCGTAAACTATGGACGCTGCGATTCAGTACATCTTGTACTTTGCCGTGCTCGTCGTCTTGGCCGTTCCGCTCGGTCGATTCATAGCCCATATCATGGATGGTGAGCATACGTTCTTGTCGCCTGTGATTGCTCCTGTGGAGCGTGGCGTCTATCGTCTGCTTCGCATCGACGCGGCAGAGCAGATGGGGTGTAGGCGCTATCTGGCGAGCGTGCTGGTCTTTTCGGGGATCGGCCTCGTGGCTCTTGTGGCACTCCAGGCGCTTCAGTCCTTCTTGCCGGGCAATCCCCAGCACCTGCCGGGTGTGCCATGGGACCTTTCGTTCAATACGGCCGCTTCCTTCATAACCAACACCAACTGGCAATCCTATTCCGGTGAGACCACCCTGTCCTACTTTGTGCAGTTCATGGGCCTCACCGTGCAGAACTTCGTTTCCGCTGGCACCGGTATCGCGGTCATGTTCGTGCTGATCCGTGGCTTCCGTCAGGTCAAGGAGCAGGATCTGGGTTCCTTCTGGGTCGACCTCACCCGCACCGTCCTGTATGTGCTCATCCCGCTGAACCTCGTGTTCGGCATCTGCCTGGCTGCCGGTGGCGTCATCTCCAACTTCCAGCCGGCTCAGAAGGCTGAGCTCGTAGAGCCCGTCGCTGTCCAGCCTAATGCAGACGGCGGCTGGAGCGTCATCGACGGCGCCCAGATCGAGGGCGACACGGTCAAGGTCGACGGCAAGGTTGTCGAGGGCGCGCGCGTGGTCACCGAGCAGTTCCTGCCCCAGGGTCCCGCGGCTCCTCAGGTCGCCATCAAGCAGTCCGGCACCAACGGCGGCGGCTTCTTCGGCGTGAACTCCGCCCATCCGTATGAGAACCCCAGTGCCTTCACCAACATCATCGAGATGACCAGCCTGCTGCTGATCCCGGCCGCCTGCTGCTTCACCTTCGGTATCGGCGTCAAGAACACCAAGCAGGGCAAGGCTATCTTTGCCGCCATGTTCATCCTGCTGGTGATCTTCACCGGCATCATCGCCGTTAACGAGCATATGGGTACGCCGCAGCTGGCAGATGGCGGCGCGGTCAACATTGAGATGACCGATGGCCAGGCGGGCGGCAACATGGAGGGCAAGGAGAGCCGCTTTGGCATCGCCTCCTCTTCCACCTGGTCCGCTTTCACGACGGCTGCTTCCAACGGCTCGGTCAACTCCATGCACGACTCCTATACCCCGCTCGGCGGGTTTGTCCAGATGCTCCAGATAGCGCTGGGCGAGGTGGTGTTCGGCGGCGTGGGCTGCGGCCTGTACGGCATGATCGGCTTCGCCATCCTCACGGTGTTTATTGCCGGCCTTATGGTCGGCCGCACGCCCGAGTTCCTGGGCAAGAAGATCGAGCCGACCGAGATGCGCTGGGCGGTGGTTCTGTGTCTCGCCACTCCGTTCGCCATTCTGGTGAGCTCCGCTATCGCCTGCATGGTGCCCGGTCTTGTCGACCAACTCACCAACGGCGGGGCGCATGGCTTCTCCGAGGTCCTGTACACCCTTACTTCGGCTGGCGGCAACAACGGCTCCTCATTCGCCGGCATGAACTGCAACATCCCGTGGATCAACGTGCTGCTGGGTATCGAGATGCTGTTCGCGAGGTTCCTGCCGATTGTGGGCACGCTCGCCATTGCGGGCTCGCTGGCCGGGAAGGGCAAGGTCGCCGAGAGCGCCGGCACGCTTTCCACCACCAATGCCATGTTCGTGTTTCTGCTGGTATTCGTCGTTCTGCTGATTGGCGCCCTGAGCTTCTTCCCGGCGTTGGCGCTTGGTCCCGTTGCCGAATTCTTCCAGATGGTTGCGTAAAGGAGTCGCAGATTTATGGCTATGCAAAAAGACATGATGAGCCGCGCGGTGCGCGATTCATTTGCCAAGCTTGACCCCCGTGTCCAGGTCCAAAACCCGGTCATGTTCCTGGTGTGGCTGTCGGCCGCCATGACCTCCATTCTGGCCATCGCCTCTATTTTTGGGGTACAGGACGCCGGCGTCCCCACGTACTATGTGATCGCCATCGCCGTCATTCTCTGGCTGACCGACCTCTTTTCAAATTTTGCCGAGGCACTTGCCGAGGGCCGCGGTAAGGCCCAGGCAGACTCCCTGCGCGCGGCGAAAAAGGACGTCGAGGCCCATCGCATCGAGTCCGTCGAGGATAAGGACCGCTTCACGGTCGTTCCCGGTACCGAGCTCTCACGCGGGGATCTGGTGGTCGTGCGCGCCGGCGAGCAGATTCCGGGAGACGGCGATGTCATCGAGGGTGCCGCCTCGGTTGATGAGTCGGCCATTACCGGCGAGTCTGCACCCGTGGTTCGCGAGGCTGGCGGCGACCGTTCTGCCGTCACTGGCGGCACCACCGTGCTTTCCGATTGGATTGTGGTGAAAATCACCAGTGAACCTGGCCAGAGCTTCCTGGATAAGATGATCGCCATGGTCGAGGGCGCCGCCCGCAAGAAGACCCCCAACGAGGTCGCGCTCGAGATCTTTCTGGTTGCTCTGTCCGTCATCTTCATCCTCGTGACGCTCGCACTGTACTGCTACTCGAGTTTCTCTGCAGGGCTCAACGGTATGGCGAACCCCACAGCTGTGACCACGCTCGTTGCCTTGCTCGTCTGTCTGGCGCCCACCACCATTGGTGCGCTGCTGTCCGCCATTGGCATCGCCGGCATGAGCCGACTGAACGAGGCCAACGTGCTGGCCATGTCCGGCCGCGCCATCGAGGCCGCCGGTGACGTCGACATCCTCATGCTCGATAAGACCGGTACCATCACCTTGGGCAACCGCCAGGCCGCTGAGTTCATTCCGGTCGACGGTGTCGATCCGGCAGAACTCGCCGATGCCGCGCAGCTGTCTTCTCTGGCGGATGAGACCCCCGAGGGCCGCTCCATCGTCGTGCTCGCCAAGGAGCAGTTTGGGCTGCGCGGCCGCACACTCGAGGATAAGGGCATGGAGTTCATCCCGTTCACCGCGGCAACGCGTATGTCCGGCGTGAACTACGAGGGCAATGAGATCCGCAAGGGTGCGGCCGATTCCGTTCGCGCTTATGTGGAGGCTGCCGGAGGAGTGTTCTCGAGGGAGTGCGACGAGGCCGTCGAACGCATTGCGAAGGTGGGCGGCACCCCGTTGGTCGTGGCAAAGGACCGACGTGTGCTGGGTGTCGTCTACCTTAAGGACATCATCAAGTCCGGCGTGAAGGAGAAGTTCGCCGACCTGCGCCGCATGGGTATCAAGACCATCATGGTGACGGGCGATAACCCGCTCACGGCGGCCGCCATCGCCGCCGAGGCGGGCGTGGACGACTTCCTGGCCGAGGCCACCCCCGAGGGCAAGCTCGAGAAGATCCGCGCGTTCCAGCGCGAGGGTCACCTGGTCGCCATGACCGGCGATGGCACCAACGATGCGCCGGCGCTCGCCCAGGCGGACGTCGCCGTGGCCATGAACACCGGCACTCAGGCCGCCAAGGAGGCCGGCAACATGGTCGACCTCGACTCCAGCCCCACCAAGCTCATCGAGGTCGTGCGTATCGGCAAGCAACTGCTCATGACTCGCGGCTCGCTCACGACCTTCTCGGTCGCCAACGACGTCGCCAAGTATTTCGCTATCATCCCGGCGCTATTCTCGCCGATCTACCCCGGGTTGGACGCCCTCAACATCCTGGGGCTCACCAGCCCGTTGTCTGCCGTGCTGTCCGCCATTATCTACAACGCGCTGGTCATCGTCGCGCTGATTCCTGCCGCCCTGAAAGGCGTGAAGTACCGCGAGCTTTCGTCCGGCCAGCTGCTGACCCACAACCTGCTGGTGTGGGGTCTGGGCGGTATCGTGGCGCCGTTCGTATTCATCAAAATTATCGACATGCTGCTGGCCTTGTTCGGCATTGGCATGATGTAGACGGAGGTTTGTATGTTCAAAGGTATCGCATCGCGCGCACTTGGCGTGTTCGTGCTGTTTACCATCGTCTGCGGCCTGGGATACACGCTCGTGGTGACCGGCGTCGCGCAGCTTGCGTTTCCGTACCAGGCGAACGGATCGCTCATTACGGTCGACGGCAAGGTTGTGGGTTCCGAGCTCATCGGCCAGAACTTTGATGACGAAGCCCACATGTGGGGTCGTATCCAGAACGTATCAATTGTCGAAGGCGAAGACGGCGAGCTCATGGCGTATGGTGCCCCGTCCAACCTGTCCCCGGCGAGTGAGGAGTATCGGCAGCTGATAGATGCGCGCGTGAAGAAGATCTGCGCCGCCAACCCCGATGCCGATATGGACGCTGTGCCCGTCGATCTGGTGACGTGTTCGGGGTCCGGCCTCGACCCGGAGATCTCTCCGGATGCCGCCGAGTACCAGGTTCCGCGCCTTGCCAAGGCCACGGGCAAAAGTGAGGACGAGGTGCGCGACATCATCGCCGCGTGCACCAAGGGCCGTTTCCTCGGCGTGTTCGGCGAGCCCACGGTCAACGTGCTCAAGGTGAATCTTATGCTGGACGGCGCGCTGTAGGTGAGGGAGTGGCGGATGAGGGCATGACTGCCTACCTGGGCCTCTAACTCCACCCCGCCCATCAGTTGCGGTGGAATACGGACTGTTTTGGCTGTCAAAGGCCTTATCTACTCCGTATTCCACCGCAACTTTTTGTGGGCTGAGTAAAAGCCGGGGGAGCGTGTACGGTCGGGTACAGCGCAGTTGCTGATACGATAAGTACGTTAGCAACTGCCGCCGAGCGGCTCAAACGAAAGGAACCCTGTATGGAGTCTTCCGCCTACCCGATGCTCTTTAGCCCGATCAAGGTCGGTACGACCGAGGTCAAGAACCGCGTCTTTATGCCGCCGGTGTCCACGAACCTGGCCGATCATGGCTATGTGACCGACGACTTGGTCGATCATTACCGTGCCCGTGCCAAGGGCGGCGTTGGCCTGATCATCACCGAGGTCGTGACGGTCGAGCCCACCTATACCTATCTGCCGGGTGACATGTGCTGCTACGACGACACGTTTATCCCTGGCTGGGAAAAGCTCGCCGCGGCCGTCCACGAGTATGGCTGCAAGATCATGCCGCAGCTCTTCCACCCCGCCTACATGGCCTTTAACATTCCGGGCACGCCGCGCCTGATCGCTCCGTCCTTTGTGGGCCCGTCCTATGCCCGCGAGGCGCCGCGCCCCATCACGGTCGATGAGATCCACGAGCTCACGCATCAGTTTGGTGACGCTGCTGTGCGCATGCAGAAGGCCGGTGTCGACGGCGTCGAGGTCCATGCGGCACACGCCCACGGCATGCTCGGCGGCTTTTTGACCCCGCTCTATAACAAGCGCACCGACGAGTACGGTGGCTCGCTCGACGCCCGCATGCGCTTCCTGCTCGAGGTCATCGCCGAGATTCGCGAGCGCTGCGGCAAGGACTTTATCATCGACGTCCGTATCTCGGGCGACGAGTACACCGATGGCGGCCTGACCCTCAACGACATGATCTATGTCTCGCGTCGCTTGGAGAAGGCCGGCGTCGACATGATCCACGTGTCGGGCGGCACTACCATCAAGCGCGGCTCCGCCATTCCCGCCGCCGGTACGCAGCAGGCCTCGCACGCCGCCTGCTCGCGCGAGATCAAGAAGCATGTGAATATTCCCGTTGCCACGGTCGGCCGCATCAACGAGGCATGGATTGCCGAGGAACTGATCGAGGACGGCGCCGCCGACATCTGCATGATGGGCCGTGCCAATCTGTGCGATGCCGAGTTCTGCAACAAGGCGGCTGCCGGCAACGCCGACGAGATTCGTCCCTGCATCGGCTGCCTGCGCTGCCTGAACGGCATCATGTTTGGCAAGCGCATCTCCTGCACCGTCAACCCGGATGTGGAGCGTGACGAGGCTGGCTACGAGCCTGCCGCCGAGGCAAAGAACGTGCTCGTTGTGGGTGCCGGTCCCGCGGGCATGGAGGCAGCCTACATTGCCGCCAAGCGCGGTCATAACGTGGTGCTCGTGGATAAGCAGGACGAGCCGGGCGGCGAGATGCGCATTGCGGCCGTTCCGCCGGCAAAGCAGGAGCTCACGCGCGTGATCAAGTATCAGTACCGTCGCCTGGCCGAGGCCGGCGTCACGTGCGTCTTTGGTACCGAGCTTTCGGCCGAGGACATCCAGCGCGACTACGCGGGCTACGAGGTTGTCCTGGCTTATGGCGCCGAACCCATCGCCCCGGCCTTTATGCAGGGCTTTAAGCAGGTCATGACGGCTGACGACCTGCTGGGTGGCAAGGCTTTCCCGGGCAAGAAGATCGTCATTGTGGGCGGCGGCACCGTTGGTTGCGAGACGGCCGATTACCTGGCCCCGTTGGTCAACGACCTGTCGCCGGCCAACCGCGATGTCACCGTCATCGAGATGACCAAGACGCTCGCCGCCAACGAGGGCGGCGCCGGCCGCGCGGTGCTCATCACGCGCATGCTCTCCAAGGGTGTTCACGTGCTGACCGAGGCCAAGGTGACCGAGATTACCGAGGACGCTATCAGCTACGAGAAGGACGGCGAGGTCCACACCATCGCCGATGCCGATACGCTGGTGCTTGCCATGGGCTACCGCCCCAATACCAAGCTGGCCGATGACCTTGCCGCTGCCGGCGTTGCCACCCACGTGCTGGGCGATGCCCAGAAGTGCGGCAACATCCGTGATGCCATCGGCGACGGCTACAAGGTCGCCTGCGAGCTGTAGGCTCTTGGCAAATAGGGGAGCGGCCGCCTTGCGGTGACTCAAGCGATAGCCAATCAAAAAAGGCGCCGCGACACATGGATCGTCGCGGCGCCTTTTGTCTGGCGATTTGCTGGGGATCGGTGCGCCCCGTGGGTCTTGTTACAGCCCCAAGAGCTCCTTGACCTTGGCGATGATGGCCTCGTCGGTGGCGTTGGCAAAGAAGTACTCCTGGAAGTGCTCGCCGGCAAGTGCGCCCTTCACCAGGTCCTGGTCGATCTCGCCCAGGACGTCGACGAGCGGACGCATGGTCACAGCGCGCACGCCATCGAGGATCTTCTTGTTGCGCTGCTCGGGCTCAACGCGCTCGGCGGGGTAGCCGTTGCCCGAACCAAAGCCAAAGAGCTTCTCGAAGGTGTACTCGAGGTTGAGCTCCTGGCCCCAGCCGTTCTTGAGAGCGAAGGGCATGGCGACGGCGTTGCCATCGTTGACCTGGGCAAAGGTGTAGGCATCCAGCGGGTCGGCAACGTGGCCGCACAGCACGCCGGGGAAGGAGTTGCAGGCAAGCATGGCGCCCTCGCCGGTGCCGCAGCCGGTCACGACGTAGTCGGCAGCGCCGGAGTTGAGCAGCACGGCGGCAAGGATGCCGTTCTGCACATAGGTGAGGGGCTTAGAGTCGGCGTCGGCATACATGCCATAGTTAAAGACGGTGTGGCCCATGGGCTCGACAACCTTCTTAAGCGCAGCCTCAATCATGGGGTTCTTGGAGTTCTGAGAATTCTCATTAATCAGAGCGATCTTCATTTGAGTTAACCTTTCAACTTAATCTTCCAGTTTTTTGTTTCTGTGCGCGGGCGGCGGCAAAGCCAACCCGCGATGAGCCATGCGGGCGGTCGGCAGTTAAGTCTGTCGCGAGTTCCGCACGCAAAGGAAAGCACTTAATGTGCTTTCCGTCTTGCGCAGGACTGTCCGAGCAGCAGACTTAACTGCCGACCGCCTCGCCCAGCTTCCTTATTGCGGCTGCTTGCCGATGTAGGCGAGGATGCCGCCGTCCACGTACAGAATGTGCCCGTTGACGAAGTTCGATGCGTCGGAAGCCAGGAACACGGCGGGGCCCTTCAGGTCCTCGGGCGTGCCCCAACGGGCTGCCGGCGTCTTGGCGATGATGAACTGGTCAAACGGATGGCGGCTGCCGTCAGGCTGCGTCTCGCGCAGCGGCGCGGTCTGCGGGGTGGCGATGTAGCCCGGCCCAATGCCGTTGCACTGGATATTGGCCTCGCCAAACTCGGAGCAGATGTTCTTGGTGAGCATCTTGAGTCCGCCCTTGGCGGCGGCATAGCCGGCGATGGTCTCGCGGCCCAGCTCGCTCATCATGGAGCAGATGTTGATAATCTTGCCGTGACCCTTGGCGATCATGCCCGGCAGGCAGGCCTTGGACACGATAAACGGGGCATTGAGGTCGATGTCGACGACGCGACGGAAGTCCTCGGCGCTCATGTCGAGCATCGGGGTGCGCTGGATGACGCCTGCGTTATTGACCAGAATGTCGGGCGTGGTGCCAAAATCGGCCTCGATCTTGGCGATGAGCTCGGCGACGACGGCCTCGTCGGTGACGTCGGCAACATAGCCGTGAGCATCAAAGCCCAGCTCGCGGTAGTGCTTCTCGGCCTCGGCGACCTTGTCGGCGTGACGGGCGTTAAAGGCGATCCTGGCGCCGGCTTCGCCGAGTGCCTCGGCCATGGCCATGCCGATGCCATAGGTGGCGCCGGTCACGAGCGCGACCTTGCCGTCTAGGCGGAAGCTGTCCATAAGGTTAGACATTACAATCCTTCCAAAAGAAACGTTCATCTATATAAGTCTTGCTTCTATTACAAGTTCAGTATAGGAGAAGCGGAGGAATTAAAAGTCAGGTTTTCCTAGAATCAGGTGAACGTTCACTTTTAAAAGGTGAACGGTTGTAGCCGCTCGTCGCGATATCTGCTACATGGAGTAGCGCCCGTGCGCATCGCATTTCTCCTCTCATAGATGCGCGGCGCAAGAGGTCCCGAGTTCAACACGAGCTCGGGGCCTTTTTGTTTGGATTACGGACGCATTGCCGGACGAAAACACTATGCGTTTGGTAAAGAGTCGTATGAACGTGAAATTTGTATCTAGTTTCCGTACGCAAATAAGACGAAAACAGTTTGCGTCTGGTTCTAAGCCGTACGCAAATGTTTTTCGTCTTATAATACGGTTCAGATGAGCATGAAAAGGAGAAGGACCGTACGTATGGTTGTCAGAGAGAGTCCTACCGTCGAATACAAGGAAAGCGTAACGCCGACGTTTCTTAAAACGGTGAGCGCCTATGCAAACTACGGGACGGGCAAGATAGAGTTTGGCGTTGACGACGGTGGTGTTGCAGTCGGTCTTTCTGACCCGGTTGCGGAGTGTCTGCGCATCGAGAACATGATTAATGACAGTCTGGATCCTGCGCCTCGTTACACGCTCGAGCTCGACGAGAACCGCGGAACTGTAACGCTTACGGTTTACGAGGGGCAGGACAAGCCCTATCGAAGCAAGGGGAAGGCCTACAGGCGAAATGATTCGGCGACGGTAGAGGTCGACCGTTTTGAGTACGGCAGGCTGACGCTCGAAGGCAGCAATCTGACGTTCGATGCGCTCACCTCGGCTCGCCAGGACCTGAGTTTTCATACGCTCGAACACAAGTGCATCGAGCATCTAGGCATTTCTGAGCTCACGTCGGATATTATGCGAACGCTTCGCCTGCTCGGCAAGGATGGCTATACCAATGCCGCGGCGATATTGGCGGATAACAACGAATTTCCGGGCATCGACTGCGTTCGTTTTGGCGACACCGAGGACGTGCTTTTAGATCGTGAGACGACGACGGGCCTGTCTGCAATTGAGCAGGTTGATAGAGCAGTTGCCATGTTCGCGCGCTACTATCGTTATGAGCGCATCGAAGGTGTCGAGCGTGTTCAGACCGACCGGATTCCCCTCGAGGCATTCCGCGAGGCAGTTGCAAACGCTCTAGTGCATCGGACGTGGGACGTGCAAGCGAATGTTCAGGTTGCTCTGTATGATGATCGCGTCGTTGTGACTTCACCCGGGTCGTTGCCCGCTGGCTTGACGACGGAGCAATACCTGTATGGACAGATATCCGTGCTCAGAAATCCCATCGTTGCCGAGGTCTTCTTAAAGTTGGACTATATCGAGAAGTTTGGAACGGGAATTGCGCGCATTAGGCGTGCCTATCGCGATTCGATTAATCAGCCGGTCTTTGATATTCGTGGCGGCGTGGTAGCTGTCGCGTTGCCCGTTACCGATGCCTTTGAAGGGTCTGGAGAAGAGGCTCAGGTTCTTAAGGCCTTGTCGGGCGGACGAATTATGTCGCGAAGTGAGATTGAGAAACAGACGGGGCTGAGCCGTGCGCGAACACTGTCCGCGCTCGAATCTCTGCTCAGCCGAAACGCGATCATGAAACAGGGGACAGGCCGCGCCACGAAATACGAGCGAGCGTAGTCCGAAAGACCTGTGTTACCAGGCAGGCCCCAAGCCGCGAATGGCTTGGGGCCTTTTGCATGCCGGCTGGCAATGGACCAATTTATGTCAAGTTATAGCAACATATAGCTCCGCTTGCGGGGTTTGCGACGGGCTATTCCTCATCGTCCGTATAGCGCGTGCGTCGTTATTTGCGACATCGATATGCCGGGCACTCGAGCCTCGTTTGCTCCGCGGCTGTTCGCTATTTGGCGCCAAACGCCATGCGGACGAATCGCTGGGCAAACAGCTTGTTGGCGAAGTTGATGATGTGGCCCAAGAACAGTGCCGAGATGGCGGTGGTTACGCCAAAGCCGCCTAAGTTGTGCATGCATACCAGCGACAGCGTGAGCGAGGCGGCGACATGCGAGCAATCGAACATGACCTTTACGTCTCCAAAACGGCGCTTGAGCTTTTCCGCAATGACCTGCACCAAGCCGTCGGGTGCGTTGGGGACAACGCCCATGTTGACGACGAGACTGACGCCAAATGCGGTGATAGCGAGGGAGAGCAGCATGGTCGCAACCTGCGCGGGGAGCGCCGTGGGATGCAGCGGGTTGAACGCCATGAACAGATCGGTGAAGCCGCCCATTAGCGTTGAAAAGCAAAGCTCGAGCAAAATGCGCGGTTGAAATTCGCGTCGCAAGATGGCGAGCTGCGCCGCGATGTAAGCGACATAGGTAGTTGTAATCCAAAAGCCGAGCGTCTTGCCCGTGAGCATGGATAGGGTCGTGGCAAAGCACGTGAGCGCGGCGACGCCCAGGCCAGATGCCGTCTGGAGGCTCATACCGAGTGCCAGCACGGCAACGCCCGCCAGATACATCAGCATTCTTATGACGGTATGACGCCAGTCGATCTTCTCGCCATGCATGATGATGAGCGGTCGCATGCTGCTGCATCCTTTCGATTGAAGGATATTTAAAGAGAAATGTCTGACCTGGGCCGGCAAAAAGAGGGTTATCGGAGGCACTGCCTCAACGGCAGAAAAGCCGGCCCCATGGTCAGTCGTCTAGGAATGTCTCGTTGTGCCAGAATGGGACTGAAGGGCTCAACGAGACGGGAAGAAAGCAAATGGCATGGCATGGGCAATAGGATGCCAAGATGGTAGGGTGCGTCTTAGCATCCTATTGCCCAGGCTTGACGAAATCGGTTTCGTTGAGATTTAGTATACGTATGGGAATCCATTTGCAAAGCGAAATAGAAGAAATTAGGTGAACGTTCACCTAATTGCAACAACTTATCGGTCAAAAGCCGAATCCCGGCCCTACCCCTCAAACATCGCCGTGGGATGGGGGATGCGATAGTATTACGTGGAGTTATTCGACAAACCGTGGGCTTTATCCGAGGGCTTTATGGAACAGCACCAGCATTATCAGAGTCTGCAAGACCAGGCATACAAAGCATTGCGCTCCAAGATCATCTATGCCGAGCTCAAGCCCGGCACGCGCCTTTCGGCGATTGGTCTGGAAAAGGAGACGGGGATCGGTCGCACGCCCATCCGCGAGTCCTTTGTGCGCCTGCGCGAGCAGGAGCTGGTGGAAACGCGTCCTAAAAGCGGTACCTATGTCTCAAAAATTAGCATGGAACGCGCCGAGAACGCCTGTTTTCTGCGTGAGAAGCTCGAGAGAAGCGTGCTGATCAAGTGCTGCTCGGCTGCCACGCCCGAGCAAAAGCGCCGGCTCGAGCAGATTCTCGCCGAGTCCGAGTCGCTCGACCACAGTGAGACGCGTCGCTTCTTTGATCTGGACAATCTATTTCACGAGACGTGCTTTGAGATTGCCGGCCGCCACATGCTGTGGGATTGGATGAAGAGCGTCAACACACATTTTGAACGGTATAACTGGCTGCGTGCCGTGTCACAGGACTTGGACTGGGAGCCGATCCGCCGCCAGCACCGTCGGATTCTCAATGCCATCATGGACGGCGACACCGATACGGCGAGCTACCTGGCAGAGACGCACTTGCATCTTATGCCCGAGGAACAGGGTCCGGTCATCGCTTTGTATCCCGACTATTTCGAGCTCCCCAAAAGCTCGTCCATCTAATCTATCCCCTTATAAGTTGCGGTGAAATAGGGATTGTTTTGCGGCCCAGGAGGCGCAGGCAGTCCCTATTTCACCGCAACTGCGTTGGGGGCAAGGCTCGCTCGCAAGCAAAAAGCTGCGGTGCCGTTTGGAGGAACTGACCGGAAGCAGGGGTCGATTCCTCCAGATGGCACCGCAGCTTTTGGTGTTCTGGATTATGTTGAGGCAGTTCGCTTGGAGGGCGGGCAAGCGCCCAAAAGATCGATCGAGTGAGCGAAGCGGCTCGGGGGCGTGTCGCTTCCGTCACGTTCTATCAGCATACAAGACGGTTTCGGTTCTTGTCCGTGACGGAAACGGCACGCTTCCGAGCCGCTTCAAAAATGGGGGCGCGGTCTGGGCGCCCCCAACGATAGAGAGCTAGGCCTAGGCGCGGACCTTCTTGACGACGTCCATGGCCTCGCGGGCGATCTGCTCGACCTTGGAGAAGTCGCCGTCGGCGAACAGGGCCGGCTTGACCATCCAGGTGCCACCGCAGGCGATGATGGCGGAGGAGCTGAGGTACTCCTCGACGTTTGCGGTGCTCACGCCGCCGGTGGGCATAAAGCGGTGACCGACAAACGGCGCGGCGAGGGCTTTGATGGTGTTGAGGCCGCCGTACTGGGCTGCCGGGAAGAACTTGGTGACCTTGAGGCCCAGGTTGACGGCAGCGGTGACCTCGGAGGGGGTCACGGTGCCGGGCAGCACAGGCAGGTCGATGTCGATGCAGTGCTTGACGACGTCCTCGTTGTAGCCCGGGGAGACGATGAACTTGGCACCGGCGGCACGGGCCTGCTCAACCTGCTCGACGGTCAGGACGGTGCCGGCGCCCACGCACATCTCGGGCTCGGCCTCGGCCATAGCGGCGATGCACTCGGCAGCGCAAGCGGTGCGGAAGGTGACCTCGGCGGACTTCATGCCGGCGGCCATCAGGGCGTGAGCGAGCGGAGCGGCGTCCTCGACCTTGTCGAGCACGACGACCGGCACGATGCCCAGGGACTCAAGCGTGGTGTAGAACTGATCGAACATGATGTTCCTTTCGATGTGCGGCGCGCGAGTGCGCGTAATTGCTAAAAGGGCTGGTCATGAGCCGGTTTTGGACTGGTTATCGGAGGCACTGCTTGGGGTCACAAGCAATTCCAAAACCGGCTGCGCGACCAGTCGTGTAGGGAATGCCAGGCAAAACCGGAATGGGACTGGTGGTTTTGCCTGACCGGAGGAATCGGGGAGCGGGCTGCAGGGGTATGGGTATGGGAAACTGCAGCCCGCGGAATGGGGAACGAATTAACGGGCGACGCGGGTGCCACCGTCGGCAGCGTTTGCCACGCCGGCGATCTCGTCGGCGGTCACCAGGTTGGAATCGCCCTTGATGGTGAGCTTGAGAATCGAGGCCGCGATGGCGTAGTTGACGGCGTCCTGCGGGTCGAAGTCGTTGATGAGGGCATGGACGAGGCCGGCGTTGAAAGCGTCGCCGGCGGCAACGCCCTCGAGCACGTGCACGTCGTGAGCAGGAGAGAACCAGTGCTCGCCGCTCTCGGCGTCATAGAGCATGCCCATCCAGATGGAGCGCTCGACGCAGGAGATGTTGCGGACGACCGATGCGACCTTCTTGCAGCCGTACTCGGCGCAGATCTGACGGGCCATCTCGACGTAGGTGTCGCGCTCCTCGATGCCGTGGGCAAGGGAGCCGGAGACGCAGGTCATGCCGAGGCCGGCAGGTGCGTCCTCGTCGTTGGCGATGCAGATGTCGACGAGCGGCAGGAGTTCCTTCATGGTTGCCTGCGACTTCTCGGGCGACCACATCTTGCCGCGGTAGTTAACGTCGCACACGGTGGTGATGCCCTTGGCGCGGCAAGCGGTGAGAGCGTCCTTGCAGGCAGCGGCCATCTCGTCGGAGACGGCGGGCGTCACGCCAGAGAAGTAGAAGACGTCGATGCCCTCCAGGATCTCGTCCCAGTCAAAGACGTCGCGCTTGGCCAAGTTAATGGCCGAGTACTTGCGGTCGTAGACGCAACCGTTGCCGCGCTGCGAGGCGCCGACCTCAAATACATAGGAGCCAAGACGGTCGCCCTGACGCACGACGCGCGTGGTGTCGACGTCGTAGATCTTCAGCGAGCGCAGAGCGCACTCGCCCAGGCGGTTGGCCGGGACGACGGAAACGTAGGCGGCCTTGTCGCCCTGGTAGGCCAGGGAAAGCGCGGTGTTGGCCTCGGCGCCGCCGTAGCGGACGTCGAACTCGGTGGCCTGCTCAATACGCAGGTGATCTTTGGGCGAGAGCCTCATCATGATCTCGCCGAAGGTAAGAACCGTTTTACCCATGGTCGCGTAGCTCCTTCTTGACTGTGCGTACACCTTTGATATGGCGTTGGCACGGAGGTGCCAAGACGGTAGGGTGCATCTTTGCACCTCCGTGCCAACGCTTGCCGAAATCGGTTTACGAAATCGGTTTCGTTTCGAGTTGTAGTATACTCACCTACAGCGTTTTGCAAGCGAGATTTTTAAAAAAATGCCTAAAATGGCTAAGATTGCCGACACGTGGGAAACGGGGTGCGCCATGGCGCAGATGAGAATCAAAGACATTGCCGCCGAGGCGGGCGTGAGCCCGGCCACCGTTTCGCGCTACCTCAACAACCGCCCCGGGCAGATGACCGAGGAAACCCGTGCTCGCATCGCGGCAGTTATCGAGCGCACCGGCTATCGTCCACGTGCCGCCGCGCGCAATCTGCGCAGCTCGCGTACCAACCTCATCGGCGTGATCTTGGCCGACATTGCTAACCCGTTCTCCAGCGCCATGCTCGAAGGGCTTTCCGCCAGCGCCGCCGCGCGCGGCTGCTCGCTCATGACGGCCATTAGCGGCAACGACCCCGCCAAGGAGGCAGAGTCGCTCACCAGACTTATCGATGCCGGCGTGGACGGCCTGGTCGTCAATACCTGCGGAGGCAACGACAAGGCGATCGCCGCGGCTGCGGGGCGCCTGCCCGTCGTGCTGCTCGACCGCGATGTTGCCGACGGCGGTGTCGATCTGGTGACCTCCAACAACCGTGAGCTGGTCGCCGGCCTGGTAGACGCCTTGGCCTCTGCGGGCAGCGAGCGCCTGTGCCTGCTCACCGAGGCAAGCGACGACAGCCCCGTGCGTCGCGAACGCGCCGAGGCGTTTGCCGACGAGCTCTCGCGCCGCGGCCTGGCCGGCGAGGTCGTCACCTTGGCGGACGGTGGTGTCGAGGGTGTCAGTCGCCTGGACGAGACCATCCGCGGCTATGCGGGTAAAAAGCTCGGCCTCATTGCCGTCAACGGCTTGGTTTTCCTGCGCCTGACCGAGGCGCTGGCACAGTTGGGACCTTCGTTGCCGGCGGGTCTCAAGATCGCAACGTTTGACGACTATCCCTGGAACCACGTGCTCTTTGGCGGTGTGACCACGGCAGCGCAGGACACTCTTACCATTGCCGAGCGCGTAGTCGAGCGTCTGTCCGAACGCATCGACATCGTTACCACTACGGTGGGCGATGCCGCAAAGCTCGCTCCCAAGCGCATCGAGATCCCCGGCCACATCGAACACCGCGCTTCGACCTCACGCTAACCATTCGTTCGTGACGGCCTGTTCGCGCACGTTTTTTGAGCGCTTGATACGCTTTAACCCTGCGGAAACATTTTTCTGCGATAGTATCTGCGATATAGACCAGTCGAAACCCGCCCGAAAGAAAGGGGAGCGACATGAACCAGCAGAACATCGATTACGTACTCCGCTCCGTAGAGCAGCGTGATATCCGCTTTGTGCGTCTGTGGTTTGTCGACATTCTCGGCCGCCTCAAGAACTTTGCCATTAGCCCCGAGGACCTCGAGGTCGCTTTTGAGGAGGGTATTGGCTTTGACGGCTCCGCTATCGAGGGCTTTGCCACGCCCGAGGAAGCCGACATGCTCGCATTCCCCGATGCTTCGACCTTCCAAATCCTGCCGTGGCGCCCGAGCCACAACGGCGTCGCCCGCGTGTTCTGCGATGTGTGCACTCCCGATCGCAAACCGTTCGCCGGCGACCCGCGCGATGCCCTGCGCCGCATGTTCCGCAAGGCCGAGAAGGCCGGCTATCTGCTCAACGTGGGCGCCGAGCTGGAGTATTACTACTTCCCCGACGAGCACACCCCCGAGCCGCTCGACAACGTGGGCTACTTCGATCTTTCGGTGAGTGATGCCGCCCGCGACCTGCGCCGCAACACGGTTCTCACGCTCGAGAAGATGTCCGTGCCCGTGGAGTACACCTTCCATGCCGCCGGCCGCTCGCAGCACGGCATGAGCCTGCGCCACGCCGAGGCCCTGAGCATGTCCGACGCTATCACCACGGCCAAACTCATCATTAAGCAGCAGGCCTACGAGAGCGGTTGCCACGCCTCCTTTATGCCCAAGCCGTTGGCTGGCGAGGACGGCAGCGCTATGTTCCTGTGCCAGTCGCTGTTCGACCACGACGGCAACAACGTCTTTTGGGGCGAGGACGACGAGAAGTACCATCTCTCCGATATCGCCAAGCACTATATGGCCGGCATCCTGGCGCATGCCCGCGAGATCAGCGCTATCACCAACCCCACGGTCAACTCGTACAAACGCATCACCACGGGCGGCGACTCCGTGCCACAGTACGCCACGTGGGGCCTGCGCAACCGCGCGAGCATGGTCCGCATCCCGGTCTACAAGCCCGGCAAGCAGCTGTCCACGCGCATCGAGCTTCGTAGCCCCGACCCCATGGCCAACCCGTACCTGGTCAACGCCGTCACGCTGGCGGCTGGTCTGGACGGCATCGAGCGCAAGCTGGAACTCCCGCCCGAGGCCACGGCCGAGACGCTCAAGCTTACCGACCGTCAGATGGTCGAGGCCGGCTACGCGCCGCTGCCGCGCTCGCTCAAAGAGGCGCTCGACGTGTTTGAGGACTCGCAGTTTATGAAGGATGCCCTCGGCGAGCACATCCACAGCTTCTTCCTCAAAAAGAAGCGCGACGAGTGGCATAAGTTTGAGTCTACGATCACCGAGTGGGAGATCAAGCACTACCTGGCGAACTCCTAATCGCGCTGGCTTGTTTCAGTACGATTGAGCTCATTTCTTTGGAGGCCGATATGTCCGATAAGAGTGCCCTGTTCATGGCGCGCACGACGCGCTTCCACGAGTTTGCCCGCAGCTTGACGACCACCCTGGGTGTCGAGGTGAGCCTGGCAACCCCCGATTCGCCGACTGCGGCGCACGACTTTGACCTGCTGATCCTCGACTCCGACGGCATCCGCAGCGACCGCATCGATCAGATTGCCAAGTGGCTTGACGATCGCGGCGGTGTCCCCATGTTGGTGATCGTCGACGATGAGGCGCTCGGTACCCTGCGCCTGCCGAATCACGCGCATGCCGACTTTGTGTGCCCCACGGCGACGCCAAACGAGCTCAAGGCTCGCGCGCAGCGCCTGATGGGCGAGGAGGAGACCGTCACCGCCGACGATGTGCTCAACATCGATAACCTCGAGATCAACCTGGCTACCTACCAGGTGACGCTCGATAACGAGCCCATCGACCTGACGCTGATGGAGTACTCGCTGCTGAGCTTTTTGGCGACGCACCCCAACCGTGCCTACAGCCGCGAGGTGCTGCTGCACCGCGTGTGGGGCTTTGAGTACTGCGGCGGCACGCGCACCGTCGACGTGCACATCCGACGCATCCGCTCCAAAGTGGGCCCGCAGATCGCGGCGCACATCACCACCGTCCGCGGCGTGGGCTATCTGTTTAAGGACTAGATTTCCACCACAAAGGGGACAGGCACCTTTGTGGTGGTTTTGACGCAGGTGCGGATCTCTCTCGAATCTGCAACAGAACTTAAGCCTTCCTAAAAGATTGCGTTCTCGTACACGTGCGCCCGCATATTGGGGTACAACTCAACGTGAACAATGATGGCCCGCCACATGTTTGGCGGGCCTTTGGTTATTTGACGAAAGGATCGCAGCTATGAGCGAGTACGATTCCCAGCGTCCCCAGGATGCGGGCAACGCCGGCGAGACCCAGCAGCAGCCGCGCGTGCAGGTGGAGTCGACGCCTGCCGACAGCAACATTCCCTACGTGCAGGCCTACGACACGCAGACCGGAAAGCCGCTGGGCAGTCAGCAGGTTGTAAACAAGCACACGGTGGTCAAGACCAAGACCAAAAAGCTGCCGATCTTTATTACAGCGCTTGCCGGCTGCGCCTGCGGCGCCCTGCTGGTCATCGCGCTCATTATGAGTGGCACGCTCAATATTGGTGGTGGCAAGAATGCCGTGACGGCGGGCGCTTCGGGTTCGTCGACGCAAAAGATTACGATTGATTCCGAGGACACCACGCTGGCCGAGGCCGTTTCTGCCAAGGCCCTGCCCTCTGTGGTCTCCATTACCGCTACTTCGAGCGGTAGCCAGAATGGCTCACTTTCGCAGTCTGCTGACGATTCGAATAACTCGGGCAGCGTCGGCTCGGGCGTAGTACTCGATACCGAGGGCCACATTCTCACCAACAACCACGTGGTCGATGGCTATGACCAGTACGTGGTGACCATGGACGACGGCACCACCTACGAGGCCGAGTTCGTGGGCAACGACGCTTCGAGCGACCTGGCCGTCATCAAGCTCAAGGACGCAGACGCCTCCAAGCTCACGCCGATTGAGATCGGTGATTCCTCCAAGCTCAACGTGGGCGAGTGGGTCATGGCGATCGGCTCGCCGTTCGGCAACGAGCAGTCTGTCTCCACGGGTATCGTCTCGGCGCTCTATCGCTCCACGGCCATGAGCTCTGCCAACGGTAACACCATCTATGCCAACATGATCCAGACCGATGCCGCCATCAACCCGGGCAACTCCGGCGGCGCGCTCGTTAACGATAACGGCGAGCTTGTGGGTATCAACTCGCTCATCGAGAGCTACTCGGGCTCCAGCTCGGGCGTGGGCTTTGCCATTCCGGTCAACTATGCCAAGAACATTGCCGACCAGATTATCGACGGCAAGACGCCGGTGCATCCGTACATGGGCGCTACGCTTTCGAGCGTCAACGCGCTCAACGCCCGCACCAACAAGCTGAGCACCGATAGCGGCGCGTATGTGGCGAGCGTCGTCGAGGACGGTCCTGCTGCCAAGGCCGGCATTCAGGAGGGCGATGTCATCACCAAGCTGGGCGACGACGAGATCACGAGCGCCGATGGCCTGATCATCGCACTGCGCAGCCACGAGGTGGGCGAGAAGGTCGAGATCACGCTCATGCGCGGCAAGGAAGAGAAGAAGGTCACTGTCGAGCTGGGCTCCGACGAGGAGCTGCAGAACCAGCAGCAGGACGACAGCGCGACCGACACCGGCAACGGCGGTATTACCGACGAGCAGCTGCGCCAGTACCTGGAGGAGCTGCTGGGCCAGCAGGGCCAGGGTCAGGGCAACGGCCAGGGTTTCTAACGAGCTGTATCGCACATATCGAAGCCAGAGGGGCTGTTCCGCCAGCGCGGGACAGCCCCTCTTTTCTTATTGATCCGTTGGGGACGGAGGAAAACGGATCATTTAGAACTGGCAAGGGCGTGGTTTGATCGCGCGATCCGCCCCCGGTCTAGCGGCTGCCGATTCGGTGCGGTTCGAAAGGGTTATTCGGCGCCATGGTAACCGGTGGTACTCTTGTATCCGTTTGAAATCGAGCGAAGGAGTGCCGCTATGGAGCAATCGAGCCTGTTTGGTGACGGTGTGGACATCGATACCGAAACGCCCGCGAGCGCGGATGCCGCCGCACCGACCGACGCCCGTGCCCAAGCGGCAGCGCGCGCGGCCGAGCTGCGCCACGAGCTCGATTACCACGCGTACCGCTACTACATGCTCGACGCACCCGAGATCACGGACGCCGCCTTCGACAAAATGCTCGTTGAGCTGCAGGAGATTGAGGCGGCCTATCCTGACCTGGTGACGCCCGACAGCTATACCCAGCGCGTGGGCGGCTACGTGAGCGAGCAGTTTACGCCGGTCACGCATATGGCACGCATGTACTCCATGGACGATGCCATGGACCTGGACGAACTCGACGCGTGGCTCCAGCGCGCCGAGGATGCGCTCGGTGCCGGCAGCGTCACCTATACCTGCGAGCTTAAGATCGACGGTCTGGGCGTGGCGCTTACCTACCAAAACGGCACCTTTGTGCGCGCCGCTACACGTGGCGATGGCACCACGGGCGAGGATGTGTCGCTCAACGTCCGTACCATCAAGGATGTGCCCATGCACCTGTCCGAGCCGGCGCTCGCCCACATGGGCGCCGACCGCGAGCGTACCATCGAAGTACGTGGCGAGGTCTATATGCCCAAGGGCAGCTTTGTTCGTCTGAACGATGAGGCCGATGCCGGGGGCCGCGACCCCTTTGCCAACCCGCGCAACGCTGCTGCGGGATCCCTGCGCCAAAAAGACCCCAAGGTCACGGCGCGTCGCGACTTGGCCACCTTTATCTACGCCATCGCCGATACCGATCCGCTGCACGTCCACAGCCAGCGTGAGTTCCTGGACTGGCTGCGTAGCGCCGGCTTTAGCGTCAACCCCAACGTGGCACGCTGCGCCACGCCGGCCGAGGTCCACGAGTTCTGTGCCCAGGCCCTCGAGCATCGCGGTGACCTGGACTACGACATCGACGGCGTGGTCGTAAAGGTCGACAGCTTCCAACAGCAGCTCGACCTGGGCTTTACCGCCCGTGCGCCGCGTTGGGCCATCGCCTTTAAGTTCCCGCCCGAGGAAAAGCAGACCGTCCTGCGCGAGATTCGCATCCAGGTGGGTCGCACCGGCGTGCTCACGCCGGTCGCCGAGTTCGACCCGGTGACGGTCGCCGGCTCCACCATCGCGCGCGCCACGCTGCACAACATCGACGAGATCCGTCGTAAAAACGTGCGCGAGGGCGATACCATCATCGTGCACAAGGCGGGCGACGTGATTCCCGAGGTCGTGGGGCCGGTGCTCGACAAGCGCCCGGCCGATTCGGTCGACTGGCACATGCCCGAGGTCTGCCCCGTATGCGGCAGCCCCGTGGTCCACGAGGACGGCGAGGTTGCCTATCGTTGTGTGTCCATCGATTGCCCAGCGCAACTCAAGGAGCGCTTGCTCCACTGGGTGAGCCGCGGCTGCATGGACGTTGATGGCCTGGGCGACGAGATCGTCGACAAGATGATCGCTGCCGGCCTGATCCACGATGTCGCGGACTTCTACCAGCTTACGGTGGACGATATCGCCGGACTGGACACGGGACGCACCTATGCCAGCTCCAATAGCAAAAAGGGCGTCAAGAAGGGCGACCCCATCCCGGTGGGCCTCAAGACGGCCGAGAAAATCATCGCCGAGCTCAACAAGTCCAAGAGCCAGCCGCTCGGTCGCGTGCTGTTTGCCCTGGGCATCCGCCATGTGGGCAAGAGCGTGGGCGAGGTCATCGCCGAGCGATTCCTGTCGATTGACAAGCTTATCTTGGCGAGCGAAGAGGATATCGCCGAGTGCGAGGGCATCGGTCCCAAGATTGCGGCGAGCGTCAAGCAGTTCCTGGCCGTGCCCGAGAACCTTGCCGTGCTGGAACGTCTGCGCCAAGCGGGCCTTTCGCTCGAGGTCGACTTGGGCGCCGCTCATGCGCAAGCCGCGGCCGAAGCTGGCGTGGCGGGCGAGCTCGCCGACGCACAGCCGCTTGCGGGTCTGACCTTCGTGCTCACCGGCACGCTCGTCAACCGCACGCGCGACGAGGCAGGTGCGGCGCTCAAGGTACTCGGCGCCAAGGTTTCGGGTAGCGTGTCAAAGAAGACGAGCTATCTGGTCGCCGGCCCCAAAGCGGGCTCCAAGCTTACCAAGGCCGAGCAGCTGGGTGTGCCCGTGCTGGACGAGGACGCGCTCGAGCAGATCCTGGCGACTGGTGAGGTGCCGGAGGCGTAATGGATATCGAGAATCGCAATTGCTCGCAGGCGGAAGGGCGCGCGAGGCATTCCCAAGTGCAGGCAAAAGAGCGCTTAATGATGCGAATTTGCGTTGCCGAGCGCGAGCGCGCGGCGGGTGCATCTCGCGATGCCTTTGAGGCGTTGACCGAGTTAGAGGCGAGGCTCGGTCTAGCCTAGAGAGACCGGCACCGTGATCTGCGTCACGTAGGTTGCTGGGTCGTCGCTGATGATGTCGTCGATGAGAGCGATCTCGCGTGAGGGACCGGCGGGTGTCAGGCCGTGCTCGCGCATATAGCCGAGCAGCTGCTCGTAGCGTGGGGCTGCTTGCCCGTGCGTGCCGCGGAAGCTTATGGTCAGGCAGCGCGCGGCAGGTCGCGTCTCAACATCGCCCAAGTAATCATCGGTGTCATCGAGCAGCAGAAAGACCTCGTCGTAGCCATCAAAATCGCCGGCGGCGAGGCGTTCGGGCGCGATGCCCACACCCAGATTGCCCAGATAGGCAAAGGTTTCGTGTTGCCCCTGCTGAAGCTGGCGGATATGCCATCCCAGCGAATAGGCGTCGGTGGGATTGACGCGCTCGTGCAGCGTGGCGCAGCGAAGTTCGGGTTCCTCGATTTCGCTAATGGTGTCGAGATCAGCATTCAAAGCGCCATGAAGCAAGGCAAGTCGCTGGTCAATCTTGCGCGACATGCGCTCCAGCTCACGCCGCCTGTGCTCAATTAACTCCTGTTGCTTGGTCAGTTGCCGTTGCATCAAATCCATATCGCGCGTAGTGACAAACTCGCGAATCTGGGTCAGCGGCAGGTCGAGAACGCGCAGGTTGCCGATGGTGTTGAGGGTGGAGAGCTGCCGCGATCCGTAGTAGCGGTACCCACTCGTCGGATCGACATATGCCGGCTCCAATAGCCCCATCTGTTCGTAATGGCGCAGTGTGCCCACGCTCAAATTGAGCAAGCGCGCCACCTCGCCAATGCGGAGCAGGCCCTCGGTGTGTTCGCTTGGCATGTCGGTCACAGGACCGCTCCTTTCGGTAAAAACAGGGGAGGAGCGCCAGGCTCGCGTTGCCCCGCTACGCCACCAGCTTGTCAAAAGTTCCGCGGCGGTTGAGCACGGTAAACGCGACAACGCAAATGACCGCCGACAAAATCGATCCGCACGGCGAGGCGATGCCCATGGGAAACAACGTGTCGGAATAGGCGTTCGACAGCAGCCATGCACCGGGTACGCGAATGAGTACCACAGCCAGCACGTTATGCGCAAAGCCGATGTAGCTCTTGCCATACGCAGCGAAAAAGCCGCTAAAGCAAATGTGGATGCCGGCAAAGATCGCGTCGAAAATGTAGCTGCGCATATAGCCGGTACCGGCGGCGACTACTGCAGCGTCCTTGGCAAAAAAGCCGATAAACGCCGGCGCCACCAGCCACATCAGCACCGTGATCAGGCAGCCGTACACCACCGAGATGGTCATGGCATCCTTGAGCACCTGACGCGCGCGGTCGCCCTTGCCCGCGCCGGCGTTTTGCGCCGTGAGCGCGCTGACGGTAGCGCCCATGGAACTCGGCACGATAAACAAAAAGCTGATCATCTTCTCGACCAGGCCCACGGCGGCGGCATCAACCAGGCCGCGGTGGTTGGCGATGACGGTGATGAACATAAACGCCACCTGGATGCAGCCGTCCTGCACGGCCACGGGCACGCCGATCTTAAGAATGCTGCCGAGCACCTCGGGCTGGGGGCGCAGGTCGCTGCGCTTAACGTGGATGTTTGTGCGACGGCTCTTGAGCCACACGAGCGCGAGGGCCACGCTCGCCGTCTGCGCGGTCACCGTGCCGAGCGCCGCGCCCACGGGGCCGAGCCCCATGTGGCCGATAAACAGAAAATCAAGCGCGATGTTGATGATACATGCCACGCCAATCACGTACATGGGCGAGCGCGAATCGCCCAGCCCGCGAAAGATGGCCGAAAGAATGTTGTATGCGGCGATAAACGGAATGCCCATAAAGCAAATGCGCAGGTAGGCGGCGGTGCCTTCGACCGCCTCGGCCGGCGTGCCAATGAGCGCCACGATCTGCGGGCACAGTGCGAGCAAGATAGCGGCCAGCACCACCGAGACACCCATAAAGAGCGTGATGGTGTTGCCGATGGCGGTCTCGGCGCGGTCGAAGCGGCGCGAACCCACGGCGTGGCCGACGATGACCGTCGTTCCCATGGCCAGGCCCACGAGCGTCACGGTAATGATATAGAGCGTCTGCGCGCCGTTGCCCACGGCGGTGATGCCGGCGGCGCCGCTAAACTGCCCCATCATGTACAGGTCGGCCATGCCGTAGAGCATCTGCAAAAAGTACGAGAGCATATAGGGCAGGGCAAAGACCGCGATGGTCTTAAGGACATTGCCGCGTGTGAGGTCGTGTTCCATGGGCGGGGCTTTCTGGCTTGGTCTGTTTACGTACCAGTGTAGTGAAAACCCTACAACGATTGTAGAGTCAAGGTTTGTGTTGGCGGCGGGGCGAAAAAGTCACGCTCGCGTTCATTTCCAATTGAATACAGGGGCGCGTCCTGCGAGCTTGGTGCCTGCACTAGCCTTAAAGAAATCGATTTCGGAACACTTGACACCGCTGCACGGCGCGCCATAATACGTGGGTTTGCGAACAACGTTTGATGGGGGATGAACCTGCGTGCGCAATCTCAAGATTTTGTTTTCCTATCTGGGGGCATACCGCCGCGATGCCATGCTCGGCGTGCTCTTTGTGACGGCCGAGACGGCGCTCGAGCTGTTTATCCCGGTCATCATGGCAAATATCATCGACGTGGGCGTGCCCGCGGGCGACATCAACTATATGCTGTTGCAGGGCACGTATATGTTGATATGCGCTGCATGTTCGCTGGTACTTGGCTTGGGCTATGCGCGCACGTCTGCCCGCGTTGCCTCGGGGCTGGGCGCTAACCTGCGCGAGGCGGAGTATCGCAAGATTCAGACGCTCGCCTTTGGCAATCTGGACAACTACGATGCCAGCTCGCTCGTCACGCGCATGACCACCGATATCACCGTCATCCAAAACGCCATCGGCAACGGCTTTCGCCCCATGGTGCGCGGCCCCGTGACGCTCATCGTCGGCTTGGTCTATGCGCTGGTGCTGTCGCGTCCGCTCGCCACCGTTTTCGCGATCATCCTGCCGGTGCTGGCGATCGTGCTGGGCGTTATCACCTATCGCGTCAGTCCGCTCTACCGCCAGCTGCAGACCTCGATGGACCATCTCAACGGTGTGGTGCAGGAGGACCTCACCGCCGTGCGCGCCGTCAAGGCTTACGTGCGCGCCGAGCACGAGGAGGCCAAGTTCGACGCCGTCAATACCGAGCTCGCGCATACGGCGACCAAGACCTTTGGCAACGCCGTGCTCAACCTGCCGGTGTTTCAGCTGTCGATGTACGTGGCGGCGCTTTCCATTCTGTGGATCGGCGGTCGCATGATCCTTGCCGGCGAGCTCGGCGTGGGCTCGCTCACGGGCTTTATGAGCTATGTGCTGTTGATCATGAACTCGCTCATGATGATCTCCAACGTGTTTTTGCTGCTCACCCGCGCACTTGCCAGCGTGGAGCGCATCTCGCGGGTGCTCGACGAGCGTTCGCTTATCCAGGCACCCGACGCTGCCACTGCCGTGCACGGGGTGGCCGACGGAAGCATCGAGTTTCGCGACGTGTCGTTTAAGTACCGCGCGGATGCTGCCGAGGATGTGCTCGAGCATATTGACCTTTGCATTGAGGCGGGCTCCACGGTGGGCGTGCTCGGCGGCACGGGCTCGGGCAAGAGTTCGCTTGTGCAGCTAATCGCGCGCCTGTACGACGCCACCGAAGGCGCCGTGCTCGTGGGCGGGCGCGATGTGCGCGATTACGACCTGGCCGCCCTGCGCGACGCCGTGGGTATCGTGCTGCAAAAGAACGTACTGTTTACGGGTACCGTGCGCGAGAACCTGCAGTGGGGCAATCCACAGGCGTCGGACAATGAGCTCCTCGCGGCTTGCCGCGCGGCATGCGTGGACGAGTTCCTAGATCGCATCGGCGGACTCGACGGCTATCTGGGCCAGGGCGGTGCCGGCGTCTCGGGCGGACAAAAACAGCGTCTGTGCATCGCGCGTACGTTGCTCAAACATCCGCGTGTGCTCATCTTTGACGATTCGACCAGCGCGGTCGATATGGCGACCGACGCCAAGATTCGTGAGCATATTGCTCAGATTCCCAATACGACGGTGATTGTCATCGCACAGCGCATTGCGAGCGTCATGGATGCCGACCGCATTATTGTGTTGGACGACGGTCGTGTCCACGGCGTGGGCACGCACGAGGAACTGCTGGCGGGCGATAGCATCTACCAGGAGATTTACGCCTCGCAGATGGAGTTCGCGGGGAACGCGGACACCGGCGACGGCTGCGACGATGGCTGCGCGAATGATCCGTTTTCCTGCGTTCCCAGCGGATCGCCCTTGGAAGGGGGTGAGCGCCATGCCTAAGACATCCGCTCAGGCCCGTCCCGCCAATCTGACGCAGACGCTCCGCCGCCTGCTCTCCTACATGGGACACGCCAAGTTTTCGCTGCTCGCGGTGGGCGTGCTCGCCTCCGTCGCCGCCATCGCGAGCCTCGCCGGCACCTACATGGTGCGCCCCATCGTTAACGGTTTGGCCACGGGCGGGGAGGAACTGCTTGCCAAGCAGGTCATTCTGACGGCGATCATCTACGCTGCGGGCGTGCTCTCGGCCCTGGGCTACTCACAGATCATGGTGCGCGCGGCCCAACGCGTGGTGTCCGATATTCGCCGCGACCTGTTCGCGCACATCCAGACGCTGCCACTCAGTTATTTTGACAGCACGCGCTCGGGCGACATCATGAGCTTCTTCACCAACGACGTCGACACCGTCTCCGAGGCGCTCAACAACAGCTTTGCCAACGTGATTCAGGCGAGCATCCAGGTGGTCGGCACCACGGCCATGCTCATCATCCTCAACTGGCAGCTCACGATTATCACGCTCGTGTGCGATGTGGCCATTGTGCTGTACGCGCGCTACTCGGGCATGCGTTCCAAGCGCTTTTTTGCCGCCCAACAGGCGTCGCTGGGCGATCTGGACGGATATATCGAAGAGATGGTCTCGGGCCAAAAGGTCATCAAGGTCTTTAATCACGAACAGGCCAACGTGGCTGGTTTTGACGTGCGCAACCAAGAACTGCGCCGCACCGGTGGCGCCGCGCAAGCCTACGCCAACTCGATGGTGCCCATGACCGTGGTGATCGGCTATGCCAACTACGCCATCGTCGCCGTGGCGGGCGGCATGCTCTGCATCAAGGGGTTCGCCGACGTGGGTGCGCTTGCAAGTTACCTGGTCTTTGTGCGTCAGGCCGCCATGCCCATCAACCAGTTTACGCAGCTGGGCAACTTTTTGCTCAACGCGCTGGCCGGTGCCGAGCGCCTATTTGCCGCCATGGACCTTAAGCCCGAGATTGACGAGGGCTGCGTGGAGCTGGTGCAGACGGGCGACGCCGCGTGGGCATGGAAGATTCCCGAGGGCCAGGGCGTGGGCGCGTACGGGCACCTGCATGATGTGGCTGCCGTTGATGAGTCGGGCCGTGCGGTGGCCGCCGACGGTACCGAGCTTACGTGCGGCCTAGTTCCGCTTGCCGGCGACGTGCGCTTCCATGCCGTGGACTTTTCCTACGTGCCGGGCACCCGTGTGCTCACGGACCTCAATCTGTTTGCCAAGCCGGGGCAAAAGATCGCGTTTGTGGGCTCGACGGGCGCCGGTAAGACGACCATCACCAACCTCATCAACCGCTTCTACGAGGTCGATGGCGGCGAGATCACGTACGACGGCATCGACGTCAAGCACATTGCCAAGGCCAGCCTGCGCGGGTCGCTCGGCATTGTGCTGCAGGACACGCACCTGTTTAGCGGCACCATTGCGCAGAACATCCGCTTTGGCAAGCTCGACGCGACCGACGAGGAGGTGCGCGCCGCTGCCGAGGCAGCCTGCGCCGACTCGTTTATTCGCCGCCTGCCTAGAGGCTACGACACGCCGGTCACGGCCGACGGCGCCAACCTGTCGCAGGGCCAGCGCCAGCTGCTTGCCATCGCGCGCGTGGCCGTTGCCGACCCGCCGGTGCTCATCTTGGACGAGGCCACGAGCTCTATCGACACGCGAACCGAAAAGCTCATCGAGCGCGGCATGGACCGCATCATGCGTGGCCGCACCACGTTTATGATCGCGCACCGCCTGTCCACCGTCCGCGACGCCGACGCCATCATGGTCCTCGAACACGGCCGCATCATCGAGCGCGGCACGCACGAAGAGCTGCTCGCCCAGCACGGCGAATACTGGCAGCTGGCGCATGGCTTAAAAGAGTTGGATTAACCCGTTCGAGCACGATGCTTTGACCCCTCCATGCTCCTCACCTCGCCTCAAACCATCACAACATTCGACGTTTTTTGCCAAAATCGGGAAAAGCATCGAATGTTGTGATGGTTTTTCTACCACTCGACCGGGTGGAATCGCTTTCTTGCGCACGAAGGTGTGCGGACCCGGGGGCAGGGGAATAAGGTTGGTTATCCGACTCCATTGAAGGGCTCATGGACCTGCCGATCGTCCTGTCCCATAAGACTGCCTGGCTGTACCACAACGTGGCGCGCCCGTCCGAGCCGCTCTCGCGAGCAAGCAGCCTATACGATGAGGACTCGCTTGCTAACGAGGCGGAGCCGATTGCGGACCTGCCCAAATTGGGGCTCGATGCCAAGGGGCTGAGGGCTTCAACGGCAGTTGGAATCGTTACCGACTATCTGGTTTCGCTTGGTATTCCACGAGAAGAGCTCGATCATATCGACACACTCGTCAACTTCGATTTTGAGCGCTCGACGCCGGCTGGATTTAGGTGCCACGTGTTTGGAGCGCCGATACCTTCAGACCATCTTATCGAGGTGGCAGAGGGCCTTCTGGTGGTTGATGAGGTCATGTGCTTTGTCCAAGCGGGTTCGTGGATGAGCGAGCCCGAGCAGCTGGAATATGGCTACGAAATCTGCGCCCGATGCCATTTGAATCATCTGTCGACAGACGATTATATTGAGATGGGGCAGAGGTATACCGTTGCCGACTTGATTGCCTATTGCAATGAGAACCGATCTCGTCAGGGGGCTATACGCGCGGCCGCCGTGCTCAAGCGCGTGCACGATGGCGCGCGGTCGCCCATGGAGACGGCCACCGCAATCATGGTCGTAGCAAAACGTTCTCAGGGCGGGCTAGGATACGTCAAGGTTGAGCTCAACCATCGGGTCGATGTTCCCAACGAGTTCAAATATCTCGCTAAGGCCGGGTATTTCGAGATCGACGTATATGCGCCTGCGAGCGGTACGGGGATTGAATACAACGGCTCGGACCATCTTGATAAACAGCGCAGCGCGTCGGATGCGGAGCGTATGACTGTGCTGAGCGCGCTGGGCTTTAGGATGATTGTCCTCACCGGGACTCAGTTTGCCCACCAGCTGCAACTGCATCGGGCGATGAACGCCATCGCACTCGCCATGGGCCTCAAGTGCGACCGAAGCGAAGCATTCCAGAAACGGCAGAACGACTTGCGAGAATTCGTGATCCGGCACTGGGACGGCGGCCTTTAGGGGCGTTTTGGTTCTTCTACGGGGTGCCATGGGCAGGCAAACCATCACAACATTCGACGTTTTCTGCCAAAATCGGGAAAAGCATCGAATGTTGTGATGGTTTGTGCCGAGGATGGGCTTTGAAAGTCCGTTTTGCTCGAAGCGACCTGTCCTGTCGTACGGGTGTCGGCATGATTCTCTCGTGGGGTATTATGTTTTCCGAAGAATAAAACGCCGCGTGAGGGGAGGGCTGCGTGGACGGGCACGTGCAACATGACGGTTTTGGCCGCGATATCAACTACCTGCGTATTGCCGTTACCGACAAGTGCAATTTTCGCTGCATTTACTGCATGCCGGCCGATGGCGTGGCACCCCGCGCACACGACGAGCTGCTCAGCGCCGAGGAAATCGCCCGCTTTGTGCGCCTGGTGGCGGGGGAGGGCATTCGCCGCGTGCGCCTGACGGGTGGCGAGCCGCTGGTCAGCCGCCGTATCATCCCGCTCATTCGTGACATCCGCGCGATTCCGCAGATCGAGGACATCTCGCTTACCACCAACGGCGCTCTGCTGCCCAAGCTGGCACCGCAGCTCAAAGATGCCGGGCTTAACCGCGTCAACATTTCGCTCGACACACTCGACCCTACGCTGTTTGGAAAGATTACGCGCCTGGGCCGGCTCGAGCAGACCATGGCTGGCATCGACGCGGCGCTGGCCTGGGGCTTTGAGCCCGTTAAGGTCAACTGCGTTGTGGTGCGCCGGCTCAACCAAGATGTGGCGGCCCTCGCGCGGCTCACGCTCGACCGTCCCATCCACCTGCGCTTTATCGAATACATGCCCATCGGCGACGAGCGCACGAGTTCGCATTGTGCCGTGGATCCGCATGCGCCCGCGCTCAATCCCGAGTTGTGGGACGCGAGCGATACCGTGCCGAGCGACGAGCTACGGGCGCGCATCAATGCCGGGGCCGCCGCGACGGGGCTGGGCGAGCTCGAGCCACTCGACATTAACGACGCTCCTGCCGGCGCGGGCCCTGCGCGCTATTGGCATTTTCCGGGCGCGGCGGGAACGGTTGGCTTCATTAGTGCCATGTCCAATCATTTTTGTGCGAATTGCAACCGTCTGCGCCTGACGGCCGATGGCAACGTGCGTCCGTGCCTGTTCAGCGATGCCGAGTGTTCGGTGCGCGACGCCCTGCGCCGTGGTGATGATATGCAGGTACTTTCGATTTGGCGCGATGCCGTCGCCCACAAACCGCAGGAACACGCGATAATTGAGGGCACGCAACGATTTATGTCCCAAATCGGAGGATGATCATATGGCCAAGAGCAGGTACGCCGATGCCACCAAGGCCGCTCGCAGGGCCGCGATGTCTGCCCATAAAGTCACGGCTGCGGCGAATGCTGGCAGCTCCGACGTGTCCGCGCAGCCGTCTGCCAGCGCTGCCACCGAGCCCGCCCGCGACGCCCGTCGCGACGAGCTGACGCATGTGGACGCCAAAGGCGAGGTGCGCATGGTTGACGTATCCGACAAGGCCGAGACCCATCGCATTGCCATCGCCGAGGGCACCATCCTCATGCACCCCGAGACGCAGGCTATGGTGCTGCAGGACCGCGCCAAAAAGGGCGATGTGCTTGCCTGTGCGCGCGTGGCGGGCATCATGGCCATCAAGCGCACGAGCGATATCATTCCCATGTGCCATCCGCTGCTCATTACCAAGAGCAAGTGCGACATTGCGCCCATCGCTGCGGCGGGGACGCCTGTCGAGGACGTGCCCGAAGGCTGGGCGCCGGCGCGCGCGGACGGGCAGGTTGGCTTTCACGTGCTGGTCACGGCGGGCGTGACGGGCAAGACGGGTATTGAGATGGAGGCTCTGACTGGAGCGAGTGCCGCGTGCCTAACGATCTATGACATGTGCAAGGCGGTCGATCGCGGCATGGAGATCGTCGACGTGCGCCTGCTGCACAAGGAGGGCGGCCGCTCGGGTGTGTGGGACCGCGCCGAGCGCCAGGCCGCTGCTGTTGAGGCTGTGGGGGCCGCGGGCGACGCACCCGCGAGCGCACCCGTCGCCGTTGCACCCGCAGCTCCGACACCGGCAGTCCCCGCGATCGCGTTTATCGGCTACCAAAACTCGGGCAAGACCACACTCGTCGAGAAGGTCATTGCCGAGCTCACCCGCCGCGGCCTGCGCGTGGGTTCGCTCAAGCATCATGGGCATCATGGCTTTGATATCGATGTACCCGCTAAGGATACGTGGCGCCATCACCAGGCCGGATCCAAACACGTGGGCCTCATCTGCGCCACGCGCTGGGCGGAGTACGCCGACACGCGCGAGGAGGACGAGATGCCTGCGCGCGAACTGCTGTCGCGCTACAACGATGTCGACGTGGTGATCATCGAGGGCTACAAGACCGAGGGCTTCGACAACATCGTGGTCGCGCGCTCCGGTGTCGACCGTCTGCGCGGCAAGAGCTCGCTCGACCTGGTCGACGGTCACACGCTGGCCCTTGCCTGCAACGAGGCCCTGGCACGTCAGGCCTTCGACGCCGGCTTTGCGACCCGAGCCATCAACATCAACGACGCCCGAGCCATCTGCGACCTCATCCAGGATCATCTGGCCTAAAACCTGCCAAAAGGGACAGGTTTGTTTTGGCAGGTTTTATCTGGGCAAACGTCATTTCCACCACAAAGGGGCCAGGCACCTTTGTGGTGGTTTTTCCTTTGGTAGATGGTTGGGACATGCCTTACAATCTACCAAGTAGTTCATGACGGGCGAAAAACGGAGAGAAGGGTCCTGATGCGTCCTTAATGTTTCATGCGGACTGATTGATTTGATAGACGGTGGCGAATGCCCACCGCCCGTATTCGTATGAAACAAGGAGTCTCCATGCTCGCCTCTCTTTTTTCAAAGCCTCAATCATCGCTGTCCGTGCAGGCCAAGCGCCTGGTGGCGATGCGCTTTCTCGTCTACACCGGGTTTCAGACCAGTTATTTTATCGGCGTCATCGGAACGCTCACCTATGCGGACGACGCTTCGGTCGTCGCGACATCGCTGGCCGTCCTGTTCATGAACGTTTTCGTGATCCTGGGATCCTTTGCGGGTGGAGCGGCGCTCGACGCATGGGGTCCGCGCCGCCATTTCTTGCTGAGCATCGTCGGCACACTCGCAACTGGCACGGCGATCATCGCTTTTGGTAGCGCGACCGGCATCGTCCTGCTCGGCGCGGTGTTTCTGGGCTTTGTGATGGGATTCGCCCAGCCCATCGCCACGTCCTATCCGGCCTACCTCACCGACGATCCTGTCGAGCTCAAAGACATCAACTCCGCCATCGCCATGTTTTCAAACGTGAGTATCATCGTTGGCCCCACGCTGGGCGGCTTTGTCGCGGCGGCTGCGTCGTCGCGCGCGGTGTTTGTGCTCATGATGCTCTTTACCGTGCTGGCGCTCGTCGCCGGTTGGGGCTTTAGGCCGCAGACCAGCCATGTCGCCGGGCATGCGGATGCCGATTCGGCAGAGGAAGGGGAGCGTGCGGGACAAAGCTCCAACCCCAGCGCATCCTCCCGTGCCACCTTCGCAGCCAGCATCAAGACAGTCTTCACCAACAGCGTTCTCGCCCTGCTGTTTTGCATCATCTTCCTCTCGAACTTTGGCTACGGTGCCTTCGATCCGCTCGAGTCGTTTTTCTATCGCGATGTTCTGCACGTTGGCGTTGAGTGGATGGGCTGGCTCTCGTCTGCCTGCGGTGTCGGCGCGGTGCTGGGTGCCGTGCTCGCGCTCCGCTTGCCGCCGCACCTGGTCAACCTTAAAACGCTGCTCGTGGCGCTTATGTCCGTGGGCCTGGGAAGTCTGCTCTATGTGGGGACACCGTACGTGGGCGTGGCCCTTGTCGGCCAGATCGCCCTGGGTATAGCTTGGGGTGTCGTCAACCCGCTCCACAACACCATTGTGCAGACGACGGCTCCGCTCGAGCAGCTTGGTCGCGTCAATTCGGTCATGGGCTTTGGCAATATGTTCGCTGGTGTGGCCCCTCTGGCGATTGCCCCGTGGCTGGCGGCAACATTTGGCGTACAACGGACACTCGTGGGGGCAGGCATGGTCGTGACGGCGGTCCCTGCGGCGTTGCTGCTGTTTGGTCGCAGGCATTTTGATCGTGCCGCAAGGCAGTAAAACCATCACAACATTCGATGAAAATCGCGATTTTGCCGAAAAACATCGAATGTTGTGATGGTTTGGCCCGCAAACGTCATTTCCACCACAAAGGAGCCAGGCACCTTTGTGGTGGTTTTTGCTTTAACGGGCCGCGCCTGCGCCTTGGTATACCATGTACGCCGTTTGCGAATATACCCCACACCGCCGCACAACCCAGAAAGGCCCCCATGGACACTACCTTCAGCCACATCAAAGCCGTGTTCTGCGATATCGACGGCACACTGCTCACGAGCCAGCACACGGTGTCCCCGCGCACCGTGGCGGCGATCCGCGCCCTGCGCGAGCGCGGTGTGCTCTTTGGCCTGTGCACCGGGCGCGACGCCCACGCGACCGAGGCCATGTACGAGCTCTGGGGCATCGAAGGCCTGGTGGACGTGCTCGTGGGTTGCGGTGGCGCCGAGGTCATCGACCGTGCGCACGACATCAACGAGCTGAGCTATCCGCTGCCGGGCGAGACCATCGCGCGCATCTGCAAGCACATGTCGGACCTTCCGGTAACGCCCGTCTGCCCCCGAGACGGCGTGTTCTACGTGCCCGAGAGCAATGCGTGCGTCGAGCACCTGTCGCGCGTCGACGGCGTGCCCTACCAGGTGGTCGATTTTGCCGAGTTCTTGCGCGGGCCGCAGCCCAAGGTGATGTTTACCATGGCACCCGAGGTAATGCCGCGGGTGATTGAGCGGGCGTCGACGTTTGCCGATGACACTGTTAAGGCGGCAGCTCTGCAAACCACGCAGCGGCTCTACGAATTCATGGATCCGCGCGTGTCCAAGACTCGCGGCCTTGTGCGCGTGGCGGAGCTCAACGACATGGAGCTCCAGAACATCTGCGTGTTTGGCGATGCCGATAACGACACCTGCATGGTGGCCGACGCCGGCGTGGGCGTTGCCATGGCAAACGGCAGCGCCGCCACCCGCGCCGCCGCCGATTTTGTAACCGCCAGCAACGACAATGACGGCATTGCGGTCTTTATCGAGGAACATCTTCTGTAGCGCCTGGGGGCAGCCACAAAGAGGGCAGAGCGCCTTTGTGGTGGTTTTCCAAGCGTTCCAACAGTCGATTGTTGGAACGCTTTTTTGTAGCGAGGAGATTTGCAGCCGGTAACATGCGATGTCATTCAAGTGTCGATGTATGAACATGTCGGCACACACTGGTTGTGTAGCAATTGACCAATTAGCTCAAAACTAATATTTGCAGGTAGATATACTGCCTTTCACAGCGCAATTTTGACCGTTCACAGATTGAGCGGGTTAAAACAAAATGTTGTACAAACAATGATAAAGTGTCATTTATCTAGATTTGCTAACGAGTTTACCAGCATCTTTCCGAAATTTAACCCTCGAAAAACAATGCATAGTTTGAATAATTGTTAAGAAGTTAAGGCAACGCGAAGTAAAATTGACATTGTTAGGCTTGCGTTGTTTAAACAAAGAATAATAATATGCATATCGAGCGCGAGCAATTATAGGTTGCGCGCCCAAGTTTGATGGTGAAAGAGCAAGATCGCGGTCTCTTGGGGAGGAGACATCGATGAAAGCGAATTCAGACAAATCTAAGCAGAGTAAAAAAGCGACGCGCCGTGTACTGGCAGGCGTTTTGTGCGGAGCCTCCGTTTTGAGCCTGGTACTGTCGCTCGTCATGCCCCCGATCTCGCAGGCCATTGCCAACGATGCCCAGGCAGCTCCTACCGAGGAAACTGTGATGGGGGGGGGTTCCTCAACTGAGTCTACTGATGTAGAAAACACCAACAACGGGGATACCGAAAACCAGAATAGTGACGAGACCGAGGGCGACGAAGCCGACCCTTCAAATGGTGTTGAGCAGGGTCAGCCTGAAGGTAAGCTGCAGGCCGAAGATGGCGAGTTGTCGGATGGCAATGCCGTAATGCTGGCTGCGGAAGGCGGGCAGACTAAAACGGCATCCACTGAAATACGAACAGCTGACGACTTGAAAAAACTGGCAAATGCAAGCGGTGTTGCTAGCTTCAAGCTTATGAATGATGTCGAGACCGGCGAGACAATCGCGCTTAACAAGGACGGCAGCAATATCACGCTGGATTTAAATGGCTGCAAAATTAAGTATACAAGTCAGAGCCAGCCCCTATTCAACATAACCGGCGGCGCAACGTTGACTGTCAAGGACGGTCAGCAAGTTGCCGCGACAGAGACTACGACTTCTCAAACAAATAAATGCGGCAATCTCGCTTTAATGGAATACGATACTTCCAATGGCATTCCGACTGGCCTTACCTACTACGTAACCGAATCGGTCGCAAACGGAACCCGTACAACCGAGACTCTTAAGGCGTATAAGGCTCATGTCAAGGGTGCCATCGTGGCGTGCTCAGGCTCAAAGGACTTGAGGCTCATCGTAATCAATAGCGGTGGCCACCTCAATCTTGAGAGCGGCATGATTACGCAGGATAAAAACAACTGTGTCAAAAATTTGGTGTACGCAGCGGGCAGTTCGGCCATCAGCGTGGACGGCGGGTATGTCTGCGGCGGATATTGTCCGGAGGGCGCCGCTGGTGCGGGTATTTCTGTCGAGAACTCAACTCTTGACATCTCTGACGGCGTAATCGCTGGTAACTATGCCCCCAGTGGCGGCGGCGTTTATGCCCTGAATTCTACGGTAAACATGGTTGGCGGTATTATCTCCGGTAACGGTACAAATGATAATGAAGTCGGTTATGGCGCGGGAATTTGTGCTGAGGACTCTATGGTGACCATTACGAATGGTTACATTACTAACAACAAATATCAGTTCTATACCGATGAAGGACACAAAGGTAACGGTTGTCACGGTGGTGGCGGCATTGCTGCCTTTAGCCACAATCAGGGACAGAAAAAAGGCGGTCTGGTTATTAGCGGCGGCTACATCACGGGCAACTACTCTGCCGAGGCTGGCGGCGGCGTTTATGCTGGCGCTTGGAATAAACCTCTTTCCGGGTTTGCGTTTTATGGTGGAATCATCGCCAGCAATGTGGCGCAAAACTCAGAGGGTGGCGGCATCCGTATCGCTGCGCCTACAGTTGGCGAATTTAATGTGAGCGGCAAGAAAGCCTACATCACTAACAATACGACCAATACCACCAACGACTGGGGCGGCGGTGGCGTATTCGTCCAGGGCAGCAGCGACAACAACGTTCAGCCGGCGAGCCTCAATATATATAACGCGCTGATTACCAACAATCATGCCAGTGGCTTTGGCGGCGGGTTTGCCGCTTGCCCGACTGGTAAGACTGCCATTACCGATACCAATGGCATCGCGATTTTCGGTAATTATGACGGTAAACCTGACGGTAGTGGTTATAACCGATCGGGCGGCACCCACGACAAGAACGATGACGCGGATTGGCGCCCTAACCACGAAGGCGGCGAAATAACTGAAGACTTTAAAAAAGCCGGTCACCAGGATCTTTTTCTTATTCGCGATAGTGCTAACGCTGAATCGCTGCCGTATATCGCTGCCGTAACGGGACAGATGCTTGGTGGTGGAGCTGCCAATTGGTCGGGCACGATCGACAAAACACCAACGTCTATCGGCAAGTACGAGGGCGCCCAAGCTAAGTACATGATTGGCCTTAAATCTGAGCCGATTCAGTATGATAAGGATGCTGCTACTGCGGCTGCGTCCCTCTTCATCACGGGCAACCGCTCCAACATCCACGGAGGCGGAGTCATGACCAACGGCGACGTAATCGCTGGCTCCACCACGCAGGTGAACGTGTATCCCAAGATGAAGCTCAACGGCACTAAGGCACTGGAAGGCCGCGCGCTTACTGCGGATGATGCGGGAAAATTCAGGTTCCAACTCTTGGAGCCGGGCGAGAGCGGTGGTGTCCCTAGCTTTAATAATAATGATGATGGCAAATTGCAGCTCAATGGCTGTTCAATAGTTGGCGATGACGATGGGGCCACGAACGACGCTGAAGGTAACTTTGTCTTTGATTTGGGCAGGGTCCACTCCGCTGGAACGAACGTCTACTACCTCGTTGAGGACCCCGGCAACGTTGCGGATCGCGTCCCTGGCGTGGACTACGACCAGACCATCTACAAGATTGAGCTTACAACTACAACCGAAAAGCGGCCGGTGCTGGATATTGATTACATCTACTATTTAGTTACGAATGTAAGGGTTACTAATCTCAAAAATAATGAGGCGAAAACGTTTACTCCGAACAACGGTAGCGATGTCTCCATTAAGATCACCGATGGCAACACCGACAAGACCTTTACTAATGCATACAAACCCAAGGGCTCTTGGACGCCTCAGGTGACCAAGAAGGTTGATGGTGGCGAGATGAAGGCGTTCACATTCGAACTCGCGAACGAGGACGACCCGAACTTCACCAAACCGGAAACGGTAACAATTAATCCTGATCCTGCGAATGTCAAAACTGAAAAAAACGGTAATGCGACGAGCACGGTCGATTTCAAGTCGAAGACATATAAGCTCACGGACCTTAACAATGGTTCCAAGACCTTCACGTACTATGTGCGCGAGAAGTACGAAAGCTCGACCTATCCGCATTACAAGTTTGATCAGTCGGTCTATAGGTTCAAGGTTGTGGCAAAGGATAACACCCAAGGAGGAATCGACTGTGCGGTGACCTACAGGAAGGGAACCGTTGACCCCGGCGGTACGTGGAAAGACACCGATAATAAGGACCACGAGTTTCCCGACACTACCCCCACCTTCACCAACACCTACTCCACATCTTTGCCCCTTTCTGGTATGTCGGGCGTCACTCTGACGTACCTTGCCGGCGCGGCGGCGCTTTGCGCTGCTGCGGCCTGGATGCACATTCGTCGCAAGGCGAATGCGAAGGGAGGCGAGCGTCGTGAATAAGAAAGTTTGCTCCTTCCCGATCTTGTTTGCGCTGCTCGCCCTCTTGATCGGCACCTGCGCGGTTGTGTTCCCCGCATCCGCGCAGGCCGCGCCGAGCGCGACCGGATCCATCACGGTGACAGGCACCGTGGCGCGCAGCTACGACGCCTACCAGATCTTTGACGCCAACGTCGTCGATGACGACAACGACGCCAAGATCGCCACCGACCTTGTCTGGGCAAGCGATGCCGTGCGCGACGCCGCGCTGCCTGTGTTGCACAGCGCCGGCATGCCCAATTCCCAGACCACCGCACAGGAAGCTGCCGAGTGGCTCAACACCGATTCCCGCCTTACGAGCGCGCTGAGCGCACAGCTCGCTCGTTCCCTCCAGAGCTCTGGCGCCGTGTCCGTGGCCCTTAACGCGGGCACGACGGCCGAGCTGTCCTGTGGCTACTGGCTCATCGTCGCCAAAGACGACGCCATCTCCCAAAACGAGGCCGGCACCGCGCCGATCATGGCCCTGGTCGGCGGCAGCGCCGTCACCGTCAAGCCCAAGGCCGCGACGCCCAAGGTCCAAAAGCACGTGCTGGAGGACAGCACCGCCGCATGGCAGAAGGCCGCCGACGCCACGGTCGCCGACGACCTGTACTGGCGCCTCTCGGCCACGGTCCCGGCCGGGCTCACCGCCTACGACACCTATACGGTGCGGTTCGTCGACACCATGAGCGCGGGGCTCGACCCCTCCAAGGTGGCCGAGAGCATGCGTGTGTACGTGGCGGCGGGCGCGGACGGCGGCTTCGACGCCGTCTCGGCCGGCAAGGACGGACGCGCCGGCACCGAGCCCGCGAAGGGCTGGACCGACATCACGGCCCAGTGCGCCACCAAGGTAGCGGCTGACGGCAAGACCTTCACCGTGCGCACCGGCGACCTGATCGCCGCGCTCGGCGGGGCCGACGCCTTCACCGCGGGCGCTCGCGTGGTCGCCGTGTACAATGCGCCGCTCAGTAGCGCGTGCAACCACGGCATCGCGAAGGGCAACCCCAACGAGGTCTACCTGCGCTACCCGCGCTCTCCCTTTGCCGACCAGTCCGGCGACGCCGGCTTCACCCGCACGCCGAGCGACGACGCGTGCGCCTACACCTGGGATCTCGCACTCACCAAGCGCGGCAGCGACGGCGACAAGCCGCTTGCCGGGGCGGTCCTGAGCATCGCCGACGACCGCGGCCGCACACTGGCGGCCGACGGCACGTGGGATGCGGAGGGCAAGGCCACCGTCACCACGGGCGAGGACGGCCACGTGACCGTCTCGGGCGTGGACTCTGGCAAGCTGGAGATCCGCGAGCTCAAGGCGCCCAAGGGCTACACCGCCTTCGAGGGCACGCGCTCCGTGACGGTCAAGGCCGAGGGCCTGGACGTCGACCAGGTGGCCGCTGCCAAGCCCAAACTCACCATCACGGCCGAGTCGCCCCTGCGTGCCGACAGCGCGGACGGCTCGACGGGCAGCCTGGAGGCATCGCTCATCAACACGCCCACCGGCACACCTCCTAGCATTACCACCGGAGGCTTTATGCCCTCGACTGGCGATATGGCAATGTACGCCGCGGCCGCCGCAGCGGTCGCCGGAGCCGCGCTCATCGTGGTCGCGCTCCTGGTCAAGCGGGGAGGTGGCAGCCATAAAGAGTAGCTGGCAGCCCCACAGAGAGCGGGGCGAGACGTAGCGAAGCAGATGCTAAGACACAGACAGATGATGATCGATCGAATGAGAACCAACCGGAAAACGGAGGAAAAGAAGATGGGCATGAACAAGAACATTGCACGCCTGGCAGTGACAGCAGGCCTCACGGCGGCGTTGAGCTTCGGCGGCGTCATGGCCCCGGTGACCATGGCGTTTGCTGAGGGTGTGCCAACGGTGGCTACGGAGAAGGGCAAGGTGTTTATCACTGACCCTGGCACTGCTGAATATGCCGACACATCTTTCAAGGGCATCCAGATTTTCAAGGCGACGGTCACACAGAATAAGGATGAGGGCGTTTGGACTGGCGACAAGACACTTTCCGACATTGCTTGGGCAAACGATTCCGTAATGAGGGCAGTGACTACGGCGTTCGATACTGATGAGCCCAAGCCTGCTGGTTTCCCAACCGACGCAGACGCTAAATCTCCTCAGGCGTGGGCCCAGTTCATCAAAAAACACGGGAACGATAAAGATGGTAATAACGTCAATGCCGGAAGCGTGCTCGACAAGATCGCTGCCGCACTTGAGGACTCGTATCTAACCTGGGCAAAACCGAGCGGTTCCAACAAGGGTAACTTTGAGAGTCTGGACCAAGGCTACTGGCTTTTCGTGACCGATGTGCCCAGTAAGACCGGCAATACTGACGTGTACACTTCGCCGATTTTCACCATTGTCGGTGGCTCTGACGTTAATGTAGCCCCCAAGAAGAGCGTCCCCAACGTGACCAAGGCCGTCAAGGACGACGCGACGGATGCCACGTTTAATAAGTCCGCCGACTCCCGCATGGATCAGCCTATCAAGTACCAGCTTGCCGGTACAGTTGCGAGCAACATCAACACCTACAGCACCTATGCGTATTCATTTACGGATAATCTGCCTGGCTCCATGACGGTTAAGTGCGACGAGGACGGCTCGCCGATCGTCGATGTCAAGATTGATGGCAAGACCGTCAAGGCTGATCCTGCATCCGGCTACACAAAAAGCTATTCGGGCGGCGTACTCACCGTTAGCTTTGTAGACCTCAAGTCCTGCGTTGATGAAAAAAGTAATGCAATTAGCGTTAACGGTTCGTCTAATGTGACGGTTGAATACGAGGCAAAACTCGACTCTACCAAGATCTTTGATGATAAGGGTAAGATTAAAGATGCTTTCCAGGGTTTGGTTGGCAAACCCCAGAATAATACGGTTACGCTGACCTATTCTAACAACCCGCATGGCAATGGAACCGGCACCACGGTTGAGCACTCTGCTTATGACTACACCTATGGCATCGATGTCACCAAGGTGGGCTCCGATGATGAAAATAAGGGGCTCGCGGGCGTTGAGTTCACGCTGCAGGAGCAGGGCGATGATGGTAACTATATCAAGGCGGATGGTACCAAGACGCCTGATAGCGAGCAGGCCAAGCTGACGACCGACGCAAGCGGCAAGATCAACGTTGTTGGTCTTGATGAGGGTACTTACGTCCTTACGGAGGTCAAGCCGGCGCCTGGATATAACAACTCCCACAGCGCTGGCATCACGTTCACCATTACTCGCGGGGCGCTTCCGGCAGACGATACGACTGTTGTTAACCCGGGCTGCACTCTTGCTAATGGTACTGATGAGAATCTCGTCAAGGTGGCTCAAACTAATACCGAGGCTGCTGACGGCAAGGTACACCTCACTGTCACCGACCAGCAGGGCTCCGGCCTTCCCCTCACCGGCCTCAACGGTGTGACCTTCACCTGGATCGCTGGTGGCGCGGTGCTGTGCATCGGCGTGGCGCACCTCATCCGCAGCCGTAAGCAGGCTGAGGAGTCCGAGCAGGAGTAACGCTCGCTCACCCATCCCTTTGGCAGGTGGGATGTGATGGCCATGGGACTTGCGGACACTTTTCTCGTCCATCGACGTTCTTGCTTTGCCATTCTCTTTTCGGGGCAGACTCCGCACTGGAGTCTGCCCCGTTTTTTTGGATAACGCAGCCACCCTCCATCGTCCGTTGGATCAAGCGTATGAATATCGAACATATGTTTGCAATTATTGCGTTTACCAGCTGAGGGTGCATACGCTCGCAGTAAAATGGCCTTGCGACGCATCCCGTGCGCGGGCGGCCGACGACTCGATCGGAGGTCCCCAAATGCTGAAATTCCTTAACGCGCTCGCCGCCCTCGCGGCGGTGGGCACGTTCGTCATCGCGTTTCTTGACTCGTATGAGGTTCGGTTTAAGGTCCGTAGGCGCACGCGCGGTGCGGACGGTAGAAGGCATTTGCGCTGCAACAAGCGCAAATAAGAATGCCCGGGGTTCGGAGCCCGGGCATTTAACAAAAGCTGAAAACTAGGCCGCCCGCGCTCCCAAACATTTACGCGGGGTGCGTCGTTTTCTTTTGACATTGTATCCCGAATCGCCCAGTCGATTCGGGACATTTTGAAAACTCAAATGCGGGCCCATACTCGCGCTGTGCAATGCTGTCAGGCTGCGTTGTCCGGCGCATGAGCTCGCGAATCGGCTATTATTTGTTTAGACAACTTGAGTTGTAGAGGAGTGACCGGCGATGGTGCAGGGCGCTAAACATATGAAGAGCAATAACGCCGCGGCCAACGGTGCCTCAAGCCCTCAGCCCAAACCCCAGCCCAAGACCAAGCCCAAGCGTCGCCGCAAGCGGCTGCCGCGCTGGGCCGACCGGCTCATCACCATCGTCATCATCCTTATTGGCGTGGGCCTTATGACCTGGCCGTGGATCTTGGACCGGCTCGAGGCCTCGGGCGTGTTCAACCAGATCAGCACGGTGTCCAGCACCGTGGACGCGCTGTCTGCCGAGGAGCGCGAGCGCATCCTGCTGCAGGCTCGTTCCTTTAACGAGCAACTGGCGGGCGAGGCCACCGAGCTCCCCGCCGACCAGATCGAGCCCTACGCTCAGCAGCTCATCTTTGACCGCGGCCCCATGATGAGCTGGGTCGAGATTCCCTCCATCGACGTGAGCATGCCCATCTACCACGGCACGAGCGAGGAAGTCCTCATGGCGGGCGTCGGCCACCTGGAGGGCACGAGCCTGCCGGTGGGCGGCACCTCGACGCATTGCGTGCTCACCGCGCACTCGGGCATGCGCAACCTGAGCATGTTCGACGACATCCATTCGCTGGAGCGCGGCGACCTGGTGCTGCTGCACACCATGAACAAGACGCTCGCCTACAAGATGGTGGACTCCGAGGTGGTGCTGCCCGAGGAGATGGAGTCGCTGACTATCGAGCCTGGCGCCGACAAGGTGACGCTCGTCACTTGCACGCCCTACGGCGTGAACGACCATCGCCTGCTGGTGCATTGCGTGCGCACCAAGTACAACAAGAAGGACGTCGACAAGCAAAAGTCGCTGACCGGCCGCCACTGGGGCAAGCGCGAGTTCGCCGTGCTCATCGTGGTCGTGGCCATTGTGCTGTTGCTGCTGGACATCGTGATCCACGCGGTCCGCAAGCGCCGCAAGGCCAAGGCCTCGGCATAAGACATTCTTCAGAACCACCACAAAGGGGACAGGCACCTTTGTGGTGGTCGGGACTTCCAAACCATCACAACATTCGATGAAAATCGCGATTTTGGCGAAAAGCGTCGAATGTTGTGATGGTTTACGTTGTGGGCGACGCGGTTTTCGCTATGGACGGTGCGGTTTCGCTGCAGAACCGTCAGCCCGCCGCCTGCCAACCGCCGCCCTCGTTACGTTTTCGCTGCATTTGGGTAAAGCATCTGCTCCAAGCGGCGTTGCCTTGTATACTAGAGCAGTTTATCTGTTATGCGGAAGGGAGCGCCTATGGCACTCAGCGAGAAAGACGTGCGCGGCATTGCCGAGTACGCAAAGATCGCACTGACCGATGACGAGCTCACCCAGATGACGTCCTACATGAACGACGCCGTCCAGATGCTCGAGCCCGTCTTGCAATATGACTTGCCCGACGTGGAGCCCACGTTCCATCCCATCGGAAGCCTGTCCAACGTGATGGGCGACGACCTGCGCGAGCCCGAGCGCGACCTGCCGCTCGATGTCGCGCTCGAAAACGCCGGCAGCGCGCGCGATCGCTACTTCCGCGTGCCGTCCATTTTGGGAGAGGGGGAGAGCGAGTAATGGCGCTAAGCTTCGATTCCCTTACCGCCGCCCAGATTGCCGCGGGCGTTGCCGCCGGCGACTTTACCGCTACCGAGGTGGTCCAGGCCTCCCTTGCCGCCATCGAGGCGCGCGAGGGCGGGGTCCAGGCATTCCTGCAGGTGGCGCCCGAGCTTGCGCTCGAGGCTGCTGCGCGCGTGGATGCCGACCGTGCCGCAGGCAAGCCGCTGCCCCCGCTTGCGGGCGTGCCGCTGGCCATCAAGGACAACATGAACCTCGTGGGCACGCGCACCACCTGCGCTTCCCGCATGCTCGCGGACTACCAGAGCGTTTACACCGCCACCTGCGTCCAGCGCATGCTCGATGCCGGCTGCCTGCCCATGGGCAAGGCCAACATGGACGAGTTTGCCTTTGGCAGCTCCACCGAGAGCTCAGCGTTCCACCGCACCAACAACCCTTGGGATACCGAGCGCGTGCCCGGCGGCTCCTCGGGCGGCTCCGCTGCCGCCGTCGCCGCGGGCGAGGTCGCGCTCTCGCTGGGCTCGGACACCGGCGGCTCCATTCGCCAGCCGGCGAGCCTCTGCGGCGTGGTGGGCTTTAAACCCACGTATGGTGCCGTGAGCCGTTACGGCGTGGTTGCTTTTGGTTCGTCGCTCGACCAGGTGGGGCCCTTTGGCCGCACGGTCGAGGACGTCGCGCTGGCCATGAACGCGCTTACCGGCGCGGGCCATGATCCGTACGACTGCACCAGCCAGGATTGCGCCGTCGACTTTACCGAGCATCTCAACGACAGCATCGAGGGCAAGCGCGTGGGCATCATCCCTGCGTTTATGGAGGCCGAGGGCCTGACGCCCGAGGTCAAGGCCGCTGTTCAGCGCGCCGCCCAGGAGCTGCAGAACCAGGGCGCCGAGCTGGTCGAGGTCGACCTGCCGCACCTGGACGCCGCCATCGCCGCCTACTACGTCATCGGCCCGGCCGAGGCGTTCTCCAACCTGGCCCGCTTTGACGGCATCCGCTACGGCTATCAGGAGGAGGGCTGCGCCAACCTGTCCGACCAGAGCTCGCTGTCGCGCGCCCACGGCTTTGGCGCCGAGGCCAAGCGCCGTCAGATGCTCGGCGCCTACCTGCTGAGCTCGGGCGTGTACGACAAGTACTACTACGCCGCGCAAAAGGCCCGCACGCTCATCACGCAGGACTACGACGCCGCGTATGCCAAGGTGGACACCATCCTCATGCCCGCCTCGCCGCGCACGGCCTTTAAGTTTGGCGAGATCAGCGACCCCACGCAGATGTACCTTTCGGACCTGTACACCATCTCGCTCAACATCTGCGGTAACGGTGGCATCTCGGTGCCGCTGGGCCTGGGCGAGGATACGCAGCTGCCCGTTTCTGCCCAGCTGGTGGGACCTGCCTTTAAGGACCGTCAGCTGCTCACGTTTGCCCGCGCCCTGGAGCGCGGCTTTGCCGATACCGCCACGGGTGCGCCCGCGCTATCCGTCGCGCCCGATTTTGCCGGGAAGGGAGGCGAGCTGTAATGAAGGAGCTTTCCGAGGTCCTGCAGGATTGGGAGGCCGTGATCGGCCTGGAGATCCACACCGAGCTCACCGCACTCGACACCAAGATGTTCTGCAACTGCAAGCTCAGCCACGATGACGAGCCCAACGCCAACGTGTGCCCGGTGTGCCTGGGCCTGCCCGGCGCCCTGCCGGTGCCCAACAAGCGCGCCATCGAGAGCATCGTCAAGGCCGGTCTGGCCACCAACTGCGAGATCCAGCGTCACTCGATGTTCTACCGCAAGCACTACTTCTATCCCGATATGGCCAAGAACTTCCAGACCACGCAGGGTCCGGTCGCCTTTGCCATGTACGGTCACCTAGATCTGGACGTGACCGGTCGCGGTGCCGCCGAGCGCCCCGACTGTGCATTTGGCGAGGCCGAGGCTCAGAGCCTGGCGAGCGCCTCGGCCAACGCCGAGGGCCTGTCCACGTCCATGACGTCGACCATGCGCGAGGGCAACCAGCGCGCCGGCCATCTGGCCAGCTATGACGCGTCCAACCTGCAGATGCCCGAGCGTCGCGAGGATGGTTCCTACACGGTGCCCATCCGCATCCTGCGCATCCACATGGAGGAGGACGCCGCCAAGATGGTCCACGTGGGCGGCGCCGAGGGCCGCATTGCCGCCGCGGCCGAGTCGCTCGTCGACTACAACCGCTGTGGCACGCCTTTGATTGAGCTCGTGACTGAGCCCGACTTGCGTACGCCCGAGGAAGCGCGCCTGTTTATGGAAAAGCTCCGTCGCATCTTTGTAACGCTGGGCATTTCGGACTGCTCCATGGAGAAGGGCTCCATGCGCTGCGACGGCAACGTGTCACTGCGGCGCCGCGGCGAGACCAAGCTGGGCACCAAGACCGAGCTCAAGAACCTCAACTCGTTTAAGAGTCTGCATGATGGTCTTGCCTACGAGATCTGCCGTCAGGCTGAGGTGCTCGAGGAGGGCGGCATCATCTATCAGGAGACCCGCCACTGGGAGCCCAGCCGCAAGCGCACCGTGGTCATGCGCGTTAAGGAGACGGCCGACGACTACCGTTTGTTCCCCGACCCCGATCTGGCGCCGTTCGACCTGGACGACGAGTTCATCGACCGCTGCCGTGGCGAGATCCCCGAGCTGCCCGATGCCAAGCGCGTCCGTTTTGAGGCCGACTTTGGCATTAAGGCGGCCGATGCCGAGCAGATTGCCGGCGACCCCGAGTTTGCCGACTTCTTTGAGGCCGCTGCTGCCGGTATGGCTGGCAAAGAGGCCCAGACGGTCGCGAACCTGCTGGTAAATGAAATGATCGCCTACCTTAAGGGCGCGGGCGTTTCGCTGGCCGAGTCCGGTATTGCACCGGCTCAGGTGGCGGCACTCGCCAAGCTGCTGGCGACCGATGCCATCAGCTCCAACCAGGCTCACGAGGTCTTTGAGGCCATGGCTCAGACCGGCGATGACCCCAACAAGATCGTCGACGAGCGTGGTATGCGTCAGGTGAGCGATGCCGGCGCGCTGCAGCCGATCGTGGACGAAGTGCTGGCAAACTGTGCCGATCAGGCGCAGCAGTATCGTGACGGCAACCAGAAGGTCATCGGCTTTTTGGTGGGCCAGTGCATGAAGGCGAGCCGCGGCAAGGGTAACCCGAAGCTCTTCAACGAGTTGCTGAGAACGTCGCTCTCGTAAACGGGAACCCGGGAGCCCCGGCAGGGCGGGTGCTTCCTCAAAATTTCAAACAGTCCTGCGCAAGACGAAGGCCACATTTAGTGGCCTTCTTTGCGTGCGGAACTCATTTTGAGCAAGCACCCGCCCTGCCGGGGCTTCCGGGTTCTGCAACGACTCGGCCGTTCGGGTCAGGTGGGCTGGATTGAATTTGGTGAATGAGGGCGCCGTTGGCGCCTTCATTCTTTATATATGTTGGGAACGCCAGGCGGTGGGGGTGGTGCCGGTGTGTTGCTTGAAGGCTTGGGCGAAGGCGGCCTGCTGAGGGTAGCCTAGACGCTCTGCCACCTGCGCTATCGTGAGCGCGCTATCGGCCAAAAGGTCCTGTGCTCGCTCCATGCGGCGTCTGCGAATGTAGACGCCCAGGGACTCGCCGGTTTGGGCTTTAAAGGTGGCGCATAGCTTGGAGCGGCTTGTGTAGAGCCTCTCGGCCACCTCGTTGATACCCACACGCCTGCCTTTGTCGAGCGCGCGCTCAATCATTGCCGCCGCTTCCTCGGCAATGGTCACGCTGGCGCGTGTGTCTGCCGCCTGCCGCGCCTGCTTGTGGGCCGCGCGCGAACAGGCGAGCTCCGCGACCATGGTCTCCACGATGCCTTGCATATAGACGTGTCCGCCTACGGTGCGGGCGCGTTCCTCGTTAATCCTGCGCAACGTGTGGCAGATGGCAGACGTCGCCTCCTCGTGCCATGGCTCGGCAAACGCCTCAAAGACCCCTGCGAACTCGGTGGGATCGCGGTGCTCCAGTTCGTCAAAATATCCAGGCAAAAAGAGCACCGAGCGCGAGTGATAGAGCCGCCCTGCAAACAGTGGGCTTAACTCCTCGCCACAGTTATCTTGGATAAAGCTGCACACAGCATTGTTTGGCCACGGTCCATGCAGGGGTTTAAGGTTCGCAGGCGTTATGCCGGCTTCGGGCATGCACATGAGCGTGGGCGCGCTGACCTCGCTCACGCACGCGTACGGTTCGGGTGTGTATTCGGCCAGGTACATATCGTGCGTCGGGGTAATGTAATGCTCCATGACGATGCAGGCAGGGGAGAGGGGCATGATCCATGCGCGTCCGTGCGCCCGATCGTTTGCCACCTCGCCGGTAAAGACGGCGCCCTTGCCGGTAAGCTCCAGGCCAAACTGCTCAAACTGCGGTGCGTAGAGCTCGGTTATGTCGGTCGCTGCCCGCCGTATTTGCAAAAGCGTCCCTTTCCTTTGCAGAAACGTCCACGCCTGGCTCGATTGTGAGCCATGGCTAACACATCAATGATAAGTTCATTACGGTTAACTCTCAAGCCGTTAGAAAGGAATCTCATGGCAAAGGGATCAAAAAAGGAAGGCGGCGGCATCGGCGAGCTGCTTGCATATGCCGGTGACCGTAAATTCCTAACGTATTTGGGCATGGCCCTCTCGGCGTTCTCGCAGCTGTTGAGCTTTGGCCCGTACGTGTGCATCTGGCTTGTTGCGCGTGATCTTATCGCCGTGGCGCCTAACTGGAGCGAGGCCGCCGACATCGCGATGTATGGTTGGTGGGCTGTCGGTTTTGCCCTGGCAAGCATCGTGGTCTATTTCGTGGGACTCATGTGCACGCACCTGTCCGCGTTTCGCTGCGCATCCAATATCCGCAAGACCACGAGCGAGCATCTGCTTAAGCTGCCGCTCGGCTACTTTGACACGCACGCCACCGGTGAGCTGCGCCGTATCGTAGACGGATGCGCCGCCTCCACCGAGACCCTGCTCGCGCACATGCTGCCCGATATCGCCGGCGCCACCGCCATGGTCGTGGGCCTGCTCGTGCTGCTTTTTGCCCTCGATTGGCGTTTGGGCGCGGCATGCTTAATCTCGGTCGTCGTTTCGTTTTGCGCCATGGCCACCATGATGAGCGGCAAGGGCGCCGAGTTCATGAAGGCCTACATGGGCGCGCTGGTCAAGATGAACAAGACCGGTACCGAATACGTACGCGGCATCCCCGTGGTCAAGGTATTCCAGCAGACGGTCTACTCCTTTAAGGCGTTCCACGATGCGATCGCCGAATACGCCGATATGGCGCAAAACTATGCGGGTACGTTTTGCCGGGGTCCGCAGGTGCTCAACCTTACTGCGCTCAACGGCCTTGTGGCATTTCTTTTGCCTGTGGCGCTGCTGCTGGCGCCGGGCGAGACGGACTTCGCGCACTTTATGGTCAATTTTACGTTTTACGCGATCTTTTCGGCCGTGGTGCCGACGGCCATGACCAAGCTTATGTTTGTGGGCGAGGCGTCTCAGATGAGTGCTGATTCGCTGGCTCGCATCCGAAGCGTTATGGATTCCAAGCAGCTCTCCGTGCCCGCTCAACCCAAGCACCCCGCTGGCAGCGATGTGCGCTTTGAGGACGTGAGCTTTACCTACGAGGGTGCTGAGGCGCCTGCCGTCGATCATGTGAGCTTTAGCGTTCCCGCAGGTAGCACCCTCGCGCTGGTGGGTCCTTCGGGCGGCGGTAAGTCAACCTGCGCCAGCCTGATCCCGCGTTTTTGGGATGTTTCCGCAGGCCGTGTGCTCGTAGGCGGTGTGGACGTTCGCGACATGGACCCGCACGAGCTTATGGACCAGGTCGCCTTTGTGTTTCAGACCAACCAGCTGTTCCGCCAAACACTTGCCGATAACGTGCGCGCCTCCAAGCCTACGGCCACTGACGACGAAGTGCGCGCGGCCCTCTCCGCGGCCCAGTGCGACGATATCGTGGCCAAGCTCCCGCAGGGCATCGACACCATGCTCGGCGCCGGCGGGGCGTACCTTTCGGGCGGCGAGGTCCAGCGCGTGGCGCTCGCCCGCGCAATCCTTAAGGACGCGCCCATCGTGGTGCTCGACGAGGCCACAGCCTTTGCCGACCCCGAGAACGAGGCGCTCATCCAGCGCGCCTTTAGCAAACTGGCAGCGGGTCGCACAGTCATTATGATCGCGCACCGGCTTTCGACCGTGGTGGGGGCCGACAAGATCGTGGTGCTCAACCAAGGTAGCGTGCAGGAGACTGGCACCCATGCCGAGCTGCTGTCCCAAAAGGGTCTATACGCCAAGATGTGGGCTGAATACGAACAGGCCGCGAGCTGGAAAATCACTGCAGCGACCGCGGATGCCGCCGTCACGAAGGGAGGCGAGGCCTAAATGTTCGCCTCATTCCAAAAGAAGTATTTCCTATCCGATAAAGGCGTCGCCGGCGTAAAACGCGGCATTTTCTGGACCACGCTCACTAATCTCATTACCATGGCCGGCATGGGCTTTTTATTCCTGGTCATGGGCGGTTTTGTCGAACATCTCGCCAGCGGGGCTGACCTGCCGGATGCCCTGCCGATTGTGGGCGGCCTCCTGGTCTTTTTCGTGTTGCTCTTTGCCTCTAACTGGCAGCAGTATTACTACACCTACTGCATCTTTTACGAGGAGTGCGGCAAGCAGCGTATGGAGATCGCCGAGCGCTTGCGCAAGCTGCCGCTGTCGTTTTTTGGCCGTCGTGATCTGGCCGATTTAACCGAGACCATCATGGGCGACGTCCAGGCCATGGAGCACGCCTACAGCCACGTGCTGGGAGAGCTTTGGGGTGCCATCATCGCAAGCGCCATTGTGTTCGTGGCGTCGCTGTTCTTTTGCTGGCAGCTGGCGATCGCGGCGTTTTGGAGCGTGCCCGTGGCCTTTGCCGTGCTGTATCTAACACGCGGCCCCATGACCCCGGTGTTCGACCATGTGCGTGCCGAGAAGGTCAAGGTTACCGAGGCGATCCAGGAGACGCTCGACTGCGTTCGCGAGATCCGCGCCACCAACCAGGAGGCTCATTATCTTGAGGGACTCAACGCCGTGATCGATGCCGAGGAGCGCGAGACCACCAAGGGCGAGCTCGCCAATGGGCTTTTGGTTAACTCCGCCTTTGCTATCCTGCGTCTGGGCATTGCCACCACGTTGGTCACGGGCGCTGCGATGGTCGCCTCCGGCCAGGTCGACTTTTTGATGATGTTTGCCTTCCTGCTTATGGTGAGCCGCATCTATGCGCCCTTTGATCAGGCGTTAATGCTAATGTCCGAGCTGTTTGCCGCCGAGTCGTCGGCCAAGCGCATGCGTTCCATCATGGAAGAGCCCGTGGCGCGGGGCAGCGAGCAGTTTGAGCCCGTAGGCCACGATGTGGTGTTCGATCACGTGGCATTTGGCTATGGTGCGGGCGAGGACGGCCGCGCCGGCGAGAAAGTTCTTACCGACGTGAGCTTTACCGCCAAGGAAGGCGAAGTTACGGCACTGGTCGGTCCTTCGGGTTCCGGCAAGTCTACGGTGAGCCGCCTGGCCGCGCGCTTTTGGGACGCCACCGAAGGCACGGTCACCGTGGGCGGCGTGGATGTTGCGAGCGTGGATCCCGAGGTGTTGCTGCGCGACTACGCCATTGTGTTCCAAGACGTGCTGCTCTTTGACGACACGGTGATGGGAAACATCCGTCTTGGACGTCGCGATGCCACCGATGAAGAAGTGCTTGCTGCCGCGCGTGCCGCCAACTGCGACGAGTTTGTGAGCCGCATGCCGCAGGGCTATGACACCATGATTGGCGAGAACGGCTCCAAGCTGTCCGGCGGTGAGCGCCAGCGCATCTCTATCGCCCGTGCGCTGCTCAAAGACGCGCCTATCGTGCTGTTGGACGAGGCGACGGCGAGCTTGGATGTGGAGAACGAGACCGTGGTTCAGCAGGCGCTCTCCCGTCTGCTTGCAGGTAAGACGGTTATCGTTATTGCCCACCGTATGCGTACGGTGGAAAATGCCGACAAAATCGTTGTACTCAAGGATGGTGTGGTTGCCGAGCAGGGCACTCCGGCGCAGCTCAAGGCGGCAGGTGGAGAATTCGCCCGCATGGTGGCGCTGCAAAAGGAAGCAGCTACCTGGCAGTTGTAAGAAGGGGCAAAAGGACAGTCCCTTTGTCACATTGACAATCGGTTACTCCGCATCGTTAATTTTCAAAAGGTTAGCCATGGCTGACCTAGATAGTTAGATAAAATTGAGATATTTCAAAAGCGTGCTCGAGCAAACTTGTTTACTCGGGTGCTGAGGCACCATGCCGCGTCCAATGCGGCAAAAGGGAGAGACATCATGAAGAAGTCCACGTTCAACACCCTGCTTGTCGGTGGCGGTTTTCTGCTTGGTACGGCTGGCATCAAGCTGCTCACCAGCGCTCCGGTCAAGAATGCCTGCGTGCAGGGTATCGCGTGCGGCATGCGCATCAAGAACGGCTACCAGGACATGGTCGAGCAGGCCAAGGCTAATGTCGACGACATGGTTGCCGAGGCGGCCTACATCACCCAGAGCGAGGCCGCTGCTGACGAGGCAGCCGAGTAACGCTCCCAGGCACAAACTATGAGATTCTCGATTATCAGCGAGATCCCCGGCAGGACCCGTCTTCAATTGGCGGGTCCTGTGCCAGAGAGCGATCTCGATGCACTTCTTAAGCTCAGCGGCGATATCGACGGCGTGCACAAGGTGCGCGTCTATGGCCGTATTGGCCAGATGGCGCTCGAATACGACGAGCCACGTCGCGCGAGCGTGCTCGACGCCTTGGGCGCACTCGATGCTCAAGCTATCGCTGATGCCAAGTCGGGCTATGTGATGCAGCTTGAGCCGCGCAAGCACAAACTCGTTATGGACCTGGCGACACTCGTCGGCGCCCACTACGCGCGCCGCTGGTTCTTGCCGACGCCTCTGCGTGCGGTGTTTGTCGTGGCCGGTTACATGGCATTTTTGCGCGCTGCCCTTCATGAGCTGGCGCAGCCGCGCCTGACCGTTCCCGTGCTCGACGCTTCGGCCATCGGCATTTCGTTCGTCAAGCGTGATGTCGACACCGCGGGCCAGACGATGTTCCTGCTCAACGTGGGCGAGCTGCTCGAGGACTACACCCGCGCCATGAGCGAAAACGAGCTCATCAACTCGCTGCTCGATGTGCCCGACAAGGCGCAAAAGGTCGTCGGCGACACCGAGGTAAGCGTTGCCGCCACCGAGCTTGAGCCCGGCGATCTGGTCGCCGTGCGCACCGGCATGTCCATCTGCATCGACGGTGTTGTCGAGCAGGGGAGCGCTATGGTCAACCAGGCGACCCTGACCGGCGAGCCGCTGGCCGTCGAGCGCAGCGTGGGCGACGACGTGTTCGCCGGTACCGTCGTGGAAGACGGCGGCATCTTGGTGCGCGTGCGCGCCAATACGGCGCAAACCAAACTGCGTTCAATCGTCTCACTCGTGCAGACGGCCGACTCACTCAAGTCCGAGGGCCAGTCGCATATGGAGGACCTTGCCAACAAGATCGTCCCGTGGAACTTCCTGCTCGCGGGCCTGGTTGCGCTTACCACCCGTAGCCTCATCAAGACCTCGGCGGCGCTGATGGTCGACTACTCGTGCGCACTCAAGCTTACGGGTTCCGTTGCCGTCATGACCGCTATGAGCGATGCTGCCAAGATGGGCGTCATGGTCAAGGGCGCGAAGTACTTTGAGTCGTTTGCCAAGGCCGACACCATTGTGTTTGATAAGACCGGCACGCTTACCGAGGCACAGCCGCGTCTTGCCTGCGTGCTCACCACCGATGGCTGGAGCGAGGACGAGGTCCTGCGCCTTTCCGCTTGCTTGGAGGAGCATTTTCCGCATCCGGTGGCGCGTGCCGTGGTCAACGCCGCCCGCGAGCGCGGGCTCGAGCACCGCGAGCGTCACGCTGCGGTCGAGTATATTGTGGCGCACGGCATCGCTTCGTCCATTGAAGGACGTCGCGCCATCATCGGTTCCGCGCACTTTGTATTTGAGGACGAGGGCGCACAGCTCGAATCCGACATCAAGGAGCGCATTGAGTCCCAGATGCAGGGTCTGTCGCCGCTGTACCTGGCGGTCGATGGAAAGGTCGTCGGCGTGCTCGGCATCGAAGATCCGCTCAAGGCTGGGGTCCGCGAGGCCATTGCCGACCTGCATGCGCTGGGCGTCAAGCATGTCGTTATGCTCACGGGCGATTCCGAGCGCACGGCCGAGCGCATTGCGCGAGAGGCAGGGGTCGACGAGTTTAAGGCCGAGCTGCTGCCCGAGGACAAGTACGCCTATGTGGAGCGCATTAAGAGCGAGGGGCGCCACGTTGCCATGGTGGGCGACGGCGTCAACGATTCGCCGGCGCTCGGTTTGGCCGACGTGGGCCTGGCGATGGGTGGCGGAAGCGACATCGCCAAGGAGGTCGCCGATATCATCCTGACCGATACGGATCTTGCCGCGATCGTGCGCCTGCGCCGCATGAGTCAGGGCCTCGTTGATCGTCTGACGAGCTCCTATTCTAAGGTGATGCTCACTAACTCGGCGCTGTTGGCACTGGGCATTACCGGAACGATTACCCCGCAGGCGTCGTCGCTGCTGCACAACGGCTCGACGATTGCCTACAGCCTGAGCAACGCGAAGGCGTACCTGCGTTAGCAGACGTGTTCGCCCACGTTATCTGGCCTGCGCCCAGACGGCATCGGTGTCGTCCGGGCGCAGGCCTTTTGCATTTGACCATTTGCTAGCTTCTCTATATAGTGTTGCTAGCGGTGCTAGCAATTGAAGGGAGCGGGATCAACGTGGGTGCTGTTAGCGGCATGGCGCAGGTGAACGTTCGCGTGGATCGCCAGGTCAAGGACCATGCGGAGGAAGCGTTGCGGCTTTCGGGCGGGTCACTGCCCGAGCTCATCAAAAAGGTGGTGGCCAAGGTCGCGCAGGGTGGCGGGCAGTGCGAGGAAGTGCTTGCGGCCGTCGACGACCGGCGGCAGACCGTCGCGCACGATACTCCGTTCGCCGCATCATGGGCGGCGGCGGATCAGCTTTACGCGGACCTGGGCATCGCTACGTCGCCCGTATCTGACGATCGCGATTGGGACGCAATCTATTCCGACGCCATGGATGAGCATTATCGCCAAAAGGGGATGATCCAGTGAGCGGGGCGCCTCTCAAGATAATGGTGGATGCCAACGTATGGGTTGATTCGTTTTGCGTCGACCATGCTGAGTCGCTTGCCGCGCGTGCGTTTATTGGGCAGGCGGCGGAGACGGGGGCATTGCTGTTCTTTCCGGTGCATATCGCCAAGGACGTGCTGTACGTTGTCCAACACGAGCTGAAGCGTAGCGTTCTTGCCAGTGGGGCAGCGCTCGACGAGGCGTCTGCCCGCGCAATTGGCGATGCGGCGTTGGCGTTTGTTCGGAACATGACCGAAAACGCCACGGCCGTGGGTGCAGATGCGTCGGACCTTTGGCTGGCCGACAAATACTTAGCGCTCCATCGCGATTACGAGGACAACTTGGTGCTCGCCGCGTGCAAGCGCGCGCAGGTCGATTACTTGGTGACCAACGATCGCAAGCTGCTCGAACATGCCGATCTTGCAGCAAAGACCCCGCGCCAAATGATGCCGATTCTGGCTTTGGCCGAACGCGGCCGCGCGGCTATCGGTTGACGCAAACTGTTTGCGGGCCTCTTGGACGACGATGCGCCAAGGGGCCCGCGTCTGCTATTTACAAAAGCTCGGCCTTAATGGCGGGACTTTCTGCGAGCTGCTCGGCTGCCTTTTCGTCGGAGCTATCGAGTGCTGCCAGGCTTCGGTAGACCCACTCGTTGACCTGGGTGTTCTTGACGCCTGCGGTCTGCATAAGGGCACCTACCTCGCGGATTGCTGCGAGCAGATCGGCTTTGGGACCCGCGAGCTTGACCTCGATGCCGTGGTAGGCGGTTACGCCGCGGTTCTCACTCACGTGGTCGATAAAGCCCTCGACGGTCTCAAGCTGCTGGGCGAGAGCTGCATCATCGTCAGCGTCCAGCGCGACGAGTGCGTTCGATACCGTGAGGGCGGGATGTCCGCAGGGGACAAAGCCTTCGATGACATCCATAGCTTCGGTAATGGTTGAGCCCAGGCCTGCGAGGGCATTGACGAGTTGCTGCTTGGTATCCATAACGGTCCTTTCGAGGGGTCAATTTTGCTTGGCGAAAATATACGTGACGCGATCGGTAACAAAAGTGCGAAGTGCGGCGCACATTGGGGTCTTCACAGCTCGTGCATAGAACAGCTGTCCGCTTTCAGAACGTGGTAAGATAACACTCCACAAGCGGGGCTCGCCCCGTATGTTCCTTGAAAAGTCGACGGTTATCGGGTGTCTGCAGGCCCGATACCATCCAGACTTTCCCAACATTCGGGGGCGACTGGTTTCGACACGATAGCTCTGAGAGAGGAAGCAAGCCGAGGTCTCCTCGCCTCGTTAAACAGGGGTACCGTCAAATTGAATTGACAACAACTCTTCTTTTGAGCCTATGGCTCTCGCTGCTTAATTTATAGCGGCGCGTCAACCCGGTGATTTCCCCGACACCGGCGCGACGTCATGTTAGGGGAATGCTCCTGCGCACGTAATCGGTATGGCGCAGGCTAAGATCGAACCGGTTGGGATGCTGCGAGCGTGTCGCTGCGCGCAAAGCGTCCGAGACTAAACCAGCGACTGAGCTTGGAGATGCCAATCAGGGGGCTTTCGTGGACCGGAGTTCGATTCTCCGCGCCTCCACCATAAGTAACAGGCAGGTAGATACTCATATCTACCTGCCTTTTTATTTCTAGTCCGTACCGCGGAGAATCGAACTCTATGCAGGGCGCGGGCGTTAAGCAAACGCGAAGCGTTTGTAGCCCGCGGGCGAGGGCGGCGGCAGCCGGCCGAAGCCGGTGCGTATTTGCGAAGCAAATACGCGGATTCTCCGCGCAAAGTCCCAACCCAATATCGATGCGATGTCGATTAAGCTCCGGCTGCCCATGCCCCGCTTCAACGCAAGCCCCAAACCGCGGAGAATCGAACTCTATGCAGGGCGCGGGCGTTAAGCAAACGCGAAGCGTTTGTAGCCCGCGGGCGAGGGCGGCGGCAGCCGGCCGAAGCCGGTGCGTATTTGCGAAGCAAATACGCGGATTCTCCGCGCAAAGCCTCAGCCCTATGCAGATGCGATGCCGATCGGACTGCAGCCTGCCATGCCCCGCATCAACGTCGCCCCAGGCGGAAAATCCATCCCAGAATTCCGGTTCAGACTGGGATGCGGTTTCCGGATGACGTTTCAAGCGGAAACTGCATCCCGGAATCGACGCTCGGAATGGGATTCATTTTCCGGAAGACGCCTCAAGCGGAAACTGCATCCCGGAATCCGCGCTCAGAACGGGTCGCGCTTTCCCAATGACGGTCCAAGCGGAAAGCGCATCCCGGAATCCCGCCTCAAACTGGGACGCGCTTTCCGCTTCACCTGCCGCCTCGAAAAACCTGCGCGCCCTCCATCCCAAAACTGGGTAGAAGAAGGCCAAAACGCAATCGCAGGAGGTCAATATGACTGCAGAAGATAAGGCAAAGAATGCCGGCAAGGTCGCGCTCGTCTTGGAGGGTGGCAGTTTTCGTGGGCAGTTTACCGCCGGCGTGCTCGACGTTCTCATGGAGGCCGGTGTCGAAATTCCGGCGGTATATGGCGTATCGGCCGGTGCGCTCAACGGCGTCAACTACAAGTCACACCAGATCGGTCGCGTCAATCGCATCAACCTGACCTTCTGCAATGACAACCGCTACATGGGTGCCGCATCCTTCGCATCCACGGGCTCCATCGTGGGTTACGACTTTATCTTCAACGATATCCAGGACCGCCTGGATCCCTTTGACAACGAGGCGTTCGACGCGAGCCCCATCGAGATGTACGCCGTCGCGACGGACATGCTCTTTGGAACTGCCGCATACCTGCCGGTCAAAAGCGCCGTGCTCGACCTCGACGCCGTGCGTGCCTCGACCTCGTTGCCGCTGGTGACGCCGCCGGTCGAGATTGATGGTCACAAGTACGTCGACGGCGGTGTGGCAGATTCGGTGCCTGTCGAGCACGTGCTGGAAGAGGCCGGATACGATCGCGCAGTCGTCGTGCTCACGCAGGACCGCTCGTACGAAAAGGCGCCCTACGAGTTTATGCCGGCCGCGCGTGCGCGCTATGGCGACTATCCTTATCTGCTCGAGGCTATCGAGACGCGCCACGACCGCTATAACGTCCAGCGCATGCACCTTTGGAAGTACGAGCGCGAGGGCCGTGCCCTGATCGTCGCTCCGCAAAAGCCGGTCGAGGTCGGCCATGTCGAACACGATCCGGCAAAGCTGCTCGATCTGTATATTCAGGGTCGTCAGGAGGCAAAGCGCCTGCTCGCGGAAATCCAGCAGTTCGTTGAGCGCTAAGACGACCGACCCACAAAAGGCGACAAAAGACAGGGGCCCAGAGAACCATTCGCATGCCGAGGGATCTCTGGGTCCTGTCTCGTGAAGGCACTGGGCATGGATGACATGTGCAGAAACTCTGGTCGGAGCCAAAATACCTGTTGACTCGTACGGCGAGCGGGGTAATATGGACGGGTTACTTGCAGAGCCCCGTGAATCTCTGTAACAACACGTACTGTACATGGAGGAGTCTAAGTGATTTCGAAATCGACTCACTACGCCAAGCAGGGCGAGGTCCAGCGCAACTGGGTTCTCGTCGACGCCGATGGTGCTGTCCTGGGCCGTCTTGCCACCCAGATCGCAATGATCCTGCGCGGTAAGAACAAGCCCCAGTTCACGCCCAACAGCGACTGCGGCGACTTCGTTGTCGTCATCAACGCCGATAAGGTCCAGCTTACCGGTAACAAGGCCGACACGAAGACCTATTATCGCCACAGCGGCTACAACGGCGGCCTCAAGGCTGAGAGCTTCCGCCAGGCTATGGAGAAGCACCCGGAGAAGGTCATCGAGCGCGCCGTTCGCGGTATGCTGCCCAAGACCACCCTCGGCCGTGCCCAGATGACCAAGCTTAAGGTCTACGCTGGTGCCGAGCATCCGCATGCTGCCCAGAACCCCACGAAGATTGAGCTGGAGGCTTAAAGATGGCTGAGAACACCGTTGTCTACCAGGGTACCGGCCGTCGTAAGAACGCCGTCGCCCGCGTCCGTCTCGTCCCCGGCACCGGCAAGGTGACCATCAACAAGCGTGACGCCGAGCAGTATTTCGGCCGTCATCAGCTCGTTGAGAACGCCCTTGCTCCCTTCAAGGTGACCGACACCGCCGGTCAGTTCGACGTTATCGCTCTGTGCGATGGCGGCGGCATCTCCGGTCAGTCCGGCGCTCTGCGCCTGGGCATCGCTCGCGCTCTTCTGAACGCTGGCGACTACCGTGCTGACCTCAAGAAGGCCGGTTTCCTTACGCGCGATGCTCGCGTGGTCGAGCGCAAGAAGTACGGCCTCAAGAAGGCCCGCCGCGCTCCCCAGTTCTCCAAGCGCTAAGGTTTTATCTCCTTTCGAGATACAATGTACAAGCGGGGCCTGCCGATTCCTCGGCGGGTCCCGCTTTTCTTTTTCGACTAGGGTGGGCGGTTGCATATCGCCTGCTAGGGAAGGAGCGATCCTATGCCCCAGAACATCTTCGGTACCGACGGCGTCCGTGGCGTCGCCAATGCCGACCTCTCGTGCGACCTTGCGTTTCGCCTGGGCCGCGCGGCGACCAAGTTTCTTGGTCCGGATATCTGCGTCGGCCGCGACACGCGTCTTTCGGGCACCATGCTCGAGAGCGCTCTGACTGCCGGCATCATGGCCGAGGGTGGCCGTCCGCACTGCTGCGGCGTCATCCCCACGCCCGCCGTGGCGCTGCTCACCGTTCAGAACGAGCTCGACGGCGGCATCGTCATCTCCGCTTCGCACAATCCGCCGGAGTTCAACGGCATCAAGTTCTTTAGCCGCAAGGGTATGAAGCTTCCCGATGCTGTCGAGGAAGAGATCAGCGCCTGGGTCATGTCCGAGGAAGCCATGGCTGCCGATACGCTGCCGACTGGCGCCGGCGTGGGCCACATTATCAAGATGAAGGACGCTCGCAAGGCATACGTCGACCACGCCATCGATACGCTTGATGGTCTGAGGCTCGATGGCCTGGTCGTTGCCGTCGACTGCGGCCATGGCGCTTCTTGCCAGACCACGCCCGCTGCGCTGCAGCGCCTGGGTGCTACGGTCCATGCCATCAACACCGATTACTGTGGCACTGACATTAACGTTGAGTGCGGCTCTACGCACCTCGAGCCCCTGCGCGAACTCGTGCTGCGCACCCACGCCGATATCGGCCTGGCCCACGACGGCGATGCCGACCGCGTACTGTTCGTGGACAGCGAGGGCAATGAGATCGACGGTGACTACATCCTGGCTATCTGCGGTTCTGACCTCGCTGCTCGCGGCAAGCTCGCCAACTCCGAGATCGTTTCGACCGTCATGTGCAACCTGGGCTTCTCCATCGCTATGAAGGAGCGGGGCTTCGAAATGGTTCAGACCGCCGTGGGCGATCGCTACGTTCTGGAGCGCATGCTCGCGGACGGCGCCGTCATCGGCGGCGAGCAGTCCGGCCACATCATCTTCCTGGAGCACAACACCACCGGTGACGGCCTGGTGACGGCTCTGCAGCTGCTGGCCGTGCTCAAGCGCACCGGTCGTACCCTCACCGATCTTGCCGGCATCATGAAGAAGTACCCGCAGGTACTCATCAACGTGCATTCTGACAACAAGGCTGGTTTGGACGATTGCCAGCCCATCTGGGATGCCGTCGCTGCTGCCGAGAAGGAGCTTGACGGCCGTGGCCGCATCTTGGTGCGCCCGAGCGGTACCGAGCCGCTGGTCCGTGTTATGGCCGAGGCCGAGACACACGAGCTGACACAACGTGTTGTCGACGACATCGTCGAGGTTGTCAAGCGCGAACTTCCCTAATGGTCAAAAACGGGTGCCAAGTGGTAAACTGTTAAAGCTATTTTGCTTGATTGGTATGTCCGAGGGGGATCATGTTCACTAAAGTCCTAAGGTCTTTTGGTATGCGTGGTCGAGTCCTTACGCTGGATGCTCCCATCTCGGGCGACGTCATTCCGTTGTCCGAGGTCAATGACCAGACATTTGCCACCGGCCTTTTGGGCCAGGGCGTGGCGATTCGGCCTACGGGTACGCGCGTGATTGCGCCGGCTGACGCGAAGGTCGAGGCTATTTTTCCCACGGGACACGCCGTTGCGCTCAACACGGTCGATGGCCTAGACGTGCTCATCCACGTTGGTTTGGACACTGTTCAGCTTGAGGGCAAGCATTTTAGCGTGCATGCACAGGTGGGCGATGTCGTCCATAAGGGCGATGTGCTCATTGAGTTCGATCGCAAGGCAATTGCTGCCGAGGGCTACGATGTGACGGTTCCCATCTTGGTGTGCAACTCAGTTGAGTTCTCGAGCATCAAGGGTTCCGTTGGTGAGCATGTCGAGGAGATGGACCAGCTCATCGTTGCTCGCGAGCGCTAGCAAGTGCACGTGGCCATTAGCCTACAATTCAAACACGTTTACGGAGGGCGCCCTTGAAAGAGGACGCCCTCCGTGGCAAGATGGGATTTGTCCGAAGCTAAACAGCTTTGGGTCACCGTGGACGGGCAGGGGCCTCGACGCGGCTAGACACGAGACACATACATTACGCGACCTCGCCCTGGTGGCCGCACACGTTGGTTGCGGCCGACGCGGGCCGCGGGCAAGTGCTTGTAAGGGGAGCCTTGCCTCTCTTGTACGAGAAAGGACGCGTAATGAAGATCATTAAAGCTAAAGACTACGAGGACATGAGCCGCAAGGCCGCTAATATCATCTCGGCCCAGGTTATCCTCAAGCCCGACTGTGTGCTGGGCCTTGCCACCGGCTCCACCCCGATCGGTGCCTACAAGCAGCTCGCTGCTTGGTACGAGAAGGGCGACGTCGACTTTGCCGAGGTCAGCACCTACAACCTGGACGAGTATCGCGGTCTTTCGCACGACGATCCCCAGAGCTATCACTACTTTATGCGTGAGAACTTCTTCGATCACATCAACATCGACCTGAACAACACGCATGTGCCCGATGGTTCCAACCCCGACGCCGCCGCTGCCTGCTCTGAGTACGACAAGATCGTCGCCGCCGCCGGTTACCCGGATCTGCAGCTGCTCGGCATTGGCAACAACGGCCACATCGGTTTCAACGAGCCCGATGACCACTTCTCCAAGGGCACGCACTGTGTCGACCTCACCGAGAGCACCATTCAGGCCAACAGCCGCCTGTTCGACAGCATCGACGATGTTCCCCGTCAGGCCTACACCATGGGTACCCAGACCATCATGTATGCCCGCATGATCCTGGTCGTCGCCAACGGCGAGGCCAAGGCTCAGGCCGTGCATGACATGTGCTATGGTCCGGTTACGCCCGCGTGCCCGGCTTCGATCCTGCAGCTGCACACCAACTGCGTTGTCGTTGCCGACGAGGCCGCCCTTTCGCTCTGCGAGTAGCGCGAATCCTGCACCTCGACATAGCCTTGCCTAAGGCCTCCGCTTTGCGGGGGCCTTTTTGCTATCCTTTTCCGTCCACTTGACCAAAAGCTTGCCGCAAGCTTGCCGAATGCCGGATGTCCAAGAGCTTGATTCATTCCATATCAGATTCTATGCAAAAATGCCACTAAAAGGTCGTAGACGGTAGCGGGTGCTAGGCGAGTTGAATGACATAGCTGAACCTTGTTCATTTGCGTTACACTGCCGCTTAGATGGGACAAGCTGACAAGCCATTTACCTGCTTAAAGACCGATTAGTCGGGGGATTAATAACAATCGGACCTCGCTGTACAAAAACTTGCCGCTTGCGTACCAAAAGACAACCTCAAACACAAGGTCGCTCTATTCATAGCGCGGCTTGTATGGTCTTGCGGTTACAGTGTCCATACGGTCGAGTTGAGGAGCGGGCATGGTAAACGATTTGAGCAGTATAGACGACCTCGAGCTGATGCCGCTGGGCGGAGGCTATATGGTGCGACGCGAACGCTTGATGAATGAGCTTATCGCCAAGGGCCGAAAGGCCGGCATCGTGGTTCTTTATGCGCCCGACGGGTTTGGGAAGACCTCGGTGCTGCTGCAGTACACCCATGAGGTTAAATGCGACCCGACGCGAGGACCCGTGCGGATTATCGAGGCCGATCGCGCCATTGGGCGCGAGGTGTTTATGCAGCTCGAGGTGGTTACCGAAGAACTCAAAGACAAACCGCACTCCCTTATCGCGATTGATAATGTGCCAAACCTCGATCAGCGCGATACCGAAGACCTCATCGACAGGATTCGCGGCCTGCGCGCTATGGGGGTAGGGGTCTTTATCTCCTGCCGTCCTTCAAATCGTCAGCTGATTCATGGGCTGGGCGATTCGGTTAAGATCAATGCGCAGATGCTCAAGGTGCATGCCTATGAGTATTCGGCGTGGGCATCGGCGTTTTCGATCAGCACATCGCTCGACTTTTATCAGCTCACGCAGGGCGTGCCCGAGCTCGTTTCGGCATTGCAGACGGGCCTGTATGGCCAAGGCGACGTAGCCGGTCTGCTCGAAAACGAGATTGTCAACGTATATGGCGCGGCACTTGTCGATCTGGCTTCGCTCGACAATAATGCGCTGTTTTGCGTGGCATGTCTCATGATTTTGGTGGGCGAGGGCAATATCGCAGAACTCGAGGCTTGTGGGGTGAGACTGTCGATGGTCGACCAGTCCTACTTTGTACGCGACTACCCGATCTTTGGCTTGGACCCCGCCGAGCGGAGCTTTACGTGTCTGGGCACGGAGGATAACGGACGCTTGCGTTTGCGTAAGTTGGTGGCCGAGATTCGCCCCGAACTTGTTCCGAGGGCGGCCCGGATTTTGCTTAAGGCGGGCCGATGCGATGCGGCGATGGGCCTGGCGGACGCCTTTTTGGACCGTGAAGCGGTCCTTGAACTTGCTGGGCAGTATGGGGTCGATTTGGCTCTGACGGGGCACGGGGCCGATATCTGCCGAGCAGCGCTGGGCGCGATCGATGCCGGCGATCCGGCTTCAGAGCCAACGCCTGCCGAGGCACTTGGCGTATATCTGGCAGCGGTCAGCGTGTCCAATACAAAGCTCGCTCGCTATATGGCATCGGTCATCGAGCGCGGGGGCGAACGGGCGGCCTGCGAAATAGATCCTGTTTCATGGAGGGTGGCCCAGACACTGACGGCTGTTTGCTATGGGGACAACGGGCTTGGGCTTCCTACGAACCTGGCCGTGCCAGAAATCGAGACATCCCATATCGCACTCGATATGTTGTCTGCGCATATCGAGGTCAAGCGCTGTCTGACAGAGCGGGGAGATGACGGCGGCGTTCTACAGCAGTTCAAAACGAGCAAGGCCTACGACTGCGAGCTCGATATCGCGGGGATTGTTGTGCGGGCCGATAGCATGCTGGTGGAGCTCTTTGACGGGTCGTTTGCGGGAACCGACGAGCGCGACGACGAGATGACGGTGGTGCGGGAGGCGCTCGACGTACGTGGGCTTAAGGCGATGGCTATCTGGGTGCGCATGGTGTTGGCGGCACGGCGGCTCCTTTCTGGTTTGCCGGTAACCGACGACGCGGCATTCAACGAGCTCGATCGTTTTGCCGTGCGCATGCGCGACAACCAGATTCAGCTGTTTGGCCTGTTGCTAGAAGGCTGGCAGTCGCTGGCAGAGGGACGGCCGGTTAATGCAAAGTTCCGTGCGGTCCAAGTGCTCAAACTTGCCGAGGAGTCGATTGCGTACATGCGCGATAACGCATTGCTGTTGGAGCGTGCGGCGTATCTGCGTAACACCTCGATGGTTTCGGTGCGCGAGGAAGCGGAGTTGCTCGATATAAGCCAGACGCAGGTTGGTGGCGCAGAAGCATGGATGGTGGCGCTGCATTTGGCTTGCGCGGGGCGAGATAGCGATCTTGCGGCCTGGATGTCCATGAATCGCGCGGGGATTCTGGAGCCATCGTATCGGCTCTTTGCGCGCCTTGCCATGCATTGTCTGGGCGAGCCGGCGACCAGGATTCGCAAGAAGCTTCCCGTGCGCGAGCTGTCGCGGTACTCGCTGCGCGACGATTTGGAAGGGGAGGGCGAGCGCCTGTTCCAGGCCGGCGAGGTTGAAGCCGTTGATACCATTGACCATATCGAGATTCGCATGTTTGGCGCGTTTCGCGCCGAGCGCGACGGGTTTCCCATCACGGACAAAATGTGGCGCCGCAAGAAGGCGGCGACACTTGCCGAGCGGCTTGCGCTGGGCATGGATGCGCTCGTCGATCGTGAGACGCTGGCCATGGAACTGTGGCCCCATGCCGAGTTCAATAGCGCCCGCAACAACCTGTACTCGACGATATCGCGCTTGCGGTCGGCTTTGGGACCGACGCCGGATGGCAAGTCGTGTGTGCTCATCCAAAATGAATGCATCGGACTCAACGGCGACTACGTCAAGACCGATGTACGGCTGTTTGACCAGATAAGCCGCGAGGTTTTGGGAAATCGCACGGGCGCGCGCGGGCCCCATTTAGTTGAGCTGTGCCTTAAGATTGAGCAGCTTTATGCCGGACCGCTGTATGTTCCCAATGGCTGTAACCCCACCTACTTTTTGCGTATGCGACGCATTATGCAGTCAAAGTACATCGATTGCATGATTAAGGGAGCAAATGCCGCTCTAGAAGAAAACGATCTGCAGTCGGCGATTTGGCTGGCGGAGTCGGGGCTTCGACAGGAAACGGCGCGTGAGGATATGGTGCGCTGCGCCATGCGCGTCTACAGTGCGGCGGGGCGGCGGCGCGATATCGTCGAGCTGTACAGCGGGCATATGCACCATCTGAGGGAGCAGGTCAATGGCGTGCCCGAGCCCGAGACGCGGCGTCTATACGAGCGCTTGGTGGAGGGGCGGCTCAATCGCGTGCTGGTCGAGCGATAAAAAATGAGCGTCCGAATTGCTCGGACGCTCGCAAGCTTGATGTATGCTGGCTCGCCGGATCATTGGCTCTTAGACGAGCTTGATCTTCTCGATGTCCTTGCGCGAGGACTCGCGATACAGCGAGAACTTGCGGCCGATGACCTGGACGACCTCGGCGTGGCAACGCTCAGCGAGCTCTTCGGCGGCCTCGCGGGCGGAAAGACTGGAGCCATCGAGCACGGAGCACTTAACGAGCTCATGCTTCTCCAGGTAGGCGACCGTCTGCTCGACGGTGCCCTCGTTGACATCGGACTTACCGATGATGATGGCGGGGTTGAGGTGATGGGCCATGCTGCGAAGCTGCTTGACCTGGGCTCCTGTCAGTGCCATGGGTTCTCGCTTTCTATGTATGGGGCGCCCCGCGACGGGGCCTTAATCTACGTGAGCTGTCCCACGATAGCGCAGGAACGGCGCGGTGTGGAGCGCGTTTGCCCAGTTCAAAAAGAATGCGGATGCCGAGTGAGTGGGCGGTGCGGGCTGCGAACAGGCTATGAGCTGGGCGCAGAGGCCGGCTCCCATGCAATAAACGCCCAACGAACCTTGCGGACATGATCGAGCATATAGCGCCCCTGCGGCACGCCCTTGGAGCCCGGCTCACCGGCATGGGGGTTCTCAATCATATGTTGAGCGATGTAGCCGCGCAGGCAGTCGATCTTATCCTCGTTGCCATGCTCGAGCATACGGGAAAAATCCGCCACACCTGCCTCAAGGCTATCGAAGGTATCGCGACGAGGCGATTCAAAGTATGTAACCTGCGGCAACGCACCCATCTGAATGAGGATGTTGAAGGCGTACACAAAGCCATTGCTGCAGGTAACCGAGGCGCCGATAGCGTTCATCAAGTGCAGATCATAGCGCGGGCTGGAGTTGGCGACCATCGTGACAGCACAACGCCGACGAGCCGTACGGTCGAGCTTGGCAAGCGCACCTTTTAGATTGGTCGTCGTAACCGACCGACTGGCAAAGGCAACATCCACAGTCTTGGCAACCGGCCCAACCAAATCCCAATCATCGTCCCAAGCAAGCTCAAGCGGCGTAATTAGGCCCTCGAGCCTGTAAAACTCAATGCCGGCATCAAGGGTGCCCAACATGGCAGGAGAGAAGTCGGCAGCAATCACGGAATGCCCAGCCTGAGCAAGTGGAATAGCAATTGACCCAGCCCCACACCCCATATCGAGCACCGACTCACCAGGCTCAAGCGCCAGCAGTTTTATAAAATCCCGAGCATAAGGGGCAGTCTCCAACGGCCGAAAATGCCGAGCCCTTTTATCCCACTCAAAAGAATCGTCAGCCCGCCGCCGATCAGCTTGCAGACGCATCCACTCCAGATTCCAATCTGTGGAAAGCAGCTCAGAACGATTCTCCCCATCAGCCACGGGCCAACCTCCTAGCAACAAAAAAGCGACTCCTCCCAAAAGAAGAGCCGCAACCAGCATATATCAGAAAGAACCGATCCAACGCCAAACCGCCATACCAGCAAAGTAGGGCAGAAGCGAAGCGACTGCCAAAGGGATAGAACCCAACCGAGGGCCCGTTGTGCGGGAGCCCCGGGGAGGGCAAATATATAAGGTCGATCGCGAGTTCCGCACGAGCCGGAGAGCACTTAATGTGCTCTCCGTGCGAGCCAGGACTGTCCGAGCAGGCGACCTTATATATTTGCCCTCCCCGGGGCTCCTCGCCAGTCCCCCTCAGCTAGTTCTTCAGCGAGTTCAGCGGCGCCGGGAAACGTCCACCGCGATGGGCAAGCACGGTGCCGGCGTTGGGGTTCACCGGCATGATGGGTGCACGGCCGAACAGGCCGCCGTACTCGACGCAGTCGCCCACGCCCTTGCCAATGGCGGGAATCACGCGGACGGCCGTGGTCTTGTTGTTGATGACGCCGATGGCCATCTCGTCGGCGATAATGCCGGCGATGGTCTCGACCGGGGTGTCGCCGGGGATGGCGATCATGTCCAGGCCAACGGAGCACACGCAGGTCATGGCCTCGAGCTTCTCGAGCGAAAGCGCGCCGGCCTCGACGGCGGCGATCATGCCGGCGTCCTCGGACACGGGGATAAAAGCACCCGAGAGACCGCCCACGCTGGAGCTAGCCATGACGCCGCCCTTCTTGACGGCATCGTTGAGCATGGCGAGCGCGCAGGTCGTGCCGGGACCACCGCAGGTGCCCACGCCGATGATCTCGAGGATGCGAGCGACGGAGTCGCCGATGGCGGGCGTGGGAGCCAGCGACAGGTCGACAATGCCCTTCTCGACACCCAGGCGATGGGCGGCCTCGCGGCTCATGAGCTCGCCGGCACGGGTGATCTTAAAGGCGGTCTGCTTAATCTTCTCGGCGACTTCCATCATCGATGCAGAGTCGGGCAGCGTCTCCAGGGCTGCGGCCATAACGCCGGGGCCCGAGACGCCTACGTTGATGACGGCGTCGGCCTCGCCACCGCCGTGGACGGCGCCCGCCATAAACGGGGAGTCCTCGACCATGTTAGCAAAGCAGACAAACTTGGAAGCGCCGACGGAATCCTGGTCGGCCGTGAGTTTAGCGGCATCGATGATGGTCTGGGCGGCCATAAGCACGGCGTCCATGTTGATGCCGGCGCGCAGGCTGGCGACGTTGACGCTGGAGCAGACGCGGCTCGTGGTGGCGAGCGCCTGGGGGATGGACTGGATGACGCGGCGGTCGGCGTCGCCGATGCCCTTCTGGACGAGTGCGGAGAAGCCGCCCAGGTAATCGATGCCGAGCGTCTCGGCCGCGCGGTCGAGGGCATGCGCGATGGGGGTGAGGTCCTCATCCTTGCAGCACGCGGCGATCTGCGCCACCGGGGTGACGGAAACGCGCTTGTTGACGATGGGGATACCGTACTCGCGCTCGAGGTTCTCGGCGGTCTCGACCAGATGCTCAGCCGTGTGCGTCACGTGGTCGTAGATCTTCGTGCACATGCGGTCGAGGTTCTCGTCACCGCAACCCATGAGCGAAACACCCATGGTGATGGTCCTGATGTCGAGGTTCTGCTCCTCAACCATGCCGCGGGTTTCCGCGATTTCTGCGGGCGTGATCGCCATCCTTGCGCTCCTATCTGCCAAAACGAGCATAGTCTTATCTATTCTAACGTGCCGCACGTGCCAAGTGGCGCGTGCGGCACGTTTTGGTGCTCGGTTGTTTCCGTTGTGTTACTTCCCAAAGACCTCTTCGGCGATACGAGCGCTCTCGGCGGCGTCCTTGGCGTAGTAGTCCGCGCCGATTTGCTTGGCGTATTCGGGGGTGAGCACGGCGCCGCCCACGATGATCTTGACGCCCGGAACCTCGGCATGGAGCAACTTGATGGTCTCTTCCATGGCGACGACCGTGGTGGTCATAAGCGCCGAGAGGCCGACGAGCTTGATGTCACGCTCCTGCACGGTCTTGAGCACCTCTTGCGGGTCGACATCGCGGCCTAGGTCAAAGACGGTGTAGCCGTAGTTGTCGAGCAGCATCTTGACGATGTTCTTGCCGATATCGTGGATGTCGCCCTTGACGGTGGCCACGCAGATCTTGCCCTTGTCGGCGATCTCGCCGGCGGGCATCAGGCGCTTGATGGTGTCGAAGCCCACGCGTGCGGCTTCGGCCGAGGCCATGAGTTGCGGCAAGAAGAACTTGCCCTGGTCAAAGAGGACGCCCACCTCGTCGAGGGCGGGGATAAAGTGGTTGTTGATAAGGTCCATGGCGTCGTGGTCTGCCAGCAGACGCTCGGTCTCGGCAGCGATCTCGCCTTTGCGGCCCGAGACGACCATGCGACGAATCGGGTCGTCGTTGCCGTCGGTGCCGGCGGTGCCGGCAGCGGGCACGGTGTCGGTCGATGCGGCCTGAGCTGCTGCCGGGTTGGCGGCGATCTTATACGGATCGGTCCAGCCGGCATAGCGCTCGATGTATCCGGTCGAGCCCTCGTCCTCAACGCTCAGGACGCGATAGCTGTAGACGGTGTCCATAAAGCGCTTGGAGCCCGGGTTCATGATGGGGGCATCGAGGCCTGCGCCAAAGGCGGCGGCCAAAAAGACCGAGCCCAGCAGCGGGCGGGCAGGCAGACCAAAGCTGATGTTCGACACGCCGAGCGCGCATTTGACGCCCAGGCGCTCCTTGCACAGGGACATGGCGCGCAGGATCTGCTCGGCCTGGCGTTGATTGGTCGAGGCGGTCATGACCAGGCAGTCGATGAGGATACGGTCCGGGCCGATGCCGTAGCGGGCAGCCTCGGCCACGATGCGCTCGGCGATGGCAAAGCGGGCCTCGGCGGTATCGGGGATGCCGCCTTCGTCGAGCGTAAGGCCGACAACGTTGGTGCCGTAGTGGGCGACCAGCGGGAAGATCTCGTCCATGATCTGCTGCTTGCCGTTGACCGAGTTGATGATGGGCTTGCCGGCGTAGCGACGTACGGCGGCCTCGACGGCGGCGGGGTCGGTGGAGTCGATCTGCAGCGGCAGCAGCGTGGAGCCTTGGAGCTGCTCGGTGGCCTGTTGGATAATCTTGACCTCGTCGATCTCGGGCAGGCCCACGTTGACGTCCAGGATGTCGGCGCCCTGCTCCTGCTGGCTGATGCCCTGGCTCACCACGTAGTCCAGATCGCCGTCGCGCAGGGCCTGCTGCAGGCGCTTTTTGCCGGTGGGGTTGATGCGCTCGCCGATGACGGCGATCTTGTGGCCGTCGCAGGGGAGGTCCACCACGGTCTGGGCGCTTGTGACCGACATGCTGGGCTTGCGGTGGCGCGGACTGGGCGTGTGGTTATCGATAAGCGTGCGCAGCGCTGCCATGTGCGCCGGCGTGGTGCCGCAGCAGCCGCCCACGACGCTTACGCCGTCCTCAATCATACCGGCGACGGCCACGGCGTACTCGGGCGCCTGGATATCAAAGACGGTGTTGCCGTCGTCGTCCACGTGGGGCAGTCCTGCGTTGGCCTGCACCATAACGGGCTTGTCCGTAACGGTGAGCATGCGAGCGGCGAGTCCTCGGAGCTCGGCCGGTCCCTGGCTGCAGTTGATGCCCAAAACGTCGGCGCCGATGGCATCGAGCGTGATGGCGGCAACCTCGGGACTCGTGCCCAGGAAGGTGCGACCGTCTTCCTCAAAGGTCATGGTGGCAAAGACGGGCAGGTCGGAGTTCTCGCGGCAGGCGAGGACGGCCGCCTTGATCTCGGCCAGGTCGGTCATAGTCTCGATAATAAAGAGGTCCACGCCCGCGGCGACGCCGGCGCGCACTTCCTCGGCAAAGAGGTCATAGGCCTCGTCGAAGCTGAGGGTACCCAAGGGGCGAAGCAGCGCGCCGATGGGGCCGATATCGCCGGCGACGTAGTGGGCGCCGGCCGCGCGGGCGCAGGCGACAGCGGCGGCAAAGACATCTGCCACGGTGGCGGTACCGTCGAGCTTGTGGGCGTTGGCACCAAAGGTGTTGGCGGTGATCACGTCGCAGCCGGCCTCGACGTACTGTCGCTGAATGTCGGTAATGACCTGGGGCTCCTCAAAGTTGAGCAGCTCGGGCAGGGCGCCCGCCTTCATGCCAGCGGCCTGCAACATGGTGCCCATGCCGCCGTCAAACAGCAGGTGCCCGGTGCCCTTGATGGCGGCGCGCAGACGATCGTCCTTAATGCGAAGGTCGTCGATCGTGCGCGTCTTGTATGCAGCGCCATTACGGCGTGCGGCATCAACGGGTGCCGCCAGCGCGGCACCGTCCAGATCATGAGTGATAAGCGGAGTAAACATCGATGGCTCCTAATGGCTGGAATAGCAGGTGGTGTGGGCGGCGCGGAAGCGGCAGTGTTCACGCATGCGGCAGATATTGCAGGTGGGGCGGCTCTGGGCGTCGTGGACTTCGCCGTCAAACAGACCAATCACCGCGGTCACGCTCTTGGTGGGCATGAGCAGGCTGGTCGGCGTGACGGTAAGCCCGATGAGCCGCGTGGCGTTGAGCGCAGCCACGATCGAGCGCTGTGCCGTAAGCGGGCAGTCGCCGTAGCCGGGACTAAAGCGCCAGTTACCGGCGAGTCCGTGTGCGGCGGCCGCAGCCTTGACCTGCTGGTCCATCTGCTCGACGGCGGCTTCTACATAGGCAGAGCATGCGGCGTCGAGCACGGCTCCCTCCAGGGGCTGCTGGGCTCCCATGGTACGCAGGCGACGCTCGGCGTCCATGCCGAGGGTGCATGCCATGAGCGCGGCAAAGCGGGCGTCTTTGAGATGTCGATAGATGTCACGACCGCGCAGCTCAACGTTGGTGCCAACCAGACGGATGCAAGGCTCTCCCTGCTCGTCCACGCCCGTGGCATCGACGGTAAACACGCGCCGCACGCCGCGGGGCTCAATGTCCAGCTCAAGGCGCTCGACCACAAGCTCAATACGTCGTGACAGCTCGGGCTCAATCTGCTGGCCGCCGTAACCCAGATACCGCAGCATCTCGGCACGGTCGACACGGGGATGGTGCGCAGCATCGACACGGTAAAGCGCCGGCGACGCAAGGTCGGCCGGCACTTCGACAGCGGTTGTATCGATGTGCGGTTTTTCCATTACCCTAGGCGCTCCATAATGGTCGCGGCGATCGCAGGACGATTCATAGTGTACAGGTGCAGACCGGCGGCACCGTGCTCCTTGAGGTCGCAAAGCTGACGGGCGGCATAATCTACACCGGCTGCCTGCAGGCTCTCGGGGTCGTTCTCGTACTTGGCGAGAATCTTGATGACGGGGGAGGGCAGCGACGCACCGCACATAAAGACCATGCGGCTGATTTGCGACTTGCCCATAAACGGCATGATGCCCGCGGTAATGGGCACGGTGATGCCCGCCTTGTCGGCAAGCTCGCGAAAACGATAGAAGCACTCGTTATCAAAGAAGAGCTGCGTCACAAAGAAGCTCGCGCCGGCGTCCTGTTTTTGCTTGAGGTGTTCGACCGAGAGGTTGAGATCCTCGCAGGCAATGTGGCCCTCGGGGTAGGCTGCGGCACCCACGCAAAAGCCGGCGTCGACGAGCTCGGGGATGAGGTCGCGGGCGTAGGCGTAGTCGGAGGCGGGCTTGTCGTCCTCGGTCGCGCCGGCAGGGAGATCGCCACGCAGGGCCAGGATGTTTTCCACGCCGGCGGTGCGGTACTCATCGATCTTGGCGGCGATATCGGCGTGGGTACGGCCCACACAGGTGAGGTGCGCCACCGAGGGCGTATCGAATTCGCTCGTAATCATATGCGCGATGGGGGCGGTGGTGGCGCCGTTGCCCGAGCCGCCAGCCGAGCAGGTGACCGAGACAAAGCTCGGCGAAAGCTTGCACAGATTGCCTGCCACTTCGCGAGCCGTGTCGAGGGTAAGCTCGCCCTTGGGCGGGAACATCTCAAACGAAACGGGTGCAGTGCCCTGGGATGCTGCCTGCTTAAAAACCTCGTCGACGCGCATATCGTGCTCCTTTAGATATTTAGTGCGATGTATTGTAAGGATTCTACAGCACCACTGTGTCACGGTGGAGTTTTACTCGCTATTTAGGGATACCAATCAAAGATGCCTTGCTATCGGCATTCCCTATAACAACGCAGCTCATTGGGTGCGGGGTTATAAAGACTGGTATCTGATGCGAAATACCAGTCAATTTAGCCCCGTCCTAAATTGACTACCCTTAAACCATGCGGGGAGGTCTGCAATTTATACAGTTCATTGGCTGTTAAGGGTGGCAATACTGCCGCGATGCGGTAACCTCATTGATTGGTTTCGCGACAGCAACACAACGGTAATGTCGCGGAAACACGGCGAGCCTAAGCTATGACTCGTTCGTTAGTAATCAACACCGCTTCTCACGCGGTGCCGATACGAAGGGAGTTCCGTATGGCCGATCTTACTGACCGCTTCGGGACCATGGTGTTCTCTGAGGAAGTCATGAAGGACTACCTCCCCAAGGACATTTGGAAGCGCCTTGCCGCAACCCTCGAGGAGGGTGAGCCGCTCGACCTGGATGTGGCCAACGCCGTCGCTCACGCCATGAAGGTTTGGGCCATCTCCAAGGGTGCTACGCACTACGCGCACTGGTTCCAGCCGCTTTCGGGCATTACTTCCGAGAAGCACGATAGCTTCCTCGAGCCCAACCACGACGGCACCGCCATTACCAAGTTTACGGGCAAGAACCTCATCCAGGGCGAGCCGGACGCCTCCAGCTTCCCCAACGGCGGCCTGCGTGCCACCTTCGAGGCCCGTGGCTACACCGCTTGGGATCCCACCAGCCCCGCCTTTATCAAGGACGATGTCCTGTGCATCCCCACAGCTTTCTGCTCCTACACGGGCGAGGCCCTGGACAAGAAGACCCCGCTGCTGCGTTCCATGACCGCGCTCTCGCGTGAGTCCAAGCGCGTTTTGGCGCTGTTTGGTAAGACCCCCAAGAAGGTCGTTCCTTCCGTGGGCGATGAGCAGGAGTACTTCCTGATCAAGAAGGACGCTTACCGCAAGCGCAGGGACCTGGTCATCACCGGTCGCACCCTCTTTGGCGCTGCTCCCTGCAAGGGCCAGGAGCTCGAGGAGCACTACTTTGGCGCTATCCGCCCCACCGTCTCGTCCTATATGAAGGACCTGGACGATGAACTGTGGGCGCTTGGCATTCCTGCCAAGACCAAGCACAACGAGGTCGCTCCCTGCCAGCATGAGCTCGCCCCTGTCTACGGCGAGGTCAACGAGGCCATCGACCAGAATCTGGTCATGATGGAGAAGATGAAGCTCATCGCCTCCCGCCACGACTTGGTCTGCCTGCTGCACGAGAAGCCCTTCGAGGGCATCAACGGTTCGGGCAAGCACAATAACTGGTCGCTTGGCACCGAGTCCGAGAACCTGCTTGACCCGGGCGACACTCCGCTCGATAACCTGCAGTTCATCGTCTTCCTCACCGCGGTGATCGAGGCCGTCGATAACTATCAGGAGCTCTTGCGCGCCTCCGTTGCCTCGGCCGGCAACGATCATCGTCTGGGCGCCAACGAGGCTCCTCCGGCGATTATGTCCATCTTCCTGGGCGACCAGCTTACCGAGGTTGTCGAGAAGATCATCGATGGCAAGGCTTCCGTCCATGCCACGCGCGGCGTGCTCGACCTGGGCGCCGATACCCTGCCCAAGCTGATGCAGGACAACACCGACCGCAACCGCACCTCCCCGTTTGCCTTCACCGGCAACAAGTTCGAGTTCCGTGCCTGCGGCTCCGAGCAGAACGTCTCCGACTCCAACCTGGTGCTCGATGCCGCCGTGGCCAAGTCGCTCAAGTCCTTCGCCGACGCACTCGAGGGTACGCCCGAGGATAAGTTCCAGGACGCCGCGCTCGAGTACTGCAAGAAGGTGCTGACCGATCACCAGCGCATCCTGTTCTCCGGCGACGGTTACTCCGACGAGTGGCCCATCGAGGCCGAGAAGCGCGGCCTTGCCAACAACAAGACCACGGCCGACGCTCTTCCCGCCTTTGTTTCCGATAAGGCCATTGCGCTCTTTGAGGAGACGGGTGTCCTGACCCGCGCCGAGGCCCAGTGCCGCTATGACTGCAAGCTCGAGAAGTACAACAAGCTCATGAACATCGAGGCTACCACGATGGTTCGCGAGGCGCGTCGTACCTATCGCCCGGTCATTACCGCCTATGCCACCAAGGTCGCTAAGGGCCTTGAGACTATTCGTGCCGCCGGTGCTGAGGCCGCCATGCAGTGCGAGCAGAACACGCTCAACAAGCTCTGCAACGGTATCACCGCCATCAACGACTCCATCAAGGCGCTCGACGCCGTACATCAGAAGGCCGAGGCTCTCGATGGCCAGGAGCAGGCCAACGTATACGCGCACGAGGTCGTTCCCGCTATGGATACGCTGCGTGCCGCCGTGGACGCAATGGAGGAGATCGTGGCCGCCGACTACTGGCCGGTTCCGACCTACGACGACATTCTGTTCTACGTGTAGAACGTAACCGACATATCGTCACGGTATTGAGCCGGGGTCCGCATCGCGTGGGCCCCGGCTTTTTGTTTGCGAAGGACGCTTTGGATCCCGCTTTGCAACTGATTCGCCCACGCAATAAGGGGCCGTGGGCAAAAAACGTCAAATATGAGTACTGTCACTAAACTACTGCCATCTCGAAATGGCAGTTTTTGCCGAGTTAGACCACATATGTCCAGGTATATAGCTGAGGTTTGGCTCAATCTGGGCACCAGGTTGTTGATTTGACATCTGATTCACCATCAAAAAGGCCGAATTCGCTGTTACTAAATCGGTAACAGTACTCATATTTGCCATTTTTTGCACACGGTCCATCGGCAGATGCCGGAATCCGCACCTGTCGGGTTCGAATCCCGACGTATGGGTAGCAAAAAGCCCGCCACCGCGGAGGGTAACGGGCTTCTCGATTTAAATGGTGCCCCCAGCGGGATTCGAACCCGCGATATCCACCTTGAAAGGGTGGCGTCCTTGGCCGCTAGACGATGGGGACAGCGGGAAAGAGTATAGCAGACTTTTTTGCCGGCGCGTATATCGTTGGCAAACTGGAAAACCACCACAAAGGTACCTGTCCCCTTTGTGGTGGTGGGGTGCTAGGGGAGGAGCTTCATGGCGGCGTCGTGGGCGGCGTGCTCGTAGGCGTCGTCGAGGGGTTTGAGCGGCAACAGGGCGGCGGCCTGTGCGTCGCCACGGCGTTCGAGGGCGTGGGCGATGAGCCAGTCGGCGAGTTCGGGGTTCTTGGGCAGCGCCGGGCCATGCAGGTACGTGCCGATGACACCCTTGTAGATGAGACCCTCAAAGCCATCGTCGCCGTTGTTGCCGGTGCCCGTGACGACGGACGTTCCGAGCGGCGTGGCATCGGCGTCCAAAAGCGTGCGGCCACCGTGGTTCTCGAATCCCACAAAGGGCTCGGGTGCCAGGTCGGTCTTGACGGCGACGTTGCCGATCAGGCGGTCGGAGCCGCGTACGGTCTCGGCGGCAATGACGCCCAGGCCCTCGATGCGATTTTCGCCCATATAGTACGAACGGCCGAGCAGCTGATAGCTGCCGCAGATGGCGAGCAGCGAACCGCCGTCCTCAACATAGGCTGCGACCTTGTCTTTTTGGGCGAGCAGCTCGTGTGCCACGGCTAGCTGGTCGCGATCGGATCCGCCGCCCATCATGACGATATCGGCATCATGCAGATCGAGCACCTCGCCCATGCGGACCTCATCCACGCGAACGGGGATGCCGCGCCAGGCGCAGCGGCGCTCGAGGGCGATGACGTTGCCGCCGTCGCCATAGAGGTTGAGGGCATCGGGATACAGGTAGACGATGCGCAGCGGGCGCGAGAGCTCGACTGGCGCGATACCGACAGGAAGAGCGCTGCCGTCGGCGCGGACTGCGGCGCGGGCGGCAACCGTGGCTGCATCGGCACCCTTCAGCCCGTCGAGTTCTTTGACCAGCGGCGGGAAGGCCGTGTAGTTGGCGACGGCATAGAAAGTGTCGCCGGCGGCCTCGTCTGCCACGGCACCAATCGCCTGCTCGACATTCGAGATAATCGTGGCATCGATGCCGGCGTACTTGAGGCGCACCTGCATGTCGTGCGCACGCGTGCCTCCGGCAAAGGCGACAAGCCCCGTTGTGTCGGCGATGCGCTCAAAGTCGACGTCGTAGATCCACGATACATCGTGGCCGTCGGCGTCGTTGTCGTTGAGGAAGAAGGCACAGAGCCTGCCGCCTGCCGTTTTAATGGACTGAATCTGACGATCGAAGCCCACGGGATTCTTGGCCAGGTTTGCCTCGACGGTGCGGCTGGCAATGTTCCAGCGGCCCATGCGTCCGCCGGCGGGGACGTAGGCATCGAGCGTGGGCTGCAGATGTGCCGCGTCCACGCCCAGCTCGCGCGCCGCAAAGAAGGCGGCGGCAACGTTATAGACCATGTACAGGCCGTTGTAGCGCGTGGCGATGTGCGTTGCGGGTGCGTCGGTATCGGGTCCAAAGACAAGGTCAAAGCCGTAGCCGTCGCAGCCGAGCTCCACGCCCGTCACGCGACGGACAAGCGCAGGGCGGGCCCAGCCGCACGAGGGGCAATGGTATGCGCCGAGCTGTCCGTACTGCACATAGTCGTACTCCAACGGCGCGTTGCACTGTGAGCAAAAACGCGAGTCGCTAATGCGGTCGGACTCGGTGCCCGTGGCGCCGTCGATGCCAAAGGCGATGCTTGCGTTGGGAACGCGCGCGGCGATCGCGGCACACAGCGGGTCGTCTGCGTTGTAAATGAGCGTCGTTGCCGGCGAAAGCTCCAGCGCGTGGGCGATGACATCCTGGGTGTGGTCGATCTCGCCGTAGCGGTCTAGCTGGTCACGGAACAGGTTGAGCAGCACAAAGTACGTCGGCTTGAGCTTGGGCAGAACGCGTACGGTGTAGAGCTCGTCGCACTCAAAGACGCCTACGCGCTTGCTGCTGGCGGTTCGCTTAAGGTTGCCGCGCGCCTCGAGCAACGCGCCCACCACGCCCGGCTCCATGTTGTTTCCGGCGCGGTTGCATACCACGGTGGCGCCGCTGGCGGCAACGGCGTCGGCGATGAGGTTGGATGTGGTGGTCTTGCCATTAGTACCGGTGATCACCACACTGCGGTCGACAAGGCCCGCGAGGTCGCTTAGCAGCTCGGGGTCGATCTTCATGGCGATGCGGCCGGGGAGTACGCCGCCCTGGCGTTTAAGGACGGAGCGCAGCCCCCAGCGGGCGATATCGCTCGAGGTACTGGCGAGAGATGAGCGGAAGTTCATGAAGCCGTTCCTAACGTGAATGACATGGTCGTGGCGTTTGCGCTGTTAAAAGCCGTAACGGCGCGCAAATTCCTGGGCAAGCTGCGATACGTCTTCGCAAGCGCTGGCCCAGGGGGCAAAGTCGGGAGTATCCGAGATGATGCCGTCGGCTTCCCAAACTGCCTGATGCGAAAGGTCCCAGGGGTCGTGCGGTTCGGGCCGGCAGGGAAGGTACGGTGTCTGATACATGGGGTTCAGCAAAAAGAACGCGCCACCCTCGCAACGGTTAGCGAACTCACGCAGCGCGCGCGTCGCCGGGCGCATCTTGTTTGTTTTAAACAGCAGAATCGTGCGGGCGAGCAGGTACCAAGGAGAGTTTTCGAGTGCGTCTGCCCCCATCTGTTCCTCGAGCTGATGCGCCAGGGCAAAAAAGCCGTCCTGGTCTTCCAAGCGGGCGAGGGCAAACAACACGGTGCCGGCGGCCCGGGTGGGATAGCCCTCCGCCTTAAGGACGCGGCGGGCGTAGTTGGCAGCAGCGCGGTAACGAGCGCTCGCCATGCACAGCTGCGAGATGGCCTCGAGTGTGTGAAGCCACCCGATAAGGGCCGGCTCGCTCACGGTAAGGTCCGCTGCGGTGATACCGTCGGCCAAAACATTATTGGCCCAGTAGTGCGGGGCCTCCATATCAAACCCGGGCACGCTCTGTTGCAGGTAGTCGGCCGTGCTCGTCTCGAGCTTCATCAGGTCGCCCAGGCAGGCGTCGACGGGCGTGTCCGCCAAAATGATGGCGAGCAGCTGGGCATCGACGGCCAGCGCATCGATGCGGACGATCTTGAGCAGCTCATCACGCATATCGTCGAACAAGCGGTTGCGCGTCTGCTCAAACTCCTCGTCGCTGCCCATGTCCTCGATGCGATGGAGCTCGTCGAGCAGGTGGCGATGAACACCGGCATAGGACAGCAGCGCCTGAGCATGCTCGGACTGCGCATACTTTTGGGGATTCGCGCTAATGACGTTATGGACAAGCTCGCGTGCTGCATCGGTGAGCTCGGGGTGCGACGCCAGATAGGTGCGCTCCAGGTAGGCGGGGATGTAGACGCTTGGATCCATTAGAGGTCTCCTCCCTTAAACGGCAAGCCCTGCTCGGCCGCCCGCAGTATGCGCTCGTCGATCTGGGAGCGCACGATGTCGTTGGTGGCGACCCAGGCGGCAAAGCTGGCGTTGTCGGGTGCGCCCAGGCCCTCCTGCAGTACCGGCGTCGCCTCGGAGAGTGCAAGGACGAGCTCGTCGGTGGAGCCTGCACCCACGTTGACGCGGGCATAGACGCCATCGGGAAACTCGGTTTGGAAGTAGAGCGCCTCGGCTGCGTGCGGGCACGAGCGCGCAAGGATACGCAGGTAGTGTTCGGCGCCCTCGTAATCCAGCTCGCGCCAGGCAGCGCTCATCAGCGCGATGAGCGTCCACGGGTCCAAGTCGCGTTCTGCATCCTTGGGACGACGGCGCAGCGGCGTGTTGGCGAGATAGGGAACGGAGTGGGCAGAGCGAAAGCGCTTGAGCTCCTCAGCGGGGTATTCGAGCTTTGCCATGGCGAGCATTGCGGTGTGGCGGACGCCGGCAGGATCGTTGGGGGCAAAGTCGAGGCTGCGGTTTGCGGCTTCGAGCGACATGCGGTAGCGGCCGCTAATGAGCGCGCGCGATGCCAAGGCGGCAAGCCAGCGCAGGTAGGGACGGCGGGTCAGGTCGCCTGCAGCCTCGCGCTCGTAGGGGTCCTGCGCCGAGGCGATCTTGAGCGCCAGGTCGTGCTCCACCTCGTCGCACTTGGACACCAGATATTGCACGTATTCCTCGTTGGAGTCAGCGGTGAGGGCGCACAACATGCGCTGCGCATCCCAGTTGGCCGGATCGAGTGCGGCGGCCTCGCGAAGCATGTTCTCGGCAGCGGCCTCTTCCTGCTCGGCTTGGGCATCGTCGGGGATAAAGGGAATGCGGTAGTCGACGGCCTCGACCACCTTGGCAATCAGATGCCCGGCGCGGTCGCGGTCGTGCACGATGAGCGGCGCGGGGTTGCGGGTGAATTGCTCCATCAGACGCTCGACGGCGGGGCCGTCGGTGAGCGGGATATTGTCGCGGCGCAAGGCCTCAAGAACGAGGCGATGGCAATCCTCTTGAATGGGATCGAATGCCATGGGGCCTCCTTTGCTGCGGTTAGGGTTCAAATGTCTCTATATAAGGTTCTAGTTTACCCGCATGTGGCACACCGGGGGTGCCGCACTTGGACATGCACCTTTGCACCACGAAGACGGATGTCGCACAAATGTCGGCACCTTGGACGACTGAGTGGTATCACGGTACCGCAAACGGTCGATTTTTGGCGGCGAACGGGGCGCATTTTGGAGGGGCACCGTCCTGTCCGGGATATGTGGTCAACCTTGATAAAACGTTTGCCCAGCTTGGGAGTATGAATGCCCCACAAGGGTCTTCAGGGATAGAAAAAACGTTTCATCATTGTCGGCTTTAGGTGAATAACTGACCAACCAGAACGGTAAAATAGTGTTTGTCTGAGCGTTGAGACGTTTAGACATCGCGCATTGTCATCGCCGGCAACGCGCAAAACGGTCCTAACGGAGCCAATCGGGTGCTCCGTTATATACGCAAGTCTAAGAGGGGCTTGTTTAGGAGGCACAGTATGGGACGTTTTACCAATCCTCGCGATCTGTACTTTGGTGAGGGCGCTCGCCACGAGGTGAAGAACCTCAAGGGCAAGAAGGCCATCATCGTTTCTGGCGGCAGCTCTATGCGCCGCGGCGGGTTCCTGCAGGACGTTGAGGCCGACCTCAAAGAGGGCGGCTTCGAGGTCAAGCTGTTCGAGGGCGTCGAGTCCGATCCGTCCATCGAGACGGTCATGAAGGGCGCCGAGGCCATGCGCGAGTTCGAGCCTGACTGGATTATCGCCATCGGCGGCGGCTCGCCCATCGATGCCGCTAAGGCCATGTGGGTCTTCTACGAGTATCCCGAGGAGTCCTTCGATAACATCATCCAGCCGTTCAGCTTCCCCGAGCTGCGTCAGAAGGCTCACTTCTGCGCCATCTCCTCTACCTCCGGTACCGCTACCGAGGTTACCGCCTTCTCCGTCATCACCGACTACGCCAAGGGCATCAAGTACCCGCTGGCCGACTTCAACATCACCCCTGATGTCGCCATCGTCGACCCCGAGCTCACCTACACCATGCCCGCCAAGCTGTGCGCTCACACCGGCATGGATGCTCTGACCCACTGCATGGAGGCCTACGTTTCTACCTTCGCCTCTATGTTCACCGACGCCAACGCCCTGCACGGCATCCGCGAGATCGTCGAGTGGCTGCCCAAGTCCTATGCTGGCGACCATGAGGCCCGTCAGCACATGCATGAGGCTCAGTGCATCGCCGGCATCGCCTTCTCCTCGGGCCTGCTGGGCATCGTTCACTCCATGGCTCACAAGACCGGTGCAGCCTTTGAGAACGGCCACATCATCCACGGTGCTGCTAACGCTATGTACCTTGGCAAGGTCATCCAGTGGAACTCCAAGGATCCGCGCGCTGCCGAGCGTTACGCTTACGTGGCCAAGGAGATCCTGCACCTTCCCGGCGAGACCAACGAGGAGCTTATCGCTGCGCTCGTCCAGAAGATCCGCGACCTTAACGACCAGCTCAACATTCCGCAGTCCATCAAGGATTACGCGAATGGTGGCGTGAAGGTCGACGCCGAGAACCCGCAGATGGTTTCCGAGGAGGAGTTCCTCGCCAAGCTCCCCGAGATCGCCGCGAACGCCGAGCAGGACGCCTGCACGCCCGAGAACCCGCGTGAGACCAAGGCTGCCGACTTCGAGAAGATTCTCAAGGCCTGCTACTACGACACCGACATCGATTTCTAATCGACTCTTGTTATCGTAACGAGGGGCTCCGCACGTATCTGTACGGAGCCCCTTTCTTTTTTCTTTTAGAGAATGGGATAGTTATGGCTGCAATTTTCAATAGCCCCAGCAAGTACATCCAGGGTCCGGACGAGCTCGCCAAGCTCGGCTCCTATGTCGAGCCGCTCGGCGCTAAGGCCCTCGTCATCGTGACGCCTTCGGGCAAGAAGCGCGTCGGTGCCAAGATCGAGGGCGGTTTTGCCGAGGCTAAGGCCGAGCTGCTGTTTGAGGACTTTAACGGCGAGTGCTCCAAGGGCGAGGTCGATCGCCTGGTTGCGCTTGCTCGCGACAACGGTTGCGACATCATCGTCGGCGTCGGTGGCGGCAAGATCCTCGACACCGCGAAGGCCGTCGCCTATTACCTGGAGTCCCCGGTTATCATTTGCCCCACCATTGCTTCGACCGATGCCCCGTGTTCGGCGCTTTCGGTGCTCTACACCGACGATGGCCAGTTCGATAAATATCTCTTCCTTAAGGCAAACCCCAACATTGTCCTGATGGATACGACGGTTATCGCGGCGAGCCCGGTGCGCCTGACGGTTTCCGGTATGGGCGATGCGCTCGCAACCTACTTTGAGGCCCAGGCGACGCATGATGCCGACGGTGGCACCTGCGCTGGCGGCAAGGGCGGCATGGCCGGTCTGGCGCTCGCCAAGCTTTGCTACGAGACGCTTATGGCCGATGGCGTCAAGGCCAAGGTCGCGCTGGAGAAGGGTGCGCTCACGCCTGCAGTCGAGCATATCATCGAGGCCAATACGCTGCTTTCGGGCATTGGCTTTGAGAGCTCGGGCCTTGCTGCTGCTCATGCCATCCACAATGGCCTGACGATGCTGCCCGAGTGCCACGGCATGTATCACGGCGAGAAGGTCGCCTTTGGCACCATCGTCCAGCTGGTACTCGAGGATGCTCCGACTGAGAAACTCGAGGAAGTCTTGGGCTTCTGCATTGAGCTGGGCCTGCCGGTCACGATGAAGGAGCTTGGCGTTGCCGAGGTTACGCGCGAGCAGGCCATGGTCGTTGCCGAGGCCGCTTGCGCGCCCGAGGACACCATGTGCAACATGCCGTTTGAGGTGACGCCCGAGATGGTCGCAAACGCCATCCTGGGTGCCGACGCGCTGGGCCACTACTATCTCATGGATGAGTAAATCAAGCTAAGGAAGGGGCAAAGCCAACAGATGGCTTTGCCCCTTTTGCTATGGTGCAAACTAACCTGACCCCATCGCACCAAGTTGGTGCAAAGGGGTCAGGTTACTTTGCACCAATCGTTGTTTGATGAAGGGTGGATTCTCGTATGGCGCTTCCTATGGTTTATGGCGGTCCCGGCCGGTATGTTCAGGGGCCGGGCGAACTTTCGCGTCAGGGCAGGTATTTGTCATGGTTGGGTTGTGCTGCCTATGTCTTGTTTGACCAGGGCACCGAGGATCGGCTGTGCAGGCAGATTGTCGATGGATTTCTGGACGAAGATCTAAGCGAGCCGTTCTTTAAGATTTATGACGGTCCGTGTACGGAAGAGGCCGTTGTCGAAATGGCTCAGGAAGCCCAGGCTGAGTATTGCGACATGGTGGTAGGCATTGGCGGCGGCAAGATGCTCGATATCGCCAAGGCAGTAGCGTTTTATGCTGAGCTGCCGTTGTGTGTATGCCCCACGGCGGCTTCGATGGACGGTCCGTGCAGCGCGATTTCGGTGCTGTATCACGAGGATGGGTCGTTCGATCGCTATCTGATGCTCGAGAAGAATCCGGACCTGGTCGTGGTCGATACCAACGTGGTCGCGGCGGCCCCACTGCGTATGACGGTCGCTGGTATGGGCGATGCGCTGGCAACGTACTTCGAGGCGCGTTCGTGCGCCGCGGCGAGAGGTGCGAACGAGCACGGTGGCGCGCCGGGGCACTTGGCACTGGTCGCGGCACGTGCCTGCTACGACACGCTTATGGAATGCGGCGTCGCTGCCAAGCGCGACCTCAAGAAGGGTCGCATGTCACCAGCGGTTGAGCGCCTGATCGAGTGCAACATCCTGCTTTCGGGCGTTGGCTTTGAGAGCGGTGGCTTGGCGTTGGCGCATGCCATCGCCAACGGCCTGACGATTTTGCCCGAGTGCAAGGCTATGCACGGCGAGGCCGTGGCGTTTGGTCTGGTGGTCCAGCTTCGTCTGGAGCGTGCGCCCGAGCTTGAACAGGTGCTCGAGTTTTGTCAGCGCGTCGGTCTGCCGACGACGCTCGAGGAGCTGGGCCTTGGCGAGATTTCCGATGCCGACCTGATGAGCGTTGCGGATGCGGCCTTTAGAAACGAACGCAATATGGCCAACGAGCAGGCCAAGGTGACCAAGCAAAAGCTCGTCGAGCTCATGCGCGAGGCATAGCTTGGCGCTTGATCGACCTTGTGCAATCGGGGCGGCGATAGGCCATAGGCTATTTGCCGCAAAGGTGCTCCGCGTGTAATTTGCCCGAGGCACGGGCCGATAGCGTATTATTATCTCTTGCTTGTTTGCACTGCTCAGGGAGGGGCCGCGCATGGCGCAGGAACACGATCTGTTTGATGACATTATCGAGATCAGCAAGGGTTTCGACTTTCTTAAAAACCCGCTTGGCGGCGTGACCGACGCGCTCGATCCGTCGGCGCCGCAGTGGAATCCTGCCGACTACAAGGAGCGTCCGCGCGGCAACACGATTCCGTGTCTGACCTGCAAAAACGAAAAGAGCGGCTGCACCGCGTGCATGGACGTGTGCCCGGTCAACGCCATCGAGGTCGAGGAAGACGCCATCGAGATCCTCGATACCTGCCGCAAGTGCGGCCTGTGCGCTGCCGCCTGTCCGACTGAGGCGATTATTTCGCCGCGTCTGGCGCCCAAAAACCTTTACGACGACATTGTCTCGGCGGCTACGAGCCACGAGACCGCCTACGTTACCTGCACGCGTGCCCTTAAGCGCATGCCGCGCGAGAACGAGGTTGTTGTCGCCTGCGTGGGCGATATTACGGCCGAGACCTGGTTCTCGGTACTGGCGGACTATCCCAACGTGAGCGTGTACCTGCCACTGGGCGTGTGCGATAAGTGCCGCAACACCGGCGGTGAGGACATCCTGGGCGAGGCGATTGCGAAGGCCGAGGAGTGGGCCGGCGCGGGCATGGGTCTGGAGGTCGATCCCAAGAGCCTCAAATGTCATAAGCGCCGCGAGTACGAGCGCAAGGAGTACATGGAAAAGATCGCCCGCACCACGGGCCTTACCGTGACAAAGCTCAATCCGGCAACGGCGGCACTGGCCTCGGTGACGCAGAAGCTCAAAGCCCATCGCCATCAGATTACCCAGTTGGAGCGTACGCTCAACACCATGTGCGGCACCACGACGACCAAGCGTCGCCGTACGCTTACGCACGGGCGGCAGCTGGTGCTCTCGACGCTGCAAAACCACCCCGAGCTTGCCCAGAACATGCAGGTGAGCACGCCGGAGTGCGATTTTGACAAGTGCACGTCGTGTGGCGAGTGTGTCAATGTATGTCCCACGTTCGCCTGCGATTTGGTGGGAAGCGGCCGCTTTGCACTGGAGTCCACGTATTGCCTAGGCTGCGGAGCCTGCGTCAAGGTGTGCCCTGAGCATGCGCTCAAGCTTGTTGAGCATGACGCGTCCAAACTGGTCGTCGTCGATCCCGAGGCCGAGGAAAAGGCCGCCCAGAAGGCTAAGGCCCACGAAGAAGCCCAGAAGGTCAAGGCTGAGGCGAAGGCCAAGCTCGACAAGATGCTCGATCAGGTGGAGAAGCTCGCGGACTAGTCAGCGACCCCTATCTCTGCTTCATTCGTGCCGCCGTGGCGTCCGGGTTCGCCCAGATGCTGCGGCGGCGCTATACTTATGCAGTTTGAAATGCTTGTACCAAAAGGAGCTGTCGTGTCCCTTTCCATCGGTATCGTGGGCCTGCCCAACGTAGGCAAGTCGACGCTGTTCACCGCGCTTACCAAAAAGACCGGCCTTGCCGCCAACTATCCGTTCGCCACGATCGACCCCAACGTGGGTATCGTCGACGTGCCCGATAGCCGCCTGCAAAAGCTCGCCGACATCGTTAACCCGGGTCGCATTGTGCCGGCGACGGTCGAGTTCGTCGACATCGCAGGTCTGGTGAAGGGCGCCAACGAGGGCGAGGGCTTGGGCAACCAGTTCCTGGCCAACATTCGCGAGACCGACGCCATCTGCGAGGTCGTGCGCTACTTTAAGGATCCCAACGTCATGCGTGAGGTGGGCCGCACGGGCGAGTTCGTCGATCCCGCCGGCGATGCCGACACCATCATGACCGAGCTCATCCTGGCCGACATGGGCACGCTCGAGAAGCAGCTGCCTAAGCTCGAGAAGGAGGCCAAGCGCGACAAGGAGCTCATGCCCAAGTTCGAGGTCGCCAAGCGCCTGCTCGCCTGGCTCAACGAGGGTAAGCGTGCCGCGTCCATGGAGATGACCGATGAGGAGCGCGCCGCCGCCAAGGGCCTGTTCCTGCTCACCATGAAGCCCATCCTGTATGTGGCCAACGTAGACGAGGACATGCTCAACGAGGACCTGGCGCCCATCGATGGCGTCAAGCCGCTGCCCATCTGCGCCAAGATCGAGGCCGAGCTTTCCGAGCTCGATCCCGAGGATGCGGCCGACTACCTGGAGAGCTTAGGCCTGGAGCAGCCCGGTCTGGACGTGCTCGCGCAGGCGGCCTATAAGCTGCTCGGCCTGCAGTCGTTCTTTACGGCCGGCGAGATGGAGGTCAAGGCCTGGACGGTTCGTCAGGGCGCGACCGCTCCGCAGGCCGCCGGCGTTATCCACACCGACTTTGAGCGCGGCTTTATTAAGGCCGAGGTCATTGGCTATGACGACTACATCGAGCTCGGCGGTGAGCAGGGCGCCAAGGCCGCCGGCAAGCTGCGTATTGAGGGCAAGGACTATGTCATGGCCGATGGCGACGTCGTGCACTTCCGCTTTAACGTGTAAGGACGACGCACATGTTTAAATATGGCAAAAAAGCCGGCTACATGGGTATTGCGCTGCTCATACTTGCGGTGATTCCGCTGGTGGTCGCAGCGTGTGTTATCCCCAACATTGGTCCCGAGGTGGCAACAAAGTTTAATGCCGCCGGCGAGGCGACGCGCTGGGGCAAGAGCTACGAGTTGCTGGCGCTGCCGGTGCTCAACCTGCTGCTGAGCGTGGTGACGTACTTTACGGCAGGACGCCAGGCTAAAAACAATGATGACTCCGCCGCCATGGCGCGTATCGTGTGCGAACGCTACCTGCGCAACGGTTGCATCACGGGTGTGTTCCTCAACGTGGTTAACGTTTACTTTATGTACTCGGCGATTACCGGAACGGGCTTTGGCCTTGGTTTCTAGCTTGTCCTTTTAGGCAACGAGTCTGCACATATATTCAATGGCTGCTGCGAGGCCGCCGCTCGATCGTGGTTTAAAGACCATGTCGGCGGCGGTCTCGTTTTCGTATCCGGCGCCACGAAGGGCGAGTGCGATGCCGGCTTCTAGAAGGAGCGGCAGGCCGCGTTGGCTGGTTGCGATTACGGCAGCCTGATTGAGCGGGCAGCTGTGCGTTTGGCATTGGATGGCAAGTTCACCTTGCGCCGGGCAAGGGACCAGAACGGCGGCGACGCGACTTGATAGCAATGCAAATGCTGTGCGCTCATCGGGCGAAAGGCATTCGGCTTCAACGACGACGAGCTTGGGCGGTGCGCTGTTTGTGCGAAGCGTGGCTCGGTACATGCGGACCGAAGAACCCGACATAGAAAACTCCTGTGTATTCGGCAAAACGTAAACTATAGTTTACGTTTTTGTTCAGCTCAATTTCAAACTCGGCTGCATGGACGAACGTGCGAAACAGATTCTTGGCAGGCGGGTCGAAGAGACACGCAGGGACCTTGGTATCTCCAAGGTTGATTTTTGTGTGGCGACAGGAATCAGCCGACCCTACCTCGACCGAATCGAAGATGGGACGGCAAATTTCACGCTCAAGGTTCTATTTAAGATCGCGCCCGCCCTTGGCATGACGGTGTCAGAGCTTCTCGAGGGGATCGAATAGGGGATACCCGTCGACAACTGAATTACGCCATCGGGATGCGGTCGTGGTTGACTTGGCTGTAGAACAGGCGCTGGATCTCGGCGGCATCGCGTGACTGGCCGAGTGCCCACATGGTTTTGGCCACGAGTGTCTCGGTGGTCATATCATCGCCGCGCAAAATACCCGGATGGTCGGCGTAAGCACGGCCGACCTCATAAACACCCAGATCGAGGCCCTCTTCGGGGACCTGTGTGGTCATAACGACGGTGCGGCCCGAATCGACCCAGCGGAAAATTGCCTCTTGGAACGATTCGCCCGATTCACCAAACTCGGGGATACCGCCAATGCCAAAGGTCTCCAGAATCACGGCGTCGTAGCTATCGGCAAGGGCGTCGAGGATGCCCGGGTTTACGCCGGGCGTAAGCTTGAGTACAAATACGCGCGGGTCGATGCTGTCGTAGAAGCGCACCGGGTTTTCGCCCTGATGCGTGCCGTGAAGCCCGTTGCGCACGATGCGGTCGTTGCGGATATAGGCGATGGGCGGATAGTTGACGCTAATGAACGCGTTAAAGCTCATGGTACGCTGCTTGCGGGCGCGCGTGCCGGCAATGGCGACGCCGCCAAACACAATCGAGACATCGTGCGAGTGCTCGTCGAGCGCATAGAGCAGGCTCTGGTACAGGTTGAGCTTGGCGTCAGTAAAGGGATTGCCCATGGGCTTTTGCGAGCCGGTGAGCACGATGGGCTTGGGGCTGTCCTGAATCAGGTAGGAAAGCGCTGCCGCGGTGTAGCTCATGGTGTCGGTACCGTGCAGAATCACGAAGCCGTCGTGGTCGGCATAACCCTCGACGATGACGTCGCGGATACGCATCCAGTCACTGGGGCGCATATTGGTGCTGTCGATGTTCATGGGCTGCACGACGTCGAGCTCGCAGAGGCCCGAGATCTCGGGGACGCTCTGGGCGAGCTCCTCACCGGTCAGGGCGGGGGAGAGACCATTGCCGTCCTCGGTCGATGCGATGGTGCCGCCCGTGGCGATGAGAAGGATGCGCTTCATGCTGGTATTCCTATCGTATTTGCCGCCGCAGAGGCGGAGTCGTTCGGCAGTATTGTGGCACAGGGCGTCCAATGTTCAAACGTATTACATCATCTGTAACGTTTGGTAACACTTCAATCGCCGTCAAATAGGGCCCCGGTCGTGCGTTTGCCGTGCGCTGATGGCTGCGAGGGACGAGAAACCCCATATAACGTGTACACTATGAAAGTTATTTTCGTTCATTCACGCGGGTGGGCACCGGCTCCCCGCCAACAAGAGGGGGAAACCATGGATCAAAAGGCTTCCGCAAAGGTCCTCGTACTCGACTTTGGTGCGCAGTACGGTCAGCTCATTGCCCGTCGCGTCCGCGACCTCAACGTGTATTCCGAGATTGTCCCCTGCGACATCTCGGCCGACGAGATTCGCGAGATGAACGCCTCTGCGCTCATCCTTTCCGGCGGCCCGGCCTCCGTGTATGCCGAGGACGCTCCGTCCATCGATCCTGCCATCTTTGACCTGGGCCTTCCCGTCCTGGGCTTTTGCTACGGCCATCAGATCACGGCCGTGACGCTCGGTGGCAAGGTCGGCCACTCCGAGGTGGGCGAATACGGCCGCGCCACCATCACGCGTACGGCCGGCGCCAAGCTCTTTAACTCCACGCCTATGGAGCAGACCGTGTGGATGAGCCATCGCGACGCCGTGTCCGAGGTGCCCGAGGGCTTTACCGTTACCGCCAGCACCGACGTGTGCCCGGTTGCCGCCATGGAGTGCGTCGAGCGCAAGATCTTCACCACGCAGTTCCACCCCGAGGTCAAGCACTCCGAGTACGGTCAGCAGCTGCTGAGCAACTTCCTGTTTGAGATCTGCGGCCTGGAGCCCAACTGGAGCATGGACAACCTGGTCGAGACCATGACGGCTGAGTTCCGCGAGAAGGTCGGCGACGACCGCGTGATTCTGGCCCTGTCCGGTGGCGTCGACTCCTCCGTCGTGGCTGCGCTGGGCGCCCGCGCCGTGGGCAAGCAGATGACCTGCGTGTTCATCAACCACGGTCTGCTGCGCAAGGGCGAGCCCGAGCAGGTGGAGGAGGTCTTCACCAAACAGTTTGACGTCGACTTTATCCACGTCCACGCCGAGGACCGTTATGCCGAGCTTCTGGCCGGCGTGACCGAGCCCGAGGAGAAGCGCCGCATCATCGGCACGCAGTTCTGGAAAGAGTTCTTCGCGGTTGCTCAGCAGCTCGAGTGCGATGGCAAGCCGGTCAAGTACCTGGCTCAGGGCACCATCTACCCCGACATCATCGAGTCCGGCGCTCGCAAGACGGGCGGCAAGACGGCCACCATCAAGAGCCACCACAACCTGATTCCGTTCCCCGAGGGCGTGCACTTCGACCTTATCGAGCCGCTCGATCACTTCTTTAAGGACGAGGTCCGCGCGCTTGGCCTTGCGCTCGGCCTGCCGGGTCACATCGTGTTCCGTCAGCCCTTCCCGGGCCCGGGTCTTGCCATCCGCATCATCGGTGCGGTCGACAAGGAGAAGCTCGAGATCCTCAAGAATGCCGACGCCATCGTGCGCGAGGAGCTCGACGCCTATAACCAGCGTCTGTTTGAGCAGACCGGCGAGCGCAACTCCGAGCACAGCTGCTGGCAGTATTTTGCGGTCCTGCCCGACATCAAGTCCGTTGGCGTTATGGGCGACGAGCGCACCTATCAGCGCCCGATCATCTTGCGCGCCGTGGAGTCCAGCGACGCCATGACCGCCGACTGGGCCAAGCTGCCCTACGACGTCCTGGCCCGCATCTCCGGCCGCATCGTTGCCGAGGTCCCTGGCGCCAACCGCGTCTGCTACGACATCACGTCCAAGCCGCCCGCGACGATCGAGTGGGAATAAACGATATTCGTTGATTTCAAGCCTCTGACCTGCGAAAACAGGTCGGGGGCTTCTTATTTTGCAACCTCTGTGCAACCTTTATGGTTTCGCGCCCCGTGAACAGGGGACGTAGCACTGCTCACGTCTGGGCCCATGTCGGCACCGATCATTGCCCGCGCTGCTTCTGCTTGCGCTTCAGCTTCCGCTGCTCGAAGCACGTCGTCGGGAGTTCCGCGTCGGCGTCCCGCCTTCCCGCCGATGGAGGGGTTGGCGGCTCCCTGCAGAGCCGCGGAACCGCCTATATCCGCTTGTTGCGGGCTTGCTTGAGCCAGTTCCTCTTGAAAGAGCCTATACCTCCGAAGAACTTGTTGTACGTCTCATCGCTCTCCTTGGCCTTGTACTTGACCAAGGCAAGTTCGATAGTGCAGAGGTAATCCGCCGCTTGCTCGAGACGGTAGTCGGTCATCGAGGTCTTGCGGCGTCGGACGACCCCTTTTGAGAGGACCTTGCCCACCGAGCGGTCGAGTGCCTGCTTGACGATATCCTGACCGTTGTCGTAGTAAACCTTCACATCGTCGAAAGATTGAAAGAAGCCCAGGTGTTCAATCATGGCAGAGGAGATATCGCGCCCCATACGCTCCATTAGCCTTGCCGGGTCTTCGAACTGGCTGCGGCGGTAGACAAACGTGATATAGGAAATGGGAAGTTTGCGGACGAACGAGGAGAAGTAGGCGAGCATCACCTTGCGCTGCTCGATGTTAAGAAACTCATAGTCCTTGTGCCCGTTTATGAGAGGCTCGGAGTGAAACGGAATGTTAGGGAGATCAGCCCTGGCAAGCTTGGCCTCATAGCCCGTGACCGCCTCGGCGATGCTGTCTGCCTGGTCGTGAAAGACGAGTGTGAGCAGGTAGTAGCGAGCTTTGCCGCCGCGGTCGCCTTCACGATGACGAAGTCGCAGGTCGCCATGTTGCCGACGACTAGGTCGTCCTGCCAGCTCGAGATGTCGATGCCGTTAAGCCCTACGGTTGGCACCGCCCTTCGGGATGACGATGCCCTTGTCGCCTCCGCCGAGTGCCGCCATGATGGGAGAAAGGACCGCCATCACGAGCGCCACGACCAGGCCCCTCACGCTCGGGTCCAGCACGCACCAGCCCATGATCAGGTCGATGTTGGCGATGACCACGCCAAGGACTCCCTGCACGATCGTGCGTGCCAGTCGCCAGTACCACTCGTTGTTTGCCAGAAACTCGTTCATGTCAGCCCACCTTTCCCTTCAAGGACTCGATGTCGTGCATCGCGACAGCCATGTCCTGCTCGAGTACGTAGGTGCGCTCCAGGACCTGGTTGTGCTTCTCGACCTTTTCCGTGAGGGCGTCGAGCTTGACCTCCATGACGGCTCTGCTCTTAGAGTTGGAAAGGATCACTCCAATCAGCGTTACGACACCAGTAATGCACGCCACGATGATTGACTCCATAAAAGAACTGCCTCCCGAGATCGGCTTTTCGTCCTCGGGAGGCAATGTCCGACCGTGTCACAAGTACGCAGATTATGCTCGGAGTTGTCGCTTGACCTTACGTTCTTCTATGCATGATGTCGAGATGCTTTCTACTCATCATCTGAGGTTATAAGGACGCGTGGAATCGCCTCTTCGCTTGGAACCATCTTCTTCACCAGTGCAAAACACTCAGCAAAGTCGTCGCCTGGCAGGCAAAAGACCCTATGCTTCTTTGTTCCATTGGGATATGTGACGGCAAACGTCGTTGAACCTATGTCGGCAACAAACTCCTCGTCATCTAGCTCTAGGATACCGGTGACCTTCTCGGCAGCTTCATCGAACAGCGCACGATAGCCAAGGCCGCTTGGCTGGTATGCCCAGCTCATCGGCAAGTTATGCTCTGATATCTTACGAGGCTTGTATTTGTAGCTGATCCAATCGGGTGTGATGACAACCATGTCGGTGAATGCCTCATCAACGCTACACAAGCCCGATTCGCCCTTGATGACGATGCGGGACATCGTAGGCATGCTAACTACAGACAGGTGCTTGTACTCCTCAAAGAATGGATCCTCTGAGTCATCATCAGGCTCTTGGTCATAAACAGTCACGAGCCCTTGGTCCTTTAAGTAGTCAAGCATGGCTTCAATCACATCACGTTCATCCTGCCATTCCATAGTTTGGAAGTATTCGAGATCCTCCACAGGCCTCGCATGGTCAGGAAACCAGTGGTTGAGAATTCGGGTTGTTTGTCGATCTAGTTCTCTTTCGAGCTCGTGCCTCTTATTCCAGTCCAGACCCTTGTACTCAGCTTCAGAAATGCCATGGATGAGCAGCGTGTCAATAAGCTGACGATAGGAATCAAGCCGTAACTGCTCCGCAAGTTTGTATGGGAATTGCTTCGGGCTCAGATAGTGCTCACGCCAGTAGTCAAGGACTCCCTCTTCTTTCATGATGTCGAGATTGAGCGTCCATGCGTAGCGACCCGCAAGATAGTCTGGGTAGACGTCGAGCTTCTTTGCAATCTGATCCAGCAATTCGGGACGTATCGTTCCCGACTTCACCGCACGAAGTATGGTTTTCTCTGTTCTGCCAATGTCGGCATCAGCCCCAATCTTACGTATGCTCGAGTCAAGCCGGTGTATCACCCACTTAAACCACTCGGGGTCAATTTTCTCTCCAAAAGCATCAGTCTCAGCATTGTTCATCTTGACTCCTTTAGTACGGACATTTTGGTGTCCTAATGGCTGTTCACAGAACACAGCATTTCGTACTACCGTGCATTATGTGGCCACGAGGTACGGACATCAAGCCGTGTAATCAATGCAAAACACTAACGGGCTCCATGTGAGCCCTAGAACGGAGAACTAACAATGGCGACTAACACGCTGGTACCGCATTACGAGGACAATGACATGGATCGCAAGGATCTCGCCGACTTCGCCAAGCAGAGCATGGATAAGGCCATGGACACTAATCACTCTGTTGTCATGCGCCAGATGGAAGTCCTGAGCATGCAGGCCGACGAGACACAGGCCCTGCTCCAGAGCGGCAATCTGACCGACGAACAGTTCGATAAGGTCATGCAGGAGTCTGAGAAGATTCGACAGGCAATGTCCGATACCACGACGAAGCTGCATAAGTCGAACTTCGAGTTGGTTGTGGGCACCTGTGCTGTGCTGTTCTTTGGCGGTCTGTTTTTTACGCTTCGCGCTGCTTAGCCGACATGTATGAGGGGTGATTAATCCATTGTCCCTCATACATGTTTTCATGCCGAGATGTTGCATTCCAACGTGCTTGCAGCATCTATGCGGAAGTGCGCGTGTTCCGTCTTGCTGCTGGCCCACACCGTGCCATATCCGACGACAAGTCCCTCACTGGGAAAGATGGTCGCAACTCTATCGTCCGTCTTCATCGCTGTGTATCTCAATGGTGAGGCTCAAGTTGTTACTCATCGCTACCTTTGTCATCAATCTCGCGCAGACGCAAAAGCCAGCGTCTCATGCTCCCGTCCCCAAAGAAGCCGAGCAGTGCCCCATCGCAGAAGCGTTCTGCTCTCACGGCTCCGAGCAGAAGCGCCATCACCGCCTGGCCGTCAAGTTCCGATACATCTGCCCCAGACATTGCTTGGCTGCTCCACTCGAGTCCGTTGCGTTCAAGTATGTCGTGGTAATGCGTGAGCTCGTACTCTGAATGCTCGTCGACGAAGTCGTAGATTGCTTGTTCAACGTCAGCAACCGTCGTTCCGTAATTCACGTAGGGTATCTTGATTGGGTCGTCCATGGTGCCCTTGCTCTCTCGGTCTACAACCCAGTTGCCAAATCCCTCGGCATTCTCAATCGCAGGCAGATGTTTTGTCAGGCTCTCAAACATAAGCCGCCTCTTTTGAGAAATGAGCTTCAGCAATACCGTCGAGCTGCGAACGTATTGTCTCGAAGGGCTGGTTCAGGTCCAATGTCCTCACGCTTATCTGGTTACCGCTCATCTGATACACACCATCAGGCTGCACGTCTTCGTCGGTCTTGGCGTAGAGCAGCATGCCCGACACGCTATGCTGCTCGTGAGTGCTGGCGAGCTCCGCTTCCTTGTTCTTCACGTAGGTGAAGATCTGGTATAGGTTGCCGGAGTGGACGCTTTGCTTGCCGAACTGCTGTTGCGTCGTGTGACTGTAGTACTTCGCGTCGACGATGAGGACGGCCCTGCCTCGTGTGAGCGTTATGTCGGTGTGCATGGCGGGGAGCATGTCATCGAAGTTGTCGTCGAGCGCCCAGCTGATGTACGGCGCCCCCGCGGAAAGCTCTGGGTGCTCACGTCTGTAGTACTCGAGGATGAACTTCTCGTACAGGTGGCTCATTCGCTGCTCGTCGAGGAAGTCCATCATGCGGAGACCCCCGCTCTCCCGCGTCTGGAGAAGGCCCTTCACGACCAGCCAGCACACGTTCATGAGCATGCGATAAGTCTGGTTGTTCCGGTCGAAGCGCATGTGCCAGTCTTCGCCCGAAAGGTTCACGTCTTCCACGTCCACGAAGTACGGAAGCAGCCGTCTAAGTGCCTTCTTGCGCGCCTTGTCGATGTCCGAACGAATCAAGAGCATGATCGTCGCCTTGAGGATGCGGTTCATGCGCGTGTCCGTGCTGAACTCGTCGTAGCTGCAAACCAGCTGCCTGCGCAGAATCGAGCGCGTCTTCAAGGACTCGGACAGCTCAATCTTGCCCCTCGGTGAGGAGAGCATTTCCTTGCGGTCGACGTACTCTCGGCCAAGGCCGCGCTTGAGCTGCAGGCTCACGCCCCGTGACAGTATCTCGGCGAGGAGGTCGGCGGTGTTGTCGAACTCCTCGGCTGCGATGCCGCGGTAGCCCTGCCCTTGCAGCGTCTGGAACGCATAGGTGAGCATGTGGTAGATGTTCTGTATCCGGATCACCGGATTGACCTGCGCAACTTGCCGGCCCACTCGTCGACCTTGGTAGGCTCGTCGAACCAGTACTCGCGCAACATCGGCACGAGCTCGTAGTTGACGATTGCCGAGAGTTTATCGTCCGTTACGTCGTCCGGGGACATGCGGCAGAAGTAGCTATGGCCGATGCAGAAGCCGTCTCCCAGCGACTCGTCGGACGCGATCGCCTCGTTCAGCTTCACGACGCAGGCGATGAGCCTATCGAACTTCTCGCTGGCAAGTCCCTCCTGATAGGCGATGAAGCTCTCCGTGTCGAAGGCGGGACGGAGGTCGAAGAACGCGAAGCGGCGGCGCAGGGCGTAGTCGAGCATGGCGAGCGAGCGGTCCGCTGTGTTCATCATTCCAATGAGGTATACGTTGCTCGGGACGTAGAACAGCTCGTGCGAGTAGAGGAGCTGCAGCGTGTTCCTGGGCCCGCGCTTGTCGTTCTCGATGAGCATGAACAGCTCGCCGAAGATCTTCGAGAGGTTGCCACGGTTGATTTCGTCGATGATGAAGAAGTAGTCGTTGTCAGAATCGTCCTTCGCATTCTTGCAGAAGTTGTAGAACGCGCCCTTCTCGAGGTCGAAGCCCTGCGCGTTCGGGCGGAACCCCTCTATGAAGTCCTCGTAGCTGTAGCTCTGGTGGAACTGCACCATCATCACACGCTCGGCGTCCTTCACGCCCATCATGGAGTAGGCCAGGCGCTTTGCGGCGAAGGTCTTGCCTACGCCTGGGGCACCCTGCAGGATGATGTTCTTCTTCGCGCGCAGGACGTTGACGAGGGTCCTGTAGTACTCGCCGTCCATGTAGACCTCCGAGAGGAAGTCCTCGGACGTGTACGCTGGGTATTCAACCTCCTCCGTGTCTTCTTCGACTTCGCCGCCCTCGTTCTCGAAGAACGAGTTGAGCTTCTCAACGAGGTCGGGATAGGCGGTGATGTCCGTCAGGGTCTTCACGGCGAGGAAGTCTTCCGTGTGCCACTCTCCTCTGTTCGTCCAGCGTACCCTGCGGATGTTCGGATAGGAGTCGCCATTTTCGTCGAATTGGTAATCCCCCTCAACGATGCCGCGACCAATAATTACGCTGCGGCCCCGCTTAGCAAAGACAACGTCGCCCGGCTTGATTTCGCGCGAGAACTGCCAGAGCGCGAGCGCGGAGTTCTTCTGCGAGTACTTGCTACTGTACAGGGTGCGCAGGTTCTTGCGGATGTCTTCCTTGCTGGCGTATTTCTCGACGTCGCCGAGCTTGCTCCAGCCGACGCCCATTACGCCACGTGCGTAGAAGTCATCCCACCTCGCGGCACCGTCTCCCGGGGAGTAGGTCCAGTAATGTGTGGTCTTGACCCCCTCGTCTCCAAGGGAATTTTCTTCCGCCTTCTCGGCTGCAGCCTTCTCGGCAGCCTTCCGCTCCTGGTTGACGCGTTCGGACTCCACGAAGGCGGCAGCCGTCAGCGAGGGGAAGTCTGCATACGAGCACTCTTCGCTTCCGAGCTCCGACTTGATGGTGTCGCAAATGTCGAGGTAGCGATCTCCGTCATGAACTGGCGAGTCCTTCTCCTTTGGCGCTATGCCGGCAATGGTGGAGCCAGCCTTTGCCACGTCGGCCATGAACCAACGGTTGCGCGAGTCCAGGCTGATGAAGTTGTAGGGCCTCGCCCAGTAGAGGCCCATGGTGAGCTTCCAGCCAAGTGTGAACTGGATGACGGCGGTATCGAATGCCTCGACGAAGACCTTCCGGGTTTCCTCGTTGTCGTCGGCGGCCAGTGCAAGTTCGGCCTCGAAAACATGCCAAAGGTTGTCGATGTCATTCTCGCCGCGCCGGTCGTCGTTGGCGAAGGCATAGAAGGTCGCGTTGAGGTTGTTGAGCACGGGGATGCCCTCGAAGTCCGTGGGCTGATCTGCCCCAATGTCGAACACCTCGGCGATGCCGGCGATGATCTTTTGCCGGTTTGCGTCTGTGATGCCCTTGTTGAAGAGGCCGAAGACGGTGAACGGATCGATGTCTTGGAGCTCATCTGCCTCAAGCTTAGGGAGACTCATCCCGATCGATTCATAGACAGTTGCTAGCTTGTTTATCAAATCGTCGCGCCTGTCTCGATAGGTCAGCAGCTTGTCAGATAACTCTTCATAAAAGCTAATCCAAGTAAATTTTGTGCTGGTCATTATAGTCACTGCCTATCTTTTGCCTCTGCCAAGGCGCCTTGCTTTCAATGTCTTTCCATATGCGTCTACATGCGCGACAGGTATCTTTATCGAATCTAAGTACACCAACGAGTATCTCTGCATCAATGTAATCCAACGCTTCGTCGATATTGCGCCCATTTCTTACTACTCCGTCAATTATGCTGATAACGTTTCTTTTTAGCTCGGGATTAATGTTCAATAGACCGGTATTGAGAACAGGGATATTGCCAACTTTCTTGGGCAGAATCTCAAGCACACCGCCCCCACAGCTTCTGCCGTAAAGCTCCGTGAATGCGAACGCAATGCTGTTGTAATAGGCGATAATAGAACAGACGTTTGATAAAATAATTTAGTATCAGATAGCGGGCACGGTTTCAATCGAATCCGTGCCCGCTGCTGTATGTGTGTCCTTGCACGCCCAATATGCGCCGTAAAAGCCGTCTTCTTCAACGTCAAAGTGAATGCGCTTCATTTTTGTCTCTCAAAATCTTATTTTCACGATTTGCATTTTCATCCCGTTGTCACCGACCCTTGCGAGAAGCCGGAAAAAGCCGCTGACAGAAGGGTCTCTCAAATCGTTGTAGCCCAGCATATAGCCGCGGCTTGTGACCTGCAGACGGCTGTCCCACGTGCCGATTTCCTTGGCGGCATCCGAAACCGCAAAATATGCCCCCACATCTTTGATTTTTGCAGTCTTAAGCCATGTTTTTGCGATCATCTTTACCGCCGTCCGATTGGCAGCATCAAAGACCAGCACACCGCCGGGGAAAGCGTCCGCCATCCCCCGCACCAGTTCCCGGACCTGCTGGGTCAGAAAGTAATAGAACACCCCGGAGGCAAAGAACACCGCCCCGCCGGAGGCATCGATTTTGCCAAACCATGCGGTGTCTTTCAGGTCGCAGGGGATATTTTGTTCTCGATCCCCGGCGGGCAGTAGTTGCTGTCGCAAGGTAATCACATCCGGGAAGTCCAGATTGTAGATCTTGCATTTACCGTTGTCGCAGGTTCTGCCGGTGTTGTCCAGCCCGCAGCCCAGATTGACCACCGCCGCATTGGGGTGGTCTTTCAGGTAATCCTGCACCTCGAAAGCAAGATCACCCTGTCGCATGGCCACCTCCAGCGCACCAAAGCGCTGCATCAGGCTGCGAGAGTTTTTCTCTGCCTCTGAAAAGTCGTAGTCGATCTGGCCGAGCAGACGAACCGCTGTTTCATCCTTGTAAAGGTTCGGGTACAACTCTGTACACAGCTTCCGGGAATACAGCGGGAGGATCAGCGTCTCCTGCACGGTGTTTTTCTCAATTTTACATTTCATAGGTTTCTTCCTCAGTGAATAAAAACTGTCATAATTGCCGCCAGCACAGCCGCTATGACCGGCATGCCTAACTCATGTGCAGGATGGATGCAAAAAATGCCCGTGCTTGATGCCCTTACTTCCGCGCCGTGACGCAGAGCCACTTTTTCTTTTTGCGTATCTGCACCTCGTGAAAACCCGCCTGCTCCAGATACGCCTTTAATTCAATGTCCTTGTAGATGGTCATGCCGCCGATGATCTGCGTCCACCTCTCGTCCTTGTCCGTATCGCCATTGCTCTCGTTGCAGATGAGAATTGTCCCGCCTGGCTTCAGCGTCCGCCAGACCTCACGGAAGCATCGGGGCAAATCAGGCCAAAAATAGACGGTTTCAAAGGCCGTGGCAGCATCGAAGTAGCTATCCTCAAACACCATATCCGCCACACTGCCTTGCAGAACGGCACAACGCCCCTCCTGAATTGCAATTCGGTTGAGCTTTCTAGTCTTCTCCACGCTGACGGGCGAATAGTCGACGCCCTTGACGACGCCATGCGGGCATTTTTTCAGCAGCCGTTTTATGTTCGCCCCGCCGCCGCAGCCGCAATCCAGCACCTTGGCATTTGGCGCAAGTCGTAGAAATCGAAGTCCCCACCGCGCCACAGGGCTGTGGCCCAGGTTCATCATGGCAACCATAAGTTTTCCGCCGAGGCCCACGGGCTTGCGGGTGTTTTCAAAGAACGACATCTGGCCCCTCCGATTTCGTGCATTCCGCATAGGTCAACGGGAACGAGGCCTTCAGCACCGCGCTTTTCCGCACCGCCCAGCCGTTTTGACGCAGGAAACGCAGGTATTCCTCGCTTGTCCACCTGCTGTGGAGGGGGAATCCCGCCATACTCATGAAAAAGGCTTTTGCCTTGCCGGAAACCGAGTTCCCCGCGTGGGTGAAGGTTGGCGCGATGAGCACGCCGTCGTCCTTCAGCACCCGCCTGATTTCTTGCAGGGCCTTTTCCGGATGCGGCACTATGTGAAGTGCGTTGGACACGATCACCACTTCGAAGGACTTCTGTGCATAGGGCAGGCGGAACATATCTTGTACGGAAAAGTGCAGCTTTGCGGATTGATTGTCCCGCTTTGCTTCAAGGATCATCTTTGCAGAGGCGTCCGTAGCCTCGATGCGCGCCGCCGCATCCACGACGCTCTTTGCGATAAGCCCCGTGCCGGTGGCAACCTCCAGCACGGTCTTTGCTTTCACCACCGGCCGGATCAGCCCATACATCTTCTCATACGCCGCCCGGTCGTTTCGCATGAAACGGTCATACCGACCGGCGTTCTTGTCCCAGAAACCCTCGCGTTCGTGCATGGCTGTCGCCCCCAAACAGTTAGAGCCTTCTAACTATAACACACGAATCATGCAGTAAGATGAGGCTAACCTTCTTTTCTTGGCTAAGACGCATCTCTCCGGTTTTCGCTTAAAGCGGCGCGAGTCAGATGCTAGGCTGGAGCTGAAGAAGGAGCTTGGCGGACAGGTGGGTCGATACCGGTTCCCGGAACGGCGATCCAGCCAATTACACCAGGGCTCTAGTCATTGAGTGGGAATAGAAAATTCCTTAGTTATGGGGGTATAAATTTGATCCCCTTTAGGATAAGCCCCCATGACTATATGAATTGACCTGCTGACTTCAATGAAGATTGGAGGGTAACGGCCAGGGGTGACGGCCCAGCGAGTGTTATTATGCGAGCTATGCGCATTGAAATCGACCTTTCGTGGTATAAACTACTCGCCGGAAGCCGCGGCTTTCAGAGTACGGCTTACGTGTACGTTTAACCTCCGTGGGCGACGGGGTGCTGCAAGGCGTAGAATATCGCCCACCTGTAGGGGCCTGCAGCGATGCGGGCCCCGCTTCGTATGAAGGGGGCGTAACCGATGAAGATCGTATCCATCCCCAGGACTTCTTCGACCTCGTCGAGGGCGACCGCGAGCTCATGCTTAAGCACAATCGCCCCTGCATCGTGGTGGTGAGGCTGCATTTCCGCGGGAAGCGCAGGGACTTCGCCGTGCCGCTGCGTTCCAACATCGCCCCTAACGTGCCCAAAGACCAGTACTTTGCGTTGCCACCCCGCCCCACGACGCGCCCCGGCTGTCGCCACGGCATCCACTACATCAAGATGTTCCCCATAACCAAGGCCTACCAGCGCCGCTTCAGGACCGCGGGCTCGGCCTACTCGAGACGCTCCAGTGCATCATCGACGGCAACACCAAGCGCATTGTCTCCGAGTGCCAGGCATACCTCGACCGCTACGAGCGCGAGGGAAGGCCTGGCTTTGCCGTCGACATCGACCGCATCGTGGGGCTGCTGGAGGGCGAGAAGTAGGGCACCTCGGCTCAGTCTCGAGCCATGCAGAGTCGCTCCGCATTTTTGAACGCCGCGTGTGCGTCCCAAATACTTGAGAAACAAGCTGTGAAGTGCGGTGGCGCGCCCGTGGCCGTGCATAGCCGTCACCATCAGCGTCTACGCGGCGTCGGCTTCAAGTGGAACTGACGCCGCTGCTGTATATGGTTTGCCTTGCTGCAAATGGCGATCAATGCCCGCGATGCTTCTGTTTGCGCTTCAGTTTTCTCTGCTCGTAGCGCGCATCAGCCTCTTCCGCGCGGCGTCGGCTTCTTGCATGAGCTGATTCCTGCTTTATCGCTTCTTTCTGTGCCGCGAGCGCCTGCTGCGCCTTGGTGCTCATCGCTGGCTGCTTGAGGGTTTTCGCAGCCTCGCGAGCGCGTCGCTTGGGGTTCTTTGCGGGCTTGCTTGCCTCAGCCGGTTTGCCATCGAAGAACGAGAGCTTCTCCCATTTGCAGACAACGAATTGCAGAATCTCCTCATCGGACGGCTCCGCGCCGAAGACGATGCGGGCGACGCCGTACCTTCCGTCCTCGACGTGCTCCGCCAGCCCGACCCAGAATTGGCCGTCATGATATACGGTCAGGGTGGACGACACGCTGATCTGCATGGTTGGTTCCTCCTTTATGTAGATGACCATGCAGAGAAGGGACAACCAAGGAGGCAGGTTACTGATGCGGACTCCCGCACGCCCACGACTACCCGACGGGGACTGTGTTTTCATCTCTGGTGCCCGCATTGTAGCACGCGCGGATTTACGATGTTGATCGCCGGCGCCTAGGCGGAGATGAAGGCGGTTCGATCTAGGTCAAGCCGGTCGCTCGTTCATGAAGCGGCCGATTCCCTGAAAATAAAAGGCGCCCAGGAGGACACCTACAGGCTATCTTCGAAATACTTGGTTTGGGGCAGACGGAGGAAAAAATAGGGCAGAATCGCTCTCACGATCCCGCCCCGCAAACCCGAGGGTTTCTAACTGGCTCCATTATTCCGGGCTTCTCAGTTCTGTCATTGACCCAGGTATCACCCGTCTCCTATAGCGAGTGAATATAAAAATAGGGCAGAGTCGCTTGCGCAAGTCCGCCCCTAAAACCGTGAAGGTTTTGCTATCTGCAGGCTATTCTACCAACCCGAGCGATTCTGTCAACCTGCGAAGGAACTCGAGCGCGGAGCGAGCTGCGGCGTCGGGCCCCTTGTCGGGCAGCGCCTCGGTTTCTCCGTCGGCCCTGGCGAACATCTCGGCGAGCTCGGATGCGGCGCGCGAGCGCGAGGAGCCCTCGGGTACCAAGCCGGAGTGCGCCACGAGCACGGTCGCGACCTCCTGCATGGCCGTATTCCCCATCCACTTCCTCCTGGTCGCCTTGGGGATTCCCACGGCGGCGACCCTTCGGGAGACGCCACTGGACGCCGAGCCCCGGGCGGCGCCCCTCTCGGCGAAGCAGTTGATCAGGCACGAGCCGTGCGCGGCGCAGTTGCGGACGGACTTCACGCGCTTGAGGTCGTAGTGGGAGGCCTCGAAGCGCCTGTCGCCCCATCGCCTGGCGCAGAAGCGCACGAAGTCGATGAGGGTGCCGAACGAGGTGAGCTCAAGGAAGGCCCAGGCAGGCATGTCGCCGGAGTACTTCGCGTAGAGGCTCGAGCTGTAGGGGCTGCGGCCGCTCATCTTGAGCTCGCGCAGGCGGTACTCCCTGTTTGCAGTGGTAAGCGATGCCATGTAGTCGGCCACGATGGCGTAGCCATCCTCTCCACGGTCCTCCATCTCGCGAAGCAGTGTCACCTTCTGGAAGTGCTCGATGTCGAGCGTCATGCCGAGCAGGGCGTGGCGTAGCTCCTGGTCGAGCGCCGCGAGCAGGCGTAGCTGGCCGAAGTCGAGGTCTACGTAGCGGCCGTCGCGCGGGCCTCCCTCGTATTTCGAGAAGAGTTTGCGATAGGATGCGAGCTTGAAGAAGTTGCACTTGTCGCGCAGGTAGTCCTCGGCCTCTTCCTCGGAACACAGCTCGAAGGCTACGCCCTTCTGCTTGAGGTGCTCTATCTGCTGCTCGATCGTGAGGATCGGCTTCCTATCGTGGGGTTCGGCCATGCTCGTTCTCCTGTCATAAAAAGTATTGCCTATTTTACCAGCATGTTCTCGACATTCGGTGAAGGCCTCATCGTCGACTCATGGGCAAGCCGCCTGATACGACTCCCTTTCCCTGCCAGCAGCGCAGTCGCCTGACCTGCGGCTTTGGAATCGCGTTGGAAGCCGCCCTCGACCAATCATTTGCAGTTGTTGCGAGTGGCTTGTGCGTGATGCTGCGGTTGAGTTCCAGAAACGGGCGATTCCGCCCAATCGGGCATCCGAATCACGGCCGGAAGCTCCTTTGGGACAAAAACAAAAACTCAAAGCCCTGAGTTTGAAAAAAGTTTTTGAAGTTGTCCCAGCTTTTGTCCCCGAAGCCGACGAGACGCGACATCGCGTCATTCGGCGGCACGCGTTCCGTGTCGATGCCGAAAACTGGGTGCAACTGGAATGACGGGACGACAGAACCAAAGCCACCAGCGAAATAGTGGGAATAACAGCCCTCGAACCCTTTGGTTCGAGGGCTTTCTTTTTGCATCTCTACCTGGGAAAACGACCCAATTATTCCCGTGTGTCCCTACTGGGCGGTACAACGGAGTACTCGGCGGTACGGGAATAATTAGGCCCTGCGGGAATAATTCACAATTCGGGTCCCCCGAAGGCCGATTTCGAGCGGATGAAACTGACTTGAAACTGCGAGGCGGATTCAAGCCCTCTTCAATTGCATTCGCCCAGGTCAACAAATGGGAATAAAGAAATGCGAAAATCGGTTTCCGCAGTTTCAGTGACCCCGAATGCCGCCGAATAACGCCGTGTATTCTGAGCGTATTGCTTGCATTGTTGCATTATTTTCCACAATGCAAGCATGGAATAAATCGAAGTCATACGAGCCACCAACGACATCGCCTCTTCCCAAAGGGGGCTCTTCACATCTGTGCAGGCGAAGGTGCTCGGCGTCGAGCGGTACGCGCTCTCGAGGCGGGAAGGGCTCGGCAACATAGAGAGGCTCGCGAAGGGCGTCTACCGCATGGGCGGCTCGCCGAGCACGCGGGAGGAGGACGTCCTCGCGGCCTGACTGTCGATCGACCCGGGGAGGCGCCCCGTCGCCATGGGGGCGACGGCTGCATGGCTCTACGGCATCGGCGAGGTCAGCCCCTCGCCCTACGAGTTCTGCACGCCCGAGAGAAAGCAGACTAAGCGCCCGAACCTGATTCATCAGGAAGCGCCGCCTCGACCCGAAGGACGTGGCGATCGTCTCGGACATCCCGGCGACGAGGCCCTGGCTCACGGTGGTGGACCTGATAGACTCCGGGGAGGAACTGAGCCTGGTCGCGAACGTGCTCGCGGACGCGCTCGAAAGGGGCCTCGTCGAAGACGAGGGCGCGCTGAGGGAGAAAATCGACGCCGGGGGGGCAAAAGCCGGGATGCCGGCGGGGGCCAGCCTGTACGATTCGTTAGCTAGGAGGCGGGAAGAATGACGTACGAGAACGGCGGTCAGCTCGACAGGGCCCTGAAGAGGGCCGTTCGCGACAGGGGCGGTGACCCCGGGGACGGCTGTCGTCGGGCTTTGCGCGACCGGTTCCTGCGCAGGGTGTTCAGCAACCCCGACGGCCGGTTTATCCTCAAGGGCGGAAGCGGGCTGCTCGCGCGCATCCCCGACGGCCGCGTCACGCGCGACATCGACTTCGCGACGGCATCTGTGTTTGATAGCGTTCAATTTACGGGTTGGGGCTGCGGTGGAAATCCTGGACCAAAAGAGGACCAGGATTTCCACCGCAGCCCCAACCCGAAAATCAGGCTTGACTAAACACAGACGGTCTGCTGCGCGAGTACTTCCCGAAGGGGACCGGCTTCTCTGCGGTCTCGGACGAGGAGGTCGAGCGGGTGTACGATGCCATCAACCGCAGGCCCCACAAGCGCCTGGGGTTCAGGACGCCCTACGAGGTCCACTACTCAGGGGTGTTGCAGTTGCTCTGAGAATTCAAGCTCGAAAAGGCGCAAGCAAAGGTATCTTGACTACGCTCTAAAGCGTGGCGTGAAGTCCGGCATCGTTGACGCGCTGAGGCTTCAGGGAATTGCCGCGAGTGAGGTTGACGCGGTTTCTGTTGTGGTTGACGAGCATTCGACTTCGATCGACGGAAAGTACAACCTGGCAGAATCGATTGATGAGGAGCTGAGCTGCGGCATGTTCAATCCAACGTGGCAGACCTCCTACCCTCCTGTATTTAGCGACTGGCTGCCCAAGATTCCAGTCTCCTATGTCGACTCCTCCAAGGTGGCTATGGTGAGAGCGGCTGACGTGACGGCGAACTGGGCATTTATGGCCGAGCGCGACAAAGAGACATATCCGCGAGCCTACGAGATGCTATCAAAGGCGACGGTCCTCGGGCTTCTGTAGCGTTGGACATGTAACTATCTGTCTTTTCAAAAGCCGTGAAGATCTTGGTGGATGATAAATTGCGATTTGTCCGCCTCGGCAGCGAAGTCGGCGAACTCCTGTTGGAGGGACAACGGGGGAATTGCAATGGGAATAGCGGCCAAGTCTGCTGCGCTGATATTTGCCTGATGGACACTTCCCTTCGCTATATTACGAAGGACTCGCTTTCCTTCCTTTGAATTCAGGTAACCAGATACATATTCGGCAGAGCTGTGGTCAGCGAACCTTACGCACACGATGTACCCAGCAATAACCATGGTCTCTGACTGATGAAAAACGCAAGTTTTCCCAACCTTGTCAATGCTGTTGGTTCGATTAAAAAGCATATCGCCATAGCGGACGGTAGCATTTTCGAGAGCTTGGCCCTTTAGGGTGATTCGCTTTGTATCGGTTAGGTCAAGGATGCCGTCGTCGGTGATATTGTTCATTCGGATGTAGACATAATCGCCATCGGCGCCGGCTTTTGCTGAAGTGCCGTAGTGCATTTCTATGCTGTAGTTGCCAATTGTTTCGATTGGCCATGATGCGTGCGTCTTGGTTCTAAACATCTCGACAAACCGTGATTTGACGCTTTCCTTGAGAGCGGCGATTTGCTGTCTTTTGCTATTGATTTCATCTGTTAAGCGATTGAAACCGTCGATGAGGGCTCTCTGCTCGGAGAGCGTCGGGACTGGGATGGGGTATTTGAGCAGCTCATTCTTGTCTCCGCGAGGCCTGCCGGTTCCCGTGAAGGTGGACATATCGTAGTCGAAGAAGTCCTTCTGCCACAGGAGCAGATGGAGGAACTCGGGCAATAGGCTGTCGGTATTTATGCTTCGGAATACCAAAACGTCCTTGGAGCACGCCCCATCGCGGTCTGCGAGCCAAATCTTCTGCAGATAGGGGCGAATATTGGAGACGAGCGTGTCTCCCTTCTTGTATGCGGTGCCAGCACTTGCCGGAAGCTCTCCGCTATAGGCGGTTATGCCGCCACGATCCTTGACCATGTTCTCCGTTGTTACGTAAGTGTCGGTGGTGATGGAACTCTGGGCCACGCTGTTGGTAACGTAGGATGTGATGTCTCTAAGCGTCTTGACTACGGTGCCCTGGGCGAACGAGCGGGGCTTGTAGAAAGAGCGGGGAATCGTAAGAGTCTCGTCGAACTTCTCGGCATCAAAGTCGATGAAATCGGTGGTCTTGGCATAGTAGTAGTACTGGGCAAGGTCGCCGGGCTCAACCTGCTCGCCGGAGAACCATGCTCTGATGATGCCGCTTAGCGAGTTCGTGTCGTCCGATTCGTCGTCCGAATAGAGCACGCCCTCACCATCGATGGGCTGTATCCCCTCGTTGCCTTTGCGATTGCTCCATTTGTAGCCAAGGAAAGAGGCGATTTCCTTGGTCGTGTTAGGTGAGTTGATGATGAGCGTCTGTTCGCCGCAGACGAGACCCCAAACGCGCAGGCGTTTGCGCTCTTCCTTGTGCGCATAGCGATAGAACAGCTCGTTCTCTGCTTTGAGCTGTGAGTTCTTGTCGGCCGCCTTCCAAGTCTTGCTCTTTCGAAGGGTCTTGAGCTCCTTCGATGATTCGAAAAGATGGCAATAAACGTTGAAGTGGCGAGTGTTTGCCCATTCGTTCCAGCCAGCCTCTCCTGCGAGAAAAGCCCGGTAAGTATCTCCGTCTACATTAATTGTGTCGAGATAAGCGTTGAAAGCGCTTTCGTCTTTCCAACCAGTGAGCTTCCTGCGCTCAAAAACAGCGTCAACGAAATCAAGTGCGTTCGCATTGCGGGGCGGGATCTCGTCAAAGCGACGTAGGAACATAATTGCGACGTTTGTTCCTGTGGCCGCGAATGTGCCTGATCCAAACCTGGCGATGGAGACGATCTCGAAGGAGCTCAAAAGCACATCGCGTGCGGCCATGAAACTCGAGCTCGTGCTCTTGTCGAGGATCGAGGTGGGGAGGACAATGGCGGCGTAGCCTCCGGGCCGAACAAGCTGTGCCGCACGCTCGACAAAGAGGGTCTCGATTTCCGAGCCGCTATCGCTGATGGTTTCCAGCACTTTGAGTTCGTTGTTGTGAAGCTTGAGATGCGGTTTGAAGGCCGCGACAGAGTACGGGGGATTGGCGACAAGAATGTCGAAGCGTCCCCTGTCGGTTCGGCTGTCGATTCCCTTGTCGGGATAATTTTCAAGTCCGTCGCCGAAGACCACGTTGCCCTGCCCTGCGCCATGCATGTAGAACGAGACCTTGGAAACGCGAGCGAGTCGATAGTCCTTCTCGATGCCGACGAGATTGTCTCTGACCCAGTCGGCGTCTCCGAGGTCATCCTCTATGGTCGGATCATATTGGCATGCGGCGTCGGAGATTTCTTCGAATCCTTCTGTGAGAAAGTGCCCCGCGCCACAGGCGTAATCGATAACGCGTGGATAGTGCACGGCACCAGCCTCGTCCTGCACGATGCTGTCGAGTGGGAGTGACTTCCAAATAAAACGGGTGATGGGCACAGGTGTGAAGAATTGGCCCTCGTTTTGCTTAAAGCCCTGATTAAGGAGCTGTTCGAAGAGGTCGCCCAAGAATTGAATGTCTTGAGTTCCTACGATGCGATACGGCTGTAGAAGTTGCACCGTCTCTACGAGTACCTTGCCGTTCTGAAGAAAGAGTTCCTCGTTGTGGACGTCTTTGAACGCAAAGTCATTGTTGGTATAGAACTTGAGCTTGCGCAGCGTGCCGTTCAGCTCCTCGATGAGCTTCTTGCGGTGCTGGCCCGTATAGTTGCTTATGAGGTTTTCGGCGTAGTCGTTGGGAACGTACAGGACCTCTTCCCGCATGAGCTTTCTCATGCCGTCTGAGTGGAGTCTCTGGAGCCTGTCCTGGAGCGTTTCGTAGGTGTCGCGTCCTTGGCGGTATTGGAACTCAATCTCCTGGGTTGGCATTTTCGAGAGCTCGTCTTGGAGCTTCGCGATAAAGAGCGCGATAAGGCGATTGAAGGCGTTCTCTTTATCGGAGACGTTGTTGTGGCGGAGGATTTCCTCGAAGCGGTTGACGATGCTGTCTTCGGCCCTGAAGTCGACAAGGTCCTTCTTGAGAAGGGGAGGAACCATCGGGTGGTATGCCGTCGACCTATCGCCAAAGAGGATGTTTCCCTCGACTTGTTGGTTGTACGTTTCCGTCCAAACTTGATGGAGCTGTTCCACTGTATGGGCGTCGCGGTAGAGCGCAATGGTGTCATCGCGTTTGGCGAGCGCGATGAAGTTCTCGTCATCGCTGCAGTTAATTGAAACCTGGTCTGGCACGATTTCGTTGTTGATGAAATCGCATGCAAAGAGTACCAACCAGCGAGTCGCGCGCTCTTGTTGCCAATAGGAGAGGAGTTGCCCTCCGTCTGACTGCATGTTCTTGAATTCGTTTTTGAACTCCGTTCCAGGGGTCTTGCATTCGACGATTGCGAGTGTGTCGCCCCTCTCGTCATTAATGCAGATATCAGCGCGGCCGCTCTTTTGTTCGTGCCCAAGGGCCCATTCGCGCTCCAGCTCAAGTGATTCGGGGCGATATCCTTTGTCGAGGAGCATGGTTACGCAGGCGAGTACGACGAAGTTCTCGTTATCGGAAAAGTTACAAGTTGTGTCTTTGTTGACTTTGAACCCCAGGTCTTTCGGGTAGCCGATGCGTTTCTTGGAAAAATCGACCGTGATTTGCGCGCTGGTCTCTTCCCAGGATTTCTGATAAACGGTGCCGTCGCCCGAGGGCTCGTAGCACAGAGCCCTAAGTGCGTCGCGAAGATTGTCCAGAGTAATCATCTAATGTCTCCGTAGCTGCGAGGTGAAAACACAATTCGCTAATTTTATCGCAGAGGGCGCCGTAAGAACGTAGTGTGATTGGCGGTGCTGCTGCTTGCCAGGGCATTTGATTGGATGATGACGCGCACGGGGCGGGATTCGCCAGTCCGCTAAGCCACGCTGGCAACAGTAGCGTACCAGGCGGTTGCTTGCAGAGATCCTCACGCGCGCCGTGCTTGAACCACTGGAGGTACGTGTTTCTCGTCGTGCGTCCATCGGTGACCGATCCGCCTTTTACTAAACAAGTTTATCGAGCGCGCGAAGCGATTGAGCCAATGGCGAAGCTCCAACTTATTCGTCAACTCATGGGCAAGCCACCCGAGACTACTCATTTCTCCTACTAGCAATGAAGGTCTGCGACCTGCAGTTTTGCAAACTGCTTGAAAGCCACCCGATGAGATACCCCCGATTTCCACTTGGAATCGGGGGTATTTTTATTTACAGGCTTTAGCCTGTGCGGGGCGCGCAGCGCGCCGCATCAGAAACCACCCGCTATGCGGGTGGGGACAACCGGCTTTACAAAGCCGCCCCCTCGCCGGACACTTGCGATTGTTCAGGCCGCAAGGAATCCGAGTCGAGAGGGCGGTGGTGGCGTATGGCCCAGAAGGCCTACAGCCTGTCGCACACGAAGTGGATGTGCAAGTACCACGTCGTGTTCACGCCGAAGTATAGGCGCAAAGTCATCTACAACCAAATAAGGTCCGACCTTGGGGAGATCTTCAGGAAGCTCTGCCAGTACAAGGGGATAGAGATCATCGAGGGGCACCTGATGCCCGACCACGTCCACATGCTGCTGGCGATACCGCCGAAGTACAGCGTGTCCAGCGTGATGGGCTACCTGAAGGGGAAGAGCTCGCTGATGGTATTCGACAGGCACGCGAACATGAAGTACA
>DBGAQS010000042.1:0-68101 GCA_048434495.1 Collinsella sp. | reverse complement strand
GGTGAGGGGGATCCAGCCCGAGGGGATGTAGGGAAGCGATAGGAAAGACATAGATGCGGGCGTGTTGGCTAAAATGGGTCGGCCGGGATTGGTCAATCTCGGCCGACTATATTTGGCTAAAATAATCCGACGCTAACACCGCGAATCGGAAAGATCTTCTAGTTTCGCCCCGACTGACCGCCAAGGGCCAAAATGGCCTCTCCATCCCCAGGCGACCGGCTCTGGCGCGCAGAGAAGTGCCCCCAAGTGCCGGCAGAAAAGGAACGCCCCTAACTGCCGGCTAGAGGGCACCGAAGAGAATGGCGTAGGTAGTGGATTCGCCGAGCTTGAGCTCGTCGCCGGGATTGAGCTGGGCGGAACGGCCGGGCTCGACCTGAATGCAAACGCGCGTGGCCCCGTTTACCACCACGGTTCCGTTGGTGGACGACAAGTCCTCGACGTGCCAGATATTTTGAGCATCGCACCAGATATGGGCATGGCGGGCCGAGACATCGTCGCCGACGTCGGTAATATCGCCCTCACCAGTGGCCAGCGCGCCAATCTCAACACCCTGCTCACTCGGCTGAATCCGGCGCGGGGCGCTCACGACAAAACTGTTTTGCACGCGCAGCAAGCCCAAGGGGTGCGCCGGGGCGGGTTCGCGTTCGCCCGCGGTCATCGACATGCCAAGCGAACGCGGCGTGGAGGTGCCTCCGCCACAGGTCGCGTGCGCGTAGTCGATGGCATAGTTCACCGAGGACCGCACATCCGCCGAACAACCGACGGCGACAAACAGCACCAGCACGGCCTCGGCGCGCTCGGCGGGCATGAGTTCCGCCGCCTGGGACAGGCGATCGAGCGCGTTGCGATAGAGATTCGTGTCCTGGTGGCACTCTTCGAGCGCGCGTACCATCGGTTCACCTGCAGGACCGCACACCATATTGATCACTGCCGTGGAGTCCATGGGATTTCGCTGGCGCAGGGCCAGTTGCGACATAATACGCGCAGCCGAGGTACCGTATTCGGCAAAGTAGCGCTGCTGAAGCGTGCCGACCGGCGCGCGAACGATAAAGCGGGAAACCCAAGAGCGATCGGCGGCTCGGCTCTGCGGGCTGCGGCCGTCGGCGAGCGGACGGGACGAAAGCACCAAGCCGCACAGCTCGATATGGCTCAGATGCGCCGCGCGCTTAAAGATGTCAAACATGGCCCCGCATGGGGTGAGCTCAACTTGAGATGCCATGACCTAGGCCTCCTTGGTCGTAGAAATAGAATCGGACGATACTTCGACAGGTCCGCCAAAAGTACGGGCAGCTGCGGCTCCACCGGCAAGCGGAGTCGCCATCTGGGCTTTTGTGCGTCGCGGTGCCGAAACGGGAAGTTCAAAGGCAAAGCCCATCGCAAGCAAAAACCACGTAAGCGTATAGGTTGCAACCAGAGCGGCAACAAGGCCGCCCATCACGGCGCGTTGGGAAAATACGCTACATGCAGCCACAACCAACACCGGAACCTCGCAGGCAGAAAGCGCAAGCACACCCTGCAGGAACCCCGAGCGCCGATTGCGCGCAAATGCCCCCGTGACAACGCCGGCTATGCCTGGCAGTGCCAACGCCAGTGCGGCAATAATACCCGGTAGCGACCCAGACCACACGAGCGATCCCAAAGTCGCCGTCACGCGGGCGCCCGACGCCAGCAGCGCGGCCGAAACCACGACCACAGCCCAAACCACGCTGCAAACGACCGCCGCACCAATCATCGCCGTGCGACGAACCGCGCGGCCAGACACATCCATGGGGCACGGCGTGAGCGGCTCGCCGCGGAGCGAACGACCGACATTTTGCGCATAGTGGTCACAAAACGCCGAGAGCGCCGCCTCGACCGCCGCCGGCTCGGGACGATCTTTTTGATGGCTGGACAGACAGGCCATCACCACGTCGAACAGCTGGGCATCGACAAACGCCAGCGCATCGCGTAGCTCTTCGGAATCCGGCTCAAGCCCTAGCTGCTGGGCCTGCTCGGCCGCGGCGAGCGCCACATCGGGCTCACGACGAAGCAGCTGAGTCAAATCACAACCGGGCGCATGGGCACCAATGGGATAGTCGGGCCGCGTGTCCATCTTGAGACGGTAGGGGCTCGCGATGTCGCGCGTCTTTTTGCGCGAACCCGAGGTGCCCGAAGTGCTCGGCGCGGCTTCGTATGGCGCGACGCCGGCAATGAGCTCGTAAACCGTGCTTGCCGCGGCATAGACGTCAATCGCCGGCGACATACGCAAAGCGCGCAGGTCGGGAATATCGTCGGTGAGCATCTCGGGCGGGGCGTAGGCCACCGTCGCACGGCGCAACGTGGCATAGCGCTCGGTAAACGACGCCTTGCCGCCGGTGCCGGCCACCGCAGAGGCGGGCTCGAGCGCCAGCGACGAGCCAAAGTCGATCAAGCACAGGTCGAAGGTGCCTTCGGCAAGCTGTCGGTCGAGCGGCAGGCGCGCCGTGCGCACCATAATATTAGCGGGCGAGATATCGCGATGGACGAACCCCTCGCCTACCAAGCTCATGCGGCAGAGCAGATCGAACAGGTCGCGACCCAGGCGCGCCGCCACGAGCGGCGACAGACGCCCGGCATCGTCCACGGCAAGGCGCGGGCGCAGGCGAGCGAGCGTCTCGCCCTCGACCCACTCCATGACAATCGCGGGCACGCCGTCAACCTCGCCCCACCCGTATAAGCGGGGAAAGCCCTTAAGGCCCGAAAGGGCACGATGACATTCATATTCCTCGCGAAACGCCGCCTTGAACTTGGTGACCAGCGCTTCGTGGGCGACATCGTCATCAAATTCGTCGCGCGCTGGCAAGATGAGCTGCTTGAGCGCCACGGCCTCGCCCTGCGCGTTGACGGCACGCGTCACACGGCCGATACCGCCACGGCACATGGTGGCATCGTCGGCAAACAGCATCGTAAAACGACGCAGATAGGCAGTCAGTTCGTCCCGACCGAGCGCAATGGCCGGCTCAAACCCGTCGACACGCGCCAGGCGCAGGCCGACCATCGGATCGCGACCGAGCGATTGTGGTGTGGTGGATGCAAGATCGGTCATCATAGGGCAAGCGCCGCCACGTTATTGTTGAAGTTACCAAGCGCGACGTCATCATCGCCGTAATGGCCGACCCATTGACATAGGTTGGTGTAACAGCCCCACAGATTGGCATACTGCTGATACCACTTTGACCGGGGTGAGAATGTCTGACGACCGAACTCGGCTCGAATGACAAACATCTCCCCGACCAGGCTGTCGCACGGCCTGGGATCTCCCGTAGAGTTATAGGTCGAGACCACGTCATTGGCACGAGAAACATAGCCGTCGAGCATGTTGTACTTGGTCACAAGCCAACTGTGAATGCTCTCTTCCTCAGCAGCGGAAAGGCCACCGGAGTTTGCATCGTTGTCAGTGTTGCCGCCCGTCGAGCCGCCGTTTCCAGACCCTCCGGTAGAGGAACCCGCCCCAGAGCCGCCGCCCGAACTCGATGAATCCGAGCCGGAGCCAGAAGTATCCGAGCTACCGGGCTTTCCGGACTGCTGGGCGTCCTGCTCCTTCTGCTGCTCGACTTTATTCACCGTTGCCGCCACGCTATTGTTGGACAACCGATCGATGATCTTGGTGTTGGTGAGCACGATGGTTTTGCCATTGGCAAGCGTGACTTCGTTGTCCGGGGCCTCGGCGCCGTCCGCATCGTCGGTGCCAAACACAATATGCGCGACCACACTTGCCCAAGCATATCCAGTCGTGGTACCCAGATCACTTTTGACCTCATGCCCCACGCGCGGTTCGCGTGCGGCATGCGCCTGCATCATGGACGGCACGGTCATGCCATAGGCAGAAACGCCAGCTATGACCAGCACCAGCGAGCAAGACAGCAGCGCGTACGCCCGCGGCGCCAAGCCCAGTCGGCGTCGCATGCGCACCGCGGCGCCGCGCTTTGTCTGAGTGCCACCGGGCCGCATGCGTTCTCCTCCAAGAAAAACACGCCGCTCAGAAGCGGCGCATTCATTCAAATCCATATTTGAGTGTATCAGCGAACCTAAAAGGTTGCGCAACGAATGGGCAAATTAAGGATGCGAGCGGAAGCATCCATGCGATAAGCGGACACGAAGCATCTTTGTTGCACAACAAACTCACAGTCGCACGGGGAAATTATGACTACCCCGTGCGTCGCGAGGAAAACATACGGCAGGAGCAGGCTCGCCACCTAAATCGCACGACGGGCCTCGATGGCGCGGCCAAGTGTAAGCTCGTCGGCATACTCCAGGTCGCCGCCCACGGGCAGGCCGCTCGCCAGACGCGACACCTCGACGCCCAGCGGCTTGATAGTGCGGGCCAGGTAGCTCGCCGTGGTCTCGCCCTCGATGTTGGGGTTGGTGGCGATGATGACCTCATGGATATCCTCGTGGCCCAGACGCGCCAGCAGCTCGCGGATGTGCAACTGCTCGGGACCTATCTTGTCCATGGGGCTGATCACGCCGCCCAGCACATGGTACAGGCCATGGTAGCTGCCCGTGCGCTCGATTGCCTGGACGTCGCGCGGCTCGCCCACCACGCAAATACGAGTTGTGTCGCGCATCGAATCCTGACAGATGGAGCACTCGTCGGCCGTGGCGTAGTTAAAGCAACGGCTGCAAAAGTGGACCTCCTGCTTAACCTCCAGGATGGCCTCGGCCAGGCGGCGGGCCTCCTCGGCATCGGCCTCGAGCAGGTAATAGGCGATGCGCTGGGCCGACTTGGGACCAATACCCGGCAGACGACCCAGCTCATCGAGCAGTTTTTGCAGACTGTGATTCGCACTCATATATATGCGTGTCTTAGAACGGCATGCCCGGGATGTTGAGGCCGCCGGTGATGGCGCCCATCTGCTTGTTGGCGAGCTCGTTGACGCCGCGGACGGCCTCGTTGACGGCAGCCATGATCATGTCCTGCAGCATATCGACGTCCTCGGGATCGAGGGCATCGGGATCGATGGTGAGGTTGACGAGCTCCATCTCGCCGTTAACGGTCACCTTGACCATGCCGCCGCCGGCAGAGGCGTCGACGGTCTGGGACTTAAGGTTTTCCTGCGCGGCGGCAAGCTGCTCCTGCATCTTGCGAGCCTGCTTCATCATCTGCTGCATGTTCATACCGGCCATGATGGCTCCTTTACGTGCGGCCGCGCGACAAGCTGCAAGGGCAGCCGGAGCGCGACGGGACTTTCAAACTCAAAAATCGTACCACGGCGCGGGGCAAGCAAGCGGGGCGGACACGCTACCTCAGTCGATATACATGTCCTTGAGCGTGACGCACGCCCAAGATTATGCAAGGTCGAATTATGCAAGGTTGCATAATTATCTCAAGCTACATCTAGCAGAGCTGGAACCAGGCAGTTTATGCGTAGGGCTACAAGGCTACATGGCAAAATGCCGAGCCGCTGCTCGAGGCGGCACGCATGGCGGCTGGGTATAATTTGATTGTCATAGATGACGATTTGGAGGTGCCCTCGTGAATGTCCCAGCCGTACTCCAAAACATCCGCTCAAAACACCCCGTTGCATATGTGGTTCTCTATCTCTTTGTCGTCTGGGTATTACTGGTTATCATCACCCATGCCATAGCTTTTGGAGCAGAACTGCTGATAGCCAGCTCGGACCAGCCCGTCGTCAAATGGGAGACGACCGATGAATGCACCGACGGAACCCGAACCATTTACTACAACAGCCCGTCCCTCTACCAAGAGTTCAAGGTCAAGATAAAGGACTCCAAGATTGTCGATGCCGAACTGGGCTCTTTATTTACAATCGGAGCAACCGTCAACGCCGAGCAAGTCGAGTACACGGACAGCCATGCGACGTATCGTATCGACCTCAGCATCCTAGGCCGACCGTCACGCGCCTGTCTGCTCGAATGCGATATACGCGGCACCACGTTGCACATGTCCGAAATACAGATGCGCCCGGGCAAGGGGCTCTCTTCTTGAGCAGTATACCCGCCTGCGCAGCTACTCCACCGGCTTGAAGATGGTGGACTGGCCGAAGACGCTGCGGATGAGGGCTTTGGCCTCGTCCTCGGTCTGCGGGATGCTCGGGGCTGCACCCTGATGGCCGAAGGGGCCGCCCGCACCGGAGTTGGACTCCCAGGGAGCTGCAGGAGCGTCCTCCTCTTTGGGGGCAGTTGCAGCGGACTTGGGCGCGGACGCCGCACCCGGCACGTCGAACGGAGGCAGATCGTCCCCACCAGCATCGGCAACAAAACCGCCAACCATGGCATCGTCGTAGGGAACCTGCTCGGATTCCCATGGCGCAGACGGCGCGGCGGGCTGAGCCTTGGGAGCGGACGCGCGCTCGGGCGCTCGGGGCGCGGGCTCGGTCGGGAGCTTGCCCGTGGCAGGAGCGCCGGCGGGGTTGTCGGAGCGCAGCCAGGGGGCTTTGCCCAGGTCAGACGACTTGGGCGCGGGCGAGGCAGGCTTGGGCGCGGGTGTCGGAGCAGCCGGTTTGGCCATGACGGGCTTAGGCGCCGACGGGGTCGGCGCCGCTATCGGTGCTGCTTTTGGCTGCGTCGCGCTGGCGCTCGAGGATGCAGGGGCCGCCGAGGACACGGGTTGCGGGTCCGCAGATACCGCAGCCCGTGCAGATGGAGAATGCTCCTCATGTTGAGGAGCCGGCGTGCCACCCCCATCCAGGACATAGTCGACGGTACGACGACCGAAGACCGCACTGACTGTCGGCAGGACCACCGACTGCGTGTCGGCGCGTCCAAGCATCTTGATGGCAAAGGTCGAGCCCGCGGGGAACGAGACCGTGAGCCTGGAGCCGTCGTCAGCCGTGGCGCGGGCATTGAGCAAAAGCCCCGCGTAGGAAGCCTGACGCGCCTTGACACGCTCGACAACCTCGGCCCATTTGCGCTGCAGCTCTCCGGCATCCTCGACCGCGGGCGTCTCGGCAGTACCGGCGGCGGCAACCTGGGCGGCATTGTTGGACTGGGGCTTAGGTGCCGGAGCGGTGGCAGGCGCGGGAGCCGCAACGGGCTGAGGCGTCGGAGTCGGCGCAGGCTGAGGTGCAGGCGCTGCAGGCTTGGAAGCTGACACGGACGCAGAACGGGACGCAGGCTGGGCAGCCGGAACAGCAGCACCACGGTCCCAAGGCATACCGCCCTGGCGCGCGGACGTAGCAGCGGGGGCAGCGGATGCCGCCGGAGCGGCAGCACGAGCGCCCGAAATTAGCGTCGGCTGTTGGGCAGCAGCGGGTACGGATGCTGCAGGCGCGGCGGCCTGAGCAGCAGCCACGCTCGCCGGCACGGCGCCGTTGGCAACCATGGCCTCCAAGCGGGCCACGCGCTCGGCCAATGCCTCAATCGTTAAATCGGCCTCGGGACGTGCCAGGCGCGTGCAGGCGATCTCGAGCACCAGGCGCACGTCGCTCGCGCCCCTCATCTCCAGTGCGGCATCGTCGAGCACCGTCAGCACACGGGCCAGGCGGTCGGCAGGATGCTCGCCAAAGGCAGCGGCCTCGGCAGCAAGCGCCTCGGCCTGCTCGGAGCCGCCCTCAAACAGCTCGGCACGGGCACCGGCAACGCAGGCAACGTACACGTCACGCACATGCGCCACCAGGTCGCGCGTCAGCTCCAGCAGGTCGTTTCCTTCCTCGACCTGCGCACGGATCAGTCCATAGAGCTCGGCAACATCGCGATCGGCAATGGCGCGGGAAAACTCGCCCAGAATCTGGTCCGAAACCTCGCCTAAAAGCGAGCGGGCGTCGTCCGCATGCACAGAACCGTTGCCAAAGACGCTCAGCTGCTCCAGCGTGGACAGCGCGTCGCGCATACCGCCCTTGGCATGGCGCGCCACGATAGCCAGCGCCTCATCGTCGTAATCGAAGCCCTCCTGCTCGCACACGTATGCCAGGCGACGCTCGATATCCTCGTTGCCGATGCGATGGAAATCGAAACGCTGGCAGCGCGAGAGGATGGTCTCCAGAATCTTTTGCGGGTCGGTGGTGCACAGCACAAAGATCACGTGTGCCGGCGGCTCCTCGAGCGTCTTGAGCAGCGCGTTGAACGCCGCCGTCGTGAGCATGTGGACCTCGTCGATGATATAGATCTTGTACTTGCCGCGCACCGGGGCAAAGTTGACGGAGTTGATGATTTCCTCGCGCACATTGTCCACGCCCGTGCGGGAGGCGGCATCGAGCTCGTAGACATCGGGGTGGTTACCCTCGGCAATGAGCTCGCACTCCTCGCAAGTACCGTCGGGCATGCAGCCGCTTACACCCTCGGCGCGCGCCGCCTCGGCATTGCGGCACAGCAGCGCCTTGGCCAGAATGCGCGCCATGGTGGTCTTGCCCGTGCCGCGCGGTCCGCAGAACAGGTAGGCGTGGGACAGGCGCCCCTCGGTGATGGCGTGCTCGAGCGTCGAGACGATATGCTGCTGGCCCACCACGGAGTCAAAGGTGAGCGGGCGATACTTTCGGTACAACGATTCCATGGGTGCTCCCCCGGGTATACTGAGTCTTGTTGCCGCGGCGGCCATGCGGTCGCACGGCATACTGCATTCCATAATAACCCGTACGGCGAGCCCGCCGCGATAGGAGTCCAAAGAGCATGGCAGACGCAGAGAGCAACCTCGTTCCCTCCGAAGCAGCCGACCAGGTCGAGGTCGCGCTCGAGGAGCAGGCCGCAGCCGACGACGGCATCCTGTACCTCAACGAGTACCAATACGAAAACGACCTCGTCACCGACTTCGCCCGCCTGGTCGCCTCGCCCAGGCGTCGCGGCTCGCTGTATGTCGCCGCGGCAATTGCCGCGCTCATCGGCATCGGCATGCTGGTGGCCGGCGGCAACTGGATCAAGTTTGGCGTCGTCTTGATCGTATTCGGCGCCTTTTTGGCCTGGTGGAGCAAAAACCTGCACCACACCCTCGCCCGCGACTTTATCGACGCCGTTGAGGCCGACGAGTCCATGGGTGGCCGCTATCGCCGCGTCGCCGCCAACGAGGACGGCCTGATGGTTTGGGGCACGAGCGGCAAGTCGCAGTTCTTCCCGTTTGAAAAGCTCGACCACGTGCTCGACGGCGAGCGCATCTTTGTGGCCATGTTCGCCGACCAGGGCGTGACGATCCCTAAGGACACCTTTGTCCGCGGCGATGCCGAGCAGTTCGGTCCCTTCCTTAAGGCGCGCATCAACAAAAAACTCCGCATCGAGACCAAACGCAAGAAGATGAAGGCAGAAAAGGCCGCTGCCGAAGCAAAACAGGGCGACAAGCCCCAGGAGACCAAGGGCAAGCAGCGCAAGCAGAAGAAGAGCAAGAAGAAGCGGTAGGCCGGCCGACACCGAAGGCGCCTCGTCCCGCGCCCGATTCCGGGCCGGGGCGCCTGGAATCGGGCGCGCGTACCGCCAATGGACCCGTTTTGCCTTGCTCTCGAGCTATTTCACTTCAAACCTTAAGAGCCTCCGCTCCGGCAGATCGGTCATCTTCATCGTGTAAGTCCCGGGAAATGCTTTCTCAAAACGGACGGTCTCGTAACCTTCGAAATAGTCGTTGGTGTTCTGCATCATAAATGGGACGAGCAACTCGTTTTCTGCCCCAACCTCCACGGCAAACGCAGCAGAGCCGCCAAGGACCGGCATGGCTTGCGTTATCAGATCGGTATTGACTACAAAATCATAGTTTGGCGCAGACTCCGGAACCAGATGCCAAACATACGCTTTGATTCCACCGTCGATATTATCCCTATTTCTGACACGCATCTTTACGGCGATAACGCACGTGATGTCGGCATCCTTCAGTCTCGTTTTCGTATCCACGGTGCCATATTTTGAATAATCGTCATGTGCTCGTTTGAGATACTCGCGCGGCGTGAGCAACTCTGCCCCGTCTATGCAAAACGAATACCCATCAGTCACCACATCCTTCGACCCCAGAAACGCTCCATCCATCGAGAGCCATTCGCCCTCCGCGTAATATTTCTCAGGAATGACCGTCCGGTTCCCGTTAACGACGCTCACCCTCATGCCCGCAAGGCCGGCAGCAGCACAGCAAAAAAGCGCGAGCGCCGATCTTCTCGTCCACAGGGTCTTCTTCATCGCGCTCACGACCTTTCCCGAACTTTCACAACGGCACCGTCGCGCATGCAGTAAACCCGATCGGCCAGTTCCTCGAGCACCTCTCCGTCATGGCTGGACAGAAGGACCTCACGACCCGTTGATGCCGCCATCGCCACAACGCGCTTGAGCATTTCAACGCCCGCTTCGTCGAGGGCATTCGTTGGCTCATCGAGAACAAGCAGCTTCGGCTTCTCCATAATTGCCGCAGCTATCCCCAGACGCTGCTTCATCCCAAGCGAGTATGCTCGGAACTTCTTTTTTTCGTCTGCATCGAGCCCCACGAGCTGCAGGGCAGAGCGAATGTCCTCGGGGGTGGCAACGCCCTTGATCTGAGCGATGAGCTTCAGATTGTCGTAGCCAGACAGATATCCCAAAAAGGAAGGCGCCTCGATCAACATCCCCAGACTCGGCGGGAACGAGATGTCCGCCCCAAGCCTTTGGCCATCGATAGAGATTTCGCCTTCGGTAGGCTTGATCAACCCGCAAACCGCTCGCATGAGCATGGTCTTACCCGAACCGTTTATCCCCTGAAGCCCGACCACAGTCCCAGGGTCAACCTCGATGGACACGTTGCGCAGGACATCGTTTTTACCCATGCGCTTCGATACGCCCCTTACGATCACACTCATATCTTGTCCCCCTTTTCTATAAGGTCGGCCCTTCGAAACCACAGTCCACCCAACGATAGGCATAACGACATAAGCCCAATTGATGACAAGACACTCGAGCCCGCCGCGATTCCCTCTTTGACAATTCCACCCCAGCGCAACAGCATCAAGGCGTTACCCAATAGCGCCCAATGTCGTGCATATGCCGAGCAGATCAGGTAGCTCATTAAAACCACAAACGAGACTGACGACCCAAGCACAAACCCAACCGCTGCCTGCGCAAACGCAAGCGCCTCAAAAGCAAATAAGAGACCTATGAAAAACGGCAGCGCATCTGCCTCGGCAGCTTTGAGAAACCACGGCGCCAAATTAGCCAGTTGAAGCGACTCACCATGAATGACCGCGCTGAACGAGGAGCTCACCACCAAGCTCCAAATCACAACAGAGCAAACCACCACGAGCAGTGAAAATGCCGTTACTGCCGCCACCAAGATAAAACGCGAGACCCACCAAAGGGTTCTTGCCCGGCATCGAACAAGCGCTTGCAAACCAAACCCGTGCAACGATTCGGTCGGATAGTCGAGTGTTGTATAGAGAATAAGCAGAATGAGAAATAGCCATCCTAGCGGAGGCACAAACATGACCCCGGGCCTAGGCTCAAACGGAGCAGATCCGGCAAACACGAGCGCAAGATTATCCGCAAACCCCAAGGTATCCGTTCTAACCCCATACACAGAAGACAATCCGTAGGCGTACACCAAGTTCGCAACGGTCACTGCCGCAATTGCAATAAAAGTGATGATGTTCTTCTTCAAAACGGTCCTCAGGTCCGCGGCGACCAGCCTAAACAGCATCAGACCACCTCGCGTCTTTTCCACGCCCCAGAAAAAGCCAACGAAGCAAGGGTCAATAATATGATTTCCGCAAAACCGGCTCGAATGTCTGGCCAGTTATTCAGCGATTCCGACCTGATGCTGTTGAGGATATTGCAGTTAAACCCCACACAAGCCATTACGCCGAAGATCCAGCCATTTGCAAAATGCCACGCAACCATTAGCAGATACGGGACAATTATCGCTTTGATTCTGCTACGAAACAAAATTGAGAAGCCAGTTACAGCCATGGATAAAGTCCCGAGCGTGACAGCATCGAACAGCGTGTATGCGAGCACATATGACAAAGGATGCGAATAAAATAGACCGGAGAAGTAGCTATGCAGGTAAAGTCCTACGTAAGTCGACTCATCGACCCGAGGAAGATACGCAGGAAAAAGCATCGAGACGATCAGGAAATTGACGAGCAGAGGAATGGCAGTCACTGTAAACGCGGAGAGGAAAGCAGACAGCATCTTTACGTTCACGTACGCCTTTCTGGAAACGCGCGTGCATATCTGCATGTCATAACCACTCAAACGCTCAAAGAGACACGACCAAGATCCAGCCAACATTGCAAGCAGGGGCAGTGCATAGAAAAACACCGACGCAGACAGTGGCGCGTTCGCGCTCACAACAATCCAGTTACCGAAGCTGCTTTCACGTGTTTGACCGAGATAATTATCGGCTTGCACGCCAACGCCGTAACCAAAAGAAAGAAGGTTGTGGCGCTCTTTTTCCAAATTTGCCCACGGCTCCAGCGCGGCAGCTATTGCAACTGCGACCGCAATCAAGAGAGCAAGGATAAAAGCTGGACGTCTAATCGTTTTCGACAGTTCGTATCTTGCGAGCTTTTGGTTCATACGTCCTCCTCCCCCTTCCGACCCAGAAAGCCGGAAGGGAGCCATTTCAAACAACTATGCGGGAAGCTTGTGGAAATGCCCGACGCAGTCGGGGCTCCATACGCCAATAACAGTGCCGTAGCCAGACTCCGCCCATGCAGTCAGTCGCGCCGCAGATCGCCCGTTCTCACGGACGAGGTTATACATTTCCCACTGTCCCTTGTGATTCGAACGATACGTTCCCTGAGTACAATTCATGCTGCCGCTACCGCTTGTGTTATACGCACCGTCTGTATATAACCGAAGCGGATTTCCCGTATGGCCCTGGATATCCAGATAGAGCGATGAGGAATCATCCTTTTGACGGTAGCCAGTTGCACTCGTCCCGGCACATTGAAAACTAAATGCCTTATCGGCATTGTTCGTACAGGTCGTAATTCCCGTATCGGCGTTTTGAGTAATGCTGGAAACCTGAGAGGTGTCAAACTCCTCTTGTGCAAACGATGCAGCGGGAACCCCTAGGGACAGACCAGCTGCAATCACCAAGCCGACTCCGATTCGAGCAATAGCGCTCCTTGGCTTAATCATGGCCTTCTCCAATCAAAAGCGGTTAACAATGCGTCGACGCACGGCAACCTTCGCATGAATAGAGAAAGATGTCTGTAAACACCCGCTATTGAGTTGATTGCTCAGGCGTTTACACGTTATTTACCTGCGATAACAATAAAATTAGCTCCGCCTTATTCTTGATCTTCAACTGGCGGTAAGATGCAGACCGCAGCGCTTGCACCGTAGATGCAGCGTAACCGACATCCTCCGCAATGGCCTTTGTCGTTGCCCCCTCTGCCGTCATCAGCAAAATTTGCGACTGAACATCAGAAAGGGAGCGCGACGTAAGCAGGGCCAGCTGGCGCACGCGGGCCGTTTCGGTGGACCCGTTCGCCCGGTACTCCAAGACGGCCTTCTCGTCCTCAACCGAGCGGGCGAGCGCGATGTGCGTAACGAACATGGGCACAGACCAGCAAACAATCACCGTTGCCACGACGACATTGACAGCCGAACTTTGCCCCAACAACGACGCGAGGAACAACGGCTCGAAAACCGTCAGATCCTGCACCATATTGAGCAAGACAGCCCAAACAGGAGCCGTCGCCCCGAAGCAAAGCATCCATATCCCAAGCATTTTGCGCTGCGGACAGCTTCGCATCACTATATATGTGAGCAGCACCCCCGTCAGCACCGCAAGTCCATGGATTCGCCCCCTAGCGACCGCATAGATTAAGGCAACCATGCCCATTGACACCAACGGCACGATAGCCCGAGCATGGGCATGCACCTTAAACGGACGCAGCCCAACAGCGAGCGAAGCCGTAGACGCCACGCCGCAAAACAGGACCGGCACAGCCATCAACGGAACGCGTATGCACATCAATGCCGCGATATAGATAAAAGACCATTCCACAGCAGATAGCACCGCCCATACGTACGGGCTTCCGAGCCAAATCGCTTCACCCGCTCTATCCAGCGCAGCGCCACGATTCGCTTTTCCACCCGCGTAGCGTAGCGACAGAAGCAGTCCGAGACCCAACGCGTAGCTTAAGAGGGAAAAGGCGACGGCCCGCGAAACACCGGACCCCCAATCGCTATCCGCCATTACCAAGGGCCCCGCCGCAAGGAGGATAAAAAATAATGTGGGCAGGTATCGAAACAGCCGGCGCGTTCGAGCTGATGCCACTATATCGTCAGCATGCCGCTGCGGTAGCTCATGCCCTACAGTATCGCCCTCACCCGCAAACAGCGCCACGAGCTCGCGTGAGCCCGCAACCGACGCCTTCCCGTATGCTCGGTGAAGCGTTGTTCTCACCGTCGATGGCTTCGTATCCGTCTCCTTGGCAATTTCCGCCGGCGTTTTCCCTTTGAGCAGCAGTCGAACAAACTGCTCTTCTCTAGGCGACAGGGCAGGGGAAAACACCCCCGCATCGAATGTGTCGGACGCGCAGGCGATATCCGAATTGTTGTCCCGTTTCCCCCTTAGCAACATGCATACGAAGGCAGCGGCGATAGCGGACCCCATCGCCAGCAATGCAATGACCACGGCATCGCTTGCGAAGTATGCCGCCTCAACAGCCGGAATAAGACCAATAGGAACTGCTACGAGCACAGAACAGGCAAACACGTCGCGCCGCCCATGGCCAAAGGCACGAGGGCGGCAAAACGGCGGGGCCACAGTCAATGCGAGATAGACCAACGGAATTAAAAGCGCAAGGCCAATTGACGCGACCGTTACAGGGGGCATCCCCCATGGCTCGGGAACGACTCTCCATGAAACTCGACAGCAAAACAGCAGGCAAGACATGACGGCTATTGTTTCTGTAAAAATCGCGTCCTGCGGGTGACGAGTTTCCCTTTCGTCAGTCCGTGTCGACCTCTGCGTCAAAGGAGAGTCCGCCGTGCCCCAAATAACATATGAGAGAAGCAGCGACCCAACAAAGCACGAGACACACGAAACGCCATGTAACAACCAAATCGGTGCAAACACGATTGGAATAGAGTCTCCGCGAGCATAGAAAGCCAGGTCGGCCCATTCGGGAACCGTTGCAATAACACCAAGGAAAACACCGATGGCACCGAGATGCCTCGGCCTTCTCATTCCCCCCTTGCATAGCGCAGCACCATGAACAAACGCCGCGAGGCATGCGCCCAGGATAACGAGCCAGGTCATTGCACCTGACGCTAGGCCGATTGAAGATGAAAACCGGTGATAAGGGGTGACCGCCATTACGACAAGCGCAATGGCGCAGGCAAATGTAGCAGAACGGCGGGAAAAGAGCATACGGCCTCCATAGCGTGTCATTATATCGCTCGAGCCGCTCGTTTATCTCTGTTCTCACACCAGCCAGCATCAATGATTCAGGCGAACTCCAATCCGCGCCAGATCACGGTCCGGCTTTTGTTCGCAGTCCCCACATCAAAGCGGGATGCGGTTTCCTTTTGGACGCCGGTTCGGAAAGCGCATCCCGTTCCAGGGCAATATTCTGGGATGCAGTTTCCGCAGCCCACCCCATTTGGAAAGCGCATCCCATAATTTGGCTGAAAACTGAGATGCGCTTTCCAAACGAGCCGAAACGGGCCGAATCGATCGGGCCACCTCGCATCCCGCTATCCTCGCCATCTGCCCGAGCGTGCTACACTAGCAGCATCTATGCCACCGCGAACGGCTCGGCCCCGCGCCCGCCGCTCGCAAACGAACTTTAAACGCACGAGGGTTGGCCATGCCGCTTTTCTCGCAACATACCGCCCGGTTCTCGCCGGACGTTCCTTTGGAGGGCACCAGCTCTCGCGAGCTGCTCAAGCGGTACCAGCCGCTCGAGACACTTGCGACCGGCGGTTTTGGCTCCATCGAGATCTGCCGCGACACGCACCTGCGCCGCCGCGTCGCCATTAAACGCATCCCCCTTATCAACGGTGCCGGCATGCCCGCTAGCGACATCATGGATGTCCTGCGCGAGGCGCACACTGCCGCCATGCTTCAACATCCCAACATCGTGCAGGTCATCGACTTTACGCACGACACCGCCTATGCCTACCTGGTTATGGAATATGTCGATGGCATGTCGCTGGCCGAGTTTTTGCACCGCGCGGACGGCCACTCACTTACCTTTGACGAGGCCGCGGCCATTGCCGATGCCCTGGGCCAGGCGCTCACCTTCGCCCATAGCAATGGCGTACTCCACCTGGACATTAAGCCCGCCAACGTGCTCATCGACCACTCGGGCAATGTAAAGCTCACCGACTTTGGCATGGCGCGACTGTCGTCCGCCGGTGGCTTTGGCGGCTCGCGCGGCGGCACCATCGGCTACATGCCGCCCGAGCAGCTCGATATCGAGACCGGCACGGTCGACGAACGCGCCGATGTCTTTGCCCTTGCCTGCGTTATCTATGAGGGCTTGTGCGGCAGCGCTCCCTTTATGGCGGCCAAGCCCGCCGACTCGCTCGACCGCATCATCGGCGGCGCCACCTATCCCAGCGAGCTGATACCACACTTTCCCCCGGGAGCCGAGGCCGCGCTCATGAGCGCGCTCTCCCCCATGCCGCAGGACCGCCCCAACAGCATCGAGGCATTTTGCGACCAACTCCTTGCCGGTCTGGGCAGCGTGCGCGAGGGCCGTCGCAGTCTGGAGCAAATGGTTGGCGAGCTTTCGGATGACGAGCAAGAGCTCGACGATATCGAGCCGTCGTACTACGAGGACGACGCCATCGAGGTCGACCCCGCGCTCGGCTGGGCGGGCACGCGCTGGAGCCATGCGCGCGACTACACCATGCACGCTATCTCGGCGCTAACGTGCGGCACCTTTAGCTTTTTGCTGATGCAAACGGCCGGGGTCGCGGCGCTTCCCGGCCTGGTCATTGCGGCCATCGCGATCGGAGCGGCGGCTGGCCTGGCCCCCCAGATTGGCTCGGCCATCTCGGCTGTGGGCTTTTTGGTGCTCATGGCCAACGCCACCATGCAGGCGCAGGGCATCCTGTCGATGTTGCCCGTCGCGGTGATCTTTGCCGCTGCCATGTCCGGTTGGTGGATCGCCTGGGGTCGCACCGAGGCTGCCGCGAGCGCCGCGCTCACCTGTGCACTCGCGCTTGGCTGTCTGACCGGCAACACCTTCCTGGCAGCTGGGGTCGCCGCCGGCGTCGCATCATTTTGGCTCGGCCCGGCAAGCGCCGCCGCGGCAACGGGCATGGGCGTGCTTTTTGCCCGTCTGGCCACGGTCGCGCTTTCAGCCGGAGGCGTGCTGGGGCTCGGCAACGTTGCCGCAGCGCTGGAAGACCCACTCCTTTGGGCTGCCTTTGTGCTGGTCGCGACAACTGCCGCAGCGTCATCTGCGCTGCTCAATGCCCATGCCAAGCGTGCCGACCAGGGCTCAAACCTTGCCGCAATCGCCGCCATCGCCGTCACCGGCATCGGCTGCGCAGCGGCATCCTGTCTTGCACACCATATGGAAATTGCCAGCCTTGCAGCCGCGGTCGCCGCCAAGGCGGCAGTTGCGGGAACCCTATCCTCTATAATCGTTGGGATATGCCTATATTTGCTCGGATACCAAAGAACCTATACGGAGAGTGATCTTTCGTGAACTTCCTGAACATCTTCGAGGACCACGTGGCCGGCATCTTCGGTGCCACCCGTGCCCCGTTCTCCTTTAAGAAGCTTGCCAAGCAGGCCGCTCGCGACATGGAGGATCAGACTCTGGTGATTAACGGCGTCAACACGGCGCCGGCACTCTATACCATCCTGATTGCCGCCGACGACGATCCCATGCTCGCCCCGTTCTACCCCGAGCTTTCGCGCGAGGTCCGCGAGTTTGTGAAAGCGCAGGCCGAAAAGCGCCGCTATGTCTTTGTCGGCGAGCCCCTCGTGCGCTTTATGATCGATCCGCAGCTGCGCGCCGGCAAGTTCTCGGTCTTTGCCGAGAACGTCGATGCCCCCACGCTCGGCCGCCTGTACGAAGAAGAGCGCGCCTATCAAAACGGCCTGGGCCAGAACAACTCCGCGGCAAGCCGTGCCGCCAGCGCCCCGCGCGCCGGCCAGCAGCAGTTTGCTGCCCCGCAGCAGCAGCGCCCCGCCGCCATGCCCCAGCAGCAGCCGACGCCTCGCGCCGCCGCTCCCGACCCGCTTGCCGTGGCAGACCCCTTCGCGCCTAGCGTCCCCGACCCCGCCGCCGCACCCATCCCGGTGCCGCAGACCGTCTCGCGCGACGCGCTTGCCGGCATGGGCGGAGCCGCCGCGACCGGTGCCGCCGTGGGCCTAGGCGCCGCAGCCGGCATCGCCTCCAACATGGCGAGCACTCGCGCCCCGCAGCGCCCGCTCGCCCAGCTCGTCGACGTCGTGAGCGGCGAGAGCCATAGCATCACCTCCGCACAGGTGACCATCGGTCGCGAGCGCTCAGTTTCCGACATTGCCCTGCGCGACCCCAACGTGTCGCGCCGCCACGCCCAGCTCACCTTTACGGGCTCGGATTGGTCGATCGAGGACCTCAATTCCACCAACGGCACACTCGTCAACAACCGCCGCATTACGCGCTGCCCGCTGCGCAACGGCGATCTGCTGACGTTTGGCCTGAGCACCTTTGAATTTAGGGGATAGTCGCTTATGAACATCGATATCGTCCTTTTTGCAGGCCGCATCGTCCTGGTCGCCCTGCTCTATATCTTCCTGTTCGCCGTCATGAAGACCGGCGTGGGACTTGTGCGCGGGCAGCGCCGCGACTCGGCTATCTGGACGATCGATGTGGACAAGGGCCCGCGCGGTATCCGCGGCATCCACGTAGACATGCTCGGCCCCGTCATCGTCGGTCGCTCGCCATCTTCGGACATCTGCATCAACGAACCATTCGTCTCGGCCTCGCATGCGCGCTTTTCGCTGCAGGGCCCGGCGCTCATCATCGAGGACCTCAACTCGCTGAACGGCACGCTCGTCAACGGCCGCCAGCTTGTGGAGCCCGCAACGCTGCGCGAGGGCGACGAAGTCCAGATCGGCGATGTGGTCATGAAGGTGAACCGTCGATGATCGACGAGGAGAACAAGTCCGCGACTATGACCGAGGCACCGGCTGCCGCCACAGCTGCGCCGGCCCACGCCGCTCCGGCGGGCTCCGCACCCGTGGAACCCGAGGACACCGTGTTCTCCCTGCCTCTTTCGCATGTAACGCATGATATTTCGGATCTCGCCGATAACGAGGACGAAGAGGATGCCGTAGCGGCGCCCATCGGCGCACATGCCGCGGAACAGCCCACAGCACCCGAAGCAACCTCGGCGCCAGCTCACTTTGCAGAGCCTGTCGCCGCGGCAATCAACGAGAGCGCTGCGGTGTTTGCGGCACCCGAGCCCGCCGCGCCGGCGTTTCCCATAGCCCCGGCATCCGAGGTTGCGCCCGCGTCTACGCCGGCGCCCGAGGCGGGGCCATCCCCCGAGGACGGCCCTGCACCCAAGGCCCCGCAGCCTGCGCCCGCAAGCGAGTCCGATGCCGTGACCGAGCCCGCCGCCCAGTCGCAAAGCACACCCGCGCCGTCGCACTTTGCGACGCCCGAGCCTATAGACGTCAGCCCGCAAAACGACGAGTCGACCGCCTGCGCGTCCGAAGAGCCCGGCTCCCCGGACACCGGCGATTCCGAATCAAACGCCGAGACCGACACCGTCTCTCCCGGTGACACAGCCGAGATCGACGTTGCCGCCGTTGAGGCCAAGCTCAAAGACCCCGGCTCGACCATGAGCTTTGAGCCCCTGACCGAAGAGCACATCGAGACCGACTCGACCTATGATGCCGGCACCACCACGCAGCTCATGTGGGGCGCCCGCTCCGACGTTGGCTGCGTACGCCCGCACAATGAGGATTCCTACCTGGTGCAGTCGCCGCTCTTTTGCGTATGCGACGGCATGGGCGGTCACGCCGCCGGCGAGGTAGCCTCTTCCATCGCCGTCGAGACTATTGCCAAGACGGCCCCGCAGTCCGCCGACGCAGCACGCCTGGCCGCAGCCGTCGAGGCAGCCAACGCCGCCGTAATCGAGGCGGCCCTGAACGGCCTGGGCAAGCCCGGCATGGGCTGCACAGCCACTTGCGCCTATATCGAAAACGACACGCTCGCCATCGCCCACGTGGGTGACTCTCGCGCCTACCTGCTCCACGAGGACACGCTCATCCGCGTGACACGCGACCACTCCTACGTGGAGGAGCTCGTGGACGCCGGCGAGATCACGGCAGACGAGGCTCGCGTCCACCCCAACCGTTCGGTCATCACCCGTGCGCTGGGCTCGGACCCCGCCATGTATGCCGACCACTTCACTCTGCATATCGAGGAAGGCGACCGCCTGATCCTGTGCTCCGACGGCCTTTCGAGCATGATTCCCGATAGCGATATCGAGAACATCGCCACGCAGTCCTCAACCGCGCAAATCTGCGTCGACAACCTAGTGGACGCGGCGCTTGCCGCCGGCGGCCACGACAACGTGACCGTAGTAGTCGTTGACCTGGTTGACGATGGCGTTATGCGCGAAGCGCAACGCGTGCGTCGCCGCAACATTACTATCGCCGCCATCCTGGCCCTCGTCTTTGTGCTGGCAGCTGGCATCTGGGCCTACACGGGTGTCACCGGCTCGTACTACCTTGGTACCTACCAGGGCAATGTCGCCGTCTGGCGCGGCCTGCCCGGCAAGCCGCTCGGACTCAAGCTCCACTGGCTCGAAAGCGAAACCAGCATTAAGCTGTCCGACCTGCCCGAAGACACGCAAAACCGCCTCAAGGCGGGCATTCCGCAAACAAGTGTCGACGATGCGCAAGACACGATATCCAAGTACCGCCACCAGATCGACGAGGAACAGACCCGCCAGGTGATCGACGCGCAAACGATTCGCGACAACACCAATCAGGGATCGACCTCCGAATCAGATTCTGAGAAAACCGCCGAACAGTCCGCCGAGGCCGAAGCCTCCGATAAGAATTAGAAAGGGAGTGCCGCTTATGAGTCGCCGCAACACCGAGCTGCTCTTGCTCATCGCCTCGGCGTTCCCCGTCATCCTGCTGTATGCGATGTACGTCCTCACCGCGGGCGCTGCCATCTCCTTTGAGACGCTCGCCGTACCGATTGGCCTCTTTGCCGCCTTTGCCGCGGCGCACATTGCCGTGCGCATCTTGGCGCCCGGTGCCGACCCCGCTATCCTGCCCATTGTCTTTGTGCTTTCGGGCATCGGCATCACGTTCGTGACGCGTCTCGCCCCCGCTCTCGCCATCTCACAGCTCATCATCCTGTTTGTCTCGGTGGCCCTGATGGTGGGAACGCTCGCGTTGGTTAAGAACCTCGACGTAGTCATGCGCTACAAGTACACCTTTGGCATTATCGGCATCATTCTGCTGATGCTGCCTATCTTTATCGGCACCACGATCTCGGGCTCCAAGCTATGGATTCGCATCGCAGGCTTTACCATCCAGCCCGGCGAGTTCGCCAAGGTCTTTATCGTGCTGTTCCTGGCCGGGTACCTGGCCGAGAACCGCGAGCTGCTCTCCATCTCCAACCGCAAGATCCTGGGCTTTAAGATCCCTCGCCTGCGACTGCTGCTGCCGCTGTTTGCCGTGTGGGGTGTGTGCCTGCTCGTCGTCGTCTTCGAACGCGACCTGGGTTCGGCCGTGCTGTTCTACACCATCTTCTTGCTGATGCTCTACGTTGCCACGGGACGATTCTCGTATGTCGTTATCGGCCTTGCGCTCTTAGCCGTTGGAGCCGTGGGCGCCTACAAGTTCCTGTCTCACGTTCAGGTGCGTTTCCAGGTTTGGGTCGATCCGTTTAAGGACGCCCAGGGCCAGGGCTACCAGATCGTCCAGTCGCTCTTCTCGCTTGCCGATGGCGGTCTGGTCGGCGTTGGCATCGGCAACGGCATGGCCAACAACATCCCTGTCGTCGAGTCCGACTTTATCTTCTCGGCCATCGGCGAGGAGATGGGCCTTTTGGGCGGCGGCGCCGTGCTCATCCTGTTTATGCTCTTTGCCGTGCGTGGCCTCACCACGGCCGCCCGCGCTAAATCCGACCTCGCAGCCTTTAGTGCCACGGGCCTTACGGCCGCCATCAGCTTCCAGGCCTTTTTAATCGTTGGCGGCGTAACCCGCCTGATCCCGCTGACCGGCGTCACCCTGCCCTTTATGAGCCAGGGCGGCTCCTCGCTGCTGGCGAGCTTTATCATCGTCGCGCTCCTGCTGCGCGCCGGTGACGAGGCAACCGGTCGCGAGGCCGAGCTCACCGGCACCGGCACCATGGCCGCCATCACCGACGACCAGGTCGCATCTGCCGCAGCCCCGGCCGGCACGCGCTTCGCCACTTCGTCTTCGTATGCCCGCGGCAGCCACTCCGCCGGCTCGCGTATGCGCCGTCGCCTGCTCGACACGCCCGAATCCGGTGTGCTCGGCCGCGTGGCGCTCGCCAATCGACTGACCCGCGCCGTGCTCGCCTTTACGGCACTATTCGCCATCCTTATCGGCAACCTCACCTATGTCCAGGTCATCAAGGCCAAGGACTATCAGGACATGCCGACCAACAACCACACCATCGCCCGCTCCAAGTACATCCAGCGCGGCTCCATCATCACGTCCGACGGCGTGACGCTGGCCGAGTCACTGCAACAGGAAGACGGCACCTATGCCCGCTCCTACCCCAACGGAAACATGGCCGCTCACGTGGTGGGCTATGTAAGCCAGCAGTATGGCACCGCCGGCATCGAGAGCGTCATGAACGATACGCTCACCGGCTCCAAGGATTACTCCAGCTGGAACAACGCCATCGCGTCGCTCGCGGGGCAGACCCAGCCGGGCAATACCGCCAAGCTCACCATCGACTCGCGTATCCAGACGGCTGCCGAGCAGGCGCTCAAGGGCTTTAAGGGCGCTGTGGTGGTCATGGATCCGCGCACCGGTGCGGTCCTTGCGTGCGCGAGCTCGCCCACCTACGACAACACCAACATCGATGCGCTGCTCCAGTCGGGCGGCGGCGAGGACGGCTCCATGTACGACCGTGCCATGGACGCGCTGTACACCCCGGGCTCGACCTTTAAGGTCGTCACACTCTCCGCGGCGCTCGAAACCGGCACCGCCAGCCTTACCAGCACGTACCAGGCGCCCGGCTCCATGGATATTGGCAACGCGCCGGTCACCAACAATGCCAACGAGAGCTACGGCACCATCAGCCTGCAGCAGGCCTTCGCCGTGTCGTCCAACGTCGTCTTTGGCCAGGTGGCAAACGAGGTCGGTGCCAGCTCGCTCGTCCAGTTTGCCAACGCCTTTGGCTACGGTCAGAAGCTCGGTCAGGATCTGACCACCGCGGCTTCCATCATGGCCGACCCGTCGCTTATGACCGAGTGGGAGACCGCTTGGGCAGGCGCCGGCCAGCCCGTCGGTATGGACCACACGCCTGGCCCGCAAACCACCGTTATGCAGAATTGCGTGATCGCTGCCGCTATCGCCAACAGCGGCGTGGTCATGGACCCGTTCTTTGTGTCCCAGATACTCGCCCCGGACGGAACCGTGGTTAAGACCACGCAGTCCCGCTCGCTAGGCCAGGCTGTCAGCTCTGCCACGGCCGACCAGGTCAAGCAGGCCATGCTCGCCGTCGTCCAGTCCGGTACCGGCACCGATGCCCAGATTCCGGGCGTCAAGGTTGCCGGCAAGACCGGTTCGGCCGAGATCGGCGGCACCAACGTCAACTCTATGTTTGTTGGCTTTGCACCTTACGATTCACCCACGGTTGCCATCTCGGTGGCCCTGGAGGATTACGACAAACACGACGTCGAGGCGGCCAAGATTGCCGGCATCGTCCTGACCGCGGCGCTCGCCGCACAGGGAGCGTGATGCCCGTGATCAAAGCGGATACTTGGGACGCGCCGCGGCCGATGAGTTAGCGACAACGCGCCACACGGCCCCAGCGGCCACACATTTGGTACTACACACATCGTTGAGCGAATAGTTATGTTAGGAGCAGGAATGGAACAGAGGGTCCTCGGGGGAAGATACCTCCTCAAGGATAAGGTGGGAACGGGCGGTATGGCGACCGTCTTCCGTGCACAGGATCAGGTCCTCGACCGCACGGTTGCCGTCAAGATCATGCTGCCGCAGTATGCCGGCGATGCCACCTTCGCCGCCCGCTTTAAGCAGGAGGCCCAGGCAGCGGCCGGCCTGTCCTCCCCCTATATCGTGGGCGTCTACGACTGGGGCAAGGACGGCGACACCTATTACATCGTCATGGAGTACCTGCGCGGTACCGACCTTAAGAGCGGCATCAAGAGCCACGGGGCCCTCGATCCCAAGAAGGTCGCGCAGATCGGCTCGCAGATCAGCTCCGCGCTTTCGGTCGCACACAAGCACGAGATCATCCACCGCGACATTAAGCCGCAAAACATCATGGTGCTGCCCGACGGCAACATCAAGGTAATGGATTTTGGCATCGCACGCGCCAAGAACAGTCATCTCACGCAGGATAACAACGTGCTGGGCACCGCCCACTATGTAAGCCCCGAGCAGACCCGCGGCCAGGACCTCGGCCCCACCTCGGATATCTACTCGCTGGGTGTCGTCATGTACGAGTGCGCCACCGGCCGCGTGCCCTTTGACGGCGACGACGCCATCTCGGTCGCGCTCAAGCAGGTCAACGAGCTCCCTATCCCGCCGAGCCAGATCAACTCCGGCGTCGATGCCGACCTGGAGCGCATCATCCTCAAGTGCATGGAGAAGGACCCGGCAAACCGCTTCCAGACGGCCGACGAGCTGCGCCAGGTGCTCAACAGCTACCTGTCCGGCCGTGCCGTCAACGTCTCGGAGCCCACGCGCATCATCGGTGCCGCCGGCGACCTGGGTGCCACCAAGACCCGCGAGCTTTCCGACTCAACGCGCGCTATGGTTCGTACCGTCTCGGGCGTGAGCGGTCAGAACACCGCCCGTAGCGCTGTCTCTGGCTCCACGGGCTCCTACGAGGTCGAAAAGCCCAAATCCAACAAGAACAAGATCATCGCCGCCGTGGTGGCAGCCGTTGCCGTCATCGGCATCGTGGTGGCGTTTGCCACAGGACTCTTTGGCGGCGAGCAGGTCACCGTGCCCGATGTGCTGGGCAAGGACCAGCAGACTGCCGTCGAGCTGATCAAGGAAGCCGGCCTCGAAGTCGGCACCATCGACCAAAGCTACAACGACGATGTCGACGAGGGCAAGGTCGCCGAGCAGACGCCCAACGGCAACACCAAGAAGGCCAAGGGCACCAAGGTGAACCTGGTAATCTCCAAGGGCCCCAAGCCCTCCGAGAAGGTTGAGGTTCCCCAGCTTGTCGGCCTGACCAAGGACCAGGCAGAAGCCGCGCTGGCAAGCGTTGGCCTGAAGGGCAACGCCTCCGAGGAGGCCAACGAGGCCGATGAGGGCCAGGTCTTTGAGCAGGGCACCATAGCCGGTAAGGAAGTCGCGAAGGGCACGACCATCTCGTACAAGGTCTCGGGCGGCCCGGATACCACGTCCGTCCCCGACCTGACCGACATGACCGAGGCCCAGGCGCGCAACGCCCTCGATATGGCAGGCTTTGGCGTCGACGTGAGCTACCAGGAGAACGACTCAGTTACCGAGGGAACCGTGATCAGCTGGAACCCCAGCGGCAAGCAGAAGCCCGGCGCCACGATTACCGTCGTCATCGCCAAGAAGTCCGGCAAGGCCAGCGTTCCGGGCAACCTGTACGGCAATAGCATTTCCGCTGCCGTTACCGCACTCAACAACGCCGGTTTCTATAACATCGGCTTCTGTGACCAGAATGGCAATCCCGTGAGCGGCAACGAGGATGCCACCGTTACGGGCGTCTCCCCCACCGGCAAGCAGTCCACCGACAGCACGATTACGCTGACGGTCGCACTTTCGGGCTCGGGTTCGGGCTCGGGCACGGGCGACGATTCCGGTACGACCAACTAGTCGCCACCCCACCGCTCATTACGGCTCTCGCCGCAAACATATTCGCTCACAGGCGCCCGCTTGCTCCCCCAGCAAGCGGGCGCTTTCTTTATCTGAAGCAGCGAATACTACGGCATGCCTTAAACCAGAAGAGCCCGGCACCGTAGCGGTACCGGGCTCGATATTCCTCTGGTGCCCCCGGGCGGATTCGAACCGTCGACACCCGCTTTAGGAGAGCGGTGCTCTATCCCCTGAGCTACGGAGGCATGTCGTATTAGTGTAGCAGATTTACGCCACTAACATGCAGCGCACAGCCGCTCTTCGAGATAGTCATCTGCGACGTTCTTTAATGACAAGTCGTTTAAGAACGTCCCTAATAACTACCCAACGACTAGTTGCCTTTGTGGAAGAGGTTTTTGATAACGGAGGGGATGCTCTTGGCGCCCTTGGCCGTCACATCGATAAAGTCGGGCGAACGCACGAGCTTATCCTCGTCAACGTACTTGCGGACCGCGCGAAGCGTCTCTTTGTCGTCGCGCGTCGAAAACGTAAAGTGACCGTTGTCCTTGGTGAAGATCGCAAAACGCGTGATCTTCTTGGTGCCGCGCAAAACCTCAGCGGCAATATAGTCGACCTCATCCCACGGGATCTGAATAAAATCCTCGGGATTGCGCTCGTTATAGTACTCAAACGCCTTATTGCCCACCATTACGTTACCGTGACTGGTAAGCCCCATCAGGCAGGTTGCCGGCGTTGCCAGATCGACCGTGCTGTTCTGAGATTGCGCCATGCGCGCCTCGCCCTCCAAATAAAACAATCGGACCGCATCCAGTGTACCCACCGGGTGCGGTCCGTTTCAATGGCTCAAAAGCCCTTGCCTAGCAATTCTCGGTCTTAAGCCGAAACGTGCTTACATGAAGCCGCAGACGCGACCGATGATGCCGATGGCGAAGAGAGCCAGGATGATGACGATCGGGCTGACCTTCTTCTTGAGGAGCTTGCAGACCAGCAGGGTCAGGCACACGGCGGCAAGGCCGGGGATGAGCTGATCGAGGTTAGCCTGAAGCGTGGTGACCTTCACCTGATCAAGGGCGTTAGCACCGATGGAGTTATACATCGTCAGTGCTTCCTTGACACCCTCAGAACCGGAGGGCAGATTAGCCCAGTCGATAAAGGCGCCAGCAGACTGCGTGACCTTGGAGACGACCGGGGTGAAGGAGATGGACACCCAGCGCTCGACCAGGGCGCCGATGATGAACATACCCAGGATGGAAGCACCCTCGGTGACCTTGCCCATCAGACCGCCGGAGAGGTCCTTGGCGATGGAGGAGCCGACCTTGTAGCCAAACTCCTGCGTGTACCACAGGAAGGCGTAACGGATGATGTTCCACGCGAAGAAGAACAGCAGCGGACCGGCGATGCTGCCGGACAGGGCCAGGGAAGCGCCCAGAGCGCCCAGAATCGGGCGAAGGGTGAACCAGAAGGCGGGGTCGCCGACGCCGGCGAGCGGGCCCATCATACCGACCTTGACGCCCTGAATGGCGACGTCGTCAATCGGAGCACCGTTGGCGCGCTCCTCCTCGAGAGCGAGGGTAACGCCAATGACGGGGGCGGAAACATAAGGGTGGGTGTTATAGAACTCCAGGTGGCGCTTAAGAGCGGCAATCTGGTCATCCTTGCTGGTGTAGAGCTTCTTGATCGCAGGGATCATTGCGAAGCACCAGCCGCCGTTCTGCATACGCTCGTAGTTCCACGAGCCCTGAAGGAACTGATGACGGAAGCAAACCTTCTTGCGGTCAGCCTTGGTGAGCTGAATCTTGTTCTCTGCCATATGTATCACTCCCCTCCTACTCGTAATCGTTCAGAATGTCGCCGAGCGGGTCGCCGGAGCCACCGCCCATGCCGCCACCCTGCTTGGCCAGATCCTTAAGGCCAAGGTAGATGAGGGCAAGGGAGATGCCGATGAGGCCAAGGGCGATCAGCGTGAGCTGAGGGATGGCAGCAAGGACAAAGCCGAGGATGAAGAACGGCCAGGTCTCCTTGGTGGCCATCATGTTGATGACCATGGCGTAACCGACGGAAGCGACCATGCCGCCGCCGACAGCCATGCCGCCGGACAGCCAGTCGGGCATAGCGTTAAGCGCGTTGGTAACAGCCTCGGCCGGGATGATGCACAGAAGCACTGCCGGGATGGCGATACGAAGACCCTGCATGAGGATAGCAGCGTACTGCCAGCGCTCGATGCCGGCGAAGTCGCCCTTCTCGGCGCAACCGTCCATGGCGTGAGCGATAGCGGTAGCCAGGGTACGGCAGATCATGGTCAGGAACAGACCAGCGACCGACAGAGGCACGGCGACGGCGATAGCGGCGGTAACGGCCTTGGCCGAATCGGTGGCGCCACCGTTGAGGGCGAGCACCATGATGATCGAAGAAGCGACCGAGGCCAGGGCGGCGTCAGGCGCGACGGCGGCGCCGACGTTAGCCCAGCCAAGGGCCATCATCTGGAGCGAACCGCCCAGGAGGATGCCCTCCTGAAGGTGACCGGTTACGAGACCGATAAGCGTGCATGCCACGAGCGGCTGATGGAACTGGAACTCATCCAGAATGCCTTCCATACCGGCAAGCAACGCGACAATCGCAACAAGCAGAATAGTGATTGCAGACATGTATCGGACCCTCCTTTACTATGCTTGAGCGGCCAGTTCGGCCTTAGCTTTCTTCAACATGGCGTCGAGATCCTCGGAGGAATCCGAAGGAACCTTGCGGACCTCGAACTTGACGCCCTTGGCCTTGAGGGCCTCGAGAGTCTTAACGTCGTCATCGCCCATAGCGACGGCGTTGGTGACGACGACCTTGCCCTTGGAGTGAGCCATGGAACCGATGTTGACTTCCTTGATGTCGACGCCGGCCTCGATGGCCTTGAGCAGATCCTGCGGGTTCTCGAAGAGCAGCATGGCCTTGGTGTCACCAAAGCGCGTGTCCTTGACGACCTCGGCCATCTTCTTGATGGGCACGACGTTGGCATGGACTCCCGGAGGGGCAGCCTGCTCGATCATGGTCTTGCGGAGCTCGTCGTGAGCAACGCCGTCGGAAACCACGATGATGCGGTTGGGGTTGATCTGCTTGGTCCACGTGGTGGCCACCTGACCATGAAGCAGACGGGTGTCGATACGGACGTGGGCGATCTTGATGTGCCCGTCGCCGATGACCGTTCCCGGAGGGATGGCGCCTGCAGGAGCAGCGGCGGCCGCAGCCGGCTTCTTCTCCTCGGGCTCCAGAGACTCGGGCTTGACGCGCACGCCAGCCTTAGCCTCAGTCACGAGATGTTTTGCGATCGCATGTGCAGTGTTCTTTGCGTCAAAGCGCTGCGAATATGCCTCGATGAGCATAGGCAGGTTGACACCGGTGACGATAGCCCAGGAATCGTGGCCCTCGATGAGCCCGCTGATCTGGTTGAACGGCGTACCGCCCCACAGATCAACGAGGAAGAGCACCTGCTCCTGGTCCTCGAAGGAAGCGACTGCTTCCTCGACCTTGGCACGGAAGTCGTCGGGGCCCATGCTCGGCTCGAGCGAGACCACGGCTACAGACGGCTGATCGCCAAAGACCATCGAGCCCGTCTGCTTGATTCCAGCCGCCAAGTCACCATGGCTAGCAAGAACAATACTTACCATCACATAACCTCCTTTTTGTCTACGTATTTCCTACACGACATGAAAGGAGTATACCTGTTTGCTTTGTGGAATTATAGCTAAAACTGCAAAAGGTTGGATTATTTGTTTAAACGTCAAGGTTTGTTACAAGTTGATTACATTGCTGATTTTTGACTTATTACCTGCTTAAACGTGGCCTACAGACCCATGTTTTCAGACAGATACAAGTGGGCTGTTCATTAATACCGCTGTAGAGTGGCAACGAATGCGTCTGTAATGGCGCTCTTTTGTTTAGACAGACCAAACTTGACTAATTTAGCCAAATATGTTCCAGAAACTTAGCCCATGTAGTCGTTGGGGACGTTCTTTTTTGACTAGTCATTTAAGAACGTCCCCAACGACTAAGTTAGGCGATGTGGAGGGGGTTGGCGGCGTCGACGGCGTCGGGGGTGTCGGCGGGAGCAGTCGGGCCGCCCGAGGCGGCGTCCGCCGGGTCCTCGTCGGGGGTCTCGATCTGCTTGATCATGACCTCTTGGCCCTGCAGCAGATAGGTTTCACCGCTACCGCACTGGGGACAGGTCTTACCGTGCTCGACTGTGCCGTAGTCCCGCCCGCACGCCTCGCAGTGCGTCACGGCCTCGACGGGCTCTACGATAAGTTCCGCACCCTCGGTGATAGGCTTTTTATCTGCTGCCCAACGCCAAGCATCGAGCAGCAGATCGGGAACGACGCCCGAGACCTCGCCTAGCAGCAATGTCACGCTCGAGACGCGACCCACGCCATTGGCGCGCGCCACATTCTCAACATCGCGAATGATGTGATAGACGATTCCCAGCTCGTGCACTATTAGTTCCTTCCGCCGTTCTACCGAACGGCGGTCGGCTTGACGCTGCGCGAACCCCAGACGGGCGATCTGCCTTTCAATCGTCGGGCATGGGCAAAAGCCCTATGCCCTCCTCTTTCAAGGCACCTCGCCACGTCTGGGCCCCGCTCGCTGTCCAACCGCCTTCTGCGCCGTTCGTTTACTCGTTACGTTCTTTTATTTCTTCCCAAACTTGATCTTGATGACACGTTTAAGAGCGTACTTGCCAAGACTGGGGAGCTTTTGCTCGTATTTGACCATGGTGGAGCACTCGGGGCGGTCGCGATCCAGATGGATGGCGTCGAACGCGCACTTGGTGGTGCACAGGCCGCAGCCGATGCACTTGTTGGGGTCGACGATCGAGGCACCGCAACCCAGGCAACGGGCGGTCTCGGCGCGCACCTGCTCTTCGGTAAAGGTCTCGACGTACTCGCTAAACGGCGAGGCCTTCTCGCGCTCGCGGTCCACGCGCGCAACCTCGCGGCTCGCGTTGTCGTAGCTCTCGATCACGACATCGTCGCGGTCGAGCGCGGTATAACGGCGCTGGTTACGGCCGATGGTGAGCGTCGAGCCCGGCTGCACAAAGCGGTGGATGGAGACGGCGGCCTCGTGACCGGCGGCGATGGCATCGATGGCAAAGCTCGGACCGGTGTAGACGTCGCCGCCCACAAAGATGTCGGGCTCGGCGGTCTGGTAGGTCTGGGGATCGGCAAGAGCGCCCTGACCGCGGCCAAGCTCCACCTTGGAACCAGCCAGCAGGTCGCCCCACACAATGGACTGGCCAATCGACATGACCACACGGTCGGCGTCGACACGGCGCAGGTCGTTCTCGTCGTACTCGGGCGCAAACCGGCCCTCATCGTCCATGACACGCGTGCAGCGCTTGAAGGTGATACCGCGCACACGACCGGCCTCGTCCAGGTGAACCTCCTTGGGGCCCCAGCCGCAGCTGATGTGCGCGCCGTCCTCGATGGCCTCGCGACGCTCCTCCTCGCTGGCGGGCATCTGGGCCTCGCTCTCCAGGCAGAATATCTCAACATGCTCGGAACCCAGGCGGCAGGCGTTGCGGGCCACGTCGATAGCCACGTTGCCGCCGCCCACCACGATGGTGCGACCGGGCAGCGCGTCAATCTTGCCGCTGTTGACCTCGCGCAAAAAGTCGACGGCCACAGTCACGTCCTCGGCATCCTCGCCCGGAATACCGGCAAGGCGGCCGCCCTGACAGCCAATAGCCACGTAGAAGGCCTTAAAGCCCTGCGCGCGCAGCTCGTCGAGCGTCACATCGCGGCCGACCTCCACGCCGTAGCGGAACTCGGCGCCCATCAGGCGAATGACCTCGACCTCGGCCTCAATGACATCCTTCTGCAGCTTAAAGCTGGGGATGCCGTAGGTGAGCATGCCGCCCGGGCGCTCGTTCTTCTCGAACACGACGGGCTTGTAGCCCTTCTCGGCCAGGTAGAAGGCACAGGACAGGCCGGCCGGACCGGCACCGATGATTGCGATCTTCTGGTCGAAGCCGCCGGCGCGCGTCGGCGTCACCACAGGCGGGACATAACGGGTCGCGGCATCCAGGTCGCGCTGGGCGATGAACTTCTTGACCTCGTCGATAGCCACGGCGGCGTCCACGCGACCGCGAGTGCAGGCGTCCTCGCAGCGGCGGTTGCACACGCGGCCGCAGATAGCAGGCAGCGGGTTCTCGCGCTTGATGAGCGCCAGGGCCTCGTCGTAGCGACCCTGAGCCGCGAGCTTCAAATAGCCCTGAACGGCGACATGCGCGGGGCAGGCCGTCTTGCAGGGTGCGGTGCCGGATTCGTGCGTCTCGATACGGTTGTCGTTGCGATAGTTAGGCGACCACTTGGTGTGGTCCCACTTGGTGGCGTCGGGCAGCTCCTGGCGCGGATACTCGGGCACGTGGCCGCCGGCCTTTTTGCTGCAGAGCTTCTGGCCCAGCTTGGCGGCGCCGGCAGGGCACACCTCAACGCAGCGACCGCAGGCCACGCACTTGTCCTTCTCGACCTTGGCGACATAGGCCGAACGCGATAGGTTGGGCGTGTTGAACAGCTGCGAGGTACGTAGGGCGTAGCACACGTTGACGTTGCAGTTGCAGATGGCGAAGATTTTGTTCTCGCCGTCGATGTTCGTGATCTGGTGCACAAAGCCGTTGTCCTCGGCCTGGCGCAGGATGTCGTAGACCTCGTCACGCGTCACGTAATGGCCGCGGTCGGTCTCGACCACGTAGTCGGCCATATCGCCCACGGCGATGCACCAGTCGGCCGGGTCATCGGCGCAGCCCTCGCCCATCACACGACGGCTCGCACGGCAGCTGCAGGTGCTGGCGGCATACTTGCCCTCGTATTTGTCGAGCCAATGCTCAATATGCTCAATGGGCACCGAGGTGCTCGTGGCGTCGATGGCTTTCTCGACCGGAATGACGTGCATGCCGATGCCGGCGCCTCCGGGCGGCACCATCGGCGTGGCCTTGGACAGCGGGCCCTTGGACGCCTGCTCAAAGAACTTGGCGTAGACAGGGTGCTCCTCGAGCTGGCTCACGCGCATGTTGAGGAACTCGGCAGAACCCGGCACCAGCATGGGCAGCACCCACTGCTTGGCGCGCTCGGGGTTTTCCCAGTTGTACTCGAGCAAGCCCGTGTAGCTCATGTCGTCGAGCATCTTCTCGATATCGGCCTCAGGCATGCCGGTGAGCTTGACCATCTCGGGCAGCGTATAGGGACGGCGCATCTTCATCTTGCAGAGTACTTCTGCCTGCTCATCGGTCGCGGCCTCGGCAAACGACCAGTACTCGTAGCCCAGCAGCTCATCGCGGTGAAGCAGACGGTTGGTGCAGTGTTCGCACAGCTTGACGATGGCCTCGCGCGGATGCTCCGGCAGCGGCGGCACAAACTCCGCGCCGATGTCGGGCTCGGTATAGCTAATCCCCGGTCCGTTGAGAATCATGGTTGTCCCTTCTCTTGCCGCAGCCCGGCGAGACCGCAGCGCCCCTCTTTTTTGCAGGCAAGCATGCCCCCATGCCGTTCACCCGCCATTGTTGACATTGTGTCAAAAATAGTATTGACGAACCGTCAACAATATTCAAGACTGTTAGGCGAACGGTTGGGCAAAAGAGGACGAAAGGCGGCAAAACATGAGCAACAGCACGGCAGATACCTCTGTGGTCGATGCCGTCCCTGCATCCGATAGCGCGGCAAAGCGCCTGACGGGCGACGAACGCCGTCGCGAGATCCTCGATGCCGTGCGCACCGTAAGCTCCGAGTTGGGCGTGTCCCACCTATCGGTATCGGCCGTGACCAAACGAGCCGGCTGCACGCGTTCATTGTTCTACCACTACTTTGCCGACATGGACGCCGCCGTCACCGCTGTTATGGACGAGGCGATCGACGGCTTTATCTCCGAACTCGAGCAGTGGAACGCCGGCCGCACCGTCGGCGATATCGAGGGCGCGCTCGACACCGTCGCCCCGCTCTTTAAGCGGCTGGTCGCCAGCGGCCATGAACTGCCGCACACTCTGACCTCCAACAGCGGCGCACTCTACGGCGGCTTTCTGCACAACGTGGTTCAGCGCGTGGCTCAATACATCTGCGACACCACCGTGGTGGACTTTGTCGCCCATCACGAGCTGCGCATCGACCATGTCTACGAGACGTTCTACACCCTCATCATGGGTCTTTTGATGTATATCCGCACGCACCCCGATGTGCCCGACGAGACGGTCAAGGAAATCATCGCCTCGACACTCCACATCGAGGGCTATACCGCCAAGTATCCGGAGCGCATGCCCCAAAACTGACGACATTTGGCCAAACTGCCCGCGATCAGAAGAGGGGCCGCGGGCGTGTGAAAGGAGAGCAGCATGCTGTTCGATGTTTGGGGTAGCGATACCCTTATCCACTGGGCCGGCTGGGCCATGGTCTTTATTGGCCTAATCGTGCTCAACGAGGTCGGCCGCCGCACCAAACTGGGCGCGGCAATTATCTTTGGCGTGGCTCCGCTGGCCATGACCATCTACTGCGTCGCCATCGCCATCAGCGTTTCGCAGGGTGCCGAGTGGGCGCTCACCAACCCCACCCATGTGTACCAGAACAGCTGGTTCCACTACGCCAAGGTATACGCGGCGCTGGCCGGTTGCTGGGGCTTCATCGCCATTAAGTACCAGTGGGGCAAGATCGGCAAGGCGCATTGGTTCCGCGCGTGGCCGTTTGTGATCGTTGCCATCAACATCATGATCGCCGTCGTGTCCGACTTCGAGAGCGCCTATCACTTCTTTGTCCTGGGCCAGTCCACTTGGGTCACCTCCGAGGGCGCCACGCAGCTGGCCGGCTGGAACAACGTGTTCAACGGCATCGCCGGTATCATCAACATCTTCTGCATGACCGGTTGGTGGAGCGTCTACGCCTCCGAGGACAAGACTGACATGCTGTGGCCCGACATGACCTGGGTCTACATCATCGCCTACGATATCTGGAACTTCTGCTACACCTACAACTGCCTGCCCACCCACTCCTGGTTCTGCGGCTTTGCGCTGCTGCTGGCGCCCACTGTGGCCGCCTTTATCTGGAACAAGGGCGGCTGGATCCAGAACCGCGCCTTTACGCTGGCCATTTGGTGCATGTTTGCCCAGGTGTTCCCGTACTTCCAGGAGAAGTCCATCTTTGTGACCCACTCCACGCTCGATCCCGGCGCCGCTACCGCGGTCTCGATCGCCGCGCTGGTCGCCAACATCGCCGCGATCATCTACATCGCCTACCGCGCCAAGAAGCTCGGCCGCAATCCCTACAAGCAGGATGTCTTTGAGGGCACCAGCGATTGGGAGAAGGCTACTGCTCGCCGCGCCAAGGTTGATTACGCACACGCCGAGTAACGCGCCTGACGCAAACATCGCTTGAGCACGAAGCAGCATAGCCGGCTCCGCGCAGCTCAACGCATTGCAGAGCCCCCGGAATGTGATTCGTTCGCGTTCCGGGGGCTTTTTGCTGCCGCGAGGATGCGGCTGAACAATGCACTCGGGTTAAATCGGAGCTTATATTTCGCATGCGCTTTATATGGCTCCGTTTTTGGGTACAGTGTTGTCCCGATATTGAGCTTGGGGGATATATGAAAGATGAGACGATGGGCCAAGAGGATGCGGCCCAAGATGCAGAAGCGTGTGCCGAAGCCCTGGAGAGCCTAGACCAGATCACGCTGGCCGAGATTGCGTTTGACGATTCGAACGTTGATGTGCAGGATGAGCCGGAAATCGAAGCGCAGCCCGATGATCAGGATGCAAAAGACGATGGCGCCGCGCCCACCGAAGGCGGGGCGGGGCACGAGAAATCCGAATGCGAGGCCGGCAATCAGCCCGAATCCGACACGGGCGAGGAAACCGTCTTGCTCGACAGCTTGCCGGCCGAGGATTCGCTGACCCGCGAGCTTCCTGGCCTGGGTTCCGCACCAGCCGTGGACGAGACCATCGCCATGGGCGATATTCCCCTGCCGTCCGTTCCCTCGGCACGCGAGGCCGAGGTTCGCCATCGCAAGATGTCGCCCAAGCGCCGCAATCTGATGGTCGCCGGTGTCGTAGCCGTCGCGCTCGTCGCCGGCGGTGCAGGCTATGCTGCCTGGAACGGATATCAGCAAGAGCAGGCTGCCGCTGCCGCCGCCAATGCCCACACGATGATGTCGGTGCAGATTGGCGTACACGCCGCGGGGCTCGACTGTTCCGCCGGCTCCAAGATTCCCGTGCAGGTGAGCGGGCAGGATTCCGACGGTTCTTCCGTGAGCGAAACACTCTATGTTGACGAGCACGGCCGTGGCATCAAACTGCTACCCGGTGACTACACGCTCTCCATTGCTGGATCCCCCATCGCGGCCGACGGCACCATCTACACTGTCCCGACCACCAAGGCGCAGGTCACCGTTAAGAGCGATGGGCAGGATTTGAGTGCCCAGGCCACCTTTAAGCTCAAGGTGCCTTCGGCCGACACGGTAACTGACGACCAGATCGATGCCGCGGCCGAGTATGCCGAGGAAGGCGGCGCGAGCTCTGCCGCCACCGCCAAGGTGCTCCAGCAGGCGGCAACCGCGCGGCGCGACGCCGCCGTCAATGCCGTGAGCGCGCAAAAGGCACAGGCGGCCCATGATGCCGACGCCCGTCACAAGGCAACCGACCTCTACCAGCTCGATATCCCCGTCGAGTGGTACGGCAAGGTCGAGACTTGGCAAAATGGCAGCACGCTATGCATCTATCTTGCCGGCGACAGCGATACGCCGATTGTGACGCTCGTCACGGTGCGCGAGGGCGAGAGCTTTACGCCCGATGCAGGCGATACGGTTTTGGGCGCGGCCAATCTAGGCAACGGTTATACCGTCTACGCCAGCGGCCCCGTCTATCCGTACGTGGTGCCCCAGACCATCAACGGGCGCACGCAGAACCCCGTGTCGACCTATCCCATGGACACGGCCATTGAGCTTGTCGAGCTTACGACCGGCAACCGCTACACCTATAGCCAGATCAAGAACGTACTGGTCGGCAAAGACGGCAAAGCCGACGCCGCGACCAAACTCGAGACCGACTACCTCGCCCAGATTCTGATGCCAAGCATCAAGGCCCAGGACTAGCCGGGCGCATCATGGTGCTCCCCAACCGTGATGAAGGGGCCAGGAGGTCCTGGCCCCACAGATCCGTAGATGGTTAGGCAAGGAGCCACTTCCATGCGGGAACAACGTGTACCACACCGTGCTCGCATGGAATATCGGCCTGCTCATCCATGGTAACGATTGCCGACTCGCCAAGATCGAACTGGGCCATCGAGGCATCAAGCGCGGCAATTTCGCGCTCGCGCGTTTTCTCACTTGCCATATCCACACTCACCTGAATCAGGCTATAAGCCCGCATGAGAAGTGCGTCCCCAGCCACAAAGTCCACCTCATGGTTTTTGCTCTTCTCTTTGATCAGCAAGCGGCAGACCGATCCGACCCTCACCGCGGGAGTCCTTCTTCTTAGCGCGTTGAACACTGCGGTCTCGAGCCTCTGGCCCTGGTCCAATGCCGATGCGGGAGAGAATGCTCCAAACATCGCAGGATCGACAGCGTAGACCTTAGACGCAGACCGCATGTTATTTGCCAGTGAACGCGTGAACTCCGGCACGGAGAACAGCAGGTAGGCATCCTCATAATACTCAAGTAAGTCGCTGAGCGAATTACGACTGACGGGTATCTGCCTGCTCTTGAACTCGTTGTACACTTTGTTCACCGACAGCTCTCGTCCCGAAGATGCCATACACCGCGTCAGGAACAGAGATGCCAGGCGAGGGTTCTTGACGTCGTAACGTTCAACGACGTCCATGGCGACCGTTCGCGAAGCATATTCCTGTAGCAGCTGAATCGCGTCTGCGGGCGTCTGCTCAAGTGTCGCGATGAATCCCCCTCGTTCAAGATATCCGATCAGATGATGTCGAAGCAGCGCTGCATCGCTTGGGGAAAAGGTCGCATCTGGCTCGAAAACGTTCCCCGTCTTATATCGAACGTATTCCGAAAAACTCAACGGAAAAAGCTCCCGTATAAGAGAACGACCCCTGAACTCGCTCTTAAGCTCTGAGGACAGCATCTTGGAAGAAGATCCCGTCACATAGACGGTCGCTTTCTCCGTATCGACTACACGCCGCAGAAACGCACCCCATTCGGGAATTTCCTGGATCTCGTCAAAGAAAATGTAAGCGCCCTCGGTTCGAGCAACAGGATACAGCGCATAGAACGTGTCGAGCACGTCCGCCAGCAGCGATGGCTCATACGGGCGCAGGCGCTCATCCTCAAAATTGAAGTAAAGCATCCGGTCAAGCTCGACGCCCCGGCTCTGAAGCCGCCGCATCTCCTGATACAGGCGATACGTCTTTCCACAACGGCGGGCCCCCACAATCACATTTACGATGTTGTCGCGCTTTGGCTCCTGTGGGTTTCCTAGATCAAGGTCTCGCTCAAAGACCTGCGGAACCCCCTGCTGTTCAAAGTCCTTTATTTTCTGGGCGATCAAGTCGTTGAATGCCATGATTCTCCAATCTTGCTCTCTAGCTAATCAAAATTATAGCGATTCTTGATTAATTAGAGAGCAAGATTGTGTGTGGCTTGATTAACACTTAAGCAAGTTTTATCACCGTTATTGCTCCGAAGGATGTCGAGTGGCCAAGAGGACAACCGAGCTCGAATGCGACTCCCCGAGCAGTCCATTTGGGACGGGGCTTTTTTGACTACCCTCCCCCTGTAGAAAAATCCCTAACGCAGTTGCGGTGAGATAGGGACTGTTTTTGCTGGTCAAACCGCAAACAGTCCCTATTTCACCGCAACTTATTGGTGGCCTTTTGGGTGGCACTCAGCGCCACGGATCGGCTTCGAACATCGGCTCGCGCTCGGGGCGGCGATCGCTGTAGGGATCGTAGCCGTCGTCGTCCTCGTTCTCGGCACGGATGTAGGGGTCGCGCGGCTTGGGCGCCGGCTTAGGCGCAGGCTTGGGTGCGGCGGGTGCGGCATCGGTCGCCGGCGCATTCGTCTTGTTCTTGTCTATCATCTGCATATCTCCTTGCCATGCAATCGTGTTCAACATCATCGATTGTCGCACGAAAAAGGGCGGCGGACCCAATTGGATCCGCCGCCCTTGGCGTTTAGAGACGGCTGGCAGATTTTAAGGCATGGCCCAAAAATCTACTCGGCGTCGGGGACCTCGTAGGTGGCCGCCGGCGTGTTGTCGCACACGACGGTAAAACCGCCGTCCTTGTCGACATCGACCGTCACCTGATCGCCCTCGCGCACCGTGCCGTCGATGATGGCAGCGGCGATGGCGTCCACGACCTCGCGCTGGACCAGGCGCTTGAGCGGACGGGCGCCAAAGACCGGGTCCAGGCCGCCCACGGCGAGCATCTGCTTGGCCGCCGGGGTGATGGCAAGCGTCATGCGCTCCTTGGCCAGGCGTGCGCGGACGTCGGCAAGCTGGATGTCGACGATCTTCTCGATCTGCGCCATGCCGAGCGGATGGAACACCACGATATCGTCGATACGGTTGAGGAACTCGGGGCGGAAGGTCTGAGCCATGGCGGCGTCGACCTGATGGCGCATCTCCTCCTCGTCCTTACCGGACAGATCGGCGATGGCCTTGGAGCCCACGTTGGACGTCATGATGATAATCGTGTTCTTGAAGGACACCTGGCGACCCTGGCCATCGGTCAGACGGCCGTCGTCGAGCACCTGCAGCAGCACGTTGAAGACATCCGGATGGGCCTTCTCCATCTCGTCGAGCAAGATCACGGAGTACGGACGACGGCGCACGGCCTCGGTGAGCTGACCGCCCTCGTCGTAACCCACGTATCCCGGGGGCGCACCGATCAGACGCTGGACGCTGAACTTCTCCATATACTCGGACATGTCGATACGCACGAGCGCGCGCTCGTCATCGAACAGGCACTCGGCCAGCGCCTTGGCGAGCTCGGTCTTGCCCACGCCGGTGGGGCCCAGGAAGAAGAAGCTGCCGATGGGCTTGTCCGGATCGGAGAGACCCGCACGGCTACGGCGCACGGCCGCGGCGACAGCGGAGACGGCCTCGTCCTGGCCGATGACGCGCTTATGCAGCTCACCCTCCAAGCCCTTCAACTTGTCGAGCTCGCCCTGCATCATCTTGGACACGGGCACGCCGGTCCAGGCGCTCACGACCTCGGCGATCTCATCGGAGGTCACCTGCTCGTTCAGGCCCTCGCCGTCCTGCTCCTTTTGTGCCTCGAGCGCGGCCTCGGACTCCTGAATCTGCTGCTGCAGGCCCGGGATCACGGCGTAGCGCAGCTCGGATGCACGGCCCAGATCGCCGTTACGCGTCGCGCGCTCCTCCTCGCTCTTGGCCTCGTCGAGCTGACCCTTGAGCTCCTGCACGTGGTCGATGGCGTTCTTTTGGTTGAGCCAGCCGGCCTTTTGCACGTTGAGCTTTTCCTGGACCTCGGCAATCTCCTGGCGCAGGGCCTCCAGACGCTCCTTAGAGGCGTCGTCGGTCTCCTTCATGAGCGCCTGCTCCTCGATCTGCAGTTGGGTGAGCTGACGCGTGGTGGCGTCGATCTCGACCGGCATGCTGTCGAGCTCCATGCGCAGACGGCTTGCCGCCTCATCGACCAGGTCGATGGCCTTGTCGGGCAGGAAACGGTCGGCGATATAGCGATCGGAGAGGTCGGCAGCCGCCACGAGCGCGCCATCGGTGATATGCACGCCGTGGAAGATCTCGTACTTCTCCTTGAGGCCACGCAGGATCGAGATGGTGTCCTCGACGGTAGGCTCGGAGACCATCACAGTCTGGAAACGGCGGGCGAGCGCCGCGTCCTTCTCGATGTACTTGCGATACTCGTCGAGCGTGGTCGCGCCGATTGCATGTAGGTCGCCACGGGCGAGCGCCGGCTTGAGGATGTTGCCGGCGTCCATGGAGCCCTCGGTGGCACCCGCGCCCACGATGGTGTGAAGCTCATCGATGAACAGGATGACCTTGCCTTCGGATTTTTGCACTTCTTTGAGCACAGCCTTCAAGCGGTCCTCGAACTCGCCGCGGTACTTGGCGCCGGCGACCAGCGCGCTCATGTCGAGCTCGATGAGGTCGCGGTCACGCAGGGTGCTCGGCACGTCGCCGGCCACGATACGCTGGGCGATACCCTCGACGATAGCCGTCTTGCCGACGCCCGGCTCGCCAATGAGCACGGGGTTGTTCTTGGTGCGGCGGGACAGGACCTGGATGGTACGGCGAATCTCGTCGGTACGGCCGATGACCGGGTCGAGCTTGCCGGCGCGGGCGAGGTCGCAGATGTTGCGACCGTACTGCTCCAAGGCCTCAAACTGGGTCTTGTCCTCGGCAGACGTCACGCGGTCATCGCCGCGCAGCTCCTCGTAGACCTGCTCGATGCGCTCCTTGGTCACGCCGGCATCGCGCAGCACGCGGCCGGCCTCGCCCTTGTCCTCGGCAAGTGCCATGAGCAGATGCTCGGTCACCACAAAGCTGTCGCCCATCTTGGTGGCCTTCTTTTCGGCCTTTTCGATGACGCGGACGAGCTCGTTGGACAGGCCCATCTGCTGGCCCTCGCCCGAAACCTTGGGCGCGTGGTCGATGGCATCTTGTGTGGAGCGTGCGAGCTGGGCCGGGTCGGCACCGATGCGCTCGATGATCACGGAGATATTGCGCTCGCCGGCACCAAGCAGGGCGGACAGCAGGTGAATCGGCTCCACCGCACCGGCCTGCGCGTCGGCAGCCGTGCTCATGGCGGTCTGCAACGCCTCGCGCGACGTCATTGCTAGCTTATCGATTCTCATGGAATCACCTCTCTTGGGGCGGCCGCCCTACGGGGCGGCTTCACGTTGTTCGAGAAGTATTGTTGCCAGCTTTGTACGATCTTATACATAAATCTAAGTCTCTATATATAAGATTTTATGAGTGATTAAGAGATAGGGGGCAGGCACGCTCACCCGCTGCGGCCTCGTCCCCTTACTATCTCAATCTGTAACATCTAGTGGCTGTTTATGGCTCCAGATGTTACAAATCAAGATGAAATGACCAGCGGCGCCCGTTTGTCTCAATCTGTAACATCTACTCGGCAAATTAGGGTCTAACTGTTACAAATCGAGACGAACGAAGACACCTGAATCGAAAATCTAAATCTGTAACACCAGGCCCACTTTTAGCGGCCAAGATGTTACAGATCGAGACAGACCGAAAACCACCACAAAGAGGACAGGCACCTTTGTGGTGGTCGCGGTCTCTACTCCTTCGCCGAACCCGTACTTCCCGATTCGGCGTTCCAGGACATCTCATCCTCGAACAGCCATGTACGGGCAGACCCACTATCGCGTGCAGTCTGCGGGTCAGGCAAGCAGGTCTGTTCATAGGCATCCTGAATGCACTGACCCATAAAATCGTTGAGCTCGGTCTGGTTGCCCTCCATGACATAGGCGACATCGCCGTCCAAGATGTAGATACCCGGCCCCTCATTGCCCTCGTAGCCAGGATCGCACGAGACATCACATAACTTTGCGCCGTTTGCAGTGTCCAGCTCGATGGAAGAGTGGCATCCGCCAACCATGTCGTTCGCTTTTGCCCGATAGGACGCATATCCGTACCAACGCTTAAATGTTTTGCCCTTGAGTAGCTCGGACGCCCTATCGATCAGGCTTGTATCCGTGGTATAGCGCATGGCCCCAAGCTGAATACGCGGATAATTGCTAATACCCAGCACAGCCGGCTGCTCATCAAAATCAACGGTAATGGTCTCGGGCTTGTCGTCGCCGGTCAGAAGTTCGACAGATTGAGTCACAGGCTTGACCACCGGCTCCGTCACCGCAGCAGGTAGAAATGCCATACCGACAGCGCCCGCGCCAACCACAGCGATCGCAAGCGCCAAGACAATCAATCCAATACGGGCAGAACGGCTCACGGCAAAACACCCCACAACGCAAACCTTCGCTACCTGCACTAATGATATCGCCAGCCAGCATTATTACCAAAAGAAGCCGCGCGCTCCTCACCACCACAAAGGGGACAGGCACCTTTGTGGTGGTTTTCGACGCTAACGGTCGACCATCTCGCGCCATGAGATTAAACTTGAATTGTTCTCTGAACATATCCATTTCTGCCTATCCTCAACAGATCTTTGTCTCGAGGAGCGCATATGAAGCCGTCTCATTCCACCGGTCGCAACGTCATCGCCATTCTCGCCATACCCATCGTGATGCTCTTCCTTATCGTCGCCACGCCCTTTTCCCTTGGCATCGCCTCGCCCTTCGATTTATGCGGAATGGTCGACGCCGGCTCGCGTGCCACCTCGCTCTCCTTTATCTGTCGCGGCGTGTTCTACGAAGATGGAATTCCCACCGGAATTTGGCGGTCAATGTTACCGCTGCTCGGAACGATTGACGGATGCTTCCCCCATTTCAGCCTTGAACCTCAGACGATGAATTATTTGATCGACGACCAGCCACTCGACTCCATCACCCTCGCTTACGACTATGCTCCAAACACCGATGAGCGTCACATGAACCAAGTCCTCGACAAACTGCTTGAACAGTGCGGGCTCACCGATGAGGTCGGCCGAACCGTCGACAGCGACCAGAAATTAAAGCGAACAGAACTCCGCCGCATTGGAAAAATCAGAGAGCGAGGCGGAGCTGCCTACTGGCAGGCCTGGGCGATACGCGACAAGAGCGAATTTGGGCACAGCACCTATATAGTCACTGTCTACACCAAAGACGGAATTAAGGACAATGTTGACGATTTCGCGTCATCCAAACTCGGCATCCCCAAAACAACCAAGACTCCCGGCTTGGATGAAATCCTGTAGGGACGCCCATTAACATGCCGCTCAACGATCACAACAACATCGAGCTCGTCCCCACCCCCACAAAGGGGACAGGCACCTTTGTGGTGGTTTTCGACAAAAAGAGGCCGCCCCGATAACAGGGGCGGCATCAAGCAAGTCTATTTTTGGCGTCCCTCAAGACCCAACGAGAACGCAGAAATGTAGCCCGGGGCTTACCCTTTCCCGAACGCGACCCTCGCGAAGCGCGTGAGCGAGCGGGAAAGGGTAAGCCCCGGGCGGACAATTAAGTGCGTTACTCGGCAGCGGCCTTGAACTTGTTGTAGTTGATCAGGCAGCCGGCCTTGACGATGGCACGCTCCTCGGCCGTCATATCGGCAATGTAGAGCTCAATCTGCTCGACCGCACCATCGGCGTGCACCACGTAGGCGGCGATGTCCTTCAGGTCGCCATCGAGCGCGGCACGGATACCCGGCACAAAGACGTAATCGCCCACCTCAAAGTTGGGCTCGGCCTCCATCTGGAAGGGCACCATGCCCCAATTCATCACGTTGGAGCGATAGCGCTTGGTGGCGTACTCGTGGACGATGTTGGCCAGGCCGCCAATTACGCGCTGGCAGCTCGCGGCCTGCTCGCGGGCGCTGCCGTCACCAGGCTTCTTGGCGTAAATCATGGAACCGAACTCGGTCGCCTTGGCATCGGCCGCGACACCCGCTCCGGCCAGCGCCTCAAACACACCGGCAAGCTCGGCATCGAACGCCGCCAGGTCGCCCGCGGACTCGCCGGCAACGCGACGCTTCTCCACAGCGTCGACCTCCTTGGAGCGACCCACGTAGGCCGGGTCGCGGCGGCTCAGCGTAAACTCAGCCAGGCCCAGCGGGTTGGAGCGGAAGGAGCTCGTCTCGCCCGAGGGAATGAGCTCGTCGGTCGTGGTGACCGGGTCCATGATCTTGGAGCAAACCTTGAGCAGGATGTCGTCGCCGAGCGGCTCCATCGCGGGCCACGGCTTGATGTTGGGGCCTTCGACCAGCTCGTCGGCAGGCTCCGCCTTGCCAAAGCCCCAGTACACGCGCTTCTTGTACGGCGCGTCGTCAAAGGTGTACTCGCAGGCCTCGTCCCAAGTGTCCTCGGGCAGGTCGGTCGCCGGCGTCAGGACGCCGCCGTTGGCAGCCGTTGCCGCAATGGAGCGGGCGTCCATCAGGGCCACAGCGCTCAGCTGGCCATTACCCGGCTTGGAACCCTCGCGGTTGGGGAAGTTGCGCGTGGTGTGACGGATCGAAAGGCCGTTGTTGGCGGGCGTGTCGCCGGCGCCGAAGCACGGGCCGCAGAATGCCGTGCGCACGATTGCGCCGGCCTCCATGAGGTCGTAGATGTAGCCGCGGCGTGTAAGTTCGAGCGCCACGGGCTGGCTCGTGGGATAGACCGACAGCGAGAACTCGCCGCAGCCGGTATTGGCGCCCTTGAGCACGCGGGCAGCCTGGACCACGGAGTCATAGTTGCCGCCCGAGCAGCCGGCGATAACGCCCTGCTGCACGTGCAGCTTGCCGTCGACGATCTTGTCGAGCAGGCTAAAGTGCGTCTTGCCCTCGCCGATCTTGGCGGCCTCGAGCTCCACCTCGTGCAGGATGTCCTCGAGGTTCTCGTTGAGCTCGTCGATCTCAAAGCCGTTGGAAGGATGGAACGGCAGTGCGATCATGGGCTTGATGCTCGACAGGTCGACCTCGACGCAACCGTCGTAGTAGGCGACATCGGCGGGCTTGAGCTCGCGATAGTCGTCGCCGCGGCCGTGCATGGTCAAAAACGCGTGCGTGTCCTCGTCGGTGGCCCAGATGCTCGACAGGCAGGTGGTCTCGGTGGTCATGACGTCGACGCCGTTGCGGTAGTCGGTCGTCATGCTCGCGATGCCGGGGCCCACAAACTCCATGACCTTGTTCTTGACGTAGCCCTTGGCAAAGACAGCGCGGATGATGGCGAGCGCCACATCGTGCGGGCCGACGCCGGGGCGCGGGGCACCCGTGAGGTAGATGGCGACGACGCCGGGATAGGCGACGTCGTAGGTGTCGCGCAGCAGTTGCTTTGCCAGCTCGCCACCGCCCTCGCCCACGGCCATAGTGCCCAGAGCGCCGTAGCGGGTGTGCGAGTCGGAACCCAGGATCATCTTGCCGCAGCCCGCGAAGTTCTCACGCATAAAGGAGTGGATAACGGCGATATGCGGCGGAACGAAGATGCCACCGTACTTCTTGGCGGCCGAGAGGCCAAAGACGTGGTCGTCCTCGTTGATGGTGCCGCCCACGGCGCACAGCGAATTATGGCAGTTGGTGAGCACGTAAGGCAGCGGGAACTGCTCCATGCCCGAGGCGCGCGCCGTCTGGATGATGCCGACAAAGGTGATGTCGTGGCTCGCCATGGCGTCGAAGCGAATCTTGAGTGCCTCGGGATCTCCGGACGTATTGTGTGCCTGGAGGATCGAATACGCGATGGTGCTGCGCTTGGCATCCTCGGGCGTCTGCGTAATACCGCGCTCGGCAGCCTCGGCCGCAGGCACAACCTCGCTGCCGCCGCGCAGGTAGATGCCGTCCTCGTACAGCTTGACCATACTGTCTCCCACTCTGCCCAAAACGATTTGGGCGCATAGCATACATTCGTTCAATATCGTGCCATAGAACGGTTGCGAGTGGGTTACGAATCTGCACGTTCACTTTATCTCAGTAAAGCAAAGAACGAGTTGGGTGCCGGGGGCAGACTTAGACGCCGAAATGACGAGAGTGGATAATCTCCCACTTTGAGCCTGCAAACAGGCCAAAAACGGGAGATTATCCACTCTCATTCTGCGGGCACTCATTTAAGTCTGTCCCCAATGAGTGCCCGGCAGCGTCGGCGGAGCTATAGGTCGCTACCCGTACCTAGCAGCTTGCGCATGACTTGCTCGGGGTTGACTGAGCCGTCGCGCGGGGCCAGGGCGGTGATCTTCTTCTGCATCTTATACTCGTGCAGCTCGTCCTCGAGCTGGCGCACGCGAGCGCGGAGCTTCTCGTTCTCGCGCTCGCGCTCCTCGGAACGCTCCTTCATATCGAGGATGCGCACCACGCCGGCAAGGTTGATGCCCTCGTCGGTCAGTTGGTTGATGAGTTCCAGACGCTCGATATCGGCACGCGAATACAGGCGCGTGTTACCGCCCGAGCGCTGGGGATTCACCAAGCCTTTGGACTCGTAGACGCGCAGAGTCTGCGGGTGCATGCCGGTCAGCTCGGCCGCCACGCTGATCATGTACAGCGGTTTGTTCCTATTGTCCTCGGCCATGCTACCTGACCCCTTTCCGTCTCGTTATCGTCCATCATAAGCCCGTGGACAGGCGCGGGCGCCACAACCAAACTAGTACGTCGCCTTGTAACGGTTGACCTTCTCGCGGTAGTCGCGCGTGTCGGCCTCGCGCAGCTTGGCCATGGCATCGCGCTCGTCATCGGACAGGTTCGTGGGAACCTGCACCTTAATCTCGACGAGCAGCGCGCCTGTGCGGCCACGGTGCTTAACATCGGGCGCGCCCATCTCCTTAAAGCGGAACTTCTTGCCCGTCTGGGTACCCGCGGGCACCTTCAGACGAACCGTCGCACCGCCGGGCGTCGGCACGTCCACCGTGCAGCCGAGCGCCGCCTCATAGACCGAGACCGGTACCTCCATGGTCACGTCGGCACCTTTACGCTTAAACAGCGGATGCTCCTCCACGTGCGTGGTCACGACCAGGTCGCCGCGCTCGCCGCCGGCAACGCCATACTCGCCGCGACGTTTGTAACGCAGCTTGCCGCCGTCGACCGCGCCTGCAGGCACCGAGACCGTAATGGTCTGCTGCTCGCCTGTCGAGGGAATGCGATAGGTGACCTTGTGCGTCACGCCGCGAAACGCGTCCTCGGCAGTTACGTCGACAGTCAGCGACAGGTCGCCGCCCTTGCGCGCGCGGTTGCGGCCCGCGCCCGCACCGGCAGCGCCCGCGGCCCCGGCAAAGCCCGAGCCCCAATCGCTGCCCCAGGCGCCGTTGCCGCTAAAGATGCTGTCGAAGATGTCGCCCCAGCCGCTGGCGCCCGCGCCGGCACCGTAGCCGCCGCCATACGCGCCGCCTGCGCCCGGCATGCCGCCAAACATGAGCATCTGGTCGTACTCTTTGCGCTTCTTCTCGTCCGAAAGCGTCTCGTAGGCCTCGCTGATCTCCTTAAACTTGGCCTCGTCGCCGCCGGCATCGGGGTGATATTTTTGCGCGAGCTTGCGAAACGCGCTCTTGATCTCTTTGTCGGAGGCGCTCTTGGATACGCCCAGGATGTCATAGAAGGTTTTGCCTGCAGCCATCGTAGCTCCTCTCCTGTTTCATCCGCCGTCCAGCGGACGGCGGCTCATGCTTTCATATGGCACTAGGCCAGAAAGGGCCCCGGGTGTTGCCCCGGGGCCCTTCTCAATTACTCCTCGGTGCTCTCAGCCGTATCGGCCGCAGCATCCTCGGGCGCCGCTTCGGGCTCCGGTGCGGGGCGCTTCTCGCCACCGTAGGTCACCGTCACCATCGCGGAGCGCAGAATGCGATCCGCCATGCGGTAGCCCTTCTGGTACACATCGTTGACGGTCTCGTCGTACTGCGATGCGTCCTCGACGCGGCCCACAGCCTGGTGCTCGAGCGGATCGAACGCCTCGCCCTTGGGGTCGATGGGCTCAACGCCCTCGTGAGCAAACACATCGAGCAGCTTGGCATGCACCGCGTCAACGCCGTCGACGAACTGCTTAAAGTCGTCGGCGAGCTCCTGGCTGCGGGCATGGTCGATCGCGCGCTCGATATCGTCGACCACCGGCAGCAGCGCGGTGACGAGCTTCTCGGTCGCACGCTCGCGCTCGGCGATGCGCTCGTTGGCGGTGCGGCGACGGAAGTTCTCCCAGTCGGCCTGCAGACGGGCAGTGCGCTCGGTGGCGTCCTTCGCCTTGTCCTCGGCGGCCTTCTGAGCCTCTGCCGCAGCATCGAGCTCGCTGCGCACGTCGGCAAGCTCCTTTTGGGCCTGCTCGAACTTGAGCTTAAAGTCGTTGTCGGCGGCTTCCTCACCGGCGCGGATAGCAGCTTCCACCATCTCGTCCTCGGTCATCGTCGCCTCCTTGTTGGAATCCTCTACCTGGTTCTCGGCAGCCTCGGCGGCCTCGGCCTCGTTGGCCTCGGTATCGTCGACGGCCTCTACGGGAATCTTCACGTCCTTCTCCTCAGAGTCAACGGGGGCGGCGCTGGTGGCAGCCGCCTCCGTGCGAGCTTTACGGGCGGACATGATTACTTGTCCTCGTCGTCCACAACCTCGTAGTCGGCGTCGACGACGTCATCGTCGGCAGGCTGGGCACCAGCGGCACCGTCGGTCTGCTGCTGAGCGTCGGCGTAGACAACCTGAGCCAGCTCGTAGGCCACGGACTGCAGGGACTCGCCAGCGGCCTTGATAGCCTCGACGTCAGAGCCCTCGAGCGCCTTCTTGGCGTCGGCGATAGCGGCCTCGGCCTTGGACTTCACGTCGGCGGAAACCTTGTCGCCCAGCTCGTTGAGGGTCTGCTCGGTGGAGTAGCACAGGCTATCGGTCTGGTTGCGGACCTCGACCTCTTCCTTCTGCTTCTTGTCCTCCTCGGCATGAGCCTCGGCGTCCTTGACCATACGATCGACTTCGTCGTCGGACAGGGCGGTGGAGCCGGAGATGGTGATCTGCTGCTCCTTGCCGGTGCCCTTGTCCTTAGCGGAGACCTTGACGATGCCGTTGGCGTCGATGTCGAAGGTGACCTCGATCTGCGGCACGCCGCGACGGGCAGCCGGGATACCGGTCAGCTGGAACTTACCGAGCGACTTGTTGTCGCGGGCAAGCTCGCGCTCGCCCTGGAGCACGTTGATCTCGACGCTGGTCTGGTTGTCGGCAGCGGTGGAGTAGACCTCGGTCTTGGAGGTCGGGATCGTGGTGTTGCGGTCGATCATCTTGGTCATGATGCCGCCCATGGTCTCGACACCCAGCGACAGCGGGGTAACGTCGAGCAGCAGGATGCCCTCGACGTCGCCGGTGAGCACGCCGCCCTGGACGGCAGCGCCGTCGGCAACGACCTCGTCGGGGTTCACGGACATGTTGGGCTGCTTGCCGGTCATGGTCTTGACGAGCTCCTGGACGGCGGGCATACGAGTGGAGCCGCCGACGAGGATGACCTCGGTCAGATCGGAGAGCTTGAGCTTAGCATCGCGCAGGGCGTTGGTGACAGGCTGCTTGCAGCGCTCGAGCAGGTCACGGGTGATCTTCTCGAACTCGGCGCGGGTCAGCGTGTAGTTGAGGTGCAGCGGGCCAGACTGGTTCATGGTGATGAACGGCAGGTTGATGGTGGACTGCTGGGCTGCGGAGAGCTCCTTCTTGGCGTTCTCGGCGGCCTCCTTCAGACGCTGCAGGGCCATGGGGTCCTGACGCAGGTCGACACCGTTCTCCTGCTGGAACTTATCGGCCATCCAATCGATGACGCGCTGATCCCAGTCGTCGCCGCCCAGGTGGTTGTCGCCCGAGGTGGACAGAACCTCAAACACGCCGTCGGCGAGGTCGAGGATGGAGACGTCGAAGGTACCGCCGCCCAGGTCGAAGACCAGGATGCGCTGGTCGGTGCCCTGCTTGTCCAGGCCATAGGCAAGAGCAGCAGCAGTCGGCTCGTTGACGATACGCTTGACGTTGAGGCCGGCGATCTTACCGGCGTCCTTGGTGGCCTGACGCTGGGCGTCGTTGAAGTAGGCCGGGACGGTGATGACGGCGTCGGTGACGGTCTCGCCCAGATACTTCTCGGCGTCAGCCTTCATCTTGGCGAGCGTCATGGCGCTCACCTGCTCGGCGGTGTAGTCCTTGCCCTCGATATCGACGACGGCACGGCCACCCTGGCCCTCCTTGACCTCATACGGCACGGTCTTGATCTCGGAGGCGCACTCGGAGTACTTGCGGCCCATGAAGCGCTTGATGGAGAACACGGTGTTCTTGGGGTTGGTGACGGCCTGGTTCTTAGCGGCCTTACCCACAACGCGGTCGCCGTCGGCGCGGAAGCCCACGACGGACGGGGTGGTGCGGTCGCCCTCGGCGTTCACGATAATGGTCGGAGAACCGCCCTCGAGAACGGCCATTGCGGAGTTAGTAGTACCAAGGTCGATACCAAGAATCTTACTCATTAGAAATTCCCTCTCTCTTTTGCGTTCGCGCCGCCTCGACGGTCTGTCGCGCGGCGCTTCGGCTTGTCTTTCAGGATGTAGTGTATCCCCTTATGGGCTGGAATATACAAAATCTAAGTCAATTCATATAAGATTTCTTATCTCTGAGAGTTTAGGTTCTCAAATGTGCAGGTAGATGCACTGTTTGAGTTCTCGGCAGATCTATTGAGATCTATGTAGAGTTGACTGAGGTTTGCGTCCGGGGGTGCCTGGGGGCCGTCTTGCGGCAAGCGCATCCCGGTTTGAGCGTGGATTCCGGGTCGCAGTTTCCGTCTGAAGGCTCAACCGGAAACCGTATCCCGTTTTGAGAGCTGATACCGGGTCGCAGTTTCCGCTAGCGGGCCCAACCGGAAACTGCGACCCGGTTTTCGGCCAAATAACGGGATGCCCTTTCCGCAGGCGCGCTCAATAGGTCAATATTACAAGTCACCTATAGCTAACATTTGCGCAGCTCAACGGCCCCACCTGCGCGTTTTTTAGTAAACCTTGGCATACTCGGCGAACGGTATGAAGATGCCGGCCAGAGGGTATTGCAAACGGTCGCTCCCGTGGTATGTTTTTGCCCGAATCAAACCGACGCGCATCGCCTGTAGCGTCGGTCAACAGAGAGGAAACTACCATGGCTCATCCCGTAATTGATGCCGACGAGTGCATCGCTTGTGGCGTTTGCGTCGACTCCTGCCCCGCTGGCGTTCTGGAGCTCCAGGACGTCGCTACCGTCGCCGACGAGGACTCCTGCGTCGCCTGTGGCGCTTGCCAGGACGCTTGCCCCGCTGGCGCGATCACCGAGATCGTCGAGGAGTAACAACTCCCCCACTTGCACACTCAAAAGTACACCGTGCACAAAAAAGGAGGCTTCCGCATCGCCGCGGAGGCCTCCTTTTGTTTGTACAGGCAGCTAATTGGGGACGGGGCTACCTTGGCAGTTGCGGTGGCATAGTTCCTGGCTCATTGCTTAGGTGCCGATTGTAGGAACTATTTCACCGCAACTTATAAAGACAGTATCGGGTTAGGACAAATCATCCTCGTAGGGCATTAAATCGGCAAGGTAGCCTTTCTCCTTGAGCATGGCCTCGATCTCGTCGAGGGTCTGCTCGTCTTCCGCCGCGATGCGATGGAAGTGGTAGCCGCTCGTCACCGTCAGCAGCGGGAAGCTCTTGCCGCTGGCGATGCCCTCTAGGTAGCGCTCGACATCGCGGCGGTTGCGGATGTCCAGGTCGGCCGTGATCTTGCCGTACACGCGGTGATTGACGATCACGTTGAGCACGGCGCCACCGGCGTCGACGATACTCGTGAGCTCATCGCCTGCCTGCTCCACGCTGTGGCGAACCTTGACCAAGCGCGTGGGCACGGCGGGGCTGCTGGGGGCCTCCTGCAGCACGTAGCCGCGGTTGGTCGCCACGATATCGTGCCCATCGGCACGCAACAGGGCAATATCCTGAACCACGACCTGACGGCTCACGCCAACCTCGCGGGCAAGTGCGCTGCCCGAAACGGGCTCCTTGGCTCCTTCGAGCACGCCCATGATGGCACGGCGACGCTCGCGGGCGTTCATTATTTACCGTCCAGCAGACGCAGGTGCTTAAGCGAGAGGTCGAGGATCGGCGCAGAGTGCGTCAGGGCGCCCGAGCTAATATAGTCGACACCCAGATCGGCCAGGGCGCGAATGTTGCTGGCGTCCACGTTGCCCGAGCACTCGGTCTTGGCGCGACCGGCGATAAGCTCGATGGCGGCGGCCATGTCGTCATGGGTCATGTTGTCGAGCATGATAATGTCGGCACCGGCCTCCACGGCTTCGCGCACCATGTCCAGGTTCTCGCACTCAATCTCAACTGTCGTGGTAAACGACGCATGGGCGCGCGCCATCTCGATCGCGCGCGTCACGCCACCGGCGGCATCGATATGGTTGTCCTTGAGCATGACGGCCGTCGACAGGTTGTAGCGGTGGTTGCTGCCGCCGCCAATCTCAACCGCCGCCTTCTCAAACACGCGCATGCCCGGCGTGGTCTTGCGCGTGTCGACGAGCACGGTCTTGGTTCCCTCGAGCGCCGCGGCCATGCTGTGCGTGTAGGTAGCGATGCCGCTCATGCGCTGCAGGTAGTTGAGCGCCACGCGCTCACCCGAAAGCAGCACGCGCGCATCGCCGCGCACCTGACCCACATGGTCGCCGGCGTGCACCTCGTCGCCATCGGCAACGTCGAGCAGCACCGAGCTCTGCGAATCCAGCAGCTCAAAGGTACGGGCAAACACATCCAAGCCGGCGATGATGCCGTCGGCCTTGGCGATAAGCTCCACCGTGGCGGGACGCGCCGTGGGGCACACGCTCGCCGTGCTCACGTCCTCAAACGTAATGTCCTCGCGCAGAGCCTGCAAAATCAGATCATCGACGACGAGCTTCATGGTAATGGGATTCATGGTCTACTCCTCTGCGGCCTGCGTGCCGGCGGCACGGGCCAAATCATCGATTGCAAGGGTATCGGAACTCAGGGCGCGATGGCGTCCATCGAGCGCGGGCTCGCCCGCCTGCTCCACGGCCAGCGACTCGCCGGTGCGCATGTACCACGCGGCGCGACGACCCCAGACCAGCGCCTCGAGCAGACTATTTGATGCAAGGCGATTCTTGCCGTGAACGCCGTTGCAAGCCGTCTCGCCCGCGGCGTAGAGCTCGGGCATCGAAGTGCGGCCGTCCTTATCGACCCATACGCCGCCCATAAAGTAGTGCTGCGTGGGCGTAACGGGGATGGGCTCGTCCAAGATGTCGCGGCCGTCCTCAAGGCAGCGCGCGCGAATGTTGGCAAAGTGCCCAGTCACCACGTCGCGCTCGACGGGGGCAAAGCTCAGCCACTCGTGCTCGGTGCCGTCCTGCTTCATCTGCTCGCGGATGGCGGCAGCGACAACGTCGCGCGGCTGCAACTCGTCGGCAAAACGCTCGCCGGCGGCATTGAGCAGAATCGCGCCCTCACCGCGGCAGCTCTCGCTGATCAGGAACGTACGGCCTGGCTGCGGCGAGAACAGGCCCGTGGGATGGATCTGCACGTAGTCCAGGTGCTCCATCTTAATGCCGTGCTCCTGCGCGATGTAGCAGGCGTCGCCCGTGAGCTGCGGGTAGTTGGTCGAATGGTCGTATACGCCACCGATGCCGCCCGTCGCCCACAGCGTATGGCGGGCATGGATCTTAAACGGCTTACCGACATGCACGCCCTCAGCGGCATTTGCCAGCTCGTCGGCGGGGCGAGCTGAATCGTCCTCGTCCACGGCAACAGCGACGACACCAGTGCACACCGTGGCCCCATCGCGCTCGGCCGTCAGGATGTCGGTCATGGCAACGTGTTCGAGAATCTGCACGTTGTCCAGCTTGCGGACGGCCTGAAGCAGCTTGGTCGTAATCTCCTTGCCCGTAATGTCGGCATGGAAGGCAATGCGCGGACGGCTGTGCGCGCCCTCGCGGGTAAAGTCGAGGCCGCCATCGGCCTTGCGCTCAAAATCCACGCCCATCGCTAGCAGGTCGTTGATGACCGAGCGGCTCGAGCGGATCATGATGTCGACGCTCTCGCGGCGGTTCTCGTAATGGCCGGCGTGCATGGTGTCCTCAAAGAAGGCATCGTAGTCCGAGCCCTCGGGCAGCACGCAGATGCCGCCCTGCGCGAGCATCGAATCGCACTCGTCGACCGCGCCCTTGGAGAGCATGATCACGCGCGTACTCGTCGGCAGGTTGAGAGCCGCGTACAGGCCCGCCACGCCACAGCCGGCAATGACGACGTCGCACTCCATGTCGGGGTATTGTTTGGTTTCCACAGGAATCCTCTCCCTTGTAATGTGACATGCGGGACTGTCCCTCATGTCACATTGTTCTAGCGCGCTGCGTACTCGAGCATACGGTCGAGCGTGAGCTTGGCCTGGTCTGCCGCCTCGTCCGAGACGCCGATCTGCACCTCGCCCTCGCCCGTCTCCAGGCAGCGCACGAGCTTTTCGAGCGTGATGAGGTCCATGTTGACGCAGGTGGGCTGCACCGCGGGGAAGTGGAACTTCTTGCCGGTGCCCTGGCAGCGGCGCTCGAGCTCGTAGAGCACGCCGCGAACCGTCACGATAATGAACTCGCTCGCGTCGGACTCCTCGGCATACTTGATGATGCCGGCGGTGGAGCCGATGTAGTCGGCCTCGGCCAGGACGTCGGCCTTGCACTCGGGGTGCGCCAGCACGAGCGCGTCGGGGTGGGCCTCCGTCGCGTCGACGATCTGCTCGACGGTGATGATGTGATGGCGCGGGCAGTAGCCGTTGTTGAGAATGACGTGCTTTTGCGGCACCTGCTCGGCTACGAAGCGGCCGAGGTTTTGGTCGGGAATGAACAGGATATGCTGCTGCGGCAGCTCGGACACGATCTTGACGGCGTTGGAGCTGGTGACGCACACGTCGCTCCAGCTCTTGATCTCGACCGTGGAGTTGACGTAGCAGACCACGGCCAGGTCGTCGCCGTACTCGGCGCGCGCCGCGTCGACCGTCTCGCGCTTGACCATATGAGCCATGGGGCAGTCCGCGCCCGGCTCGGGCAGCAGCACGGTCTTGGTGGGGTTGAGCAGCTTGGCGCTCTCGCCCATAAACTCCACGCCGCACAGCACGATGGTCTGCTGCGGCAGGCTCTTGGCGAGCTTAGCCAGGTAGAAGCTGTCGCCGACGTAATCGGCCACAGCCTGGACCTCGGGCGCCACGTAATAGTGCGCCAGGATCACCGCGTCGCGCTGGGTTTTAAGTTGCTGAATGGCCTCGACGAGCTCTGCGGGCACCAATGCCGCGCGCTCCGTTGCCGTCGTTGCCGATGCCAGGCCGGCCGCAATGTCGCGTGCAAGCTCCGACGCATCCATGTTCGCGCTCTGTGCCATCAAGGCCCCTCTCTTTTGGCGAATCTTGGGGCTTTAGTATGACACCTAGGTTTACAGCTGACAAGACAGCTGTAAACCTAGGTGTAAAGTTGAAATAAAGATTCAATCATGCGGCAGGTCCATTTTCGAACTGGCAAGCTGAGGACAGCCGAAAATGGACCCGCCCCATGATTCGGGCAGCCCGTTTTGTCCTGGACCAAGGGGCAGTGGTCAAAAAGGGCCAAATATGAGTACTGTCACCAAATTAGTAGCATCGATTTTCCGGTCCAGAGCAGCAAAATCGCCTTGTTTGGAGCCCGATCGCGACTCTGAAGAACGAAAATCGATGCACTTTTGGCCTCTGGCACCGATTTTTGAGGCCATTTGGCTGCCACCAAACTGGTAACAGTACTCATATTTGGCCCTTTTTGACCACCGGGTTTCCGGCAGGCCCCAAAAGCGGGCCCGAATCGCTCGATCCGGGCCCGCTGGGGGTAGCGAGCACAATCGAGGTGTAAGAAGCAAGAGAGGGCCATCGCCTAGAATCGTCAGCGCCTAGATATTCAACGAGAGGAAAGACAATGGTCCGCAGCGACATGCTACCCCAGCCGGACCGGGGGCTCGGCCTCGACCGGCCCCAGACCGAGGCATTTCACCGACGAGTTCAAGAGGAAGATAGTCGATCTCCACAACGCCGGAAAACCCAGGCGCGAGGCCATGGACGAGTGCGACCTCGACAAGAGCACCGTGGAGAGGCGGGTCAAGTCGATAAACGAGACCGGCTCGCCGCGCGCCGCCGACAACCGCACGCCCGAGTAGAACCGGATCCTGGAGCCCGAGCGCGAGAACCGCAGGCTCCGGATGGAGGTCAACGTCTTAAGACGAGCGGCGCCAGCATACGCTCGGAAGTCAGGGCCATGGCGGCCAACGGGGGGCCGCTGCCCCATATCGGCGCAGCGCTGGCATCGAGGCCTTCTGACCTGTGTCAAGATTTCGGACACGCATGCTCGAGAAATCAAGCGGCCATAGGCATGGCCTCGAGCTTGGGCTCGGTTCTCTCGAAGAAGGCCGCCATGGCCTCGGCCGGCACCTTGTAGCCGATCGTCGAGCGGGGCCTTCGGCGGTTGTAGTACGCCTCGATGAACTCGACCACCGCGTGCTTGGCGGAATCCCTGGTCGGGAAGCTGCGCCTGTAGTACATCTCGTTCTTCAGCGTGGCGAGGAACGACTCGGCCACCGCGTTGTCGTGGCAGTTGCCGGCGCGGCTGCAGGACAGCCGCACGTCGTTGTCGCGCGCCCATTCGGCCAGAAGCCTGCTGGTGTACTGGGCGCCGCGGTCGGCGTGGAATATCGCGTTGCCGGCCACGTAGCCGCGCGATTTGGCCGACGCCAGCGCCGAAACCACGATGTCGGCGGTCATGCGCTCGGAGAGCGACCAGCCCACCACCATGCGGGTGTTGAGGTCGATGACCGTCGACAGGTACAGCCATCCCTCGCCGGTGCGCAGGTAGGTGATGTCGCCCACGAGCTTGCAGGTTGGAACGGGACTGGTGAAGTCGCGGCGCACCAGGTCGGGCCGGGGCCTGGCCTTCGGGTCGGGGATGGTGGTGCGCTTCCTGGCGTTGGGCGTGCAGCCGCGTATTCCCAGCTCGCGCATCAGCTTGCGCACCCTGTACAGGGTCAATCCGGAGAACTCGCCGGGCAGGAAGCATTTCACGAACCGGAAGCCGAACCTGCGGTCCGACTCCAGCCACACGCGCCGGACCGCCTCGCGCTCGGCCGACCAGTCTTCTCGCGGGCAGCCGTTGGAGAGCCACGAGTAGAAGCCCGATCGGCTCACGCCGAGCACGCGGGCCATCATTTTCACCGGGAATTCGGCCTTCTCCGCCAACATCATCCGGTAGCACGCGGCTACGCCTGGCTTTTGGCGAAGAAGGCCGCGGCTTTTTTCAAGAAGGCGTTCTCCATCTCGAGCTCGCGTATGCGCCTTTTCGCCTCGCGAAGCTCGCGGTCCTCGGCCTTGGGGTCGGGCCCGCCGGCAAGCTCGCGCCGGCGATTCTGCACCCACTTGTTCACGGTCTTGGAATTCAGGCCCAGTTCTGCGCAGCATTCCGTTATCGGCCTGCCCGTCGAGATGATGTAGTCGGCGGTCTCGCGCCTGAACTCGTCGGTGTACTTGGCGGCTGGGTTGGACATAGCATACCGTCCTCTCGGTCGTCGATGAATGCATTCTAAAGGATTGGGCCTCTAGCATGCGTGTCCGAAAAGACGATACAGGTCAGACAACCCAATCAGACGTCGTCTCGAGCGCGTCCTCTGCACGGTCGAGCGTGCTTCTGGCCTTGGCACCCTGTTTGAACCACGAGCGCAGGTCCTCGAGCGTGCTGCCCGCTGCATACACCTTGATTTTGCGACCGCCTTTCGTGGTCACCGTGCAACGGTCGCCGCTCTCGCTGTTCTCGTGCGCCGTGACCTTCTTGAGGTAATCGCGACGGAACGCCACGACGCGGGCATTGCTGATCTCGATGAACCAATCATCGTCGACAAGCGAAGTGCCCGTGGTACCTCGACTTGCCATCTCCTCGGCGAAGGAGAAGCCGAGTTCGCGCTCCTGCCTGCCGATCTCGAGGATGCCGCGGGCGGGCATGCTGAGCATGAGCAGGGGCAGGAGTCCCCCTATGAACAGGAAGAGGAACGGGACGAGCAAGAGCAGACGAGCACCGGCATCGGTGAAAACAGCCATGAAGGCGATCACGAGCGAGAAGACGAGCGCCATGCCGTTGAAAACAATCGTCAACGGCTTGATGGCAGACCAACACAGGCCCGCCTTGGTCATGGGACCGTCGACGGCGTCCGAGACTTCGATGCCCTCTTCCTCCAGACGGGCGAGGAGGTTGAGCGAGCACACCCCCTCGAGGCTTATCGAGCAGAACTTCCGGTCGCCCTCGAACAGGTCGATCCTCATCATCTGCGTGTGAAGCGTTGCACGGGTGATGTTGCCAAACGTCGTCTCCTTGCGGATGCCGAAGGCGTTACGCGAGAGAATTCGCTCACCGTCCACGTCGATGCGCGGGATGCTCAGCAGGGCCCAGATGGCCATGCCCGCGAGCGCCATGGCGTGACCGAACCACACAAGTTCGTGGTCCCACTCGCCCAACGAGACGCCCTGCCAGACGTAGACACCCAGCATGAGCAGTTCGAACGCGACGGCGCAGCAGGCGATGATCGTGCGAATGGCAGCGGGCATGCGCACCGTGAAGCGATCGAGGCTGTCCGTCGCCTCACTGCGCTCGCGCGCGCCGCGACGGGCGACCCATGCAGTGAGCGGACCGACGATGAACACCACCATCGCCACGCGCAGGAACGATTCGAGTATGTCGCCCATATTAACCACCATCCCAATAGAAAACGTGAATTTGGGAGACTATAGCAGAGCGAAGCGATCTGCACGGCATCGTCCGGGTGTTTTCGGCATACGGTGGAAACCAGCGGCAGCGGACGTTGAGAACTCACCCAAAAGACGCGATACGACCGAAGCGATTCTTCTTGACTTGGTCTCAATGTGATACGACATGCGCCACTACCTGCGCGGTCTTGCGGCCCTGATCGAAGAGGGTCACACCGATGAGGCACTCGGGCGCATCGACGCGCTCTGCGAGACCAACGACCGCACCGCCGTGCGCCGCTACTGCGCCAACGAAACGGTCAACATTGCGCTCTCGTCGCTTTCCGCGGACATCAACGCGCGCGGCATCACCGCCGATCTGCGCGCCGCCGTGCCCGAAACCGTCCACGTGGGCGATGTCGATCTATTCAGTGTGGTATCGAACGCCCTGGACAATGCCATCGCCGCGGCGAGCGCCGCCCCCGAAGGCAAGCGGTTTGTCGACCTGGACCTTCGCTACGAAGACGGTCAGCTTCTATTGCTGGTTTCCAACACGTTTGGCCGTGCGCCGCACATGGTCGACGGCATGCCCGTGGCTCAGCACACTGGGCACGGCTTTGGCACCAAGAGCATTATGCTTGCCGTCGAGCGCATGAACGGCAACTGCCAGCTCCGCATTAACGGCGACCGGTTTGAGCTGCGCGCCGTGATGTAGGGGCTGCCGCCAACCTCGCTACAGCGGTGCAGCCGCCGGGGTCAGCTGCTTAATGTAGGCCCACATGCGCTGCTTGGCGGCCTTGTCGGTGAGCGCCGCCTCAAAACCGTCGAGCGCCAGCACGCGGCGCCCCTGCACATGGGCGACCAGGCCGGGCTTGAGCATGGCGGTGTCAAAGTCATCAATTGCCACAAGCATATCGGCATAGGTCTCGCGCATGACATCGGCCGCACTGTTGTCGAGCAGCAGCACCGCCTCGGGGTCCAGAGCCTCCAGCGCCTCGCGGAACAGGTCGCACGGCAGAGTCTCGCCCACCGCGACCGCTCCGTCACCCGCGCCGGCGACGCTTGCCAGCACGCAAAAGTCCTCGGGGGCATATCCGATGGCGCCGAGCGCCTTGCGCAACGCGGCGCCATCCGCGCCGGCAGCCAGCTCGCCGCCCGAGCACTCGGCTTCATCCAAATCGCCTTTGACCAGCACAATCGGCGAGCACGCGTTGCCCGCGATACGCACACCGCGACCTGCAAGCGACGCGAGCTCCTGCTCGGCCGCCTGAGCGATGGCTTCTTTTTTCTGGCTTTGTGACGTGGGCATGCGCTCTCCAATCGTTTGCGTGCCCACCATTATATAAAAGAGCCGCCCGCGAGTGGTTGCTTTGCGGGCCGCTGGGTATAAGCACGGTCGTACTGAGTTTTACGCGGCCGAGCCGCGTCGTATTATGGAGGTCACCATGGCTGACATTAAGCAGATTACCCCCGAGAACTTCGATTCCATCGTTAACGACAGCCTGCCCGTACTGGTTGATTTTTGGGCCCCGTGGTGCGGCCCCTGCCGCTCGCTCTCGCCCATCGTAGACGAGGTTGCCGACGAGCTGGCCGGCAAGTTGGCTGTGGCCAAGTGCAACGTCGACGACAACCAGGACCTGGCCATGAAGTTTGGCGTCATGAGCATCCCCACGCTGATCGTCTTTAAGAACGGCGAGGAGGTCGACCGCTCGGTCGGCGCCTTGCCCAAGGCAAGACTTCAGGCACTGCTGGAGAAACATCTGTAATACGCTTGTTACCCATCTGCCGTCCATGAGCGGTTTCGCACCGCTCGCCGGAGTGCCAAACGCAAGGTATGCGACCACGGATAGTATGGTAGATACAAACAGCCCCCAGTGAACGGGTGCGGGTCAGACGGACTCGCACCCGTTTTCTTATGCGGCGGCGCTCAAGGCGGGCGTAGTAGAATCTGAACCACCATATCGCCCCGTACAAAAGGAGACTCCCCATGCATGACGTCGGAATGAACATGAGCCAGCTTGCCATGAGCGTCAAGCAGGTCGACGACACCATTGAGCTCGCTCACGAGTGGAGCCATCAGCTGCTGCATGCGACCGAGAACTTTGACATGGAGCGCATTGGCGCCAAGCTCGAGGCCGCCATGTCTGCGCTGCACGAGGCGCACGATGCGCTCGAGGGCTACGAGGAGGCCATCGAGGCCGACCACAACTCCGTCGGCTCTGTGAAACTGGTGTAACGTGGCCGAGCACGAGCACGCGCACAATCACGGTGCGGACGACGATGCAAGCTGCCGCTACAGCGGCTCCAGCTCCGAGCTGGTCCGCTTTTCGGTCACCGCGCCCGACGACCTGCTGCGCCGCTTTGACGAGCAGATCGCGCGCCGCGGTGACGTGGCTAACCGATCCGAGGCCGTACGCGATCTGATTCGCGCCTCGATCGCCAAGGAGCAGATGCGCACGCCCGACGAGCAGGTCATCGGTTCGCTCACCATGATCTATGACCACCATACCGGCGATCTGACGCGCCGTCTGGACGAGGTGCAGCACGACTACACCGACGAGATTGTCTCGACCATGCACGTGCATCTGGACCACCACAACTGCCTGGAGATTCTGGCGCTCAAGGGTCGCGGCAAACGCGTCTATGAGCTAGCGGACCGGTTGCTGGGACTGCGCGGCGTTAAGCACGGCGAGCTCACCTGCGCCGCCACCAAGCAGAGCCTGGGGCTGTAGCGGGATTTCCCGCAGCGCACCTGCCAAAAAGGGACAGGTTTGTTTTGGCAGGTTTAGAAGTTTTACCGACCAAAATAAACCTGTCCCTTTTTGGTCGGTTTTGACGAGGGGAAGCCACATGCGGCATGTGCATATTCATGTGACGGGCATTGTGCAGGGCGTTGGCATGCGGCCATTTGTGTATCGCGAGGCTATGGCGCATGGCATCTGCGGCTGGGTGCTCAACGCGGGCGATGGCGTACACATCGAGGCGCATGCTTTGAGCGAGGCGCTCGACGAATTTGTCACCGCGCTGTCGGAGCACGCGCCGGCCGCAGCCCGCGTTGAGCATGTCGCTGTTGCAGACCTGGAGGCCGACGCTTGGGATGCCGACGATGAGCAGGTCTTTCGTATTGTAGCGTCACAGGATCAGACCGTGCACACGACGCTCGTCTCCCCCGATATCGCCACCTGTGACGACTGCCTGCGCGAACTGTTCGACCCCGCCGACCGTCGCTATCACTACCCCTTTATCAACTGCACCAACTGCGGGCCGCGCTTTACCATCATCCGGTCGCTGCCTTATGACCGAGCGGCCACGTCGATGGATTGCTTTCCTATGTGCCCCGAGTGCGCTGCAGAGTATGGCGACCCGCTTGACCGGCGCTTTCATGCGCAGCCCGATGCCTGCTTTGACTGCGGGCCACATATTACCTGGCGCGAGGCGGCGGGCGACATGGAGCTCGAGGGCTCGGGGGCGATGCCGGCCGTCGGCAGCACGCGCGAAACCAGCGATGCCATTATTGACCGCTGTGTCGAGCTGCTGGCCAGCGGCGGTATTGTCGCCATCAAGGGGCTGGGCGGATTCCATCTGGCCTGCAACGCCGCCAATGAGCAGGCGGTGGTCGAGCTGCGCCGTCGCAAGCGCCGCAGCAACAAGCCGCTTGCCGTTATGGTGCGCAGCCTTGCCGATACTGAACGCCTGTGCCATGTCGATGATGCCGAGCGCGACTTGCTGGCCGGCAGCATCCGCCCCATTGTACTGCTGCGCCGCCGTGTTGTTGGCGAGGGAGATTCCCCCGACGGCCTTACACTCGCGCCATCCGTCGCGCACGATCTACCCGATCTCGGCGTCATGCTCCCCTATACACCGCTTCAGCATCTGCTGCTTGCAGCTGCCTCGTCGCATGGCATGCACGCGCTGGTCATGACCAGCGGAAACCTGAGCGAGGAACCTATCGAGACCGACGATGCCCTTGCATGGGAACATCTTGTTGCCGCCGGCATCGCCGACGCGCTACTTGGCAACGACCGTGCGATTCTCTCACGCTACGACGACTCCGTGGTACGTGTGGTCGATGGCACCGTCATGCCTGTGCGTCGCGCACGCGGATATGCGCCGCAACCGTTGTCGCTGCCGGCGCTCGACGGCACTGCACCCTGCGTGCTCGCCTGCGGGCCGCAGCAAAAAGCCACGATCGCGCTCACGCGCGAGGACGCCGACGGCCATGTGGCCTGTTTTGTGTCGCAGCATATCGGCGATGTCGAAAACGGCGCGACCTTCGATGCCTGGAGCGCCGCCCGCGCACGTCTAGAAAACCTCTTTGACCTGACGCCTGCCGCCCTGGCATGCGACATGCATCCCAACTATCTATCGAGCCAGTGGGCGCGTGAGCGGGCACGGGAGCACAGTCTGCCGCTAATCGAAATCCAGCATCATCATGCGCACATCGCGAGCGTAATGGCAGAGGCGATTGTCGCTGGCCGGATTGCGCCTGATGCACGCGTCCTCGGTATTGCCTTCGATGGTACGGGTGCCGGCACCGACGGCACCATATGGGGCGGTGAGTTTCTTATCGCCGGCCTTGCCGATTTTGAACGCGCCGCGCACCTGCGCACCTGGGCGCTGCCAGGCGGAGCCACATCCGTGCGCGATGCCCGGCGCAATGCCTTTGCCCTGCTGAGCGAGCTCGGCCTGCTCGAGCATCCGGGTGCCGCGGGGCTATTGGGCACCCTCGACGAGCAAACACGCAGCGTGACAGCCACCATGATCGAGCGCGGCATCAACAGCCCGCGTACCAGCAGCATGGGTCGTCTCTTTGATGCCGCGGCAGCGATTCTGGGCATCTGCGACAAGGCAACCTACGAAGGCGAACCCGCCATAGAACTCGAAGCCGCCGCCTGGCGCGCGCTCGACGGTAAGACCGTTCGTCTCGACGGCAATCATACGGGCGTATTCACGTCTGCCGACGACTCCCCCATCTTGGACCCCCAACCGCTCATCGAAGCTCTTCTGAATGGAATCGAGGCAGGCGCGCCGGCCGACAGGCTCGCGCTCGACTTCCATATCGCCATCGTGCGCTCTTCGGCACGAATCGCACGCGAAATCTGCGCGCGCGAAGGCCTCGATACCGTCGCGCTCTCGGGCGGTGTGTTCATGAACCGGCTTTTGCTTCAGCTCCTTACCCACGAACTCAAAGACGCCGGTCTTGCCGTCTTGGTCCCCCACGCTGTACCCGCCAACGACGGCTGCATCGCCTACGGTCAGGCCGCCATCGCTCGCGCTCGCCTCGCGCAGACGGCGTTGCGATAGGCTGTTTTGCCAGCCTGCGCGCCGCCGTCTCACAGGTGTAACGCGTTTGCTCGTGACTCCCGCGAGCGCTACCATCAACTGATGGGTAATTAGGCGCCTATCCAGCGCAAAACGTATAAAAGGGGAACATTATGTGCCTTGCCGTTCCCGGTAAAGTGGTCAAACGCGACGACGACCTTAAGGCGACCGTCGACATGATGGGCATCGAGCGCCCCGTTTCGCTGCGCCTCGTGCCGACGGCACAGGTAGGCGACTATATTCTCGTGCACGCCGGCTTTGGCATTCAGATTGTCGACGAGCAGGAAGCCCAAGAGACACTCGAGCTCGTCAATACCATGACCGAGCTGGCCAAAGAGGACCAACTCGCCACCAACCCAGCCGAGGCATACTAGTGGCGGCGGCGCAGCCGGTTCGCTCCGGTATCGACTTTTCGGCATTTCGCGACCCCAAGCTGGCCCGCGAGCTCATCGATCGTATTCATGAGCTTGTCGGCAACCGCAGCATCAACCTTATGGAAGTCTGCGGTACGCATACCGTGAGCATTGGCCGCTATGGCTTTCGCTCCATTATGCCGACGGGGCTCAAACTGCTAAGCGGCCCGGGGTGCCCCGTTTGCGTCACCGCCAACCGCGACATCGATCACGCAATCGCGCTTTCCAACATGGACGGCGCCATCATCACCACCTTTGGCGACATGATGCGCGTGCCCGGATCGTCCACCTCGCTTGCCGCGCAAAAGGCGGCGGGGCGCGACATCCGCATCGTCTACTCTCCGCTCGACGCACTCGACATTGCCGAGCAAAATCCCGAACGCCCGGTCATCTTTATGGGCGTCGGCTTTGAGACCACAACGCCCACCATTGCCGCCGCTATCCTGGAGGCCGACGCGCGCGGGCTCCAGAACTTCTCGGTCTACTGTGCTCACAAGACCACGCCGCCGGCTCTGCGTGCGATCTCCAACGACCCCGAGACCGCCATCGACGGCTTTATCCTGCCTGGTCACGTCGCTACCATCACAGGCCTGGCACCCTTTGGGTTTTTGGTCGATGAGTTCGAGACCCCCGGCGTAGTCACCGGGTTTGAGCCGGTCGATATCTTGCAGGGCATCTGCATGCTGGTCCAGATGATTGTCGAGCACAGGCCCGCAATCGACAACGCCTACCGCCGTGGCGTCAATGCAGACGGCAATCCCGTAGCGCGCCAGCTGGTCGAGCAGGTGTTTGAGCCATGCGACACCACGTGGCGCGGGCTGGGGCCGATTGCGGCTTCGGGTCTTTCCATCCGACCCGAATTCGCGCGCTTTGATGCCGGCGCCCGCTTTGACGTGCCCGTTGAGGCGACGGTCGAGCCGCGTGGGTGCCGCTGCGGCGACGTGCTGCGCGGGGCCATTACGCCGAGCGACTGCCCGCTCTTTGGCCGCGCATGCACGCCCGAACATCCCGTCGGCCCGTGCATGGTGAGCTCCGAGGGCAGCTGCGCGGCGTACTACCGCTACCGTAACTAGCCCGGACGCACCCGCACGCTGGCACCACCCACGATTGGAGTTTTGGATATGTCCCATAGCATCACCGATAACACTGTCCTGCTGGGCCACGGTTCCGGCGGCCAGATGATGAAACGCATCATCGATGAGGTCTTTTTGGATGCCTTTGGGTCGCCCGAGCTGCTCGAGGGCAACGATGCCGGCGTCGCCGCGCTCCCCGCGAGCGGGCGCATCGCCATGTCGACCGATAGCTTTGTGGTCTCGCCGCAGTTCTTCCCCGGTGGCAACATCGGACGTCTTGCCGTTTGCGGAACCGTTAACGACGTCGCGACCTCGGGCGCCAGCGTGCGCTACCTGTCGTGCGGCTTTATCCTCGAAGAGGGCTATCCCATGGATAAGCTCCGCCAAATTGTGCAGACGATGGCCGAGACAGCGCGCGAGGCAGGTGTGAAGATTATCACCGGCGACACCAAGGTGGTCGAGCGCGGCGGGGCCGACGGCGTCTACATCAATACCGCCGGCGTGGGCGAGGTGCCCGAGGGCGTGGCGCTCAGCGGCGCCAACTGCCAGCCTGGCGATGTCATCCTGGTGTCGGGTACACTCGGCGACCACGGTATCGCCATCATGAGTCAGCGCGAGGGTCTGGCGTTTTCGAGCACCATCGAAAGCGACGCCGCGCCGCTCAACCACCTGATTGCCGACGTCTTGGCCGCAGCGCCTGACACGCGCTGCTTCCGCGACCCCACGCGCGGTGGCCTGGCCTCGACGCTCAACGAGTTTGCGCAGGCCAGCGGCGTTGCCATGGAGGTCGACGAGGATGCCGTGCCCGTGCGCCCCGACGTGCAGGCAGCCTGCGAGATGCTCGGCTACGATGTGTTGCAGGTGGCAAACGAGGGCAAGATGGTCGCCGTGGTGCCGGCCGAACAGGCAGATGCGGCACTGGCCGCCATGCGCGCCGCCCGCTACGGCGAAAACGCCGCCATCATCGGCCGCGTTTTGCCGCTTGCCAAGGGCGCCCGTCCCGCCGTGCGCGTACGCACCGGCTGGGGCTCGACCCGCATCCTCGACATGCTCGTAGGAGAGCAGCTGCCGAGGATTTGCTAACGACAAAGGCTCAGGGCTATTAAAGATATTCAGATTCCAAACATGCCCGGCACGCATGCCCAGTATCATGGGGTGCGTTTTACAACTCAAGCGGCAGGAGCACCCATGGCAGCAGCTTTTTCCCATGTGATTTTTGACCTGGACGGCACCATTCTCAACACGCTCGAGGACCTGGCGGCCGCCGGCAACCATACCTGCGAGATGCACGGCTGGCCCACGTTTGCCGTAGACGAGTACCGCTACAAGGTGGGAAACGGCATGCTCAAGCTGGTCGAACGCTTTATGCCTGCCGAGTATGCGGGCGACGGTCGCATGTTTGAGCAGACGCTTGCCGAGTTTAGGGCTTACTACGGCGAGCACAAGGAGGACCACACCGCCCCCTACGCCGGCACGGTCGAGATGCTCGACCGCCTGCGCGCCGCGGGCGCGCAGCTTGCCGTGCTCACTAACAAGGACCATGTCTCGGCGGTTCCGCTTATCGAAAAATACTTTGGTTCCGAGCGATTTGCGCTGGTGCAGGGCCGCATCGATGCGTTTCCTCCCAAGCCCGAGGCGCCTGTTACGCTGCATGTGATGGAAGAGCTAGGCGCCGATCCAGCAACCACACTCTATGTGGGCGATTCCAATGTCGATGTTCTGACCGGTCACAACGCCGGCCTCAAGAGCGCCGGTGTCACCTGGGGCTTCCGTGGCCGCGCAGAGCTGGAGGCCGCCGGCGCCGACTACGTGGTGGACACCCAGGACGAGCTCGCGGCGCTGATTCTGGGCGAGTAACCGCTCATCCCTCCCACGGGCAGCCAATGCGGAACGGGACTCTTTTAGCTGCCCCTGCACCAAAGGAGTGTCCCCAACTGCCGGCAGAAAAGGAACGTCCCCAAGTGCCGCCCCAATGACCACCATGGCAACGCCGCAGGTAGAGGACGGACAGACACTATGACCCAATCCAGGGGCACGGAAACGACAGGAGCCCCCGCTCGTGACCGCGGGTCGGGGCTGCGACAATGTTGTTGAAGTGCCAGAGGCGCAGCCGCGCCGCAACGAGGTTGGGAGGCTCCCGTGCCTAG
>DBGAQS010000041.1:0-8663 GCA_048434495.1 Collinsella sp. | reverse complement strand
ACTCCACCCTCAATATGTTGTAAAACACCCCCGAGCATATGTTCGAGAACACAATATGTTGTGTTTGCAGCAAAGGCGTGATGCCACCTGTAGAACCACGCCCGCGAACCTCAACCTTCAAGTTGACCTTGAGGCGATTTTTACGTCCCTTTACACGCCGTTCACATCGCCCCCAAACTCCCCCACCCACGACACACACGGCCCACCACCGCGTCGGTGTCTGGCGAAAAATGGGACGGGCCCCAGATTGCCCATGCGCGCAAAAGTGCGTCTCGGCAATCTGGGGCCCGTCCCCTTTAATATTTATAAATATGTAGGTCAGCGAGGTGCTAGCGATGCGCCAGCGGGTGCGCCGCCAGATAGACCTCGGTCAGTTGCGTACGATCGACATGCGTGTAGACCTGCGTGGTCGATATATCGGCATGTCCCAAGATCTCCTGTAGCACACGGAGGTCTGCGCCGCCCGCAAGCATATGGGTGGCAAAGGAGTGACGCAGCGTATGGGGATGGAGTCCCACCAGCCCCACCTGGCGCCCATAGCGCTCACAGATGGCATGGATGCCCTGGCGTGACAGACGGCGGCCGTTCTTATTTAAAAAGACCGCCGAGGTCTCGGTTCCGCGGGCATGGGCCGCCAAGCGGGAACGCCCCTCAGTTACATAGAGCGTCAGAGCTCGCGCCGCGCTTCCCACCAGCGGTGACAGGCGTTCCTTTGAGCCCTTACCGCGAACGAGCACAAAGCCATCGTCGATATGGATATCGCCCACATCGAGCCCCACCAACTCGCTCACACGTAAACCGCATCCGTAGAGCACTTCCAAGATGGCATGGTCGCGCAAGCCCATCTCGCCCTCGGGAAAGTCTTGATCGAGCAGCGCCGAGACATCCTCCACCGATAGATACTCCGGCAAACGCTCAGCCTTTTTAGGCAGGCGCAACGCCGCCGTTGGATTTTGGGCCACAGCCCCATCGCGCACCAAAAAGGCATGCAGGCCCTTCACGGCCGCAAGCGCACGCTCCACTGAGGCATCGGAATAGCCCCCATCGCGACGGTCGGCAACAAAGCCCTCCACGACCTGACGAGTCACCTCTTCAAAAGACACAATACCCGCCCGCTCCAGATAGGCGCAGTACGTCGTCAGGTCACGACGATAGGCCGCAATCGTGTTGCGCGCCAAACCCCGCTCGACCGCGAGGTAATCGAGATACTCCCCCGCCGCCACGGCGAGCGACGAGGGAGTAGCTTCGGTATGTTCCTTATTCGCCGGCACCCTTAGTCCGTAGCGAGGTTCATGGGCGTCACCTGCAGACGGTCGACACCCTCGTGCTGGCCGATCGAAGCGCGCACGAACTCGCGGAACAGCGGCTGCGGGTTGGTCGGGCGGCTCTTGAACTCGGGATGAGCCTGGGTTGCCACATACCACGGATGCACGTCGCGCGGCAGCTCGACCATCTCGACCAGGCGCTCGTCGGGCGACAGGCCCGAGATAACCAAACCGGCGTCCTCGAGCTGGTCGCGGAAGGCGTTGTTGAACTCAAAGCGATGACGGTGACGCTCGTAGACGAGTTCCTCGCCATATGCCTCGCGAGCGAGGGTATCGGCGGCGAGCTTGCACGGATAGGCGCCCAGGCGCATGGTGCCGCCCTTCTCGGTCACGTCCTCCTGCGAGCTCATCAGATCGATGACGCTATACGGGCCATCCGGATCGAACTCGGAGGAGCTGGCGCCGGCAAGGCCGACGACGTTGCGCGCAAATTCGCACACGGCCACCTGCATACCCAGGCAAATGCCCAGATACGGAATCTTGTGCTCACGGGCAAACTCGGCCGCGAGGATCTTGCCCTCCAGGGCGCGCTTGCCAAAGCCGCCGGGGACCAGGATACCCGAGGCGTCGCCCAGAACCTCGGAGACATTCTGCTCGTCGAGGCTCTCGCCGTCGACCAGCTGGACGTCCACATGGCGATCGTAGAAGACGCCCGCATGGTGCAGGGCCTCGATAACCGACAGGTACGCATCGGGCAGCTGCGTGTACTTGCCCACGACGGCGATCTTCACCTTGTCGGCGTGATGGTTGGCGTGGTTCTGTTTGCGCAGGAACTCGTTCCACTCGCTCATGTCGCGCTCACGCGGGTCCAGACCCAGGCGCTCGCAAATGCGCAGGTCAAAATCCTGCTCGGCAAGCAGCTGCGGAACATCGTAAATGCTCGCGCAGTCCTCGTTGGTAAAGACGCAATCGGTGTCGACGTCGCAGAAGCTTGCGATCTTTCCGCGGATAGCGTCATCGATATGGTGGTCGGAGCGCAGCACGATGATATCGGGCTGGATGCCAAAGCTGCGGAGCTCCTTGACGGAATGCTGCGTGGGCTTGGTCTTGACCTCGTGGGCGGCGGCGATATAGGGAACGAGCGACACGTGGATGTAGCAGACGTTCTCGGGGCCGGCCTCCTTGCGGTACTGACGGATGGCCTCGACAAACGGTTGGGACTCGATGTCGCCGATCGTGCCGCCCAGCTCGGTGATGACTACATCGGAGCCGGTCTGCTCCTCGATGCGGCGGAACTTGTCCTTAATGGCATTGGTGACGTGAGGAATCACCTGCACGGTACCGCCCAAAAAGTCGCCGCGACGCTCGCGGGCGATCAAGCTCTTATAGATGGCGCCGGTCGTAAAGTTGGAATCGCGGGTCAGGTTCTCATCAATAAAGCGCTCGTAATGACCCAGGTCCAGGTCGGACTCGTAACCATCCTCGGTAACGAAGACCTCACCATGCTGGAAGGGGCTCATGGTACCGGGGTCGACGTTCAGATACGGATCGGCCTTCTGCATCGTTACTTTGTAGCCACGCGACTTGAGCAGACGGCCCAGCGAGGCCGCGGTGATACCCTTGCCCAGAGACGAAACCACGCCACCGGTTACGAACACATGCTTGGTCATATTGAGTTACCTGCGCTTCCCGTAGAAGTTGTTTATCCACATCTTACGGGTCTTCATTGTAATACTCGCGCCGCGGACCGTTCGCAATTTTTCTCGCGTGAGATTGCATTTCTCAATCTTGAAACAAAACGCCGCCCGGTTTCCCAGGCGGCGTCGCTATGGCAAGGGTTACATGCTGCTATCGATCAGCAACCTCGTCCTCAAGCATTTCTTGAACGAGCATGCCGGTACGGACGCCCTCAAGATACCACTCGCCACGTTCGGTGAGGCAAATGCCATTTGCAAGCTGACCGCCGTCGTCGCTATAACGCGAGACGACATCAATCATGCCTTCGGAATCCAAGCGATCGATTGCGGCGCGGGCACGATACGGCGAAACCCCCACGCGCTCGGCAAGCGTTTTGCGCGAGAAACCATACGGCCCGCCATTGTCTTCGGTTTGCTGGTCGATCTCCATCAACACCAGCACCTCGACACGCTTCATATCGTTGACACTCGCACGACCCTTGCCCGCCATAGCAGCCTCCTCAAACCGAGCACGAGCATCTAACGCGCCGTGCGCGACCGACACACCTCACGATGGCAGGTAATATCCATCATGCGGCATCCCGCTAAGGATGAAACAGTTACGGTTATTGTATACCGCTCAAATTGTTTCTAGGCAGGTAAACAGCTATTTTTCGCCGAAATAGGCGCTTTATTGATCAAAAAGCCGTACCGGGCGCTAACCCGATACGGCCAAAATGCAATGCAATTACCGCGGTGCTTCAAACTTAGCGATGGAAGAAACCGCGGCGCTCAAACTTGGGCTCGCAGCACACGTTGATACCCAGTTTGCGCAGTACCGTCTCGTCCGTCGGCGAGATGATCACGCTAAAGAAGGCATCGCAACCGCGCAGCTGCTCCAGGCCCGAAAGGACGCGAGCGGCCGTCTCACTCGTGGCCGAGGTGATCGACAGCGCCATAAGCGTCTCGTCGGTGTGGAGGCGCGGGTTTTTGCTGCCCAGGAAATGCGTCTTGAGCTTGCTGATGGGCTCGATCGCTTCATCGCTAATGACCTCGAGCTCAAGGTCGACGCCCGAGACATGCTTAAGTGCATTCATGATGAGCGAGCTCGCGGCGCCCAGGCGCGTGGAAGTCTTGCCGGTCACCACGGAGCCATCGGGCATGACCATGGCACCCACGGGACCACCCGTCAGCTGCTCCCTGGTGAGGGCCGCCGAGCGCGCCGGTGAGTAGTTCTTATCGATGCCGGCTTTCTTCATAATAATCTTGAGACGGTCGACTTGCTCATCGCCCACGCCAGTACGGCGCACATTTTCGACCGCGGTAAAGTAGCGGCGGACGATCTCCATCTTGGAAGCGTCGCGGCAGGCATCGTCATCGGTGATGGCAAAGCCGACCATATTGACGCCCATGTCCGTAGGGCTCTGGTAGGGGCTCTTGCCCAGGATCTTTTCCATCAGGGCACGGACTACCGGGAAGGCCTCGACGTCGCGGTTGTAGTTGACCGTGGTCTTGTTGTAGGCCTCAAGGTGGAACGAATCGATGATATTGGCGTCGTCGAGGTCAGCCGTGGCGGCCTCGTAGGCAATATTGACCGGATGCGTCAGAGGAAGATTCCAGACCGGGAAGGTCTCGAACTTGGCATAGCCGGCGGCCGTGCCATGCTTGTGCTCGTGATAGAGCTGAGACAGGCAGGTGGCAAGCTTGCCCGAGCCAGGACCGGGGGCAGTGACCACGACGAGCGGTCGGGTGGTCTCGACAAACTCGTTCTTGCCGTAGCCATCGTCGGACACGATCAGATCGACATCGTGCGGATACCCCTCGATGGGATAGTGCAGCTTGGCGGGAATACCGAGCGCGTTCAGACGGTTGCGGAACACATCGGCAGCGGGCTGGCCGGCGTACTGGGTGATGACCACAGCCGCGACAGCAAAGCCGTTGCCGCGAAACAGGTCAACCAGGCGCAGCACATCCTCGTCATAGGTAATGCCGAGGTCACCACGAGCCTTGTTTTTCTCGATGTGGTTCGCGTTGATCGCGATGATAACCTCGACATCGTCGGCAATGCTCTTGAGCATGCGGAACTTGCTGTCCGGTTCAAAACCCGGCAGCACGCGGCTCGCATGATAGTCATCGAACAGCTTGCCGCCAAACTCCAAATAGAGCTTGCCACCAAACTGTGAGATGCGCTCCTTAATGTGAGCAGCCTGCAGCTCGATATACTTCGCGTTGTCGAAACCCTGGCGCATGTATGGCTCCCGTCCCGTTTCCAATTAATGTTCTAGGCGATTATAACGGAGCCCGCCCTCCCCGATACCCAGACCATCAACAGGCACCAACCAAACACGCCACCGATAAGTTGCGGTGGAATAATTCCTGTTTAACCCCTCATGACGGCCAAACAGGAACTATTCCACCGCAACTTCCCCTTTTTGGTTCAAACAAACCTGGCCTTTGTATCAATAATGGAAACGTCGCAGGTTGATCATAAGCCAGCGAAAGCCCGCCAGAGTAGGCAAAGCGCCCTCTGCACCAACAATGGAAAGCGCCGCAGGCAGAGGACGGACAGCGAGCGCCGTCCAGAACGTACAAGTTGGCATGAAAAAGGCGAGGTATAGACCTTTTGGTCATGCCTTGCCTTTTGAATGACAAATTGTCGTTCTGGACGGCGCGTAGCGTCGACCGGTTCCGCGGTTTGGTAAAACCGCGGAACAAAAAGTCGCCCCCTCCCGCGCACGGAACGGGAGGGGGCTAAAGGTAGGAGTCTACCGGTGGGTTTACCCCACCGGACAGACGATGACCAGGTGATCCTCTACAGGATCGTCAAGGTTTCCGTGGGGCACCCATTGGGTACTTAGAGCAGCACGCAGGCGACGGTCAGGATGACGGCGCAGACGACGGAGAGAGCGACGATGAGCTTAAGGGCAAACTTGAGCCAGGTCGTCCACTCGATCTTGGCCAGGGCGAGACCGCCCATGATGGCGCCGGAGGTCGGGGTGAACAGGTTCACGACACCGATGGCGGCGGAGAAGATCATGACCATGACCTCAGGCGAGAAGCCGAGCTTAACAGCCAGCGGTCCCATGATGGGCATGGAGACGGTGGCCATACCGGAGGTCGAGGGGATCAGGAAGGACAGGCCGAAGTAGACCAGGAAGCTCATGGGAGCGAAGATCACGCCGGACAGGCCAGACAGGGCATTGGCGGCAGCGTCGAGGACGAAGACGTCGAGGCCGGTGTTAGCCATGAGGACGGAGATACCACGGGCGAGGGCGATGACGAGAACAACGGACATCATGTCGGCAGCGCCGGTGATGAAGGTGTTAACGATCTGCTTCTCGGACAGGCCACCGATGATACCGATCAGGACGGCCATGAGGAAGAACCAGGTGGAAGCCTCGTCGAAGTACCACTGGCCAATGGGCAGGCCGGTGATCAGGGCAGACCAGCCCTGGACGACGGCGTTACCGTCGGCGTCGTAGACAGCGCCAGCGTCGAAGAAGTTGGCGACGCCCTCGTTGAGGTCGGCCAGCGGAATGAAGCCGACGATCATGACGACGAAGGTGAAGGCGAAGGCGATCAGAACACCCTTCTGACGACCGGTGAGCTTGACCTCCTTGTGGACCTCGGAAGCAGCCTTGCCGTGAGCCTCTTCGGCGTCCTTGAGCTCCTGCATCGACAGGATGGTGGAACCCTTGTCAGCCTTGACCTTCTTGGCGTAGCTCATCACGAAGAAGATGGACATAGCGGTAGTGACAATCCACAGGACGGCACCGAGGCCGATGATGATGGACTGGTTGACCTCAATGCCAACGCCGGTCAGAGCGTCGACGGCAGCGCCGACGGCGAACGGGTTAACCGTGGAGCCCAGGCAGCCGCAGCCAGCGCCGAGCAGGACGGTAGCGGCACCGACCATGGGGTCGAAGCCAGCGGCCATCATGGTAGCGGCGAGCAGGGCGTAGAAGGGAACGGTCTCCTCGCACATACCATAGGTGGTACCACCGAGGGAGAAGATGAGCATCAGCACGGGAATGAGCATAATCTCGTTGCCCTTAAGCTTCTGCACCAGAACGGCGATGCCGTTGTCCAGGGCGCCGGTCTCGGTCATCATGCCGAGGAAGCCGCCCAGGATCATAACGAAGAGGCAGACGGGCAGAGCGTCAGCGAAGCCCAGGATCGGGGCGGTGCAGAAATCGCTCAGACGGGCGGCAGTAACCGCGCCACCGGACGTACCGGAGACGATAACGGTAATCACTGCGACAATTGCCAGCAGAGCAAGAAGAATGGTGAACGATGAAGGCATACCGCGCTTTTTCTTAGCGGTCTCAGTCATAGTTCTCATCCCCCCTTCATAAATCATTTACTGATCTCGCCAGAAGCGGCTCTTCCGTGCCGTGCCTGCCGCTTGATGCGAGATTATTACCAGATAAAACCGCTCGGGGTGTGCAGCAATACACCCCGAGCGAGATGCTAGATGCTCTTACTTGAGCGTGGCGTACATGACAGCCTTGATGGTGTGCATGCGGTTCTCGGCCTCGTCGAAGACCTTGGAAGCGGGGCTCTCGAAGACCTCGTCGGTGACCTCCTGCTCGGTGATGCCGAACTGCTCGCACTTCTCGGCGCCAATGGTGGTGTTGGTGTCGTGGAAGCTGGGCAGGCAGTGCAGGAAGATGGCACCCGGGTTGGCCATAGCCATGACCTCGGAGGTGACACGATACGGGGTGAGCTGAGCGATGCGCTCGGCCCAGACCTCGTCGGGCTCGCCCATGGAGACCCACACGTCGGTGTAGATAACGTCGGCACCGGTGACGCCGTCCTTGACGTCGGTGGTCAGCTTGATGGTGCAGCCGTTGGCCTCGGCGATGGGCTTGCAGGCCTCGATGACGTCGTCAGCGGGCATGCACTCCTCGGGGCCGCAGGCCACGAAGTTCATGCCGAGCTTGGAGCAGACGACCATGAGGGAGCGAGCAACGTTGTTCTTGCAGTCGCCCATGAAGACGAGGGTCTTGCCCTTGATGTCGTAGTTGAAGTTCTCCTGGACGGTCAGGATGTCGGCGAGCATCTGGGTGGGGTGCCACTCGGTGGTCAGGCCGTTCCACACGGGCACGCCAGACTTGGCAGCGAGCTCCTCGACGTCGTCCTGGGCAAAGCCACGGAACTCGATGCCATCATACATGCGGCCGAGAACGCGGGCGGTGTCCTCGATGGACTCCTTCTTGCCCATCTGCGACGAACCGGGATCGAGGTAGGTGACGCCCATGCCCAGGTCCATGCCGCCGACCTCGAAGGCGCAGCGGGTACGAGTGGAGGTCTTCTGGAAGAGCAGGACGATGTTCTTGCCCTCGAGATAACGGTGCGGAACGCCAGCGCGCTTCATGTCCTTGAAGTTCTTGGAAAGCTTGAGCAAGTACTCGATCTCCTCGGTGGAGAGGTCGAGGAGCTTGAGGAAGCTACGGCCGGAGAGGTTAACACCCATGGTTCGATTCCTTTCGAAGAAATGAATTACGTAAGTATCAGTGTTGCCCGTTTAACGGGCGAAGCCGGTGCGGTTGTAGGGGGACCGCACCGGAAACGGAAAGACTTAGAGGTCCTCGCGCCAGAAGGGCATGCTCATGCAGCGCGGGCCGCCGCGGCCGCGGGAGAGCTCGGCGGAGGGCACGACGAGAAGGTCCAGGCCCTCCTTGTACAGCACGTCGTTGGTGACGGTGTTGCGGGCGTAGAC
>DBGAQS010000040.1:0-24296 GCA_048434495.1 Collinsella sp. | reverse complement strand
GCTTTGTTCGCTACTGCGGACAGTCCTGCGCAAGACGAAGAGCACATTAAGTGCTCTTCTTTGCGTGCGGAACTTGTAGCGAACAAAGCCAAGCCGACCGACCCTAAGGTTAACTCGCATGATGATAGCAAATACGACAAGCGAGATGCCTGCGACTTGTAGGCATCTCGCTTTATCTAAATAACGTGGTTGATACTCAACCTTTGTTTGTGACCCGTCCTAGCATGAACGGGTTTTCCGAGTGCCGCAGATTGGGCCGAAAGAGGAGCGACGCGTACTTTGGTACGCGAGCGACGGTTTGAACGGCAAGGTGCGGTGCTTGGGAAAGCCGCCTAGCGGTAGCTGACGCTCTGCTGGGAGTCCTTGACGACCACGTCGTGGGCTCCGCCTTCGACGATGGAGGTGGAGCTGACCAGGGTCAGGCGTGCCTTTTCCTGGAGCTCGGGGATCGAGAGGGCGCCGCAGTTGCACATCGTGGACTTGACCTTGTAGAGCGTGCCGCCCACGCCGTCCTTGAGGGAGCCAGCGTAGGGAACGTAGGAATCGACGCCCTCGACGAAGCTGAGCTTCGCAGCACCGCCTAGGTCGTAGCGCTGCCAGTTGCGGGCACGTGCAGAACCCTCGCCCCAGTACTCCTTCATATACTGACCGTTGACGTTGACGCGCTCGGTCGGGCTCTCGTCAAAGCGGGCGAAGTAGCGGCCCAGCATCATAAAGTCGGCACCCATGGCCAGGGCGAGCGTCATGTGGTAGTCGTAGACGATGCCACCATCGGAGCAAACGGGCACGTAGACGCCGGTCTCCTCGTAATACTCGTCGCGAGCGCGGCAGACGTCAATCAGCGCGGTGGCCTGGCCACGGCCGATACCCTTGGTCTCGCGGGTAATGCAGATGGAGCCGCCGCCGATACCGACCTTGATGAAGTCGGCACCGCAGTCAGCCAAAAAGCGGAAGCCCTCGGCGTCGACGACGTTACCGGCACCGACCTTGACGTCCTCGCCGTAGTTGGCGCGAATCCACTCGATGGTGCGCTTCTGCCACTCGCTGAAGCCCTCGGAAGAGTCGATGCACAGGACGTCGGCACCGGCCTCGACGAGCAGCGGCACGCGCTCGGCATAGTCGCGGGTGTTGATGCCGGCGCCGACCATGTAGCGCTTATCGCCGTCGAGTAGCTCGTTGGGGTTGGTCTTGTGGCTGTCGTAGTCCTTGCGGAAGACGATGCCCATGAGGTGATCGTTGTCATCGACGATGGGCAGGGCGTTGAGCTTGTTGTCCCAGATGACGTCGTTGGCAACCTTGAGGCTGATGTTCTTGTCGCCCACGATAAGCTGCTCACGCGGGGTCATGAACTCGGAGACCTTCTTCTGGTGGTCATCGCGGCTGGGGCGATAGTCACGGCTGGTGACGATGCCCAGGAGCTTACCCTTGGGAGTGCCGTCGTCGGTGACCGGCATGGTGGAGTGACCGGTCTTATCCTTGAGCTCGATGACCTGCTCCATGGTCATATCGGGGGTCAGCGTGGAATCGGACTGAACGAAGCCAGCCTTGTGATCCTTGACGGCCTTGACCATAGCAGCCTCGGACTCGGGGGTCTGGGAACCGTAGATGAAGGACAGGCCACCCTCGGTAGCGAGCGCGACACCCATGTCGACGCCCGAGACGGACTGCATGATGGCGGAAACCATGGGGATGTTCAGGGTGATTGCCGGCTTCTCACCGCGCTTGAAGCGGGTTAGCGGCGTCTTAAGAGAGACGTTGTTAGGGATGCACTGCGAGGACGAGTAACCAGGGACCAGCAGATACTCCGAAAACGTGTGGGACTCACCGGGAAAGAACGTAGCCATGTTTCTCCTTTTTCCATGCGACCGGTCGGCTGCAGGCCTCGTAGGACCCAGCCCAACCTTGGGCGCCCAATACTGGGGAAGTATCTTAACGCACTTTGACTGCTACAATGCATGATTTAAGAAGAGCACACGAGGGCTTGACGCAGGCTTTGCGTTTGCCCAGCAAACACTTTAGCGGGGAGACGTAAGGCACATGGAGTACAAGACGACGGCAAAGTTGGTCATTCAAGCGTGCGACAAAGATCTGCCGGGCGTGCTTGGTCACGGCTGCGTCTTGCTGCTGCAGGGTATTGCCCGCGAACACTCGCTCAACCGCGCCGCCAAAAGCATGGGCATGGCGTATTCCAAGGCCTGGCGCATCGTAAACGAGGCCGAAGGTCAGCTGGGATGCAAACTCATCGAGCGCGACGGCGCCCGCGGATCATCGCTCACCCCCGCCGGCGAGCGAGCCATAGCGGTCTACGAGGAGCTGCAGGCCGACATCAACAACGTCATCGCCTCAAAAGCCGACGACCTCATCGCCAGCATCAATGCAGGGTAGTCCTTTTAGGCGGTTTTTAGCCCACAGCGCCCTCGGGTTGAGGCTCGCGCCACAAAACGGGCCCATCTACTACGTTTAGTTGAATACCCACGACTATACCGGACATTATGAAAATAAAACCGCTGGTAAACCGCTTGGTAATTTTCAAAATAGGCGGGTGTGGTCGAACCCTATTGCTTAAACGTAGTAAATAGGCCGTTTTCGTGACACAGACCCCGATTAGCTACTTGCGAAGGGCGTTATCGAGAGTGGCAGCCACCTGCAGGGGATCGTCGGTACCGGCGAAGAGGCGGATGGTGCTCCCCTGCTTGCCGCGTGGAGCCGAAAGGCGCGTCGTTGCGCCGCCGGCGGGCGATGTGCGGAATTCGTCCGGCAGTATGCTGAATAATTCACCCGCGATGCAGTCCATCAGGTCAAACTCTACTGCCGGGCCAAAACCGTGCTCCAGGATGCCGGTCGCGATGGCATGGTCGGGATGCGAGGTCAGCCCGGGATAGCGCACGTTGCATACCATCTCGTTGGCGGCCAGATACTCGGCCAGCGCACGGGCGCGATCGAAGTGCGCCTGCATGCGAGCATCAAGCGAGGACAACCCGCGCTCCAGCACGCCGGCCTCCTCGGCAGACAGGTCAAGAGCAGGCGCACCGCAGTCCACAAGCAGCGCGTGCGAGCACTCGGCAGCGGCATCCACGCGATGGCGCTTGAGTTGCGAGCGCGCCACCGAAGCGGCGACGAGTTTGCGCGGCGCAACGCCGGCACACACACGGTCGAGCGCCTCGAGCGAAAGCACGGCGCCCAGACGCAGCGGGTTGCACCCAAAGACGCCTGACACAGTGTTATCAACCACGAGCAGCGCATGCGCCTCGCGAGCCGCGCGCCCCAGAGCACGAAGATCGGGCACACGCAGACCAAACCCGCCGATGGAGTTGACGAACCACCACAGGTGCGGCCCCTCGGCATCAAACGAAGCGTCAAAGCCCTCAGACGCAGCAGCAAACGCCGCAGCCGCGGGCTCCCCCACCAGCGCAACATCGCAGCCATCAAAGCCGCAGGCAAACGCATCGGCAAAATCGTCCGCAAAGGCCACCAGGCGGTCACCGGGACGCACAATACGCAGTAGCGACAGAGCCGCCGGCACATGCGGCGCTGCAGCAAGACGCGCCTCACGCGCGCCGGCCCTTGCAGCCCAGGCCTCTTCTAGCTGCTGTACATCCACACGGCACCGTCCCTTCATAAGCAAAAACCCACGATGCGGGTGTTCCCCGCATCGTGGGCAACGGCTGCAGTATAGCGCCGATGGGCGACGAAGCGCCTAGATACTGAGCGTGTGATAGGTCACGCTCGCACCCGGAGCGTCAACGGTCACGCCATAGGCCTCGGGTGGCCAAAAGCGTCTGCAACGTCGAGCATCTCAAAGTTGGCATCCCAGCTGTCAAAGATACGATGCACCAACACCGCGAGTTCCTCGGCACACAGCAGGGGAAACGGCGCATCTGCCGCACCCTGAAGTGCGACCGACCCGCCCGAGCATGCCTCGAACAACGGCACCAAAAATGGGTCGGTTAATGCCGGCGATGCGGTATACAGATACGGCACGCGCAGGACTTTGGCTTGGATGCCGTCGCGCGATGCATAGTAACGGCACAGGTCGTTGGCAGCGCGGGCGATAATGCCCTTGCCCGTCTGGGCGCCACTGGCGGCCGTGGCGTCGTCGTCACATCCGCCAGTGGTGCCCTCTGCACCCGCGGGCCCCGCAATAAACAGCAGCTGCACATTGCGCCCCATACAGGCACGAAACACCGAGCGCAGCAGTTCGATGCCGCCAAAAGTCTCGGTATACGGGGTAAGGTAGGTAGAAAGGTAGACCACGCGGTCGAACTCGTAGGCCTGCTCCAAGTGCTGGAGCAGCTCTTTCCACGAGGCATGGGGCGACAACTCATCACGACGCGCATCCTTGGCGGCTACAACCTTAACGTGGTCCCCGGGGAATGCCTTGGCGCAAAAGTCATCGTCAACATATGCGGTGTTGCCAACAACCAGCACCTCCATGGCGTACTCCTCCCCTAAAATCCACTTTAGTCATAGTCAAACATGCGTATTTTACGCTGTCAACGCGAGCTGGAGCGCCTTTAAGGCTGTTTTAAGAACTTTTTTGGAGGATGTGGGGACTTCGAGAGTGCAAAATGAGCGCCCAATCCGGAAGTACGCGGCAAATTCTTGACATGCCGACCACACTGGATAGCGACAACGTTTCTACCTGCGGTTTCTTTACCCAAAAACAACGGCGTGCTCGAGGGCTCCGGAATTTGCAGCATACTTCCGGCGGGCACTCAGCTGCTATTTCAACAAGTCAACCAGCAAAAACTCTCCGCTCTTTCGCTTACTCGTCTCCGCATGAGCTTTAATTGCCTTTACAAGTTTTTCGCCGTTGCCCCAATATTCCTCAAGAAAGTCCTTCTCTTTAATTTTGCCTAGTCCAAGACGCTGCTTGCAGAATTCATTGGGCTTAAGCTGTCTATCCCTTCTGGTCGCGTTCTCCCAATCCCGATAGGCACCCTCGGCGTGAATCACAAGCATCTCGACCTCCGGCCGCGTAACAAAACTCAGCACTTTAGTGCCGTTCTGTCTGCGCTTTGGAAACTCAAACTTGGGAGCGCTGCTGTCCACAATCCGTGCGACCGCAAGTCCTTCAGCCCCAGCAGTCTCGTAGTTCATCGAGAAATAGTCGTTTGCAATTTCGGAAGCCTTGCGTTTTCGTGTGTAAGGACGATCAACAATGAGGGCATCTTTGACCACTCGTTCTCTTGGGACGATCAACAAATCGTTGTCATACAGCTCCTGAATAACGACACCCTCTGCAGTTCCTTCACAGCTAAACAAGACAAAACGACTTGATAGAATGTCTTTTGCCTGATTACCCATTGATGTGCTCGCAAACATATTCGCGCATCGCTTGAACGTCGGGGTACTTAGGCATAGACCCCTTAATCACATTGTTGATGATCACATCGCTCTTTTTGTTCTCAATCCGATTGATACGCTCGGAATACTTGATGAGCTCTGTCTTAAACGAATCGTCGCGCACAAGAACAAAGACATTGTCTTTACGTCTCAGCACATCAAGGAGCTCCGAGTAATGAGTCGAAAAGAGCAAAGTTGCCCCATGGGGGTTCGTAACGGGAGAAGCAAAAAGCTCAATCACTGTGCCAACAAGTGATCTATTAAGACCCGTTTCAATCTCGTCCACAATCAGATAGCCCCCATTTCTGAGAGCGGTTATCGCTTGATTGACCAGCTCAGCGCCCAAGATCGTTCCATTTGACAGAACAGAAGTCGCGATCGCGACATTCATCACTCGCTCCGCTCGCTCACCCTTAAACTTAAGATGGAACACTTGGTTTTCCTTGTTCCAGACAAGATATTCAACACTCGGATCAAAAGCCTGAACAACAGGGGTTGGCAAGCTCGTCAAAGGCAGCGTGCGCTCGGGGGACTCCACCGAGACCACCTTTTTACCCGTGATGACAGACACGATTGACATGTTGTCATCCAGAAAAGTTCGTTGGGCATCGTTAAGAACAAGGTCACCATCATCAGGCCCCTCACGAACCAGAATAGGCTCAGAAACATCCTTCAGATGCTCGATATTCAAAACGACCTTTCTAGAGACGCGCGATACGGGGCATCTCCAAAGCCATTCGTTCTCAAATGCAAGCGATTCCGCAAAAGAAGTATCCTCCGCAGCTACGCCATCTACTTTGCGAAGCCGAGACTCAATAAGATAGACCGAACCTTTTTCGAAAAAAACACAGGCAACATTGACTTGGCGCTCCAAGTTTCCGAGAACATCGGAGCCAGTTGCAAAGCGGCGCATAACAAAGCTGCCAGACATATAACCAAGTACAAAGCGCACGAGGTTGAGAGTCGTTGTCTTGCCGGATGCGTTAACGCCAACAACGCCCATTACATTTTGAGAATAGAGCGAGGACCCAACTGGCAGCGGAAACACGTCAGCATAATTACCTTCTTCATCGCTCAAAACTCGATCGGCAGCAATAAAATCAAGTTCTAAACGTTTGTCCTTAAATAGTGTGACCCCATCGATTCTTAATTTAAGAAGTTTCACAGCGACCTCCTCTTAGACAATTCAATTATAAACAGTTTTCCTGTTTATAATTTGAAAAACAAGATTTCTGAGAAAAGCTCAGTCATTTAAGTTCATGCACAGAGACCCCCGTCGACCGTTGCGATGTTCGCAGACACGGTCCGTGCCCCCTTCGTCTGTGATTTATTGTTTATCCGCTGGAAATCACATAACGAGGTGCGGACCTTGTTCCGGTATGCGATTATCAATTTACGAAAGAAACCATGCGCTATCGGCATACATCGATGACCTGACGAACGGTCGTCTCTATATGAACGCAGCCGGCTACTGCTACGGCCTGCCTGGCGGCAGCATCGTCATAATCAGGATATGCATCAACAGAAGAACGTCCGAATTCATAGCGAGACGAGTTCCCGAAGGGGAAATGCAAGCGCAAGGAGAGACTATGCCCATGAAGCCCTTCTCGATGGAGTCGAGAGAGAAGATAGCGCGGATTGACAACCATAGAAATGTCTTTCGCGACGCTGCCGTCCCTCACCCATAGGCGAGCTCTACCAACGCTGGCATAACGCCTCCACTAGACACAGCCTTACCATAGCTCGCGTACTTGGCTAAAAGTGCGTTGCAAAAATCCGGTTCGACCTGTTTACAAAAGCTCAAGTGGCCTAAAACGCGAAGGGCGCATTCACGATCGCACTCGCGCATAAGCACCTGGTATAACGAGCGCTTTAACTCTGCCTTTCTTTGAGGTCCCAATCGCAGGACGCCATCACAGTCAAGATAGATGCCCGTGATTTTACGAAGGTGCCCTCGCCCAAAACAACGAGTTTTGTCACTATTCAAATCAAAACCCTTTTGCCGTAGGCGACTACCAACAAAAGTTGAAATCTCCGCAGAGTCTATCCATTCAGTTGATGAAATGCAGATGTCGTCAGAGTATCGCGAGTAGACGAATCTTTCGCCTAGTCTAGCTGCAATCTCATGGTCAAACGAAGCCATTATGCGATTGGCAACGAAAGGCGAACACGGAGAACCCGTTGCAAGAGAACCCCGATAACATGATAAAGCTACGAGAAGATCGACATCGTCTGCAGTAAGACGCGAGCGAAATTCAGCGTTTGTCGGCCGATAGGTTCCCCCTGAAAACAAATTCCTAACCATTTGCTGAGTGCAGGACTCAAAGAAATGGCAAATATCAAGCAGAAGAAAATGACTGCTCTTAGCATGGAGCCCGGCATTACGGCAGACGCTTGAGCCCTTTTCGTAAGCTGTAGCGTAAGGAAGATCTATATCAAACTCCGTATTTATATAGTCCGAAATCCAACATTGGACGAGCTTCAAATCTGGCCGAGGCGCAACAATCTTTCTCCCACCGGCAGAAAAACAGTGATACCTATCTGCCGTTGAGCTTACAAGGCCCAATAGCTGACGATTTGTCATTCCAAGGTCGAAGCAAATTCTATCCGCAATAGACACCGGCAACGCCTCCATATCCCATTGATCTCTTACGAAGGATTACCCGCGCCCTCATATTTAAGAAATCTCGGTCTTCGTCTCGCTTAAACATGAAATAGGAATCGAGATGTATCGTGCTTTTAATCAGATAGTCATGATCCTTTTTGTATCCCACTTTAGAAACAAGACCGGTAGCTCTCATCATGCAGCAAACATCCGACCAAGATATCGGAACACCAGCGTTTTTCATATCCGCATTTAAAATGGGCGAGTATATTTTGAGCTTACTAGCACGGAAGCCTTTGGCCGCACAGTATATCGTTCGTAAATCGGTCTCTGACATGGGGCCCAATATTTGAAGCAAATCAAGTAACTCGTGGACGAGGGAGCCCACGTTAATCTCGGACTCGTCTCGATTGATCATCTTTCTAGCGGCCTTTAAGCCAGCCTTGCCCCGCTTAGTAGCATTAGCACCAATAAGGGGTCTTAGTTCAGAAACAAAGCGGCACAAGTCAGGCGAAGACATCGGGTTATTTAAGTCTAAGTAAAAGACCTTGTTAAGCGAAGAGTCACCCGTGGCTATTTCTCTCACTGGCCCATCAATCAAGAAGCTCCGAGAGCCCTTATATTGCTTTCCAACAGCAACAGAGGTAATCCAAGCGGCATGAGGCAAAGCGGAGAAAGCACCCAACTCGCAAAAAGATCCACAGCTCTCTGCAAAAATCAATATCCAGTCCGATATATCGGCAAGCATGGCCTCTTGCTGAAGTAAATTAAGTCTCGAACCGTCCATTTCCGCCGCCACGTCTTCGGCAGTAAGACAAAAAACGTTATTTAACGCCTCGGTGTGATTGCTGGACACATAAGCTCTAAAGAATCGTCGAGAGGAATGCAGGCTCTGATCACCGCCGCAGGGAAAGATAAACAAGGGCAGATTATTAACGTCACGCTTAACTCTCAGATGATTTCTCAGGATATTCAAATCAGTTTTACTGATACAGTCGCAGAGCATTGCACCTCGATTCCAATAAGGACAAGGCCGCACAGTCCGTGCATATGGTCATTCCGTAGACACGGATTCGGGTCCGTGGCTATGGAATGACCATATGCACGGACCAAAATTGGTAAAAACGTCTCAGTCCATCTTTAACAGAGGACTCGCTCCAATCGGGGCAATCAATGACTAGCTGCGGCCTTGTCTCAAGTAACTTTACCATCACATTAGTGTCTAAGGCTTGATATTAGCCGGCTATAAATAGAAAGCATGCTAGTCCCGCATCAAGTTTATACTGCAAAATGTACTCTATTGAGCAGCGAGTCGCCCATTCTCGGCCTATTCCTGGCTGCTCTTCGCGGAGGATTTCATCCCGTTGTCACTCCCCCTTCTTCTTACGCAACACATGCATCGCGTGTTCGCCGAAGATCGCCGTGGACAGTTTCATCGCCGCACCCTTAACGGCGTTGAAGAAGTTCTCAAGAAACGGTACGTTCATGTCGTAGTAGTTCATGTTCCTAAGCAGCGCATAGATTGCCAGAAACGTTTGGGCAATGACCACTACAACACTCATTGCAAGAGCGTTGTAGGGCGACTGGGAAATCCTTACCAAGGGCCTCAAGCGCAGTTGGGCAAACCAATCTCCGGCGACCAACAATCCGTCTTGGGCAGTCTTAATAAACCCATAGGGGAAATAATTGCGCATAAGGAGGTGACGCATAATTTCTTTCACAAATTGACAAACACATTGAGGGACACAATCCACGCGCCGTCATATGATTTCTGGCGACTAGACAATAAACCATCGAGGAAAGGGGCACGGCAGTATTTGCGAACATCGTATCAGTCGACGCCGAGTCGTCCGAGCCCGTCGGGGCCGAACGCTACGAGAGGGCGGCGGGCCGGGAGGTCAACCGCAGCGGCCACTACGCGAGGAAGCTCGTCACCGGGGCAGGGGAAGTCGAGCTCGGCGTGCCGAAACTCCGCGGCGCGACCTTCCGGACGGCTGTCATCGAGCGCTACCGCAGGCGCGAGACCTCGGTCGAGGAGGCCATCGTCGAGATGTACCTGGCGGGCGTCTCAACCAGGAGGATCGAGGACGTCTCCGAGCTCCCCTGGGGGGGGCGCCGGTGTCCACCGTGAGGACGGTGCGCGACGGGTTCGCCGAGACGCTTGCCTACACGGAATTCCCGCCGGAGCGCTGGCGCCGGATCAGGTAGAACGACGGGGTCGAGCGCATCAACCGCGAGATCAGGAGGAGGACGAAGGTCGTCGGAACCTTCCCGGACGGCAACTCGACTTTCATGCTGGTGACGACGAGACTGAAGTTCATAGTGAAGCAAAATGCGGCAAGAGGAGATGCCTGGATATATCGAAGCTGGACGAGATGGACGAGCTGAAGGGAGAGGCGAAGGGCCAGAAGAAGATGGGGCCGAGGACGGCTAAATCAATTTGCGAAAGAATCATGACGGTACCCGAAAATGTGACCCAACCCCTCACTCTGCCGTCGAGTCATTATGATAATTAACAACGTAAAACGATGAGGAGCCCAGGCGGAACTCAAGTAGACGGGAACAACGTGCAATCAATCGAACCTCTAAAAACCACGGACGGTCTGGGCGAAGGCAAAGGCGGCATTTGGAAGAAGTGGCCTTGGAAAGACCTAGATCACTATGAATTAATGTCTGATCTTATTCTTAAGGCTAACTACAGCATTCAGGACTTCAATGCTGTCATCAAAGACGGTTTTTCTCCCAGCATTAAGGACACTGTATTTCTGGTAGCACTTGCCACCTGGATTAAAGATGCATACTGGCAGATTAATTACGCCTGCTTGAAAGAAGTAATTAGAACCAAATTCGAGTTCTCAAGACAGAATGAACTCACAGAGGCGCGTAATTATCTTGAAGCGGTTCGCTCAATCGTAATTGCACACCCCCTAAATTCGACGAGGCATGAAGAATACGGCTTTGGTCCAGAAGGACGAATTTGTATTGATATGCGACGGAAAAGCCTTCTCGATTCATATCCGGGCAGAGTGATCTATCGCATTACACCAAAAGGATTCAAAGAAACCGACAGTGTCGAGGACAACGAAATTGCACTAATGACCTGTCGCCGAAATAAAACAGAAAATGGCAAGCTACATTTTGAAAGATGTTGCCTGGATATGTGCGATATCCGCAACTCAGCCCAAGTCTACATTGACGCCTTGTACGAACTCGATCGACATCTCGGTCGACTAAGAAAGAAAGACTTCGAAACATGAGTGTGATCTTCTCTAGCGAATTGATCTACGCTCAGCCGTAACTGCATTTTGAACATCCTTTAGATGCTTCTGCGCCTTTCGGCGTATATCTTTTAAATCCTTAACTGGATCAACGTCAACCTCATTAAAAACATGGGTTATATCACCGTCACGATATGCAACAAAGGAAATGCCGCCTAACTTGCCGACAGCTTTGCCGTGCTGCGATAGCAATTTCTTCATATCTCTGCGAACGGCACGTATTCTAGGCTCAGCACAATCCAGAAAATGGCAGAATAATTTAAGCACAAGCTCCTGGTACTTCATGTTTGTATACCTGAAGCAAAGGTACGAGCAGCCGGACGAATCACGTTCTTTCATTATCGAAATTGACTTGCTTAAAAAAGCGCGCAGCTTTGGCGAGGTATTGTAGTCGCGCAAATCGGCAATTTGGTCAAGATCAAATCGGACCCTAATCAAACCGTTTTCCCTAACACGCGAAACAACGGTTTGACCATGCTGAACGGGATTTCGAATCTCATACATAAAAACATAGAGGCCACCTCGGTCATACCAAGCAGAAGGCAACTTCCAATATTTTTTATATAGTTCTTTTCAGAACCTCGATCATAAACCCGCATGACCGCTTGCATTCTATCGACAAGACCACGGGCTGCGGATACATAATTACCAAAGGCGGCGTTAACAACAGTCCTTTCGCCAAAACCACCGCTGGTAAAGCCGTCGGGCAAGAAGTCAGACCGATCGCACGGAACCAGGCGCCGCAGTTCACCGTAGTTCCATCGAAACTGTTCATACAGTTGGTTAACCTCCCAAAATGACCGCACAACACCGTCATACTCTTTCACTTTGGTTGCAGAATCGCCCTCGAGATATTCAATCTTTGAAAGCGCTTCCTGGGCTTCGTCGCTCACCGATTGAAGCGGCAAAACATGAACTAAATCTGCCAAAGTAATTCCCCCTTGAATCCCAGATATATGTATCGGCCCGAAGCAACACCGCCCATGAAAGGACGCCTAGCATCAAAACGGCAACATCGCATGTCCACTCAAGTTCGAACCCAGAGAGGCATACATCGACGACCTAATAAACGGGCATTTCTACATCAATGCTGCCGACAACTAACATGGCCTGCCTGGCGAACAGGGCAATCCGTTCTAGGCGTCCATGGCTCCCAGGGTGCGCCCCATCAGGATCCCCTGATACACTAGCCCTCAACTAACTGCACACAAAACCTCGGCCGAGTTTTATGTTCAAGAAGAAACCCCTCACGCTAAAGCAACAGTTAGCTTTGTGAGATCACCCTGGAGCAGATGCAGCAATGACATCACTAGCGACAACAGCCAGTTATAATTTCAACCTGGCCTATTTAAATCGCGCTGTGCCCCCTATCGCAAAGCTAATAGTTCATGGCCGTGTTTGTTAGGACGATAGCCGCAAAACGAGTACAGCTCCGATTCGCACTCAGTTCCTGGACAGACAAGCTCATCTTCAAAAAACAGATGATTAAGACAAACAGGGTTCTTGGAATGTTCAAGACACAGGTAACGTCCAGCTTTACTGGAATAATGCCAGCGCCCAAAGTCGACAATCATTGATTTAAGTGCGTTGGCGGAGCGCCTTCCAAAATATATCCCTCGAATTGACAAATTTCCATGTGCGACATCCGGAGTCATTCTTAAATTAAGCCCTCTGCCACCGCCCACAGGACTATAAGCAACACAGGGTTCGTATGAATAAAACTCATCAACAATTGCATTGCTCAATTGATAGGTAGTCTCACCGAGAACTTCAAAGGGGCGAGAAAACTCTTGATGCAAATAATCATGCAGCAGGCAGTATTGTCCGAATGCAGTCGGGCTTTGCCCAAACAGCCTACGCACTTCGGAAGGAATATAAACACCAATACCAATAGCTTTAATAGGTCTAGCGACCTCATACGCTATCAAAGCAAATTGGTCATCAACGTTCACCCTGGCTTCGTCAAGCGTCGTGACTGGGTCACCGCAATTGACATATAAATAGCTCTCACCGGGTTTATTTAATCGCCCAAAATTGGTCACGCAGTTATTCGGTGGCTCCCACAGTTGACCCTGGTCAATAAACTGAGCTCCATAATCGAGAGAAGAAGAGACACTTCGCGCACGAAAAACAGTCGCCCCCTTAGGTAAACTAATGTATTCAGGAAACTGTAAGTACATGCCATCAACACGAAGCTGATTATGCAATATTTCTTGAGCATTTTCATGGCGGACATCAGCCCAGAGAGAACTTAGAGCTGGCAGCCTACATTCAAATTCCGCCTTTTCCAATGCAGCAATAAAACCATCCAAGTCACCTTGAATACAATTAAACATCCTCGCAATAACTGAGCTATCAAGGGGCTGACCAAGCTCTCCAGCAGAAATAAACATAGAACGATGCAAGATAAAACGTCCTCCAAACAAAACCAGACAATCACGCGCGCCAAGGTCAAATTTACTCGGTCATTACAAAATAATATTACCCTGCAGAATAACCGAGAATAACCTGTGGCCAACACCACCATCCAACCCAAAGCCCACCTCCAGCCCCCATCTGTCCAAGGAGCTGGCCGCCGCCGAGCCCGATATCGCCGCCAAGACTATCTACTGCGGCCCCATCGACGCGTTCTACGACTTCAAGCTGGGCACGCTCGAGTACCGCAGCCTGCGCTTCGAGACCGAGACCCTCGACGAGGCCGACCACCAGGGCGTGGCCGTGGTCAACTATACCGAGCGCGAGGTCCCCTACACGCGCATCATCGAGCACAAGCACTTCGAGTTCGGCACGCAGGACAGGACCGTCATCACGCGCGAGTACCCGGCCGACTGGAAGCCCGGCGACGAGCCCTACTATCCCATCAACGACGCCAGGAACGAGGCCCTGTACAGGCAGTACGAGGAGCTGGCGGCGCAGGAGGGCGACGTGGTCTTCGCCGGTCGCCTGGGCGGCTACAAGTACTACGACATGGACAAGGCCATCGCCGCCGCCTTCGAGCTCGTCCGCAACGAGCTGGGCATGGAGCCGACGGAGGCGTAGGAACCATCCTGAATAACTGCTGATTGCCAACAATACGGCACAGCATTTGATTTGAGGGGTGCGGAACAAAAACCGTGCCCCAATTTTATTAACAGGACCCTCTATCCGCAGTCTATTACCGTAAAATAAACCCAACAAAATATGTGCGGAGTGCTGGCCTGGAGCTGCCTTCGGACCCTATTGGCTGCTCACCGAGAGGCTCCGCTATGAAACGACCCCTTTACTACCTGATCTGCGCGATCGCGTGCACGTCCATGATCGCCTCCGCGATACCTATGGCAGCCATCGCGGAGGCGATTCAGCCTCAAGAAACCGCCGGGCAGCAGGCGCAAGCCGACGCCGCCACGAGCAGCAACACAGGCAAGGCCGAAGACGGCGCCAACACAAATGCGACAGCAGATACCGTAGAGGACAGCACCGCAACATCCACCGGCACCAGCGCAGCCAACACGGAAAGCGCCAACGGCACCGCCGCCACGCCCGGCACCACCGCCGCAACCGGCACCCCCGCCCCATCCCTCCGAGCCCAAACCAACGGCACTCCCGAAGCGATCTCCACCACGTCACAAACCGGCTACGCCCACTCCGCCACGGCAACCCAAAACGGCGTCACCTTCACCGTCTCGTGGAACGACGCCCCCGCGGGCACCGTGACGACCTTCCACGTAACCCAAGCCAACGGCTCGTCCCAGGCCAAGGCGCGCATGGACGTGCCCACCTATTGGGACGGCGGCAGCCAGGAAAGCGTCTGCGACCCGTCGCGCGCAGCATGGGCCAGCTACCACAGCCTGGGCACCGCGGGCCACGACTTCACTTTTGACTTCACGGCATCGGGCACGTACCGCATCTACTTCTACTTTATGGACAACGACAGAAACGACCCCCAAAACGACAAGGGGATCTACTATCTGCGCACCACGGCGGAGGTGACCGTAAACGACGCCGCCCGCCCGAGCGTCACGCAGATCGTCAACAGCGCCGTGGCCCAATGCAGGCAAGAGACAAACGGTTCGGAATACGACATGGCGCTGTGGCTCCACGACTGGACGCTCGACCAGCTGGAGTACGACCACAACCTCAACTGGTGCTCGGCCGAAAGCGGCCTCACGCGCCACCAGGGCACCTGCGAGAGCTACCAGCGCATCTACTCCAAGCTCCTTGACACAGCGGGCATCGCCAACGGCCGCATCACCGGCAACGGCCACACCTGGAACGCCGTAAAGATCGACGGCAAATGGTGCCAGATGGACCTTACCTGGGACGACACCAGCGACAACTGGTACGGAGACCTGGACCAGCGCCATCTGTACTTTGGCCTGACCGACGAGCTCATGGCAATCGCCCACTCCGACCACACGGCAAACTACCAAAAGGACGACTATGCCTACCGCTCGACCGACCTGTCCAACAATTACTTTGTGCGAAATGGCAAGGCCGATGAATGGACAGAGAAGTATGCCGATCGCATTCAGGAGCATCTGGATGCCAAGGAAGAGAGCTTTTCCATCGATGCGGATAACCAGTCGTTCCCGCCGAGCATCTCGGGAATTCAGAATGGGATTGTTGCTTATGCGATAAATCTGAGGGAGTGGAAGACTGATGGCGCAAAAGTTGAGCTTATGGCAGCATCTAGCGTCACAAAAGAATCGAACAGCAAATGGAGCGCCAAGTACGACTTCATGGCAAGCTATGAGACCACGTACGCCATAACAACCATGCCGAAGGACTGTGAATTATACAGCGGAGCCCAAGCCGAATTCACCGTAACGGCACCAAGCGCGACATCGTTCCAATGGCAATGCTCCGACAACGGAGGTTCGAGTTGGTACAACACGGGTATAGGCGGCGAAACTTCCAGGCAGAAAACCCTGAGGTTTGCATCCAATGCCCAGCTCGCGAAGAGGCTCTACCGCTGCCTAGTCTCGTTCCCGAACAGCAGCACCCTCGCAAGCGAGCCCGCACGCCTCGTCCTTGTCGCCCGATACGCCATCAGCTCCCAGCCCGAAGACTGCACAACTACCGCAGGGTCAACAGCGTTCTTCGCCATCGAAGCAGAGCGGGCTACTTCGTTCCAGTGGCAATGCTCCGACAATGAGGGCAGAACATGGTACAACACGGGGATCGGAGGTGAGACTTCCACGCAGGCGAGAATCGAGTTCACTGCAAGTACGGGATTGTCAAAACGCCGCTATAGATGCTTGGCATTCTTCCCTGATGGGACTAGCTCGGCTTCAAACACTGCGCAACTAAAACTAAGCGCTAACCAAATAACCGGGCAACCGCGAGACACGGCCGCCTCGACTGGATCCGAAGCGTCTTTCTCCGTGCGAGCCCTAGGTGCCATCTCGTACCAGTGGCAATGTTCCGACAATGATGGGAAGGGCTGGTACGACACCGGGATTGGCAATGCCGCCTCAAAGCTGCCTACGCTGCGGTTCACCGCCAGTGCCGCACTTGCGAAACGTCTCTACAGGTGCGTTGTCACCTTCCGGGATGGAACAACAGCTGCGACTCAAAACGCCAAACTCTCGTTATTGTCGAATAAAGAGAGGATCACCACGCAGCCGAAAGATTGCGCAACGAGCGCAGGAATTGAGGCCTCGTTCTCAATCGACGCTGAGCACGCGGCCGCATTTCAATGGCAATGTTCTGACAACGGAGGCAGGACCTGGTACAACACCGCAATCGGAGGTGTCACCTCGAAAAGCAGCACCATAAGTTTCACTGCAACCGAAGGCTTGACAAAGAGGCTATTCCGATGCTTAGTCTACCTCGAAGACGGTTCGACGCAAGCCTCCGAGGCAGCCAAGCTGCTTCTGCGGTAAAGGCGATCTCATACTTTGAAGCGCCCGCAAAGCCGCTACCGGATATCACAGACCCCACGGCCACCGGAGACGTACAAAGTGTCACCAACCACCATGTCGCCCATGGGGCTGGCCAACATCACAGCGAATTCCGCGATCTCCTCGGGCATGGCGAACCTGCCAAGTCTGTTGTCCTCAGCAGAGATGCTGTCACCCTCCTCGACGCCAAGAAGAGGAGTCGCCGTGCTGCCGGGCGCAATCGCGTTGACTACAATGCCATGAGGAACGAGGGCGGAAGCCATGCCCTCAGTGATGCCCTTCAGACCCCACTTCGATACGCGGTAGGGAGACCATGCGGGCTCGTTGCCAGCCGAGGATGAGACGATAAGGATATGCCCATTGCTGACCTTATCGGAAATCATGCGCTTTGCAACAGACTGCACCATGAAGTAGACGCCGCGCAGGTTGATGTCCAAGATGCGATCGTATTCCTCAACTGAAAAATCGAGAAACCCGCCCATGGAGACGTCCTCGGTGTGAACGCCGGCAGAATTGACTAGGATATCGATGGGGCCGTAGAATGCCACCGCCTCGTCGATGACTTTCGAAAAGGTCTCTGGCTCGGCAAGGTCGACAACAACCCCGGCGCACTTCTCGCCAAGCTCTAACACCACCTTGTCGACCTTCGCGCGCCTAGTGCCGGCGATGACAACATTCGCGCCGTTCTTCAGGAACGCCTTGGCGACCGCCTTGCCGATTCCACCTGAGCCTCCCACAACGAGGGCAGTCTTCCCCTTGAGCAGGCATTCATCGCCGACGGTCTGCATCACAGGCTGTATATTCTTGGCTTTGAGAGCAACGATGCCCTGCTTGATTGCGTGCTTTAGATTCGCCATGCACCTACTCCTCGACATCCATGAACTTGCCTTTATCAGCCTCGAGCCCCTTCCGGTTTCGATCTATGACCAGCTTCGCGTAAAGCACGGGTGCCATGCCGCAGCATGCGATCTTTACCTTCTCGGAACGGTCGACTTCGCTGTTCTTGAACACGGACAGCCAGTTCTTCCTAACGTACGCTGCACATTCTTTCGCGAGCTTGCCTTCGGAGTCCATTTCATCCGCACCTATTATCTGAGTGAGTAGGAACTCGTAGTTTCGCCAGATATGCCAATCGCATGCGTGGCGAACCATCGGAGTGTCCAGAGTCAGGTTCTCTTTAATGAATTTAATATTTCCGAGGGCATTCTTGCCATTTTGAACGTTGTAGTTGGTAAGACCGCTCCCCAAGTTATTCAAACGGTAGTTGTAGACCTTACGTCTACCAACGCCCACATGATTAGAGTGCTGTGCAACCTCGGTAGCAAAGTACAGACCCTCGCCGAACCAAGGAACGGAAAACGAAATATTGTTGTCGACAACTACAGAACGTTTGTACAACTTATTCCAAGGCCCCAGCCGCATAAAGGGATAGATGATGGCAGAGGTGGCGCGCTCTGCCGACCAGGTCTCCCGGACGTCCTCAACAATCTGCTCCCTATCACGCGTTGTAAAGAGATTCACCGAGTAGGACATGTCGGAGCCAGTGCTCTCAGCCAAGTCGACCAAATATTCAACGCAATCGGGCTCCAGCCAGTCGTCACCGTCCACGATCATGAGATAGTCACCCGTCGCGACACCAAGTCCCGCATTCCTAGCGGAGCAAGTGCCGCCATTAGGCTTGTGAATAACAATAGCCCTAGGGTCACGTGCAGCATAGTCATCACAGATGCGACCACTGTCATCGGGAGAACCATCGTCAACGAGAATAATCTGGAGATTCTTGTGGGTTTGAACCTCAAAGGAATGAAGAAGCTTCGGCAGAAATTGTTCAGATTTGTAAACAGCGACGATGATGGAAACAGATGGCTGACTCAAAATAGGACCTTCCATTCATTATTCTAGCGAGCAAGACGGGCGGAGAACTCGCCAACGGTGTCACAAAGGAACTCCGAGGAGGACTCACGGTTGACGGCAAGCGACTCATTGACGCCCGCCCAATCAAAATCGTTGAGGCAAAGCTCTTCTGGCTGAAGCTCCGTGCTTATGCGGGAATCCAACCCGTAGCGAGAAAGAATTGCCTTGTTACGCTCCGCATACTGCTCAGGTAGAATATCGACAAAGGGCGTATTGAACAGCAACGAAAAAGCAGTCCCGTGGAATGAGTCCGTGAGCACGCAGGTGGCATTGTCAAACAGCCAAAGGAATTCGTGAAGCGAAGGGTAGAACAAATTCTTCCCCATCGTCTTACGAAGCGACGGACGAATGCTAACGACCTCGAGGCCGAGTGACTTGCATGCGGCAGCAGAATAGCGGTCGAATGCATCGCTTGGATGCAGGTTGTAGATCAGGCAATACTTCCCATTCACCCCGCGGGGCGCACGAGGCTCAACACGATCAAACCAGGCCTCCTTTGAGAGCAGGTGCACGGGGTCGACAACGGTTTGCGCCTCAAGTCCCATTTCCTCAAGAGTTTTCTGCCCACTTTCCTCGCGCACTGAAAGCCTATCAAAGCGCGCAAACGCTTTGGCGGCACGTTCGCGTTCGCGTGGATCGAGGCCATTTTTACCAAAGGAGGAAGAGAAGGAGAACTTGTAGGCATCGTCTGATGCGCCCTCCAAAAGGTAGGCACCCTCGATGTTTCCATCGGACATGATATTCCACACTTGGTCGCCTCCCACACAAAGGACAGGATACTCGGCAAGAAGCTTACCGAGCTCTTCTGAGTCGGTAACCCTACGGCTCTGCCTCAGCAAATCACTCCTCATCGCCTCGAACTTACGGGCACCAATCGCTTTTGGAATCGCACGAATCGGACCGAGCGCGCCAGAGGTCCTCATGGCATCTGCTAAAGGAAAGTCCCGGGGGATGCGGTAGTCAACATACTCAGCATTGATACCCATTGAGGCGAACGCATCCTGAAGGGCATATGCTTGCAGAATGGAACCGTAGTTCGGCACTGCATGGCGTGACAATATACCGACGCACTTTTTCATTTCTTATTCCTTACCTTTCGCAATCGGCGGTAACGCTTCGAGATGGAAACAAGTATCCGCGCGCGAGCCAAATGCGACTCACACACATAATTGCCTCAGTAAGGCAGCGGATAAAGCAAATAGTCTGCATGCTCGCAACCCCCATCGCAGACACGGTCAAGAGCGAAACGATGCAAAATACAGCAGACCCCACTGTGGTATAGGTAACCTCAGCGACTTTGCCAGAGGCACCAAGAATCGGCCAGCCGACCATCGTTGCATAAAAGGAAAACAGGAGTACGGGTGAAGCCCAGGCGATAACCCAGGAACCTGATAGATAGTCCTTGCCACCGAGCACGAGCATAACTACATCGGAAAGCGCTGCGAAAGCGATGGTGCCAATGAGCAGGACGGGTATTGAGACAAGAAGCAGCTTCCTTGCAAAACCGTAGTCACCCCCCTTGACCATATGTGGGTACAGACTGTTCACAATTGGCGAATAAAGGGACTGGATGGCATTAATTGCAGTCACAGCAAGGGACCAGTAGGAAATCATCGCCTTGTTGGTAATCACGATACCAATCAAAAGCGTAGTGAAACCGGAAAAAACGACGGAGGCCATGTTCGAGAAACAATAGAGCGCGGAAACCTTCAGCTCTGAAAGCGCCTCGCATAGGGGCACGAACGTAATGGTGGTACCGAACATTCGCTTGGCGGAAATGAAAGACCAGGCAAGGGCAATAACGCTCGAAAGGATGTCGAGAATAGGAATCCACAGAATGTCATCGATAGAATGGACAACGATGAACGTCAAGGCAGTAGAGACACCCTTCGAGACAAAATAGCGAGTCGTCAATGGACCCATGTTTTCATGTCCCTGGAAAAGAAAGTCCGGAGCAAGTGCCTTACCGAATACAGCAACAAATGCAAACATGGTATATAGCATGTTCGAATGAGTAATGGGGATAAACCAGGCAACAACAATAACGACAGCGCCGGTCACTACACCAAGCAACAGGCGAGCCTCTGTCACAGCACCAATAGCCCGGTTCTCCTCTTCGACAGTCTCGGATTTTGCTATGCATTTAGTACCGGAAAGGTTGAAGCCAAAATCGACGAAAGTCTGGGCGAAAGTCATGAACGACACAACATACGCGTAGATCGCATAACCCTCCGGCAGAAGCACACGTGTCAGATAAGGCAGCGTAATGAGGGGAAAAATGTACTTAACAATCTGCAGTCCGTACTGCCAAACGACATTGCTGTAGAAACGTTTGTGTTGAGAACTCAAAGTGAAATCTCCAGACGATATAAGCTAGATAAGTTAATGGGAAAAGACGCACATATAAGGAACAACATGGCTGAAGTTCAAAATGCCATATAGATAGATAAAAACGATAATGACAAACATCGCATATAAGCTTTTTACAATGAGAATCGATGGACAAGTACCGCGATCGCACGAACAAAAAAGCCTTGGAATCGCAATGATACAGATCGACGTGAAGTAGACAGCAATCCTAGAAAACAGCATTACGTATTTAGACAAGACGCACACGACGACTCCAACCATCAAAAGGTTGAACAGGAATATGGTGTGCCTGTCTAACGTTATTGAGCTAACATTTTTAACCCAGAAAAATATTGCAAGACCAATCGAACAAATCAATAAATCGGCAACGTCCATGTTGCCGCTCGATAAAAACTGATTAGACAGATGTTCAACGCTTGCGTATCTTGCAATCTGCGGTGAAACTGCAATTCCAAAAGATAGAAGCGCGGAAGAGATGGCTCCGCCGAAAACAATGGCGCACACAAACGTGAAAAAGGATTTCAAGCTATCCGGACGCCACCCCCTCAATACAACCAAAGGAATGAAGAGCAGAGCCGTAGAGTGAAATAACGATGCCGCCAAAACAGCTATACAAAATTTAATTGTATCACCTCGAGTAGCAAAAGGAAGAGCATTCAACAGAATTGCCGCGGCAAGTGCCTGCCTAATCCCATTGGATGAGAAAAAGAGAAAACCTCCGAACAAAAATATGTAGACACCCCAAATTGGTCCTAAAGATTGACTATAAATAGCTCTATAAACTAAAAAGACCGTAAGAAAGGAGGTAACGAAAAACATGCTGTGGTAATCAAGGCCGAATAAAATGAGCAATCTACAAAGAGTCACAAATCCCAACTCAAAACGACTGGCAAACCCAGCCTGTATTTCGTTGTAGCCTTTGACATAAATATCGTAGTAATCTGTTCCGAAACCTTCTCTTATACCAAAAGCAATAGCAACAGTTAATCCACTTAAGACAAAAAAACCCAGTCTCGGCTGTTTTAGGGTTCGTCTTTGCTTTAAATCGCATACCGAAAGAAAGGCAAAAAAACTGAGACGAAAAAAAGGCAACTGTAAAATATCATTTGCCGATAACCTTTCCGGTCAATTTGCCATAAAAGCTGTATGCGAAGCTGTGCAGGGCAGGAGAGACCGCGAACAGAAGGCAGCGAAGGCGCCAAGTCCTGTCAACAAGCGTACTAGCTGCAACGGTCCAACACTGCTTTCTGGCTTTAAAAATAAATGCCTTTGCTGACTCTATGTCAGAGCATTTGGACAAATCGAGCCTTGAAGCTATGCGAAGCGAACAGAAGGCCTCAAAACATGCAAAGGCGTCAAAAAACTCAGGCTTTTCCCGCACAACCCGCCTAACGACATCAAGAGAGGCAGACATTCCGTCGAGCTGGGCATCACCATAACTCTTGATTGTGGTAATAGACCCTTCACGCGCCAGATAACCATATAGCTCAGCATCAAATATGCATGCTTTATCAATCGTCGAAAAAACAGTAGCCTCTACACCAAAATCTTCAAATAGCTGACCATCGGGAAATACCAAAAGCGGCAGAAGCTTCTTTGCATATAACTTTGCGCACGCAGAACCGGACTCACCATCAAGCAGCAGCAAGCTTTCAAGCAAACGGTCACCAGAAACAACCTCAACGGGGCCGAGCTGTCCACCCTTAAAATCTTCGGTACATGAAATTTTTTTATACTTGCAAGTAACAAGAGAAACATCGTTCTCAAGGGCGATCTCGACAAGAAGCTCAATCGTTCTTATATCAAGAACGTCGTCGCCGTCTACAAACATTATGTATTCACCGGTGCAGTGTTTAACGCCGAAATTACGCGCCGAGGAGAGCCCACCGTTTATCTTATGGAGAATTTTAACGCGCGAGTCAGCCTCGACAACGCTTTCGATTAACTCAACTGTGTCATCAGTTGAGCCATCATCCACAATGATAATCTCTAGGTTAGCATATGTCTGCACCAGCAGCGATCTTATGCACGAGCAGGCATAAGAACCCAAATTATACATGGGTACGATTACGCTCACGCATGGGCAATCAGATTCAGAAGCCAGATATCTCATAGAGTTAGATAGAACCTTTCGAAGAAATAGCGTCCAAGTACTCCCCAAGCTCTTCCTCCCAGTCGGGCATGTGGAAGCCAGCGGCCTCGAGCTTCGAGAGGTCGAGCGCGGAGTGGACCGGGCGCGGGGCGATGGGGTCCGAGGCGTTCGCGTAGTAGTCGGCGGTGCTGACCGGCACGACCCTCTCCCCGTTGCCGTTGGCGGCCTCGAAGACGGCGCGGGCGATGTCGGCCCAAGACTTGACGGCGCCGGAGCCCGTGCAGTCGTAGGTGCCGTAGGGGGCGTGCGTCCCCAGCACGTGGAAGATGGCCCCGGCCATGTCGCGCGTGAAGGTCAGGCGGCCCAGCTGGTCGTCCACGACGGTGACCTGCGTGAGCCTGTCCTCGGGGTCGGCCACGCGGTCGGACAGCGCCTTCATGGTCTTGACGAAGTTGTGCCCCTCGCCGATGACCCAGCTGGAGCGCATGACGTAGTGGCGCGGGCAGCCGGCCACGGCGATGTCGCCGGCGGCCTTCGTCTGGCCGTAGACGGACAGCGGGCTGAATGGCTCCTCCTCGTCATGCACCTCCTCGGTGCCGTCGAAGACGTAGTCGGAGGACACGTGCACGAGCGTGATCCCGTGCCCGGCGCAGGTGCGGGCGAGCAGGGCCGGCCCCGTCGCGTTGGCCTTCCAGGCGGTCACGCGGCCCTCGGGGGTCTCCGCTTTATCCACGGCCGTGTAGGCGCCGCAGTTGATCACGGTGCCGTAGAGCGACCAGTCGTACTGCGAATAGGCCTCCGGGTCGGAC
>DBGAQS010000039.1:0-4100 GCA_048434495.1 Collinsella sp. | reverse complement strand
ATGAGACTGAGCCGAAGGCGTCGATGACATGCCGGGGGCGGACCGGGACGGGTTCAACGGCAGGCCCCGCCGACCGATTGCAAGCGGTCGGCGGGGCCATTGTGGCCCTTGACAGCGGATTGGGTCATATGAGCGAGCGGGCTCCGGGTGCCCCAGGTTGCCGCGAAAGAGGAGGGAAGCGTACTTTATGTACGCGACCGACGATTGAGGGGCAAGATGGGGTGCCCGGGGCCCGCGCAGCGTCAACAAAAAACGCGGTTCGTTAGAACCGCGTAAGATAGTTGGAGCGGACAACGGGGCTCGAACCCGCGACCCCAACCTTGGCAAGGTTGTGCTCTACCAACTGAGCCATGTCCGCATATGTAAAACAAAACGGGCGCCGGAGCGCCCGGATGTTGCCTGGAGGCGAAGCCCGGATTCGAACCGGGGGTAAAGGCTTTGCAGGCCTCTGCCTTACCACTTGGCCACTTCGCCGAAAAAGGACCGCCTAAACGGTCCGGAAATGCAATGGAGCGGACAACGGGGCTCGAACCCGCGACCCCAACCTTGGCAAGGTTGTGCTCTACCAACTGAGCCATGTCCGCTTGCGGGTTATTAATTTACGCGAGTTGTCCAAAAGACGCAAGTACTTTTTTCAAAAAACTTGTCTGCCGCATGTTCTTAGTAGCTAAACGCGCTAAAGCGATTGGCTAGGCACACGATTCCAGCGCTCCGCTAAACAGCTTCACCATCTGCACGCGCGTGCCGGCGCCGTCCGTACGACGAGCAACCTCCACGTTATCGACGAGCATACGCATAAGCTTGATACCACGGCCGCGCTCCTCTGATGCGACCGGTTCGCTCGTTTCATCGATAGAATAGCCGGCACCTCGATCAAGCACCTCAACCACAACGCGATCGCCATAGGCCTGAACCGTCAGGACGCACCCGATACCGCCCGCATGGTCATAGGCATTACCCAGCGCCTCCCCCGACGCCAATGCGACATCGTAGCGCTCGTCACGGCGCAACGGAAGCGATTCAAGGAGTTCGGCGATGCGATGTCGGTAGTATGGAAGATTCTCGATACCCTGACGGACCTCGACGCTCTTACTCCAGCGAGGCAGCTCCCCCACCGGAATGGCGGGAATAGACTCCCGTGCCGGCCCCGCGACATGAAGGATATCGACAAGCCGAGCAATCTCCAAAAAGCGAACAACTTCACCCGATGCATTGACGAGCGAAAGCAGGCCTTCTCGCCTCATGAGCTCACGAGCGCGCGTAAGCAGGAATGCCAAGCCCGTCGAATCGATAAAGCTAACAGCCTGACAGTTGATGACGACACGACGCACGCCGCGGCCAATCAAAGCATCCAACCGCCGACGCAGCGCAGGCACCGTGGCGATGTCGATATCGCCTGGTGGCGTCAAAACCGCTATGTCATTCCACTCATTCATACGACCATGATTCCCCAAAAAAGCCCACTCGATGCATTCGTTTCCCCAACCGTACGGATTCAGCCCGCCCAGCGTCGTCTATGAACGACCCCGTAAAAACTCAAGGGACACCAATGCAATGTCATCGTCCAGCGCCGATTCGGTAAATCGGTCAAGCTCGCCCAAGACCTTGCCGCAAATGCCCGACACGCCCTCACCCGAGACAGAGAGCAGAAGGTCGCGAAGGCGCTGCTCGCCAAAGAAAGCACCCGAGCGGTCACGCGCTTCGATTGTTCCGTCGGTGTACATAAATAGCATGTCACCAGGAGCGAACGTAAACACGCCTGTCTCGTATACCATGCTCTCAAAGGCACCGATTACCCCCGATTGGCATCCAAGCAGCTCGACCTCCCCCCCACGGGCCTCGCCGCCACCCAGCGGCATCGACTCTGGCCTGATGACCATGGTCGGAGGATGGCCCGCCGAACAATACGTTGCGCGTCCGGCTTTAAGGTCAATCTTGGCGATAAAGGCCGTCACGAACGTCTCGACCCTCGAAAAGCCCATGAGCATGCTGTTAAGGGAGCGTGCCATGCGGGCCGGTCCAGCGCCCTCCCAGGCATATGCCGTCAGGGCCGTCTTGACGAGCGCGGACATCGATGCAGCCTCAATGCCTTTGCCAGACACATCGCCCAGAATCATGACGGCGCAATCGTCGGGAAGACGGATGAGCGTATAGAAATCGCCGCCGACCAACGCCGAGTTCGTGGCCGACAGGTACACCGAATCGGCGGCGATTCCCGGAACATCCCCCAGTGAATTTCTCATGCCAATCTGGAGGGTCTGAGCGATATGGCGCTCCTCACGCTTTTGAGATTCGCCTTCATAGATCAGTTCAAAGTCATGAGCCAAGTGCACCAAGTAATCATATTCAAGGTCATCAATCGGCTCTTGGCTACCATCACGAAGCAGCAGCGCGCGCGTCGTCGGGCCCTTCGCAACAGAAGCAGGAACGATCGCGTCGTTACTGTGCTTGCCATCGCCCTCAGAGCGCGGGCGCCCCGCCTCGATGCCGGCGTCGACGTAGAGACCCTGGCAAGGCAGGCCATGCGCTCTAAGCCAGCCTCCCATAGGCATCGATTCGTCAACGCGAGTTATACGGACGTGTTTAAGGTCCTCGGCACTCGTGCCGCCCAAAACAGATGCCTCAAAGCCATCAGGGGCAGCCCCCAAACGTGCCGCTGGCGCCGTCGTGGAAAAGAAAAGCTTCTCGGGATCGTCCGGCAAAGCAACGCGACTGCCGCCTTCAAAATCTATGACGTAGGAATCCAGACTGGCGTCATACTCAATAGGGCAAAAATGGCAGTTGAGCATATTGCAGATCTCGGACGATACCGCCTGGGTAGCCGCGGCGGAATCGTCTAGAAAGGTAAACAACTCATCCCGCAAGACATTGAGCGAGCGGCCAAGCTCGGCCGTGCGACGGGAGCGAAGGCTCGATGCCATGCCGACCAGCTGGATAGACAGGTAATCGCAAATGACCTCGAGCACATTAACGTCATAGGCGAGCGGTGCCTGGGGGCGTTTCCAACCAACTTCCAGCACGCCAAGGATCTGCGTACCGTAAAAAACGGGAAGACAGATTTCACTGCGGTACGGAGGCATATCCTGCATGCGCAACAGGTGCTTAGAACGATTATCCAGGTCCATGAACATACCGGAGGCGGCCTTATCGCCCTCAAGGTCCTGTTGAATCGACAAGCGACAAGCACGCGACTCGCGAAGAACATACGTCGGAATGCCAGCGCCATACGGCAAAAACTCGGGCAGGTAGCTGTCGAGCAGCTCCTTGGAAACACCGCGAAGCTTAAAGCCGCCGCTCTCAGAAAAATAGATAGCGGCACCCGAAGCATCGAGCGTTCCTACAAGCTGGTTCAAAACGGTATCAAGCAGGCTGGGTAACTCATCGGAGCCCACAGTGCTCATAATGACCGAGAGCGTGCCAGAGAGACGCTTGTTCGCCACTCTAAGCTCCGATAACGCACGCTTGAGTTGCCGGTCGTGAGAATACTGTTCCTCGATACTGTGAAGCGCCACCAGGACACGTGGTGCGCGGCGCCCAAAGATGCGTGGAGGCGTTACGGAGCCCGCACGAACCAAGACGGGAATAAAAGATCCGTCACTCAGTTTGAGCATCAGTTCGTTCTCGGAGCCATCAGTTTCAAATGGCAGACGATGTTCCGTCGCACGTTCAAAAGAGGACGAGTACAGGACGTCTTTAACATCTCCACCGATGACGTCGGCGCGTTCCTCGCACATCAAACCAAGTAAGCGATTATTCACATGCAGAATGGTTCCGTCGAGCTCGCAGATGATGACAGCATCGCTCGTGATCTCGACTAGTTGGGCAACGTCTGCCCACTCGTTGCGTTCAAGCGTTTCCATCGTGGACCCCACCGTCTATCGGTAACAAAAAAGCCTCCGAAGAGGCTTCTCAAATGCGATGGTGTCGGAGGCGGGACTTGAACCCGCATGACCAAAAAGCGGTCACTAGCACCTCAAGCTAGCGCGTCTGCCAATTCCGCCACTCCGACATGCTATGTTGTTGATTCGCGCTTCGTTTTGTTGGACCCGCGCGTTCAACGAGGAAGATAATAACCTATGATTCGAGAACTGTGCAAGCAC
>DBGAQS010000038.1:0-6404 GCA_048434495.1 Collinsella sp. | reverse complement strand
ATAACGCGGCAGCCGGCGGCCGCGGCGGCGCGGATGTTGTCCTCAAACGAGGCATGGCCGTCCGAGAACGAGGTGTGGGTATGGCAATCGACCAGCGGGCAAGCAGACATGGCGGCTCCTTTGCGTCAAGCGAATCCGCTTCATTGTAATGGCGCAGCTCTCAACACGCCGGGCACGCGGGGGGTCGAAATCGATTGGAAAGGCTGCGCGACGCGCGGTGCGGCCTCGCTTGCGCTCTCAAAACATGTACATCAGCCTCCAAAAGCTGCAAAAAATGACATGTTTGGAGGCTGACGTACACGTTTGAGTGAAGCGGGCCGGCGTTGGAGCGCGCCAGCACTTGCGCCCAGCAAAAGTCGCACCTATCCCATGACGTCGCCCCTGCACCGCCTGCGATGTGCTAGCGTTTGGGTGAACAAAACGAGCCCGTGCGGAAAGGATCCGGACCGTATGCAATGCGATAGCACATCCCCGCTGTCCCGCGAGACCGATGCGCCCGAGACTATCGTCAAGCTGGAATGCGATATCGATGACGCGTCGCCCGAGGTGCTTGCCTACGCCGCCGACCGCCTGCGCGAGGCGGGTGCGCGCGAGGTGCACTGGCTGCCCGTCTATTGCAAGAAAGGCCGCCCCGGCTGGCAGCTGCAGGTAATCTGCGCCCACGAGGACATCGAGCGCCTGCAGACGATCATCTTTTTGGAAACCACGACCAATGGCATCCGTCGCCAGGTCATGGAACGCGTTTGCCTGCCACGCCGCTTTGAGCAGGTGACGACGCCATGGGGCGAGGTGTCCGTCAAGGTGGCCACCCTGCCCGACGGCAGCGAGCGTGCAGCGCCCGAGTACGAGGACTGCGCCCGCCTTGCCCGCGAGCACGGTGTGCCGCTCCAGCGCGTGATGCAGGCAGCACAAGCCGCGGCTCTGCAATTTGAGTGACACGGTCGGCGACGCGCCACACCCACCCCATCAACCTCACCGAAAGGACCACCATGAAATACCTCATCGCTTCCGACATCCACGGCTCGGCATACTGGACCGAGCGCCTCTGCGCCGCCATTGAGTCCGAGCAGCCCGACCGCATCGTCCTGCTGGGCGACCTGCTTTATCACGGTCCGCGCAACGACCTGCCGCGCGACTATGCTCCCAAGCGCGTGATTCCGCTGCTCAACGCCCTAGCCGACCGCATCATCGCGGTGCGCGGCAACTGCGACGCTGAGGTCGACCAGATGGTCCTCGACTTCCCCGTCATGGCCGACTACGCCACGCTGTTTGACGAGACCGGCCGCGAGCTGTTCCTGACGCACGGCCATGTCTTTGGCGCCGGCATGCACAACAGCGTCGACCACGCGCCCGCGCTGCCCGAGGGCTCCGCGCTCGTCTACGGCCACACGCACATCAAGGTCAACGAGGAAAGCGCCGCGCACCCGGGCCTGTGGCTCTTCAACCCCGGCAGCGTGAGCATCCCCAAGGACGGCTCGCACAGCTACGGCATCTACGAGGGCGGCGCGTTCCGCCACGTGATCCTGGAGGAGGACTAACCATGGCGCAGCATATGGCTCAGCGAAATGCCGAGGGCTCGCGCGATCTGCCCACGCTGATAGACGCGTCGGCCGAGCTGCAGCATCTGGTGCAGACCATCTGGCGTCTGCGTCAGCCCGATGGCTGCCCGTGGGACCGCGAGCAGACGCACCGCAGCATCGGCAAGAACATGATCGAGGAGGCCTACGAGGCGCTCGACTGCATCGAGGCGGACGACGCGGTTCACCTGCGCGAGGAACTGGGTGACGTGCTCATGCAGGTCGTGCTGCATGCGCAGATTGCTGCCGACGCCGGCGAGTTTACGCTGGCCGACGTGGCGCGCGATATCGACGCCAAGCTCATTCGCCGCCACCCGCACGTGTTTGGCGATGCGGATGCCGAGAGCTCCGACGAGGTGCTCAAGATTTGGGACGAGGTCAAGCTTGCCGAGAAAGCCGCCAAGGACAAGGCCGTGGCGGCGGGCGAGGCCGCGCCCGAGGGTCTGCTCGATGGCGTGCCCACGCATCTGCCGGCGTTGATGCAGGCGCAGAAGGTGTCACGCAAGGCGGCCGCCGTAGGCTTTGAGTGGGAGACGGTCCAGGACGTGTGGGACGAGGTTGCCGAGGAGCGTGCCGAGTTTGAGGCCGAGGCCCCTGGCTCGCCCGAGCGCGAAATGGAGTTTGGCGATCTGCTCTTTGCCCTGGTCAACGTCGCGCGCAAGGAGGGTATCGACGCCGAGAGCGCCCTGCGCGCGAGCACGGCCAAGTTTCGCCGTCGCTGGGCTGCGATGGAACAGATGGCGGCCGATGCCCACGTTGATCTTGCCGAGCTTTCGACCCATGGGCTCAACGACCTGTGGGACGCAGCAAAGGCAGGGGAGTAAGACTGCGGGAACGACGGGCTGACACGCCTCATCGTTCCCGCTAAATTTTTCGAAAAACAAGTGTATCCCTCGGCTAACTTAGGGCATAATGCAAAAAGTGCGACAAGGCTAACTTACGGAGACGCACCGACGGTGCACAGTCGGCCAGTCGCTTGCATCAACTACGTTTCCAAGTGAGAGGGAGACAACATGAGTGACATTTTGGACGTCTACGGTCGTGAGGTGCTTGACAGCCGCGGCAATCCCACCGTCGAGGTCGAGGTCGTGCTCGAGGACGGCAGCTTTGGCCGCGCAATGGTGCCTTCGGGTGCTTCGACCGGCGCCTTTGAGGCCTGCGAGCTGCGCGATGGCGACAAGGGCCGCTACCTGGGCAAGGGCGTTTCGCAGGCCGTCGAGCACGTCAACAACGAGTGCGCTAACGCCGTCGTGGGCCTCGACGCCTTCGACCAGCGCGCCGTCGATGCCGCGCTGATTGCCGCGGACGGTACCCCCAACAAGACCAAGCTCGGTGCCAACGCCATCCTGGGCGTGTCGCTGGCCGTCGCCCGCGCCGCTGCCGAGTCGGCGGGCCTGTCACTGTACCAGTACCTGGGCGGCGTCAACGCTCATCTGTTGCCCACGCCCATGATGAACATCCTCAACGGCGGCGTGCATGCCGACAACAACGTCGACTTCCAGGAGTTCATGATCATGCCGGTGGGCGCCCCGAGCTTTGCCGAGGGCCTGCGTTGGTGCGCCGAGGTCTACCACACCCTCAAGGGCGTGCTGCACGAGGCCGGCCTGGGCGGCGGCGTGGGCGACGAGGGCGGCTTTGCCCCCAACCTTAAGACCAATGCCGAGCCGTTCGAGTACATCACCAAGGCCGTGGAGAAGGCCGGCTTTAAGCCCGGCGTCGACTTCATGTACGCCATGGACCCGGCCTCGACCGAGTTCTACAACGCCGAGACCGGCATGTACGAGCTCAAGGGCGAGGGCGTGGAGTACACGAGTGCCCAGATGGTTGATTACTGGGAGAAGCTCGTCGACACCTATCCCATCATCTCCATCGAGGACGGCATGGCCGAGGAGGACTGGGACGGCTGGGTTGAGCTCACCCGTCGCATTGGCAACAAGGTGCAGCTGGTGGGCGACGACCTGTTCGTCACCAACACCGAGCGCCTCAAGAAGGGCATCGAGCTGGGTGCCGCCAACGCGATCCTGGTCAAGGTCAACCAGATCGGCACGCTCACCGAGTCGCTCGAGGCCATCGAGACCGCCAAGGAGGCCGGCTACGCTTGCATCGTGAGCCACCGTTCCGGCGAGACCGAGGACTCCACGATCGCCGACCTGGTCGTGGGCGTCAACGCCGGCCAGATCAAGTCGGGCGCCCCGTGCCGCAGCGACCGTATCGCCAAGTACAACCAGCTCGTCCGCATCGAGGACGAGCTTGAGGGCAGCGCGCGCTACGCCGGCAAGGCCGCGTTCTACAACATTCGCTAAACGGGCGAATTTGGCGAGGGAGAGGCTGATTCGGTTTCACCCCGCCTTGGCTGGACGCCGCAAAGCGCTGTGGGCGCTGGGCCATATGGCTCAGCGCCTTTTTTATGTCGAGCAAAGGCTGGCGAAGGCGGTGCGGGATCTCGTGCTATAACTAGAATACTTAGCGCAAACAAACCTCAACCGCACAAGGCGCACATGGATCAGATTTACGACAACAGGTACTATTCCGCCGGTTCGCGTGAGCCGTCGCCTCGCCGTGCGCGCACGGTGCAGCTCGGTGGGTCCACCTACGCCGGCGCCGACCGCTCCACGCAGCGCCCGACAAGTACCTCGCGCCCCAATGCTCAATCGAATACTTCGGCAGATGGACCGGTGCGCCCGGCACGTTCGTCGCATGTATCGCGTCCCTCGACTCAGACACACGACAAATCGAGCAGGCCTTCGAGCCGTCTTTCGGGCTCGGACTTTATGCACTTCGCCAACGACAACGCGGTGGTCAAGGCAATCTATGACTTTACGCATGGCTCTCTGCGTCCGCTGTTTATCGGTATCGTGGTGGCTCTGGTGCTCGTGAGCCTGTATTTCCCCGTGCGCGACCTGTACGTGGCAAAGCGTTCGAGCGATATCTTGTCCAAGCAGGTCGAGATTCGCCAGCAATACAATGATGAGCTGCAAAAAAGCGTCGACAAGCTGCTCTCGGAGGAGGGTATCAAGGACGCGGCATCCGAGGATCTGGGCCTGGTGATGCCCGGCGAGAAGAGGATTGAAGTGCAGGGCCTGGACGACGATTCGGATGCCTCGTCGAGCCAGAAGTCGTCGAACGCCAAGAAGGCCAGCGAAGTTGCCAAGGAAATCGAAGAAGTCGGTAAGGACGCGCCGTGGTACATTCAGACGCTCGACATGCTGTTTGGATTTAACGGCGTCGAGGGTCAGACGGTCGCGTCCAGCGGCGAGTAGGCGAGTAGCGCCCGGAGGGGAGCCCGCAATGACAAATTGCAAACGATATAAGGTGGCCGCGATTGACCTGGGAACGGTGTCGTCGCGACTGGTGTTGGCGCAGGTCGAGGCCGGGGCGATCGTGGAATCGTCCAAGCATACCGAGATCACCGACTTGGGCGAGGGCGTGGACGCGACGGGGCGCTTTTGCGAGGCGGCCGTTGAGCGCGTGCTCGCTGCGTGCCGCATGTTTGTGGACGAAGCCCGTACCTTTGGGGCCTCGTACGTCTGTACCACCTGCACGAGTGCAGCGCGCGATGCGTCCAACGCCGCGCTGCTGCTGGGCGGTCTGCGCGGGCTGGGACTCGAACCGCAGGTGATCCCGGGCGAGGTCGAGGCACGCCTGACATTTTTTGGCGTGGCGCACGACTTTGCAGGCGAGCGCATCATCGTCGCCGATTCGGGTGGCGGATCCACGGAGCTCGCGACGGGCGTCTATGCGCCTGAGCGCGGGGTCTTTACGCTGGAGGGAACGCGCTCACTGGATATCGGTTGCCGCCGCGTGACGGAGCGGTTTTTCTCTGCACTGCCGCCGTCGACGAACGAGCTTGCGGCTGCCGCCGCGTGGGCAGGCGAGCAGTTCTCCGCCTATTTTTGGGGCCTGCCCAGCGACTTTGAGCGCGCCGAGCGCCTCGTTGCGGTGGGCGGTACCGTCACCACGCTCGTGGCGCTGGTCCACGAACTGGAGCCGTACGACTCGAACTTTGTGCACCTGCGCGAGCTTACGATGGAGCAGATCTCGGCCGCCATCGATCGTATGTCTACGCTGGATGTGGAGGGTATCGCCGCGCTACCGGGTGTACAGCCCAAACGCGCGGGCGTGATTCTGGCCGGCGCCGTGGTGATTCGCGAGCTCATGCGAGCCGGCGGCTACAAGACGCTCACCGTAAGTGAGAACAGCCTCCTCGCCGGTATGGCTGCCACTATCAACGAGACTCTCGACGGTGCCATTCCCACCATCGCCTGGACCCCCGCTCTCAGCACCCTTTAAATAAGTTGCGGTGAAATACGGACTAAAATCGCCCTTTCGGGCCCCAAACAGTCCCTATTCCACCGCAACTTAGAGGCTTGACGGCGTCCGAAAGAAACGAGCCCGCATCTCAAAGGGACACGGGCCCGTAAAAGCCATATGGTAGGGGCGGTGGGACTCGAACCCACAATCCTTGCGGCGAGAGATTTTAAGTCTCCTGCGTATGCCAATTCCGCCACGCCCCCGTAAGACTAGGAGTCTAGCACAAGCCGTTCGTTACGCGTTGACGGCCATCGAGTGCCGGCCCGACTTTTCCAAGTACTCGGCAAACTTGGCCTCGTCGCCCTTGTTCTTGTACTGCAGGGCCAGCAGGTATTCCAGACGGCAGCCCTTAACCTTATCGTCGCCGGCCTCTTCGAGCATGCGCTCCAGCTCGGGAATGTCGTTGTGGCGCTTGAGGATCATCGTGTCGTACATCAGCTGGCATTCGTGTGCGACCGCCTCGGCCTGACCGCCCTCAAAGCCCTTGATTTCGTGCAGCAGCTCCTTGGACTTTTT
>DBGAQS010000037.1:0-8283 GCA_048434495.1 Collinsella sp. | reverse complement strand
GTCCGACCCGGAGGCCTATTCGCAGTACGACTGGTCGCTCTACGGCACCGTGATCAACTGCGGCGCCTACACGGCCGTGGATAAAGCGGAGACCCCCGAGGGCCGCGTGACCGCCTGGAAGGCCAACGCGACGGGGCCGGCACTGCTCGCACGCACCTGCGCCGGGCACGGGATCACCCTGGTCCACGTGTCCTCCGATTACGTCTTCGACGGCACGGCCGAGGTCCATACCGAGAACGAGCCGTTCAGTCCGCTGTCCGTCTACGGCCAGACCAAGGCCGCCGGCGACATCGCCGTGGCCGGGTGCCCGCGCCACTACATCATGCGCTCCAGCTGGGTCATCGGCGAGGGGCACAACTTCGTCAAGACCATGAAGGGCCTGTCCGACCGCGTCGCCGACCCCGAGGACAAGCTGGACAAGGTCACGGTCGTCGACGACCAGCTGGGCCGCCTGACCTTCACGCGCGACATGGCCGAGGCCATCTTCCACGTGCTGGGGACGCACGCCCCCTACGGCACCTACGACTGCACCGGCTCCGGTGCCGTGAGGTCCTGGGCGGACATCGCCCGCGCCGTCTTCGAGGCCGCCAACGGCAATGGCGACAAGGTCGTGCCGGTGTCGACCGCCGACTACTACGCGAATGCCGCCGGCCCCGTCGCCCCGCGCCCGGTCCACTCCGCGCTCGACCTGTCCAAACTCGAGTCGGTCGGGTTCCACATGCCCGACTGGGAGGAAGAGCTGGGGGAGTACCTCAAGACGCTCTAGCCGCTATTAACTTTTCGAGAGTAAAAGCCGCCGTTCTTTAACGGCGGCTTTTCTTTTGCCTGGTGAATAGCCCCGCTGCAACAAGGGCGGCGGCGGTCGCCAGGCTCACTGCAAGCCCCGCAAGGGCGCCCGGAGTCTTGTAGGTCATCACGATCCTATTCGCGCCTTTCTGCATGTTCAGGGATGACAAGCCCTTATCGGCGGCGGGCGTTAGTTCTGTGGCGGTTCCGTTTACCGTTACGTTCCAGCCCTCATCGTACGGAACGCTCAGCAGTAGGTTGCCGTCATCCTTGGCGGTGTACTCGCCTTCGATCCTTCCGTCCTCAAAAACCGTCGGAACAAATTCGCTCATCTTAAGCTCGTTAATAATCTGCTCGAAAACGTCCAGATTGAGGGCGTAAAAGACCGGATCATTGTCTTGGGGCATGTCTGTATAGCCCTCTGCGACTCCGATTGACACCGTATGCTGGCTCGGGGAGTCCGATGCATCCGCAATCTGGCGGATATTATTGTCGAATCTCCAGGCCTCGTTTCCGATCGTTCGCTGGTCGATGGTAAGGGTGACGGGCCAATAACTGCCGGCGGTCGCATCTTTGTTGATGTAGAGATACCCGATGGAACCCGACGGCACGGTGGCGTTCCACTGCCTTAAGTTCTCGTCATCCTCCGTGTTTTTGGCCTCGATTTTGGTATAGAGCATTACCTCGCGGCCCAGGATTTTGCTGTAGAGGTCGTTTTGCTTTTCGAAGGGGTTCTCGCCCTTCAACGTGCAGTTTTGAATGTCATTGGATGCCATGACACCAACGCTGAGCGCATAGGGGTTCTCGTACACCGCACTTGCTGTATCGGCTATTTCAGTCATTGCCGCGTATCCCGAAGGCGCGTGCTCGGCGATGGCGTACTTGACTCCCAACAGGGCATCAACGGCAAGAATGGGCTCGGCATAACGGGTCGAGAATTCGCCGACGCTGCTGTATCCAAGGGAGTTGAGCAGTGCGATGGCCTGCGGGTTGTTGGCAGACGAATACGAAGACAACTGGTTGTACCCAAGCGCCAAGCCTTCGTTGAGGGCGGCGCTGTCGACGCGTGTGGTTGTGCGGTCAATGCGATAGAACGACGCCGAAGTCTGGTCTTGAATGGTCGTGATAGTGTCGGTTGCGGTGGCGACATAGGCGCTGTTGGCTTTTTCGGAATAGCCTGTGTACAGCTGGTTCCACATAACATGGGCGTTGGCAAACAACTCAATGGCGGTTAGTGCCAGGAGGGGCATGATGACGACGGGGCGATAGGCTTGACGCAATTTGGGCTGGTTTTTGAGCGCCTGCTGCGCGTGTCCTGCGGCCCACAGCGCAAAGAAGCTCAGCAAAAAAGCCGTGCGCGAGTAGAAGCCGTTGGGAACGCGCATGCCGCACCAGATGTACTCGAGCGGGCTCAAAACGGAGCTTGCGACCAGGATTATCGTGACGACGAGTGTTGCGATGCGCGTCTTGATCGAAACCGTGCGGTTAACCAGCAGGCTCACCGCAAGCAGCATCATGACGATGCCGCAATAGAACTGCGGTGTGCTTTCGTTGCTTACCCACATGCAGGGAAGAAAGCCCCTGATGAGCGACTTGAGGCTGGTTTTAAGTAGGGGGCCGAGTGCTAGAACGGGACCGCCCTTGGACATGGCAAGGATGGTCGGCAAAAAGGTCCAGGCGGACAGAAGCAGTCCGAGCGCGATAGCCCCGGCGAATCGCAGGGCCCGATCGAGCATGAGCTTCCAGCTAAAACCTTCTTCTGCAACATAATCGACAAATTCGACCAACACGAAGATGCAGAGGAACAGGATGCTGATGTAGGCCGTATACCAGCAGAACATGACATTGAGCGCCGTTGCGATGACGAGGCGGATCATGCGCTGCTTGCGGATGAGCTCGTAGCATCCGTAGGCGCAGATGGGCAGCAGGATGAGGCAATCGATCCAGAGCGGGTTGCGTAGGTTGCTGATGGTCCAGCTGCAAAACGTGAACGAGAGGGAAAGCAGGAATGCTGCGGGCTTGGGTAGGTCAAAGCGCTTTTGCACATACCAAGCGCTGCTGATGTGGATGCAGCCCAGTTTGAGCGCGGAGATAACAAACGCGAAGAGCGTTAGCTTGTCTGCGGGAAACAGCGCGCAGAGCAGGTTGAAGGGGCTGGCGAGGTAGTAGCTATAGAGCCCCCATGTGTTCATGCCGAGTCCTTGCGAGAAGGAATAGCGAAGGCTTGCCTCGCCTAAAAGGACGCGCCGGAACCAAGCAAAGAAGTCGATGTATTGGTATTTGAGATCGTTGGTGAGAAACGAGTTGTCGCCAAAGGGGTAGACATGCCCTGCCACTGCAAGTGCGACAAAGAGTGCGCCGGAAAATGCGAAGCAGGCGGCGTAGAACGCCACATTCTTGAGCGTGCTGTTATTGGGCCGTGTCATCAGATTCCTCGTTGGATTCTCGAATGATATAGATGGGACGTCGCTTGGTTTCCAAGTAGGCTTTTGCCAAGTATTCACCTATGATTCCCAGGCACAGAAGCTGCATGCCGCCAAACAGCGTTATGAGGCAGGCGAGCGACGGCCATCCGCCGACGGGGTCGCCCCAGACAAGCGTCTTTACTAGGATGACGATAAATCCCAGGATGGCGATGAGACAGAAGACGATACCTGTGAGGGCGGCGAGGGAGAGCGGCGCCGTGGAAAACGCGACGATGCCGTCGATGGAATAGAGGAGCAGCGACCAAAAGCTCCATTTGGTCTCGCCGGCCACGCGGTTGACGTTTACGTAGGGGAGCCATTTGGTCTTGAAGCCGACCCAGCCGTAAATGCCCTTGGAGAATCGGTTGTATTCACCCATGGAGATGATGGCGTTGACCATAGGCCGCTTCATGAGCCTAAAATCGCGTGCTCCGTCGACGATGTCGGCCTTGGAAATGCGGTTGATGATCTTGTAGAACATACGGGCACAGAACGACCTGATGGGAGGCTCGCCTTTGCGGGTGGTCCTGCGTGTGGCGACGTTGTCGTAGTCTTCGGTTTGTAAGATCTCGTACATCTGCGGCAGGAGCGAGGGCGGGTCCTGCATGTCGGCATCCATGGTGGCGACATAGTCGCCCTTTGCGTGCTGGAGTCCGGCGAGTAGCGCCGCCTCCTTGCCAAAGTTGCGCGAGAAAGAGTGCCAGCGGATGGCGTATGGATGCGCCACCGCGGCTTCTGCTTTCATGACGGCGAGCGTTTTGTCTGCCGAGCCATCGTCGATGAGGACGGCTTCAAAGGAGATGCCGGGGTCTTGCCGGGTCATGATGCGAACGACGCCATCGAGCTCTTTGAGAAAGATCGGAAGTGATTCCTGCTCGTTGTAACACGGCACGACGATGGAGATGAGCGGCATGGTGGTTTACCTCTCGCTTGGCTTGGAAGTAGGGTGGCCGGGCTGGTCGTCGTAGGCGTACTTGCTATATACGTTGACCTCCCACTGCTTTTTTTCGACCTTTGCTACAGAATCCAGGATGAATCCGGTTGCAAGGCTCAGGCCGCACAGGAACATAAACGACGCGGCGAGCATGGCGGTGGGGAAGCGCGGAACGAGGCCGGTCTGGAAATACTCGACAACGATGGGCATGCCCAGGGCGAGGCCGATCACCGCAAACAGAAGCGCGACGAGGCTGAAGAACTTCAGCGGGCGGTAGTCCTTGAACAGCGTGCCGATCATCGCGACGACTTTAATGCCGTCGCTCACGGTATTGAGCTTGGATTCGGAGCCTTCCGGACGGTCGCGGTACTCGATGGGCACATCTTTGATGCGCCAGCGGTGGTCGACGGCGTGGATCGAGAGCTCGGTTTCGATCTGGAAGCCCTCGGAAAGCACAGGGAAGGTTTTAACGAACGGGCGGCTCATGGCGCGGTAGCCGGTCATGACATCATCGAAGCTGTAGCCATAGATCCACTTGATCATGGCGCGGACCAGATTGTTGCCAAAGCCGTGGAAAGCACGCTTGTTTTCCTCGGCGTAGGTGCCGTTGGAAAGGCGGTCGCCTACGGTCATATCGGCCGCGCCGTTGAGGATAGGCTCGCAGAGGGCCTTGGCCGCCTCGGCGGGGTAGGTGTCGTCGCCGTCGACCATCAGGTAGCAATCGGCGTCGATATCGCGAAACATCTGGCGGCACACGTTGCCCTTTCCCTGACGGGGCTCAAAGCGGACCGTGGCGCCGTGCTCGGTGGCGATGCGTGAGGTATCGTCCGACGAGTTGTTGTCATAGACATAGACCGTCGCTTGCGGAAGCTCGCGGTGAAAGTCGTCGATGACTTTGCCGATCGTGAGGGCTTCGTTGTAGCAGGGGATGATGACGGCGATGGATTCAGAATTCACTCAATGCTCCTTATACATTCAATTCTTGAAAGTATAGCCGTTTGGGCTTGGCATCCTAAGATGTGGGTTAGTTCTCCAGTTTTGTTGCGCGAATCGTTTGCATGGCCGTCGGGTCTATACTGTTCGTTTGTCAACGATTACGAGTAAAGGAGTTGCATCCGTGTCGGATCAGACAAAGCAACAAGAAACTCGCAGTCTGCCTGCGACGTTTGCTAAGAACGAATTTGAGAAGGACGCGTTTATCCTTCGTCAGCTGGTTACCAAGGATTTTAAGATCAAGTATCGCCGTAGCGTTCTGGGCGTCGCATGGTCGGTTCTCAACCCGCTGCTGATGATGATCGTCATGGCCATCGTGTTCTCGACGATTTTTGGCCAGGGCCGCAATGGATCAATGACGCCCGAGATGTACCCGCTGTACTTGATCGTGGGTAACGTTACCTTTGCCGTCATGTCCGAGTCCACGAACCAGGCCCTAACGTCGATCGTGGGTGCTGCCCCTCTGCTCAAGAAGGTTAAGGTGCACCGCTGGGTCTTCCCGGTGCAGAAAGTGCTTTTCTCGCTGGTGAACTTTGCCTTCTCGCTGGTCGCCGTCGCCATCGTCATGCTGTGGTTCCGCGTTATGCCTTCTTGGCACCTGATTCTGCTGCCGGTTTGCCTGCTGCTGCTTATGTGCTTCTGCATGGGCCTGGGCATGATGCTCTCTGCTCTTACGGTCTTTTTCCGCGACGTTATGCATCTGTGGAGCGTAGTCATTACGGCGTGGACTTATATTACGCCCATCTTCTGGACGACTGACTATATTGCGCAAATGCCGCATCTCGTGCGTATCTTGATGTATGCGAACCCCATGTACAACTACCTGCAGTTTATGCGCGATATCTTTCTGTTCCAAACTACGCCCTCGCTTATGACGTTTGGTATGTGCGCTGCTTGGGCGGTTCTTGCGCTTGTTATTGGCTATACCGTGTTCCATAAGTCCGAGCGCAAGTTCATCCTCTACATCTAAGGAGTGCTGTGATGACTGAATCTGTTGTTGATTACAGCGAGCAGCCTCTGGCTGTCGAGGTCGACGACGTCACCATGATCTTTAACATGGCGTCCGAGTCGCTGACCAACCTCAAGGAGTACTTCATCAAGCTTGCCAAGCACGAGTTGTTCTTTGAGGAGTTTAGGGCGCTTAAGCATATTTCGTTTGATATTCATCGTGGCGAGGTCGTGGGTCTGGTTGGCACCAATGGCTCCGGCAAGTCTACGATGCTCAAGATTATCGCTGGCGTGCTTGAGCCAAGCGAGGGCAGCGTTAAGGTGCACGGTAACATCGCGCCGCTGATTGAGCTTGGTGCCGGCTTTGATCCCGAGCTGACCGCCCGCGAGAACATCTATCTGAACGGCGCCCTGCTCGGCTATACCAAGGAGTTCATCGACGTCAACTTTGACGGCATTATCGAGTTCGCTGAGCTTCAGAACTTTGTCGACATGCCGCTTAAGAACTTCTCCTCGGGCATGGTTGCGCGTATTGCCTTTGCAATCGCGACGATTACCGAGCCCGATATTCTGATCGTTGACGAGACGCTGTCCGTCGGTGATGTGTTCTTCCAGCAGAAGTGCGAGGCCCGCATCCAGCACTTTATCCAGAGCGGCGACGTGACGGTTCTGTTCGTTTCGCACTCCATGGAGCAGGTTGAACGCATCTGCCAGCGTGCCGTTTGGATTGAGAAGGGTGACCTTCGCATGGACGGCCCGGTCGATGAGGTCTGCAAGGCGTACCGCGAGCAGTTCAACTAGGTTATAATTACTTGCGCCTGACAGGCTTGCGCTTGCTTGGGCGTGCGGTTATATGCTCCATTAGCTCAGTTGGATAGAGCAGGGGACTTCTAATCCCAAGGTCGACGGTTCGAATCCGCCATGGAGCACCATCGTTTATTAAGCCCGGACCGCTTGGAGGTCTGGGCTTTTTTCATCTTGTGTGCTGTGGTTTTGAAGGGTTCGCAATGGGAAGCAAAAGGCTCGACTGGATCGATATTGCAAAGGGGATCGCAATTATTCTGGTCATTGTGGGGCACACCGTCCCAAATCCCTCTCCCTTGCGGCACGCGATCTTCTCGTTTCACATGCCGGTGTTCTTTATTCTTGCCGGGTATACGTTTAGGCCGAAGCCGTGGCGCGAACTGCTGAGTGATTCGGTGTCGCGCCTGCTGGTGCCGTATGTGGTTCTTGCACTGGCGTGGCAGGTGCCGACGTTCTTGATGAGCGGCGCTCCTTTGACGAGCGGTACGCTGGTTGCGGGGCTTAAGACGCTTGTGTTTGCCTCGGGCGTTGATGTGCCTGGGTTTGGCGTTACCGCCGTTGGCATGGCATGGTTTTTGGCGGCGCTGTTTACGTCGCGCCTACTGTTTAATGTACTTGTGCGGCTGTTTGATCGCCGCGGGATTGGGGTAGTTTGGCAGGGTGTTGTCTGTGCCGCGATTGCCTTTTGCGGATTGAGCGTGTCTCGCTTAATGGGTGTTTACCTGCCGCTCGATTTGGATCTGAGCTGCTATATTGTGCTGCTGATGTGGGTTGGCTATACGGCGCGCCAAAGGGGGCTGGAGCCGAGCGTGAGCAAGCCTCTGCTGTTTATTGGAGCCGGTGTCGCTTGGCTTGTCCTTGGCGCGCTGAGTGGGCTTGAGCTTTCGAGCCGCCGCGTGGATGGGTTTGTGGTTGCGACAGTTGCCGCTCTTGCCGGCAGCTACTGCGTGTGCTGGGTTTCCATGGCGCTGGAGAAGTTGAAAGACGTGCCGGTTGTGGGATCCTTTGAGCGATCGCTCGCGTTCTGCGGACAGGCCAGTCTTGCCATCTTTGCAATCCACGCGGTCGATTGGTTTATTCCTTGGCAGACGATGCCGCTGCTTATGACGCTGCCAGTGCCATGGCTCTTTGCGTCGATTGTGCGCTGCGGGTGCGACATAGGGTTGGCGTACGTGATCAAGAAGGCGTAATTAAAAGCGGGGAGGACCAAGTTGAACTGCCTCCCATTTCTTGGACACGAGAAATGGGAGGCTTTTTATGCGTGTCGACTTGAGGGTGAAACACGACATCGAGGCCAGGAAGGCGGCGATCGGGCTCTTCGAGCGAGGGCACGGCTTCGAGTCGGCGGCGAAG
>DBGAQS010000036.1:0-16873 GCA_048434495.1 Collinsella sp. | reverse complement strand
AAACTATCAGCCCCCTTATATCGGCGGTCGGCGCACTGCGCGCCGACCGCTTTTTTGAAAACCTTGGGATCAGCGTTCGCCCCGGCCGCGCGGCGGCATGTGAAGTCGATCGCGAGTTCCGCACGAGCCGGAGAGCACTTAATGTGTTCTCCGTGCGAGTCAGGACTGTCCGAGTAGGCGACTTCACATGCCGCCGCGCGGCCGGGGCGAACGCTGATCCCAAGGTTTTCAAAAAAGCGGTCGGCGCGCAGTGCGCCGACCGCCGATATAAGGGGGCTGATAGTTTTCAACCAGAGAGGGCTACTTACTCGTCTAGGAGATCCTCTGGTATGTCGTTGCCGTCGCCTAGGTCGACGGGGGCTTCCTCGGTGCTAGTTGCGGCTGTATCCTCGGTGCCTTCGCCTTCGGGCTTTTCTTTGGCTGCCGTCATGCGGGCTACGGCGCATACGCGGTCGTTGTCGTCGACGGTCATCATCTTGACGCCCTGGGTAGCGCGGCCAGTCTGGCTAATCTCATCGGTTTTGACGCGAATGACCGTCGCGCCCTCCGTCACGATGAACAGCTCGTGCTGCGGGCCCACCGTCTTCATGGCCGCGAGGTTGCCCTTACGCTCGGTCATTTGGATGGTGTAGACGCCCTGGCCGCCGCGATTCTGCTCCGGGTAGTCCGCGACCGGCGTGCGCTTGCCGTAGCCGCGCTCGGTGATGACGAATAGATCGCCGTTGCCGTTAGTGACTTCCATGCCCAGAACGCTCACGCCGTCCTTCATACCGATACCGCGAACGCCGCTGGTATCGCGGCCGGTGGCGCGCACCTGTTCCTCGGAGAACATGATCGCCTTACCCGCGGTGGTGGCCAGGATAATCTTGTCGCCCTCGCGCACGCGGCGCACGTTCAGCAGCGCGTCGTCGTCACGCAGGTTGATAGCGATCAGGCCGTCGCGACGACTGCGGTCATATGCGCTCATCACGGTCTTTTTGACCATGCCGCTCTTGGTGGCAAACATCAGATACTCGTCGGCAGGGAACTCGCGGCAGCTGATGACGCTCGCGATCTTCTCGCCCTCCTCGAAAGGCAGCAGGTTGACGATCGCGGTACCGCGCGCCTGGCGCGTACCCACCGGCAGCTCGTGCACCTTCAGGCGATAGACCTTGCCCTTGCTCGAGAAGAACAGCACGTACTCGTGCGTGGACGCGATGAACATTTCGTCGATGACATCGTCCTCTTTGAGGTTGACGCCCGACACGCCCTTGCCGCCGCGTTTCTGGGCGCGGTAGGCGGCCACCGGGATGCGCTTGACATAGCCGGTGTGGGTGATGGTCACGACCATGTCCTCGTCGGCAATGAGGTCCTCGACGTCCAGGTCCTTCTCGACCTGGCTGATCTCGGTGCGGCGCTTATCGCCAAACTTCTTGGAGATCTCGCGCATCTCTTCCTTAATGACGCCCAGGATCTTCTCCTCGTGCGCCAGCAGGTCCTCGTAGTAGGCGATGGCACGGCGCAGGCCGTCCAACTCTTCTTGGATCTTGTCGCGCTCCAGGCCGGTCAGGCGGCGCAGCTTCATCTCGAGGATGGCCGTGGTCTGCTCGGGCGTAAAGCCAAAGCGCTCGATCAGGCGGCTGCTGGCCTCGGAATCGGTCTGCGAGGAACGGATGATGCTGATGACCTCGTCAATATGGTCGAGAGCCATCAGGTAGCCCTCGAGGATATGCGCGCGGGCTTGGGCCTTCTTAAGGTCGAAGCGGGTGCGGCGGGTGACGACGTCGACCTGGTGATCGATGTAGTGCTGCAGCATCTCGCGCAGGCTCAGGCATTTGGGAACGCCGTTGACAAGCGCCAGGTTGTTGGCGCCGAAGGTCGCCTGCAGCGAGGTGTACTTATACAGGTTGTTGAGCACGACCTGCGGAATGACGCCCTTCTTGAGCTCGATGACCAGACGGATGCCCTTCTGGTTGGACTCATCGCGCATGTCCGAGATGCCCTCGATGCGCTTGTCGTTGACGAGCTGGGCGATCTTCTCCTGCAGGGTGCCCTTGTTGACCATGTAGGGAATCTCGGTAAAAACCAGGCGGTTGCGGCCGGTCTTGGTGGATTCCACGTGGGCCTTGGCGCGCACGGTAATGGAGCCGCGGCCGGTCTCGTAGCTCTGCTTAATGCCGGCGCTGCCCATGATGATGGCGCCGGTGGGGAAGTCCGGACCGGGCATGATCTGCATGAGCTCGTCGACAGTAGCGTCGGGATTATCGATCAGGTAGCAGGTTGCCTCGATCGCCTCGGTGAGGTTATGCGGGGCGATATTGGTGGCCATGCCGACGGCGATGCCCTGGCTGCCGTTGACCAGCAGGTTGGGGAAGCGCGCAGGCAGTGCCACGGGCTCGGCGAGTGATTCGTCGTAGTTGGGCTGCCAGTCGACGGTATCCTTCTGCAGGTCACGCAGCAGCTCCATGGCGGGCTTTGCCAGGCGGCTCTCGGTGTAACGCATGGCCGCCGCGCCGTCGCCGTCGATGTTGCCGAAGTTGCCGTGGCCGTCGATGAGCGGCGTGCGCATGGAGAACCACTGCGCCAGGCGAACCATGGCCTCGTAGACCGCGAAGTCACCGTGCGGATGGTACTTACCGATAACTTCGCCGACCGTCCAAGCGGACTTCTTGTGCGGACGGTTGGGGTAGATGCCGCTCTCGTTCATCGCGTACAGGATGCGGCGGTGCACCGGCTTTAAGCCGTCGCGCACGTCCGGCAGGGCGCGCGCCGTGATGACCGACATCGAATACTCGATGAATGACTGCTTCATCTCGCGGCCAAACTCCGAAATCTGGAGCTGGCCGCCGTTTATATCCTCGCCGGCCGAGGCGCCACGATCGACTTCGCCAAAGCTCTCCTCGAGCTCACCGTCGTCGTCCTCTTCCTCGTCATCATCGGCATCGGGGTTATAGGCGTCAGGATCGCCGTCCTCGCCCTGCTCAGCACGGGCAAGCAGGCGCTTCAGATCGTCGGGCATGCCGGCATCGCCGGCCTCGCCCATACCCTCGTTATTGTTGATATCGTCTGCCACGTTACCTCCTCTTAAGCGTCAAGGAAACGCGCATCATGCGCGTGCTTTTCGATGTACTCGCGGCGATAGCCGACCTCGGAGCCCATCAGCTCGCGCACGGCGCGGTCTGCCACCACGGCATCCTCGATCGACACGCGCTGCAGGATGCGGGTCTTGGGATCCATCGTCGTCGAGGCAAGCTGCTTGGGGTCCATCTCGCCCAGGCCCTTGTAGCGCTGGACGGTATAGCCCTTGCGCTTCTTGGTGATCTTGCCGTCCTTGGCCTTGCCGTCCTCGTCGTTGTCGTCGGGGTTCAGGCCCAGACTCTGGATGGTGTCGCGCAGGATCTCGTCTTCGGGCTGGCGGCCGTTGGGATACACGTAGTGGATCTTGTTGCGCACCTTAATGCCAAAGATGGGCGGGCAGGCAACATAGACGTAGCCGGCATCGATCAGCGGACGCATGTACTTGTAGAAGAACGTCAGCAGCAGGATGCGGATATGCGCACCGTCGACGTCTGCATCGGTCATGATGATGATCTTGTGGTAGCGCGCCTTGGTGATATCGAAGTCGCCGCCGTCGCCGGCACTCGTCGTGACGCCGCAGCCGATCGCGGTAATCAGCGACTGGATGGTGTCACTCGAGAACGCGCGATGGTCACCAACGCGTTCGACGTTCAGAATCTTGCCGCGCAGGGGCAGAATCGCCTGGATGTCTCGGCGACGGCCGTCCTTGGCCGAACCGCCTGCCGAGTCGCCCTCTACGATGAAGAGCTCGGTCAGCTCGGCATCGCGCACCGAGCAGTCGGCGAGCTTACCGGGCAGGGACGCCGTCTCGAGCAGGCTCTTGCGGCGGGTCGCCTCGCGCGCCTTGCGGGCGGCGTTGCGCGCCTTGCAGGCCTGTTGCGCCTTCTTGACGATCTCGCGGGCGGGCTTGGGATGCTCCTCCAAGTAATCGGCGAGGCCGTCGGTCACGATCTTGAGCGTGAGCGCGCGCATATAGGAGCTACCGAGCTTGGCCTTGGTCTGCCCCTCAAACTGCGGATCGGGCAGCTTGACCGAGATAACGGCCGAAAGGCCCTCGCGCACATCGTCGCCGGTCAGGTTGGCGTCTTTTTCCTTGAGCAGGTTCTGTTTGCGCGCGTAGTCGTTGATCACGCGGGTGAGCGCGGTGCGGAAGCCCTCAAGGTGCATGCCGCCCTCGGGAGTGTAGATGTCGTTGGCAAACGACATGACGTTCTCGCCGTAGCCGCTATTCCACTGCAGGGAAACCTCGACCTCGCCCATCTTGGCCACGGGAGCGTCCGGGTCCGATTTGCCCTCGATGTAGATGGGCTCCTTAAAGGCCTCGGGGACGTCCTTGCCCTCGTTGAGGAACTTGACGAAGTCGATGATGCCGCCCTCGTAGCAAAACTCCTCCACGTGGGGAGTCGCCTCGCGCTCGTCGGTCAGCACGATCTTGAGGTTCTTATTGAGGAACGCCGTCTCCTGCAGACGGTTGTGCAGCGTATCGAAATCGTAGATGCAGGTCTCGAAGATCTCGTCGTCGGGCCAGAAGGTGACGGTGGTGCCCGTCGAATCCGAGGTGCCCACGACCTCCATCTTCTTGACGGTCTTGCCGCGCGAGAACTCCATCTCGTAGGTGTTGCCATCGCGACGAACCCGAACGACCACGCGCTTGGACAGTGCGTTGACGACGGAGATGCCTACGCCGTGCAGGCCGCCCGAGACCTTATAGGCCGAGTTATCGAACTTACCGCCGGCGTGCAAGATCGTCATAACGACCTCGAGCGTCGGGATCTTTTTAACAGGGTGCTCGTCGACGGGGATGCCGCGCCCGTTGTCGACGACCGTGATGGAGTTGTCGGCGTGGACCGTCACCTGGATCTCGGTGCAGAAACCGGCCATGGCCTCGTCGACGGAGTTATCAACGATCTCCCACACCAGGTGATGCAGACCGCTGGCGCTCGTCGAGCCGATATACATGCCCGGGCGCTTACGAACGGCCTCGAGACCTTCGAGAATCTTAATCTCGCCGCCATCGTAATCGTTTTCGTTTGCCACACGTCCTCCTTCAGTCAAGAAAATGTGTACAGCCTTACTAGTTTATCGTAAAAAAATACCCTCGGGAACGAGGGTATTTGGCTCTACAAGGCCACCAGATGCGATTTAAGGCTCTTTTTTGCTTTGCACGCCCTTGGCCCACTCGGCACTGGCTCTCATGGCATTCTCGAGGGCCTCGCGCAGTTTTTGGTCTTCGATGGGCGCCACTTGGCGCTCGATCTCGGTACGCTCGGCCTCACTTAGGTCGGCGTGCGGGGCCGGCGGTCGCTCGGTCGTCGCCGGGCGCAGGCGCTCCTTGGCGGCGGGCGGCGTGTGGCCGGGCGCGGTGGTTTTGAACACCAGGCCGTCCACATGCGCACCGGCGCGCTCCATGCGCGCGCGAATGATCTCGCGCAACAGCGTCATTTCCTGCGTCCACGAGGGCGAGTCGAGATACACCAGCAGCTCATTGGACTCGGGCAGGTAGCGCAGTCCCGTCACATGCCGCCCCTCGCGCGTGCCCGAGCACACCGCGTTCCATGCGCGATAGACCGTGCGCGACTCCTCGGCGGCCTCCATCTGCGCACGGCGCTCAGGGGTCGCAGCCGCCAGGATGCGCTGACGCTCTGCGTTCAAAAACCCGCTGAAGGCGACTGTCTCGCTCTCGCGCTCGTAATTAGCACGTCTCAACCATGCTCACCACCTTGGCTCGATCAAGCAGGTCATCGGTAAAGTACCCCAGGTTGGTCGTAGTTATGACCGTCTGGATATCATCGCCGATCAGCCGCAGGAAAGCGCCGCGACGCTCGCCGTCGAGCTCGCTCATCACGTCGTCCAAAAGCAGCAGTGGGGCGGTGCCCAGGACATCGCGAGCCACGGCCACCTCCGCCACCTTCCAGGCCAGCACCAACGTTCGCTGCTGGCCTTGGCTGGCAAACGAACGGGCGGAGCGACCCGCCACGGTGAACTCAATCTCGTCGCGATGCGGTCCCACCAACGTCACGCCGCGGCGAATTTCCTCGTCGGCGCGCTCATCAAGGGCAGCCAGCATGCGCTCGTACGCCCAGCCCTTCAGCTCTTCGCGATCCTCGACCTGGGGCAAATCCCCCAGCGTGGACGCATAGGTCACGTTGGCGACCTCACCTGACGCCACTTGCCCGTAGGCAGTGTGCACATGGCCCGCCAGCCGGTCGAGCAGGGCCAACCGGTGCACGAGCAGGGCCGAACCCGCGCGGGCAATCGAATCGTTCCACGCGCCGAGCATCTCGCGACAGCACCAGGTCTCCTTGAGCAAGGCGTTGCGTTGGGTCACGCAGCGCCCATAGGTGTTCACAAGATCGGCATAGCGTGCGCTCAGCTGCATGCCAAAGTCATCGAGGGCGGCGCGGCGCACACTGGCGCCGCGCTTAACCATGTCCAGATGGTCGGGGCAAAACAGCACGCTCGGCAGCACGCCGCGCACACCGGCGGCAGAGCATCTCTTGCCGTTGCGGCTAAACGAGCGCTTACCGTCCTCCGCGCTCAATCCCATATCAAGCACGCGGCCGTCGCCCTCGAGCCTCAGCTCGATCTTGCACGAGCCCACGCCGTCATGGACGAGCTCGGCTGCGGTCGGATGCCTAAACGAGGCGCCGCTCGTCAGCAGCTGCAGCGCCTCTATGAGATTGGTCTTTCCCGCCGCGTTGGGTCCCGCAAGTATCGTCACGCCCTCGTCCAGGGCAAGGCTATAACTATCGAAGCTGCGGTAGTGCGCGACGGAAAGATCGCGGGCGAACATGGTCATGGCGCAGCGCTAGATGCGGACCGGCATGACCAGGTACAGGTAGTTGATCTTGTCGTAGGACTTGAAGATGCCCGCCTGCGAGTAGCTCTTGAGCTCCAGCGTGATCTCCTTCTCCTTGGACAGGGCGTTTAGGCAGCCAAAGATGTAGTGGTAGTTGAAGGCGATGGTGCCCGACTCGCCCTCGGCCTCGACATCGATCGTCTCCTGCGCCAGATCCTGGTCATTGGAGATGGAGGACAGGCCCATCTGGCCGTTCTCGACGTCAATCTCGAACTTGACGGCGGGGTTGGCACTCGCGATGACCGCCACACGCTTGAGGGCGGCGTTGAAGGCAGCCATGTCGATCTTGACGCTCGTCACGCACGAATCGGGGATGAGCTGCTTGTAGTTGGGATACACGCCCTCAATACGGCGCGAGACGTAGGTGGTGTTGCCGGCCTCAAAGACGACCTGGGTGTCGGTGGCACCGATCATGATGGTGGCTTGGCTGGCCATAATGCTCAGAGCGTCGTTGAAGGCATCGGCGGGAACGTTGAGCTCAAAGGAGCCCTCGAGGGTCGAGGTCTCAACCTGCGTATCGCATACGGCCAGACGGAAGGAATCGGTCGCCACCAGGCGCACGGTGTTGTTCTCGACTTTCATGTGCACGCCGCCCAGGATGGGGCGGGCCTTGTCGGTCGAGGTAACGCGCCACACGCGGCCGACCATTTCGGACAAGATATCGGTCGGCAGCTCCACGGCACTCTCGATGGCATAGGCCGGAAACTCGGGGAAGTCATTGGCATCGAGCGTGTTCAGCCTAAAAGAGCTCTTCTCGCAACTGATCAGCACCTGGCGCTCGGACAGCTCAAAGGTGACCGGGGCATCGGGGAGGGTCTTGGTGATATTGGAGAGCATCTTACAGGGGATAACCATCTCGCCCTCTTCTTCGACATGCGCCGCGATGCGATGACGGATCGAGATGGTGTAGTTAGAGGTCTGGAATTCCAAGATGCCGTCTTGGGCCTTAACGAGCACGCCCGACAGGATGGGGAGGGTGGATGCCGAAGCGACACCCTTCATAACGACGCCGATGGCTTGTGTAAGCGAGCTCTGGCTGACGGTGAACTTCATCTTTTAATACCTTTCTATAGATATAAATATCTTAATAATAGTAATAGCACTGACGAAACTGTTGATTACTCCCAAAGACGCAGGTCAGACCCAGAAAGAGAATCGACAGCAACCTGTGTGCAACAGGGGTGGTTTTCCACGTTCAAAACCTGCGCAAAACTTTTCATCACCGCGGGTTGGGTTTTAGACACCTTATGCCCGTGGTTTCGACAAGTTTTCAACAGGTGTCTCTATTTCCCTACGAGCGCAGTGTAATTTTATCGCGCAGCGACTTGAGGTCTTCGGTGACGGCGCGGTCTTCCTGAATCATCTTCTGGACCTTTTTGTAGCTCGTACTGACGGTCGAGTGGTTGCGGTTGCCAAATTCGGCGCCCACCGCCGTGGTCGTCATCTCGCACATCTCGATGGCTAGGTAGATAGCGATATGGCGTGCTTTGGCGATATTGGCGTTGCGACGCGGGCCGATGAGCTCCTCGTGCGTCACGCCGTACTGCTCTTCGATGACGGACTGAACCGTCTGGACGTTGATCTTTTTGGCCGATGTGTCGAAATACTGGCTGGCGATGGCGTCGATATCGTCAAAGGTGAGCTCCCCGCCCTCGCGCTCGCGGTCGCCCGCCTCGCCGGCGCAGCGCTCGCAGAAGCTCTCGAGTTCGCGGATGTTGGTGCCCGAGACCTCGGCCATGTGTTTAAAGTGCTCGTCGGTCAGGTGCCCGCCGTCGCCCCCATAGGCCGCCAGCAGCGAGTCGTCGCCTGCCTCGGGAGCGGCGACGATGGTGTTCTCGTAATAGCGCTGCAAGATCTTGTATTTCATCTCGTAGCTGGGCTCTGCGACCAGGCAGAGCATGCCGGCGTTGAAGCGGCTGGTCAGACGCTCGTCCATGCTCAGGTCCTTGGGGGCGCGGTCTGCCGCGATGACGACCTTCTTGTTGTTGCGGATGAACTCGTCCATGAGCTGGAAAAAGTAGTCCACGCTCGCGCGCTTGCCGATGATGTTTTGGATGTCATCGATGATGAGCACGTCCACGCCGTGGTATGCCTGCATGATAGGGGCGTTGCTCTTCTTTTGGCGGTCGAACTCGGTCATCAGGTCGTCCAGATATGCCTGGGAGTTGGCATACTTGACCTTGATCTCGGGCGACTTCTCGGCGAGCTCGTTTTTGATGGCAAGCAGCAGGTGCGTCTTGCCCAGGCCCGATTTGCCGTAGATGAACAGTGATGTGCACGTGCCACGCTCGTCCGCGAGGGCGGCAAACTTGAGTGCCGAGCGATAGGCATGGCTGTTCTCGGGGCCGTAGACAAAGTTCTCAAAGGTAAATTTTGAGTTCGCGGCGAGCGGGGCTCCATCCGCATTCTGCTCGGCCGGTACGGTCGGTGCCGGCATGGGTGAAGCGGGGGTCGCAGCTTGCGTGGACTTAGTCGGCGCTCCGCCCTTCATCTGGTTCATCATGCGACGAAAATCATCGGCCGAGAGCGTGTTCTTGATTGCAATGCCCGAATCCGCGCCCGCCGCTGCGTCGTGAGCGATAGGCATGTGCGTGACGGGTGCGTTCGTTGACGTCGCCGCCGCGGTCGGCAACGGTGCCATGGTTTCACGGGAAACATCGCCGTGCTGGTGCTCGATTGTCGGCACGTCGCCTGCGGAGGCCGGCACCGCCGGGGAGGCAGCGGGAGCCGCGGCGGGCGCCGTCGCAGCAGCGGATTCCGCCACGGCTCCTTGCGGTGCCACGATGTCGAGCGCAATCGGTGCAAAGGCGATTTCTTCCAGATAGGCCTCAATAGTCGGCTGATGCTTTTTGAGCTGCGCGATGGCAAAGCGCGAGGGGGCCTCGATCGTGAGCGTATCTTCGGTCAGGCTTATGGCGCGCGATTGCCCCAGCATGTTGATGAGGCGTGCATCTTGGCCGTCGCGCTGGCAAAAGGCGATGGCATCCCCCAGGATGATGCTTGCTTCCTCGTCCACTGTCTCTCCCGTTCTTTAGCTCTGAGCTCGCACGCGAGCGGCGCCGAGTTCGGTCAGATGGTATTTCTGGCCATGCTTGATGACCAAGCCGGCCTGCGCCAAGTCATTGAGCGTGCGTGACCAAGTGGGGGCCGAGTTTCCAAACGCCCTCGCCAGATCGGTAGCACCGCACGCTTGATTTTGCGCCAGATAGCCCAGCGCGGCGTTGCCGCGATCGCTTACGAACACGTCCGGTTGTGGCTGCGCATACTGATTTTCTGCATTAGGATACATCATTTGAGCTGCTGGTTGTTGAGAACTCTGCATCGGCGGCATTTGCTGTTGAAAACTTTGAGGCCACTGTTGGTAAGGCTGCGGAGTCATCTGCTGGGCCCAGGGGTTGTACTGCTGCTGCGGCATCTGCTGGTACGGCTGCTGATATCCCTGCTGGTACTGCTGCGGGAACTGCTGGCCATACCCCAGTGGCGGCATCTGCTGATATGGATATCCCTGTTGGTACGGCTGATAGCCCATTTGCTGGCCACCCGGTGCCCCCGTCGCCTGCTGCATTGCTGTTGCATCCTGATCCGCCAGCGGCATGGCCTCTGGCGCGTTTGGCGGCATCGACATCGATGCCGCCTGGGGCTCTTGTGTAGGAAGCATTCCGGGCTGCTGCATCTGTCCCACGGGGGGCTGCATCTGTTGCGTTGCCATGGGCTGCTGCGCAAAAGCTCCCGGCAGGGGATATGTGGGCTGCTCCGTCTCGGGCCGCACGGCAGCACCGCGTCCGCCGGCACGCTCTATTTCCTGCACGCGTTTAGGGTCCAGGCTTACCGTAACCACGGTGCCGTTGCCCATGTTGTCCTCGATGGACACGGCCCCGCCGGCGTTTTCCAAATACTCCTGCACCATGGGAAACCCTGCTCCGGTTCCACGGATGTAGCGCTTCATCTTGCTGTTTGCGCTGGTAACGCCAAAGTCGAAAGCACGCTCCTTGTCGTCGATGCCGGGTCCTTGATCAGCGAAGCGGATGGTGTCTCCGCCGTCCAGAATCGAGATGATGGGCTCGGCAAAGTGCGCGTGGATAAAGTTTTCGACAATCTCGCGGATGACCATGAGCGAGATATGGCCACCTTGTTCTTTCATGCACTGGTAGACGGTGTTGGTCGTCTCTTCCAAATACGTGCGGACATCTTGCGGATCAATGACGATCACACGCGGTGTCGACAGCATATCGTCATAGACGGCGATGCGCGCGGCGTACATGGCTTTTGGCGCCTGCGTGGTCGTCTGCTCGCCTTCCTCACGCTCTTCGCGCACGCCGGTGATGTGCTCGTTGTCGGGTGCCGGGTCTCCGGAATCGACCATGGTGTAAAAGTCGTCAGACATGCCGCTCGCAATCTTTCAAAAGGTTTCGAACAAATAGTAGCTCACCGTGCAATGTTTCTCATCTTTCGACAACTTTTCAAAACCTGTTGAAAACTTTGGAAAACGGACGAAAAGTTCTCAACATTGCCAACATGACCTGTTGAAAACTCGATGAAATATCGTGAAAAGTTGCCATGCACCGCTAAATCGAGCTCGGCTTATGGGGGAACCGTGTGAACTGCGCAACCTTTTACCTTTGATTTCTTGACATTTGAACATTGATTTCCCTACAATCTTCAAGCTCACGTGTCTATATCTGCGTCCGCGCCCCCGCGGACACTCGAAATGCAGCAGGAGGAACTTAAGATGAAGCGTACGTATCAGCCTAATAAGCGTAAGCGTGCCAAGACCCATGGCTTCCGTGCCCGTATGGCCACTAAGGGTGGTCGTGCCGTGCTCGCCCGTCGTCGCGCCAAGGGCCGCAAGCGTCTCACTGTCTAGCAGCGATACACACATCTCGCATGAAGACTATTAAGTCTCGGCAAGATTTCGAGCATGTGTTCAGTCAGGGGCGTCGTTTCAATCACCCTCTGATTCGAATGACCATATGTGAATCGGTTGGCGAAGGCGACTCCGGAAGGGTCGCCTTCGTTGGTGCTAAACGGCTCGGTTGTGCTGTCGTGCGCAACCGTTCTAAGCGTGTGATGCGCGAGGCCGCCCGCAGCTGTGGATTTCCCGTTGCGGGTTATGACATCATCTTGTTCGCAACTCCCAAGACGAGGGTTTCTTCGCCTCAGGAGATGGACAATGCATTGCGTTCGCTTATGAAACGCGCCGGCGTTGCCGGGGAGGAGCGATGAGCAATCACGTTTTGCGACGTGTTGCCATCGCTCCTATTCGCATATATCAACAGGTTATTTCGCCCTTATTGCCTGACGCCTGCATTTATTACCCAACGTGCTCGCAATACGCCGTCCAGGCGATTGAGAAGTACGGTGTTTTGAGAGGCTGCTGGCTTGCCGTGAGGCGCATCGCTCGCTGCAATCCCCTGCACGTCGGCGGTTATGACCCTGTGCCCTAGCGGGCACTCGCTATCGGAGGAAAACTTACATGTGGGATTGGATCGTTAACATCCTTTTCGAGCTGCTCAAGCTCATCCAGACCTTTGCGGTCGACTGGGGCCTGTCCATCATCATCCTGGTGGTCATCATCCGTCTGCTACTGACGCCGCTTATGCTCAAGTCGACTAAGTCGACGGCACGCATGCAGGTGCTGCAGCCCAAGATGCTCGAGATCCAGGAGCGCTATGCCGACGATCCCCAGCGTCAGGCCGAGGAAATGCAGAAGTTCTACAGCGAGAACAAGTTCAACCCGATGGCTGGTTGTCTGCCGCTGTTGATTCAGATGCCTGTCCTGTTCGCCCTATTTACGCTGCTGCGTAACCTGCCGGACTACTTTAACGACGGCGCGTTCTCGTTCTTTAATATTCTGCCCGACCTGACCACCACGCCGAGTGCCTCCTTTGCCGATGGCTTTATGGTCGCGCTGCCTGCGCTGGTCTGCCTGATCCTGTTCGCTGTCCTGACCCTGATTCCGCAGCTCTATATGTCGCGCAACCAGACCGGCCAGCAGGCTCAGAGCATGCGTATGATGGCCGTTGTCATGACGGTCATGATGCTTTGGATGGGCTGGAGCCTTCCCGTTGGTGTTCTGCTGTACTACGACGTCTCGTCTGCTTGGCAGGTTATCCAGCAGATTTTTGTGACGCAGAAGGTCATCGACAAGGCGAAGGCCGATGAGGAGGAGCGCCTTAAGAACGCGCCGCTGCAGGTTGAGGTCACTCGTCGCGAGAAGAAGCCGCGCCCGCACAAGAAGAAGTAGCGGGATATCAATCTTATTTAGGTACCTAACTTTTGGAGTACGTTATGTCTGAAGAGATCATCGAGGATATGCTTGAGGAGGTTGCCCCGCAGGTCGCGGGCGATTATCCCGAGATTGCACAGCGCTACAAGGCCGGTGAAGAGCTGACCGACGAGGAGCTCGACACCATTGCCGATGTCGCGATTTCCATCCTGCGTTCCATCCTTTCGCACTTCGATGCCGCCAACTCTCCTATCGATGAGTATGAGGGCGACGAGGGTGAGCTGATTCTGGATGTAACGGCTCCCGACCTTGCTGTTCTCATTGGCCGTCATGGTCGCACCCTTGATGCCCTTCAGGTTATGTTCTCTTTGCTAGTGAGCCGCAAGCTTGGCTTTAGGTATCCGGTTGTAGTGGACGTCGAGGGATACAAGAGCCGCCGTCAGGACAAGGTTGCCTCCATGGCTCAGTCTGCAGCCGAGCGTGCCATCCGCACTCATAAGAGTGTTTCGCTTCCGCCCATGAATGCCTACGAGCGCCGACTGGTTCACATTGCACTTCGTGGCAATGACGCCGTCGATACTCATTCTGAGGGTTCTGACCCTGATCGCCATGTGGTGATTGTTGCTCGATAATCTGCTCGAGCTTATGCTAAGGGGACGTGGTTTCCACGTCCCCTTTTTTTGTCAAAAGTTCTCGATACACTGATTTTTGTCAGAAAGGAGCTTTCGTTGTTAGTACTTACTGATCAGCAAGCTGACGAGATGTTGACTCGTCTAACTTCCTATTGCAAAGAGTATTCCTTGAGCGTATCTGATGTTGAGCTGAGGAAATGTATTCAGCATTTGGATTTGGTTCTGGAAACAAATAAGACAACTAATCTCACCCGTATTCTTAACGTAGAAGATGCTGCGGTACTTCATATCCTCGACTCACTTGTTTTGCTCCCCTATATCAATAAGGCTCCTGAGGGAGCTTTGCTCGATATGGGGACAGGTGCGGGCTTCCCTGGTATTCCGTTAACCATAACCACGCATCGTAAAGCTACTTATATTGACTCTGTTGGTAAGAAGGTTGATGCCGTCAATTCTTTTGTTCATGCTCTTGGGTTGAAACATGCTCATGCGATTCATGATCGCCTTGAAGAATATGCTCGAAGCCATAAGAAGCAGTTTTCTGTCGTAACCGCCCGCGCACTTGCCCCTCTACCGATTCTTGTTGAGTATGCGGCTCCGTTCCTCAAGGATGGAGGTCTATTTGTTATCACCAAGGGTAATCCTTCGGATGAGGAGCTAGTTTCCGGCATGTCGGCAGCTAAGATTTGCGGCTTCACTTTGCTTCTTAATGACGCAATCGATTTGCCTGAGGGCTTGGGCCACAGGGAGTTCATTGTTCTCAAGAAGAGTCATCCTGCATCCGTTTCATTGCCTCGTGCAAATGGCATGGCTAAGAAGAATCCGCTTGCCTAGATGTTTCACGTGAAACATAATGGATACTAACAACTTGCAGTGTTTCACGTGAAACATGGCGGTTGATATCGAATCGGAATGTTTCACGTGAAACATCCTCCGTTTGACAGCTTTAATACACACCAGGAGGGACCGTGGGATTTCGCGACGTTAAGCGTTCTAAGAACGCAAAAGACACGCGTATCATTGCAATCATCAATCAAAAAGGCGGCGTCGGTAAGTCAACGACGGCTGTAAACCTTGCAGCAGCACTGGGTGAGCAGGGTCGTAAGACACTGATTGTCGATTTTGATCCGCAGGGAAACAGTACCAGTGGATTTGGAATTGAAAAAGAAGACCTTGATCACTGCATCTATGATGCATTGTTGAATGATGTGCCGGCAGAATCGCTTGTTCTTGATACAAATTGCAAAAAGGTATTCGTAATTCCAGCTACGATTCAGCTTGCAGGTGCCGAAATTGAGCTCGTAAGCGCAATTGCTCGTGAGACCCGCCTCAAAGATTTGCTTGAGCCGATTCAGGACGAGTTCGATTTTATTTTCATTGACTGTCCTCCTTCGCTCGGCCTGCTTACTATCAATGCCTTGACCGCAGCAGATAGCGTTTTGATTCCAATCCAGTGTGAGTATTACGCACTCGAGGGCGTTACGAAGCTGCTTGAGTCAATGAAGATGGTCAAATCACGTCTGAACAAGGGCTTAGACACCTATGGCGTGCTTATGACCATGTATGACTCACGTACTTCTTTGTCGAATCAGGTTGTTGAGGAAGTTCAATCGTACTTTGGTGATAAGGCGTTTAAGACGCTGATTCCCCGTACGGTTAAAATCTCTGAAGCTCCGTCTTTTGGAGAACCGGTAATTACCTATGCACCTCAAAACAAGGGTGCAAAAGCGTATATGAACCTTGCAAAAGAGGTGATCAAGCGTGCCTAGTGCAAAGAAACGTGGTGGATTGGGACGCGGACTCAATGCTTTGGTCTCAGAGGCTGAGTATGAGACCGGTGGTTCTGCTGCATCTGCTTCAAATGCCTCATCTGAAACAAAACTACCTATTGAGGATATCGTTCCCAACCCTAATCAACCGCGAATTCACTTTAATGAAACTGAACTTCGCGAGTTGAGCGAGTCAATCCAAGAACATGGCGTTTTGCAGCCGCTCTTGGTTCGCAAGCATGGAAACGGCTATGAGATCATCGCTGGTGAGCGTCGTTACCAGGCGTCAAAGCTTGCTGGTCTTGAGGAGCTGCCTGTCATCATTAAAGATGTTAATGATGAAGAGATGCTGGCTCTTGCTCTTATCGAAAACCTTCAGCGTTCTGATCTGAATCCCGTCGAAGAGGCTAAGGGCTATCGCCAGCTCATTGATGCCAGCGGTATGACCCAGGAGGCATTGTCGAAGGCAGTAAGCAAATCACGCTCTGCAATTACAAATTCGCTGCGCCTTCTCGATCTCCCCGAAGTAGTTCAGCAGATGATTTTTGAGGGTAAGCTTACTGCTGGTCACGCACGTGCGATTCTTGCAGTTCCCTATGAGGATGCTCGAATTCGACTTGCAGAGAAGGTTGTTGCGGAGGGCCTTTCTGTAAGAGCGACAGAAAATCTTGCTCCATTGTTTTCTGCCGGAGAGACACCTAAGACGCCGCGGCCTGCAACGCCTCAGTCTTTTAAAAAGGCTGCGCGTGTGCTTCGTCAGGTATTTAATACCAACGTGCGCGTGAAAAGCTCGCGTGGAAAGAATAAGATTGAGATTGAGTTTAAAGACGAGGAAGAGCTCTCTCGTATTCTTGGTGAAATGATTCAGTTTGATCAAGGAGGCCAAGATGAGGAATAAGATTTTAACTGCGATTGCATTGGTGACGACTGTCGCGGCCGGTGCCTTTGCTGGCTATAAGATCGCGACAGACGATGAACTTCGAGGTCGTTTGCTTCGTGGTGCGCAAGATATTGTCGATACTTCCAAGAAGAAAATGGATGTTATGACAGAAGATGTTGCCATGCGTACTGCTCAGGTAACAAAAAATCCTAAGATTAATCAAGGTTGGGTTAGCAACCAATGGGAAAATGTAGGCTATTAGGTACCTAACAATTACCCTGCTTATTTTGAGCGGCCCTTGTCTGATTCTGAACTGCCTCCCATTTCTTGGACACGAGAAATGGGAGGCTTTTTATGCGTGTCGACTTGAGGGTGAAACACGACATCGAGGCCAGGAAGGCGGCGATCGGGCTCTTCGAGCGAGGGCACGGCTTCGAGTCGGCGGCGAAG
>DBGAQS010000035.1:0-4469 GCA_048434495.1 Collinsella sp. | reverse complement strand
CGCCGGCAGCACCCAACGGGCCCTCTCGGGGGCAGGGACGTTCGGCCGTGCGCGGGCGCCCGGTCGGCGGCCCGTTCTGGGCGCGCCTCAATCGTAGCCCGAGACGGGCCCGGGCTGACAATTTCGACTGTAATGGACGTTCTTAAACGACTAGTCATTCAAGAACGTCCCCAATGACTACCCACAGAATGAGCGTGGCCGGCAGCCGGGCGGCGCCGGTCCGCGTGGCGGCGTATAATCGGCGGCAGATGACTTGGACGTTAGGAAACCATGACCGAAAGCATGCAGCAGATGGCGCTCGACACGCTCGGCGCCTATTTTGGCTACACCTCGTTTCGCCCGGGGCAGGACCGCATGGTCGATGCGATCCTTGCCGGTCGCGACGCGCTGGGCGTTATGCCCACGGGCGCCGGCAAGTCCATTTGCTACCAGGTGCCCGCGCTCATGCTGCCCGGTATCACCTTTGTGGTGAGTCCGCTGCTGTCGCTTATGGAGGATCAGACCCGTGCGTTGCTCGCGGCGGGTGCGCGACCCAGCTATCTCAACTCCAGCCTTACGCCGGCTCAGCAAAATACCGTGCTCAAACGTGCTCGTGAGGGGCGCTACCAGCTTATGTACGTGGCGCCCGAGCGCCTGCTCGAGCCGCGCTTTTTAGCCTTTGCGCAGGAGGCCGCGGCGGACGGCGGCATTGGCGTGCCGCTCGTGGCCATTGACGAGGCCCATTGCGTGAGCCAGTGGGGCCAGGATTTCCGCCCCGCCTATCTGCAGATTCGCGAGTTCATCGATTCCCTGCCGCGGCGCCCCATCGTGGCGGCCTTTACCGCTACGGCGACCGAGCGCGTGCGCACGGACATTCAGCAGATGCTCGGTCTGCAAAACCCTGCGACGGTGGTGACGGGCTTCGATCGCAAGAACCTCTACTTTGGCTGCGAGGAGATGGGCGACAAGGCCAAGGCCGCGTGGGTGCGCGACTATGTGATCGCGCATTCGAGCGAGAGCGGCATCGTGTATTGCTCGACCCGCAAGACCGTCGATGCGCTGGCAGGAGAGCTTACCGAGGCTCTGGGCCCCAGCGGCATTCGCGTGGGCCGCTACCATGCCGGCATGGGTAATGACGCCCGCCGCCAAAGCCAGCGCGCCTTTATCGACGACGATATTCAGGTGATGGTTGCCACCAACGCCTTTGGCATGGGCATCGACAAGCCCAACGTGCGCTACGTGATCCACAACAACGTGCCCGAGAGCATCGAGGCCTACTACCAAGAGGCGGGACGCGCCGGCCGCGATGGCGATCCGGCCAGCTGTCACCTGCTGTGGAACGGAAACGATTTTCGAATGCGTCGCTTCTTGATCGACCGCGGCGATGCGGCCGACGAGGCGCTCGACGACGAGCAACGCGCGTGGGCGCTCCAAAATCGATATCGCCTGCTCAGCCAGATGGAGGGCTACTGCAATACCACCGGCTGTCTGCGCGAATACATGCTGCGCTACTTTGGCGACGAGGCTGCAGCCGAGCATGCGGCTGCGGGCGGCGCCGCCACGGACGACGCCGAGGGCTGCGGCAACTGCAGCAACTGCCTCACGCAGTTCGAGGTCGAGGACGTCACCGATATGGCCCGCGCCGCCGTGCGCTACGTCGCCACGCGCCCCATGCGCTTTGGCAAGTCGCTCATCGCCGACGTGCTCCACGGCGGCAACACCGAGCGCATTCGCCAGATGCATCTGGACGAGGACTGCGGCTATGGTGAGCTGTCGAGCGAATCGGTCGGGCGCATCAAGGACATCATCGGCCAGCTGTGCGGCCGCGGTTATTTGGCTACCTCGCAGGGGCAGTACCCGGTCGTGGGGCTGGGCCCGCGCGCCGGCGAGGTCGAGGACGAGGCGTTTGCCTTTACCGTTAAGCGTCGTGCGTCCAAGCGCAAGGCCTCTGCCCGCGCCCGCCGGGCGGTGGACCTGCTGCGTGAGGAGGCCGAGCTGGATCAGCGCCCGCGCGTGGGTGACGATGCCGAGCTGTTCGAGCGCCTGCGCGCCCTGCGCAAGGAGATCTCGACCGAGCTGGAGATGGCGCCGTACATGGTCTTCTCCGACAAGGCTCTGCGCGGCCTGTGCCGCCTGCGCCCGCAGACGCGCGACGAGCTGATCCAGGTCAACGGCATTGGCGAGAAAAAGGCCGACGCCTTTGGCGAGCAGTTTATGTCGGCGATTGAAGAGTTTGAGTCCGAGCATGCGCGGGATGGAGCGTAACGATGGTAGCCGATAGCAAGACCGAACGTTCCGAGCGCGTCGAGGTTCCCGCCGTGCCGCTGTACCAGCAGGTCATGGACGACCTGAAGGGCGAGATCGCGCGCGGTGTGTACCCTGCCGGCTCGCGCATTCCTTCCGAGATGGAGCTCGCGAAGTCCTACGGCGTGGGGCGCATCACCGTACGCCGTGCCATCGAGGAGCTGTCGCGCGCGGGCTACCTCAACCGCCAGCAGGGGAGGGGCACCTTTGTATGCGCTCCCAAGCTCAAGCGCAAGATTCGCCAGAAGGGCGACGTCCAGAGCTTTACTGAGGGTTGTGCTGCCAACGACATGGTGCCCGGAGCGCGCCTGGTATCGCGCACGGTGGTCGCGGCGACGCACGAGGATGCGGCGTTCTTTGGCGTGGAGCCCGGCTGCGAGCTTATCGTGGTCGAGCGCGTGCGCACGGCCGACGGCATCCCCGTCATGCTTGAGAACAACGCCTTTGTGCTCGCCGACCATCCCTACTTGCAGACGCTGGCCGATAAGGACCTCACCGATAACTCAATCTTTGCGCTCGTTGCCGAGCACTCGGGCCGCGCGCCGCTCAAGTCCGACCCCTGCACCGTGGAGATTGCGCTTGCCGATGCTCAGGTGGCCCCGCTGTTGGAGGTGCCGGTCGGCGAGCCGCTCTTTTATATGGAGGCGTACTTTACCGATGCGGACGAGCGGCCCTTGCTGCTCGGGCGCCAGAAGATAGTGGGCTCGCGCTACGTGTTCGACATCTAGCGTCCACAGATAGAACAACATAGAACAAATTTGCTGTAATGACTTCACCGGTGACTGCTTGCGTGCTATAAATAGAACAACATAGAACGACTGCAGGTACGAGCAGCCGTCGCCAAAAGCCGCCACACAAGGAGGAGCATCAGCATGAACGCACATGATCTGGTTCAGGAAATCATCGAGCGCAAGGGTAAGATCGAGAACGTCTTTTGGATCGCCTGCGGCGGTTCGATGATCGACCTGATGCCGGCCAACGAGCTGCTCAAGCGCGAGGCCACCACGTTTGCCTCGACGGTCTACACGGCACGCGAGTTTTGCCTGATGGCGCCCAAGAGCCTGGGGCCGAAGTCGCTCGTCGTCGCCTGCAGCCACAGCGGCAATACGCAGGAGGTTGTCGATGCCTGCGAGATGGCGCTCGCCGCCGGCGCCGAGGTCGTGACTATGACCGACTACGCGGGCTCCAAGATCGACAACGGCAAGTGGACCACCTGGGTCTATCCGTGGGGCAAGGGCGAGTCGCAGGCCGAGGTCCCGCAGGGCATTGGCGTGCTAATGGCTGCCGAGCTGCTCGACCAGCAGGAGGGCTACGAGGCGCTCGCCGACATGTATGCCGGCCTTAAGCAGATGGACGCGCTGCTGCCCGCCGCCCGCGAGAAGGTCAACGCCGAGCTGGGTGATCGCTTTGCCGAGCTCTGCCAGCAGCACAAGTTCTTCTATATCCTGGGCTCCGGCCCCAACTTTAGCCAGACCTATGCCATGGCCATCTGCTCGCTCATGGAGATGCAGTGGCAGCACTGCTGCTACATCCACTCCGGCGAGTACTTCCACGGCCCGTTCGAGGCTACCGAGCCCGGCGTGTTCTACTTTGTGCAGCTCGGATCGGGCGAGTGTCGCCCCATGGAGGAGCGCGCGCTGGCGTTCCTCAACACGCACACCGACACGATCATGGTGCTCGACGCACTCGAGTACGGCGTGGGCGACGTGCCTGCCAGCGTGCGTTCGTACCTGGAGCCAATCTTCTTCTACGCGATGAGCTGCGAGCTGCGCGCAGCCCGCGGTAAGGCGTTCGACCACAGCCCCGAGATTCGTCGCTACATGGGCATCGAGCAGTACTAGGTACCGGGAATTATCTTTTTTGACGGGGTCTGCGCTGCGCGCGGGCCCCTTTTTGCGTTGTGGCGGCCGGATTCGTGTCTGCGCGAAAACGAAGTCTAATACTTTTCCGCGAAGTGAACGACCTATTTTGGACCCCCGAAGCATCGACATTTTTTGGCGCCAAAACCGCAGGAAAATCTTAATGAAACCGCAGGAAATGGTTCCCATTGTTAGCGTCGGATTATTTTAGCCAAATATAGTCGGCCGAGATTGACCAATCCCGGCCGACCCATTTTAGCCAACACGCCCGCATCTATGTCTTTCCTATCGCTTCCCTACATCCCCTCGGGCTGGATCCCCCTCACC
>DBGAQS010000034.1:0-96578 GCA_048434495.1 Collinsella sp. | reverse complement strand
GATCAGCGTATTGCAAAATTAGCAAGGACGGGTTTTGATTGCTAGTGATTCGTTCGATCATTGTCTCATAAGCACCGTCAGCAATCTTCTTGCCAATCAAACCGTTCTTCGATTTTAGTTCAAAGATTTCTTGACAGTTTTCACAGAAAAAATCAGCAACAGGTCTATTATTACTTAATTTTACAATTCGTTCATTCCCGCAACAAGGGCAATACATATGTTCCGCTACCCAAGCCTCGCTCATGATACGGATTTTCTGAGAAGCACTTTTATAGGGATTTGCTAATGTGGTGTTAAAGCATAAGTCCATGGTGATTGTGTTTTAAAAAATGTGGGGGCAGGCAATGCCTGCCCCCATCATCAATCGTTTGGAACAGATTTATAATTGATCAGTTGGAAGCGGTATCGGGATCGTCGTCCTCGCCCCAGAGCATGTTCTTACGCAGCTCGGCGCCCACGGTCTCCATGGGATGAGCGGCCAGAATCTTGCGCATGGAGTTGAAGTAGCAGCGGCCGTTGTTGTTCTCGGCGATCCACTTGCCGGCGAAGGTGCCGTCCTGGATCTCGCGCAGGACCTGCTTCATGCGGGCCTTGGTCTCGTCGTAGGGCAGGATGCGGGAGCCGGTGACATACTCGCCGTACTCAGCGGTATCGGAGATGGAGTAGTTCATCATGGCGACGCCGCCCTTGTTGATCAGGTCGATGATGAGCTTCATCTCGTGGATGCACTCGAAGTAAGCGTTCTCGGGCTCGTAGCCAGCTTCCACCAGGGTCTCGAAGCCCAGCTTCATCAGCTCGACCACGCCGCCGCACAGGACAGCCTGCTCACCGAACAGGTCGGTCTCGGTCTCGTCGGAGAAGGTGGTCTCCATGACGCCGCCGCGGGCGCCGCCGATACCGGCTGCATAGGCCAGGCCGATCTTGTAGGCGTTGCCGGTGGCGTTCTGTTCCACGGCGATCAGGCAGGGCACGCCCTTGCCATTGACGTACTGGGAGCGGACGGTGTGACCGGGGCCCTTGGGAGCGATCATGAACACGTCGACGTCAGCGGGAGGAACGATCTGCTTAAAGCGGATGTTGAAGCCGTGGGCGAAGGCCAGAGCCTTACCGGGAGCCAGGTTGGGAGCGATGTCCTTTTTATACATAGCGGCCTGCTTCTCATCGTTGATCAGAATCATGATGATGTCGGCAGCCTTGGTGGCCTCAGCGGTGGTCATGACGGTGAAGCCGTCAGCCTTTGCCTTGGCGGCGCTCTTGGAACCCTCGTACAGGCCGATGATCACGTCACAGCCGGAATCTCTCAGGTTCATGGCGTGGGCGTGGCCCTGGGAGCCATAGCCGATGACCGCGATTTTTTTACCGTCCAGATAGGAAAGGTCACAATCCTTCTCATAGTACATTTTTGCCATAGTCGAACTCTCCTTTAACTTTGGTGTCTTCATCTAATGTGAACTGGCCTCTCTCCAGGGCCACCATGCCGGTCCGTGCCAGCTCGAGAATACCGAATTCTGCCAGCAGACCTTCAATGGCGGCGTCCTTGCTCTCCGAGCCGATGACGGCCACGGTGATGGAGGCGAGAGAAACATCGATAATGGATGCGCGGAAGATATTTGCGATCTGGATGACCTCGTTGCGCACTTCGCGGGTTTCGGCCCGGACCTTGATCAGGACCAGTTCCCGGCGAATGCTGTGCTCGGGATCCAGACGTTTGACGGAGTGAACCACGAACATTTTACCCAGCTGGTTCATGATCTGCGTGATCTGCAGATCGTCGGCCAGCACCTCGATGGTGATACGGGAAATTTCAGGGTTGTCGGTTGCGCCCACGGCCAGGGACTCAATGTTGTAGCCCTTCCGGGAGAACAGCCGGGAGACCTGGCTCAGAACGCCGGAGGCGTTGTCGACCAGGACAGACAGAGTATGACGGGTAGCATTTTCGTTAATCATATTCTACAGCCTCCTTACAAATTAGTCCAGCAGGAATTTGGTGACCGGGCTGCCGCCGGTGACCATGGGATGAACCATCTCGTCGATATCCAGCACGCAGTCGATAACGGCGGCGTGGCCGGAGTCCAGAGCGGCCTGGAGGGCGGCTTCAAATTCATCCTGATTGGTGGCGCGGTAGCCGGGGATGCCATAGGCCTCGGCCAGCTTGACGAAGTCGGGGCCACGGTCCAGCGTCGTCTGGGAGTAGCGCTCGTTGCAGGTCAGATGCTGCCACTGACGCACCATGCCCAGAGAGCTGTTGTTGAAGATAACGGTGATGACCGGAATGTCGTAGTGCTGCACGGTAGCCATCTCATGGCAGTTCATGCGGAAGCAGCCGTCGCCGGTGCAGTGAATGACGGTCTCCTTGGGATGGGCCAGCTTGGCGCCGTAAGCTGCGCCGTAGCCGAAGCCCATGGTGCCGAAGCCGCCGGAGGTCAGCAGCTGACCGGGGCGCTTGAAGTGGAAGTACTGGCAGCACCACATCTGATGCTGGCCCACGTCGGTGGCGATGATGGCATCGCCGTTGGTGAGCTTGGAGATGGTCTCCAGAATCTCGTGGGGCGCCAGCTTTTCGGGATCGTGGGTGAGAGGGGGTTCCTTGATGCTGAGGATGGACTCCCGCCACTCATCGAAGTTGTAGTCCTTCAGGTAGATGCGCTCGTTGAGCAGCTCCAGGACCCGGCGTGCGTCACCAATAATATGGTGATCGGTGAGGATGTTCTTGTCGATCTCGGCACGGTCGATGTCGATGTGCACCACCTTGGCGTTGGGCGCGAAGGTCTTGGTGTCGCAGGTGACGCGGTCGGAGAACCGGCAGCCGATGGCGATGAGCAGGTCACACTCATGGCTGGCCCGGTTGGAGGCGTGGGTGCCGTGCATGCCGATCATGCCGGTGATCAGCGGGGAGTCGCCGGGGCAGGCGCCGCCGCCCATGACAGTGGTAGCCACCGGAGCGCCCACCTGTTCAATGAACTTGCGGAATTCCGGCACGGCGTTCTTGCTGCGGATGACGCCGCCGCCCACCAGGATCAGGGGCTTCTGGGACTGGTCCAGCATGGCGACCAGCTGATCCACGTCGCCGTGATCGGGCTCGGGAACCTGCATGTTCAGGCCGTCGGAGTTCCGGGCCAGCAGGGCTGCCAGCCGGCCGTGACGGTGATGCTCGCTCAGAGGCAGGGGCTCAAAGTCCACGACGGTGGAGGTGACGTTCTTGACGATGTCGATGAGGACGGGACCGGGACGGCCGCTGCGGGCGATGGCGAAGGCCTCGCGGATGATGTCGGCCAGCTTGGTGGCGTCCTTGACTAAGTAGTTGCACTTGGTGATGGGCAGGGTGATGCCGGTGATGTCCACTTCCTGGAAGGTGTCCTTACCGATGAGGCTCTCGCCCACGTTGACGGTGATGAACACCACGGGGGAGGAGTCCATGTAGGCGGTGGCGATACCGGTGACCAGGTTGGTGGCGCCGGGGCCGGAGGTGGCGAAGCACACGCCTACCTTGCCGGTGGAGCGGGCGTAGCCGTCGGCGGCGTGGGAGGCGCCCTGCTCATGGGCGGTCAGGATGTGGCGAATTTTCTTGTTGTAGCCGTGAAGCTCAAACTCATCATAGATGTTGAGAATCGTGCCGCCGGGATAGCCAAAGACGGTGTCAACGCCCTGTTCCAACAGGCACTCCATCACGACTTGGGATGCGGTCATTTTCATAGGGATGCAGCCTCCTTTTTGGATTGTAATGAATTTGAATCTGGCGCGTCTCAGGGGGACAGAGAACATAAAGAAAAGCTCCGTCCCAATATAGGACGAAGCTGAAACTCCGTGGTACCACCTAACTTCACAGCCGCCGCCACCGCTCCGGAACAAGTCCCGGAGGTGATTTCTGATGGAGGTTGATGCTGTGCACTCTTTCTCCGGATAACGGCGGGGTAGGCCGTCCCAAACTACTGAGAGGGAAGCGGAGCTTCCGTCCGTTGGCAAGGGCCGCTCACGGGTGACGAATCAGGGCCGCCTTTGGAGACGCTTTCAGCAGATGCGTCCTCTCTGTACCGCAGGGGAGTGCCCGGATGATATCCCGATCATTGCGTTTTGTAAATTAAGACTAATGATAATCACTTTGGGTTGCCCTGTCAAGGGGTTTTGAAAAATTTTTTTGGGAAGTTTTTTCACGCTGCGCAGCGCCGGCGCCGGCGTGGAAACGCTATTGACTTCAGCACGTAAAAGCGGTATAGTAGCAGTATCTGAGAGCATTGCGAGGGACCCTCTATGAAGAAACTGTCCGGCAACTGGAAGCAGGCCTGCCGCTATTACCGCGAGGATAGCGGGCTTTTGTGCTGCCCTTGCCGGGAGTGTATCTGAGGGGAGTCAGTGGACTCGAAGATGCAGATTTCGTTGGCAACGCCGCGGCGCAGAGAAGAGCGCTGCGGCGTTTCGTTTATGTACCGGAGCATTCCGCGACACAGGACAGGAGAGAGATCACATGAGCAGTAACAAGACCATAGCAATCGTTGGACTGGGCCTCATCGGCGGTTCCCTGGCCGGGGCGCTGATGGACTTTGAGGGGGCGCACATTCTGGGGATAGTCCGCAGGCAGGAGACAGCGGACTATGCGCTGGCCCACGGGCTGGTCCACGAGGCCACCCTGGACGCGGAGGAAGGACTGGCCCGGGCGGATGTGGCCGTGCTCTGCGCCACGCCCCAGGGGATTATGAACCTGCTGGAGGAGCACCACGACCACTTCAAGCCGGGCAGCCTGGTGACCGATGTCTGCGGTGTAAAGACAGCGGTGATGGAGAAGGCCAAGCTGCTGCCGCCGTCGGTGGACTTTATCGGCAGTCACCCCATGGCGGGCACGGAGTTCGCCGGCATCGAGCACGCCCTGCCCACGGTGTTCCAGGGCAGCAACTGGATCATGGTCCCGCGGCCCGAGAGCACCGAGGAGCACAAGGAGTTCATCCGCCGGATGGCCCACCACATCGGCTGTCAGGACGTGCGGGAGATCACGCCGGAGCGCCACGACGCCATCATCGCCTACACCAGCCAGCTGATGCACATTGTGGCCCTGTCCGTCTGCGACGACGCGGACCTGTTCCAGTGCAAGGGCTACGAGGGCAGCAGCTTCCGGGACGTGACCCGGGTGGCGGCTCTGGACCCGGACATGTGGACCGACCTGATGAGCATGAACGCTCCGGCCCTGAGCCAGGTGATCCGGCGGCTGGAGGAGAACATTCACGCCTACCGCATCGCCCTGGATAACCGGGACCGGGACCGGCTTCACGCCAAGCTCACCTACTCCTCCACCCGCAAGCGCCGGATCAATCTGCCCGGCTCGGGCCAGGTGCCGCTGGACCGGCCAAAAACCACGACAAAAACGGTCGAACCCAGCTGAAAAAGGTGTCCGCTGTATGCGCACAAACCGGCGGTTACTGCTCCTTTGCGGACAGGATGCAGAGGACCAGGGCGTCGGCGGGGTTGTTGGTTCCCAGCACTGCGTGGGCTTTCTCGCAGGTCACCAGCACCTGATCTCCAATGCGGGCCCCCAGCAGGTCGGCGGCCACCAGCAGGTTGCCCTTCCTGTCTTGCAACTGGACAAAGGACACCTGATTCAGCTCGGCCAGTCCTTTCTGCACGGACAGTGCGGCGGTTACAGTACAAAGCTTCATAATCTCCTACCTCCCGGTCGGGAAAGCGCCCGATCTCGCCTGTTTCGCCCTTAGTATGCCGGGAATGGGAGCAAACTATGACGTTTTTTTGCCGGAACACCCGGAGTCAATCATACAGAATACGGGAATCCCCACGGAAATCACTGGTTTCCGTGGGGATTCTATTTTGGGAGGGGAGAATTTCGTTGTCAGTGGGCCAAACCACGGCGCAGGAAGCTGCGGAACCGGTCCATCAGGCCGGCAGGCTCCTGGGGCTGAGGCGGTTGGGCCTCATCTCTGGCGTCCCGGATGGCCTGTTCCAGCAAAAACTGCTGGCTGTCAAAGGGCGGTTCCGGCGCACCGCGGTAGTAGGTGCCGTCACTGCGCATGTGGCGGGCCTTCAGGGTGTCCCGCAGGCAGGCGTCCAGAATGCCGTGGATTTTCCGGCGTACCGCCGGGTCGTAGATGGGGCAGGCCACCTCCACCCGGCGCTCGGTGTTGCGGGTCATAAAGTCGGCGGAGGCGATGTACATCCGCTCCTGACCGCCGGTGCCGAAGCAGTAGACCCGGGAGTGCTCCAGAAACCGGCCCACAATGCTGGTGATGTGGATGTTCTCGGTCTTTCCGGGCAGCTCGGGCAGCAGGCAGCAGATACCCCGGACGATCATCCGGACCTGGACGCCGGCGCAGGAAGCGGCCTTGAGCTTTTTCATCAGGCCGTAGTCGGTCATGGAGTTGATCTTGATGAGGATGCGGCCCTCAGGGCCCTTGGCGATCTCCCGGTCGATCTCCTCCAGCAGGGCGGGCTTCAGGGAGGTGGGCGCCACCAGCAGGTGGTGATACCGGCCCTCCAGATTGCCGATGGCCATGTTTTTGAAGAACTCGTTGGCGTCCCGGCCAATGGCCTGATCCGCCGTGATCAGGGAGAGGTCGGTGTACATGGTGGCGGTTTTCTCATTGTAGTTGCCGGTGCCCGCCTGGGTGATGAACCGGATCCGGCCCTGTTCCCGGCGGGTGATCAGGCAGAGCTTGGAGTGGACTTTGAACTCCTCGAAGCCGTAGATGACGGTGCAGCCGGCCTCCTCCAGACGCTCGGACCAGTCGATGTTGTGCTGTTCGTCAAAACGGGCCCGGAGCTCGATGAGGACGGTGACATCCTTGCCATTTTCCGCTGCCGTGCAGAGATAGTCCACCAGCTTGGCGCGCTTGGCCATGCGGTAGATGGTGATCTTGATGGAGAGCACTGCCGGATCCGAAGCGGACTCCCGCACCAGCTGGAGGAAGGGCTCCATGCTCTCAAAGGGGTAGGAGAGCAGGAGGTCCCGCTGACGGACCTGGTCCAGCACACTGCCTTCCCGGCGGATGCCGTAGGGCAGCTGAGGCTGGAAGGGCTGGTAGAGCAGGGTGCGGCGGAGATTTTCGGGCAGCTTGCCCTCCAGGTCAAAGACGTAGCTCAGTTTCAGGGGAGCGGTGGTCTGATAGGCCTGTTCCAGCGTGATGGACAGCCGGTCGCACAGGTACTGGAGGAAGCAGTCGCTGATCTCCCGGTCGTACTCCAGCCGGACCGGCGCCAGCCGCCGGCGCTTCCCCAGCACCTTTTTCATCTTCCGGCGAAAGTCCTCGTCGTATTCGAAGGCCTCGTCATCCGGATTCACGTCGGCGTTGCGGGTGACGCAGAAGGCGGAGGCCTCATCCACCGTGTAGGTGGAGAAGATGGCGGGCAGCTGCCGGAAGAGGATTTCCTCGGTGCGGATGCAGCGCAGGGTGTCTCCGGGCAGCAGCACCACCTCGGGCAGGGATGCGGGCAGGGGAATCACCGCAAAGACCTTTTTCTCACCCCGGTGGAGCCAGGCGCCCACGTGGATGACCTTGTTCTGCAGGTGCGGGAAGGGATGGTGAGGGTCGATGATCTGGGGCGACAGGATAGGGGCGATGTCGGTCTCGTAATACTGCTGGAGATAGTTCCGCTCACACTGGTCCAGCTCCCCGTAGGACAGCTGGCAGATGCCGTAGGGCCGCAGCTGACGGTCGATGTCCTGGAAAATGCGCTCCCGCTTGGCGTAGAGCGGCCGTACGGCGGCATAGATGGCGGTCAGCTGCTCACTGGCGGTCATGCCGGACTTTTTGTCCACCGCAGTGCTGCCCAGCACCTCCTGGTCGTGGAGACTGCCCACCCGGATCATAAAGAACTCGTCCAGATTGCTGGTAAAGATGCTGACGAACTTGAGCCGCTCCAATAAGGGGACACGCTCATCGGTGGCCTCGTCCAGCACCGAGTCGTTGAAGCGGAGCCAGGACAGCTCCCGGTTCTGTGTGTAGGTTCCCTGTTTGCTGATCTGTTTCATAGAATCAAACTCCCTGCTCTCTCAAAAGGTAGGAAAGGTAGCCCTCCCGGACGCCGTAAGGGCTGGTGACCACCGACTGGACGCCGAAGGTACGGGCGACTGTCCGCAGCACCGCGATACCCGGCGTCAGGGTGTGGATACGCTCCGGCGCGATTTTCAGGATCCGGTTGGACAGCTTTTTGGGGTCCGCGGTGATCTGGGCCAGATAGTCGTCGTAAAACCCCACGTCATAGCTGATGTTGTCCCGACTCTCGCCGGTCAGGCTGTTGTACAGCTTCAGCGCCGCCCGGGCGGTCCCGCCCACGGCGCAGAGCGGCCCCACCTCCGACTTGGGTTTGGCCCGGACACTTTTGTTCAGCCGGTCCGCCACCTCCGCCTCAATCTTGCGGATCTCACCCCGGCTGGGCAGGATGCCCTCCACAAACCGGTGGTAGAGGTTGAGGGAGCCGATGGAGATGGAGTCGGTGCAGAGTACCTCCCGGTCCCGGAACTGGACCAGTTCGGTGCTGCCGCCGCCCACGTCGGCCAGCAGGCCGGAGGCCGGCGGCGCGCTCTGAATGGCGCCGTAGTAGTCAAAGGTGGCCTCTTCCTGGCCGGAGAGCACCCGGACCGAAAATCCGGTCTCCACCTGGATGGCCTGGAGCACCTCCTCCGTGTTGGTGATGTTCCGCAGAGAGGCGGTTGCGAAGGGAAAGACCTTCTGCAGGCGGATCTGCTCGGTGACCTCCTTCAGCTCCCGGAGAATCTCCACTGCCTTCCGGATACCCTCCTTGCTCATCCGGCCCTTGCCATTGATATAGCCCACCAGGCCGGTGGCGTATTTCTTGTTCAGTACCGGGTGGATTGCTCCGGCTTCTCCCACCCGGTACACCACCATGCGGATCGTGTTGGATCCGATGTCTATCACACCGTACAAATCCTGTCGCCTCCCAATCTTTCCAAACTGTTTTTATTATTGTATCGGTTTGGTGGCAGATTTATCTAGCTTGTTTCTGTCAAAGAACCGTTAAATTTACGTGAACTCCCATCGGCTCGCCATGATACGTTGGGAACCGGTGAGAGAGGACAAAAGCTGGTGATTCTATAACAATTTGCTGTAGAATCACCAGCTTTTTACTTTTTTGGACTTTGGAACCCAGAATTCAACGAAAATCGCGGTATCTCGTCGGTACAATAGGGCCGGAAGCGGGTCCCGCTGTGTCAGACAAAGAGCTCCTCATAGGAGATACTTGAAATTTTGTGCAGTGGTTTCAACTCGTCTTGAAATTGCACTTATATGGGTGCGCGGAGGAATATAAATGGATAATACAAGAGAGCAAACCTGCTGTTTTACCGGCCACCGCGTCATTTCCAGAACGACCTATCCGGCCCTGAGCCGGGAGTTGGAGACGGTGGTCCGCAGGTTGATTGAGGAAGGCGTTCGCTTTTTCGGGGCCGGCGGAGCCCTGGGCTTTGACACTCTGGCGGCGGAGACCGTACTGCGCCTGCGGAAGTCTTATCCGCAGATCCGTCTGATTCTGGTGCTGCCCTGCCGGGACCAGACCCGGGGGTGGCGTCAGGAGGATGTGGCCCGGTACGAGGCCATCAAAGCTCGGGCGGACAAGGTGGTGTACACCGGCGAGCAGTATACGCCCGGGTGTATGCACCGCCGCAACCGCCATCTGGTGGAGCACAGCGCCGTCTGCGTGGCCTACTGCACCCGTTCCACCGGTGGCAGTGCCTATACCGTATCCTATGCCCGCCGGCACGGTCTGCGGGTTCTCCTGCTGGGGGAGGGCGGCTGATCTGTCCTGTGCGCTGTACAGTGCCGGTCTGCTGTGCTATAATCATGGGATTCAGGAGGCGAGACTATGTGGATTGTATTTGCCTTTGGCTCGGCGCTGTTTGCCGGACTCACATCCATTCTGGCCAAGTGCGGCATCCGGGAGACCGACTCCACCGTAGCTACGGCCATCCGAACCATCGTGGTGCTGTTTTTTTCCTGGCTGATGGTGTTTGTGGTGGGGTCCCAGTCCCAGATCTGGGACATCAGCGGGAAAACCCTGCTCTTTCTGATCCTGTCCGGCCTGGCCACCGGAGCGTCCTGGCTCTGCTATTTCAAGGCCCTGCAGCTGGGTGACATCAACAAGGTGGTCCCCATCGACAAGTCCAGCACCATCCTCACCATTTTGCTGGCCTTTCTTCTGCTGCGGGAGGAGATCAGCGTGCCCAAGGCCATCGGTGTGGTGGTGATCGCCGCCGGCACCTTTCTGATGATTGAGAAGAAGGACGCGGCGCCGCAGCAGTCGGGCGGGAAGAGCTGGCTGCTTTACGCGGTGGGCTCCGCCGTGTTCGCCAGCCTCACGTCCATCCTGGGCAAGGTCGGCATTGCCGGGGTAGAGTCCAATCTGGGCACCGCCATCCGCACCGGTGCGGTGCTGGTGATGGCGTGGGTCATGGTGTTTGCCACCGGAAAGCGGCATGCCCTGCGCGCCATCCCGCGCAAGGAACTGGGCTTCATCTGTCTGTCAGGACTTGCCACCGGCGGTTCCTGGCTGTGCTATTACAGGGCACTCCAGGACGGCCTGGCCAGCGTGGTCGTGCCCATTGACAAGCTGAGCATTCTGGTCACCGTGCTCTTTTCCTACATCGTGTTCCATGAGAAGCTGACCCGCAAATCTGCCCTGGGACTGGGGCTCATCGTCGGGGGTACCCTGGTGATGCTGATTCCATAGTGTGCAAGAAAAATAAGGCGAGGCATCCTGTGTGATGCGCTCGCCTTATTTGACGCGATGAATCGGGATTACCGCGCGCCCAGCTGCCAGAAGGCCACTGCGCTGGCGGCGGCCACGTTCAGCGAGTCCACGCCGTGGGACATGGGGATGCAGACCGTGTAGTCGCAGCTGGCGATGGTGTGGGTGGCCAGACCATCGCCCTCGGTTCCCAGTACGATGGCCAGCTTTTCCTCAGCGCAGAGCTGGGGATCTGCGATGCTGACGGCAGTGTCGCTCAGTGCCATAGCGGCGGTGCGAAATCCCAGTGCCCGCAGGCGGTCGATACCCGGTTGGGGCCAGTCCGCGGGCGCACTGCCGATGCGGGTCCAGGGAATCTGAAAGACGGTGCCCATGCTGACCCGGGCCGCGCGCCGGTACAGCGGGTCGCAGCAGGTAGGGGTCACCAGCACGGCGTCCATGTTCAGGGCCGCAGCCGAGCGGAAGATAGCGCCCACGTTGGTGGGGTCCACGATGCCCTCCAGCACCGCCACCCGCCGTGCACCGGCGCATAACTCCTCCACGCTGGGCAGCCTGGGCCGCCGCATGGCGCACAGCACACCCCGGGTCAGCTGATAGCCGGTCAGTCCGGCCAGCAGAGCGCCGTCGCCGGTGTAGACGGGAATGTCGCCGCAGCGGGCGATGATGTCCCGGGCCTGTCCGTCGATGTGCTTGCGCTCCATCAGGAGGGAGAACGGCTCATACCCGGCGTCCAGCGCCCGGGCGATCACCTTGGGACTCTCCGCAATAAAAACACCCTTTTCCGGCTCCAGCCGGTTGCGCAGCTGGGCCTCGGTCAGCCGGGCAAAGACATCCAGCTCGGGCTGCGCGAAGTCTGTAATTTCAATGATGTTGGGCATAGCAATCACCTCAAAAGCTGGTGCGGTACAGAGGAATCACGTTGATCACCGGTTCCTCATAGGGATGTACCCGTTTTACAGCCTCCACAGTCTCGTCCACCTGTTCGGTGCGGCAGGTGACCTCTACTTTCAGCTCCGGCTCCGCGCTGATCTCACCGATACTGCCCAGATAAGGCGTGGATCCCTCCAGCGGCCGCCAGCAGCCGGTGACGCGGCTGTAGGAGAGACAGCAGTCATAACGGCCGATGTGCCCGGCATCCACTTCCTGCAACGCCTTTTGCAGCGGGGCCAGGTGGGTTTCCGGCAGGAAAATCTCCAGCTTGCAGTAGGGAAAATCAGCCATAAGAACCTCCCATCTCGTCCAGAAGGTCCTGAATTTCGTCGGCCAGATCCTCCAGCGCCTCGTGACGGTCCCCCCAGTCCTCATAGGCCTCGCTGTTCATGTTCTTCGGCTCCTGGCTGTCCAGTTGGTCGATCTGAGCCCGGACGGATTCCAGGTAGTCCAGCAGTTCCTCCCGGCTCAGCGTGTCCAGGTCCGGCAGTTCGGTATAATCACTTAATTCAATGACATCGGCCATAACCATCCCTCCAATCGAAAACTATGGTGCTATTGTACCACAAATCCCACGGGAGAACCGATTTTTTTGTATCGGAACAGCCGTGGGCATGCCGGTGTAGATGAAAAAAACCGCCTGAAAAGGCGGTTTTCAAAAAAGTGGTCCGAGTGGGGCGACTCGAACGCCCGGCCTCCTGCTCCCAAAGCAGGCGCGCTACCAAACTGCGCCACGTCCCGAAGGTGTTGAGCAGCTAAGGTCTAAACCTTGCGTGTCCCAAAGCGAAGGAAATTATAGGGGAGACTCCCCGCCTGTGCAAGCGACGATACCCTAGCTCCTCGAATGTGCGACAAACCGGCTGTGGAGCAGGCCGATCGCAAACGCCACCATGGCAACCGGCGCCCACGCGGCTCCAATGTCTGCCAGCGGCAGTGCATCAAACGGCAGCCACGCGCCAGCAAAGAACGCATCACGAACCGAGGTGATCACGCTCTGGACAGCGACAACGCCGCCGACCCAGACCCACACCTGCGGATGCGCGTCGCAAAAACCGTGTACCAGACCCATAAGCACCAGCACGATGGCGACGGGGTACAGGGCGTTGAGCATGGGCACCGAGAACATGAGGATCACGTCGAGACCCACGTTGGAGAGCACGCACGAAAACGTCGCGAACACAAAGGCGAGAACCGCAAAGGGACGGCGCATGGCCTCCTCGGAAGCCTCCGCTCCCCCTTTAACCACATACGTCTCGCAGAAGTAACGCGAGCAGCAGCTGATAAGGCCGATGCACACGTTCATGCAGGCGAGGAAAAAGATCGCAAAGACCACGACCGTGCCGGCAAGACCAAAGTGCATGGAGGCGGAACGGGCGAGGATGGCGGCACCGTTAGTGGCATCGGGCATCACGGTGCCGAGCTGCGCGCCGGCAAGTGCTAGGCCGCAGTAGATGATGGCCATGAGCACACCGGCGATCACGCCGGAGCGCGAAATCTCGAAGGCAACGCGCTTGTCATCGGTAACCCCCAGCTCGTGGATAGTCTCGGCGATGATGATGCCAAAGGCGAGCGACGCGAGCAGGTCCATGGTCTGATAGCCGGTCAAAAAGCCCTGCACGGCAGCACCGGCATTATAGGGAGCCTGCGGCGCGGCAGCGGGACCCAGCGGCGAGACCACGGCGGCACCCACGACCAACACGATAAGGGCAATGAGTGCGGGGCCCGTAATGCGGCCGAGCACGCGTGTGATGACGCCCGGGCGCAGCGTGAGCGCAAACGCGACGACGAAGAAGCCGACGGCAAACACCAGGCGCGCCGCGCCGAGCGAGACGCCCTCGGGCAACAGCGGCACCAGCATCTCGAAGGCCGTGGAACTCGTACGCGGAATGGCCAGACACGGGCCAATGGCCAGATACACCGCCGCGACAAAGAACTCGCCAAACTTGGGGTGCACGCGGCCAGCAAGCTCGCGCGCCGTTCCGGCAAGCGCCACGGCGATAAAGCCCATGACGGGCAGGCCGATGGCGGCAATCAGAAAGCCGAACATGGCGACCGGCGTGGCGGAACCTGCCTGCAGCGCCAGCAGCGGCGGAATAATGAGGTTGCCAGCGCCAAAGAGCATCGAGAACAGAGCGATGCCGACGGTGACGACATGGTCGGAGCGCAGACCGCGCGGAGCGGATGAAGCCATGGGACCACCTTTCGAGTCAAAACAAAAACGGGACGGGCAAAAGACCCGTCCCGCAAGTATATACGCTTTAGCAGACTAAATCGCGCAAAGCTTCAATCTAGCCGCCCCTTTTGAGCCGTTACGCGTCCGAGCGACGGCGACGCAGCAGTTCGAGTCCCAGCGCGACAAGCGCAACGGCGCCTGCAGCGACGGCGACGGCCAATGGCGCACGATCGCCCGTGTCGGCGAGCTGCTGAGCGCTCGACTTGGAAGATTCCTTCTTGCCGGAGTTTTCCGCGCCCGATGCCTTTGCCTTATCAGCTGCGGAGTCATCCGAACTACCGGGTTTTGTCGGATCCTTTGAATCCGGCTGGTCGGAATCGGGCGTCCCGGGTTTATCCGGGTCCGGGTTGCCGGGCTCCGGCTTATCCGGCTGGTCCGGATCGGGTCCATCGGGTTTATCCGGATCGGGAACCACCGGGTCCGGGTTGACAGGCTCCTGCTTCTTCTTCACCGTCAGCGTACCGGGCTCAACCGTGACATCGAAGTTCGGGTCGGTGACCGTCGCCTCGATCTGGTACTCGCCCGCCGGGGAACTCTCATCGGCGACGCAGGAGTACTCGACCTTCACGCCCGAGGTATCGGCCGAGCTCTTTAGGCTCGAGGTAAAGGCGGGATTCATCTCTCCCTCGAAGCGTTCAACATCGTCGACTTTTACCTTAAGCTTCGCCGGCGCAATCCTGAACTTGCGCGAGGCGGCGCCGATATACCCGTTGCTTCGCAGCGTGGCAACGGCGCGATACGTGCCGGCATCGGTCGGGGCCTCACTCGACGAATAGTGCGTGCCGCCCGTCCCGTAATACCTGACCTTCAGGTCACCTTCGCAGGCCTTGGGAACCCCCGTGACCTCGGGCGCCTGGGCGTCACCGCTATAGACGAAGTTGCCGCCCTCAAATGCAAGCTTGACCCGCTTCGCCTGAACGACCAGAACAAAGTGCGCGGTCCCGGTCTCACCCCGAGCGTCCTTGCACGTGATGTCAAAGGTAGACACTCCGGCCTTGGACGGGACGCCCGAGAGCGTCAGACCGCCCGCCGTGCGGGTGAGCTTAAACCCGTCGGGGAGCTTAGCTTCGTCCCACGTGTACTCATACGGAGCTTCGCCACCCGCGGCACCCGCAATCGTCGCGCGATACGTGCTACGCGCACGTGCAACCGGTAGCAGACCGCCGTTGAACACGAGGGCATCCCGGGGCACAACGGAAACGACAGCGCGATCGCTGTCCGCCTGCATCTCGGTACCAAGGTAGCGCTGAGTGACACGGCAGAAATACTCGCCGGCGCAATCGTCATCAAGGCCCTCGATGAGGAGCGTCTCCCCTGTCTCGCCCTCGAGCATCACGGCCTCGCCGCCCACCATGTGGAACCACTGATAGGAAAGTCCGACATCGGCGGCGGAACCCGTGGACGAAGATGCGTGGTCGGCAACGCTCTTCCCCGCCTCGGCAGCAACCGAGAGCACAACAGCATCGCCCTCGTGGGCACTCGCGTCCTGTGGCTGCGCAATCACCTTCGGAGCGTCCGCTTTCGCGAACTCGAACGTAATCTCGTGCGACGCGGTGACGCCACTCAGCGTGACCTCGTACGCTCCGCCCTCATAGCCGGAAATATCGAGATCGATGGCCTTGTCCGAGCCGGCTTCCGTGACCGTCACCCGCTCGAGGTAGCAGCCCTCGTCAGGAGTCGCCGAGAGCGCCACGTCGCCGCCCGCATCAACGGTGACGGAAGCGTTGTCGACCGAACCGTTGACCGCCTTTGCCGTCACCTCAAAGCGCTCGGGCTTGTCCGGGTTATCGGGCTCGGGGTTATCAGGGTCGGGATTATCGGGATCCGGCTTGGGGCCCGGATCAGGATTATCAGGTTCAGGGTTAGGATCCGGGTCGGGGTTGGGACCAGGATCAGGCTGATCGGGATCCGGGTTGTCCGGATCAGGATTGTCCGGGTCCGGAACCACCGGGTCTGGATCGACGGGCTCCTGCTTCTTTTTCACCGCCAGCGTTCCGGGCACGACCTCGACATCGAAATTCGGATCGGTGACCGTCGCGCCGATCTGGTACTTGCCAGCAGGAGAGCTCTCATCGGCATTGCAGGAGTACTCGACCTTCACACCCGAAGTGTCAACCGCACTCTCCAGGCTCGAGGTAAACGCCGGGTTCGCCTCTCCCTCGAAGCGCTCGGCGTCGTCAACCTTCACCTTGAGCTTTGCCGGAGCGATCTCGAACTGGCAGGCAGCGGCACCGATGTAACCGTGGCTGCGCAGCGTGGCGACAGCGCGGTATGTGCCGGCATCGGTCGGGGCATCCGTCGAGAAATATTGCGTACTTCCGCATCCGTAGTACCAGACCTTAAGGTCGCCCTTACAGACCTTGGGAGCACCGGAAACTTCGGGCGCCTGCGACGCGCCATTAAAGGTAAAGTCGCCATCCGTAAACGTAAGCTTTACGCGCTTTGCCTGGACAACGAGCGCAAAGCGGGCGGTCGTGGCCTCGCCACGGGCATCCGTGCACGTGATATCAAAGGCGGAAACGCCCGTCTTGGACGGAACACCAGAGAGCGTCAGACCGCCCGAAGTACGGGAGAGCTTGAGCCCGTCGGGGAGCTTCGTCTCATCCCATGCGTACTCGTACGGAGCCCTGCCGCCCGCGGCCCCGGCAATCGTGGCGATGTACGTGCCGTGCGCACTCGCTGCCGGTAGCAGGTCGCCGTTGAACACAAGGGTGTCCCAGGCAACAACGGAGACGGAAGCACAATCACTGTCCGTCTGCTTCTCAGTGCCAAGGTAGCGTTGAGTGATGCGGCAGAAATACTCGCCAGCCTGCTCGTCATCGAGGTCCGCGAGCGAGAGCGTCTCCCCCGTCTCGCCATCGAGCGCCACGGCCTTGCCATTCACCATGCGGAACCACTGGCAGGAGAGCTCAACCTCGGCAGCGCAACCCGTGGACGAGGCCACGTGATCGGCGACGTTCTTGCCCGCCTCGGCCGCGACCGAGAGCGCGACGGTATCGCCCTCGTGAGCGCTCACGTTCTGCGGCTGGGCAATCACACTCGGAGCGTCCGCCTTCGCAAACTCGAACGTGACCTCCTGCGATGCAGTGACAAAGCTCAGCGTGACCTTGTACGCCCCGCCCTTGTAATCAGAAATGTCGAGGTCAACGGTCGCATCTGAGCCGGCCTGCGCGACCGTCACGCGCTCGAGGTAGCAGCCCTCGTCGGGCGTCGCCAGGAGGATCGCGTCCCCGCCCTCAACAACCGAAACCGAAGCATTGTCGACCGAACCGTTGACTGCCTTCGCCGTCACCTTGTAGTGCTCGGGCTTCTTCTTGACCGTCAGCGTGCCGGGGTCGACCGCGACATCAAAGTTCGGATCGGCAACCGCCGCGTCGATCCGGTACTCACCCGCCGGCGATTTCTTATTCGCCGAGCAGAAGTACGTAACCTTAACGTCCGAGGTGTCGCAACGGCTCACCAAGCTGGAGGTAAACTCGGGATTTTCCTGGCCCTCAAAGCGCTCGGCATCGTCGACCTTCACCAGCAACTGGGCAGGTGCAACGGAAACCGTCAACTCGACGTCCTCGGCGGCAAGATAGTTTCGAGACGCCTTGGCATGGGCGACAACACGTGCCGTACCGGCAGCCTTCACCGTCGCGCAACGTCCCTTAATCGAAACCGGGCTCGCATCGCCATCGGAATCGACCAGCTCAAAAGTCACGGGAGTCTGGGCAACGTTGTTAAACACAATGGGGTCTCCACCATACACGCCCGAATAGCTTGTCGTTCCCGTAATGACCTGGCTCGCCTTTGTAATCGAGAACTCGGCGGACTCTTTACCCTGATAGTTGGAGTCAGTCACCTTAACCGTGACGCGGTAGTTACCGCTGTCGCACGGCTCCAGCGCCGTCGGACCATAGGACGTTCCATCTATACCGCAATAGGCAACGGAATAGCCAGACGCATCAAGGCCGGCAACCGCAACCGCCGCACCGTGTCGTGCGCCATCGTATGTCACATCGGACGTCTCGATCGAAATATCGACCGGGGCCTTCTCGATCGTGAAGTCACAGGAGGCATTACCGACATACCCCTTGGCGTCGAGCGTCACCACCGCACGATACGTGCCGGCATCCACCGGCGCCTGATCCGACGAGTAATGTGTGTCGCCCGTGCCAACATAGGTCAGTTTGACATCGTCCTCGCAACCCTCGGGCACGCCCGAAAGCTCCGGGGCCTGCGCCGTCGCGTTGTAGGTAAAGGTCTGGCCCTCAAATGTAAGCGGGGCTTCCTTCGCCTTCACGAGCAGCGCGAAGTGTGCATCGCACTTGTCGCCCAGGCCATCGGTGCACGAAATCTTAAAGCGACAAACACCCGTAGCCGCAGGCACGCCCGAGAGCACCAAGGCGCCCGATCCGTCATCTGCCAGCGTCAGCTGCATGCCCTCAGGAACCTCAGCATCATCCAAGTTGTACGCATACGGTGCCTTGCCGCCCGTAGCGCCCGCAATCACGACGCGGGACTCATCGTGAGCGGTCGCCACCGGCAGCACGCGCCCGTTAAACACAAGTGCTTCTCGCGGCACGATGGATACCTTCGCATGTTCGGTATCCGTCTTTGTCACCGTGCCCAGGTAGTTCTGCGTAATGCGACAGAAGTACTCGCCTTCGCCGTCGCTGTCAAGCTGGGTGAACGAAAGCGTCTCCCCCGTCTCGCCCTTCAGCGCCACCGCCTTGCCGCCATCGTCAGACACGCGATACCACTGGTAGCCCAGCTTGACGTCTGCAGCGGATCCAGAAGACATGGCCGCATGGACGCGAACGTTGCGCCCCGCCTCGGCGGCAACCGAAAGTTCAACCGGATCGCCCTCGTAAGCACTCGCATCCTGCGGCTGAGCGAGCACCTCCGGAGTCGCAGCCTTTGCGAATTCAAACGTGACCTGCTGCGGAGCACTCACGCCACTCAGCGTGACCTCATACGCCCCACCCTTATAGTCAGAAATATCAAGGTCATAGGCATTGCCGGCCGAACCATCCTCGCCAGCCTCTACGGCAACGGTCACGCGCGTCAGGTAGCAGCCCTCATCGGGCGCCGCCGAAAGCGTCACCTTGCCATCCGTGGCGACCAAAGCAGACTCCGGATCAACCGATCCGTTGACCGCTCGGGCCGTCACCTTGTACTTAGGCGCCTCCGCAAAGCGCGCCTCGACAGTCATGTTGTCCTCGGGGACAAACGTCCAGGTAGCATCCGTGCTCAGCGGCTCATCGCCCAGCGACCCGTCGTCGTTGCGTGCATACCACCCATCGAACACATAGCCCGCATCGGGAACGGCAGTCAGGGTCGTGGACTCACCGTTCTCGACTTCGTTGGTCACGGCATAGCCCAGAGATTCATCCTCGGAGGAACCCTCGACGTGTCCTCCCTGACGCGAATCCACCGCCGTAACCGTCATCGACGCCCGCTCATAAACGGCCGTAAAAGTACGGTTGCCAAACACAACGCGGTTGATCACCGGTGTGGCACCCACAGGCATGCCGTTCTCGTCGACCCAGTATTTAAACTTCCAACCCTTGTGCGGCACGGTAAACATAATCGCCGCGGAGTGGTAGGAGCCGCCGGTACCAAGCGCAACCATGCTAAAGCCCGCGTCCTTGGGATACGTAGCGACCTGAACATCGCAGCCCGTCTCATAGAACACGGCCGTAAGCTGCCTATTCTCCTTTGCGGTACCGATATAGAACGCGCTGTAGCTCACCGTGACACCCGCATCGTCGACCCAATGCGAGAAGTGGTACTTCTTCCACGGGATCGCGATCGCCATAAACATGTCGCCCCTGTCGTATGACCTGCTACCGGCAGGAATGCCGTCGACCAGAAGGGCCGTACCGCGGAAGATGGACGAGCCGGTGACGGTAATGGTCACCTGTCCATCGGATTCGAACTGCGCGTAGTACGTTATGTCTTGCGTGACTGTCACATCGAGAGTCGTCGCAGTCTCGACAATCGAGGTGCCCTCCTTATCGGTGCTCCAGCCCACAAAGCGATAGCCCATACCGGCAACAGCGGTCAGTTCCACCTGATCGCCCACGGCAAAGCTGCCGCTGCCCGTAACACGGCAGCCCCTGCTCGATGCCTTGTCCTTCACCACGACCTCGCCCGTAACGGTCACCTCGTACGGATCGGCAAACACGGCCTGGAGCTCCAACGTATCGTCCTCGAGCCCCTCGACCATATCCTTGTCGAGCTTAACCCAACAATGGGCGTCGCAGGTCAGCAGCGACTTGTTGCCCTCGGCGTCCAGGACATACCAGCCGACAAAACGTTTGGTTCCCGTAGGCGTAGCGTTGAGTTCGACCGTATCACCGAATTGATAGGAGCCTTCGCCGCTCAGAGTGCCAACGCTATCGTCACTCGCGCTCAAAACGACCTGATAGGACTTAGGCGTAAAGATCGCCGTATAGGTGGCGTCACCCGTGACCTTAACGGTATAGTCGGCGTTCTCGCTGACTGACTCGCCCTTGTCGTCCGTCCAACCCGCAAACGAATACCCGGTGTTGGCGATCGCACGAAGCGTTGCGCGGTCGCCAGCTTCGTAGCCACCAAAACCGCTCACGGCTCCGCCCTCGGCAGGCGAAGCAACGGTATGCACGACATACGAACCCGACGCAAAGACGGCATAGAGCGACGTGTCCTCACGCACGGTAAATCGATATGTTTTCTTGGAGCTCACGCACGTGCCGTTCTGGAACCAGCCCACAAAAGCCGTATCCTCGGCGGCGACCGCGCGCACGGTTGCGACCTGCCCGGCGGCATACGCCCCCGCGCCCTCGACCGTGCCCATGCTCTCTTCGCAGGAGACGTCCACCGTATATTGCTTTGCCGAGAACACGGCCTGGAGCGTCGTGTCGGACGTTGGCATCACGTGATAGGTACTGTCACGGCTTACCACGGCGCCCGAAGCATCGGCCCAATACTCAAACGCATAGTCCGAAAGCGCATGCGCGGTCAGCGTGGCGGCATGCCCCGCCTCGACGGTGCCCGCGCCCTCGACCCAGCCGGCGACACTCGATTCGACCAGCGAACCGGTGCCGGAATCGACTACCGTCGTGGCGTCGACGTCATAGCTTTTCGCCATAAAGCGAGCGACGTGCACATGGCTGCGCTCCTGGTGGCAGGTGAACTCCGCATCGGCAGACTCAAACGTGCCGTCTGCCGTATACCAACCAGTAAAGACATAACCGGGATTGGGCGTTGCCTTAAGGGCAACCTCCGCGCCGCGGTCCGCAAGAACGCGGCTCGCCTTGACGGTGCCGCCCTCCGCAGGATCAGCGAGGGGCACGCAGACGGTATCGATAGGCACAAAGCCCGCGGTAATAACGCAGTGCCCGGTTTTACCGCGAGCCTTCGCAACCAACGAGGTCTCGTGCTTAAGGCTCTTCAGGCGGCCATTGACGTACCAACCCCAGAACAAAAAGCCAGGATGGGCCTTGGCCGTCAAATGAAGGGTTTCCCCTAATTTAAACTTATCGGTCGTAGGCTTCACCACGGCCCCATTGCACGTCACGGTACCGCCGAGCCATGAATCGGCGGTGACGATGACCCCGGGTTTTGAGTCGGTAAAAATCGCGGTATAGGTATCGCTCTTGGTGACCTTGACGACCAGCTCGGCGGTATCGTACTCCTTACCGGAGCCATCCTTCCAATGGTCAAAACGATAGCCGTCGTTGGCCTTTGCCTTGAGCATCACCGTATCGCCGTAGCCACAGGTAACAGAAGATGCCCCCGGGTGGCCCTCGATCTCAACCGTACCGCGCTCCACAAAGGTCTTTTTTGCCTTCGCCGTCACGGTATACGTGTTTTCCTCAAACACCGCGCGCACGGTGCATTCCACGTCCTCGGGATAGAACTCGAGGTAGCTGGGGTCGGTGCCCAAAAGCAGGTCCGTCTTGGCGTCGTACCAGCCCTTAAAGGTAAATTGTTTGCTCGCCTCGGCCGTGAGCTCAATGCTCAGCGTGGCAGGCTCGCCCTTCATGCAATAGCCCTCGCCGTGCACCATATATTTGCCCGCCATGGCCGCGGCAGGCTCAACTACAACATCTACCTTGCAGGCACGCGTAAACATCGCCTGGATCACGCAGTCGGTAATGGGCTCAAGGGTATAGGAGCGCTCGCTCGAAACCAGCGTCGCGGTGGCATCCGAGCCGCCGTTGTTCAGGTACCAACCGTCAAAGATATAACCCTCAGATGGCGTGGCCTCCGCAGTCACGCGCTCACCCTCGGGGACCTCGAGGACCATGCCAGCAGTCTCGTCGCGCTTCAGTGCAACGGTGCCGCCCTCGAGCGGGTCGGCCTCGGCACGCACGGTATGCGTATCTCTGCCGTCCATTACGGCCTCAATTCGGGCATTGCCGTTAACGCGGTATTCGCAAACTTCCTGCTTGTTGGCAATCGTGATACCCTGCGCATCGGTTTCTCGCCACTCTACAAAACGGTACGTTTTCTCCGGATTGTCGGGGCGCACCTTGGGCCGCATCGTAAACGTGAGAATATCGCCATCCTTCGCGCGAACCTTGCCATCCACGACTGGCATGCCATCGCACAGCACCTCGGCGCTATCGAAGGGATCGGTATTCACCAGAATAGTCTTGTCCGCCTTGCGGAAGCGCGCAACCAGATGGCGGTCGACCTCGGCCTTGAAGATATACGTGCGCTCGGGCGAAACCTCGATGCCGTCCTCAAACCATCCCACAAAGGCATAGTCGGGACCCTCGCTCGCAGTGACCATAGCCTGATCGCCACGGGTGATGCTCTGCTTTACAGGGCTTGCGGTGCAGCCCGTCGAAAAATCGGCCTGAATGCCATCGGCTTCGGCAACTGCCGTGACCTCGACTTTTTTCTCAAAGACGGCCGTCATCTTTACAACCTCGGGCGTCAGGTCCGTGATCGTCATCGTCTTGAGAGGAGATGTCGAGACCTCGACGCCGTTCTCTTTCCAACATACGAAGCGATAGCCGGGATTTGCGACGGCTTCGAGCGTGGCGACCGTCCCCTCGTAGTGGAAACCACCGCCGGTAACGGCACCGCCCACCTCGGGCTGCGCGGTGGCAATAATCTCAATCTTATGGTCGCCATGAGGCTTGGGCTTCTTGTGGTCGTCGATGATGTCCTTAATCTCCTTGAGCACCTTGGTGCCCACAGCGGCAACATCCTCAATGTTGTCGGCCATACCGATCTCAATCACCGCGTCGGCCGCGATGGGGTCGACAATCTCGCCCAGGCCATACACGGTGGCGAGAACGGCCGCAGCCGTAATCGCGGCAATGAGCGCGGCCTTCAGCGCCGCAAGTGACTCGTCGGGGTCAGTCGCCTCGCGGAAATGCGCGGTGTACTGCACATCTCCCTCGAGCACAAACGTGTAGGACGGACCATCGTCGCCGGTAAAGACAACGTTGCCGAGGGCATCGGTCGCGTAGTCAAACACATAGCCAGGCATTGGCACCGCCACGACCGTTACGCGCGACCCGATGCCATACAGACCGGTGGAAAGGAACTGCCCGAGCGGCTGCCCGTTCTCATCGACCCCATCCACACTCAGCACAACGCTCGCCTGCGGAGCGCAGTATCGCAGAGTGATCTCGATCCTAGCGTCAGCCTTGTCCTCGGACACAATCGCGTCCGCCTTGTCCACCGTATAGGTAAAGTCGAGCTGATCGCTCGCGGCGTACGCATCATCGCCCTCGCCCAGATACCAGCCCAGGAACAGCGCGTTATCCGTGACGGCGGAAACCTCAACCGTCTCACCGGCATTGCGATAGCAGTTTTGAGCGGTAACACTCAGGTGCGCATAGTCCTGTGACGAATCGGTCGCCCGCGCATCGTTGACACGCACCGCATAGTCCTTGAGCTTAAAGCGAGCCTCGAGGGACAGATCCTTATCCGGCGTAAACGTGTAGACCGGCTCCCTGGAGATGTACTTGCCGGACTCGGTGTCATACCAACCCTTAAACGTGATGTTGTCGTTGAGCATTCCTAGAGCACCGGCATCGAGCGTGACCTCGTCGCCTGCATCAATCGTCGTCGCGCTGGAAACATCGGGCAGTTCAACGCCGTCCATCAGCTTGCGTTCGCCTTTATCGATCGTTTGGGCATAGGAGATCTGGAACGACGTCGGCTCAGGCTTCTTGAGCTGTAGCGTGCCCTTGGTCTGGGTTTCAAAATGCGAATAGCCGTCGTCATACACGAGCTTTACGGGCTGTCCGTCCATCGACTCATCGAAGACGTCATCGTCGCAGGGGGTGGCCGTAAGGTACTCGCCGAGCTCTTCCTGTATGAGGGCCTCGTAGTCCCAAATCGATACCGAATGCGGGTAATCGAGCTCGACGTTCATACCCTCGAGCGAAATGGTCTCCCCCGTCTCGTAGGTCATGTTATTGGGGTCGCATGAGATCTCAACGTTCTCGAGCACCTTGCCCACCGGGACGGGCAGGCAGCCGTTGCACCTCTCCCAAACAGCTTTGGGATGCCCGTTAGCATACTTCGGAATCATCTTGGCGGGGACCATGACGGTCATGTTGTATTTGGGGAACGTGTCGGTGTTAATGAGCACCGCATGGTTGCATCCAAAGAACACGGTCTCGAGATTGGTACTGCCAAACGCCTTTTCCGGCAACTCCTCGATCTTGGAGTTATATGGCAGCGTCAGCCCGCCGCTCAAGTCGGTGCCGTAGAAGCAGGTGTGGCCAAGCGTTTGGACCGTTGTGTTGCTCTCGAGCCCTGTGGTAGCAAGGTTCGTGCAGAACCTGAACGCGCAAACGCCAATCGATGTAATGGAGGCATTCTTGTCCAGGCCGGTATCGGTCAGAGCCTTGCAGCCTTCGTAGGCTCTGTCGGGAATCGATGTGAGGCCGACAACCTTGTCGAGCCCCGTGGACACCAGCCCACTGTCGGCAAACGCGGCATAGCCCATCGAGCCAATGGCAGTAGTCTCGCTGATGTTCAGGCTCGTAAGCGACTTGCAGCCATAGAACGCCTCTTTTCCGATGGTGCCGATGGTCATACCGGAAAGGCTGATATCGGTGAGATTCGGGCAGTTATAGAAGGCGTGCAATCCGATTTTGGAAATGGAACTGTTCTCGAAGCGCACTGAGCGCAGATTGGTAGAGTCGGCGCAGAGCTGTGCGTCGACTTCATCAACCCCGTAATCGACAATCAAATTCGTTACCATTCGACCATCGACAGAGTTCTCGCGCGGGTTGTTTTCATCGATTTCTACCGTAAGATTTCCGTTTGCGTCGCACGGATACAGATAGTAGTTGGGCATGAGCTTGGCATACTCGTAGGCCGCCTGCTGCAGGTTGCCCTTGCTGTACGCGACAAGGCGCGTGTAGCCATCGTCGTACACGAGCTGTATAGGTTCTCCGTCCATCGACTCGTCGAAGACATCACCATCGCGGGGGGTCGCCGTAAGGTATTCGCCGAGTTCTTCCTTTATGAGCGCTTCGTAGTCGCTATCCATCGTCGAATGAGGATATTGAAATGTGACACTCATGCCCTCGAGCGAGATCTTTTCCCCCGGCTGATAGGCCATCTTGTCGGGATCACGCGAGATCTTTATCTTATGGCTCTAAGCTGAACGCACGGCTCGGCAGTTCCTCGATTTTGGAATAAAGGGGCAGCGTCAGCCCGCCGCTCATATTGGTCCCGGAGAAGCAACCTTCGCGGAGCGTCTTGATCGTCGTATTGCTCTCAAGTCCGGTCGTCGCAAGGCGGGAGCAGTTTTTGAACGCATTAACGCCGATTGACGTGATGGATGTGTTCCTGCCCAGACCGGTATCGGTCAGAGCGCTGCAGGCATTATAAGCGTTCTCAGAAATCGAACAGAGGCCAACGACCTTGTCGAGCCCCGTAGACCGCAGCCCGCTCCAGGCAAACGCGGCATCGCCCATCGTGCCGATGGTAGCAACGTCGTCAATATTTAGGCTCGTAAGCGATCCGCACCCAGAAAAGGCCCCTGTTCCGATACTTCCAATGGTCATACCGGAAAAGCTGATATCGGCGAGATTGGAGCACCCAGAAAAGGCGTGTAGTCCAATTGAAGAAATAGAGCTGTTCTCAAAACGCACCGAACGCAGATTGGAGGAATACTCACAAATATATCCGGGGACCCCATCCACTCCGTAATCAACGATCAGATTGGTTACCAATTTACCGTCGACAGAGCTCCCATACGGGTCGTTTCCATCAATCTCTACCGTAACGCTTCCGCCTGCATCGCACGGATACACATAGCCGTTCGGCATAAGCTTGGCATACTCATAGACCGTTGGATCCTCATACACGAGGGGATCGACTTCGCTGTCATCGGACGAGGACTCTGACGTTGCAGGCGAGCTCTTTGCAGCATCGGAATCAGTCGCAGCACTTGTGAGGTCCTGCGCTAGGCTCGTCCCGGGGGTGTCGGATGCCGCGTTGGATGAGTCGTCCTGCGTATTATTCGTTTGGTCGGAAAACGTGGACGAAGCGTTTTCGTCCGAAGGTGATGATCCATCGACCGTATCGGTATCGGAGCCCGAGTCGGTCTCTTGGGCCTCGCTCTCCACGGCGACCGCCCCGGCATCATCGGCATAGGCTGTGCTGGGCGCAAGGGGTATCGAGGTCACGACCATCGCGACCGAAAGATAGACGACTAAAAACCTATAGAGGGCAGCAGTGATCCTGTTCATAGGAACCTTCCCGCAATTTGCAAAGATACAGAGTCCCAGTGTGGGCCATCATCTCACAATACCCTGTATAAGCGACAATGCGGGAAGGCTGCGCAAACGGTTTATCTAGGGGCGTAAATGGTTGGTCTAATCGCTGCTTAAATCGCGCAAAGCGTCAATCGCGATGTCGACTTCTTCGGTCGTGTTGAAATACCCAAACGAGAAGCGGACGACACCCTGGCGCTCGGTATCTAACGCACGGTGCATGAGCGGAGCGCAATGGGCACCGGGGCGCGTCGCAATCCCCCACCCTTGCATGAGCGCGTCCGAGATCTCGGCCGAGTCGATATCACCCACGTTGAGTGAGACGATCGCCGAGCGCACGGGCTGGTCAAACGCACCGTAGAGCGCAATGCCGGGGATTTCGCGAGCACCGGCGAGGAAGCGCTCTGCAAGCGAGCGCTCATGCGCCGTAATCGCCTCGACCCCGCCTTGCGCCTCGATAAAGTCGAGACCGGCAGAAAGTCCCGCGATGCCGTGGCCGTTGAGCGTGCCCGCCTCAAGACGCGTGGGCCACTCAAGTGGCTGCAGTGGGTCAAAGCTGTGCACGCCCGTGCCGCCCATGGCCCACGGAGACACGTCAATGCCCTCCGCCACGGCCAGGCCGCCGGTGCCTTGGGGTCCCATGAGCCCCTTGTGGCCGGTAAAGCACACAATGTCGAGCCCCATGGCATGCATATCGATACGCGCCGTGCCGGCAGACTGAGAGGCATCGACGATCACCAGCGCACCGGCCGCATGGGCCATGGCCGCCACGTGCGCAATGTCGACCGCGTTGCCGGTCACATTGGAGGCGTGCGTCACCACCACAGCACGCGTACCGGGCGTGACCAGCCGCTCGAGCTCGTCGTAGTCAAGCACGCCGTTGGTATCACAGCTCGCATGCTCAACCGTCACACCCTGCTCTGCCGCCAGGCGGTTGAGCGGACGCAGCACGGAGTTGTGCTCGAGCACCGTCGTGACCACGCGGTCACCGGGACGCAGCACGCCATTGATGGCGGTGTTGAGCGCCGCCGTGGAGTTGGGCGTAAAGCACACATGGTCCGCCCTCGGGCAGCCCAAAAGGCGCGCGAGCTTGGCACGGCAAGCGTGAATCGTACGAGCGGCATCGAGGGCACCCGACGTGGCACCGCGCCCGGCATTGCCGAGCGAGCACATCGCCTGCGTCACGGTATCGATGACCGTCTGAGGCTTGTGCATGGTCGTCGCCGCGTTATCCAGGTAGATCATCGCACGACCTCCCACATATCAATCACGGTATAGCCCTCGGTAGGAACGCCCGCCGCGGTAAGCTCGCTGCGCAGCAGCTCCTCATCGGCAGGCAACGCCTTCCACGCCAGGCCGCAGCCGGCAGCGACCTCCCCGGGCACGGGAATCGTTCGCCCGGGAAGGCCGCGCTCGATGCACAGGGACTCGCAGCCCATGGCGGCCGCCGTGGTGGGAAACGTGATAACAAGCGCCGGGCGCTTCTCCCTCATGGCAACTCCAACCAATACGCTACGGACGCACGACGCGCACGGCCTGTTCCATCTTCTCCACGATCACGTACATGTTCGTGACCTCACCCACCGCGAGCTGATCCTTAATGCCAAAGTGATCGAGGCAGGTGCCGCAGGTGAGAATCTCGACACCCTGCTCCGCCAGGCCCTTCAGGTCATCGAGCACCGGCGAGCCCTCGACGGTGAGCTTGGCGCCGCCGTTGTAGAACAGCATGGTCGCGGGCAGCTCCTCCTGCTGCGTCACGGCAAAGATAAACGCCTTCATGAGCTTGTGGCCCAGCTCGTCGTCGCCACGGCCCATGCAGTCGGTGTAGACGGAAATGACGAGCCTACCCTTGCCGGCGCTGGCATCACAGAAGGCAGCGCCATCCTGCTCGGGATCGGCCATGGCAACGGCGCCAGAGGTCGCCACGGTCACGTGCCACTCGGCGTCAGAAACCTTCTCGACCGAGGCCGTGCAGCCCTTCTCCTGCGCCATCTTGGAGATGTTCTTGACGGCGGTCTCGTTATCGACCGAGGTCACCACGGCACCCTCGCCGTCAAGCTGTTTGAGCGCCTTAAGCGTCTTGACGACGGGCAGCGGACAGGCATCGCCCATGGCATTGACTTCAATTTTGGTAGACATAGCAAAATCCTTTCGAAAGGGGCCGCCCAGAACAACGGACGGTCGCATAAACGGTTTTCCTTAATGCACAACGCGAACAGCAGGACCGCCTGGCACCGGCTCGCACACGCGACCGACGACGACGGCGATACGTCCCTCGGCATGCAGACGACGCGCGAGCTCATCCACATCGGCAGCAGGCGCCGCGATAAGCAGGCCACCAGACGTCTGCGGATCGTACAGCGCATCCAGCATGCCCGGCTCCAAGTCCTCGTCGGCAGCCACGCGCGGGCCAAAGAAGTCCTGGTTGCGGTAGGCGCCGGCTGGGATAATGCCCAGACGCGCCATATCGAGCACCTGCTCAAAGAGAGGCACCGCCCCCGATGCAAGCTCAATCTGCACGCCCGAGCCCTCGGCCATCTCGCACGCATGCCCGATCAAGCCAAAGCCCGTGACGTCGGTACAGCCGTGAAGTTCGAGTCCCTCGGCCAGGCGAATCGGGGCCTCGTTGAGGGTGCGCATAGAGTTCCACATCGGACAGGCCTCATCCTGCTCGATAAGCTCGCCCTTAATGGCCGTGGTGATGATGCCCGAGCCGATCGCCTTGGTCAGCAGCAGAACATCGCCCACGCGCGCGCCGCTGTTGGCGAGCATGCGGTCGAGCGCGACAAAGCCGCTCACGGACAGGCCGTACTTGGGCTCGTCGTCGTTGATGGTGTGGCCACCCGCGATGGAGCAGCCCGCCTCGACGCACTTGTCGGCGCCACCCGCCAGAATCTGGCCAGCAGCCTCAACACCCAGGCAGCTGGGTATGCAGAGCAGGTTCATGGCATGACTCGGCCGCCCGCCCATAGCGTAGATGTCCGACAGCGAGTTGGCCGCTGCGATCTGGCCAAACAGAAACGGGTCATCGACCATCGGCGGGAAGAAGTCGATGGACTGCACGAGACCCAAGTTGTCGCCAACGCGAAAGACGCTCGCATCGTCGGAGGTATCGAACCCCACGAGCAGGTTGTCGTTATGCACATTGGGTAAGTCGCCCAGGACCTGGGCGAGGGCTCCAGGAGCCAACTTAGCGGCTCAACCAGAGGCAGCGGTCATCTGCGTAAGCTTGACGAAATCGTCAGCCATCGATTCCTCCTCTCATCGGTCAATCATTTTCTCCCAGTATACGCATGAATGCGAAACTGGGGCGGATGCATTAATTGAGCGCCTGCGCGCGAATCGCCGCACCGATGGCACCTGCAAAGCGGGCCTGGGGCGACGTAGTCACCGACGACCCCAGCAGCGCGGCCAACCGCTCCACAACGTAGGCGTTCTCGCACAGGCCTCCCGTCAGGTAGTACGGAGCACCCGCCGCCTGCCCGGCCATAGTCGCCACGCGCGACACGACGCTTTCGATCACGCCGCGCGCAATGTTCTCGCGCGGCTCGCCACGACCGATCAGGCTGATGACCTCGCTTTCGGCGAACACCGTGCACATGCTGCTGATCTTGGTAGGTTCGCCGGAACGCGCCAGGTCGGCCATCTGCTGTTGAGAAATACCTAGGCGGTCGGCCATGATCTCCAAAAAGCGCCCCGTGCCGGCAGCACACTTGTCGTTCATGGCGAACTTTGCCACGCGGCCGCCTTTAAGCTGGATGACCTTGGTATCCTGACCGCCTACGTCAATCACGGTGCCGTGATCGCCAAACAGGCACACGGCACCGGTGCCGTGGCAGGTAATCTCGGTCACGACCTTGTGCGCATAGGGCACGGCAACACGGCCGTATCCAGTCGCGACCACGCGTACGTCGTCGGCCGCCACGTCGTAGCCGGCAGCGGCAAGCTCACAGCGCAGACGCTCCCCCGCATCGACCGACGAATACCCGGTTGGCTGCACGCACGTCCACGCCACCGAGCCCTCCCCATCGACCACAGCAGCCTTAGCTGCCGTAGACCCGATATCGATCCCGACCCCTATCATGGCTCTCTCCTAATCGGCAAACTAATCAAACGATCAGACACCACTGCAACAACGGCCCTCTGGCGTCTGAGGTGCCCGAGATTCCGAGCGACAAGCCCGACGAAGCGTACTCAAGGTACGCGAGGAGGGTTGGAGCCGGAAGGTCGGGTGCCTCAGACGTCAGAGGGTCTCGATAAAGGCGGCGATACGGGTCTCTATCTGGCCCATGTCGCCGTTGCTGTAGTCGGTCTCAATCTTCATGTACGGAATGCCCGCACCCTCGACAGCTTCCTGCATGTGTGCGCTCTCCACGTTAAAGGTATGGCACGCCTGGAGCACGCTCTCCACTACGCCATCGACGTGATACTTCTCGCACATGGCCAGCGTGTTTTCCATACGACCGTCGTTGGGCGTCATGACCGAGCAGTTGATATCCAGGTAGCGGTCGGCGATGGCGCGCAGGATATCGGGAGCCTCCGGGTCGATCATCATGGCCGCCGTGCGCTCGCCCGAGCAGTCGTCCATGCACACGACCACACCGCCGTTGGACTCGATAGTACGGCCGATCTTGTTGATCACGCCGCCCACCGGGCAGCCAGTGATCAGAATGCGCTTGGCATCCGCCGCAACCGGGCGCTCGCCCGCGTCGTAGGTCTCGCGCAGCTTGGCAACCTTTTGCTCCAGCTGCTGCGTATAGGCCTCGATATCAAAGCTGAACGTACCGGCGAACATGGTGCTCATCAGGTCAACGCCGCTCATGGCAGCCGGCTGGTTGGCCTGCAGCGCAAACACCTCGAGCTGGGCCGCACGCAGACGGTTGCGACGACGGACGGCAGCGCGCAGGTCATCGTCGGTAATCGTGATGCCGTAGAAGCCCTCGAGCTCCTCCTTGAGCAGGCGGCACTCCTCGTACCAGCCTTTACGCTCGTAGGCGCGATCGCGACCCTGCGGAAGATGCAGAATGTGCGTGCGCTTGAGCTCGTTGAGCAGTTCGTACATCTTCTTCTTGCCGTCGCAGGTGGTCTCGCCGATGATCATGTCGCTAAAGTACGTAAACGGGCACTTTTGCGAGTAGGCAAAGCCGTACGTCGATTTGATGAGCGGACACAGATTTGCCGGCAGCACCTTCTCGGCCTCGGGAATCACCTCGTCGGATGTGCCGCACAAGGCCACACTTGCAGCGCCCGCGGCATCGATAATCTCGAGCGGCGTATAGCTGCACAAATAGCCGACCAGGCGATTGCCGGCCTGTTTGTAATCCTTGACGCGAATAAACGCCGCCTTGCGCTGCTCGTTGAACTCCTCAAACGTGGACGGCAACGGCTGCTCAATATTTTCCGACATATAACTCCTTAACAAACCTTTTAACCAACCAAGGAAACGGCTTTCCCAGGTGCCCGAGGTTGCCGTGAAAGAGGAGCGTCGCGTACTTTGATTCGCAGGCGACGGTTTGAACGGCAAGATCGGGTGCCTGGGAAAGCCGCCGGGACGGATAGCCCTAAATGGTTTCCAAGAAAGCCTCCATCCTGGTTTGCAGTTGGCCTGCGTCCTCGCCGGCGTAGTCGGTCGTGATGTGCATAAGCGGAATGCCGGCCTCCTCGGCAGCCTTCTCCACGGCAAACGACTCCATCTCGTAGAGCGTGCAGAACTGCAGGGCCACGTCGACAATGCCGTCGGCATGCAGGTCCTTGGCCATCTGGACAATGTCCTTCATACGCTGGTCGTTGGGCGTAAAGACGGCACAGTTGATCTTAAAGTAGCGCTCGGCGATAGCATCGAGCATCTCGTCAACCGTCTCACCGGACTCATCGACCAAGTCCTTGTAATAGCGCGAACCCGTGCAGGACTCCTCGCCCACCACAACGCCGCCGGCCTTCTCGATGAGGTTGAACAGCTTCCAGTTGGGCACGGCCATGGGCGTGCCGGTGTACAGGATGCGCTTGGTTCCCTTGGGCGCCACGCCCTCTCCGGCCTCGACACGCTGCTCACACTCGGCCGCCATATCGTTGATGGCTCCGGTCAGACGCGGCGTGTCGTCCATAAAGGCGGCCTGAACGGTCAGCAGGCTGTCGAGACCGCTAATGGGCGCTGGGTCGGCAGCGCGCGTGGCAGCGAGGCGCTGCAGGGCGCGACGCTTCTCATTGACGGCGCGGATGGCGGCCTTCAGACGCTCAGGCGTAATCGTGACGCCGCACTCTTCCTCAATCTTGGCGGCGAGCTTTTTAACCTCGGCCTTCCAGGTCACGAGCGTCGACTCGTCGTGCACGTTGGGAATATCCATGACGTACATGTTCTTTTGCGTGGCAAAAAACTCGTAGGCCTTCTTCTTGCCATCGCAGGTGTTCTCGCCTACCACCAAGTCACTCGACTCAATGTAGGGGCAGACCTCACCCAGCTTAAAGCCGGCAAAGCTCTTGATAAGCGGACAAGTGTTGCGCGGCAAGTGCTCCTCGACCTTGCCCGTTGCCCAATCGGCACCCGAGCACAGACCAACGGGAATGCCGTCACAGGCAAGCACGATCTCCTCGGGCACGTACACGCAGAACGAGCCCACGATCTTGGTGGCCTCGCCAGCCTCTTTCTTGTCGAGCATCTCCTTAATGCGGCCGCTATGGATGTTGGTGGCCACAAAGTCCAAGTAGGACGTGGACTTGGGGCGGTTGTTCTGCGACAGGAACATGTCCCCGTACATCTGGCCCACGGCGCCCAGCAGCATGTCGTGGTCGGCAAGATTCATGCCGAGGCTCTCCCACATCGGATGGAAATCGAATTCTTCAGCCATGACGGTTCCCCTCTCGAACCAAAAACGGATAACGACGGTATCGATGCACGACGGACGGCGATTGCCCGGCCGTGCTCAAACCCGGAATTTTAGGGAACCTGCCTTGCGGACGGTTATTTAGTTGTGCGTCGTCTCTCCCGGAGCCGTGAACATACCTGCTCATATGCGGCTCCGAGCCATATACAGGGCGCGCGCGGCAACGCGGCGAATGTATGTCGTCTGCGGCATGTGCGCACCTCCTTTACAAGATAAGGTCAACTATATCAACGGTCATCGACCATGCGAACACCGTTGACATTCGTACGACAGCCTCGTGTGCCGTCGTTTAATAAATAACTATCTTGATTGATAAGAGTTTGTCATCCTTCATTCGGCGAACGGCAAGACAAAGCCGCCGAGGCTTATATCCCCGACGGCATTACCCGGCGCTATCGACAAACCAAGTGGATCTTACTCGCATCGAAATGCATGCGCAGGGTCTCGTCGGCTTGCGGCAGCCCGTCGGCAGCTACGTTCACTTTGTTGACCTTCCACTGCAGACGCGTGGGCGCATCAGTACGCGGCACGTCCAACAGCACCAGGCGCTCAAAGCGTGAATCGCTCACTCGGGCCACGTGCAAATCATAGCTGTTGCGACCCCGCTCCGCGCGATTGTCAACATGGAAGTAGCTTGCGCGAATGCCCAGGTACGCCACATTATCGGGAACCTCGCGGCCCACGTTGAAGGTCATGCCCCAGTCGAGGGCCTCAACTTCTTCGTCGCCGATCTTGCGCGCGCGGCTCGTATTCTTGCAGCCCGTCAAGCGCAGCGCGGCTAACGTCTGCGGATGACGGACCACGTCCTCGACGGAGCCGATCTCCTCCATATGCCCGTCGTGCATCACACAAATGCGCCGGCACAGGCGGCACGCTTCGTCGATGTCGTGGCTCACGTAGAGCACGGTACGGTTGCATACATCGAACAGATCGAGCATGTTCTGTTCGAGCGCGCTCTTAAGATAGGAATCGAGCGCGCTCATGGGCTCGTCGAACATAAAAATGCCCGGATGCGCCGCCACCATGCGCGCAAGCGCCACGCGTTGCTGCTGACCGCCCGAGAGGCGCGCGGGGTAGCGGTCGGCAAAATCGGCCAGACCGAAAATGCCCAGATAGCGCTCGGCGAGCTTTTTGCGCGCGGCGGCGTCACCCGCATCCTTAACACCGGCGCAAACGTTATCGGCCACCGTCATGTTGGGAAACAGCTGATAGTTTTGGAACAGCAGGGCGCATTTTCGCTCCTGGGGCGACAGGTTGATACCCGCCGCCGAGTCAAAAAAGGTCACGCCGTTGACGACGATCTTGCCCTCGTCGGGTGTCTCCACGCCGGCAATGCAGCGCAACGTGCAGCTCTTGCCGCAACCCGAGGCGCCCAGCAGCGCCACACGCTCCTCGCCGGCATCGAGCTGAATGTCGAGGGTAAAGCCCGGATAGCGCTTTTTGATATCCAGAACGAGCGACATGGCTTATCGACCTCCCTTTGCGACCGCGCCATCGCGCATAAGCTCGGCCAGCGCCTCGCGATCGATACGCAAGGCATCGCCGCCCACCGGGTCAAGCGAATCGCCCTGTCCGGCGAGCTCTTTGGCCTGCTTGCGCTCCGCGCGGGAGAGACCGCGCTCGCGATACTTTTGCGAATGCGCCGTGTACATGTTGATGAATAGGATGACCAGGAAGCTGAACGCTATTACGACCACGACCCAAAAGAGAGCCACCGACGTATTGCCGCCCATCCACTCAAAGTAAATCGCAATGGGAATGGTCTGCGTAATGCCGGCGTAGTTGCCCGCAAAGAACAGCGTGCAGCCAAACTCGCCCATCGCGCGAGCGAAGGCGAGCACCGTGCCCGCCGCAATTGAGGGCCAGCCGAGCGGCATCATGAGCTTGGCAAAGATGCGAAGTTCGGACCACCCCAAGGTTCGCGCGGCGTCGAGCATCTGCGTGTCGAGGCTCTCGAAGGCTCCGAGCGCCGTGCGGTAGACCAGCGGAAACGACACAACGACGGCCGAAATGACCGCCGCGGGCCAGGTAAAGACGATCGAGATGCCGTGCGCGATGAGCCACTGGCCCACCCCGGTCGAGCGGCCAAACAGCATGAGGAGCAGAAAGCCGCAGACCGTGGGCGGCAGCACCATAGGAATCGTAAAGACTGAATCGAGCAGGCCCTTGATGCGACTCGAGGTACCCATAGTCTTCCACGCGGCAAACAGGCCCAGTGCAAAGGCAATCACCAGGGCAAGGCCACTCGTTTTAATGGACACCCAAAACGGGCGGTAGTCGATGCCGCCTAAAAAGGAGGCCAGAGAGGTCAAGGGCCCCTGCTCATCCCGCAATACGACAGACGATGCTTCTACCATTTGAGCGCTATCAAGCCAACGCGCGCCGCCCTTGGCATCACCCGAGGCCGATGCAATCACCACATAGCGGTCCCCATCCGCACCACGCACATCAAAGCCATAGGTATACCCGCCGGCACCAAACGTTGTTTCCGCCGTAACATACCAAGGAAGATCAACATCCCCTAGCTGCGCACCTCCCATGGAGTTTGCGCTGTCGAGCTCACAGACGAGGGCCTTGAGACCCGATACGCACTCGTTGTCCTGCGGATCCAATCCATACTTCTCGGCCGCCTTGGGCGATATCCACACCACAACGCGATCGGCAGCAGGCGCCACTACAAGGTCCACATCCTCGTCAACGGGAAACCGGTAGCCCTCAGGCTGGCCCTCCATAGCACGAGCGGTCCCCTTGGCCAACCGCTCAAAACCCTCGATCCCATAGGAAAGCCCATGAGCGGTCGCAGCAACCTGGGCCCCGTCCTCAGCGACCCCAGCAAACGCAAATCCCGGCACCCAGCAAAGCGCGAAGGTCAAAGCACAGGCGACAAGCATGCGGAATCTATTAAGCACGAAAAGCTCCAAGCGAATACAAGGACGGAGTGAAACACAAAACGATGGAATTATCGCGCCAAGCCGCACTACGCGGAAAGCTCAAAGCCGTACTTAGCCCAAATCTTCTGAGCCTTCTTGTTGGACAGGCAAAAGTCGATGAACGCCTTAGCCTCGTCGGCGTGCTCGGAGCTCTCGGCAACGGCGCCCGGATACACGATGGGCTTGTGCGAGTCCTCGGGACACACGAACGCCTCCTCGATGCCGTCGTAGCGGAAGATATCGGAGCTGTAGACAAAACCGGCCACGCAGTCGCCTGTGGACACATAGGCGGCAGCGGTACCAACTTTGTCGGCCAGTGCGACCTTGTCGGCGATCTCGGGAGCACACTCGCCGTCGTCGCCTTCGGTGCCGGTGTAGAGGCCCACGGAAGCCAACGCCTGGTTGGCGTACTTGCCGGCGGGGACGGTCTTGGCGTCGCCGATGGCGATCTTGCCGTCCAGGTTCGCGACGTCGGCGATGGCCTCGATCTTGGTGTCGGAGCCCTCAGCGCGAATGATCACAAGATCGTTGACGAACATATCCTCACGCGTGTCGGCATCGACGAGCTCGACGGCCTCGGCGTCGTCCATGGTGCCCTTGGAAGCGGTGATGAGCACGTCGACCGTGGCACCGGCGCGCATCTGCTCAACGAGGTCGCCGGACGCCTTAAACTGCGTGTCGGCAAAGGTGGTACCGGTCTGCTCGGTGTAGAGCTTCTGAACCTCGGGCAGAGCCTTCTCGAGCGAGTTGGCAGCAAAGACCTGCAGCTCGACGGTTTCCTTCTTGGAAGAGGCCTTGGCGGAGCCGGCATCGGAGCCGGTCGCCTCAGGCTCCTTGTTGCCGGAGCAGCCGGCAAGCCCAAGGCCGGCAGCGGCGACAGCAGAAAGCGAGACGAATCCGCGGCGAGAAACCATATCGAACATGTTCAACCCTTTCGGACCTTATGCCCGGGTACCCCACCGCGGGCTTTATTCTGTAATTAGATTATACTTCGGTGCGAATAATGATTATGAGAAATTATTCTCTTCTGAGAATATAGTTTCAGGCATGCCTAAAGAATGCCGTCCCCTTGGGCGCAAATAAAAAGCGGAGCAGCCGTTCAGGTCGCTCCGCCGCAGGTAAATCGCTTAGTTGGTATGTCCGCCGCCCGCTGTCATCTGAGCCGCATGCTCCAGCTGGTCCGCTATGGCCTCCCAGCTTTCGCGAGCGGCCTTCGTGGATCCCGGAAAGTTGATGACAAGCGTATACCCACGCTGCATGCACACGGCGCGCGAGAGCATGGCGCGGCGCGTCTTGGTCATGGAGTACGCACGGATCGCCTCTGCAATACCCGGCACATCGCGGTCGCAGACGGCACGCGTCGCCTCGGGCGTCACATCGCGCATCGAAAGCCCCGTGCCGCCGCAGGTGAGCACGACATTGGCGTGGCACTCATCGGCGGCTTCCACAATGGCATCACCGATCTCGCTGACGTCGTCGCGCACAACCACATGTGAGGCGACCGTCCAGCCCTGCGCCTCGATAAGTTCCTCGAGTGCGGCTCCGGCCTCATCCTGGGCAAGATCGCGCGTGTCCGAGCACGTCACGATCGATATCTTCAGCTCCATAGCATTCCTCCTACAACACGGCATCCTCAGGCAGATCGACACGCACGACGCCCACGACGTCGCCCGGCTTGAGCTCACACGGCCCTTCGTCAATACGCAGCAGACAGTTGGCCCGCTGCATCGTGCCGAGCAGCGCCGAATTCTGCGTCTTGGCCTCGGTCACCAACAGCTCACCGGTCTCGGGGTCGCGCAAAACCGTGGCGCGATCGAAGAAGCGTCGGTCCTGGCGCTTCTTCACGCCGTGCGTCAATATCGCCTGCTGCACGGGACGCGTACCCTCGGCAGAGCCGCGCATCTTGCGGATCGCGGGGCGGGCGAGCATCTCAAAGCCCACATACGCCGCCGCGGGATTGCCCGAAAGCCCCAAATACGGCTTGCCCCCAAGCAGGCCAAACGTGATGGCTTTGCCAGGACGCATCGAGATGCGGTCGAAGAGCACCTCGCCCTCGCGCTTGACCAGCGCCGTCACGTAGTCGTAATCGCCCGCAGAGGCGCCGCCGCTCGTAATGACAAAATCGCACTCCTGCACGGCGCGATGCACCAGCTCGGCAATCGCCCGCTCATCATCGGGCGCAATGCCATAGAACACCGGCTCGGCGCCGGCATCGAGCGCTTCGGCCATCAACGCCGAGGAGTTGGAATCGCGAATCTGCCCGCGTGCCGGCAGCTCGCTCGGCGCGACCAGCTCCGTGCCCAGCGAGATAATGCCCACGCGCGGAGCGGCATGGACCTTCACGCTCGCGTAACCGGCGCTTGCCAGCAGGCCAGCGCCGGCCGGGGCCACAACCTCGCCGGCACGCATCACGACGTCGCCGGCATGGGCCTCCTCGGCGGCAGAGCGAACGTTCTCCCTCACTTTAGCAGGCGCCGAAAAGCTCACGTGCGAGCCCTCGTTGCCGTCGCCGTCAAGCACCTCGACGATCTCGTATTTCACCACAGCATCCGCACCCTCGGGCACCGGCGCGCCCGTCATGATGCGGACCGTCTCGCCCGGGGCGATTACGCCATCGAACACATGGCCCGCGGCTTCGTGCCCCACGACGGAAAGCGTCACGGGCGCATTGGTGGACGCTTTGGCGAGGTCGACGGCATGCACGGCATATCCATCCATGGCGCTGTTGGCAAACGGAGAGATGTCGATATCGGCCGTGGCGTCCTCGGCCAGGGGAAGACCGGCCGCCTGCCACACGGGAATCTCGACAACTTCGGTGCGATTCACGTGCGACAAGACGATCGCCTGTGCGTCCTCCAACGGAATGAGTTTCTCAGCCATATACACCTCTAGCATGCTGCGGCGCGCAACAAAAGCGCCGATTCTTTATGTTTATCTCAGTATAATCCCTCGCCGCTTGCTCAAGACCTGGCCCGCGGCCGCGAATACACCTGTCGGTAACGGACGGCGAAACAGAACCGAAAATCAACCTGCCGGTTTGTCACGTTTGGCACGTTCTATAATGCTCCTGTTGCAACCAAAAAGAGGAACGTATGGCTTTTACCGACAAACCCCAAAGCGCAAACGAGGCGCAGGATCATTCCCAGTCGCTCGACGACGGCGGCTTTTTCTCCCTTAATGACGTCATCATGGCAGGCAGGCAACAGCTCACCCGCTCCGAGCATCTCTTGGCTGCCGACACGCGCCGCAACGCCCGCAACCTACTCGCGAGCGCCAAGTTGCTCGTACTCGTCGTTATCGTCTCGCTTGCCATGGGCGTTGCCGCTTGGGCGTTTTTGGCCTCGCTGAATATCGCGACCGACTATCGCGAGCACCATGCATGGATTTACGCGCTGCTTCCCGTTGTGGGCGTTGCCACCGCATGGGTGTACAAAAACCACGGCCTTGCCGCCAGACGTGGTAACAACCTGGTCATCGACTCCGCTCTGGGCACACGCCTCATCCATATGCGCATGGCCGTCCTCACCTTCGTCTGTTCCACGCTCACGCACCTAACGGGCGGGTCGGCCGGTCGCGAGGGAGCTGCGGTGCAGATTGGTGGCACCATCGCCAGCAACATCTCGAGCCTCGCCCACCTCAAAAAGCATGACCACCACGACCTCATGCTCGCCGGCATCTCGTCGGCCTTTGGCGCCGTATTCGGTTCGCCCCTTGCCGGAGCTTTCTTTGGCATGGAGATGTGCTTCATCGGAAAGATCGACTACACCGCGGGCATCTACTGCCTCGTCGCCTCATTTACCGGCTACTTTACATCGCTCGCCTTGGGAACCGAGTACGAGGCGAATGTCATCGCCAGCGTTCCCAACATGACACCACGGACAGTTGCCATCGTTGTTATCAGCGCAATTATCTTCGGCCTGACGGCACGCCTCTTTGCCTGGTCGGTTCGAACCGTCAAGAGCCTGTACGGTCGCTTTATCACCAATTACCTCGTCCGCGCACTCATAGGCGCACTCGTGGTTTTGGCCGCCTATGCCCTCCTCGACGCCTGGGACTACGCCGGCCTTTCCACGTGGCTTTCGGGCGCCGGGTTTGCCGGCAACACCACCCTCGCCGACGCCGCCATCAAGCTCGTCGTAACGGCGCTCACTCTTGGAGCCGGTTTTCAAGGCGGCGAGGTCACGCCCCTGTTTGGCATCGGTGCGGCACTCGGTGGCTGGATCGGTTGCCTTACCGGGCTTGACCCCAGTTTTCTGGCGGCTCTCGGCATGCTCGGCGTGTTCTGCGCCGGCCTCAACGTGCCCATCACCACCTGCATGATGGCCATCGACCTGTTCCACGGCACGGCCGCGGGCTTCTTTGTCATCGTTTCGTTTATCAGCTATCTCGTCGGCGGCCACCGCGGCGTGTATCCCGCGCAGCGCATCGTCTCGCCCAAACGCCGCTCGCTTATCGTGGACGAGGGCGGCACGGTGGCAGAGGCTATCGAGCGCCACAACGACCTGATACAGTAGACGTAAGTATTCGCCGTGCAGCCACAATCGGGGGCAATTCGACCCGAGCGCGACCGCACCCTCATGCCATACGCCGGGAGTCGCCGCATGCACGCAACTGATTTTGGTCGCACGCTCATCATCGCCAATCCTGCCGCCCAGTCGGGCGCCGCGCGCGAGGTTGCCGAGCGCCTGCAGCGCTTTTTGGATATGACCGCGCGCGCATCTCAGTTTGACCTGGTGCTGACCGAACGCACGGGGCACGCCAAGGAGCTTGCCACACAGGCCCAGGGCTACCGTACCGTTATCGCCCTTGGCGGCGACGGCGTGATCCACGAGGTCGTCAATGGCTTGATGGCGCAAGAAGAAGCGGTCCGTCCCGCCCTTGCCGTCCTGCCCGTTGGCTCCGGCAACGATTTTGCCCAAACGCTCGGTATCGAAGATTTCTCCGGCAAGGATTTTGGCGCGCTGCTCACCTGCGAGCTGCAGCACCAGGATATCGGACGCATTCGCTCATGGAACCCTGCGAGCGGCAACGGCGAGGCAGCCGTCGAGCACTACGACCAGACGCTTTCAGTCGGCATCGATGCCGCCATCGGCCTGGGCACCACCGAGCTGCGCAAACAGACCGGCTTGACAGGCGCGCCGCTCTACACCCTCTCGGGACTTGAGCAGTTCGGCCTGCGCTATCGCAGCTACCCCATGACGGTCAGCTTTGACGGCGCGCCCGCCGAGCGCGTACGGGCGATCATCATGGCGATTCAGCTGGGCCCCACCTATGGCTCGGGCTATCGCATCTGTCCCGATGCCGATCCCTGCGACGGCATACTCGACGTCTGCTACGCCTGCGGCCCCGTCCCACGCGCGGTTGCCCTGCCCATGTTCCTTTCGGCCAAAGACGGCCACCATACCAAACTGCCGCCGATTCGCATGCGCCGCTGCCGCCATGCCGAGCTCACGTTCGAGGAGCCCGACTACCCCATCCAGGCCGACGGCGAGCCCGTTGTCGCCTCGCGCATCGAAGTCGACATCCTTGCCGGCGCCCTCCACGTCTGGCGCCCCACCCGCTAGCAACCCCTAAGTTGCGGTGAAATAGGGACTGTTTATGCAGCTAAAGCCGAAAAACCGTCCCTATTTCACCGCAACTTATGAGGAGGCTACTCGTCGCTGCCCGGCTTGCGACGAGTAGCCTTTTTGATGGCATTGAAGTGCTTGTCGTTGAGCCTGCGCTGGCGGGAGCGCTGAGGCACCTTGGTCTTTACGCGTCGGCGCGGTGGACGCCCGCGACACTCAAGCTCAGCGCGCAGCTTACGCAGGCAGCTGCTACGGTTTTGGAACTGGCTGCGGCTCTCACGCGCCGTCACGGTAATCCCCGAAGGGATATGCTTCATGCGCACCGCCGAGTCCGTCGTGTTGACGCCTTGTCCGCCCGGACCCGTCGCGCGAAACACCTGCACCTCGCAATCGCGCGCCAACTCCTCGGCCGACATCTCGGCATAGCGCGCATACTCGCGCCACCCCATCTTGTTCTCATCCATATCAACACCTCCCCTCATACAAAAAATGTGACAAAGGGACAGTCCCTTTGTCACATCGCATACCAATCGCTTGTGTTGCGCACTTAGGCGAAGGTGATCTCGCCGTTCTCGCAGTCCATATCGGCGATACGGGCCAGGCTCTCAACGCGGAAGCCGCGCTCGCGGAGCTTATCGCCACCGCCCTGGAAGCCCTTCTCCACCGCAATGCCAATGCCGGAAACCTCGGCACCCGCGGCCTCGCAGATCTTGATAAGACCCTCGAGCGCGCAACCGTTGGCCAGGAAATCGTCGATGATCAGGACCTTGTCGCCCTCGGACAGGAAGCGCTTGCCCACGATGACCGGGTACTCCTTTTGCTTGGTAAAGGAGTAGATGGTCGTGGCATACTGCTCGCCGTCGAGGTTGATGGACTGTGCCTTCTTGGCAAAAACCACCGGCACGCCGCCAAAGTGCTGGGCCGCGATGCAGGCCATGCCAATACCCGAAGCCTCGATCGTCAGGATCTTATTGATCTCGACATCCTTGAACAGACGGGCCCACTCGGCGCCCATGTGGTCGAACAGCTCAACGTCGCACTGGTGGTTGAGGAAGGCATCAACCTTAAGGACGTTACCGGCCTTTACGATGCCGTCATGGCGAATACGATCCTCAAGCTCCTGCATGGCGCAACCCCTTCTCACGGCAACGATACCGCGCGATTAATAAACGTTGTTCGATAGTCTACCACGGACCGACCCCCGCCCGCCCCACAAGCCGCATCGCACCACAAACCAGTCTATTTGGGACGGCGCGAATCGTGGCAGGCAGCCTCCCAACACGCTAATGACGGGTGCGTATCCTCACCAAACGCACCATGGCGAGCGCAAAGCCCACAGCGGCCACAGCCATGAGCACGTAGAACACCGAACGAAAACCAAACAGGAACACATCCGGACGACCTGCAACAAAACTGGTCACAGCCTCGCCCATCGCCACGCTCATCTGCCCATATAGGATATGCGACGCCGCCGTAATGCCCACTGCCATACCCGCATAGCGCGCCAGGCTGCCCAGGCTGCCCGCAAAGCCGAGCGCTTCGCGCGGAGCCGAACCCATGTACAGCGAGTTGTTGGGACTCTGGAAAATCGACGTGCCGCACGACATAAACGCGACACAGCACACGATCACTGGGATGGAAGAGTGCTCGTCAAGCGTACTTACCGCAAAGAGACCGCATACGTACACGCCCAGGCCGACCGCCGTGGGGCCCTCGCAGCCTACACGGTCCGAAACCGTACCCGAAAGCGGGCCGATAAAGGCATTCACCATCGGCAGCGCCAAAAAGAGTAGTCCGGAAATATCGGAGCTAAAGCCATGGGCATCCTGGAAATAGAACGGCAGAATAAACTCGGATGCGCCAATGCCAACGAACACGATGAGCATGCAGGCTAGGTTGATGGTGAAGGCCGAATTTGCAAAGCAGCGACGAGCGGCCTCGATCATGGACATGGGACGCTTGCCGGCCTCCGGCTTAACATGCGGCAGCGTGTAGAGCCCCACGATAAACGAGATGACGCCAATGGGCAGGTTGATGAGGAAGATGCTCTCCCAGGGAAAACTTGCCACCAGCATGCCGCCGAGCACGGGGCCACACATCATGCCGAGGGCCACGAAGGTCGCGAGGATACCCATGGCACGACCGCGCTCGCGCGCCGGAAACGACTCGGTGATGATACCCATGTTGTTAGCCATGGCCGCCGCGCAACCGACGCCCTGAACAATACGTGCCAGGATAAGAACCTCGAGCGAAGCCGAAAGGCCGCACAGCAGCGAGCCGACCGTAAAGACGATGACGCCCAGCTGGAAAACATTCACCTTGCCGCGCACGTCGCCCAGACGGCCAAACGGCAACATAGCCACGCATGTCGCAAGCAGATACACCGAGCTCACCAGCTGAATGCGATCGAGGCCCACGCCCAGCTCCTTTTGCATCACGGGCAGCGCCACGGTCACGACGGTCGAATCCAGACACGCCATAAACGTCATAATGAGCACCGTAAACAGAATCGCCCATTTGTTCTTGCCGTGGGTGTCGCCCTCAAGGGCAATGCGCTCGCGGCGCAGCTGCTCTGCGGTTTTCTCCATATCCATCCTTTCGAGTGGCGCAACGCAAAAACGGGGCCCCAATCGCCTGCAAAGTCGCGATTGGGGTCCCGCCTACGGAATCGGAACGTAAAGGTCGCCGAAGCCCTCTGTCGGCATCGGCGACTTATGCGAACGCTAGCCTAGCACTGCTCGAGAGCCTGCTCAAGGTCGGCAATCAGGTCGGCCGTGTCCTCGAGGCCGCACGACAGGCGCACCATGTCGGCGGAGATGCCACAGGCGATGAGCTCCTCATCGTTCATCTGGCGATGCGTAGCGTTAGCGGGATGCAGGCAGCAAGTGCGGGCGTCGGCCACATGCGTGGCGATCTGGGCAAGCTTGAGGCTCTTCATAAAGGTCTCGGCCGCCGCGCGACCACCGTTAAAGCCAAAGCTCACAACGCCGCAGGTACCGTTAGGCATGTACTTCTGAGCCAGGTCATAGTACTTATCGCCCTCCAGGCCCGGATAGCTCACGAAGCGTACCTTGGGATGGCTCTGCAGGAACTTGGCAACGGCCAGGCCGTTCTCGCAATGACGCGGCATGCGCACATGCAGGCTCTCGAGCGAGCTGTTCAGGAAAAACGCCGCCTGCGGGTTCTGCATAGGGCCGAGGTCGCGCATGAGCTGCGCGGTGGCCTTGGTAATGAAGGCGCCCTCGCGGCCGAACTTCTCGGCATAGGTCACGCCGTGGTAGCTCTCGTCGGGCGTGGTGAGGCCCGGGAACTTGTCCGCATGGGCCATCCAGTCAAACTGGCCGTGGTCGACAATCACGCCACCCAGGTAGGCTGCATGGCCATCCATGTACTTGGTGGTGGAGTGCGTGACGATGTCGGCGCCCCACTCAAAGGGACGGCACATCACAGGCGTCGGGAAGGTGTTGTCGACCATCAGCGGCACGCCGTGGTCATGCGCGGCCTTGGCAAAGCGCTCAATATCGAGCACGGCAAGGGCAGGGTTGGCAATCGTCTCGCCAAAGACGAGCTTGGTATTGGGCTCAAAGGCTGCCTCGAGCTCCTCATCGGTGCAGTCGGGGGCAACGAACGTGCAGGTAACGCCCATACGGCCCATGGTATGGGCAAGCAGGTTGTAGGTACCGCCGTAGATGGCAGAGCTTGCGACCACGTGATCACCGGCACCGGCCACGTTAAAGATCGCAAGGAAGTTCGCAGCCATGCCCGAACTCGTGAGCATCGCAGCGGTGCCGCCCTCCATCTCACAGATCTTGGCGGCGACCAAATCGCACGTGGGGTTCTGCAGACGGCTATAGAAGTAGCCCGACTCCTCCAGGTCAAACAGCTTGCCCATGTGCTCGGACGTGTCGTACTTCCACGTGGTTGACTGATAGATGGGCACCTGACGCGGCTCTGCATCGCCCGGGCGATAACCGCCCTGAACACACGTGGTACCGATGGTCTGCTCGCTCATATCCAACTCCCTTACTTGGGTTTTGTTTTTATTCGGTTCACGATACCGCTACCCCGCACCCCTCTCAACCCATCCCGCCGATAGGTTATGAGACAAATAAATCAGGGGCATTCGTCTCAGCCTTAGGCATTTAATCGATGGATATAAATGAGGCATACATGAAGCTCTCGATGATTACATGCCCCGTCACGGGTACCATAGGCGGGTACACCGTGACCAAGGAGACAACGATGAAGCAAATCGATACAGCCCAGCTCGACATCACCGCCTGTCAGGCTCAGGCTGCCGAGTACCACGCCCGCGGCTTTAACTGCGCCCAGGCTGTCGCTTGCACGCTCGCGCCCGCTGTGGGGCTCGACCCCCAGATCGCCTTTACCCTCACCGAGGGCTTTGGCGCCGGCATGGGCGGCATGACCGAGACCTGCGGCGCCATCTCGGGCGCCGTGGCCATCATGGGCTTTGTGATGAGCGACGGTATGGAAAACCCCAAGACCAAGGGCCAGACCTACAAGCTGTCGCGCGAGATTGCCAAGCGCTTTGGCGAGAAGAACACGACGACCGTCTGTGGCACGCTCAAGGGCGTCGGATCGGACAAGGGTCCGCTCCGCAGCTGTCCCGGCTGCATCGACGATGCCGTCGAAATCGCCTGCGATATGCTAAAGCAGCTCGCCGAGTAAACGATAGCAACAGAAAACGACGGCCGGCGCGCTTGAGATTCATCCAAAAGCACGCCGGCCGTCGCCGTTAGAACTCAGCAAATTCGGGAGCGCCGACCTCGATCTCCTCGCGCCCCGCCATAAGCTCGCGCATCTTGGCGCAAAACAGCTCCTGCTCCCCCGCCTTAAACACCAAGTGAAGTGTCACGGCATCCGCGTAATCGGTATCCGAAACCTTGGCACCCGAATCCTGCGCCAAACGAAGCACCTGCTCATACTGTGGATAGGCCACATGCACGTCAACCGGCACGACACTCGTCATCTCAACGATCTGCCCAACCTCCTGAGCCGCGGCCACCGCCGCCTGTGTCGCCGCGGTATAGGCGCGTACCAACCCACCGGGCCCCAACAGCGTGCCACCAAAATAACGCGTCACAACACAGCATACGTTTTTAAGTCCCGCACCGCGCAGCACCTCGAGCGTCGGCATTCCGCTCGTACGGCTCGGCTCGCCATCATCGCTCTGGCGCTCGCGTCCATCGACCAAAATCCACGCGGGGACATTGTGCCGAGCGTCGTAATGACGCTTGCGAACCATCTCGATAAAGGTGTTTGCCTCGTCCTCGGACTCAATATGGACCAGCTGGGCAATAAACCGGCTCTTGCGATCGACGAACTCACCCGTAGCCTCAATATTCGATTGCAGAGTAAAATAGCTGTCCAACAAAGCCCCTCAAACACAAGCAAAGCAACAAACAGCCTCAATAATACGGCAAAGCCCGTACCGAAAACCCCAGTAAAAAGAATGGAACCGCCGGTGACCAGGCAATTACAGCGAGACGCTAAGAACGGAACCGCCGATGATCAGACAAAAACAGCGAGACGGCGTCAGCTGAGTCGATTTGGCCCGAAAGAGGAGGGAGCACGCCTTATGGCGGCGACCGACGAATGAGCGCCAAATCGGCCAGCTGACGACGTCGCAGCGTCAACAAAGTGCTGAGTGGGCTTGTAAGCCGGGTTCTGTCGTGAACGGTCATTTATCTTGTCTGCACGTTACCGTGCAGCTCCACGCACGCTACCCGAACGCGGACCGGGCCGGCCCATAGCGTTCCTATTCGCGCTTGCTCCGGATGGGGCTTGCCAAGCCGCCGTGTTGCCACGACGCTGGTGGTCTCTTACACCACCGTTTCAGCTTTTCCCTTTACGCCTTGCGGCGCAGGTGGGAGTCTTCTTTTCTGCGGCGCTTTCCGTCGGATCACTCCGCCCGGCCGTTAGCCGGCATCCCGCCCTCTGGAGCCCGGACTTTCCTCACGCGTGCTGCAAGCAGCACATCGCGCGACCGTCTGGCCCACTCAGCAGTGCAAGAGTGTAGCACACCGTCGCTATTGGCAATGGCACAACACAAGCGTTCGACACGATAAACCAAGAACCACGCCATGCAGTACAATAGGCTTGTCGATGGGCAACGTCGTCAGTCGAGACGCGACCGCGCTCCGCACCCCTCCGTCTACTCAGTGCGTCCCCGCCTCCTCCCCGAGGCGGGATGTCGGCATATTTTATGCACCGACAAGCCAATAGCAAACGGATAGCCCGGACAAAATTGCGCCCGGGTAGCATCGTGCATTTCACCGCCAAATGTAAAAAGGGACCCGTCCATTACGGACGGATCCCTTAAACAAGTGATCGTCAACCGATTTACTCGGCGTCGGTCTCCTCGTCCTTCTTCTCGGAAGGCAGCGGGGTAACCTCAATCTCGACGCCCAGAGTCTCAGCAGCAGACTTCATGGACAGGGAGATACGACGACGGTCGAGGTCGATCTCCATGACCTTGACCTGAACCTTGTCGCCCACGTGGGTGACCTGAGAAGGCTGATCGACGTGCTTGTTGGCCATCTCGGAGATGTGCACCAGGCCCTCGATGCCCTCGCCCAGGTCGACGAAAGCGCCGAACGGGACAAGCTTGGTCACAGTGCCCTCGACGATAGCGCCGACGGGGTACTTCTTGACCAGTGCGCGCCACGGATCCTCGGTGGTCTGCTTGAGACCCAGGGAGATGCGCTCACGGTTGAGATCGACGTCGAGAACCTCGACCTCGACCTCCTGGCCGACCTTGACAACCTCGGAAGGATGGTTGACGTGGTTCCAAGAGAGCTCGGAGATGTGGATGAGGCCGTCGATACCGCCGAGGTCGACGAAGGCGCCGAAGTCGACGATGGAGGAAACGGTGCCCTGGAGACGCATGCCAGACTTGAGCTTGGACAGGATCTCGGAACGCTCGGCCTTACGGGACTCCTCGAGCACGACGCGACGGGAGAGGACGACGTTGTTGCGGTTGCGGTCCATCTCGATGACGCGAGCCTCGATGCGGGTGCCCATGTAGGAGGTGAGGTCCTTGACGCGACGGAGGTCGACGAGGGAAGCGGGCAGGAAGCCACGCAGGCCGATGTCGAGGATCAGGCCGCCCTTGACAACCTCGATAACCTCGCCCTCGACATTCTCGCCGGAGTTGAACTTCTCCTCGATGCGGTTCCAAGCACGCTCGTACTCGGCACGCTTCTTGGACAGGACCAGACGACCGTCCTTGTCCTCCTTCTGGAGAACCAGAGCCTCGATGGGATCACCGAGTGCAACGATGTCTGCAGGGTTAGCGTCCTTGCGGATGGACAGCTCGCGGACCGGGATAACGCCCTCGGACTTGAATCCGATGTCAACGAGCACCTCGTCATGCTCGATCTTAACGACAGTGCCGTTAACGAGATCGCCCTCATCAAAGTCGGTAATCGTACCGTCGATGAGGTTGTTCATCTCCTCCTCGTTGACATCGTCAAGAGAGAAAATGGACGAGTTCTGAATCTCACTCAAAGGTGGACCCCTTTCGAACTACGGGGCCCCGATTGCTAGGACCTACAGAAGGGTGCGACAAGCACACAACGTTTAGGAACACTCGGGAGCCGACAGATACTAATGTGACGCTTATGCAATCACGTTCGTATAGATTACGGGGAAATGAGTTCGATTTCAAGCGTGAACTGCGATTTTTTACTCGTGTGGAGACTTTTTCGTAATCTTATGAACACACGTCTCCGCAACTTGACGATAACCAGCCAGGCATTCGGCTTTGGGGTAAAGTATCCGGAGCCAACGATTCTAGATCGATTTTTCGAGAAAGGTGCCCGCGTGCTCAAAGCAGTCGTTTTCGATATGGACGAAACGCTTCTTAGCATCAACCTCAACGCGTTCATCCTTCGCTATTTTAAGGATGTCTCTTCGATGCTCGCGGATATCGGGCGCCGCAGCCGCGGTGGCACGATGGCACGCCTCGGCACCATCCTGGTCGACCTCAACGCCAATCGCCGCAGCGGCACGGACAACCGCACCAATCTTGAGTTTTACCAAGAAGAGGTCGAGCGCCGATGCGGGATTTGCCTCTCCGATCCCCTCATCTACGAGGCGTTTACCTACTACGACCGCGAAGTTCTTCCGTACAAGAATGACGAACTCATCAACGCCCATGCCATGCCGGGCGCACACGCCGCGCTCCAGGCCGTACAGGACGCAGGGCTGCGCTGCGCGCTCTTTACCAACCCCAGCTTTCCGCAGGGGGCCATCGAGTGCCGCATGGGTTGGGGCGACCTGGCCGACGCCCCCTTTGAGCTCGTCACGCACATGGGAAACGCCACCCGCTGCAAGCCTGATGCCACCTACTATCTAGAGCAGCTTCAGGTGATGGGGCTCGAACCGCACGAGGTCCTTATGGTGGGCAACGATCCCAAACGCGACTTCCCTAGCCCCGCCTGCGGCATTCAGACTGCCTATGTAGGCCAGGGCAAGCCCAACCGAGCCACCTGGCGCGGAACCATGGAAGACTTCGCCCGCGACTTTAACGCCGTAGTAGAAGCCTTCTACGAACACCAAGTAGCCGACGAACTGTCCTAGCACACTTGGGTTTTGCCGATCATGATGTTGAGGATCTCGACGTCGGTGTCCTTCATGCCCACACGGCCCACGTAGCCCATGCTGGCAATCGTCTGCTCGACGGTATCCTGGATCAAACCCTCGCCGGCACGGAAGCCACGCCCCTGCATGGCCATGTCATGTCCCAGAATCGCCGCATCGACGGCAGCCGAAATCTTGGCGGCACAGCTCGCCTTGGCGCCGTCGCACACGATGCCGCCAACGTTACCGAGCGTGTTCGAAACCGTCGAGCCAATCTGCTCGCGCGTGCCACCGCACAGCCAGGTAATCGCAGCGCCGGCGCCGCACGCGGCGCAAATAGCACCGCAAAACGCCGAAAGCGCACCAATATAGCTCTTGATATGCACGGCGATAAGATCGGACAGCATCACGGCGCGCACCAGACGCTCGTGGTCGCAACGCAGGTACTCGGCATACTCCATGACGGGCAATGCGCAGGTAATGCCTTGATTGCCCGAGCCGCACACAATGGCGACCGGCAGCGCGCAACCGTTCATGCGGGCGTCGGACCCGGCGGCCGCACGGGCACGGGCACGGCAGGCGACGTCATCGGCACGAGCACCCAGCAGCGTACGACCCACCTCGGCGCCCCAAGCGTGCGCAAGGCCCTCGGCACTGATTGCGCCATTCAGCTCAATCTGACGCTCAACGGCAGCGCGGGCGCCCTCAATGTCACCGTCCTCGATAAAGTCGATGATGGAATCAATGGACATGGGCGTATCGGCGTTATCTGCCGCACGCTCGGCCACCACGCGCTCGGCGCAGGCGGCGCACTCCCCCGCCGACTTGCCGCATACCGGAATACCATCGAGCGTATGGCACGTGACATTAGTGTGGTGATCGGTAATCTCGACGACCGCGGTATGGCCCCCGGCCGTCGCAGTCACCTTGATGTAGAGGTTGGGCACACCCTCGACAAGCGACACATCGCAGTAGCCAGCGTCGGCGAGGAGCTCGGCCACACGAGCGCGGTCTTCATCGTTAACGCTCTCGAGCACCTCAAGCGCGCTCTTAGCGTCGCCGCCCACGGCACCCAGCGCGGCCGCGGCCTCAATACCGTGCATACCGCCCGAGTTGGGCACGGTCACGCTCTTAACGTTCTTGATTATGTTACCCGAGCAGGCAACATCCATATGATCGGGTTCGCAACCGAGCGTCTGGCTCGCCAGCGCCGCTGCATAGGCAACGGCAATGGGCTCGGTGCAGCCGAGTGCACAGACAAGCTCGCGGTTCAAAACATCGCAAAACGCGGCATCACGGATGGAATCGGTAGGCATAGGTATCTCCTGCTTGCATAACGGGCTGGACTCTCAAAAAAGTTAGCTCCTTTATTTGATAACAATGCATCAAAAACCGCAACCATGGTTCCGGCAGACGGCGCTCAAGCACAAACTGGCGGCATTCATTCATGAAAAGCAGGTCTTGTTGCCTGTTAAAGCGTTTGATCAAAAAACGCCCGAGCGTTTACACAAAAGTCGCGCTATCATGCAGTCGAACGCGGTAAACACCTTTAGCATTTGCGCCGCACAGACCAGAGAGGAACCACTCATGAAGATCGGTATCGGTAACGACCACGCCGCCGTCGAGCTCAAGAACATCATTTCCGAGCACCTGAAGGAGCGCGGCTGCGAGGTCGTGAACTTTGGCACCGACACCTCCGAGAGCTTTGACTACCCCATCGCCGGTTACAAAGTGGGCAAGGCCGTTGCCAACGGCGACGTTGACCTGGGTATCCTGATCTGCGGCACCGGCGTCGGAATCAGCCTGGCTGCCAACAAGGTCGAGGGCGTACGCGCCGTCGTGTGCTCCGAGCCCTTCAGCGCCAAGCTCTCGCGCATGCACAACAACACCAACGTGCTCGCCTTTGGCGCCCGCGTCGTTGGCTCCGAGCTCGCCAAGATGATCGTCGACGAGTGGCTCGACGCCGAGTTTGAGGGCGGCCGTCACGAGCGTCGCGTTAACCTCCTCAACGAGATCGACCACACGCGCGGCCTTAAGATCGTCGACGAGGCCTAAAGATTCACAAAGCCATACGACGCTAACGCCAGCCCCCGCCCGGAAGAAACATCCGGACGGGGGCTCTTTAGTAGATTTGTGGGGGTTTACCAAAAGTCTACTGGAATAAAAAGGGCGCCGCGGATGAAGTTCCGCGGCGCCCAAGCCACACGCTAACAGCTTTAAGGAGTCAAAGCTGGTTTAGCCAAAAAAGCGCTTGATCTCGATCTCGGCGTTCTCCAGGCAGTCGGAGCCGTGGATCACGTTGGCGTTGACATCGACAGCAAAGTCGCCGCGAATGGTGCCGGGGGCAGCATCAAGCGGGTTGGTGGCGCCCATAAGGGTGCGCATCTTGGAGACAGCGGAGAGGCCGGAAACGACCATCTTGACGACCGGACCGCTCGTCATAAAGTCGCAGAGACCGCCAAAGAAGGGCTTGTCGGCCAGATGGGCGTAGTGCTCCTCGACGGTAGCGCGCTCGAGCGTGGTCATCTCCATGCGCTCGATAACAAGGCCGCTGCGCTCAATGCGAGCAACGATCTCGCCGATCTTGCGATCGCGCACGGCGTCGGGCTTAATCATGATGAAGGTCTTCTCGATAGCCATAAGGTAGCCTTTCAAGTAGGTTCGCGCGTGCCCAAGTCCCATTCCGGCACCCGCCTGGACTGCATCGTAACAGAGTTCTAGCTGCAGTTAAACAAAAAGCCGTTTATTGAAGCGTTATTATTTATTAAAGCGCTCCATATGTGTCACTTCTGTTTCGAAGCCCGACTAGAGTACCATCCGTCCCACTTTCAACTGCAACGAACAGAACGGGCGGTCGATTGTCGCCCGTGAACGCACCCCCTTCACAACCTGCGCAAATGTCCTACAGAAGTTCTCGACAAGCTCCTTCCTTCTCTATAACAAAACGGGTGCCCACCGTAGCGGGCACCCGTAAAGGCAAAATATGATGAACACACCAGACAGACGCATCCAATAAGCTAATTAGCTCCGTGGCCCATCTCGACGACCTTGGATAACGAGCCAAACACACCCTCATCGGCCGCGAGCTGCGCCTCGGCGCTTCCCAACTGCACGGCAACGGCAGCAGGGGCGGTACCACCCTCGGTCGTGCGCGCGGCGACAATCGACGGGATGTCGAGTGCCTCGGTAATGTCGCGCTCAAAGAGCGGACTTGCCTCCTGAAACACCTCAAACGGCAGGTCCTCAAGATTGCAGCCGCGCTTCTCACACATCAGGACAAGATGACCCACCACGGCATGTGCCTCGCGGAACGGCAGGCCGCGCTTTGCCAGGTAATCGGCAACATCAGTGGCTGCCAAGTGGCCCACACCACACTCGCGCGCCATGGCGTCCTCGTTGACAGTCCAGGTCGAGATCATGCCGGCCATAACCGACAGGCACTGCATGAGCGTATGGGCGGTATCGAGCGCACCCTCCTTGTCCTCCTGCAAGTCCTTGTTATAAGCAAGCGGCAGGCCCTTCATGGTCACGAGCAGCTGCACCAGGTTGCCGTACACGCGACCGCTCTTGCCGCGGATAAGCTCAGCAAAGTCGGGGTTCTTCTTCTGCGGCATGATAGACGAGCCGGTGGAATACGAGTCGGAAAGCGTGATAAAGCCGAATTCGGAGCTCGACCACAGCACGATCTCCTCGGAAAGACGCGACAGGTGCATGGCCATGACGGAGCCGGCGTAATGCAGATCGAGCAGGAAATCACGGTCGGAAACCGCATCGAGCGAGTTGGGAATCACACCCGCAAAGCCAAGCTCGGCAGCCGTCATCTGGCGATCGAGCGGATAGCTCGTACCGGCAAGCGCGGCGGCACCCAGCGGGCAGTTGTCAGCGGCATCAAAGGCGGCCTTCAGGCGTGTAAAGTCGCGCGCGAACATCCAGGAATACGCCAGCAGATGATGCGACAGCAGCACGGGCTGAGCATGCTGCATGTGCGTGTAGCCCGGCAGAATCACCTTGTCGTACTTCTTGGCCGCATCCACCAGCACATGGCGCAGCTCAAGATTGGCCTCCATGAGTTCCTTGGCCAGCGCCTTGACGCCCAGACGCGTATCGGTCGCCACCTGGTCGTTGCGCGAACGCCCGGTATGCAAGCGCTTACCGGCCTCGCCGATGCGGCGCGTCAGCTCGCTCTCGATGGACATATGAATGTCCTCATCGTTGATATCGAAGGTGAAGTTGCCGGCATCGATACCCTGTTCGATTCCGGTCAGGCCCTCGGCAATCGCCCGCTCGTCCTCGGCACTGATGATGCCCTGGGCCGCCAGCATCTTGGCATGCGCCTTAGAACCGGCGATATCCTGCTTATAGAGATGTTTGTCGACAGGCAGCGACGCGCCAAACTCCTGCGTGACCTCGGCCACTCCCGCCTCAAAACGACCGCCCCAAAGAGCCATGGAACCGTCCCCTTTCTCCAAATACCAAAAAAAGCGCCCAAAGCAATGAGCCATGTCGCTAAAGCGATTTTTCAACCGCTAGTTTTACACATTCCCCACCGTGTGCGGAGCCATGTAGCTAATTTGCAAAGAAGTGACGCGCCATGCACTTGGCGCCCAACGTCTCCCTCCGGATGTTGCCCTGCGAACCATCGATCCAGGCCTTCAGGCTCATAGGGACGTCCTCGACCCTTGCAGCATCGAACTCGGGCGCGAGGGCGAGTAAAGCATGCGCAATAGCATTGAACATAATGGATACTCCTCATATATATAGGCGCAGAGCCGCCAAATTGATAGAAGGAGCCCCGCCGGACAACCCCGGCGGGGCTCGGACTCAGCCGCAGACGCGGCATCATATATGCGGGCGGAACGTAGGGGCCACCGATGTTAAGAAGTGTCAGCAAGCATAACGAAAGGTAGGGACCCCGTGCGCCCGTTATGTATCACGCGGATGGGCCGCGCGGATACCAAGGGAAGGAGGCGCTAGGCCTGGGCGGCAGCAGAGCTGGGGCCCTGGACCTTTGCCCACGTCTTGAGCGACAGCGTATCGATCTCGATAAAGCCGGCGCTGGCCTTCTCGTCAAACGTGGTGTCGCGGTCGTAGGTAGCCAGACCGTAGTCGTAGAGGCTGAAGGGGCTCTTGCGGCCGACGACATGGCAGTTGCCCTTAAAGAACTTCAGACGGACAGTGCCGGTCACGAACTTCTGGGTATCGGCCATAAAGGCATCGAGCGCGTTTTTGAGCGGGCTGTACCACTGGCCGTTGTAAACGGCGGTGGCCCAATCCTGCTCGAGCTTAATCTTGGTCTTGAGCAAATCGCCCTCGACGCAGATGTCCTCAAGCGCCTTGTGGGCGGTGATGAGCGTCAGGGCTCCGGGAACCTCATAGCACTCGCGGCTCTTGAGGCCCACCAGACGATCCTCGACCAGGTCAAGACGGCCAAAGCCGTTGTCGCCCGAAATCTTGTTGAGGGCGATGACGATCTCGGAGAGCTTCATCTTCTTGCCGTCGACGGCGACGGGCTTGCCGGCCTCAAACTCAATCTCGGTGTAGGTCGGGGTGTCCGGCGTGTCCTCGGGGTTCTTGGTCATAACCCAGGCGTCGTCGAGCGGCTCGTTCCAGGGATCCTCCAGGTGACCGCACTCAATGGCACGACCCCACAGGTTGTCGTCGATGGAGTAGGGGTTGTCGTTGGCACCCTCGGGAACCGGCACGTTGTGGGCGTGGGCATAGGCGACCTCGTCGGGACGGCACTTCAGGTCCCACTCGCGAACCGGGGCGATAACCTTGAGCTCGGGGTCGAGGGCCTTGACGGCGGCCTCAAAACGGACCTGGTCGTTACCCTTGCCGGTGCAGCCGTGGGCGACGTAGGTCGCGCCAAACTCGTGGGCGACCTCAACAAGCTTCTTGGCAAGCAGCGGGCGAGACAGAGCGGAGAGCAGCGGGTACTTGTTCTCGTACATGGAGTTTGCCGCGATGGCTTTAGTCAGGAACTCATCGGAGAACTCGTCGCGCAGGTCGAGCACCTGGCAATCGAGAACGCCCAGGTCGAGCGCCTTCTGCTTCTTGGCATCCAGTCCGGTCTCTTCCTGGCCCACGTTGCCGCAGACACAAACGACATCGAGATTCTTCTCGTCCTGGAGCCACTTGACACATACGGATGTATCAAGACCACCGGAATATGCGAGAACGACTTTTTCCTTGCTCATGGCTGTTTCCTTTCGCCCTTGGTAGCTAGTTAGAACATCGGTCAGTTGCAAGTCACCTTGAGGTCAAAAACCGTGCAATATCAGGTTATTCAGCAGAATGCATCACAGGCATGCCCTAGAAACATGCGGCTATGTCGTGCTTAAACCCAACGACCTCAAAATGACTCTGTTGAGGCATTGCGCCCCATGCGGACAGAGACGATTGTTATCGTCGTCGGGAAATTGCGCGCTGGCGTCGGATGGCATTGTCTGCAGTGGTGATGATCTTTACGAACTGCATCTGCCTCTCCTCTCACGTATCGCCGGGCGCAATTCAAATATCGCAAACGGTACCTTTTCCTCGGTAAACGGCTCTTTTGCCGTCTCCGTTTTCGATGTTCGCTATATTACGATAAAGTGCACGCTGCGCAAGCGACAAATTCAAATTTCTGAAAAGTTTTTTCATTAGTTTGTGAATTGCAGTGCAAATACGCACCATTCCTGCGAAAATACGCTCGACTACTAGTTGATGGTTATAACGTCTGAAACAATCTCGAAACGAAAGGCGCTTTTTTATGCAAACTTACGAATCGGACGCCAACATCGGCAACATTAAGATTCTCGCCGTCGATATGGACAAGACGCTGCTGACCGACGAGCGTGTGCTGCCCCAGGGTCTTGATGAGCGCCTGGACAAGCTCGCCGACGCCGGCATCGTATTCTGCCCCGCCAGCGGACGTCCCGCCCCCAAGCTCGAGGAGATGTTCGAGGGCATCAAGAACCGCCTCGCCTTTTGTCCCGACAACGGAGCGTGCGTGATCTATCGCGGCAGCTATATCTATAAGAGCAATATTGACGTGGAGCTGTATCAGCAGGTCTTGAACCGTGCCTCGGAGGATCCTCGCGCTGTCCCCGTCCTGTGCTGCTTCGACGAGTTCTACGTGCTTGCCCGCGACCATCAATACCACGACGAGATCAGCGTCTACTACAACACAATCAACTACGTCGACAGCTTTGAGGGCATTGATTTCGAGTCCAACAAGATTTCGGTCTTCTTCCCCGGCTACGACGCCGAGCCCGCTTTCCGCGAGACCTATAGCCCCGAGTTCTCGGACAAGCTCTACGTCACCAACGCCGGGCGCGAGTGGATCGACTTTATGAACCTGGGCGTCGACAAGGGCGCCGGCGTCGCGCACCTGTGCGAGCACCTGGGCATCGATATTGCCGATGCTGCCGCCGTAGGCGATACGTACAACGACATCCCCATGTTGGAGCGCGTCGGTCACAGCTTTATCGTGGACAATGCCGAGGAGCACATGAACGCGCATGCCAAGTGGCGCATTCCGAGCAACAACGACGGGGGCGTACTGACGCTCATCGACGCCATCTTGGCGGCTCGTTAACGTAACTTGTCGGACCTGGCCGGGTGGCATGGGTTAACTTTTCGCTCGGTCAGGTCCTGCGCAAGACGAAAGCCACATTAAGTGGCTTTCTTTGCGTGCGGAATCTACGAAAAGTTAACCCATGCCACCCGGCCAGGTCCTGAGGTTACTTGCTTGCCGCCGAGATAGCGTCTTGAGTGTCTAGATACTTAGCTGAATAGTTATGGATGAAGGGAGCTCCTTTTTGATGAGGGGCTCCCTTCTGTTTTGGTTACTTTGGGGTTGTGGGGGCGTCTCTATTTTGCGTCTGCCCAGGTCACTCCAGTCGAAGCTTCTGCAATGAGGGGTACTCGGAGGTCTACGACGTGTTCCATGACGTCGCGGACCATGGTGGTTAGGCGCTCGACTTCGTTGACGGGGCACTCAAAATCCAGTTCGTCGTGTACCTGCAAGATCATGTGGGCGGCAAAACCCTCTTCTTCCAGGCGGCGGCTTACGCGGGCCATGGCGATCTTGATGATGTCGGCGGCGGTGCCCTGCATGGGGTGGTTCATGGCCGTGCGCTCGCCAAAGCCGCGGAGTTGCGGATTTTTGGCCTTGAGCTCCGGAATATGACGACGGCGGCCGTACATGGTCTCGGCGTAGCCCGTCTGCTTGGCGCGCGCCACCACGTTGTCGAGGAACGTGCGCACGCCCGGGTAGGCCTCGTAGTAGCGGTCGATCATGTCGCGCGCCTCGGCCATCGAGATATGCAGCGACTGCGACAGGCCGTAGGCCTGCTGACCATACACGATGCCAAAGTTCACGGCCTTGGCGCGACTGCGCAGGTCGGGCGTTACCTCGGACACCGGCACGCCGAACACGCGCGCCGCCGTCTCGGCATGAAAGTCCTCGCCCTCGTTAAAGGCGCGCACCAAGTGCTCGTCACCCGAGAGATGCGCCAGCAGACGCAGCTCGATCTGCGAGTAGTCCACCGCCAAAAAGACGCTTCCCTCGCCTGCCGAAAACGCCGTCTTAACGGTACGACCCAGCTCCGAGCGCGTCGGGATGTTCTGCAGGTTCGGGTCGCTCGAGGACAGACGCCCCGTTGCCGTGATGGTCTGGTTGTACGTGGTGTGCACGCGACCGTCACCACGGCGCAGCGGGCCCAGCGTATCCAGATAGGTGGACTTGATTTTGGACTTTTCACGCCAATCCAAGATCAGACGCACGATTTCGTGGTCGCGGGCAAGGTCGCTCAACACCTTGGCGTTGGTCGAATAGTAGCCGCGCTTAGTCTTCTTGAGGCCCTTGGTCGGAAGCCCCATCACATCAAAGAGCACATGCGACAGCTGCATGGGACTGCCAATATTAAAGGTCTCGTCACCCGCCAGGTCGCGAATGCTGCGCTCGACCTCGGTGATCTGGGTCGCCAGGCCCTCGGACAGATTACGCAGGCGGTCGGGATCCACGAGCATGCCCGCGCGCTCCATCTTGGCAAGCACCGGCACGAGCGGCATCTCGATGCCATCGAACACGTTGGCGGCATTCTCACGGGCCATGCACTCGCGCAACGGCGTCACGAGCGCCAGTGTCAGAGCCGCAGTACGGGCGGCAGGCGCTGGAGCGTCCTCGCCGGCACCCTCTGCGCCGCGCGCCGCAGGCAGCGCCATCTGCAGATACGTATCGGCCAGATATGCCTCATCGAACTCGGAGCGATCGGAATCCAGCAGATAGGCAGCGACCACGGTATCGAAGATACGCGTGGAATCGGTAGCGAGCGGATCCATGAGCTCGAGTTCAGAAGAATCGATGGGCGAAAGCTCGTGCAACAACGCCTTCATATCCGGGCTCGCCACGCGGCCCTCCACAAACAGGCGCGCAAGCACGCCGGCAATCACGCCGTGGGCGAAGTTGAAGCCATCGACTACGGCAGTGGTACCGCCGTCGCCCTCCTCGAGCGCGAACAGGCCCTTGGACGTCGCCAACCACAGCGTGCGCGTCAGTCCAAAGAGCGCGCCCTCTTCCTTGTCGTCGTCCACCACGGCGGCGACCCACTCGCCGGCATCAATCGCGCGGGAAACCTCAGCCGCAACGGCACCAAGCGCGTCGGCATCGCCGGCGGCTGCGCGAACCATCGCAGGTATCTCAAACACACTGGAGGCAGCAGCAGCCCCGCCCTCGCCGCCGATCAGCGCCAAGAAACGGTTCTGCATGGCGGTGATACCAAGCGTGCCCAGCGCCGCGGACACTTCGTCGGCAGAAAACGCCGGGAAGGACGTTTCGTCAAAGTCGAGCTCGACGGGCGCATCGGTGCGAATGGTTGCGACCTTGCGGCTCAGCAGCGCATCGTCGATGTGCGCACGCAGGTTCTCGCCCATCTTGCCCTTGACCTCGTCGGCATGCGCGATGACCTCGTCCAAGCTGCCGTACTGTGCGATGAGCGCGCTCGCCTTTTTGGGGCCGATGCCCGGTACGCCGGGAATGTTGTCCGACGTATCGCCCTTTAGACCGTAAAAATCGGGCACGAGCGCCGGCGTAATGCCGTGATACAGGTCGTCCACGCTCTCGGGCGTCATGATCGCCACGTCGGACAGGCCCTTGCGGGTCGAGACCACGTTGACGTGCTCGGTCACGAGTTGATACATGTCGCGGTCGCCGGTCACCAGCAGCATGTCGCAGCCGGCCTCTTCACCCAGGCGCGCCATGGTTCCCAGGATATCGTCGCCTTCCCAGCCCTCGGACTGCAGAATCGGCACGTTGAGCGCGGTGAGCAGCTCCTTGATCATCGGAAACTGCGCATGCAGATCGGGGTCCATGGGCGGGCGTTGCGCCTTATACTGCGGCAGCATCTCCATGCGCACGCGCGGTTTGCCCTTGTCAAACGCCACGACCACACCGTCGGGGTTAAAGGCATCGATCATCTTAAGAAACATGTTCAGAAAGCCAAAGATCGCGTTGGTGGGGCGCCCGTCCGGCGCATTCATGGTGGGCGGCACGGCGTGGAAGGCGCGGTGCATGAGCGAGTTGCCGTCGATAACGGCAAAGGTGCGGCGCTTGTCAGACATATTGAATACCTCGCTTTGGGCTGGGCACGGTTTGCTCACACCAGTTTACACGCTCCCCGCCCCGCGGCCACCGCACATCAGGCTTCCCTGCCGCCGCGGGCCCGCGCGTGATACGATGGCTCACGGTACATCAACCAGCACGATCGATCCGAAAGGAGCCTGCGTCATGGAGCGTCCCTGCGCATGGAAAAAGTACACGCCACAGCAAGTCGAGGAACTCGAGGAGCTTTGCCGCGGCTATAAGCAGTTTTTGAGCGAGAATAAGACCGAGCGCCTGTGCGTCAAGACCGGCATCAAGATGGCCGAGGAGGCGGGCTACGTCGACTTGGAGACCGTGATTGCCGAGGGCCGCACGCTCAAGGCCGGCGACAAGGTGTACGCCGCCAATCACGGCAAAGACCTCATGCTCGTCAACCTGGGCACCGTCCCGCTCGAGCAGGGCTTTAACATCCTGGGTGCTCACGTGGACTCGCCGCGCCTGGACCTTAAGCAGAATCCCGCCTTCGAGGCCGGCGACATGGCCTACCTCGACACGCACTACTACGGCGGCGTCAAGAGCTACCACTGGGTGGCCTCCCCGCTTGCACTCGTGGGCGTCATCTGCAAAAAGGACGGCACCACCGTCGACATCAACATCGGCGACAAGGCAGACGATCCGGTCTTTACCATCTCCGACCTGCTGATCCACCTCTCGAGCGAGCAGATGTCCAAGCCCGCCAAGGACGCCGTCGACGCCGAGATCCTCGACGTGATCGTGGGCGGCCGTCCCGTCAAGTTTGACGAGGACGACAAGGACGCTCCCAAGGAACCCGTCAAGCAGATGTTCCTGGACATCCTCAAGGAGCAGTACGGCGTCGAGGAGGAGGACTTCCTCTCCGCCGAGATCGAGGTCGTGCCCGCCGGTCCCGCCCGCGACATGGGCCTCGACCGCTCCATGATTTTGGGCTATGGCCACGACGATCGTGTCTGCGCCTATCCGTCCATGCTCGCCCAGATCGACGTCGCCAACGTGGAGCGCACGAGCATCACGCTCATCGTCGATAAGGAGGAGATCGGCTCCGTGGGTGCCACCGGTATGACGAGCCGCTTCTTCGAGAACACCGTCGCCGAGATCATGACGCTTGCCGGCGAGGATAGCCCGCTGGCCCTGCGCCGCGCGCTCGCCCGCAGCCGCATGCTCTCCTCCGACGTGTCCGCCGGTTTCGACCCGGGCTATGCCGGCAAGTTCGAGACGAAGAACGCCGCCTTTATGGGTCGTGGCCTGTGCTTTAACAAGTACACGGGCAGCCGCGGCAAGGGCGGTTCCAACGACGCCGATGCCGAGTACGTGGCCCTCGTCCGCGACATCATGGACGAGGCCGGCGTGGACTTCCAGACCTGTGAGCTCGGTCGCGTCAACGCGGGCGGTGGCGGCACCATCGCCTACATCATGGCCAAGTATGGCATGAACGTCATCGACTCCGGCGTTGCCGTCCTGTCCATGCACGCCCTGTGGGAGGTCGCCAACAAGGCCGATATCTACGAGGCCTACCGCGGCTACAAGGCCTTCATCGAGCGAGCCTAACCAACCCTTCATCAGTTGCGGTGAAATACGGACTAAACTGGCCCATAAACGGCCAAAACAGACCGTATTCCACCGCAACTTTTTTTTGGCAGAGGAGAGTTCATGCTGCAGGTCATCATTTCGCCCGCCAAGCAGATGCGCGCGGCCCAAGATGCTTTTGAAGTCCTGGGCATCCCACCCTTTGTGCGCGAGACGGCTCGCCTCCACCGCGCACTGCTAGATATCGAGCGGAATGAAGGCAGCGGCGGCCTGCAGGCGCTGTGGAACGTGAGTGACAAACTGCTGGGGCCTTGCCTCAACACCCTGCATGAGTTCGGGCCCATCCTGAAAAGCGGCGATCTCGACAATCCCGCACTCGCTCGCCACCTCTCCCCTGCCGTCATGTCCTATCACGGCATTCAATACCAGAGCATGGCACCCGAGGTGATGGATTCCGCGCAGCTCGCATGGCTGCAAGACCATCTGTGGATCCTCTCCGGCCTCTACGGGTGCGTTCGTCCCTTTCATGCCGTCGAACCGTATCGGCTGGAGATGGGCGCGAAGCTCGCCGTTGACGATGCCCGAGACCTCTACGCGTTTTGGAGCGACAAGCTCGCGCGGGCTATCGCCCCGGCAGGCTCAAACACCACGATCGTCAACCTCGCCAGCGTAGAGTATGCCAAAGCCGTTCTGCCCCACCTCGCGGGCGACGCCACGGCCGTCACATGCCTCTTTGGCGAGGGTATCCGCAACGGGAAGCCCATCCAACGGTCGACCGCCAGCAAAAAGGCGCGCGGCTCCATGGCGCGGTGGATGGCAGAAAACAAGCTCGAGGATGCAAGCGAACTTACCGCATTCAACATCGGCTATCGACACATCCCCGAGCTTTCAGACAAAAACACCCTGGTTTTCATGAACGCGCAGGCACAATAGACCCGCCGTTTCCAAACACCTCGTTACTCCGCCAAGCCATCGGCCTTTGCAATCTCGCTCGTCGAGCCATCTTGGTAGGTAATCTTAACGTGCTCTACGTCGGATACCGTAACGCCCGACGGAGGTTCCAGACGCCACTCCGTCAGAGCGATATCCATGGTCGTGGGCACGCCCCCTTGATCTTTGAGCTTCACCGTGAGTGTTTTGATTGCCGCATCAAACGTCACGCGTTCGATTTCTTCGCCCGGAATAGACCCGCCGCTCAGCTGCAGCTGCACAAACTCGTCGCACGGATACCAATAGTCGCCGGGTGCGGCAACCGTGTTGCCACCAGAAACTTTCATGGTCATAATCGGCAGGCCCTCGTCGGCTTCAAACTCCCAGGCGGCGCCGCCACGACCGCCGAACGTCCAAATACAAAAGGCAATCACCAGCACGGCAAGCACCGCAAAACCAATCGCGACCAACCCATGGTGCGCACGGCCCTCCTCGGCCGATACATCCCATCGTGTCTCTCGATATAGATGCTTGTCTTCCATGTTCGCCTCCCCACAGGCACGCTCGTTGGCCCAATCGTACCCATTCAGGCTATACTTGAGCCCACCACATAAACGGGGAGCTTGCAGGACAAGACGGCAGGCTGAGACTGGGCGCGCCCGCCCTGACCCGCAAACCTGATATGGGTAATGCCAACGAAGGGAGCCGTGCCAATGAGCACACAGACCGAGCCCAAGCTCGTCACGCAAATCGACTTCGCCCGCGCCGGGCAGATCACACCGCAGATGAAGGAGGTCGCCGAGCGCGAGCATCGCGACCCCGAGTACATCCGCGAGCGCGTGGCCGACGGCCGCATCGCCATTCCCGCCAACATCGTGCACATCAAAAAGGGCATGCGCGCCTTTGGCGTCGGTGAGGGCCTGTCCACCAAGGTCAACGTGAACCTGGGCATCTCGGGCGACAAGGCCGATGCCGCCGAGGAATGGAAGAAGGTCAAGATCGCCGAGGACTTTGGCGCCGACGCCATCATGGACCTCTCCAACTCGGGCAAGACGCGCCAGTTCCGCCAGCAGCTCATCGACGAGACGCCGCTCATGGTAGGCACCGTCCCCATGTACGACGCCATCGGCTACATGGAAAAGCCGCTGGTCAAGCTCACCAAGGACGACCTGTTCGAAGTCGTGCGCGCGCATGCCGAGGACGGCGTGGACTTTATGACCATTCACTGCGGCATCAACAAGTCGGTCACCAAGACCTTTAAGGAGACCGGCCGCCTGATGAACATCGTGAGCCGCGGCGGCTCACTGCTGTTTGGCTGGATGGAGGTCACCGGTAACGAGAACCCGTTCTATGAGTTCTACGACGAGTTGCTCGAGATTTGCCACGAGTACGACGTGACGATTTCGCTCGGCGACTCCTGCCGCCCGGGCTGCCTCTACGACTCCAACGACGCCACCGAGACCGCTGAGATGATCGAGCTGGGCAAGCTGTGCAAGCGCGCTTGGGCCGCCGGCGTCCAGGTCATGGTCGAGGGCCCGGGTCACATGGCGCTCGACGAGATCGCCGCCAACATGAAACTGCAGAAGCGCCTGTGCCACAATGCTCCGTTCTATGTGCTCGGACCGCTGGTAACCGATATCGGCGTGGGTTACGACCACATCACCGCCGCCATCGGCGGCGCCATCTCCGCCAGCTCCGGTGCCGACTTCCTGTGCTACGTGACACCGGCCGAGCACCTATGCCTGCCCAACGCCCAGGATGTGCTCGACGGCCTCATGGCCACCAAGATCGCCGCACACGCCGCCGATATCGCCAAGAAGGTGCCCCACGCCCGCGACATGGACGACAGGATGGGCCAGGCACGCCGCAAGCTCGACTGGGACGCCATGTGGAAGTGCGCGCTCGACCCAGTTACGGGCAAGAAGCGCTACGAAGAATCCCCCGCCGCCACCGAGGGCACTTGCACCATGTGTGGGAAGATGTGCGCCGTCCGCACCGTCAACAAGATCTTCGAGGGCACCACGATCGACCTCGGCATGGAGGACTAACCCTGTCGCCGCGGCCGCTTCTGGCGGCGAGCTGGTGCCTGTCAATTGTTGACTTGTGAACATTTACTTACACTTGCGTAGAGATTGCATCGCCCGCCCGGGTTCGGCATAGAGTCGGCCCGGGCATCTTTATAATGCTGGCTTAAAGACCCATTTGATTCCGACCGAACAAGGGAGCGAACATGGATCGTAGTAAGGTACCTGCCGTCCTGTCCATCGCGGGATCCGATTCCAGCGGTGGCGCCGGCATTCAGGCCGACATCAAGACCATCACGGCGCACCGCCTGTATGCCGAGACGGCCATCACCGCCATCACCGCACAGAACACCCTGGGCGTTACCGCCGTGCAGGATATCTCGCCAGATATCGTAGCCGCGCAAATTGACGCCGTTTTTGACGATATCCGCCCCAGCGCCGTCAAGATCGGCATGGTTTCTTCTGTCGAGATTATCGAAGTCATCGCCGACCGCTTGAGCGCCTGGAACGCAACGAACGTGGTCGTCGACCCCGTCATGGTCGCCACCTCGGGCGCGCGGCTGATTGCCGAAGATGCCGCCGAGGCGCTCACCCGCCGCCTGTTCCCGCTAGCGACGGTTATCACGCCCAATATTCCCGAGGCCATGGCACTGCTCGACTATGAGGTCGACTCCGAGCGCACGCAGCAAAATGCTGCCATGCTCCTCACCCGCCGCTTTGGTTGCGCATCCCTCGTTAAGGGTGGGCATCTTGTCAACGAGGCCAACGATGTACTGGCCGAACCCGCGCCACTCGATGACGAGGGCAACCATCTGGGAGATCCACTCACCACGTGGTTCCGCCACAAGCGCATCGAGACCGACAACACGCACGGCACCGGATGCACGCTCTCGTCCGCCATCGCCTGCGCGCTGGCCCAGGGCATGGATCTTGCCGATGCCGTCAACGCCGGCAAGGCCTACCTGACAGGCGCTCTGGCCGCCGGCTTTGACATGGGCAAAGGCTCCGGCCCCGTCAACCACATGTGGCAGTATTAAGATTCGCAGCCCAAGCCACCGCAAAGGCGCCCGTCCCCTTTGCGGTGGCTTGGGGTCGCGCTACTCTCCGAGCATCTCTTGGAGCTTGGCTGCCACGGCGTGGCCCAGGCTCTCGTGGCTTTCGGGCATCATGTGCAGATAATCGATATCGCCCGGCTCGGCAAAATCAGCGGCATTCAAAAAGTCGCAGCCAAACTGTTTAGCAGCATACGCATAGTATTCGGCAAAATGCTCCGAGGCCTCGACGGAGCGCTCGTCAAAGTCGGTCATGTACACATCGGCGATCTGCGGTTTAATCTTGATAGGCGCCATCAGCAGAATACGCGGGCAGGGCGCGGCTTCGGTCCAGGGAAACGCGCGGACGGTGCGAATCAGCGCCATGGCACCGTCAGCGATATCGGCAGCCCCCACGCTAAAGACCGTCTTGCAGTCGTTGGTGCCCAGCATAATCACGATCGCATCCAGCGGCTTATGAGCCTCGAGCAGCATCGGCAACGCGCGGATGCCGTTGAGATTAGTGTCCAGATGGCACATGTCGTCGCGTACCGTCGTGCGGCCGTTGAGGCCTTCCTCAATCACGTGCCAGCCCTCGCCCAGGTCGCGCTGGGCCACGCCGCACCAGCGCACATCGTGCGCATAGCGTACCGCGGTGCCGTCGCGCATGCCCGCCGGATCATAGCCGTAGGTATTGCTGTCGCCAAAGCACAGAACGTTTTTCATCGTAAGCCCTTCCTCTAGTAAAAAGAAAAAGTCGGCGGGAGCAGTCTCTCCCGCCGAATCGACCTATCTGTCAGCACATACCGATTACAGGTACTTGCGCCAATCGTCATCGTCTTCATCGTCCTCGGCGGCAGCCTGGGCCTGCTCGGCGGCGCGGGCAGCCGCAGCGCGAGCGGCAACCTGGGCATAGGACTCCTCGTTGCGCTCGGGGAAGTTTGCCAGCACATGCTCGAACTTGGCAAAATCTTCGTCCCAGCGCGTAGAGGGCACGGCAAAAAAGACCTGCTTGACCTTAAAGTCGCCCGATGCAAGCTCCTTGCGGAAGAGCTCGGCCACGGCCTCGGCGTCAAAGCCGTTGTTGTCGCAGCCCCAAGCGCCCAGCACGAGCTTCTCGCGACCCAGCTCGTCGCAGATGGCAAGGACAAAGCGGATGCGATCGCGCAGGGCGTCCAGCAGGGCATCGTCACCCACGCGATACTCCTGGCGAGCGCGCTTGGCGTTGGGCGCGGCGGCCACGATCACGTCGGCATACGCATGCACGTGGTTGCGGTCGAAGCGCACCGCAGGCACCACCAGCGCACGGTTGCGGTAAAGCTCGCAGTTGATGTTGCGGCGACGGTTCTCGCCGTACCATTTGCGCTGTTTATCGAGCACGTTATACAGGTACGAATCGGCACAGAGCGTGGCCTCCTGACCCAGATAGCCCTGGATGTAGCCGCCGCCCGGGTTGGTGAACGAGGCAAAGGCGAGCACGGCCATGTCGCAGAACTGCGCGTAGCCTCGGCCGTTATCCAGAATGGCCTGCGTGGCAGAGGCATCGAGCACGGTGACCTCGGGCAGAACCGGAGCGGGCTCCTCTGCAGGCGCGGACTCAGCTTCGGCGATTTCCTCGACGATCTCGGGCGCCGTCTCGGTCTCGGCAGCCTCCGCGCCCTCGACGTCCTCGGCAACCTGTTCCTCGACAGCGTCGGCCGCTTGGGCCTTGGCCTTCATCGCCGCGACAAAGCCGGCAGGCATACCGTCAAACTCGCGAACACCGGCAAGCGAACGCTCGATATCCTTGGCGCACGCTTCGGACACAGTTGCCACGTGACGCTCGGCGGCCTTGGCACGGGCCTCGCGCTTGGGATTGGTCTGACCCGCGCGATTAGGCCTGCGGTTACGGTTCCTGTTGTCGACGTCTGCCATAAGTGGTCACCTTTCCTGTCGCTGCCGCTATCGGCTTTTCCCATCCATGATACCCCGCCGCGTACAAAAAAGACGGCCCCGAAGGACCGCCTTTCGCATCGATTTACACGCACGGCAAGCACCGCCGCAATTCGCCACTAGTCGCGACGGCCAAGGATGTTCAGGATGCGCAGGAACACGTTGATAATGTCCACGAACAGATTGGACGCCATGAGCACGGCGTTGGGCAGCGTAGGCGGCACCGTCGTGGCAACATAGGTGTCGTAGCCAATGAAGCCGGCGAACACCACGATTACGATCAGATCGGTGATGGTCTGCGAGACGCCCATGAACATCAGCACGATCTCAACCAGAATAGTGGCGAGCAGAATGCCAAAACCGATGCCATATACGCGCTGGAAAAACTTGGGGAACGTCACGCCCAAGGCGCCAAAGACAAAGGTGATGGCAGCCGTGGCGATAAAGGCAGTGTTGATGGTGGGCAAGTCGTAGTTGGCAAGGCCAAACGACGCGGTCAGGCCAAAGGTACTCGCAAAGATTACATAGCCCACAAGGGACAGGCCCACGGACTGCTTGCTGGCGGCGGCCGACATCATGACCATGCCGACGATGGTCAAAACAAACGAGCCAAAGACCAGCGGCAAGGCGGCGCCGCTCATCATCATGCGCGCAAACGACATGGTGCTCGTAAAGTAGGCGCCGGCGCCCATGGCGCAAAAGCCCAAGAAGATCAGGGCAGACATGGTGAGATTGTACGCGCGCGGCGACATCTCCTTGGCGCGGCTTGCGCCGCTCTCGACGGGGCCGTTCTGATAGCCCTGGATATCGTTCATAGGTTCGTCCTTTCAAAAAGCGCCACAAATAACGGCGCAGTAGCTGACAAGATTCCTGTCATTGTACCCGAATGCCGTACGTCCTTACCTACGGCGCTCGCCCTCGAGCGTACGGTCGAATGCCCACACCCACCAACGCATCAGATGGGCCTGTGAGCCATCTGGTCGTTCGCGCGTCTGGTCCTCCAGATACAGCTCGGTCGCGTGCCCGCCAAAACGCACCTTATAGGTTGCCGTACGAATGCCGTGAACTGTCAGGCCAAAACCGGCGGACGAGATAATCTCGTCAATCGTAAAACAACGGCCGTCGACCCAGCAGACGGTGACCGGCACGACCTGTCCGCCCGCGAGGATGCGAGCCACAACGTCCACATACTGCTTGTGCACGCGTCGAGTTTTGCCATCTGTCTGTCGATATTCCATGCTCCCTATTATCGAACGCATGTTTGCATGTTGTAAAGCGAACAGACTGTGGTTTTGGAGTGTCGTAGTAATCGCACGTGTCCGCATGGCGTGTTAGCAAAAAGAACACCCGCGGTCAACAGGGCTAATATTCAATTTTAGTGCCAAAAAGTTCACTTCTCCCATCAGAACTCGGTAAAGAGACCCGCAGGAGGTGATACGATTTATCATGTTTTTGTAACGTGTCTGCAAACTTCGAGAAAGCCCATATATGGACGTAACGTTCTCAACCTTCCTCGGCCAAATTGTGTCGAACCCAGTCCTTGCCGTCACCGTGATCCTCGCGTTGGGCGCCATCTTCGTCAATGGATGGACCGACGCGCCCAACGCCATCGCGACCTGCGTCACTACGCGTTGCATGCCCGCCCGCGCCGCCATTCTCATGAGCGCCGCATTCAACTTCCTCGGCGTGCTCATCATGACGCACTTTAACGCGAGCGTCGCCAACACCATCTCACATATCGTCGACTTTGGCGGAAACAGCACCATGGCGCTCGCCTGCCTATGCGCGGCGCTGTTCTCCATCGTCGTCTACGGCGCCACAGCGTCGCGTTTTGGCATCCCCACCTCGCAAAGCCACAGCCTTATCGCCGGCCTGACCGGTGCCGCTATCGCCCTCGGCGGCGCGAGCAGCGTCAACGTCCACGAATGGATGAAGGTCATCTACGGCCTGGCGCTCTCCATCGGCCTGGGCTTTGTCATGGGCTGGGTCCTGTGCAAACTCGTCTCGATTCTGTTTGCCGCCGCCAACAGGCGACGTGCCAACGTCTTCTTTAAATACGCTCAGATCGCGAGTGCCGCGGCCATGAGCTTTATGCACGGCGCGCAGGATGGACAGAAGTTCATCGGCGTGCTCTTTTTAGGCGTGGCCTTCGCCAGCGGCCAGACGAGCGTCGGCGATGCCGGCATCCCCATCTGGATTATGCTGCTGTGCTCGGCAACCATGGGCATCGGCACCAGCGTGGGCGGCGAGCGCATCATCAAGTCCGTCGGCCAGAGTATGGTTAAGCTCGAGAAGTATCAGGGCTTCTCTGCCGACCTCGCAGGCGCCGCGAACCTGCTGCTTGCTACCCTTACCGGCATCCCCGTGTCCTCCACACACATCAAGACCTGCGCCATCATGGGCGTCGGTGCCGTCAAGCGCCTCTCAGCCATCAACTTCGGCGTCGTCAAAGACATGATGTTCACCTGGTTCTTCACCTTCCCCGCCTGCGGACTCATCAGCTTTGTCATGGCCAAGCTGTTCATGATGTTCCTCTAGTCAAACCGAGCGTCCATCCGGACCGCAACACTTCGCCCACCCGTCTTCACCTCGAAAGGACCCACCCATGGCAAAGAAACCCGATTCGTTCTACTTTGACAACTACGTCGCTTGCGCCGACCTCGCCGTCCAGGCCGCAGAGCTGCTCACCAAGATTTTTGAGAACTTTGACCCCGCGCAGATCCACGACATGCTCAATAAGATGCATGCGATTGAGCATGCGGCAGACAAGAAGCACCACGAGCTCGAAGACGCCCTGCTCACCGCCTTTATCACCCCGCTTGAGCGCGAGGATCTAGACCTGATGAGCTGCTCGCTCGACACCGTGCTCGATCGTATCGAGGGCGTCGTGCAACGCGTCTACTTCACCAACATCCAGAGCATCCACCCCGATGCCATCGTCATCGCCCACAAGGTGACCGACGCCTGCCGCGCCATGAAGGACCTGATGGTCGAGCTGCCCAACTACCGCAAGTCCAAGACCCTGCGCGAGCTCGTCATCCAGATCAACACCATCGAGTCCGAGGCCGACGAGCTCTACATCAACGCCATGCGCAACCTGCACGTTAACGGCAAGGACCCGCTCGAGGTCATCGCTTGGCGTGACGTGTACGCCTTCCTGGAGTACTGCGCTGACTGCTGCGAGAATGTGGCCGATGTCGTGGATTCGATTGTCATGAAGAACAGTTAATTGGGGGTACATGTCCCGGCGGTCGCGGGCCCGACCACTGATAACCTTTTTCACTCCGGCTGCAAGCAGAGTCGTTCAAAAGGTTATCTGTGGTCGGGCCCGCTCCCTTATGTACCACCATTGGAACTTTGGCTGATAGGTTTAGCGCAATGGGGGGTTTGGCTGAAGGGACCTTTGGTATCCGTTCGGACACTTTGGCCCTCGATGAGCGTTTGGCTGATTGCTGCTTTGGGTACTGTTTGGGTTACTTTGGGTTTGTTTGATTTTTAATTGTTGGAGGGCTTGTATGTCTTATTTGGATCTGGCTCGGGGTCGGTATTCTTGTCGCGAGTTTGAGAATCGTTCCGTTGAGCAAGCTGTGGTGGATGCCATTGTTGAGGCTGGGCGGATTGCTCCTTCTGCTTGTAATAATCATCCAACCCGTGTGATGGTGTTGGATACGCCTGAGCTTCTGGAGAAGGCTGCTGCTTGTCAGCCTCGGTTTGCTCGTGATGGGTCTATCTTTGGGGCCCCGCTTGTCTTCCTTATTTGCAGCGTTACCGATGATGCTTGGGTGCGCCCGTATGATCAGATGAATTCCAGCGAAATCGATACGTCCATCGTGTGTGATCAGATGATGATGGAGGCCACCGAGCAGGGCCTGGGAACGTGCTGGGTATGCCATTTTAAGCCTGAGGTGGCACAAGAGCAGTTCAACATGCCCGAGGGCGTCTATCCCTATCACATGCTCGTCTGTGGCTATCCCGCCGACCACATCGCCGATCCCGAGCATCGCGAGGCCCGCACCATTCCCCTCTCCGACTTCCTCCTCAAGTAGGTTTTGGGACATGCCTTAAAACCTACCCTTGACCGCTCACCCGTTCGCCGAGCTCTGCGCCACCATGTGCAGGGCTCGGTTTTTTATGTTGCGCGCCCCTGCACAGTCATAAAAAAGGACCCGCAAGCTGCGGGTCCTTTCGAGGCACTAAATTGTAGGCCGAATGTTAGTCCAGGTCGTCGGCAGCGAAGTTGTCGATCGGGGCGAAGGGATCGGCCACGGGGACAACCGGGTCAGCGACGGGCAGCGGCTCGGCGGGAACAGTCACTGCAGGAGAAGCGGCAGAACCGACCGGTGTGGAGGCCATGAGGTCGGCCGGGAAGGAGTTCTGGGCATCGTCCATGAAGTGCTGGATGAGCTTAAGATACTCGGCCTTGAACTCCTCACGGGAAGCCTTGAGACGATCGATCTCCTCGAGCTCGGCCTGCTTCTCAGTCAGAGCCTGGCGGATAACCTCGCGGGCCTTGGCGTCAGCCTCGTTGCGGATACGCTCAGCGTTCTCGTTGGCATCGTTGACGATGGTCTCAGCGGTCTGCTGGGCAGCGATCAAGGCAGCGGAAATCTGGCGCTCCTGAGCGGAGAAGTCAGGGGCGGGAGCAGCCACGGGGGCGGCAGGAGCAGCCTGGGCGGTGGCATCCTGAGCCTGGGCAAGCTGAGCCTGCGCATCGGCAAGCTGCTGCTCGGTAGCAGTCAGACGACCCTTAAGGTCGACGATCTTAGCGAGCATTGCGTCAACCTCGGAGGACAGCGTCTCCAAGAAGACGTCGACCTCAGCAGGATCGTAGCCACGCTTGGCCTCAGAGAAAGTCTGAGCCTGGATGTCTGCAGGGGTAATAGCCATAACAAGTCTCCTTTTTCATCGCCTCGGCGCTACACGCCCGACGTAAGTTACTAAGTCAGTTCTACACGAGTATACCTATAAGAAGCTGCAGAACCAGCCTCTGCACCAACTGCAACGCAATAATCGCAACGACCGGCGAAAAATCGATACCGCCCATCGGCGGGATGAAACGACGGAACAGGTTAAGCCACGGACCGCACACGCTATCAAGCACCGCGGCAATATCCTGAAGCAAACCACCTTGCTTCATGGGAATCCACGTCATAAAGCAGTAGACGACAATGAGCGTGGAATAGAAGTTGAACAGCGTGTTGACCAGCTGGACGATAGTGTAGATGTTGATGGGAATCTCCTCGTCTTGTCTTTACTTGAGGTAGCCGTCGGCACGAAGCTTCTTGAGATCGGAATCTTTGACCTCGCAGCCGGCAGGCAGCACCATGAACACGCGGTCGCCTACCTCCTTGACCGTGGCGCCCAGACCACAGGCAAAGCCGTAAGAGAAGTCCAAGACGCGCTTGGCAACTTCGGTGCGGACGCCCACAAAAATCAGTGCGACAGGCTGCTTGGTGCGAACGCGGCGCACCACGGTCTCCACGTCGTCATAGCTCTCGGGGCGCAGGACATAGGCCGGCAGCTGCGGCGTGGCGTTGATGATATTGCTCGCATAGGCCGAGGCATCGCTCGGTGCAGGCGCGGGTGCAGCGGCGGCACGGGCGCGGGTGTTCTCGGCGTAGCTCGACGGCGTGTCATAGGCACCGGGACGATAACCGCTCGCAACACTGTCCTGCGAGCGCGAAGGCGGGTTATACGTCGTGGCATGGCGAGAGTCATCGCCGACCAGCTGCCCGGAGCGTGTATACACGGCAACCGACTCAGCTTCACCACGGCGCGTCTGACCAAGCAGGCCGTTGCTCGGCTCGTCTTGGGTGTAGAAGCCCTCGCCCGAAGCACCGCTGTAGCCGTTGCCCTGATAGCCATCGTCATAGCCGTCATCGTAGCCGTAGTCGTCGTCCTGGCCATAACCCTGGTCGTAACCCTGCTGGCCGCCCAGGTGCATCTTATTTTTAATCTCGTCAAGGAAGCCCATGGTTGTGTCCTCTCGCGGTTTAGTGCAGGCGCCCCGATAATCAGTGCGCACTTCAGAGCCTTATTTTACTGCAAACTCCGGGCTAAATACTACCCTGCCCAGGCGAACGAGCGTAGAGCCCTCCTCAAGGGCAGGCTCAAAGTCCTCGCTCATGCCGCAGGAAAGCTCGGGCAGCCTCAGATCGGGATGCGCCGCCTCCAGCTCATCCCTCAGCTCTCGCAGCCCGGCAAAGGTGCGACGCGCCACATCCTTGTTCCCCCGAGGGGCCATAGTCATAAGGCCCTGCACACAAATTCCCTCAAGTTCCGCAAGCTCGCCGGCAGCGCCACGAATCTCATCGGGCGAAAAACCGCCCTTGGACTCCTCGCCGCTTACGTTAACCTCGATCAGCACCTGCTGGGGGGCGGCGAGCTCGCCAGCTTCGATCTTGCGAATGGCACGGCTCGAGATCGCCTGCGCCAAATGAAGCGACCCCACCGAATGAATCAGCTCGGCCGAGCCCAACACCGCGTTGATCTTGTTGGTCTGAAGGTTGCCAATCATGTCGAAGCGCACCTCGGGCAGTTCCGGATGCTCCGCCAGACCCGTGAGCTTGCGGACGAGCTCTTGCGGGCGGTTCTCGGCAAAATGGCGGTATCCCACCTGGACGGCCGCGATGGTCTCATTGACACCGACGGTCTTGGACACGGCAATCAAACGCGCGCCATCGTGGGGCCTCCCAGCGCGATCGAGCGCGGCATAGAAACGCTCGAGTATCTGCTCGCGGCGAGCGCGCATCAAGTCCAAATAGTTATCCATTGCTAATCGCCTCCGCTGACAGCCAAACAAGTAGTCCCATGCTAACGCAAGAGCGCGGCCCCGCATGTGCAAGGCCGCGCTCACTTAGGTATTTACAATCTTTCGACGAACGGGGTTACTTACTCCTCGTCGTCCTCGCCATCGTCCTCATCCTCAAGATGATCGAGCAGGTAGCGAAGACCCTCGCTGACCTCGTTAGCGGGCACCTTGGCAACGTAGCGAGCGTCGACGGCGGGCCTCATGATAACACCCTCGCCCGAAGGCACGCGCATGCTCTCGAGCTCATCCTCATCAGTGCGGGCGATATCGCCGGCATTCATGCGCTGACCAGTCAACAGGAAGGTCAGACGGCAGGCGGCATCGATGGAAATCGAGGCGATGCGATCGAGGTAGCGCGAAACCATGATGGCGCGGCGCAGGTCGTCATAGTTGCTGTCGTCGTCCATAAAATCGCCCGTGTCCATGCGGTTAAAGGTGCGGAAGAACTTCTCGTACGCCGCATGCACCGGCTCGTCCTCGACGGCCAGGCTGCAGATGATGGACATGTCGTTAGTGACGAGCGCAGAAAGCGAAGAGCCCAGCACCTGGTAGACGGCCTCAGCCTCGGCCTCGACCGTACCGACGAGCTCCTGGGGCAGCGAGATGTCGGCCTTGATCATATGACGCGTGGCGCGGCAGATCTGGCGAACCTTATCGGTCATGCGCTGCAGGTTAAAGTCGACGTAGATAATCGTCTGCAGCAAGCGGAAGTCGGAGGCGACCGGTGACTGCGTGGCGATCAGGTTGTAGCACACGGCCTCCAGGTTAGCGCAGCGCGCGTCAATCGAAAGCGTGCGCTTCTTGGTCTTGGTGGCGAGCTTGCGGTCGTCGGTCACATAGGCCTTAACGGCATCGTGGAGGGCCAGATCGACGGCCTCATAGATGCTCAGCATCTCGTGACGGGCCTCGACGAGCTGACGGGAAAACAGTTTGCGCATGGTTCACTCCAATCAGTTGGGTGCGGTCATGCCGCCCGCACAGTGAATATACACCGGACCAGGTCCGATCAGCTTGGGACTAGTCGCACCGATCAGCCAAAGCGGCCGGTGATATAGTCTTCCGTCCGCGAGTCCACCGGACTGGTGAAGATCGCGTCGGTTTGACCATACTCGATGAGCGTGGCGGGCTCGCCGGCAACTTCCTGCAAGAAGAATGCGGTGTAGTCGCTAATACGAGCTGCCTGCTGCATTGAATGCGTGACGATGATGATCGTCATCTCGGGCGCCAGCTCGGCCATCAGATCCTCGACCTTAGAGACGGACGTGGGGTCGATGGCGGAGCAGGGCTCGTCCATCAGGAGGACATCGGGTTGCACCGCGAGCACGCGCGCGATGCACAGACGCTGCTGCTGACCGCCCGAGAGCGCCAAACCATCCTTGTTGAGCTGATTGGATACCTCTTTCCAGAGGTTGGCGCGCTTGAGCGATTCTTCCACGATGTCATCGAGGTCACTTTTGCTAGTCACGCCCTGCAGACGAGGGCCAAAGGCGACATTCTCGTAGATGGATTTAGGAAACGGGTTGGGCTGCTGAAAGATCATGCCCACGCGACGACGGAGATCGACCGGGTCGACACCCTCGGCATAGATATCGTTGCCGTCGAGCGTCATGGTGCCCTCGATGCGCGTGCCCTCGATCAGGTCGTTCATGCGGTTGATGCAGCGCAAAAACGTCGATTTGCCGCAGCCCGAAGGGCCAATAAACGAGGTGATGGCGTTTTTGGCGATGTTGAGGTCGAGCCCCGTCAGCGCATGAAAGTCACCGTACCAAAAGTTGAAATCCTTGGCCGTAATGGCCGCTTGCTCCAGCGTGGGAGCGGACTGATAAACGGACATGGGACTCCTTAACTAGCGACGCCTGCGCGACAGGAAGCGCGCAAACAGGTTGAAGGCCAGAATGATCACCATCAGCAAGAGCGCGGTGCCGTAGGCTGCGTTCATGTTGATGCCGTCGTTGGCAAGCAGGTACAGGTGAACCGTCATGGGGCGGCCGGAATCGAGCGGCGAAATAGGTAGATTGATGGCCTGGCCCATGGTGTAGAGCACCACCGCGGTCTCGCCGATGGCACGGCCGATGGCGAGGACGATGCCCGTGGCAATACGGCCAAAGGCAGAAGGAAGCACGATCTTGGAGACAACCTGCCACTTGGTAGCGCCCAGGCCGTACGCGCCCCAACGGATATAGCGCGGAACGGCGCGAATGGCCTCTTCGGTGGTGCGCATGACGATGGGAAGCATCAAGAGCGCGAGTGCCAGAGCGGCCGAGACCATCGAAAGGCCCAGGCCCATGGCCTCGACAAACAAGGCGTAGCCAAAGAGACCCATAACGATGGAGGGCACCGAGGCCAAAGCGTCAGCAGCGTAGCGAATGAGCTCGACGACCTTGCCCTGCTTGGCGTACTCGGCCAGATAGACGGCTGCCAGCACAGCGATCGGCGTGCAGATAAGCATGGCGAGCGCCGTCACGTAGACGGTCGAGACGATCGTGGGCCAAATTCCGCCCTCGGCGTTGACGCCCTGGGGCCAACCGAAGATAAAGTCGAGCGAGATATGTGGCAGGCCGTTAATGACCACGTAGGCGATGATAGCGACCAGCACCAGCGTGGTGATGTAGGCAGCGGCACGAAACACGCCAAGCATGATCTTGTTGGACAGGTCCTTGTTGATGCGGCCCTTCTTGCCGTGGGAAAGGGCACGCTTGATGCGCTCGCGCGACGAGGTCGTATCGACCGTCGTGTCAACGGAATCGGACATAGCCTACCCCCTCTTCTTCTTGGAAATCAGACGGACGATGCCCACCAGCGTGGCGGAGATGATAAACAGGACCACACCCATGCCGAACAGCGCCGAGCGGTGCAGACCCGAGGAATAGCTCATGTCGAGCGCAATCTGGCTCGTGAGCGTCGAGATGGGGCTCGCAATGTTGTCGGGAATAACCGGGGCGTTACCTACGACCATGAGCACGGCCATGGTCTCGCCGATGGCACGGCCCATACCCAGCACGATGGCATCAACGATACCCAGCTTCGCGGCAGGTAGCACGACCTTATAGATGGTCTGCCACTTGGTGGCGCCCATGGCATACGATGCCTCGCGAATGCCCATGGGAATGGAATTGAGAGCATCGATGGTGAGCGTGGTGATGGTAGGGACGATCATGATGGCGAGCACAAACCACGCCGTCAGCGCACCAAAACCAAGGCCGCCGGTCAGTTGTGCGATAAACGGGCGGATGATGATCATGCCAAAGAAGCCGTAGATGATGGAGGGTATGCCCGCCAGCAGGTCAACGGCGGGGCTGATGAGCTTGCGCACGCGCTTGCTGGCAATCTCGACCAGGTAAACGGCCGTACCCACGCCCAGCGGCACGCCCATGGCGAGCGCACCGACGGTCACTAGACCCGAGCCGGCAAGCAGCGACAAGATGCCGTAGTGGCCCTCGGAAGGCGCCCACGTAAAGCTAAAGAAGTCCGCCAGACCGATGTCAGTAAAGACGGGCAGCGCCGAGTACGTGGTAAAGACAAAAATCAGGATGACGGTAACGACCGCCAAGAACGCGCAGGCAAAGAAGATCCACTGCAGCGCCTTCTCCTTGATATAGGTACTGCGCGATACGAGCGCCAGCTCGCGCTTCTTGGGCGTCTGAACATTCTGCTCAGTCTGGGAGTTTTCCTGTGCTTCCATGCTACTCACTCCCCTTCTCGTCGTTGGTGACGGGAATAAAGCCCGCCTCGCGAATCTGCTTGTCCATCTTTTCGGACGTCACATAGTCGATGTAATCCTGCGCCTGCTGCGAAGGCGCACCCTTCACAAAGAAGTAAAGGTCGCGCGAGATGGGATAGCCGCCACTCGCGACCGTCTTCTCGGACGCCTCAACATGATTGACCGAGACGGCCTTGACCGAGGTCTTGGCGTTGAGGCTATCGACGAAGCCCAGCGAAATGTAGCCGATGGCCCCACGCGAACGAGATACCACGTCGCGCACCTGGCCCGTACCCGAAAGAACAGCCGAGCGGCGATCGAACGGCGTGCCATCCATCACGATGGTACGGAAGGCCTCGCGCGTACCGGACGCCTCGTCTCGGTTGATGACCTGAATCCTCAGGTCCTCGCCACCGACCTCTTTCCAATTGGTAATCTTGCCGGCGTAGATATCGCGGAGCTGCTCGGTCGAGAGGTTATCGACGGGGTTGTCGTCGTTCACGATGACCGCAATACCGTCGTGGGCAATGACGATGGGAGTCAGGCCCAGATCCTGTTCGTCGGCATTGAGTCCACGGGAGGAGCTGGCGATATCGGCCGTGCCGGCGCTGACGGCCTCGATCCCAGCGGAAGAACCCAAACCGGAAACGAGCACGTCGATGCCGGTCTCCTCCTTAAAGCCCTCGGCCGCAATCTCGGCGATAGGAAGGCAGGTCGTGGAGCCGGCCACGGTAATGGAAGAGGTAGAAGATCCCGAAGAACAGGCGCACAGCGTAAGCGTAAGCACAGCGGCGCTCAGGACCGATACGATCTTTCTCATAGCATCACGCCGATCGCAGCATGGCGCCCACAGGTGCCGTCCTCGTTACGGTAGGAATAAAAGCGGTCGTTCTGACGCACGGTCGAAAGCTGGGTATCCACGATATTATCCGCGTCGACACCGACATCTACCAGCGCCTCGCGAATGGCAGCGGAAAGATCAAGCATGCGAGAGGTATTCGCATCGATGCAAGAGAACTCGGCGGCAAAGCGATCCATGAGTTCCTGGGATACCTCATATTCGTCACCCAAGATATGGGGGCCGATATAGGCGGAAACGTCGCTCGCATCGCAACCGGCAGCATCGCAAAGCGCCTGGCACGCCTTGGCGGAAATACGTGCAATCGTGCCCTTCCAACCGGAGTGCACCACGGCAAATCCGCCGGGGGCCACCAGCACCACGGGAACGCAGTCGGCAAAGCAGAGCAGCACGGGCACGTTATGCGCCGTGCAGACGATGGCATCACAGCCCTCGGCAATCTGCTCGCGAACGTCCTCAAGGTCATCGGCGCCGTTCGAGGTCACCGCAACGATATGATCACCATGGACCTGATTGGGAACGAGCAGGTTGTGCTCGCACTCGGCGGCACCCATAGCCTCGAGCGCACGACGACGATTTTCTTGAACAGCAAAGGGGTCATCGCCAACATGCGAGCCCAAGTTGAGTGAGGAGTACGCATCTTCGGAAACGCCACCGGCACGCTCGGTGAAGGCAAAGCGAACATCGGATGTCGCGCCCTCCACCAACGTAACTCCATCATGGTCGACACGCGAAACTTTGTCCGCACGTGCTGCCATACTAAAGCCTCCTAATAACACAAGTACCGCGGCATCGCCGCTACAGCCCGCGTTTATACGGCTGTCATACTTCTCTAAAAGGATACCTGCTGCGCTGGAGGCAATCGTAAAGGGAACGTAAAGAGATTGGAGGTTCTAGTTTACAAAGTCGAAATAAAAAGGGCGCGTCCATACGGACACGCCCCTGTGCACAACAATGCAAAGAACGACTTAGAAGCTACCGCGCTTCAGGAAGTCGGGAAGCTCGAACTGATCGTTGCCGAAGTTAGGAAGCTCGGTGCCACCGACGTTGCGGGTCGGAGCGGCCTGAGCCGGGCTCGTGGCAGGAGCGGTGCGCTGCGGCTCAGCGGAGGCAGCGGCCTTGCTCTGAGACTGCTGAGCAGCAAAGAGCTCGTCCTGACGGTTGACGTTGGAGTCGGAGAAGCCCGTAGCGATGACGGTGATACGCACCTGATCGCCCAGGGACTCGTCAACAACGGTACCGAAGATGATGTTGGCCTCGGGGTCGACGGCGTTGGCGACAACGTCGGCGGCGTCGCTGATCTCCTGGATACCCAGGTCCTTGGAACCGGCGATGGAGAGCAGCACGCGCGTGGCACCATCGATGGAGCTCTCGAGCAGCGGGCTGGAGATGGCCTGCTGGGCAGCGTCGACGGCACGGGTGTCCCCAGAAGAGGTACCGATACCCATCATGGCGGTACCGGCCTGCTTCATGATGGTCTTAACATCGGCGAAGTCCAGGTTGATGATACCGGGGACAGTGATGAGGTCGGTGATACCCTGGGTGCCCTGGGAAAGGACGCCATCGGCAATCGCGAAGGCCTCGAGCATGGTGGTCTTCTTCTCGGCGATGTCGAGCAGCTTATCGTTAGGGATGACGATCATGGTGTCGACGCAATCGGAGAGGGTCTTAATGCCCTCCTCGGCGCTCTTCTTGCGCTTGCGGCCCTCGAAGGTGAAGGGCTTGGTCACGACGGCGACGGTCAGCGCACCGACCTCGTTCATCGCGATATCGGCAACGATGGGAGCAGCGCCGGTACCGGTGCCACCGCCCTCGCCGCAGGTGATGAACACCATGTCGGCGCCAGCGAGCGCCTCGGCAATGTCGTCGCGGGACTCATCGGCAGCCTTGCGGCCAACCTCGGGGTTGGCGCCGGCGCCCAGGCCGCGGGTAAGGTCGGTGCCGATGTGCACCTTGATATCGGCATCAGAGATCGCGAGTGCCTGAGCATCGGTGTTGATGGCAACAAACTCGACGCCGCGGATGCCCTCTTCGATCATTCGATTGACCGCGTTGGTACCGCCGCCGCCGACGCCGACCACCTTAATGACGGCAAGGTAGTTGTTGATCTCTGTCTCGTGCATGTCGGTCCTCCGAACAAAGGTTATAGCCATAGCATGGGTCGACCCCTGCGCACATTAACCTTCAGGTTGAAAGTAAATGCAAAGGTAAACCGTATTATGTTTGCACATTATGAACGTATCAGTCAAATAATTGACCGTGAAAACCAAACAAACCAGATAAACGGCGTGGTATGGCCCCTCAACAAAGCATCAACCAGCGCTACGAGGTCGGAGCGTTCCTAAATGTATAGTTACCCGGAGAGCGCACATTGATATACGTTACGCCCTCTACCTGCGAAAGCAGCTTGGTGACTACGCGCTCCTTCTTGACGATATCGTTCGAATCGCCCAGCGACACCTCAATGCCGTTATTGAGGTTTGCCGAGATGGCTTCGACCGAAGGCGTGGAAATATCCTTGACTTGTCCCAAGAACTCGCTCGAAAAACCACGCACATAATCCAAGCCAGCCTTAACGGCCTTGGAGCTCACTGCCTGGCCGGAAACCGGAGCGACATCCGCCGAGACATCAGTCAACAACACCGCGCCATAGTGCTTAGCGAGCGCCAGCGCGGCATCAATGCCGGTCAGGGTATTTGAGCCCTGCCCCGTCGTGATGACGTTGCCCTGGTCATCCACTTCGACCGACGTCGACAGCGGGGCGATCCAGGTGTCATCATCCCCGATGGCCCAGGCAAGGTCATCGGAGCTGATATAGGCAATTGCAATGACCTTGCGCTCCATCGGCGTAATGATGAGCGTATGTGGGAACTGACGCTGGACATCCACGCCCGAGACCCACGGGTTCTGCTTGAGGTCCTCGGTAATCTGGTCGGGATCGACGTTAAAAAGCGACGTTCCCTCGGGCAAATCGATCAGCTGGATAGCATCGTGCTTCGCCACATGCTCGCTGCCTTGAATCTGAATATCAGTGGCGGTAAACAATCCAGAGTTAATCACCACGATAGCAACGACGACGAGCACGGCCAAGACGGCCAAAACGCCGCCCACGATTTTGCCTTTGCCTGTAACGACAGAAGCGGCGTCTGATGTTTTATTTGCCATCGCCCTAAGTAAAGACAACGGGTTGACGCCTTTTTTACCCGAAGGCTTCTTGGCGGTAGCCGGCACCGATGTCAGCGAGCGCGGTTTCGATGCGCCCAGCGTGCGACTCGGACGCGCCGCCTTAGTTCCTGTCGAGGGCTTAGGAGTTGCCATAGGACGGGCAGGCTTGGCGCCCATAACAGGCTTTGACGTCACCGAGGGACGCGAGGACTTTTTTGCGGCCGGACGATTACCGAGCTGCGAGCCGACAACCGGACGACTGGTCTGTCGAGCATGCCCGACAGGCTTAGAGTGCGCGACGATATTGCGTTGAGGTTTGGCAGGCGCGCCGGAACGCCCTCCGGCGCGGCGGAAGGTGGGTTTCGATGCTCTAGAAGCCGAGGAATTTAACTTCCGGTCTGAGCTCGATGCCATACGCCTCCCTCACCTTTCCGTGCACATGTCTGATAACCGCGGCAACGTCATCGGCCGAGGCAGTTCCGTTATTAACGATAAAATTAGCGTGAACGGGCGAAACTTCCGCGCCGCCAATCGAAAAACCCTTTAATCCACAATCCTCGATAAGCTTGCCCACGCTCGCATCGGGCGGGTTGCGAAAGACCGACCCGCAGGATGCGCGACCCATGGGCTGTGTACGCTTGCGCCTCGTCAGGTACCGCTCCATGCGCTCGCGAATGTCGGCCTTGGGCGCCGGTTTAAGCTTGAGCACGCACTCGAGGATGATCTCATTGCGGGGAAGGCTACATTCGCGGTAGCCCCAAGTGATCTCGGACCCCGCATAATGTTTGATACCGGATGCCGGGTCAAACGTTACGACATCCTCAACCAGCGAGCCAATCCACTCGGTCCGTGTGCCGGCATTCATAGATATCGCACCGCCAACCGAACCAGGGATGCCAACGGCAAACTCAAGGCCCGAGAGGCTACGCGACAGGGCATCGTTGACCAGGCGCGCAAACATCACGCCCGCACCGACCGTCAGCGTACAACCGTCATCGGCAACAACCGTGCGCTGAAACTCACGTCCGAGCGAAATGACGGCGCCGCGATAACCGCCATCGGCAACCAGCAGATTGGAGCCCTTGCCGATGATGACCCACGGCACCTGCTCGCGATCGAGCACCGCCACGGCGCGGCGGAGGGCATGATAGCTATGGCACGTCACAAAGAGGTCGGCCTTGCCGCCGATACGATAGCTCGTATGACGCGCAAGGCGCTCGTCCTCGATCACATCCGTGTCGATCATGCCCGAGAGCGCCATGACGGCGTTAAACAGACCCATTAGACTTAAGCGTCTTTCTTGGCAGTCAGATACTCAATGAACTCGGGACCGACGGTCGTAACGTCACCGGCACCCATAGTGAGCAGCAGGTCGCCCTCGCCCACCATCTGCTCGAGCTCCTGATTGAGCTCAAGACGGCTGGAGCAGTACACGACCTCCTTGCCAGGATGCTTGGCGCGCACGGTATCGGCGAGCATCTTAGAGGTGACACCCGGAATGGGCATCTCGCCAGCCGAGAACACATCAATCAGCAGCAGTTTATCGGCATTGGCAAATGCATCGGCAAAGTCGTCGCACAGGGCCTGCAGGCGCGAATAGCGGTGCGGCTGGAACACGACGTCGACGTGCTTGTAGCCCAGCGACGAAGCAGCAGCAAGCGTCGCCTTGATCTCGGTGGGGTGATGGCCGTAATCATCGACCACGGTGATGCCATCGATATCGCCCACGTGGGTAAAGCGACGGCGGACGCCCTCAAAGCTCGAGAGCGCCTTGGCGGCGGCGTCGATGTCAAGGCCCAGGACATGGGCGACGGTGAGCACCGCCGTGGCGTTGAGCATGTTGTGGCGACCGGGATTGCTCTTGATCTCCACAGCGTGCTCAGTGCCGTCCTCAAAGCGAACGATAAAATCGCTCTGGATGCCCTTGACATCCGGGTGCATGCAGACGATGTCGTTGCTCTCGGCAAAGCCGTAGGAAAGCACGTGACGACCCGTCGACTTGGCGAGCTCGACCAGATGCGGGTCCTCACCGCAGACGATGACGGTGCCGTCCTCGCCCACCAGGCTCATGAATTTGGCGAAAGTTGCCTCGATCTCCTCGATACCCGAGTAGTGATCGAGGTGGTCGGCCTCGACGTTGGTCACGATGACCACGTTGGGGTTCAGGAACAGGAAGGAGCTGTCGGACTCGTCGGCCTCAGCGACAAAGTAGTCGCCCGAGCCGTTCTTGCCGTTCGTGTCATAGCCCTCGACGATGCCACCGATCAAGAAGCTCGGATCCAGACCCATGCGGTCGAGCATGGTGGCGCACATCGAAGACGTGGTGGTCTTGCCATGCGTGCCGGCAACAGCGACGGTGGTGTAGCCGTGGCCCAAAGCAGAGAGCATCTTGGCACGGGGCCACACGGGAATACCAAGCTCGCGAGCGCGCACGAGTTCAGGGTTGGACTCCGGAATAGCGGTGGAGACAACAACCACGTCGGGCTTGACCTCGTCGATCGTGGCGGCCTCATGGCCCACATGCACCTTCACACCAGCGCGGGTAAGCTGGCGGATATAACGTGACGTCTTAAGGTCGGAGCCGGTAACGGCATAACCGCGCTCGTGAAGAACGAGGGCGATGCCGCTCATGCCGGCGCCGCCGATACCGATAAAGTGGGCGCTCTTAAACTCGGGCGCGGAGGTTGCAGTCTGGGAATCAGCCATGTGCTCGTGTACTCCTTGCGTAAACACTGCCTGTAACCCGTTAACTGTACCGCACCTACCGCATCAGCGCGAGGGCGACCGACGATATCCCGTCTAACTAACGCAAACCCTCTACCGCATCCGCCAGAAGAGCGGCGGCCCTATCCTGAGCCAGACCACGCGCCGCCTGACGCATGGCGTCGCGCGCCGCCGCGTCATCGACCAGGTGCAGCAGTTCATCGGCAAAGGCAGAACCGTCGATATCGGCATCGGCGCAGAGCACGCCGGCCCCAGCGTCGACCAGATAACGGGCATTGGTGGTTTGGTGGTCGGCCGTCGCATGCGGGTACGGCACGAGCACCGAAGGCACGGCGAGTGCAGCGATCTCGGCCACGCTCGATGCGCCCGAACGCGAGAGCACCAAATCGGCAGCAGCCAGCATATCGCCCATGTTGTCGATGTAAGGCTGGACGCGGTAACGCTTCGCCTCCTCGGGCGTCAGCGCCAAAGCGCGCTCGGTCTCCTCAAAGCCGTCGGCACCCGTCGAATGCAACACATAGAGGTTCTTGCGCGAAAGCAGCTCGTTTTTGAGCGAAGCCACACGCTCGTTGAGGTGCTGGGCGCCAAGTGAACCGCCAAAGACGAGCAGCAGCGTAGCGTCCTCGGGAACGCCAAGTGCCTTGCGGCCGCGAGCGCGATCGCCCTCGATCACCGAGCGACGTACGGGGTTGCCGGTCATGAGCACGTGGTCAGGGTCACCTTCGCGCTCAAAGACCGAACGCGCTGCCGGCACCGAGATGCACACGCGGGCGGCGTGGGAGTTCATCATCTTGTTGGCCAGGCCCGGAACAGAGTTCTGCTCATGCAGCAGATACGGAACGCCCGCGCCCTTGCACCACCCCAGCAGCGGAACCTCGACATAGGCACCAAAACCAACGGCAGCATCGGGCTTGCCGACCTTTGAGAAATGACTGGCGAGCGCACGCTTGGCTTTGTTGACACGCCACAGCGAGGTCAGCGCCGTCCAAGGACGGGAGCGGTCGAAGCCCGTGACCGTAATGGGCACAAAATCAAACCCAGCCTCGGGGACCAGACGACCCTCGAGCTTGCGCGACTGGCCCACGAACACAACGTGGTGGCCACGGTCACGCAGCTCTTCGGCCAAGGCGAGCGCGGGGTTGATGTGCCCGGCCGTGCCGCCGGCTGCAATAGCAACGGTCATTTTATCGGTCATGGTAGTCCCTTCGTACACGCGGTCCCTGGTCGTCGGTACGCAGACGCGCCGACGGGTCCGAGTTCAAATCGATTCGATTATATCCGCCGCCCGCGTTGCGAGGGCTGGGGCGCTGAGGACGACCTTGCGGCGCCGTTCGCTGACGCGGGCGGGCTGCCGGCTCGGTCGCAGAGCCATCCAGGACGGTAAAACCGTTACGCGAAGATCGCTCGCCGCGCACGTGGGGCACGCCGGCGGTACTCTCATCCATAACGGCAAAGCTCTCGCGGCGGCGGTCATACTCATCGCGGCGGGCGCTCTCGTACGAAACGCGCAGGATCAACCCGGCAAGCATGAGCGACACAATAATCGACGAACCGCCGTAGCTAATAAACGGCAACGGTTTGCCCGTCATGGGAAACACGTTGAGGATGCCCAGCGCGTTAATCAAAAACTGCACTGCGAGAATGACCGCGGAGCCAGACGCCATAAGCGCGCCCCGGCGATCGGTCGCCTGCTCGGCAATGCGAAACGCCGAGTAGATCAGCATCGCAAACACCAAGAAGAACAGCACGGTTCCGACAAAACCGACTTCCTCGCCAATGATGGCCAGGATGTAGTCATTGTGCGCCTCGGGCAGATACGAGTACTTCATGGTTGAGTTGCCAATGCCACGGCCGAACAGACCGCCCGAGGCAAAGGCCATGATGGCAAGCGTGGCCTGATAGCCGTCACCATACTCGTCGGCCCAAGGGTTCAAGGCAACCTGAATACGCACCATACGGTACGGCTCTGCGACAAGCGCAATCACGATCACGAGAATGCCGAAGATTAGCACGCCGATGATAAATCTGGGGTCGAGACCCGCAAACAACGCCATGCACATGAGGGTCAACAGGATGATCAGGACAGTACCGAAATCGGGCTGGATAAAGATCAGAAAGAGCGAAATGCCCAGGTAGATGCCCATCTTGCGAAGGAATTCGTTGATGTTGCCACCGGGCGAAAAGAAGCGATCAAGCATGATGGCCGAATACGCAATGGCAAATGGCTTTAAAAACTCGGAAGGCTGGAACTGAATACCGGCGATGTTAAGCCAGCGCGTGGCGCCACGGCTGCCGCTGCCCACCAAGAACACCAGAAACAGTAGCCCTATCATGCCTATGAGGAAGATCCTGAGCACATCCTCCCCAAACCAGCTGTCCGGCAAAACGCGCACGATGGCAATCAGCGCCAGAACACCGACCACGGCAAACGCGGCCTGTCGACCCAGAAAAAACGTCGCCGAGCCATTCTCGTGCAGCGCCTCGACCGAAGACGCCGAGTACACCATCAGCAGGCCAAAGCATACCAAGGTAAACAAGCAGGCCATGAATATCAAACGGGGGCGCATGATACGGGCGGGAACGCCGGCAATATAGCGTTCGCTAAACGACTGCCCGCCGCGGCTGGAACGCGGTGTGATACGACGTGAGGAAGCACGGTCCGAGTCGGGCCTCCTCATACCTTGTCGGGGGCTCTCCTCTCTCACCGCAACCCCTATTCCATTTGTGATTTCGCTGCAGCGGCAAGCTGGGCCACGTAGTCCTTAAACACGCGGCCGCGCTCCTCATAGCCCGAGAACTCATCGAACGAAGAGCAGGCAGGAGAAAGTAAGATCACGTCACCACGGCTCGACAGCGAACGGGCGACGTCCACGGCGTCGCGTAGGTCATCCGCCTGGGCGATATCCACATCGCCATCGACATCGGCCTCGTCCATAGCGGCGGTAAAGCGCTCGCGCGCATCGCCAAAGCAGACGACCGAGCGCACGTTATCCATAACGACGCGCGCGAAGTCCGTGAGCGGCGTGCCCTTATCGTGGCCGCCGAGCAGCAAGATCACGTTGTCATCGGGAAATGCCGTCAGTGCCTTCTCGACCGCGTCGGTGTTGGTCGCCTTGGAATCGTTGACGTAGCGCACGCCGTCAATCTCGCCACACGGCTCCACGCGGTGCTCGAGCGGCTGGAACGAGGCAAGACCGCGGCAGACACCATCGACATCGGCACCGACCGCCAAGGCAGCCGTGGCGGCGCACAGGGCATTGATAACATTGTGATGGCCCGAGATCTTGAGCTCGGATGTAGCGATGAGCGGGGTCTCGACGCCCTTCAGGCGCACGACCATCTTGCCGTCGCGCACAAAGGCGGCATCCTCGCCCTCAGGCTCGTCAAAGGCAACCTTGCAGATGCGACGACCCGGCGTGTAGATGTACTCATCGAACTCGTGAATGCCGGCGTCTTCGACGTCGACAACCGCCAGATCGTCATCGACCATATTGTCAAACAGTTTGATCTTGGCAAGCGCGTAGTTCTTATGGCTCTTATGCCAGCCCAAGTGGTCGGGAGTGATGTTGAGCAGCACCGCCACGCGGGGGTGGAGCTCGGTTGTCGTAGCAATCTGATAGCTCGAGAGCTCAGCCACAAACCACTCGTTGTGGGCTCGGCCGTCAATCTCGTTGACCGGCGGCTCGCCGATGTTGCCGACAGCAACGCTGGCCTCGCCGGCAGCCTTAAGCAGATAATCAGCCAGCGACGTGGTGGTCGTCTTGCCGTTGGTGCCCGTGATGGCAATCCAGTTATCGGGCGACAGGCGATAGGCAAACTCGGGTTCACCCATAATCTGGGCGGCATGCTCGCGCCCGGCCTTAAAGAAGCCCGAGAACTCCGAGATGCCCGGGCACGTCACGCATACGTCATAGGCGCCCTCGACCTGTTCGGTCCCATAGACAAACGACGCACCAGCAGCCTCGAGCGCACGCGTGGCGTCATTGGGCTCAGAGGTGCCACCGCCATACACGGTAACGGCACTTACGCGCTCGGGATGTGCCAGCGCCCAGCGGGCGACATCGAGACCGGATTTGCCCTGACCCAAAACGAGCAGGCTAAAGACATCAGCAAGAGGCATGAAAGACCACTATCCCAACTGGAAGAACAGGGCGAGGCCAACGGCACCAAAGGCAGCAGCGATAATCCAAAAACGGATGACGACCTTGGTCTCGGCCCAGCCCTTCTTTTCGAAATGATGATGGATGGGCGCCATAAGGAAGACGCGCTTGTGCGTAAAGTGGAAGTAGACAACCTGAATCATGACCGACAGGGTCTCAACGATAAACAGGCCGCCGATGATGAGGGAGACGACCTCGGTGTTGGTCATGATGGACGTGCAGGCAAACGCGGCGCCTAGGGCAAGCGAGCCGGTATCGCCCATAAAGATGCTCGCCGGATAGCAGTTGAACCACAGAAAGCCCAAGCAGGCACCGGCACACGCGGTGCAGAAGATGGACAGGTTCACGTCTCCGTGCAAAAACGCCATGGCAGCCATGGCGAGCATGGCAATCATGGAGGTGCCGCCAGCAAGACCGTCAAGGCCATCGGTCAGGTTCACGGCATTAGAAAGACCGGCGATCATCAGCCAGCAAAAGACAATGTAGAGCCACGGGAACGAAAGGCCGCAGATGGTGGTCGAAAGCACGCCAAGGTCAATCGTCAGGCCGCCGGGAAAACGAATCTCGGGGGCGACGCCGCACCAGTTAACGGCAAGTACCGTAAAGGTGACACAGATAATGGTTAGGCCGATCATCTTGGCATGAGGCGTCAGACCGAGCGAGCGCCCATGCGTAACGGAGGTCAGGTCGTCGATCAGGCCCAGCACGCCGGTCGCCAGCGTGGCGAGCAGCACGAGCACGAGCTCGGTGGTGAGCTTGCCCATCAGCAGGCAGGTCAGCGAAATCGCAACAAGGATGATGACGCCGCCCATGGTCGGCGTACCCTGTTTAATCAAATGACGCTTGGGGCCGTCGGCTCGGACCTGTTGGCCGATACCCTCGACCTTCAGCAGCTTGATCCACCACGGCATGAGCAGCAGCGCAATGGCAGCGGCGATGCCAAGCCCCAAAAAAGCCTGATACGTTGGATACGAGGGATTGCCGAACATGGGCTAGCACACACCTTCCACAAAGCGGTCGAGCTCAACAAAGCGGGAACCCTTGACCAGTACAACATCATGTTTTTCAAGCGCGCCGCCCATGCGGTCGAGCACCTGCTGATAATCGGAGAACACCTGGATGCGGTCCTCGTCCATGCCCATCATGCGCGCGGCATCGGCCATAAGCTGGGCCAGCTCACCACCCACGCACGCCAGCATGTCGAGCTTCTTGGCGGCCGCGTAGGCGCCCACGAGCTCATGCATGCGAGGAGCCTCATCGCCCATCTCGCCCATCTCGCCCAGGATCGCCATGCGAGACCCCGTGCACGAAAGCGAGCACAGTAGATCGAGGCCAGCAGCCATGGATTCGGCACTGGCGTTATAGGAATCGTCGATGACGCGGGCACCGCTCTTGGCGCGCTTGATCTCCTGGCGGTGACCGGTGATCGTGAGGCCTCTAAAGGCAGCATCGATCTGCTCGGGCGTCACGCCCAGGCGATAGGAAACCGCGGCGGCCTTAACGGCATTAGGAACGGACTGCACGCCGGGGATGGCAAGCATGGTATCGATCGTCTCACCCTGGCCAAAATCGAGCGTAAAGACCGGACGTCCCTCGTCATCAACACGAATGTCGCGGGCACGGACCTCATCATCGTCCGAGACGCCGGCCAGCATCACATCGATACCAGCAGGCTGGGCGAACGTATCGCGAATGAACGGCGTAAAGTCGTCCTCACCGCCCAAAACCAGCAGCGGCAAGAAGTCGCCGGCGGCGCACATACCCTGGACAATCTCGGCCTTAGCGCGGGCGATGTTCTCGCGGCTGCCCAAAATGCCGATGTGAGAGGTACCAATCTTGCTTACGATGGCAAGGTTGGGATTGGCGGACTGGGACAGGCGCTCAATCTCGTGGAAATGGTTCATGCCCATCTCGAGCACCAGGACCTCGGTATCGGCCGGAGCGGAAAGCACCGTGAGCGGCATGCCGATCAGGTTATTGAAATTGCCCTTGGTGGCCCAGACACGATAGCGCTTGGCGAGCACGGCGGCGAGCACGTCCTTGGTCGTCGTCTTGCCGATGGAACCGGTAATGCCAACGACCAGGCAGCCAAGCTCCAGGCGATACGCGTGCGCCAAACGCAGCAGAAACTCCTCGGGATCATCGGTCAGCAGGATGGCGCACCCCTTGTCCTGCGCCAGCGAGACCAGCTCAGCCTCGGGCTCACGCGTCATCACGACGGCGCCGGCACCCGACTGGACGGCACGGGAAGCAAAATCATTGCCGTCGACGTTTTCACCGGGAAAGGCGACGAAAATCGTCCCTTCCTCGACCTGGCGCGAGTCGATAACGCACCCGCGGCATACCCGATCGGCTTCTCCCGTCACGGTTCGGGCCCCTGTTGCGGCCGCGAGGTTGTTGACGGCGATCTCTATCATTGCAGCTCCCCTGTAAACCTAATAATGCTATCGGCGTATTGTATCCCAGCGCCGCACATGCGTGGTGCAGGGCATGTGAACACCCTCATATGGGACAACAAACAACGCCCCAAAGATTGTAACCCCCTACTTCGTGTGCGGGATACCCAGCACGTCGAGCGCGTTGGCCATAATGGACTGGAACGGCACCGCAGCGGCATCTGAGCCGCTCGGCGTTCCGTCGAGCGTGATATAGCACAGCACCTTGGGCGATTGTGCCGGTGCAAAGCCCATAAAGGACGACATGTAGTTCTCCTTGAGGTAGCCGCCGTTCTCGTCGGCACGTTCGGCCGTACCGGTCTTACCCGCCACGTCATAGCCGTCAACCGCGCCGCCAACGCCCGTTCCCTCGGACACGACCGTCTGCATGCACGATGTCACCTGGGATGCGGCGTCCTCCGAAATCGCGCGCTCGCCTTCACCCCAGTCCTTCTCGTCGCCTTTGCTGGACTTATAGAAGTGCGGTGTCATCATCACGCCGCCGTTGGCGATGCCGCCCACGGCACGTGCGATCTCAATCGGCGAGACGGACAGTGCCTGTCCAAAGCTCATCGAGCCCAGCGTGGCGCCGTCATACTGGTCACGCTCCTTGACGATACCCAGGCTCTCTCCCGGAAAATCGACACCCGAGCTGTGACCGATGCCCCACTTGTCCACATAGGCGGCAAAGTCGTCGGCACCGATCTTGCGCCCCACCAGGACAAAGCCCACGTTGGACGAACGGCGCATCATCTCGCGCACATCCATGGTCATGGCATAGTCGCGCTTGTCGGCATCGGTGACGGTATCGTCGCCCACCTTGATGCTCGCCGGCACCTCAAACGACGTACTCGATCGCACGACGCCCAAGTCGAAGCCGGCGCCCGCCACGAGCGTCTTAAAGACCGAGCCGGGCTCGTAGGCGTCGGTGACCAGGCGCAGATTCATATCCTCGGTCTTGGCATTCTCCAGATCGGTCTGGTCGTAGGTCGGGTACGAGCAGGCTGCCAAAATCTCGCCTGTCGTAGGATCGGTGACCAGCGCCGAGCCGTTCTTGGCCTTAGTCTTCTCAACTGCCTCTGCCAGGGCATCCTCGGCCGCACGCTGGATATTGACGTCGAGCGTCGTCACGATATCAACGCCGTCGACCGCAGCCACCTTTTTATAGGCACCGCCCGCGATATAGCTGCCGTCCCTCGCGCGCTCGCGTACGAGAGAACCGTTCGTGCCGGTCAGAAGCTTGTTGTATTGCTTTTCGAGACCCGTCAAGCCGTCGTTGTCTACATTCACTACACCCAGCACCTGCGATGCCAGATTGCCGTATGGATATACGCGCTTCATGGCCTGCTCAAAAAGCACGCCGGGCAGGTTCTTCTTCTCCAGCGCCGCAACATCGTCTTCGTCCACCTGGCGCTTGATATACACCCAGGTTCCATCGGACTCAACGAGCTTGCGGCAGGTCTTTTTATCGATTCCAGTTGCCTTGACCAGCGCCGACACCGTCTTGTCAACATCCTCGACAAGCTGCGGGTTCACGGCGATGTTGCGACATTCGACCGACGACGCCAACACGTTGCCGTTGCGGTCGTAGATGGTGCCGCGTTTGGCATAGAGGGTCTGCGCAAGCAGGCGGCGCGCATCGGCACGCTCGCGCAGTTTATCGGCTTCGACAATTTGATAGTCGGCAAGGCGAAAGACGCCCAAGCCCAAGCCAAGCCCGATGAAGCCCATGACGGCTTTGCGGCGAGGCAGAGGTGCGCCTGTGAGCCATTCGGTCGACGAACTCTTGCGCGACCTGGTGTTATGCACTTGAGGGCCGCCCGAGCCGCGAAGTCGCGACGCCGGGTCGTTGCCACGGGACTGCCCGACGTTGTAAGATTGCCGACCCGTTCCTTGATAACCAGAACGTCCCCGCGACGAGGGACGTCCAGAACCGCGGCCCCCATCGGAACCGCGGCGATAGTCATTTGTCATACTCAGCTACCGTCTTGCTACTGAGCGGTCTCGGTCGCGTTGGCGCCCGCGGCTGCATCCTGCGAAAAGTCAAGTGTAACGCTCTCGCTGGGCTCCACCATGCCATAAGCGCCCGCAAGGTCGCGAATGCGCGTGTCGGCGCCATAGACCGAATGCATGACCTCCAGGTCGGAGCTCTCATCGGTCGCCTTTTCGAGCGTGCTGGTAAGCTCGGCGTTGCTGTTGAGCACCTGGGCCGTAACGCCGGCGAGCGCCACGCGGGCGACGCCGATCGTCATGAAGATAGCCGCAATGATGCAAAACGTTTTAAGAACGCTCATGAAAACCGGGCTTACCGCCTGGTTTGCCTGACGGCCCGCGCCCGTGTAGACATCAAAGCGCGGCGCGCGCTGCTCACGGGGAGCAACGGGGGCCTGCGGCGTCTCACGATAGGCGGGCATGGCGTTCATATCATAGGCGAGTGCTGCGCTTGAAGTGTTGTAGCCCATGATATGCCGCCTCCCATCCCGAGTACGTTGGTAGTGTGTTTAAGCTTCGTTTATGGTGCGAGCGGGAGGTCCAATATCGCGCGGTCGCGCCTACAGACGCTGCGCCACGCGGATTTTGGCTGATCTCGCCCGAGGGTTGCGCTCAACCTCATCAGGCTGGGCAACCAAGGGTTTGCGGGTGATGACCTTGAGTATCGGCACGTTGCCGCACACGCACACCGGAATCTCCGGCGGACACGTGCACCCCTGGCTCATCTCCTTAAAGTGGTTCTTTACGATACGGTCCTCGAGCGAGTGATACGAGATGACGCAGATACGTCCGCCCGGGTTGAGCCACCTGGTGGCGGCATCAAGCCCTCGTTCGAGCACATCGAGCTCGTGATTGACCTCGATGCGAATGGCCTGGAAACTTTTCTTGGCCGGGTGTCCGCCATGCCGACGAGCGGCAGCCGGGATACCCGCCTTGATGATCTCGACAAATTGGCCGGTGGTTTCGATCGGTTCTTGCTCGCGGCGGCGCACGATCTCGCGCGCGATCTGCGAGGCGAACTTCTCTTCGCCGTAGACGCGTAGAATCCGGGCGAGGTCGTGTTCGTTATAGGTGTTGATGACCTCAGCTGCGTTTAAGGTGTTATTGCCCGGATCCATCCGCATGTCCAATGGGGCGTCCTCGTTATACGAAAAGCCCCTGCCAGGGATATCGAGTTGCGGTGACGAAACGCCCAAATCGAACAGGAAGCCATCGACCCCGGGCACCTCGGCCGAGCAAAGCAGCTCGTCCAAGTCGCCGAAGTTGCCCTTCAGCAGCCGGTGCGGAACGCCGGGAACCTCGCGGTCCAGACGGGCGCCAGCGGCCTCGAGGGCCATGTCGTCCTGATCGACGCCGAGCAAAAGGCCCGTCTCCCCCACCTGCGCGGCCATCTTTACCGAATGGCCGGCACCGCCAAGGGTGCAATCGCAGACAACGGAGCCGCTCTTTAGCCGCAGCGACTCAAGCACTTCGCCGAGCATGACAGGTTCATGCCGATATTCTTGTGTCAAGATCCCACGCTCCATCCGTTACCCGTGCCTTGCCCTTACGAGAAGAAGAGGTCCAGCAGGGCCTCATCGTCATCGTCCTCATCGGCCGCGGCGCGATCCCAAACCTCAAGGTGGTCGTAGTTGCCCACAACCGTGACCTCGCGGTCGAGGTTCGCCTGCTTGCGGAGAGACTCGGAAAGACCGATACGACCGGCGCTGTCCACGTCCATCGACGTGGTGCGCTTGTTGATCGCCCTCATGAGCTTCTGGTCATTAATGTCACGCGGGTTAAAACCCTCGTGGCCCTCACGACCCGCGAAGAGTCCTTCGACCCACTTATCGAAGGCCTCGGCAGAGAACACGTACAGAGCATCGACATCCAGGGCTTTGAACACGCGAACGTGCTCTCCAAGCTCCTCGCGAAGGGGTGCAGGCAGGGACAGACGACCTTTTGCATCGAGATTGCGCTCGTATGCACCAGTCATTCCCATGTGCGCCCTCCCCTCGGTTACTCAGATGGCACGTACGCGGGGAACCACCCCGCCTGTCGACGTCATCAATAATATGGGGAACCGCCCCATTTTTCAACACCTTTCCCCACTC
>DBGAQS010000033.1:0-18799 GCA_048434495.1 Collinsella sp. | reverse complement strand
GGCCGCCGGCTTGCAGCCGACGCCGGCGTCGAAGAGCTCGACGGCCCGCCTCCTGGACTCCAGGTCGTGCTTCGACCTGAGATCTATACTCATGGAAAACCTCCCATTTCCCGATGTCCAAGAAATGGGAGGCAGTTCACTATGGCGTCTCGGGGTTGCGCGTCTAATAAAATTGCGGGCGTGCTTATCGCCGTGGTGGTCTTTGCCGCGGCGGTGACACTCATGCGAGTTTACGTTACCGGCGACCATGGCGCTCAAGGAAAGACTGCCGCGCAAGTGTCGCTCAACGATTGCGCTGCCGTTCCGGTGGCGGTCAAGCTTATCGAGGACGGGGAGGCGCGGACGGTCTATGAGACCGACGATGCCGAACTGGTCGCATCGACTTTTGCTGTGCTCGATGGCTGCACCGTGGGGGATGTGGTGGATGAGCGGACGAGCGATGCCGGCCGAACGCTCGTCTTTGTCTATACGGATGGCTCGGAGCAATCGGTAGAACTTGAGGGCAAAAATATCGTGCTCGATAAGACGGCGTACCGGCTTAACGGTGCCGATGAGTTATGGCGGCAGCTTGCCGCGATCAAAAACAGCTAACGAAATTAGGGATGTACGGGATGAGTGACTTGAGATTCTGCCCGGCGTGCGGGGCGCAGCTGCCTCGGGTCGCCGGCGTGCCGGTGCGATTTTGCCCGGGGTGTGGCGTCCGACTTGAGGGCGTTGTGGGCTACTCGGGCGCCGTGGGGGCTACAGATGGGGCGACTGCCGATGACGATGCGGACGAAGGCAGCGACCCGAGTGTGGACGCGCCGGCCGATGCGCCGGTGGAGACTGCCGGCGTCGCGTCGTCGTCTCGTGACGCGGTCACGACGGATGCGCCTCACATCGGTGACCTTGAGCTTCATGCCGCATGCGATACCTCTGGCGGCCAGGCACTCGCGCAGGTGGCGCTGCCGCGGGGCTGGCATATCGAAGAGGCGCATCTTGAGCGCAGCGGCAGTTTCGACTGCCCGATTTCGGTTGGCGTGACGGCGGCGGGTCCGATGGGTGAGCGGATTATGTACCGCTCCGAGCTCTGCTACGTGGATGCGGGCGCCGTTGCCAAGCGTATCCCCACGCAAGCCGAACGCAAGGTGTTTGTGCACGTGGAGGCAGCTTGCGACGAGCTGGCTCAGGTCTGTGCAGCACGGCTGGGCGCGCGGGCAGAGGTTGTTGCCGAGCAACCGTACCCATCGAGCGCGGCGGTCGATATCGAGCGCGAGCGTGCCCGCGTAAAGCGCGAGGCAGCAAACGACTTTGCGATCCAGGGCTTTTCGATGGAGCCGAGTAATGTGGTCTATGAGTGCCGCATGCGTCGATATCGGCTCACGGGCGCTCCGGTACCTACCGAGCTCGCGGTGGCGGCCAAAGTCGAGGGCTATATGTTTTCAATCGGCGGCGTCGCGGGCTCTATGGGCAAAGGTGTTGCCGCTGGGGCCGAGGCGCTGCTGGGCGCGGGCCTTTCGAGTGGACTGATCGGCGGTGTTTTGGGCAAGCGTCTGCGCGAGCGCCAGGCGGCGGCAGCGGCGGGACAGGGCGTCGCGCAAGAACAGCCCACGGGTCGAGGCGGTTGCCCGGACGGAGCGTCGTTCGAGCTGGGCGCGGCCGACCTGCTGCAGTGGCGTATCAGGGACAGCTTCTGTTTGGCTGCGCCAGAAGGTCGCCTGGACGAGGCGGCCTCCACGGCGCTTGCATCAATGGCGTCGACTCTGCGGCTCAATCCGGCGATTGCACGCGAAGCGTCAGCTCAAAAGCAACAGATGGTGCTTGAGCAGCGCCAACGCACGCAGATGAACATTGCCCAGCAGCAACAGCAGTTTGCAGCTTGGCAACAGATGCATGCCTCGCAACAGGCGGCATTCGACAGCTACCAGCAGGCGCGGTTCGATCGCAGCGACCGTCAGCACGCCGCGAATATGGCTGCCAGCGCCGCCAATTTTTCCAGCGCGGGCGTGGGGACGGGCACCGCTTCGTATTCCGATGCCATTCGCGGGGTCAACCATTACACCAGACCCGACGGCACCGATGTCGAGGTCTCGGTGATGGCCGACCAGGCCTGGATCAACGGTTCGGGCGATGTGATCGGTACACGCGATGGCTTTGAACCCGGTTTTGGCTGGACGGAGCTGCCTCGTCAATAGCGTGAGGCGGCTTATGTGTGAATCGATGCCGGGTGTGTTTCTCGGCATGGTGCTAAAGAACGGGAAAGGAACAATGATGAGGGAGACGGTACTTTCGCGCACGGCATTTGTCGCGGCGGTGGGAACGGCGCTGCTGACGCTTGTGGGGTGCGGCGGACAGCGGACGCAGGATGCGACGGGTTTTAACGACGACCGCCCGGTAAAGGACAAGATGGACGCGGGTGCGACGTCGGGCGATTCCGGCGACGCGGACAGCGGCTCGGCGGATGCGTTCAATACGTGGTCGGATGATTGCTGGGATGCGCACCGCAACATCAGCATCGCGGCGCTCCTCGAGCTTAAGGGCTGGCAGTTGCAGGAGTTTGCCTCGCAGCAGGGCTATACCTGGCAAGACGCGCTCGAGATGTACGAGGACGAGGCGGGACACGTGCTCAGCGTCTGCAATATCAGCAAGGACGGCGCGACCGAATGGCTCGGCGAGGACGAAATCGGAAAGCTCGACAAGGGCGGCACCGGAAGCACCGTGATGTTCACGCTGCAACTTTCGGGCTATTCGAGCTGCGAGGATGTTATCGCGGGCTTTTCCGTGCCGGTCGAGGACCGGGCGCAGATTACTTCGGGCTCATGGGTCGCGTGCGTATACGGTTCCAACATGGCGCGGCACGTTGCCATGGCGAGCCCGATGGAAAACGGTGACTACCGCTTGGATCTCATTACCGAGGAGGCTATCAAGACCGGTAGGTTTACCCAGGGCGGCGGTGCTCCGACGATAGACGAATTTTGGCAGGAAAAGACTGGACGCGCGCTCGGCTAGGTGCGACGTGGCCAATACCATAGCGAGGAACGAACATGATGAATGAAGTGACGATGAACCGTGCGGCCTTTGTGGCAGGCGCGGGTGCGCTGGCTTGTGCGCTGGCTGGCTGCTCGGGCGGATTGGGCGGCGCGGGCGGTGCCGAGAAGGCGACCACGGCGGACGCCGCCTGTGTAGACGACAACGCCAACGTGACGGTCTATGCTGCGATCAACTTGGACGGCGCCGACCTGGTGCGCCTGCTCAAGCATCAAAACTATGAGTGGCAAGGCGAGAGCGTGGGCTACGGTGCCGCCGATGACGCGGGACTTTTCGCTTTTACCTTTTCTAAGATTTCGGATGACGTGGACGAACTTGCGAACAGCGCGATACCGCTTTCGGAGTCCGAGTACGAGGAGCTTGAGCCGGGCGGCGGAGACGATAGCGTGGCGATTTTGCTCTCGGTGGGCGGCTATACGACGGGCGATCGTGCGCTCACCGGCGCAATCGGCGATGCGTCGATAGTGCAGGAGAAGTGCACAATCGACGATTCCGTGTATTGGCTGGTCAAGGCGCTCGACGGCAACCGTTACGTGATTTCGGCCTACGACACCGAAGATGATGGCGACAGCGCGCATGACATCTATATCTATAGTGAGTCTTTTATTCACACCGGTTATCTGAGCGGCGGCGACCAAATCGATATTGACGAACTCTGGAGCCGCCTGACCAATGCCTCGTAGCGCACCAAAACCACCACAAAGGGGACCGGCGCCTTTGTGGTGGTTTTGCCCTTGGGCTGTCTACTGTGGCGGCTCACCGTGCTAAAGCAGTTCACCGTGGCGGGCAATGTAGCGGTGCTTTGCCAGCTGGGTGAGCGCGATGTAGGCGGTAACGATGCCGATGAGCAGTGCGAAAAAGCTCGCGGGTAGCGTCATGAGACCGAGTGCATCGGCGATGGGGCTTGCCGGCAGCCAGGTGACGAGCGCCAGGCCCAGCACGGTGAGGGCACACAGCGCGGGCGCGGCGTGGTCGCGCGCGCTCGGCAGGCGTGGGGAGCGCAGCATGTGGATCACGAGCGTCTGTGACCACATGGACTCGACAAACCAGCCACTCTGGAAGAGCGCCGCAAAGGTCGCCATACCCGCGACGTCGCCCGCGGCGGCAAGCTCGGACCAGCTCGCGCCCACGGCGGCGGGGCACACCACAAAGAAGAGCGCGACAAAGGTCGCAATGTCAAACAGCGAGCTCACGGGGCCCAGCTCGAGCATAAAGCCCTTGATGGACGCGGCATCCCAGGCGCGCGGGCGGGCGGTCCAAGCGTCATCGACGGTGTCCCACGGCAGCGCGATGCACACGATTTCGTAGACCAGCGACAGCAGCACCAGCTGCAGGGCGCTCATGGGCAAAAACGGCAAGAACAGGCTCGCGACGGTTACGGACAGCACGTTGCCAAAGTTGGAGCTTACCGTGGTCTTGAGGTACTTGAGCAGGTTACCGTAGGTGCGGCGGCCTTCGATGATGCCGCGCTCGAGCACGCCCAGGTCTTTCTGGAGCAAGATGATATCGGCAGATTCCTTGGCGATGTCGACGGCGGAATCGACCGAGATACCGCAGTCGCTCGCGCGCATAGCGGCGGCGTCGTTGATGCCGTCGCCCATAAAGCCCACGGTGTGACCGAGCAGCTCGCGCATGACGCGCACCAGGCGCGCCTTCTGCAGCGGCGAGAGTTTGGCAAAGAGATGGGTTTTTTCGGCACGCTCGGCAAGCTCGGCGTCGTCGAGTGCATCGATCTCGGAGCCTAGCAAGACATTGCTCGCGTCGATACCGATCTGCTCACAGACGGTGGCGGCCACGCGGTCGTTGTCGCCGGTCAAGACCTTGACCGCTACACCTTTGGCCTCGAGGGTGGCGACGGCACCCGCGGCACTTGCTTTGGGTGGATCAAGGAAGGCCAAAAAGCCCATCAGCACCATGTCGCACTCGTCGGCGATGCCAAACTCGCCCACGCAGCGCGGATTGGTCTTCTGCGCCACGGCAATCACGCGCAGGCCCTCGGCATTGAGTCCGGCGACCTGCTTGCGAATCTGGGCGAGCTTCTCGTCAGTGAGCGGCTGGGCGGCGCCATCAACCTCGACAAAGGAGCAGATCTCGAGCATTTCCTCGGCAGCCCCCTTGGTAACCATCTGGGTTTTGTCTTGGGCATCGGCGACGACCACGCTCAGGCGACGGCGCGAGAAATCGAAGGGCACTTCGTCGACCTTGGTATAGCGGTCACGCAGGCTCTGGCCCAGCATGGCATCGGGCGCGACGGTCGAGGGTGTCACATCGGCACGGTCGATTACGGCAAGGTCGATAAGGTTTTTGAGGCCGGTCTGGAAGAAGCTGTTCAAAAACGCATGGCGCAGCACGCGTGCGTCCTCGTTGCCGTCGGTGTTGAGGTAGCGCTCGAGCACGATGCGGTCCTCGGTGAGGGTGCCGGTCTTGTCGCAGCACAGGACATCCATAGCGCCGAGGTTTTGGATCGCCGGCAGCTCCTTGACGATAACCTGGCGGCGGGCGAGATCCTTGGCACCCTGCGACAGGCTCGTGGTCACGATGACGGGGAGCATCTGCGGCGTGATGCCCACGGCCACGCTCGTGGCGAACAGCAGCGCGTCGATGACGTTGCCCTTGGTGGCGGCGTTGATGGCAAAGACGGCCGGCGCCATAACGAGCATAAGGCGTACGAGCAGCATGGAGACGCTCGAGACGCCGCGGTCAAACGCGCTCTTCTCGCCGCGCCCGTTGAGCATCTTAGCGATGCCGCCCAGGTAGGTGTCCGAGCCGGTGGCAACGACAACTGCCATGGCGGTGCCGTTTTGCACGGAGGTGCCGGTAAAGACGATGTTCTTGCAGGCAGACAGTGGCAGCGCGGAGTCGTCGGCACCCTCGACGACCGTGGCGGCGGCGGTCTTCTCAACGGCCTCGCTCTCGCCGGTGAGCGCGGACTCGATCACAAACAGGTCGCGCGCGGTGATGATGCGGGCATCGGCCGGCACCATATCGCCGGCAGAGAGGCGGATCACATCGCCGGGGACGAGCTCGTCGAAGGGAATCTCGAGGCGCTCGCCGTCGCGCAGGGCGCAGCAGGTGTTGGAGACCAGGTCCTTGAGGGCCTCGGCCGCATTGCCGCTGCGAGCTTCCTGGATAAACTTCATGCCGCCCGATACCAGCAGCATGATGCCGATGACGATGACCGTGGAGGGGTCGCGCTGCGGCTCGGGCACGGCAAGCACGTCGATGTAGAGTGAGACCAGCGCGAGCGCGGCAAGGATGCCGGCGAAGGGGTCGATGAACGCGTCGGCGATGCGGCGGGCGAGCGTCTTGGTCGGCGCCTCGATGGTGTTGGGCCCGGTGGCGTCCAGGCGCTCGGCGGCGTGCTCGGCAGTGAACCCGTCGGCCGTGGCGTCGAGCAGCACGAGGGCGTCCTCGGCGCTATGGGTGGCAGCGAATATGGTGTTCTTGGACAGGCCGGCGTGAGCGGCGGGGCGCGCCGTGCGGCGGCGCTTGGAGATGGCTTCGAGTACCGTGGCGGTTTTGAGCATCAGCATAGGGTCCTCCTTGTTGAAGGGAGTTAGCGTACGTGTCGTATTTGCTTCAAAAAACCTAGATGTCGCTCACGTCATACTCACGAATCACCGCAAAGGGGACAGGCACCTTTGTGGTGGTTTTGACGGATGATTGTTGGCGGATGGGTGCCGACGATTGGCTATTGGCGCTTATGCGTGCGCGGAATCCTCGCGGCGTGCCGAGGGCGACATGCAGGTTTTTCGACTATGACTGCCTTCCATGGCACACCTCCTTAAGGCCGGGCGCAGCGCGCTTCGGGCATCTCGTGCCCGTTTGAATCCGCCCGTATTCTTGATGAGGGGGTTTGCCGTGTCAACCCCATTGTTCGGAAAACCATCGCCCCTGACAAAGCCTTTACAGAATGCCGCGGCCCCAAAGCGCGCCCCGCAATGCGCCCTGCCTGCGCTAAACTGGAAGGCACGTACGCGATTACGAGAGGAGCCCGCATGGAGGCTTACAAGCAAGAGTTCATCAAGTTTATGGTTGAGTCCGACGTTCTTAAGTTCGGCAGCTTTACGCTCAAGAGCGGCCGTCAGTCCCCGTTCTTTATGAACGCCGGCGCCTACGTGACGGGCTATCAGCTCAAGAAACTGGGCGAGTATTATGCCCAGGCCATTCACGATAACTTTGGCGACGACTTTGACGTGCTGTTTGGACCGGCCTACAAGGGCATTCCGCTGGCCGTCGTGACCGCCATTGCCTACCACGAGCTGTACGGCAAGGAGGTCAAGTACTGCTGCGACCGCAAGGAGGCCAAGGACCACGGTGCCGACAAGGGCAACCTGCTGGGCTATGAGCCCCAGGACGGCGACCGCGTGGTGATGGTCGAGGACGTTACTACCAGCGGCAAGTCCATCGACGAGACCTATCCCAAGGTCATGGCAGCGGCCGATGTCGAGATCAAGGGTCTTATCGTCTCGCTCAACCGCATGGAGGTCGGCAAGGGCGGCGTGACCACCGCGCAGAAGGAGATCGAGGCCAAGTACGGTTTCCCCGTCGCGAGCATCGTTTCCATGGCCGAGGTCGTCGAGACTCTCTACGACCACGAGATCGACGGCAAGGTCGTCATCGATGACGAGCTCAAGGCCGCCATCGATGCCTACTACGAGCAGTACGGAGTCCGTTAGTTACGCGGTTTTGCCAAACCGCGTAACCAATTGACGCTGCAAACCCGCCAGAGCGGCAATCTGCCTTTCAACTTCGGCGGCATGACCAGAAGGTCAATGCCGCCTCGTTTCAAGGCACCTTGCTCGCTCTGGCGGGTTTTCGCTGTCGTTGCCAAGACATCGGCACTCCCGTTGCTGGCGATGCGGCACTTGGGGACGTTCCTTTTCTGCCGACACCTGGGGACACTCCTGATGTAGTCGTTGGGGACGTTCTTAAATGACTACTCAGGATGAGCGTCCAAAAATCCGCGCTCGTTCGATTGGCGCATGTCTACGCAGCGTAGGTTGTCGAGCCTGGCCTTCAAATGGATACTGACTGTCGAACCGGTTCACTCCATTTCTTCAATTTGATTGGACAGCCCATGAACCAGACACGGCAAACCAATGCCTCCCATACTTTTTTGGCAGCGCATGCCATCAAGCAGCTGCGCGAAGAGCGCGGCCTCACCCAGCGCGCCCTGGCGGAAAGCCTTGGCGTGACCGATAAAGCCGTCAGCAAGTGGGAATCCGGCCGCGGCCTTCCCGACATTTCCCTCGTTGAGCCTTTGGCCCAGAGACTCGGCATAAGCGTGGCTGAGCTTTTGGCTGGTGACATCCGGGCCAACGCCAACCGTGCAGGCAATATGCTCAAAGGCGTCTTTTACGTTTGCCCTATCTGCGGAAACGTTGTGCACGCGCTCGGAGAAGGCAGCTTTAGCTGCTGTGGCTCCACGATGTTTCCCCAGGAGGCCGAAGAGCCGGACGCGGACTACGCCTTTTCCATCGAGCGCATCGAGGACGATTGGTACGTCACGCTCGATCATCCCATGACCAAGGATCGCTACATTAGCTTTGTGGCATATGCGACTATGGACGGCATCTGCTTTAAGAAGCTCTATCCAGAGCAATCGGTGCAGCCGCGCTTCCATATTACCGGGCGCGGCAGGATATATCTTTACTGCAACCAACACGGACTCTTTACGTCGCTGACGCCTCGCAAATAACGGCTGTCTATCCGCCCTCCTCACGCGTTCCCGGGGGACCCAAAATGAGCGTGGATAATCTCCCGGTTTTGGCCTGTGTGCGGGCTCAAGGTGGGAGATTATCCACGCTCGTTATCTGAGTGTCCAAAAATCCACGCTCGTCGCTACTTGAGCCCGGGGAGGCGAGTGTAGGGAAACGAGCGCTCTAAGAACTCGGAGCAGCGGGCGTAATCTTTGGCAAAGTAGCTGCTATAGAGCGAATCGAGTACGTATTGCACGGCGATATGGCTGGCGAACTGCGTGATGCGGTGCGTCATGCTCTCGTGGTCGCTTACCGTGAGATAGGCGGCAAAGCCGGGGTGAATGCGGGCGCAGTACGGTGTGCCGATGACGATGACCGGGACATGTCGACTGCTGAGGATTGGCAAGATCTCCCTGAGGTTGGGGGCAAGGCCGCTGTAGGAGATAACGATTGCCACATGGTCGGGGCCCGAGGCGAGCGCCGTACGCACCTGCGCCTCGACACTGTCGTGGCACGTCGCGCTTTTGCCGGACGAGAGCAGGCGATCGCGGAACATTCCCGCTGGATACAGGTTATGCGAGCCCGTGTAGATGTCCACGGTGCCGGCGCGCATGATGAGCTTGGCGGCGTGGTCGAGCTGTGCAGAGTCGAGCAGCTCCTGCGTTTCGGCCAGCGTGGTCTGGTAGAGCCCCTCCATGCGCTCCATCACCTGCGCAGGGGTGGAGGTTGCATCGAAGGGAAAGTTGATATCCACCTCGGCGGCGGAGTCTGCGCGCAAGGCTGCGCGTACCAGCTCGACCTTGAGCTCCTTAAAGCCCTCAAGGCCGAGCTTTTTGCAAAAGCGGTGGATGCTCGCGACGGAGACATTGGTCTGGTGCGCAAATTCCTTGATGGAGAGCCCGCGAACGTTCTCACCCATGGCGAGAACCGTCTGCCCGAGCTGCTGCTCGGTGGGGGTGAGCCCCTTGCCCTGGGTGATTTTGCGCTTGATATCCATATGGCTCCCATGCATTCGTATCGCGATGTATCAATCATAACGGTAAATAAAACGCCCGGCTAAGCCGGGCGTCTCGTAAGGGGCTGTTGCGCGGGGTCGCTACCCGAGCACGCGGACGGGACCGAGTAGGCCGCTGGGATCGGAGGGTTCTGTCATGCCGAACATGTCGGGGACGGCATGGTCGAGGGTGTTGATGATATCGATCGTAAGCGCGTGCTCGCCGGCTAAAAGTGCGGCGGCCTCAAAGCGGTAAGGCGGACAGATGCGGGTGCCGAGGGATTTGCCGTCGAGGGTGACGGTTGCGGTCTCAAAGACCTCGCCAAGGTCGATGACGGTGCGGGTGGCCGCTTCGCCCAGGACAAAGGAGGCCCGGTAGCGGAATGTGCCGGCCTTGCCGGGGAACTCGGCCGAGGAAAGGTCGTGCAGGTCTGCAAGCTCAACAGACTCGCCAAAGGCATCGGTGCCAGGGGCAGAGAAGGCAACCGCCCAGGGCCCGTCGACGCATGTGGCTTCGTCTTCGGCGGTTGCCACAGCAACGGAACCTGTAGCCCCAAGGACCACGATGCAGCTCTCGTAGGGAGCCAGCTCGAGCGTGCCGTCAAAGGCGGCGGGCTCGGTGCCGTTGAGCAGGTCGAGGCGCGCGCCTGCAACGGGTGTGCCGTCGGCAAGCGCAATCTGAGTGGAGATACCCTGCTTGGGATGCTCGTTGACGAGCATCAGATAGCTCTCGCCCGCCCGCTCGTAGCGCAGTGCGCGCAGCCAGGGCTGGGGCTCGGCGCAAACCACGGTCTGCATGCCGGTATTGGCAAGTGTGTCTGCGAGCTCGGTGGTCGCCAGGAGCTTGATGTCGGCGACCGCGGCTGCATCCAGGGAGGCAAAGCCCTCGCGGCCTGCAGTGTCACCGTCGTAGCGCTTGTTCGGCAACTCATCCAGCGCGTACACGGCAACACCTGCGGCTGCGGCACGCGCGGCAAAGTCGAGCACGGCTCCGCCGACAAACTCGGCTCCGGGCATCACCAGGCAGCGGTATGCCTGGCCGTTCACGCTAAAGCCGCTACCGTCTGCGGCAATTTCAACGGCATAGCGCCCTGCGTCCTCAAATGCCTCTGCCGGCACGATGTCAAAGTCGACCTGCGCGCGCAAAAGCTCGGAGGCGGCATGCTGCATAAAGTTCGCCTCGCCTGCCCACTCGGCGTCCGCATGGTAGAGAAGCGCCACCGGGGTCGTTGCGCGCCCGCCGCTCAGCAGGCTCGCCGTACGGTTCATGTAGCTCATGAGCTGCCCAAAGTGTGCAATCTGGGGGTTTTGGCCATGCGCATAGAAATGCGGCGGGCAGTCCCAGTCGGGGAAGGCGGCCATGCTAAAGGCATGCGGCACAAACCAATTGACGCCGCGCACCAAAAAATGATCGGCGATCCACTTCATCTCGCGTAGGCCTTCGTGCCATCCAAATGCGCCAAAGACCTCGGCCATGCAGCGCCCCTGCTTTTTGGGGTCGAGGTGTGCTGCCGAGGAGCCCAGCTTGGGCAGCACGTAGTTATAGAACTCGAGGTCCCACACGCCGCGTCCGTAGCTGTGAAGGCCGCGGTCCATGCCGGGTACCAGCTGGTTGATCACGATGTCGACGCCCGCCATGTCCTGACCGCCCACGGCGCGGAAGTAGTGCCCGGCGCCCACGCCCAGGCGCGCGTGACAGTCCTTGTCCTCGATAACGTGGCCGATGTACTGCACGCCGCGCGCGCGGCACCAGTCTCCGAGCTGGTCGCAGAAGCACTCCTTATAGAGGGTGCTCGCGATGTCCATATAGACGTGGCGTACGTGCGCGCCGGCCGGCTCGCGGTCCCACAGGTGCGGGAGCTCGGCCAGGTAGCGCTCGCCCAGTGCCGCGCGTAGGCGACGCTCAAGCTCGGCCGACCAGGGTAGGGGCGCGGTGGCCTTGCCGATGAGCGTGTCCGAGATGCCATCGGGGCCCGTGGTGCCCTTCTCGTTGGCAAATCCGGGCTCATCGGAGAAAAAGCCCAGGATCGTCTTACCAAACTCATCGCCCAGATGCTCAAAATGCGGCTCGTAGACAGCATCGATGAGCTGCGCCACCGAGGCGCGGTCGACCATATTGATGTAGTCCTCGTTGTAGGAGGTCTTGCCGCTCGTGAACATCACGCATGCCTGTGTGAGGCCCGCAGGTGCATCGAAGACCAGGCGGCTGGGGTTGCCGTCTACATCGTCGATTACTCGGTAAGCGACGTCGACGGAGCTGCCGTCCTGCATAAATGTCACGCCGTGGAAGCGCTCCGTTTTGTCGAGCATGTTGGCGAGCGCGATGCTTGCGGCGGACGTGGGGCCCACGATGTCGAACGTGCGGTGCGTGAGCACGATCTTGCGGAGCTCGGGCACGGCTTCCTTGACGACGCCGTTGGCAAAGCCCGTGGGGAAGTGCGCGTCGTCCAAGATCCAGAGCTTAAGGCCCAGCTGCTTGCACTCGTCAATGACAAAGCGCAAGTCGCGCCACCAGCCCTCGCCGCAAAAATCGGGGTGTGGGCGGCTTTCGAGACAGACCTCGTGGATGTCGGCGCCGGCGATCTTTTCCAGATACTCGGCAATGGTCTTATGGCTCTCGCCCTTCATCCACAAAAACGGAAGCACGTGGTTGTCGTATGTGCCCTCGAGCACCTGCTGATAGTACGCGGTCATGGATCCTCCTTGGCTCGATCGATCTGCTGCATAGCACAGATTATGGACGCGTCGGCGCGTTCTGCTAATATCTGAATCACGACGAACTATGACCAAATCAACGATTGGCAAGCCATGGAGATCGACGAGCTCGAGCGTAGGCTCAGCGAACTGAGCACCAGTGAGATCGCTTATAAAGACGGCATGGCATTTGATTGGTCGATTATGACCGAGCATGTCGAAATCGACGGATGCCCAGTGCGCAAGATTGGGCAGCCAGAGTTTGCCTATGCCCAGCCCGGCATGCCGCGTGGCCTGACGATAAGGAAAAACTCGCGCTTTAATGCAGTTCCCGAGCACGTGCATGATTACGTGGAGCTGAGCTATGTGTATCGCGGACGCTGCCCGCAGACGGTGGCGGGGGAGAGGCTCGAGCTGGGCCGCAACGAGGTGCTTTTGCTCGACGCCCTCTGCCCGCATGCCGTGGCGGCGCTTGGTGAGGACGACATCATGCTAAGCATGACCGTTTCACGCTCTTTTTTGCGCCGGAGTCTCGAGTCGAGCCTCTCGCGCGAGAGCGCGGTCTCGCGGTTTTTGTTCAACGCGCTCAACAGCGAGACGGACCATCGGGGCCATGTCCGTTTTCATTGCGGCGAGAGCCGTCGGATTCGGCGCTACATGCAGGAGATGCTCTGCGAGCTGTACGACCCGAGCCCCAACGGTCCCGAGATCGTCTTGCGTCTGTTTCAGCTGTTTTTGGCCGAGCTCATGGATTGCTACGAGCGCGAGCTGGTGCGCGGCGCGGCGGACGGCGCGGCGGGGCCCACTGCCCTGGTGACGGGAATGCTCGGCTATATCGATCGCGAATTCGCCGCGTGCTCCCTCGAGGGGATGGCGGCGGAGTTTGGCTTGAGCCCTAATTATGCGACGGCGCTCCTCAAGCGGCATGTGGGCAAGACCTTTAGGCAGCTTGTGCAGGAGCGACGCCTGGTACGTGCGGCCGAGCTTCTGTGCGGCGGCGCCACGGCCGGGGCGGCTGCGCATGCGGTGGGCTATGAAAACATGAGCTTCTTCTACCGTAAGTTTCACGACAAGTATGGCTGCACCCCCGCGGCATACCGCCGGTAAGCGCGGAGCGGATCGTCTTCGCTCCTTCGGTGTCAAAAAGTTTCAGCTGCAGCGCTGTTGCAGCGCGCGTCTGCGAAAAGAAGTGTCGGGTTTGGCACCCCTGCCCCTGTCTGTCGCGTGCGTGGGCGATACTCGGCCTATCGACCCGCAATGCAAAGGAGATGCTCATGGCAAACATCAAGTTCCCCGAGGGTTTCTATTGGGGTGGCGCCACGGCCGCCAATCAGTTTGAGGGCGCTTGGAACGTGGACGGCCGCGGTCCTTCGGTCGACGACCATTTCTTGGGCGGCAGCTACAAGGAGCCGCGTCAGATCACGATCGACATCGACCCCGACCGCTTCTACCCCAATCATGACGGCATCGATTTCTACCACCACTACGAGGAGGACATCGCGCTGTTCGCCGAGATGGGCTTCAACATGTTCCGCATGTCCATCTCTTGGAGCCGCATCTTCCCCAACGGCGACGACGCCGAGCCCAACGAGGCCGGCCTCGCCTTTTACGACCGCGTCTTCGACTGCCTGCGCGCTCACAATATCGAGCCGCTCGTGACCCTGTCGCACTACGAGATGCCCTATCACCTGGTCGAGAAATACAACGGCTGGGCGAGCCGCGAGCTCATCGGCTTCTTTGAGAAGTACTGCCAGACCGTCTTCGACCGCTATCAGGACAAGGTCAAGTTCTGGCTCACCTTCAACGAGATCAACTGCGGCACCCAGGACATGGGCAACCTCTTTGGGACCAGCATGATCCAGGGCTTTGAGGGCCCGGCTTCGGCGGTCCACACCACGCCGCAGGCCCGTATGCAGGCCCTGCATCACCAGTTTGTCGCCAGCGGCCGCGTCGTGCGCTATGCCCACGAGCACTATCCGCAGTTTAAGATGGGCAACATGGACTGCTTCATCCTCTCCTATGCCGCCACGTGCGATCCGGCCGACGTGTTCGCCACGCAGCAGGAGATGAATACCATGAACTGGTACTGCTCCGACGTGCAGGTGCGCGGCAAGTATCCGTTCTATGCCAAGCGCTTCTGGGCCGAGAACGATGTCGAGCTTGTGATGGAGGACGGTGACCTGCAGGATATCGCCGACGGCAAGGTCGATTTCTACACCTTTAGCTACTACATGTCCGGCACCGTGGGCACCCACAGGGATCACGAGATGACCGAGGGCAACATGACCTTTGGCGGCAAGAACCCCTATCTGGAGTCCACCGACTGGGGCTGGCAGATCGATCCGCTGGGCCTGCGCATCGCCCTCAACGAGATTTACGCCCGCTACGAGATTCCGCTGATGGTGGTCGAGAACGGCATGGGCGCCTACGATGAGGTCGAGGAGGACGGCTCCATCCACGACCCGTATCGTATCGCCTACTTGCGCAGCCACATCAAGGCCATGGGCGAGGCCATTGCCGACGGCGTCGACCTGATCGCCTATACCTGGTGGGGCCCCATCGACCTGGTTTCTGCCGGCACCGGCGAGATGCGCAAGCGCTACGGCTTCATTCACGTCGATAAGTACGACGACGGCACCGGTACCTACGAGCGCCGCCGCAAGGACAGCTTCTACGCCTACCAGAAGATCATCAAGTCCAACGGTGCCGAGGGTCTGGATTAATCGACAATATGAGCGCCACTGGGGAAAAGGTTTTGGGAAGGGCTTGGAAGGGCTTGCGATTCGAACCCTCACCTTAGTATTTTGGCCATTTGGCACTATAATCACCATAGGCATGCGCAAAACGTTGCGCTTAATCAAGAGGAGAAATCGTATGGGTCTGTTTGACATGTTCAAGAAGAAGGCTGAGCCCGCGGCTGCCGCTGCTCCGGCCTCCATCTCTGCTTCTGCCGGCGCCGACGTGCTGTGCTCGCCCGTCAAGGGCAAGGTCATCAAGATGGCCGACGTGCCCGATCCCGTCTTTGGTGGCGAGGTCCTGGGCAAGGGCTGTGCCGTGTGGCCCGAGGACGATCTGGTCTACGCTCCCTGCGACGGCAAGGTGACCGTCACCATGGGTCACGCCGTGGGCCTACAGTCCGATAGCGGCATCGAGGTTCTGGTGCACGTTGGTGTCGATACCGTTAACATGAACGGCGATGGCTTCGAGGGCTTCGTCAAGGCCGACGACGTCGTTAAGGCCGGCCAGCCCATGCTCAAGATCGACCGCGCCAAGATCGCTGCTGCCGGTTACAAGGACTGCGTCGTCGTGGCCGTGTCCAACACCGCCGAGTTTGCCGATGTCGAGCTCGCCGTCGAGGCCGACTCCGCTGTCGCCGCCGGTGACGCCATCGTTAAGGTCGTCCGCAAGTAAACTGCGGCAACATAAGGATGTGCAAGGGTGGTCGGGTTGTCCGGCCACCTTTTTTATTGCACCGCGGGAAAGCGTTTTATTGCACGTTGGGCGGGCTCGCAAACCGTTCGGACGCTAAAACGAACCGACCGCGCCTTCGTGCCCCCGAGGGTGTTAATAAGTGGATAGTATGGGCTTACTTATTACAACGTGCGCCGCGTCTGGGAAGCGCGGTGCCGCTCATTGGGAGGAACAACATGAAAAAGAAGCTGCTGCTTGCGCCCCTCATGGCCGTCTTGGTTGCATGCGTGGTCGTGCTTTCCGGTTGTGGAGGCCCTTCGGTCGAGGAACTCATCACCGAGGATCTTACGACTCAGTTTGACGAGGTCAAGAACGGTGGCGACGAGTTCCTTTCTGGTCTGGAGGAGGCTTCGGGCGACGAGTTCGAGCAGCTGGGTATCGATCCCAAGGAGTATGCCAAGACCTATCTCGAGGGCTTTGATTACAAGATCGGCGACGTGACGGTCGACGAGGACAAGGGTGTCGCGACCGCCGAGGTCTCCATCACCTGCAAGTCCATGAACAAGATCGTCGAGGACTTCTCCACCCAGTATCAGGAGAAGGTCGCCGCGCTTGATACGGTTCCTTCCGATGACGAGCTGTACAAGATGGCCGGTCAGGTTATGGTCGATGTGACCAAGGCCACCGAGCCCAGGAAGACCACGGTTATCTTCAAGTACACCTGCAACGACGACGGCGAGTGGTCTGCCGATGACTCCGTCAACTCCGAGATGATGGATGCAATGCTGAGCTAGGGGAGTTACGCGGTTCTACGAACCGCGTAACCAGTTGACGCTGCGCGCCGCCCAGGACGACAATTTGTCATTCAAAAGGCGAGGCATGACCAGAAGGTCTATGCCTCGCCTTTTTCATGCCAATTTGTTCGTCCTGGACGTCGCTCGCTCATATGACCCAATCCGCTGTCAAGGGCCACAATGGCCCCGCCGACCGCTTGCAATCGGTCGGCGGGGCCTGCCGTTGAACCCGTCCCGGTCCGCCCCCGGCATGTCATCGACGCCTTCGGCTCAGTCTCATATCCGCGGATACCGCTCCGGCGGCCCGCAATCCTCTCCTTCGGCGGGGTTCCCCTAGTCTGTCTTCGCGCATGCGGCGGCCGCCGCGCGCACAGCGAGAACGGGGGTGTCCCCGAAGGCTGCCCGGCTCGCCGGGACGGGGGCTTATGTCTATTCCGCGCCCTCCCGGCACATCGTGCCGAGGGCCCACAGCCACCTCACGAGCTCGGCCGCGGTGGCCGCGTTCGCCTTCGCCTGCGGCATCCCGCGGGCGATCATCTCCTCGCGGCGGCGCAGGAGCCTCTCGGACCCCTTCCTCCCGTGCATCCTTATCTCGAGGGGCACGCCGGAGCCCTTGGGCATCAGCTTCGGCTGGTGGCCGGCCTGGGCATAGCACCAGGACCCCTCGACAGCCAGCTTCCTGACGAGCGCGTTGCCGGCCCCGCTGATTCCGCCGAGGCGCACGGAGTCCGCGCTCGACCTCTGCTTCGGGGCGAGGCCGAAGTAGGCCGTCACCTGCCTGCCGGAGCGGAACCTCGAGAAGTCGCCGACCTCGGACGCGAAGGCGGCGGCGAGCGCGAACCCGCACCCCTTGATCGACTGGAGCGCCTCGACCTCGGCCGAGAGGGGGCCCGCCGCGACGGCGGCCCTGTATTCGGCGAGGAGGGCCCCCCTCGTCTCGTCGGCCGCCTCGACCTCGTTCCTCAGCGCCGCAAGCGCCCGGATGCCTCCGTCGTCGGCGGGGTGTATGCCGTCTAGCCACCTGAGGAAGCCGTACGTCCAGTACTTCCGGGGGTTGCCGGCCGGCGTCGTGCCGCCGTAGACATAGCCGCGGCGGGCTAGGAACGCCAGGAGCCGCTGCTTCGCCGCCGCGAGCCTCGCGGTCGCGGCGTCGTGGGCGGCGGCGAGGTCCCTGAGCCCCTCGATCTCGGGGGACGGCACCCATACCGGGGTGACGTCGTGCGACAGTATCGCCTTGGCCATCCTGGCCGCGTCGTTGCGGTCGTTCTTGGACGAGAGGTCGGCAGCCGACCTCGGGACCTTGGAGGCGGCCGCGACGACGCGGTCGACGCCGAGCCCGGAGAGCTCCCTTTGCGGGGCGAAGCCGAGGTAGCCGCTCTCGTAGGCGGCGAGCGACGGGCCGGGGAAGCCCGACATCCACTCCGCGACCTCGCCCCAGGGGTTGCCGCGGAACCTCCTCGTCACGGCCTCGCCCGTCTCCGCGTCGAGCGCGCAGACGGTGGTGGACCTGAGGTGTACGTCCATTCCGAAGGCGGTAGAATATCTAGGCACGGGAGCCTCCCAACCTCGTTGCGGCGCGGCTGCGCCTCTGGCACTTCAACAACATTGTCGCAGCCCCGACCCGCGGTCACGAGCGGGGGCTCCTGTCGTTTCCGTGCCCCTGGATCGGGTCATAGTGTCTGTCCGCGCCAAAACATCGGCGTTGCCGGAACACTTGGCACTTGGGGACGTTCCTTTTGTGCCGGCAGTTTGGGACACTCCTTGCGTTAAGAGGCTGGCGTGCGTCAACATGTTCTCATTGCAGCAAAAAAATCGCCCCGTTCTCGGTTGAGGACGGGGCGATTCGTCTTTCGGACTTGTGCAGCCAGGCTTATGCAAAGCGGGCGACGAGCTCCTGGAGCACATCGGTCATCTTGACGAGCGAACTGACCGGGACGAACTCGTTGACGCCGTGGTAGCAATAGCCGCCGGTGGAAAGGTTGGGGCAGGGCAGACCGCGGAACGACAGCTGCGCGCCGTCGGTGCCGCCGCGAATCGGCAGCACTTGGGGCTCAACGCCGCAGGCAAGGTAGGCTTCCTTGGCAACATCAATAAGCTCGGGATAGTCACGAACGATCTCGGCCATATTTCGATACTGCTGCTTAATCTCGACCGTCACGCGCTCCTCACCCAGACGC
>DBGAQS010000032.1:0-27028 GCA_048434495.1 Collinsella sp. | reverse complement strand
AAGTTCATTGATCAAATCAATGAACAGATCAGTCGTTATCAAACTCGTATTGATAATGTAAATAAGGCCAAGGCTGAAGATGAGGCTAAGGCTCAAGAAGAAGCAGCTAAGGCTCAGCAGCAGGCTTCTCAGCAAAACAATTATTCCAGTAATTCTGGTAGTAATTATTCTGGCGGTAGCGGCTATTCTGATGGCTCCTCTAATAGTGGTTATTCTGGCGGCTCCTCTAACGGCGGCGGCAAAGTAGTCATTAAAACCATGGACGTTTATGACGAAAATGGTAACTATGTTGGATCGACTCATTGGTATAGCGATGGTACCTGTGACGATCCCTATTCTGCCGGTATGGGCGGATTTTAAATTATGCTAATTATTAAAAATTAATTAGCTACCTATAGCGCAAAGAATCAGCCCCGCGATCGGTGCCGGTCGCGGGGCTGATTGGTTTCTAGTGGCTGTGTGGGCAGTTGGCGCAGCAGCCGCTGGTGGCGCTGGTGCTTGAGCCGCCGCTGCGCTGGTCGGTGTTGTAGAAGCCGCTGCCCTCAAACTTGATGCCGCTGGCCGAGAACGTCTTGGCGGCCGGAGCGCCGCAGTTGGGGCACACGACCTCGGGGGTCTCGGACATGGGATGCTCAACCTCAAACACGTTGCCGCAGCTCGAGCACTTGTAATCGTAGCGCGCCATAATACTTCCTTTTCAGCACAAAGCGGGCAGATTACTCTGCCCGCAAAAATTCAAACGTCTTTAACTGTACCCTATATCGGGCGTTTTATCACGCTTCGCCCCAGAATCTATGCGTGTTGCGCAGGAGCTGTGCGGTCTTGCCCTCAGCGGCCGCAACGTCGGCCTCGTCAGCCTGCCAGGTCCAGTTGCCCGTGGCCACGCCCGGTACGTTCATGCGCGCGTCGTCGTCCAGCCCCAGGACATCCTGCAGCGGCATCATCACCAGGGGAGCGTCGCTTGCCAGCGCGTCGCTCATCAGCTTGGCCGCCACCTCAACACCGCTTGGTTCATCACCGCCCGCAAAGTAACGCGTGCTCCAACCGGCCAATGTCGACGTATCGTGCGTCGAGGTGTACAGGATCTTGCCCGGCGTGGGGTGCACGCCGTTGCGGACGTCGTAGTCGCTAAACTCCAGCACGTCCATGCCGGGAAAGCCGCAGGTCGAAGCCATGGCGCGAACGCCGGGCGTCAGGTAGCCCAGGTCCTCGGCAATAAAGTTGAGCGGCCCCAACTCGTCATAGGCGGTCTGGAAAAGGTCCTTGCCCGGGCCTGCCAGCCAACGCCCGTCGGCGCAGGCCTTACCTGCGGGAATGCTAAAGTAGCTGTGGAAGCCCAGGAAGTGATCCAGGCGCACGCGGTCGTAGAGCGAAAACGCACGACGTAGGCGATCCATCCACCAGCGGTAGCCGTTCTGCTTCATGTGGTCCCAGCGGAACGTCGGGTTGCCCCACACCTGGCCCTCGGGCGCAAAGTTGTCGGGCGGCGCACCGGAGATCTCGATTGCCTTACCGGTATCGGACAGCCAGAAGTTCTCGGGTTCGCTCCACGCATCTGCCGAATCGTCGGACACGTACATAGGAATATCGCCGATGACCTCGATGCCCTTCTTGTGCGCATAGTTCATAAGCTCGCACCAAGCCAGGTCAAAGCGGTACTGCATGTACGCCTGAAGCTCGGCCTCGTCGTGGAAACGCTTGTCGTCAATCAAGTGCTCGTTGTAGCGCGCAACATCTGCCGGCCAATCGTGGCGCGATTCGCCCTCAAAGTACTTTTTGACGGCCATATAGACGCAGTACTTCTCGAGCCAATCGGCATTGCGATGTTTAAACGCGGTGTACAGCGGATCGGCATCCTCGCCGCCGTGGGCCTTCCAGGTCTCAAAGTCGGCGGCTAGCTCCTTGTGGCTTTCGGGCAGCAGGTCGATATTGCCTGCAAAGGCCGAAGGACCGGCGTAAGGGGAGCGAAAGAAGTCCGTCGGGTTGACAGGCAGGACCTGCCAGTAGCGCATGCCCATAGCGGCCATATGGTCGATAAAACGACGCGTGGGCGCGCCGATCGTGCCGGGCTTACCGTCGTCGGTCGGCACCGATGTGATATGGCACACAACGCCCGCACCGTGATCGAGCGGCTCCTGCAGACGCTGCTCGGCGTGGTGATAGATGATCGACGATCCCAGCGGATACAGGTCGAGCGTGACGGTGCCATTGTGAATCTCGCACTCGTGACCGCTAATCACATCGCTCGCACATTCGTCGAGCGCCGGAATCGTCACGCGGTGTGAATTGCGCAGGCTGCGGTTGATGATAACCGTCGCGGCCTCGCCATCCTTGCCCGTGCGGTTGTATGCCAGCACCTCGTCGTTGAGCGCGAAGGCCTTGATCTCGCCGTCGATCATAAACGGCAGTGCGCGGCGTACGGCGGAGGCGTTTTTGACAATAGCCAGCGTGTCGAAGTCGTGCAGTTGGTCCTTGGTCGGCAGGGTGCGGCGGTTGCCCGGATCGGTTAGACCCTCCAGGCCGTATTCGTCGCCGTAGTAGATCGAAGGCACGCCGGGGAAGGTCATCTGCATGAGCGTGGCGAGCCAAAAACGGCTCTTGGCCAGGCCCATCGAGTTCTCGTCCAGACGCCATTTGCTGCGCTCGCACTCGGGCAGCTGCGACTCATCGGGGCCGCCGCCGAGCACCGAGATAATGCGCGGACGGTCGTGGCTCGAAAGCAGATTAAGTGCGCAGGACAATGCCTCGCTCGGGTAGTTCTCGCGCAGGGTCTCGATATCCTCAGCGGCCTGGTAGGCGTTCTTGTAGCCCATCAAAAAGCCGATGACCATGTCGCGGAAGGGGTAATCCATAGCAGAGTCCAGCTCGGAGCCTTGCAGATAGCGGCGCAGATGGCCGTAGCTGATCTTGTTGGAGGCGTCTTCCCAGACTTCGCCGAGCAACAGTGCATCAGGCTTCTCGGCGAGCACGGCCTTTTTGATCTCGGCCAGGAAATCGTCCGAAAGCTCGTCGGCCACATCGAGGCGCCAGCCATGAGCGCCGGCACGTAGCCATTTACGGATCACGCCGTCCTTGCCCAGGAGCCGCTCGCGTACCAGCTCAGAGCTCTCATTGATGGCGGGCATATTGCCCACGCCCCACCAGCAGTCGTATGAGCCGTCCTCGTGGAAATAAAACGCATCGCGCCATGGCGAATCCTCGCTCTGCCACGCGCCCACGCCGGGGTAGTTGCCGTAGCGGTTGAAATAGATCGAGTCGTCACCCGTATGGTTAAAGACGCCGTCCAGAATGATGGAGATGCCCAGCTTCTCGGCCGCCTGGCACAGCTCGGTAAAGTCCTGCTCGGTGCCCAGGATCGGGTCGATCTTGGTGTAGTCGGCCGTGTCGTAGCGGTGGTTGCTCGCGGCTTCAAAAATGGGGTTGAGGTAGATGACTGTAAAGCCCAGCTCGGCGATGCGAGGCAGGTCTTCCTGGATGCCCTTGAGCGACCCGCCGTAGAAGTCCCAGGTTTTGATGGAGCCGTCTTCGGCGCGCTCGTACACGGGCGGCTCGTTCCAGTCCTCGACCATGCGGCGCTGGATTCCGTTGCGTGGTTTTTCGACCTCGGCCAGCGTGCGCTCGCGCCAGTTTTCATCTCGGGCGTAGCGATCGGGGAAGATCTGGTAGACCATGCCACGCTCGTACCACTCGGGACGCACTTCGCGGTGCTTATAGACGGTAATCTGGAAGGACGGCACCTCGGCGTAGTCGTAAGTTACGCCCTCGCCACCGGTGCGACCCTGCGGTGCGCCCAAGCGGACCTCGGGCTGGCCCTCGATATTGCAGATAAAGCTGTACCAGATAAGACAGGACTCGGTACACTCAAGCTCTACGGTAAATATGCCGTCGCCCTCGTGCGTCATGGGATACAGAGACTCACCGATTTCATCGACCCAGGTGCGCAGCGTAAGCGTTGCCTGGTTGGGATCGGCATCCTCCAAAATCACCGAGAGTGCAACGGAAGTTCCAGTGGTCACAGCGCCAAACGGAGTGCGAAACTGCGGCAGGCGGCTGTTGTGAATCAATCTCATAGTACGGTCCAGTTCTATACAATCATGGCCAGCGGGCCATGGGCTTAACGCACAAGGTGTAAGTATATCTGTTGTACATAGGGTGTATAAACAACATCCGTTTACCATCGGCGAACGGTTGTCCTAGAAAATCGTTTTACCACCCAAATAATCGCGGTGTTCGAAAACGCCCAGACGGATACTATTTGTAGTCAAACAAAAGTACTTCGGTTTACTACGACGATTTGAATGATCTCAACCACTGTCAATTTGGTGATATTAAAACCGCAGGTAGAAGCGTTGTCAATTTCGAAGATTACTCGCCGTGGTCGTCCAGGGCCATTTTGTCGTAGTAAACCGGCCCCCTTTTAATAGAGAAGTTTAACCAAGAAGAGGGCGCCTGGTTGGGGCGCCCTCTTTTGCGTTGAGGATTAAGTTTTAATCGTCCGGATTAGTGGCGCTTGCGGGCGGCCGTTGCCTTGCGGACGGAGGTTTTCTTGGTCGGAGCCTTTTTCTCAGTGGGAGCGGCGGGGGAGGCCGGGGCCTCCTTGGCGGGCTCGGCCTTTGCCGAAGCCTTCGGAGCGGTCTTGACCTCAGCGGCCTTCGGCGCCGGTTCGGCCTTTACTGCGGGCTTGTCCTCGGCTTTAGCCTCTGCCTTGGAAGCGGCTGTCTTGGTCGTGGCCTTTTTGACCGTCGTCGTAGCGCGCTTGCGCGTGGTGGTCTTGGCGGCCGGTTTGGCCTCGACGGTTACCTCGGCCTTAGACTCAGCGGGCGTCTCCTCGACTTTGGCGGCCGGCTTTGCGGCTGCCTTCGGAGTCGTCTTCGTGGCGGCCTTCGTCGTAGCAGCCTTCGTGGTCGTCGACTTCGTAGCCGTGGTCTTCTTGGCTGCCGTTGCCTTCTTGGTGGACGCGGTCGTCTTCTTGGCAGCGGTCTTAGCCGGAGCCTTTGCCGCGGGCTTAGCCTCGGCGGTGGCGGTCTCGGCCTTTACCTCGGGAGCGACCTCGGCCTCGGCGGCTTTCTTGGCAGCAGCGGTCGTGCGCTTTCGCGTGGTCGTTGCTTTGGCAGTAGTTGCCTTGGCAGCGGTAGTCTTGCTCGCAGCGGCCTTCGTGGCCGTAGCCTTCTTGGCCGTTGCCTTGCGGGTCGTCGTCTTTTTGGTGGCAGGCTTCGCAGCGGGCTTAACCTCAGGCTCGGGCTCGGGAGTAGCTTCGACCTTCACCTCAGGATCGGCCTTAACGGCCTCAGCTTCAACCGGCTCCTTCACAGCCGCTGCAGCCTCCACAGCCGCCGGCCTCTCAATCTCCGGGTGCATAAAGAAGTACAGATCCAGATACTTGTCGGCCGAGCGCGTCCAGCTAAAGTCCTGGCTCATGGCCTGCGTGACCAGCTGGTTCCAGGCATCGCGGTTATCCCAGAACAGGCGCGCCGCACGGAACACGGCGTCGCCCATCTCGTCGCCGTTAAAGTTAGTAAACGAGAAGCCCGTACCCTCGCCGGTAAACTCGTTGTACGGCTGCACGGTATCCTTCAGGCCACCGGTCTCGCGAACAATCGGCAGGGTGCCGTAGCGCATGGCGATGATCTGCGACAGGCCGCAGGGCTCAAACTTTGACGGCATCAGGAACATGTCGGCGGCGGCGTACATGCGCTGCGACAGCGCCGGATCAAACTCGATGCGCGCGGCCATGGTGCCGGGGTACTTGTCCTGGAAGTAGCGCAGGCCGTCCTCGTAGTCGCGGTCGCCGGTGCCCAGCACCGCCACCTGCACGCCGCCGGCCAGAATGCGGTCGAGCGCGTACATGACCAGGTCCATGCCCTTCTGGCGCGTCAGGCGCGTGACCATCACCATGAGCGGACGGTCGTCGCGAACCTCGAGTCCCAGCTCTTCCTGCAGCTTGGCCTTGCACACGGCCTTGCCGGAACGGTCGTCAACCGTGTAGTTGGCGGCAATGCGCTTGTCGGTCGCCGGGTCAAAGCCTGCCACGTCAATGCCGTTCAAAATGCCCTGCAGCGCATAGGAGCGCTCGCGCAGCACACCGTCCAGGCCCTCGCCAAACTCGGGCGTCTGGATCTCGTTGGCATAGGTGGGGCTCACCGTGGTGATGGCATCGGCATAGCGCAGCGCGCCCAGCATGTAGTTGATGCTGCAGGCGTCGCAACGCAGCTGCGAGGCCGCCGCCGGAATATGCGCCACGCCCAGGATGTCCTCCATCACGGTGTCGCTAAACTGGCCCTGGAACGCCACGTTGTGGATCGAGAACACGGTCTTGACGCGGTCGTACAGCGGAAGGCCCTGGTAGAACTCGCGCAAGAACACGGGCGCCAACGCCGTCTGCCAGTCGTTGCAGTGCAGGATGTCACACTCAAAGCCCTCAGGCAGGTGCTGCAGGCTCTCGGTGATGGCCTTGGAGAAGAACGCAAAGCGCTCGCCGTCATCAAAGAAGCCGTACGGATAGTCGCGCGCAAAGTAGCGTTCGTTGTCGATGAACATATACGTGACGCCGTCGTGCTCGAGCTTCTCCAGCCCGCAGTACTCGTTACGCCAGCCCAGGCTCACGTAAAAGTCGGAGAAGTGCTCCATCTGCGCCTTGTACTCGTCCTTGATGGTGGCGTACTTGGGCACCATCACGATGACCTCAGCGCCGGCGCGCACAAGCGCCGCGGGCAGCGAGCCCGCCACGTCGCCCAGGCCACCGGTCTTAACAAACGGTGCGCACTCGGCCGAGGCAAACACGATCTGCATCTTTTTGCTGGAATCTGCCATATTGTCTCCCATGTTGTAATTCGAGAATAGCCGCCTGGCACAAACCGGGCGGCTATTCTACATGTTACGAGCGATGTTGCGGTGCCAACGTTAACGTACGATGGTGGTGTCGGAAGTTAACGGAGCCTTGCCCAGCACCAGGATGTTCTCGGGCGTGCCGCGAAGCTCGGTGTTGGTGGGGACCACGTTGTTCTTGTCCAGAATGGCGTTCTCGACGCGGGCGCCGCTCTTGATGATGCAGCTCTGGTTGATGATCGAGTTGGTCACCGAAGCACCTTCCTCGACCACGACGCCGCGCGACAGGATCGAGTTGCGAACGGTGCCCTTGATGATGCAGCCGGCTGAGATGATCGAGTTGCACGCGTGGCTGCCGGTCGCATAGCGCGAAGGCGGCACGTCGTGAGCCTTGGTCAGGATCGGGCGCTCGGGGTCAAAGAGCTGGTCGGCTACGGTCTGGTCGAGCAGGTCCATGCTGCGGCGATACAGCGACTTTTCGCTAAACACGCCCACGACCTCGCCCTTGTACTCGTAGCTGCACACGTCGATGTTGCCAAAGTCGCCCTGGAGTGCCTCGAGCAGGTCCAGATAGTCGGCGGCTTGGTAGTGGTCGATGATCTCGAGCAGCGTCTCGCGGTTGACGATGCAGCAGTCCATGGAGGCGTTGTCGCCGTACGCGACGCCGGCGCTCACGCCCGTCAGGCGGCCGTTCTCGTTAATCTCGAGTTTGGTCTCGTCTTCGACATTGCGTGTGGCCTTGCAGTACACCACGGTCATCTGGGCACCGGAGTTCTCGTGCGCCTCGATGATGGTGTTGAGGTCCATGTTAAAGATGATGTTGGTGCCCATCATCACGACATAGGGATTCTCCGAGCGCTGGAACAGCGTCTTGTTGGAGATGATGTCGCGCAGCAGGAAGCGCATGCCGCCCTTGGTGGTGCCATACGCGTTGCCGGGCACCATGAACAGGCCGCCCTTCTTGCGGTCCAGGCCCCAGTCCTTGCCCGAGCCCACGTGGTCGATCAGCGAGCGGTAGTTACCCGGCATGACGACACCGACGGTCTTGATGCCGGCATTCATCATGTTGGACAGCGGGAAGTCGATCAGGCGGTAGCGGCCCAAAAACGGAACGGACGCGATGGGGCGGTCCTTGAGCAGGACGCTGCCGTAGGTCGAAGAGTAGTTAGCGGTGATGTAACCGATGGCCTTGCGATTGATCATCGGATCATTCCCCCTTCCCGATAACGACGTCATTTCCAACGACGGCCGTATCCTTGGTGGTATCGACAGAGCCGAGCTTCACGCCCTCTTCGACCGTGGAGTTCTCGCCCAAAATAGCGCGGCAGATGTGCGCGCCGCTCTTAACGTGCGCACCCGGCAGCAGCACGGAGTCCTCGACCACGGCGCGCTCCTCGATAATGACATCGGTCGAAAGAATCGAGTGGCGAGCGGTGCCGTAGATCTTGCAGCCGTTGGAGACCAGGCAGTCGTCCAGGCGGCCGTCCGGTCCAATGTAGTGCGGCGGACGCGTGGTGATGTTGGACATGATGGGGAAGTTCTTGTCGAACAGATCGAACTCGGGGTTGTTGCCCAGCAGGTCCATCGAGGTCTCGTGGAAGCTGGCGATGGTGCCAACATCCTTCCAAAAGCCGTGGAACTCATAGCTGTACAGGCGTTTGTTCTCGCCGAGCAGCTTGGGGATGATGTCCTTGCCAAAGTCGTGGCTCGAGCGCTGGTCCAGAGCGTCCTCCTCGAGCGCCTCGATCAGCACGTCGGCCGAGAAGATGTAGATGCCCATGGACGCGAGGTTCGAATCGGGCTTCTCGGGCTTCTCGGTGAACTTGGTGATGCGGCCGTCCTCGGGGTCGGTGGTCAGGATGCCAAAGCGGCTGGCCTCCTCCCACGGCACGGGCATAACGCTCACCGTGAGGTCGGCGTTGTTCTCAATGTGCGTCTTGAGCATCTTGCGGTAGTCCATGCGATACAGGTGATCGCCCGAAAGAATCAGGACGTACTTGGGGTCGTTGGCCTTGATGTAGTCGAGGTTCTGCGTAATGGCGTCGGCCGTGCCCGCATACCAGGCGCCGCCGGTCTGCGTCTCGTACGGCGGCAGGATCGACACGCCGCCGTCACGGCTGTCCAGATCCCACGCCTCGCCGGAGCCCACGTAGGCATGCAGCAGGTAGGGACGGTACTGCGTCAGAACGCCCACCGTGTCGATGCCCGAGTTGGAGCAGTTGGACAGCGAAAAGTCGATAATGCGGAACTTGCCACCAAAGCTAACCGCCGGCTTGGCGATCTTTTGGGTGAGTGCCCCCAATCGGCTGCCCTGTCCTCCTGCGAGGAGCATCGCGATGCATTCTTTCTTACTCATCGATTTCTCCTTCTGTCATCGATGTTCCTAACCCATTAGCAACGGGCGCGGCGCACTGTCACGCCCGTCGAGTAATGCCGTGCGGCAAAGGGAGCTCGCGCGCTTTATGCGTGCCAGATCTCGTAGCGGTACTCGCGAATGGTGCGGTCGCTCGAGAACCAGCCGGAGGAGGCGGTGTTGAGCAAGGCCTTGCGGTTCCAGGTTTCCTGGTCGCCGTAGCTGTTCGTGAGCGCCTCCCATGCATCCACATAGCTGCGGAAGTCGGCCATGACCAGGTCGGGGTCGTTGTTGTTCATGAGCTCGTTGTAGATGCTCTCGAAGTTGCCCGAAAGACCCGCAAAGGTGCTGTCCTTGAGCTCGTCCATCACGCGGCCCAGGCGCTCGCGGTCGCCGTTGAGGGTATCCCACGCAAAGTAGCTGTTGGATGCCCAGAGCTGCTCGACCTCGGGGGCGGTCAGGCCAAAGATGGCCTCGTTCTCGCGGCCGGCCAGGTCGGCGATCTCGATGTTGGCGCCGTCGAGAGTGCCCAGCGTAATGGCACCGTTCATCATGAGCTTCATGTTGGACGTGCCCGAGGCCTCCTTGCCGGCCGTGGAAATCTGCTCCGAGATCTCGGCGGCGGGGTAGATGAGCTGGGCGTTGCTCACGCGGAAGTTGGGGATAAAGCAGACCTTCATGACCTCGTTCACGCGAGCATCGTTGTTGATGACGTCGGCCACGGAGTTAATGAGGCGGATGGTCTCCTTGGCAAAGGTGTAGCTCGAGGCAGCCTTGCCGCTAAAGATGAAGGTCGTCGGCGTCACGTGGAAGTTGGGATCGGCGATGCGACGGTTGTAGATGTCCATCACCTTCATGATATTCATGAGCTGGCGCTTATAGGCGTGGAAGCGCTTTACCTGGACATCGAAGACGGTGTTGGGGTCAATAACCAGACCGGTCTCGGCTTTAACGTAGGCGGCCAGACGCTCCTTGTTGGCGCGCTTGGAGGTACCAACGGCCTTCAGGAACTCGGTGTCGTTCTGGAACTCTTTGAGCTTCTCCAGCTCAAAGGCGTCCTTGAGCCAGCCATCGCCAATGGCCTCGGTCACGAGCTTGGCATAGGTGGGGTTGGCCTCGGCAAAGAAGCGACGGTGCGAGATGCCGTTGGTCTTGTTGTTGAACTTCTCGGGCGTCAGGGCATAGAAGTCCTTGAGCACGATGTTCTTGATGATGTCGGAGTGGATCTTGGCCACGCCGTTGACGCTGTGGCTGCAGATCACAGACAGGTTGGCCATGCGGATCTCGCCGTCCCACAGGATGGCGGTCTGGCGCAGGCGCTCCTGCCAGCCCTCCTGTGTGGTGTCGAACGACTCGTGCCAACGACGGCTGATCTCGTCGATGATCTGGTACACGCGGGGGAGGAGCTTGGAGAACGTGCCGATGGGCCACTTCTCCAGAGCCTCGGGCAGGATGGTGTGGTTGGTGTAGCTCACGACCTGCGTCACGATGTTCCAGGCGTCATCCCACTCGAGCTTCTTCTCGTCGATGAGGATGCGCATGAGCTCGGGGCCGCACATGGCGGGGTGGGTGTCGTTGGTGTGGATGGCCACAAACTGCGGCAGCAGCTCCCAGTTCTCGCCGTGCTCCTTTTCAAAGGTGTCGAGCAGGCTGTAGATGCCGGCCGATACAAACAGGTACTCCTGCTTCAGGCGCAGCAGACGACCATGCTCGCCGGCGTCGTTGGGGTAGAGGATGGCGCTGATGGCCTCGGCCTCGGCACGCTCGGCATCGGCCAGGGCGTAGTCGCCGCGGTTGAAGGCCTCCAGATCGAAGTGCTCCTCGACCGGCTCGGCAGCCCATACGCGCAGCTTGTTGACGGTCTCGCCGGCATAGCCCACCACGGGGATGTCGTAAGGAACGGCCAGGATATCCTGCGTGTCCACCGTGCGGTAGAACGTGCGGCCGTTCTCCTCAAAGCCCTCAACATGGCCACCAAACTTGATGGTCACGGCCTTGTCCTGACGACGGACCTCCCAGGGATAGCCGTGGGTGAGCCACTCGTCGGTGGCCTCGACCTGGCTGCCGTTGACGATCTCCTGCTTAAACAGGCCGTAGCGGTAGCGCATGCCGTTGCCGTAGCCTGCAATGCCCTCGGCTGCCATGGAATCCAGGAAGCATGCGGCCAGACGGCCCAGGCCACCGTTGCCCAGCGCCGGATCGGGCTCCTGGTTCTCGATGACGGACAGGTCGAAGCCCATGTCGTCGAGCGCCTCGGCGACCATGTCGCGCACGCCAAAGTTGAGCAGGTAGTTGTCGAGCAGGCGGCCGATCAAAAACTCGATCGAGAAGTAGTACACGCGCTTCTTGCCCTCGGCGGTCACACGGGCGTCACTCTTGGTGGCAACGGTGCGTGCCTTCTCGGCCACGAGCTTGGCCAGGGCGTTAAAGCGGTCCAGGTCGCTGGCGGCCTCGACGCTCTTGCCACTGATGCTCATGACGGCATCGCGATAGAGCTCGGTAAACTCCTGCTTGTTGTCGAAGATCTTATTCATACGTTCCTTTCCCCCGGGGATGTTTCTCCCGGAACGGTTATGACTTATATCCTACGCCACGTCGGGGCGGGTAATTACAGCTGTAACGGCTTTGTTACGCATCCTTGGTAGACGACTTAACAGTGCCTGTTTTGGCCTTGGAGGCAGCCTTTTTGGCGGCTGACTTCTTGGCCGTGGTCTTGGCGGCGGGCTTGGCAGTAGCCTTAGTCTTGGCCGGAGCCTTCTTGGCTGTCGCGGGCTTGGGCTTCACCGAGGACGTGCGCTTCTTGGGCGCAGCCTTGGGAGCCTCCACCACCGGCGGCTTATAGCTGCTGGGGCCACGGCGCTTAAGCACCACGCCTGCCAGGCCGGGCACCTTTATCTCGATAGAGTCCATCTGTCCATTCCAGGGATAGGGCTCACTCGAACAGGTGTAAGGCTCTTCGCCGGCATAGCCGCTGCCGCCAAACTCGGGACGGTCGGAATCGAAGATGACCTCCCAGTCACCCTCGCGCGGCACGCCAACACGGAAGCTCTCGTAGCTCGCCGGGTCAAAGTTGATCAGGATCACCAGATCGTCATCGACGTCCTCGCCCTGGCGCACAAAGCTCACGATGGACTGCTTGGAGTTGTCCGCGTCAATCCAGGTAAAGCCGTCGTCGGTGTAGCCGCGCTCGTACAGGGCGGGCTCGGCGGTGTACAGGTGGTTGAGCGCCTTGATAAACGCCTGATGATGACGGTGGGTTTCGTACTCCTCGGTCAGGAACCACTGGATGGACTCGTAGTAGCGCCACTCAATAAACTGGCCGATCTCGTTGCCCATAAAGTTGAGCTTGGCACCGGGGTGCGTCATCTGGTAGAAGGCCAGCGTGCGCAGGCCGGCAAACTGACGCCACCACTCGCCCGGCATACGGCCGATCAGCGAGCATTTACCGTGGACGACCTCGTCGTGGCTCAGCGGGCAAATAAAGTTCTCGGTAAAGGCATACATGATGGAGAACGTGAGCAGCCCGTGGTTGCCGGGGCGCCACGGAAAATCGGTCTGCATGTAGTGCAGGGTGTCGTTCATCCAGCCCATGTCCCACTTGTAGTGGAAGCCCAGGCCGCCGTCCTGCGGCGGGTAGGTCACGAGCGGCCACGCGGTGGACTCCTCGGCCATCATCATCACGTCGGGGAAGTGCGCCTCCACAGCGCAGTTGACCTGACGGATAAACGCGCTGGCGTCCAGGTCCTCCTCGGTACCGTACTTGTTGAACTTCTTTTGGCCGGGATCATCGATGCCAAAGTTGAGGTACAGCATGCTGGATACGCCATCCATGCGAATGCCGTCAACATGGAAGTTCTCGAGCCAATATAGTACGTTGGAGACCAAGAAGGAGCGGACCTCGCCACGGGCGAAGTCGAACTTGTGCGTGCCCCAGTTGGGGTGAATCTCGTGCTCAAACAGCATGTGGCCGTTAAAGGTGGCAAGGCCGTGGGAGTCGGCGCAAAAACCGCCGGGCACCCAGTCCATGATCACGCCGATGCCGGCCTCGTGGCACGCATCGATAAAGTGCATGAGTTGCTGCGGGTCGCCATAGCGCGACGTGGCGGCATAGTAGCCGGTCGTCTGGTAGCCCCAGGAGCCATCGAAGGGATGCTCCATGAGCGGCATGACCTCGATATGCGTATAGCCCATGTCGCGCACGTAGTCCACGAGCTCCACCGACAGGTCGTCGTAGGTGTAAAACTCGCCGCGCTGCGCGGGGAAGGGATCCATGGGGCCGGGATAGTTGCCATACTCGTCCGGCTCGCCCTGCGGCGCGTCGCCGTGGCGCTTCCACGAGCCAATATGCACCTCGTAGATGTTAAGGGGCTGCGACATGTGGTTGTGGCCGGCGCGGCGCTTGAGCCATGCGGCGTCATTCCATTTGTAGCCATCGAGGGTCCACAGCACGCTAGCGGTACCCGGAGGGCACTCGGCCTTGAAGGCGTACGGATCGGCCTTGTACAGTTTTTCGCCCTCGTTGGTCTCGATTAAATATTTATAGAGCTGGCCTTGTTCTGCGCCAGGAATAAAGCCTTCCCAAATAGCGCTCGTATGCACGGGCACCAGCGGGTTGGCTTCTTCATCCCAGTCGTTAAATTCGCCAATGACATGCACGCTCTTTACATCGGGCGCCCAAACGCAAAAGCGCCAGCCGCGCGTACGGTTCTGCGTGTCGGGGTGCGCGCCCATCTTTTCCCAGCTGCGCTCCCACGTGCCGATGCCAAATAGATAGACATCGTCCTTGGTGAGCTCCGGTGCGTGCGGGGCGGCTTTACGGGTTGCGGGCTTTTTAGCCGTTGGCTTTAGCTTTGTATCGCTCACGTTTGATCCCATCATGACGCGGCAGCGTGTTGCCTTGGTGACTAGATGCGAAAGGTCCAAGGCTGCACGAATCGAAGGGACGGCGATAGTTCTATGATTCGTTCCACCTCGCGTGCTCGGTGGAACTTTCGGCAGAAACTACGATAACACCTGTACGTTACTTTTATGAAGGAAAGTGGTTTTTGGGCGGCGTTTAATCGGTAAGCGCCATGTTTAGACCACTGGCAGAATTGCGATGGTAAAACTCTTGACAGTTTTACCAATAAGGGTTTTTTGATTGTTGGTTTGACGTTTGGTAAAACGTTTTTAGCAGGTTGTTTACCATTTGACATCGAAAGGTACATTTATGTCCCAGACCGCCGCTCCCAATGTCGCTTTTATTTTCGATTGCGACGGCACGCTGGTTAATAGCACCCCCGTTTGGGCCTATGCCCAGCCCGAGTTATTGCACCGCCACGGAGTTGACGTGACGGTCGACGATTTTGCCCAGTTTGAGCATTTGTCGCTCGAGGACGAGTGCCAGGCCTACCACGACACCTGGGGCATTGGAGCGAATGGCGAGGAGCTATATCGCGAGCTGAGCGACATCCTGATCGATGGGTACTCCAAGGTGCCGCCGCGCGAGGGGCTCCTGGCATTTTTGGAGCAGACGAAGGCGGCGGGCATTGCCTTGTGCGTTGCCACGTCCACGCCGGCCGAGCTGGTTAAGTCTGCGCTTGCGGGCGCCGGGCTCGACGCGTACATGGAGTTTGTTACCACGACGGGCGAGGCAGGACGCTCCAAACAGTTCCCCGACGTATACGAGCTGGCGCTGCGCCGCCTAGAAGAGCGCCACGGGCACAAGTTTGAGCGCGCGTGGGTGTTTGAGGACGCCGTCTTTGGCCTAAAGAGTTCTGGGGTCGTCGGCTTTAAGCGTGTAGGTATTTATGACCCGCACGGCCGCATGAAGCGCGACGATGTGCGCGCCAACTGCGATATCTTTATCGATAGTTATGAGGACCTGGATCTGGCCCGCGTGCTTTCGTTTGAGGGATAGGCGAGAGCTGTGGCTTGTAAGGTATTAGTGGTCTGTGGCTCGCCCGTGGTGGCGAGCGCGGATCTGTTGTGTAGGCTAGCGGGGGAGTGCGACCACGTTGTCGCCGTGGATCGCGGACTCGACGCTCTGTTGGGTGCCGGCTTGAGCTGCGACGTGTATGTAGGAGATGCCGATACGGTGAGCGACGCAGGCCGTGCGTTGGTCGATGCCGCCACCGACTTTGAAGTTGAGCGCCACGACCCCTACAAGGACTATACCGATCTGGCGCTGGTCCTCGATTCCGTCCGCCGTCGCTGGCCGGGTGCCGAAGTGGTCGCGACCTGCGCCACCGGCGGCCGTCCGGATATGGCGCTTTCCGTACTGGGGCTGCTCGCTGGCTATGAGGATGCCCCGGTCTGGATTGCTGAAGACGAGACCACGGCCCGCATCCTCCACGCAGGCGAAACGTGGACCATCGAAGGCACCGAGGGCAAGACTTTCTCCATCATCGCCATAGCCCCTGGGACGGTTGTAAGCGAGCACGGCCTAGAGTGGGAACTAGACCACAGCCCCCTGGGCTTGTTGGCCGACACGGGCATCAGCAACGTCGTCAGGTCAACAGCCACAATCCAAGTCCACACCGGCACCGCAATCGCTTACCTATATCAATAGGCATTTAGAATCTGACCCAAAAAAGTCCTTGCACGCCGCGCCAACTTCCCCTATAGTATCTCCTCGTCACGGGGGCGTAGCTCAGCTGGGAGAGCGCTTGACTGGCAGTCAAGAGGTCAGGGGTTCGATCCCCCTCGTCTCCACCATCGTGAATGCAAAGGCCTTCGGAATTCCAAAGGCCTTTTTTCATGCCAAAATGCCTCGCGCCACAAACCCAATCCACACCAACAAAAAGTTGCACAATTTATTTCCCATGTCTGTACATAGTTTGTTATCCAAACGCAATTTCCAGTGCAGCTCGCTTCTCCATTTGGGCTTCAGGAACGCTCCCAATTATTGCCAGCATCCCAATAACCTGCGTCAACGTGAACAACATCCCAAAACAACCCCCTTGAACACGTTAAATGAACGAAATGTTGTCCGCCATTATCCAAATCAGTTTCGCTACCAGCTTGTGCTAGGATACCCAATGTTACATGAGTTCAACTGTGCTCGCGGCTCCAGTAAGCCATAAAGCGCAGGGTCGATCAGCATCCGGCCGTAACGGCGGTGTTAGATAAACCACGAGCTCCAATATCGATTGCCATGCGCGATTTTGCACTTGTTTTTGCGGGCATTTAAAAGTTCGCATTGGGTAGTGCATTAAGTTGCTACGGCAAACCTAAGCAGTCTTCAGCTGTTTGCGTACGGTCCAGTTTTGTACCCGCTTGACTGGTTCGCACGAAGCCAGCTGGAGTCGCGGTCATTTTGCGATACACGTCCGCGTCTCTAGCAGCTGCACTTATATACCGTTCACGGTGGGGCAGAGCCACGTGCTTGTCTAACTGGGCTCAGGGTTTGAATATGGAGCGCCTTCGCGCACAAGCGCCCTGGCGAAGCCATACACAAACCCTGTGAGCCACACGTAAGACAGCAAGGGGGTGGTGCTCGTGTGGTATGTGATTCAGGTCATTAACGGTCGCGAAGACGTAATGCGCGAGCGCATCGAGCGCGTGGTGCCGGCTGGCGTCATGCAGGAGCTCTTTTATCCCCAATATCAAACCGAGATCAAGCTACACCGCGAATGGGTCAGCACGACCAAGCCGCTCTTTCCCGGTTATCTCATTTGCGATACGGCGGATCCGCGCACCGTGCAACAGTATTTGCTGCGCATGGACGACTTTGCCCGGGTGCTTTCCCAGGACGGTCGGTTTGTGCCGCTGGCAAAAGAAGAGACCCAGCTCATTGGCAGCTTTACCAATAGGGGAGACCGCGTGGTGCCCATGAGCGAGGCTCTAAAGGATGGAGACCAGGTCGTAGTAACGGCAGGCCCGCTGCTGGGGCACGAGGTCCTTATCAAAACCATTAACAGACGCAAGAGCACTGCTTATCTGGAGCTCGATCTGTGCGGCCGACGCGTAACCACCCGCGTTGGCCTTGCCGTGCTTTCAAGCGAGCAGCGCGTCATGCGCAATCTAAAAAAGGCGATCGCCTAGCTGCTGGCGGACGCTACACAGAACAGGGAGGATCCCCGATCTGGGGAGGAAGTGTTGAAAGAGAACGTGTCGGATAAACCTCAATATGCAACGGATGCGCCCGTGGGGGCGGCGCTGATTGCTCAGGCCATGGACCGGCGTGAGGGCGCAGGTCGCTACAGGGCCATGCAATCCATCATGGACTGGGATCGCTCGCGCCTAGCGTACCGGGCCGTCAAGCGCACCTTTGACGTCGTGTTCAGCGGCTGCGTGCTGGCCGTCATCGCCGTACCGAGCCTGGTGCTTGCCGCGGCCATCCGCCTAGAGAGCGAGGGCAACCCCTTCTACAGCCAGATCCGCGTAGGCCAGACCCACCGCGATGGCAGCCTGTCCACCTTCCGCATGTGGAAGTTCCGTTCCATGTACAAGGACGCCGACGAGCGCCTGGCAGATCTCAAGGAGCAGAACGAGATCGCCGGCGCCATGTTCAAGATGAGGGAGGACCCCCGTGTCACCAGGATCGGAAAATTCATCCGCAAGCACTCCATCGACGAGTTTCCGCAGTTCGTCAACGTGTTTCTGGGTCAGATGAGCGTCGTTGGGCCTCGTCCGCCGCTGCCGAATGAGGTTGCGGAGTACACCGACTACGACCTGCAGCGCCTTGCTGTTAAGCCGGGAATCACCGGCTGGTGGCAGGTCACTGAGCGCAACTCGACGGGATTCGACGGGATGGTCCGTCGTGACCTTGAATATATCGCCAAACGAGGCATTTTCTTCGATTTGAAAATAATCCTACTCACTGTGATTGAGGTTATCAGCGGAAATGGCGCTTGCTAAAGAGACTAGATGGAAATACGAAGACGCCAGTTCAAGGGTTGATCTTCCTGGGCGAGTCGAAGTCCTGGGCGCCCCCGTTGACCCCTGGACGATGGAGCAGACCGTCGAGGCGACCGACGCGCTCATCAAGGAGGGGCGCTTCGCCCACCTTATTGGCGTGAACGCCGACAAGCTGCTGCAGATGCGCGACGATCCAGAGATGGACGCATGCGTGCGCCGATGCGAAATCGTGAATGCCGATGGCGCGTCCATGGTCATGGCCGCCAAGAAGCTGGGCGTGGACCTGCCCGGACGAGTGGCCGGCATCGACCTCATGTGGGAGCTGTGCGGGCTGGCTGAGCGCGAGGGGCACAGGGTCTACCTGCTGGGTGCCAAGGCTGAGGTGGTCGCAAAGACCGCTGAGGTACTGTCCGAGAGGTATCCCAATATGGTCCTCGCGGGCTACCGTGACGGCTACTTCGGCAACGACGAGTTCGATGCTGTGGTCGCCGAGGTTGAGCACGCCGAGCCCGACATCGTGTTCGTGGGTATCACCTCGCCCAAGAAGGAGCGCCTGATCGAGCGTTTCCGCGAGCTGGGCGCAAAGGGCGCATTCGTGGGCGTGGGCGGCTCGTTCGACGTCGTCTCCGGCAACATCCCGCGAGCCCCGATGTGGATGCAGCGCGCGAACCTGGAGTGGCTCTTCCGCATGATGCAGGAGCCCAAGCGCCTGGTGAGGCGCTATCTAGTCGGTAACACCCGTTTCTATATGCTTCTCCGCAAGGAGTCAAAGGGGAGCAAGGCCAATGTCTAAGAAGAAAGTAATGCTCGTCTTCGGCACCCGCCCGGAGGCCATCAAGATGTGCCCGCTCGTCAACGAGCTGAAGGCGCGTTCAGATGAGTTCGAGACAGTCGTCACCGTGACCGGCCAGCACCGCGAGATGCTCGACCAGGTGCTGCGCGTCTTCGACGTGACGCCCGACCAAGACCTGGCGATCATGAAGCCGGGCCAGACCCTGTTCGACGTGACGTGCGACGTGCTGCTCAAGCTCAAGGCCGTCCTCGAGGACGAGAGGCCCGACGTCGTCCTGGTCCACGGCGACACCACGACCAGCTTCGCGGCGGCCCTCGCGTGCTTCTACCTTCAGATCCCCGTGGGCCACGTCGAGGCGGGCCTGCGCACGCACGACATCTACAGCCCCTGGCCCGAGGAGTTCAACCGCCAGGCGGTCGACATCGTGAGCGAGCACTACTTCGCCCCCACGGAGGCGAGCGAGCAGAACCTGCTCAACGAGGGCAAGCCGGAGTCAAAGATCTGGGTCACCGGCAACACCGGCATCGACGCCCTGCGCACCACCGTGCGCGAGGGGTACTCCCATCCCGAGCTCGAGTGGGCGGATGGCTCCCGTCTCATCCTCATCACGGCCCATCGCCGCGAGAACCTGGGCGAGCCCATGCACCGCATGTTCCGCGCCATCCGCCGTGTGATGGAGGAGCACCCCGACACCAAGGCAATCTACCCCATCCACATGAACCCGCTCGTCCGCAAGGCTGCGCACGAGGAGCTCGACGGCTTCGACAGGCTCCACATCATCGACCCGCTCGAGGTTCTCGACTTCCACAACTTCATGGCGGCGAGCCACCTCATCCTCACCGACTCGGGCGGCATCCAGGAGGAGGCACCGAGCCTGGGCAAGCCCGTGCTTGTCATGCGAGACACCACCGAGCGCCCTGAGGGCGTCGCCGCCGGCACGCTGAAACTCGTGGGCACCGAGGAGGACGTCATCTACCGCGAGTTCAGCCGTTTGCTCAGCGATCAGGCCGAGTATGAGGCCATGAGTCACGCCTCCAACCCTTACGGAGATGGACATGCTAGCGAGCGAATTGCGGACGTGCTGAGAGGATAGCAGCATGAATGAATGCTTCAAACTATACAAAGCTGCTCACGCCTGCACCAAAGGGCCAAAGTTTGTTCGTCCGTTGGCTGGAGTTTTCAGGCATCTGTCGCAGCTTCTCTTTGCATGCCATATCGGAAGCCATGCCGAGATAGGTGAAGACTGCTTGTTCCAGCACAACGGTGTGGGATGTGTCATCTCCGAGAAAGCCGTGATTGGAAAGAACTGCATGCTCTATCAGCACGTCACCGTCGGAGCTCTCGAGGGGGGGGGCTCCCATCATTGAGGACGATGTCTTGATTGGCGCCAACGCAGTGCTGCTCGGCAACATCACCGTCCATAAAGGGGCAAAGATTGGCGCGGGAGCCGTTGTCCTCTGCGATGTCCCTGAAGACTCCACGGCCATCGGCGTGCCTGCGAAAGTACTTGTGCCAAAGGCTGGCTAGAAATACCTATACGATTGGTTTTGCGTAATGAGATTAAATGATTATATAAAACGTGCAGGGCAATCTTCTATCCCTTTACACGAGATTACTGGTGAAGAGCTGCAGCGGCTGCATAAAGAAATGACCGATATTGCCGACGACGTTATCTCCCTTGCGGATGAATTGGGTCTTTCAATCACATTGGGCGGCGGTTCAGTTCTAGGGGCTGCGAGGCACCGTGGTTTCGTTCCCTGGGACGATGACATTGATTTAAATATAACGCGCAAAGAATGGGAAGTTTTCGCTCCAGTTTTACAGGAACGATTCGAGGAAAAATACTTTATTTATGCCCCCGATTCATTTAGTGATGCGGTGATTAACGCAATTCGAATATATAAACGCGGTACGAAACTTCGCGAAATCGCACATGCTCCAAACGAGCCGAACGGTATATTTGTTGATATTTTTTTACTTGAAAACGCACCTGATAATGGCGCTATAAGACTTTGTCATGGCGTTTTATGCCAAGGTTTGCGATATATCGCTTCCTGTGTGCGACTCTATGAACAGAGAGCCTACATTGAGAGCGTGTTTGGTAAAAATGCCGAAGCAATGGCTGGATACCGTAAGCGCTTTTTTGTTGGAAGAATCTTCTCGTTTTCAAGCGCGCATTCTTGGTCGCTTCTTTCATATAAGGCAAACGGTCTCTGTAAAAACGAGGCTTCTAGATTCCTGACGATACCTTCAGGCGGTAAGTACTACTTTGGAGAGCTGATCCGTCGAGATTCGTATTTCCCGCCCGAATATCTTCCTTTCGGCGATCATTCTTGGCCCGTCCCTCGCGATTACGACAGATATCTGACCAAATTGTACGGGGATTGGAAAGAAGTGCCTCCTGAGGACAAACGCGAGGTTCATTGTCTCATTGAGCTTGATTTTGGTGATGATGACGATGAGTAAAACGTATGCTGTTATTTTTGCAGGCGGTGTTGGATCGAGAATGAGTGGTGCTGACAAGCCGAAGCAATTCCTCGAACTCGGCGGTGAAGCGATAATCTGTCATGTGATTGACAAGTTCGAGGAAGCACCCTGCGTTGACGGGATAGTCATTGTCTGCGTCGAGGGCTGGCTCGATTACCTCAGGGATCTTTTAGCGCAAAGGGGCTACCACAAAGTGCTCGCCTCGATTCCCGGAGGTGAAACCGGACAGGAGTCTATCTTTAACGGCCTTTCCTATATAAAGAGAAATAAACTTGCCGATGAAGATACTGTCATTCTCATTCACGATGGCGTGAGACCCCTTATCGATTGCGAAACTATTATTGCTTGTGCTGAGTCTGCAAGAAATTGCGGTCCTACGGCTACTGTTGCTCCCGCCACTGAAACGATCGTGACCGTCGATGGTGGAAAAGTTGTCGGCGTCACTGACAGGGCAAAGTGCCGATTAGCGAGGGCGCCACAAGGATTCATATTTAATGAGCTGTACGGCGCACATTTGAGAGCACTCGAAGAAGGGCGACGCGACTTCATCGATTCCATTTCAATGATGAGCGAATACGGTCATGAAATTTTTGTTGTCGATGGTCCTGAAGAGAATATAAAAATAACGACGCCGCGAGATTTTCTCACGTTCAAGGGTTTCGTAGACTTAAAGGAGTATGAGCAGATATGGCGATGAGCGAGGCGCAGCGCACGGCGCATGATATCGCGGCAAATCAGGCGATGCCCTGGGGTAAGATAGATGGGTCGACTGTAGTCATTACAGGAGCGACGGGGCTGATTGGCTCACAAGTCGTTAGGACCCTTATTGAACGGACAAACAATTTCCACGGATCAATCAAACTGATTCTTCCCGTAAGAAACGTGATTAAAGCGGAGATGATGTTTGGTCGTTCAGACTCGATTTATTATGTCCCTTGGAAAATTGGTGATTCATTTTCTGATGCAGTCAAGGGCGATTATTTCATTCACGCGGCTTGTCCGACTTCGAGCACGGCTTTCCTCCACAGTCCGATTGAGGTTATCTCCGACATAGTGGATTCCGCCCATGCAGTCATAAACCTGCTTTCGACCTCTTCCTTCCGCCAATGTGTCTGTCTTTCGACTATGGAGGTATACGGATCGGTTGAGGGCCGCGTTGACGAGCGGATGAATGGGGCTTTGGACACGATGAATCCCCGGTCGAGCTATCCTGAGGCCAAGCGCCTTTCGGAATGCTTGTTCGCTTCAGCTTCTTCTGAGCTGGGAGTTCCGATTAGTGTAGTGCGCCTTGCACAGACTTTTGGCGTCGGTGTTCCTCGAGATGACGGCCGGGTGTTCGCTGAGTTCGGCCGGAGTGTCGTTTCAGGCCAGGATATCGTTTTGCTCTCTGATGGATCGAAGCGGAACTCCTATCTTTCAGTTGACGATGCTGTTACCGCCATCTTATTCCTGCTCGTCCATGGGAATAGCGGAGAGGCCTACAACGCTGCAAATCCTGCTACGTTCTGTAGCATTCTAGAGATGGCGCAGATGGTAGTTGAAGATTTTGGATTGGGCAAGAGCACTGTTGTGTTCGGGCAAGATGCCGAGAGGGCAAAGACATTCAGGCCTGGCGCGGTCCTTGATCTTGATTGTTCCAAGCTCATGAATCTTGGCTGGCAACCAAGCCATACTCTTCACGAAATGTACTCTGCCATGTTCGCGGGGTGGGCAGAGCATGAATGATGCGTTTAAAGACGACAAGCCCACCGTGCTAGTCATGATGGCCAGCTACAACGGTGAGAAGTTTATCAATGAGCAGATAGACAGTATCCTCGCGCAGAAGGACGTTCATGTGACCCTTCGTATCTGCGATGACGGATCAAATGACTCAACTCCTTCTATATGTGAATCGTATGCTTCGAAGTACGACAATGTTCTGTTTGAAGTTAACAAGGTAAATAAAGGCTTGGCTAAAAACTTCATGGATATGGTCTACGACGATAATGCGCTTGGCTTCAATTATTATGCCTTTTCAGATCAAGATGACGTCTGGCTCCCGGAAAAGCTGATACATGCTATTCGTCAGATTGAAGCGCAGGTTCATGACGAGCCTGCGCTTTACTATTCGGATATTGAGAATGTCAATTGTGACCTTAGCGGTGGCTCAAGGGAGTACTCCTCCTGGATTGGATGCAGCCAATGGTTAATTGCTGCTTTAACTGTTAATTGGGCGTCCGGCTGCACTATGGTGTTTAACTCCCAACTTAGGGAGCAGATTATCACTTATGAGCCTCGTACATATCCAAGAATCCATGATAGCTGGATTCATTTGATTGCCATGGTTTCTGGTGCTGTTGTAGCGGATTTGGGCGATGCTTATATCAAAAGACGAATTTCTGGAGACAATCAAGTTGGCCAGCGTAATTTAGAGTCAACGGAGTCATTTAAGTCTGTCGCGACACGTTGGAAGCGCATCATCAAGAAGAGCACACATTGCCAAACTCGGGTTGCGGCTTATCTACTAGATGGATACGAGAATGTCATGGGACGAGACGAAGCCAATCTTGTTAGGACGTATGCGAAGATGCCAACGTCGTTGTATTTGCGCATAAAAATCGGGATGAAGCTTCTCCATTGCCCCTTCCCAACGCGAAGTATGGCTCGCGCCTTTGCAATAAAAGCCGTTTTGAACAGGCTGTAGGTAATATGGCTGAGTCTATTATTCTGTTCTTACTTGTCGCTATTGTCACTTTCTTCGTCTATTATTTTAATGATGGCGACTTATTATGCCCTTCTTCCCTTGCGTGCTTCGCTTTTTTGTTATGCACTGGTGCGTCGATTTATGATTGTTGGGCATGGAACACCGGGATTAACCTTGTGACCGTGCTTACAGTTTGCGTTGGCCTTATAAGCTTCGTAGGCCCGGCAACATTGGCATGCGACCATCGACAAAGAAAAACTGTTAATTTAAATACTCAGTCGCAGAAATGGTCCCTGCATATTGATGTCCCAAATAATGTAACAGCTATCATTTGTCTTTTCGGCGCCGTTATTTCTTACCTCTATATCCATGCCATCGTTGACAGCGTCGGAATGAGGGGTTCTTGGTCGGAGACCATGCAAGCGTACAGATGGCATACTTCTTTTGATGATAATTTCAGCTCTGGAATATCAACGCCGATCAACTATGGCTTCCGCCTATTTATGGCTGTTGGCTATGTGTACGTGTTCGCATTCGTGAACGAGCTTCTTGTTTCCGAGGAGAAACGATGGGCGTATTTAGTTCCACCCGTTATATATTGCTTAGCCTCGCTGGGGCAGTCTTCTCGCGGTCAGATTATCGTTATGCTGTTTGCCGGCGTCATCATGTTCTGGATTCTTCGAAATTGCGTGAGTGTCAATGCGGTACGCATTAATTTCGGTGCGGTGATGCTCATTCTTGCGGCTGTGGTTTTCGGTCTCGCTATTTTTGTTTTCGGCGCAGACGCCGTGGGTAGGGTGACCGTCAAGACTCCCTTTGATTCTCTCATGACTTATTTGGGTGGGTCGATAATCGGACTAGACCAATTTATTGCCAAGCCGGAGTTATCCACTGCCCCAGCCGATCTGTTCGGCTCTGAAACGTTTCAAGGTCTCTGGCTATTTTTAGGCAAGACATTCGGAATTTCCGATTGGACTTACACATTCCAGCTTGAGTACAGGTTTGTCAATAATGTCAACATTGGCAACCTTTACACAGCTTTCCGTTATTACCTTCATGATTTCGGTCCAATTGGGATGTGCATTGTTTTGGCCTTTCAGGGCTTGTTATTTGGTTCTATGTACAATGTTTTACGTAACTCTGGCGTGAAGATTTCCGTTCGTTGGCGGATCATTCTGCTGTTGATTTATTCTTGGGTCGGCATTTCGGTGGCATATCTTCCGATTGCAGACTTTCTTTTCCATCAATACATGAATCCAACATCTCTCTTAACTGTCATCTTCATGGCAGTTTCGGTGCTCTTTCTAATGAGATTTGCTCGTACCGAGGAAAGTTCTGGCCTGAAAGGCGATATGTAGGCAGCTAGTAATGAGACCTCTCATTACTAGCTGGTTTCTTTGGGGGTTTTATTAACGGATGAACTATAAGAAGCTTGTGACGAATGCACTCGTTGCCTTTTCCGCACAGGGTATTTCTCTTGTTGTAAGTTTTGTTATGTCCCTACTCGTCCCCAAAGTTCTTGGGGTAACAAGCTATGGATATTGGCAACTGTTTATTTTCTATGCTGGATATTCAGGGTTTTTCCACTTTGGTCTGAACGACGGCGTTTATCTAGTTGAGGGTGGAAAAACGAGAAATGAAATTAATAAAGTAGCCATCAATTCCCAGTTTAGGGTTGCAGTGTTGCTGCAAGTTTTAGTCGGAATCGCATTCTGCATATTATCTATAATGATTACGCCCGAAGAGGAGAGGGCTTTCGTAATCTATGCCTTTTCACTGTATACCGTAATATCAAATCTTCAACTATATCTTGGCTATGTTTTTCAAGCTATGAATGAGACTAGGCTCTTTTCGTTTTCGACCATGCTCGATCGACTTGTTTTCTTGGTTCCGCTTATTATCTTTGTCGTCCTTCGTCTTTCGGATTTCAGACCTTACATCATTCTCTACTGTTTATCGCGGTTTTGCGCATTAGTGTACTGTTGCTGGCATAGCAGAGAATTTTTTAAAGCCGGAGTACTTGATCTCAAGAATTCGATAAGGCTTGCCGCCTCAAGCATCAAAATCGGCTTTGGCCTTATGCTGGCTAATGTTGCCAACATACTCATTTTAGGAATTGCTAGGGCTTTGGTTGATTGTGCTTGGGGAATCGAGGCTTTCGGAAACGTTTCTTTTTCTCTTTCCATCGTCAATTTTTTCACTTCATTTGTTTCTCAAGCAAGTATGGTTCTCTTTCCTGCGTTAAGGCAGGGATCGGAAGATGAGAGGCGCTCTTTCTATCAGGGAATTAGAGACGCGATGGAGGTGTTTTTCCCAGCAATCTACTTGTTCTATTTCCCAATGGTGATGCTCCTTTCTATCTGGCTTCCGCAATACGCTGCGAGTATGGGCTATTTCGCACTTCTCTTGCCGATCTGCGTTTTCAATACCAAGATGGATATTTGCTGCACAACGTATTTCAAGGTCTTGCGCAAAGAGAAACTTCTCCTTGCGGTGAATCTGACAACGGTTGTGGGAAGTGCCATTTTCTCATTGATAGGCGTTTATTGCTTCGGGTCAATCGAAGCGGTTCTGATTGGCGCGGTTGCGTGCATTGTTTTAAGGTCATTCTGTTCGGAGCGTTATTTGAATAAGTGCTTACATGCCTTCCCGACACATAATCCCCTACAGGAGGTTGTTTTAACATTCGTATTCATTTCTTTTACCTTGTGGGCTCCAGTGCATATTGCGATTTTCGGTTACCTGCTTCTTTACTCTTGTTTCCTAATTCTCAATAGGGATGTAGTTCATAGCTCGTTTAGACGTCTTAAGGCGGTTTTCGGCCGTCGATAGACCGAATAAAACTATGACCTTTTAGTTTTAATGAATAGAGGAGATAGATAACTTTGAAAGGCATCATCCTCGCCGGCGGGTCCGGCACGCGCCTGTACCCGCTCACGCTCGTGACCTCCAAGCAGCTGCTGCCGGTCTACGACAAGCCCATGATCTACTACCCGCTGTCCACCCTCATGCTGGCGGGCATCCGGGACATCCTGGTCATCTCCAC
>DBGAQS010000031.1:0-48529 GCA_048434495.1 Collinsella sp. | reverse complement strand
AATCCTTTTTGGCATCTTCAAAAATAAGCTTCTGATTGTCTTTATTAGAAATATCATTAAAAAGGCCATTAAGGCTATTTATATGCTGTTGGAGAGAGTCGGTATCTTCAGTAGAATTTACATCAAAATTAACATGGTCAGCTAGAGAAGTATTCCACTCATTATTTTGAGCGTTACGGCAGTCTTTAATGATGGAATCGTATTTATTAAGCAACTTCGTCCAATCAGGGGAAGTACCATCAGCATACTTAAATTTGTCATCAGAGATTTCTTTATTCAACATCTCTTTATTGTTTTGAGCATTTCTAATGGTATCAAGACGTTGCTCAAATGTTAGTAGCCTAGGATCAGCTTTAAAGGCAACAACACTATCGCTAGCCTTTGAATACAAAACTTCAACCTGCTGATTATGTTCACTACATGCTTGTTTGTAATTGTAACCAGCATAACCAACGACACAACCAGCAATAAGCAGAGCAACAATACCGGCATCAATAATTACCCGCTTTTTAATCGAAGAATTTTTAACTTCTTCATTTCTCTGAGTTTTATCTTCAGGATTGTCAATCTTGTCATATTTAAGATCGGTCATTTTAACCTCTAAATATTAAATCCGCGAGCGGTTCATGCAACTAGAAACCTACCGAACCCAACCGCTTGCTTTCATACCCGATTTATTAATCCCCGTCCCAGAATAATCCTGAGTTGCGGTGAAATAAGGACTTTTTGGCGGGTAGATGCCGCTATTCAATCCCAATTTCACCGCAACGTAGTAATTACTTGTGGACCAGCCTGGCGCAGAAGTGGCCGTCGTAGGAGTCGGCGTTTACCGGCACGCTTTGGAAGAGGCCTCGATCGTTCTGGCGTACGGATACGAGCTTCTTGGCCTGATCGAACTCGGGGAGTTGCAGAATCTGCGCCTCGGAGAGCGGCTCCAGGCTAAAACCGGTGCCCTCGGGAGAGTTCAGGAAAGCGTCCACCACCTGCATGTTCTCCTCGTCGAAGACCGAGCACGTCGCATAGATGAGCTCGCCGCCGGCAGCCACGCGCACAGCAGCCTCTTTGAGCATCGTCAGCTGCAGCTTGGGCAGCTCAACCGTCACATCCTTTTCGGTAAGGCGCCACGGGATCTCGGGATGACGGCGCATGGTGCCGGTGCCAGAGCACGGCGCATCGATAAAGACCGTGTCGAACTTAACCGGCTCGCCAAGCATGGCATCAAACGATGTGAGCACCTCATCAAGCTCGCAAGCATCACCCGAAACCGTACGAACGCCCTGAATACCAGCCTTATGCAGGCGAGCGAGATTCAGATCGCACTTGCGATCATGAAGATCGAGCGCCGTATGCTGACGCTCATAGCCCGCACGCTTGGCCTGGCACATCATCACATAGGTCTTGGTGCCACGACCGGCACCAATCTCAAGGCAGCTACCAGGGAGCGTGGCAGCTGTGGCGATAAGTTGCGCGTTGAGATCAGATGCCACCGCGGCAGCACGCTCAAATACGCCCGACGCAACCGTAACCTGGGCATCAACCGGGGCATGGCAGCCCGGGAAAACAGGCGCGACGAGCTGCGAGATATACGGATCGGGCTTAGTCGCAAAGGCGTTCTCATGCAGGGCCAGCGGCGCGGGAGCCAGATTGCCGGCAAAGTTAAGCGCACCCTCTGGCGTGTCAAACGACGCCATAATGCGAGCGCACAGCCAGCGCGGCAGACCCATCAGGCGAGACAGGCGAACCAAACGGCGCTCAGACTCATCGGCATCCACCGCGGCGGCAAAATCATCGACGTTGTCCGCAACCTTATGCAGAACGGCGTTCGCCAGACCGGCGGCGGACTTAGCACCGCAGCGAACCAGCTCAACTCCCTGACTTACGGCAACACGGCCCGGCGTATGCAGGTAGAGCATCTCGAAGGCCGAGATACGAAGCGCCATGCGAACGCGCGGCGCAACCTTTTTGGGCTTATCGAGAAACTGATCGAGCAGCTCGTCCAAAATACCCTGCGTGGCGGCAACACCCAGCGCCAAGCGGGCGGCAAAAGCGGAATCGCGCTGGTAAATAGCCTTGGCCGATGCGCGAGAGGACAGCACGTCGCGCGCATACATGCCGCGGCGATCGGCCTCCATCAGCACATCGAGCGCAAGCTTGCGCGCGGGAGACAGCTTGCTCATGACAAAACACCCCACGAAAGATCGGCACCCTGCAGGCCAGCAGCCCAAGCAGAAGCGGCCATAGCACGCTTGCCATCAGGCTTAACCTCGAGCAACTCAACCGAGCCATCGGAAAGGCCAAGGTAAACACGCTTAGCCTGAACGAGAACCTGACCGTCGCCAAGCGACACATCAGCCGCCGCAGCATCGAGCACACGCACAGTCTTGCCGGCAATCACGCAACGAGCAGGCGCGGTATCGGACGAGGCCAGCACATGACGCACGCAATCAAGCGCCGCCATGTGCGGATCCAGACGCATCTCTTGCTTGGAGATCTTGGCAGCATGGGTAACGAGCGCCTCATCCTGTTCAGTCCACACGGCGGTGCCATCGGCAAGAGAAGGAAGCGTATCGGCAAGCAGTTTGCCGCCCAGCTCGCCAAGCTCCATGGTCAGCGCCTCAGCATGCTTACCGGCAACTGACGTGGAAGTCTGAGCACAATAAGCACCAGTATCCACGCCATGCCCGATGCGCATAATAGAAACGCCAGCAACCTCATCACCAGCAAGAATGGCACGCTGAATAGGAGCGGCGCCACGCCAACGAGGCAGCAAGGAAGCATGAACATTCACAATGCCGAGCGGTGCCATATGCAGCACGTCATCAGGCAAAATGCAGCCATAAGCAGCCACACAGAAAATGTCAGCCTGGGCAGCCTGGAGCACCTCAACAACCTCAGGCGTCATACGATTAGCCTCAATGACCGGCAACCCCAGCTCCAGTGCCTTAGCCTTAACAGGAGATGGCTCAAGCTTCTTACCTCGCCCACGAACAGCATCGGGACGAGTAATAACGAGCGCAACCTCATTACCAGCCGCAACAAGCGAAGTCAGCGAAGGCACAGCAAAATCAGGCGTACCCATAAACACAATTCGCATAAAGATCGTCTCCTCTCAACCAAAGCCGAGACGGCTACAAAGAGCAGCGGAAAGCCAAATCACCAGCCCATCCGCAATAACATTTCAACAAGAACAAATATACCCAAAACCAAAGAAAGAGCCGCAATAAAAGCAGCTCTTTCAGCAAAGCACCCATCAGCGAAGACGCCCATCCCTGGCCCGACGGCACCCGGGCGAACCGAGCCAGAACAACGCAGTCCCCGGTGCTGAGCGCCCACATATCGTCCCGCGCGCAGTTTCGCAGCAAAGCGAGAATGTTTGAGCACGGGATGATATGTGGGCGCTCAGCACCGGGGACGGTGGGACCTACTCCGTCTCGCCCGGTCGAGCGCCGCGGGCCAGGGCGTCCTGGTACTCCTTAACTGCCTTGAGCCTCTGCATGGGCTTAAGGCGCTCGAACATGGTGTTGCCGTGCAGGTGATCGATCTCGTGCTGCAGACACACGCAGAACAGGTCGCCCGAAGCTTCGTAGCGAATCAGGTTGGCGTCCAAGTCGTACGCCTCGACGACGACATGGTCGGGACGCTCGATCTCGCAGCTAATGCCAGGGATGGACAGGCAGCCCTCGCTAAACGGCACCATATGGTCGCTCTGCTCCACAATCACGGGGTTGATGAGCACGTACGGGTCGTAGTCGTTCTTATCGCTGTAGTCGCAGTCGATGGTGACGAGCTGAATAAGCTCGCCGATCTGCGGAGCAGCCAGGCCGCAACCGCCGTTGTCGAACATCATCTTCTTCATCTTCTCGGCAAGCGCCTCGATCGCCGGGGTGATCTCCTCGATGACGGCACACTCCTGGCGCAAACGAGGGTCGGGCGACAGTACGATTCCGTTGGCTTCCATGGCCATCCTTTCAGGTTGTTACATCAAATCATAGGCATCGACGTCAACGCTCACGCTTACGCCGCGCACGGAGCCCACCTCTTTGAGGCAGGCGTCGATATCATCAGAGACATGGTACCCCACGGGCGACTTCACAAGCAGATGGAAGCGGTAACGGTCCTTGGCTCTCTCGATTACACACGAAGCCGGGCCTAACACCTGCGGCACGGCACTCCCCGCCCGCAAAAAATCGGGCGCGGCGGCATGCCAGCGGCGCTTAAGAAGCTTTGCAATGCGCCCAATGTAGTCCTGCGCGTCGTCTCGGTTCGCCGACCACACCAAAATGTTGACCAGACGCACGAACGGTGGATACAGTGCGTCGCGGCGCTGGTCCAGGTCGTAGTCGGTAAAGATCGAACGGTCGTGCTTAGCGACGGCGCGAATGACCGGATCCTCGGGCAGGTAGGTCTGGATGATCACCTCACCGGGACGATCGCCGCGACCGGCACGGCCCGCCACCTGTTCCAGCAGATCGTAGGCGCGCTCCCCTGCGCGGAAATCGGGCAGCTTGAGGGCGAAGTCGGCATTGACCACGCCCACGAGCGTGACCTCGGGAAAATCGAGACCTTTAGCGATCATCTGGGTACCCAGCAACACGGCGCAATCCGCCGCATCGAACTGCTCGAGCAGCTTTTTGTGCGCATCCTTGCCACGCGTGGAATCGGCATCCATGCGAATGATGGAAACGTCCTCGGGAAGCAACTGGTGCAGTGCGTCCTCGATCTGCTGCGTGCCCAGGCCCATTTTTGCCAGGTAGTGACTGCCACATTTGGGGCAACGGCTCGTGGGCGCGGGATACGGCTGCACGCGCCAAGACGAACCGCATGTGTGACACTGCAGCGTGTGTGTGCGCTCGTGATACGTAAGCGCTGTGGAGCAGTGGTTGCAGGTGGGGACGCAGCCGCACTCGCGGCACATCAGGAATGGCGCAAAGCCACGGCGGTTATGCAGCAACACGGCCTTCTCGCGGCGCTCGACCACACGCTCCAATCCCTCCATCAAGGGTTTTGAGAACATGGAGCGGCTGCCGTGAGAAAACTCACGGCGCAGGTCGGCAATTCGGACCATGGGAAGCACGGCGTGTCCCGGGCGCTCGGGCATCTCGACACGCGTCCAAGTGGCACCGTTATACGTGCCACGACGGCAGCGGTCGAGGGCCTCGGCCGAGGGCGTGGCGGAGCCCAAAACGAGCGGGCAGCGATAGCGCCGCGCCATCTCGACCGCCACCTCGCGCGCGTGGTAGCGCGGACTGGAGCCCTGCTTGTAGCTGGTCTCGTGCTCCTCGTCGATGATGATGAGGCCCAAGTCGCTGAGCGGGCAAAAGAGCGCCGAGCGAGCGCCGACGACCACGCGGGCCGCACCGCTGGCAACCATATCCCACTGGTCCAGGCGCTCGCCGGCCGAAAGCCGCGAATGGAACACGGCGACCGTCTCGCCAAAGCGCGAGCGGAAGCGGCCGACGGTCTGGGCTGTCAGCGATATCTCGGGCACCAGTACGCAGGCTGAGCGGCCGGCCGCGAGCACGCGCTCGATAGCGGAAAGGTAGACCTCGGTTTTGCCGGATCCAGTGACTCCATCGACTAGGACCACGTCGCCGTGAGCGTCAAGGCGTGCGCGCTCAATCTGCGCGAGGGCCTGTCGCTGACCGTTGGTGAGTGCCATCGGGGCCTTGCCGCTCGCCGAGGACAGCGTGGTCTGCTCGTTGCAGCCACGCCAGGCGCGGCGCTCCTCCACAACCACGACGCCGCGTTTTTCGAGCGCCTTGATGGTCGCCGACATGCTGTTATAGAGAAGGTTGAGGTCGCGCGTCGTGACCGGGCCGCACTGGAGCGCCTCGATGAGTTGGCGCTGGCGGACCGCGGTCTTGGGCGACGTATAGTCGAAGCCTTCGGGCGTGAGCATGACCCAGCGATTTTGGATGGGTTTGACGGCTGGACGTTCAACCGTCCACACGCCGTCGTCACCCTTGACCACACGCGGACTGCCGCCCGGGGGCAAAAACAGGCGCAGGCACTCGGAAAGCGTTGCGACGTACTCGTGGCTCATCCAGCGTGCGATACGGGCGGCTTCGGCGGTAAAGAGCGGTTTGCTGAGGATAGCCTCGATGGGCTTGATGCGCACGGGGTCGAGGGCGTTGTTGCCCGGCAGATCGCCCAGATCAGGCGCAATGTCGACGACATAGCCCGCGGCGGCACGGTTACCAAAGTGGACCAGGACTGTGGATCCGATCTGGACCTCGTTGGCAAGGGACTCGGGGATACCGTAAGCAAACGGTTCCGACAGCGCACGGGTGGGGATGTCGAGGACCACGCTCGCGTAGGCGGCAGGGGGCTCGGGCGCAGGCTTAGACTGAGCCGAGGCAGCGGCAGGCTTGGGCTTCACCGGAGCTTCCTCCGGTTCCGGCGAACCAAACAGCGACAGTTGTTGAGCCATACACCACCTCTAACGAACGGACCTGAAAGGGGTGGGACAAAATAATCAGTAGAGTTTGTCCCATGGCCGATACGAGTGTCGAGCTCGTTGCGTCACTCGAACATGGGACAAACACTACTGATTATTTTGTCCCAGCAACCCACTCATCGGTACAGAAACAAGAGCCCCGCTCGGGGGAACGGGGCTCGGATACATGCGTTTACGCGTCTACTACAGCGCCATCGTGCGGGCGCGGTCGATGCGTGCCAGGCAGTCGTCGCGGCCGACGAGCGCCATGGTCTCGCCCAGCGGGGGGCTCACCATGTTGCCGCAGGCGGCGACGCGCACGGCCTGGAACACCACGCGCTTCTTAAGGTCCATCTGCTCGGGCAGCGGCTCAAGCGCGGCGTCGATGGCCTCGGCAGTCCACTTGTCCACGCCCTCGAGCGCGGCCTTGGCGGCATCCAGAATGGCGCCCATGCCTTCCTTAGCCAGGCCCTTGTTAACGGATTTCTCGTCATACTCGAGCGTCTCGGCCGTAGCGAAGATGGGAGCGGCGACGGTCACGGCGTCGGCCGGCATCTTGGTGCGCGGCTTGACGATGGCGGCAAGCGCATCGATCCAATCCTCGCCGTACTCGACGTTGCCCTCGATGAGACCCGCCTCGTGCAGCTCGGGGACCATGATCTCGTCGGCAAACTGGGCATCGGACATGCCGTTGATGTACTCGGCATTGACCCAGTCGAGCTTCTTGGGGTCGAAGGTCGCCGGGTTCTTGGAGATGCGGTCGAGCGAGAACTTGCTGGCCAGGACATCGCGCGGGATGATCGTGGTCTCGCCGTCGAGCGACCAGCCGAGCAGCGCCAGGTAGTTGACGAAGGCGTCGGAAAGGTAGCCGGCGTCGCGGTACTCCTCCACCGAAGTTGCGCCGTGGCGCTTGGAGAGCTTCTTACCGTCGGCGCCCAGGATCATGGAGATGTGGGCGAACGTGGGCACGGGCGCGCCGAGGGCCTCGTAGACCATGACCTGGCGCGGGGTGTTGGACAGGTGGTCGTCGCCGCGGATGACATGGGTGATCTTCATCATGGCGTCGTCGACGACGGTCGCGAAGTTGTACGTGGGCGTGCCATCGGAGCGGAAGATGACAAAGTCGTCGAGCTCCTTGGCGTCGAAGGTCACCTCGCCGTGAACGGCGTCGTGGATGACGACGTCGCCGCGGTCCTCGGGCACCTTGATGCGCAGGACGTAGGACTCGCCGGCCTCGATGCGACGGCGGGCCTCCTCGGGATCAAGGTCGCGGCAACGGCGCTGATAGCCCTGGAAGGGGTCCTTGCGCTCCTGCGCGGCCTTGCGATCGGCGTCGAGCTGCTCCTTGGTGCAGAAGCAGGGATAGGCCTTGCCCTCGTCCCAAAGCTTCTGGGCGGCCTGCTTGTACAGGTCCAGGCGCTCGGTCTGGGCATAGGGGCCATAGTCGCCGCCCACCTCGGGACCCTCGTCCCAGTCCAGGCCCAGCCAACGCATGGCGCGCAGGATGATCTGCGTATTCTCGTCGGTGGAACGGGTGGGATCGGTGTCGTCGATGCGCAGGATGAACGTGCCGCCGTTTGCGCGGGCGAAAGCCCAGTTATAGATAGCGGTGCGGGCGCCGCCGATGTGCAGCTTGCCCGTCGGTGAGGGTGCAAAGCGGACGCGAACGTCTGATGCCATGGAAATCTCCTCGATTGCAGGATGGATGTCTAACCGCACCATTATAAAGCATCAAAGCAACCTCCGCACAAAGGGCACCGACCCAGTCATTGGGGACAGACTTAAATGATCAGTCTTTGGGCAACCTGTCGGCACTTAGGTAAGGCTGGTCATTTAAGTCTGTCCCCAATGAGTAGGTGCGGAAAGGGTGTGAATGTTTGATTTACGCGCTATGATGTGCCCTTGCATAGAGAGCCCGGCGGAATGGTAACGGTCGCCGGGACACGTTTTTGAAAGGACAATCATGTCAGAAGAACTTCGTTCCATTCCACCCCAACACGGGTCCTTTGTTTTTACGTCGGAGTCGGTGACCGAAGGTCATCCCGATAAGATCGCTGACCAGATCAGCGACGCCGTCCTCGACGCAATCCTCGCTAAAGAAATAGAGCTGCAGGAGCAGGGCTATATTGCGCCCAACGGTGTGCCCGCCAACGTGGAGAACGTCCGCTGTGCCTGCGAGACCCTCGTGACCACCGGCACCGTCATCGTTGCCGGCGAGATTCGCACCCAGGCCTACGTCGACGTGCAGGAAATCGCCCGCGGCGTCATCCGCCGCATTGGCTACAACCGCGCCAAGTTCGGTTTTGACTGCGACACCTGCGGCGTTATGAGCCTCATCCACGAGCAGTCGCCCGATATCGCCCAGGGCGTCGACGAGTCCTTCGAGACCCAGACCGGCGCCACCACCGACCCGATCGACCTGATCGGCGCCGGCGACCAGGGCATGATGTTCGGTTATGCCTCCAACGAGACCAAGACCCTCATGCCCATGCCGCACTACCTAGCAAGCCGCCTGGCCGAGCGCCTGGCCGCCGTGCGTCACGACGGCACCCTCGCCTATCTGCGTCCCGACGGCAAGACCCAGGTCACCGTGCGCTACGAGGAAGGCAAGCCCGTCGAGGTCACGACCATCGTCATCTCCACGCAGCACGCCGCCGAGATCGAGGACATGGGCAAGATCAAGGCCGACCTCATCGAGCACGTCATCACCCCGGTCATGGCCGCCGAGAACATGCCGTGGGACAACGCGGACATCTACGTGAACCCCACCGGTCGCTTTGTCGTGGGCGGCCCCATGGGCGACACGGGCCTCACCGGCCGCAAGATCATCGTCGACACCTACGGCGGCTACGGCCGTCACGGCGGCGGCGCCTTTAGCGGCAAGGACTGCACCAAGGTCGACCGTTCCGCCGCGTATGCCGCGCGCTGGGTCGCTAAGAACGTGGTCGCCGCCGGTCTGGCCGACCGCTGTGAAGTCGAGCTCGCCTACGCCATCGGCGTTTCCAAGCCCCTCTCAATCATGGTCGACACCTTCGGTACCGCGCATGTTGCCGAGGACAAGATCGTCGAGGCCGTCGAGAAGACCTTCGACCTGCGCCCGGGCGCAATCATCCGCGACCTAGACCTGCGTCGCCCCATCTACGAAAAGACGGCAGCCTACGGTCACTTCGGCCGCGAAGACGCCGACTTCACCTGGGAGAATACCGACCGAGTCGAAGAACTCAAAGCAGCCTGCGGACTTTAAGCTAACGGCAAAAGCTACAGCCAAGAAACAACGCACCAAAAGAAGTACCGGCTCCAACCGGTACTTCTTTTTTATTTAAAGGTGGTGAAGATGAGCCGACCTGGGACATGGAATAGGTCATAGGCCTATAAATTTCGCAGCAGAGCGACTCCAACCATGTATCCTAAGTTCCGAGGGCTTTAGTATTTGGTCGATCGCGAGTTCCGCACGAGCCGGAGGCCACTTAATGTGGCCTCCGTGCGAGCAGGACTGTCCGAGCAGGCGACCAAATACTAAAGCCCTCGGAACGGCGGGACAGAGTATGCCCCGTCCCTCGGAACGACGGGATAGAACAGGAGCGCATATGGCAGGCAAGCCGCAAACACTAGCTACGACCTCGGCATTCGAGATCTTGGGGCCCGTCATGGTCGGCCCCAGCTCATCGCACACCGCCGGCGCCCTGCGCTGCGCACAAGTTGCCGCCAGCCTGCTGGAAGGCCGCATCACCAAAGTCACCTTTGGCCTGTGGAATTCCTTCGCCCACACCTACCGCGGCCACGGCACCGACCGCGCTCTCGTCGCGGGCATTCTAGGCCTCGACACCGATGACGAGAACATCAAGCAGGCCTTTGACCTCGCACGTGGGCAGGGCCTCGAATATCACTTTGACATCAAGGGCGACGACGCCTCCATCCACCCCAACACCGTCGACATCGACATGGTCGACGCCACGGGCGCCACGGCGCAGGTCCGCGGCGAGAGCTTAGGCGGCGGCAAGATGCGCATCAGCCGCATTAACGGCGTCGGCGTCGACATCTCGGGCATGTATTCCACGCTGTTTGTGGCACACCAGGACGTCCCCGGCGTGCTCGCGGCGCTCACCAACCTGCTCGCCTACGCCCATGTGAACATCGCTTTCTGCCGCACCTACCGCACCGAAGTGGGCGGCCAGGCATACTCCGTCTTTGAGACCGATGGTGCCCCCGACGACACCGTCGTCCCCATGCTCCGCAAGCTCGACAATGTCGATTACGCGACCTTTATCGAACTCCCCGGTTCTGCCTCGTCGCTCTCCCCCGGCGTCTCGGCAAAGGAAATCTTCGACGACGGCGAGCAGCTGCTCGATGCGTGCGAGGAACTGGGGCTCAACATCGGCGCCGTCATGGCCGTGCGCGAGGCACGTCTGACCGGCGAGGCACACGCTATCGCCGCCATGCGCCGCGTACTCGACGTCATGCGCGAAGAGACCACAGCCCCCATTTCCAATCCACAGCGCTCGCTCGGCGGCCTCATCGGCGGCGAGGCAAAGCTTGTCGATGCCACCAGCCGAAACGATCTGAGCATAAGCCTAATGGGCGCCGTCCAAACCGACGCCGTGGCCCGCGCCATGGCCGTGCTCGAGCGCTCCGCTACGATGGGAGTGATCGTCGCCGCTCCCACGGCAGGATCCGCGGGTGTTGTGCCCGGCTGCGTGCTGGCGCTCGCCGATCGCCTGCAGCTCGACGACGAGCAAGTCATGGACGCGCTCTACTGCGCAGCCGCCATCGGCCTCAACCTCACCACGAGCGCCTGCGTTGCCGGCGCCGAGGGCGGCTGTCAGGCCGAGGTCGGAAGTGCGGCCGCCATGGCTGCCGCCGCGCTGGTGCAGATGCTCGGCGGCACGCCCGGGCAGGCGCTCGACGCCAGTTCCATCGCGCTGAGTAACCTGCTGGGCCTCGTTTGTGACCCCGTCGGTGGCCTCGTGGAGGTACCCTGCCAAAACCGCAACGCCATCGGCGTGGCAGCCGCCTTTAGCTCCGCACAACTCGCCCTCGCCGGCATTAAGAGCCTAGTGCCGTTTGACCAGATGGCACACGTCATGCTCTCGGTGGGCCACGCGTTGCCGGCCACGCTACGCGAGACGGCAAAGGGCGGCATCGCGCAGGCTCCTGCCGCACTGTCGGCCTGTGCAAAATGCGGTGTGTGCGGATAGCGACAAAGAAAGACTCGAAGGTGGGACAAATGTCCCACCTCTTTTGAATGCCACCGTTTCCATACCACAAACAACTGGGTAATCGCTATAATGCAAGCCCAGTAAAAACACGATGAGCCGCAAGGCGAAATTCGAAGGATATGCATACGATGTCGCAAAACGATCGAACTCAACTGATTCCCGATCCGCAGCAGCCGAGCAGGCACACCGGCGGCGTTCAGTCGCCGCGTCCTATCGCGCCGAGCCGCGGTCAGCAGCGAGGTGCGGCAAACGTTTCCCAACGTCCGAACAAGCAGCATCAGCAGCGCCAGGCAAATGGCAATGCGCCCAAGCAGCCCCCCACGCACGCTCGAGGCGATCGCGGCCCCGCACGCAAACCCGCCGAGAACAATAAGTCGGGCAAAAAGACGACGCTCTTTGTCGTTCTGGGTCTTATCGTCATTGTCTATATCGTAGGCGTCGTAGCGTTTTCGCAGGTAGCCTATCCCAACACCACTATCGCCGGCGTCGATGTCTCGTTCTCCAACGCTTCGTCTGCCGCCACCAAGGTCAACTCGGCTTGGAAGCACTATAAGCTCACCGTGGCGGGCGATGACTTTAGCTGGACCTATCAGCCCGAGTCCGATGAGCCCATTGTCGACGGCGAAGCTGCCGCAAAAGAGATTATCAGCCGCAACGAAGCCATTGTATGGCCGGTTCGCCTTGTAGAATCCTTAAGCGGCAAGACCAAAACAACCGCTAGCTCCAACGAAGTCGATCTTGATCAAGACGTCGACCTGTCCATGCTCTCCGACACCTTTGACCAAAAGCAGTTTGAGAGGGATCTGGGCGCCGCCATCGACGAGTTTAACGAGGGGCGTTCGGGCGCGTTCGAGGCCAATAGCTCCTATGACGAGCAGGCCGGCAAGTTTACCGTCGAGAAGGCGCGCTCCAACGAAAAACTCAACCGCGAGCATGTCATTAAGTATGCCGAGCTCGAGCTTGCCTCGCTGGCCGAGACCGTAGATCTTTCCAAGCTCGGCAACGATGCCTATGAGCCGCTCAATGGAACGCTGACCGATGATCAGATTCAGTCTGCATGCGATGCCGCCAACAACTTCTTGGGCGTCAACGTGACCCTCAAGCTCAACGGCGAGGATGCCGGCAAGGTTGATGGCAGCTCCGTGTTGCAGTGGATCAGCTTTGCCGATCCGGCCAACCCCACGCTCGATACGTCGCAGATCAGCAGCTGGGCAGCCGAGCTCGCCAACGGCTTTAATACCGTGGGCTCCACTCGCTGGTGGACGCGCGCCGATGGCAAGCAGTGCGCCGTCGAAGGCGGCGACTTTGGTTGGTCCATCGACAGCAGCTCGCTCGCCAAGCAGGTCGAAGACGCCATTAACAACAAGCAGACCGGCGAAATCGAGATCAAGTACTCCCAGAAGGCCGACACATTTACCGCCAAGGGCGAGCCCGACTGGAAGGCCTATATCGACGTCGACCTGTCCGAGCAGCATGCGCGCTACTACGACGAGAGCGGCAACATCGTGTGGGAGGCCAACTTTATTTCTGGCAAACCGGGCGAAGACGCCACCCCCGAGGGCGTATGGCAGATCAACAGCAACGATGGCGCCAGCAAACTCATCGGTGCCAAGGACCCCGAGACCGGCAAGCCCAAATACGAGAGCCCGGTAAGCTACTGGATGCCGTTCGAGGGCAATATGGTCGGATTCCACGACGCCACCTGGCAAAACGACAAGAGCTTCGATAACGCCGAGTCATACAAGTGGTGCGGCAGCCACGGTTGCATCAACCTGCGCCTGGCCGACGCCAAGGCACTTCACGACTGCATCAAAGTCGGCCTCTGCGTGGTCGTGCACTCGTAACGCAGCTAACGTCTACAACAAGTAGACAGCACGGCGACAAAACTTACAGTACCGTCATCCGCAACTTCTATACGCCCGCCTATCGCGACGGGCGTATATACTTATCGGAGCCATATCGATAAAGGAGACGCTATGTCCAAGGTCCCCACGATCAATCCGGGTCCTGACGATTCCGATCGCATGCCCCAAGATGCCACCGAGACCCTGCCGATTATCAGCGCTGCAGACACCAAGCAGCCCCAAACGAGTCTCGACGATTCGACCGATATCTCCGATGAAGAAGCCTATGCAAAGCTCAAGGCATAGCGTGCCGAGCGTCGGCGCAAAAAGCTCATCCGACGCGGTATCGCCGTCGGTGTCGTTGTTGCCATCGCGCTCATTGCCATCATCGCAACGCTGGTCATCAACGCGCAACCCGCAGGCACCAACGGACCGGTGACCGACATGGTCACCGAAGGCACGTTTACCACCACAGTCGAAGCCAAGGGGCAGCTTAAGCCCATCTCGGCATCGGTCGTCTCCCCTTCTGTCGACGGTACGGTTGAAAAGATCAACGTGCAGGCCGGACAGAGCGTCAACGAGGGCGACGTACTCATGACCATTAAGAACGACGCGCTCGATAGCGCTGTTTCCGAGGCGCAGCGCGCGGTCGCGGCCGCCCAGGAAGACCTGAACAATGCAAAGGTGGCACTCGCGGCCGCACAGGCCGCACCGACAACGGACAGTGACGGATCGACCGGTCCATCGGACGCAAACGCCAACGCAAATGCCGTCTCGACCGCCCAGCGCAACCTCGCCTCGGCCCAGGCAGCGCTGGAACAGGCAACTGCAAAGGCGGCCGAGCGCACCGTAAAGGCCCCCAGCTCGGGCAGCATCGTGGAGCTCAACGCCAAGGTGGGCGCTACGGTAACAGGCGGCATGATCATGGGTGAAAGCGACACGAGCGGCGGCAAGCAGTGCATGCAAATCGCCGACCTGTCCAAGATGAAGGTGACGGTTCAGGTGGGCGAAAAGGATATCGCCAAAATTGCCGTGGGCCAAAGCGCCAACGTGACCTATCCCGCGTTTCCCGATATCGTGAGCCAGGGCACCGTCACGGCTATCGCCTCGGTGGCAAACTCTGACTCCGGCTCCGGTAGCGGCGGCAGCGTGACCTTTAACGTCGACATCCTCATCGAAGCACCCGACAGTCGCCTTAAGCCGGGTATGACTGCCGAGGTCTCGGTAGTGACCGAGAAGCTCGACGACGTGGTTATGGTGCCGACCATGGCGCTGATGACCGAAGATGGCGAGCACTATTACGTCAATCTGGCCACCGATTCGGAAGGCAAGAAGACGCGCCGCGTGAAGGTGACCGTCGTGACGCAAAACGACAACGAGGCTGTAGTCGGTAAGACGCAGGTCAAGCGCGACGACCAGGGCAACGAGATCAACCCAGACGTCCCGGTTACCAAGTTACGCGACGGCGACACCATCGTGACGGATACCGGCACAGGCATGACGGCAGACGGCGGCGACAACATGCCTGCCGACGAGGGCAAGTAATGCGTCCCGTCATCGACATCCGCAACGTGCACCGCATCTTTGAGAGCGAGGCCGGTTGCGCCCACATCCTGCATAACGTAAGCCTGGCAGTAGATCCCGGTGAGTTCGTCGCCATCACCGGCCCCTCGGGCTCGGGCAAGTCGACACTCATGAACATCCTGGGCTGCCTGGACAAACCGACGGCGGGCGATTACTTCCTGCAAGGGCTCAACGTCGCCGAGCTCGACGATGATGAGCTCACCGAGGTGCGCGCGCTGAGCATCGGCTTTGTCTTTCAGAGTTTTAACTTGCTGCCGCGTCTGACGGTGATCGAAAACGTCATGCTGCCGCTATCCTACACCAATGTGCCGCGTAGCCAGCGCGAGATGCGCGCCGTGCACGCGCTACAAGCCGTCACACTGCCGGTCGACCATTGGGACCACCGCATATCGGAACTCTCGGGCGGACAGATGCAGCGCGTCGCCATCGCGCGCGCCCTCGTCAACGACCCGCCCATCATTTTGGCCGACGAGCCAACGGGAAATCTAGACTCGACAACCGGGGCACTCGTCATGGAAACCTTCCACAAGCTCCAGAAACGCGGCAAGACCATCGTACTCATCACGCATGACCCCGGCATCGCCGCCGAGGCCGATCGAGCCGTAACCATCCGTGACGGGCGAATCCATGACGGCGCATATGTCGCGCATACACCGAATACGTTACGCGGGGCCGTCAAAAACCTGCCCGCGATTTCTGCAACCACCAATCAGCCGAAAGGAGCGAAGGCATGAGCACCCGCGATCTTGTCCAAGAAGCCCTTCACTCGCTCGAGGCCAACAAGGGACGCAGCCTGCTCACCATCCTTGGCATCGTCATTGGCATCGCCTCGGTCATCGCCATGACTTCGCTCATCGGCGGCATCCAAAACAGTCTGGTCAACAGCCTGGGGCTCAACGCGGCTCGTATGGTTCAGATCTATTCGTCCCAAGAACTCACCGATTCGGACGTCCAGAAGCTTCAAAAACTGGTGCCGCAGATAGAGCAGATCGGCATTGTTGACAGCGCGTATACCGAGTACAAGACCGGCGATAAAAGCTATACCGTCATGGCACAGGGTGTCGACAGCGACATGCTCGACGCCGTGGGTGCCAGCAAGCTCGTTGCGGGACGTGTCTATTCACAGGCCGAGTCTCAATCAGGCTCGCGCGTGGCGCTCATCAGCCGCGGCGGCGCCGATCAGCTTTACGGCAACGAACAGGACGCACTGGGGAAAACCATCAAGGTGTCCAACGGCGAGGTGCAGATTGTAGGCGTGATTGATGGCGGCAGCGACTCCATGGGCTCGCTCACGCTGTATATGCCACGCGAAACCATCTCCGGCCTGTTTGGCGACGAGAATCCTTCATTCCCCAGCGTGACGGCACTTGCCGCCGAGGGCACGGACATGGACGAGCTCTGCAAGACCATCGAGTCTAAGGTGCGCACGATGAAGGGCATCTCGGAGGATGATGAGTATGACAGCGTATCGGCGACCTCCATGAAAAGCGCCATCGATGCACTCAACTCGTTTATGGGCGCCTTCTCGCTCATCATGGGCGCTGTCGCCAGTATCTCGCTGCTTGTCGGCGGTATCGGCATTATGAATATGATGCTTACCAACGTGACTGAGCGCATCCGCGAAATCGGTATTCGCCGTGCCTTGGGCGCCAGTCGCCGCGATATCACCGCGCAGTTTTTGGCCGAGTCCTCGGCGCTGTGCGTCACCGGAGGCCTGCTGGGTGTCCTGATTGGCTATCTGCTGGCCTGGGGCCTCGCGATGTTTGCCGCAGGATCAGGGGTTCTCAGCGAGCTCGGTGCCAGCGGGCAAATCACACCGAGCTTTTCAATCGCCACGGTGCTGCTGGCCTTCGGCGTCTCCGTCGGCATCGGCGTAATCTTTGGCTTCTACCCCGCTCGCCGTGCGGCAAAGCTCGACCCCGTCGAGTGTCTACGCTACCAGTAAGCCACCACCAACAAGTTGCGGCGAATTAGGGACCGTTTGGGGGTGCGGACGCCGGAAACGTAGAGATCGGCCTCGCCGAAGTCGGCCTGGGCCCGGCAGGGCCTGCGTCAGCATTGCCAAAAACGCCTATCGAAAGGGCGAATCCTTCTTGACAGAACTACAGGAACACCCCCACGCGGGCGGGAGGGCGCGCAGGCGCGGCGAGCGCCTAGCGCGCGAACTCCCGTAAGAGCGCGTCTTCCACTTCCCGAAGCGAAAGGGCCCCGCCTCCCTCGGCGGGACGGGTGACCACGATGCAGCGCGCTCCCACGTCGCGCGCGGAGGCGAGCTTCTCGGCCGTGCCGCCTACGGTTCCCGAGTCCTTGGTCACAAGCCACTGGGCGCCCACCTGCCGAAGCATCGCCTCGTTGAGCTCGCGGGTGAAGGGCCCCTGCATGCCGATGACGTGCGACGGCGAAAACCCCGCGTCGATGCACTTCGTTAAAGCGCCGGGCAGCGGGAGCACGCGCACGAAGAAGCGCTCCGCGAAATCGGCGACGCGCGTGTAGGGAGCAAGCTCCTTGCTCCCCGTCGTGAGAAGAGCGCGACCCGGGTTCTCGGAGAGAAAGCGCGCCGCGCAGGCGATCGACGCGACCGACACGACGCCTTTGGGCAGCGCCTCGACCGGGCGCGCAAGGCGCAGGCATCGTGCACCCACGGCGAGCGAAGCGGCCCGGATGTTACCGCTTGCGAGCGTAGCGAAGGGGTGCGTGGCGTCGACGACGACGCGCGCGCCGGAAAGCTCGCGCTCCATGTCGGCCTCGTCGAGCCTGCCCGCATGCACCTCGATGCCCGGAAGCTCGCCCAAAAGTTCGCCTCCGTACTCTGTTGCCGCGTAGGCACGGGCGGGGATGCCCGCCCCGCTCGCCCATTCGCACAGAAGGCGGCCCTCGGTGGTGCCGGCGAAGATGCGCAGCGCCGGCGCGGATGCGGGAGCCGTCACTTCGGGCCGCCTGTGCGCGTGATCTGGTAGAGTAGCGCGTTCATTATGGCGGCCGCCACGGTCGAGCCGCCCTTGCGACCCCTCGCGACGATGGCCGGCACGCGTCGCGCGAGTAGCTCCTCTTTCGCCTCGACCACGTTCACAAACCCGACCGGCACCCCAACGACGAGAGCGGGCGCGATCTTCCCCGCGTCCATGAGCTCGGCGAGGCGCAGAAGTGCTGTGGGAGCGTTGCCGACGGCCACGATGAGCGGACCCTCGATGCCGCAAGCTTTGTCCATGCTCGCAACGGCGCGAGTCGTGCCCGCGGCGCGCGCAGCCGCGGCGACATCAGGTTCGGCCATGAAGCACACGGCCTTGCAGCCGAGCTTCGCGAGCGCGGGCTTGCTTATGCCTGCGAGCGCCATGTTCGTGTCGGTGAGTACCGTGGCCCCTGCGCGCAGTGCGTCGAGCGCACAGTGCGCGGCGTCATGGGTGAACACGAGGGAATCGGCGTACGAGAAGTCGGCAGTGGTGTGGATGACGCGCTTCACGACGGGCTCTTCGAGCGGCGGGAACGTGCGGCCGCCGAGCTCTTCGGTGATAATCTCGAAGCTGCGCCGCTCGATGTCGCCGGGCGCCATCTCCTTGGAATCCATCTAGTACTCCACTCCTTCCCTTGCACATATCCCCTGCTCGTAGGGGTGTTTCTCGCACCGCATCTCGGTTATGTAGTCGGCCTTCTCCACGATCTTGCGGGAAGGCGCGCGCCCGGTGAGCACTACTTCGACGCCGAGCGCGGACATATCGAGTGCGCGGTCCACGAGCGCCTCGTCGAGCACGAGCAGTCCCTCTTGCGCGCACTCGAGCTCGACGAGCGCGGAAGCGAGGTTCCCATCGTGCAGCTCGCACGTCGCGGCAAGTTCTTCCGACGTCATCGACCAGGTAAACTTGTCCGACGCCTTCCCCGCGAACACGGGCACGCCGAAATGCTCAGCGAGCAGGCGCACCTCCCCGCTTTCGCCGTCTTTCAGGAACTGTACGACGACGACGCGGCGGCCTGCAGCGAGCATGCGAAGGGCGAGGCCCATCGCCGCCGTGGTCTTGCCTTTGCCGTCGCCATGATACACGTGGATCATACGCCCTCCTCGATAATGCGGTAGACATAGTCCATGTCGAGCGCCCCGCGCACGACGTCGGCCAGGCGGTCGAACTCACGCGCACGGTGATCGGCCGCGGACGCCGCGCCCGCGTCACCCACGACGCTCTCGGGCAGGCCGCGCATGCGCGCGAGCGAGCGCGCGAGGGCGAGCGCCACCCCCGGTTCGTCGAACAGGCCGTGGAGATAGGTTCCGAACACGTTACCGCAGGCCGCGCCTTCTGGTTTGCCGCCAATCGTGCCCGCAGGAGCGCAGAAGACGGTCGTTTCGCCGTCGTGAATCTCGTACCCGCGCGCCGTCATGCCGTTCCACACCGAGAACGCGCCTTGGGCGCCCGTGATGCGCAGCTCCGACTGGGCGAGGCGCTTTTCCTCCTTGAACACCGTACTTGCAGGGATGAGCCCGAGCCCGCGCGCGGTGCCAGCGCCTTCCCTGCCGTGCGGGTCGGAAAGCTCGTCTCCCAAAAGCTGGTAGCCTCCGCATATGCCGAGCACCGGCGTGCCCGCGCCCGAAAGCGCGCGTACACAGGCTCCGATGCCGCTAGCCGCAAGCCAGCGCGCGTCGTCGAGCGTAGTCTTCGAGCCGGGAAGCACCACCAGGTCGGGTCGGCCCAGATCGGTCGTCGAGGAAACGTAGCGCACGCCCACGCCGGGCACGCGCGAAAGCGGGTCGAAGTCGGTGAAGTTCGACAGATGCGGAAGACGCACGACGGCGACGTCGATGACGCCGCGCGCCTCGCGGGCAGATAGGCGCGGCGCGAGCGAGTCCTCGTCGTCCAGGTCGAGCGTAAGATACGGCACGACACCCACGACGGGAACTCCGCACATCTTCTCGAGCGGGGCCAAACCCGGGCGCAGGATTTCCACATCGCCGCGGAACTTGTTCACCACAAGCCCCCGCAAAAACGCGCGGTCATCGGGCGCAAGGAGCGCGACCGTGCCGTAGAGCTGGGCAAATACCCCGCCCGGGTCGATGTCGCCCGCAAGCAGCACGGGGGAGGACACGGCGCGCGCGAGCCCCATGTTGACGATGTCGTTTTCGGCAAGGTTGATTTCGGCGGGGCTGCCGGCGCCCTCGATGACGATGACGTCGTTTTCCTCCGCGAGCGAATCGAACGCCTCCAAAATCTGCGGCATGAGCGCCTTCTTTCGCGCGAAGTAGTCCCTCGCAGCGAAGGCTCCCTGCGCCTTGCCGGCCACGATGAGCTGGCTTCGGTGGCCGCTTTCGGGCTTGAGCAGGATGGGGTTCATGCGCACGTCGGGCGCGATGCCGCACGCCTCGGCCTGCATGATCTGGGCGCGCCCCATCTCGAGCCCGTCGGCCGTGACACCGCTGTTGAGTGCCATGTTCTGGCTCTTGAAGGGAGTCACGCGCAGGCCGTCCTGCGAAAGCACGCGGCACAGCCCCGCCGCAAGCAGGCTCTTCCCCGCGTTCGACATGGTGCCCTGGATCATGATGGGCTTCGCCCTACCCACGGGTATCGACCTCCTTCGCCGAGCCTCGGCCATCCGCGCCCGCCATAGCGCCGCTGAAAGAAGCGCCGCCCCGTTCGTCGGGTTCGCCTTCGCCCGATGCACCTTCCGCCCGAAGCACGCGGCTGAACGCCATCGCAAGCCGGGCATTCTCCTTGCGCGTGCGCACCGCGACGCGGCACCAGAAACGGGACAGTACCGAAAACGAGTCGCACGTGCGGACCAAAACCCCCTGTTTATACAGGCGCTCGGGGATGTCTTTCGCCGGCGTGCGGACTAAAAGGAAGTTCGCATCCGACGGCACGACGGAAAGCCCGAGCGAGGAGAGCTCGTGGGAAAGCCACACTCGCTCGCCCTCCAATACATCGCGCGTGCGCGAGACGTATTCGACGTCTTCCAGGGCGGCGATACCCGCGGCCTCGGCGACCGAAGAGACGGGCCACGCCTGCCCCGCCCGGCGAATCCCCTCGATGAGTTGGGCGTTTCCGCTGATCAGATATCCCAACCGCAACCCCGCCATTCCGTAGAGCTTGGTGAACGCGGAGAGCACGGCCACATGGCGCGAACACGCGGCGCGTGCGGCCACGCTCCTTTCGCGGGCGTCGGGCGCAAATCCGAGGAAGCACTCGTCCACGACGAGCAGCGCGCCCACCTGCTCGCAGCGGCAAGCCGCGGCATCGATCACACGGGGGTCGACGAGGCGCCCCGTCGGGTTGTTCGGATTGCAGAGGTACGCCACGTCTCCCGGCCCCTCGATCGCGCGGGCGAAGGAGGCGGGCACGTCGAAGTCGTCCGCTTCGGAGAGCGGGAACTCCTGCACGCATGCGCCGTAGTACGATGCCGCCTCCGCATATTCAGAGAACGTCGGCGCGCACACGACGATGCGTTTCGGGCGCACCGCCGCTGCGAGCCGCCAGATGATGTCGGACGCGCCCGCGCCGCAGACGATAGTATCTTCGGGAATGCCCTGGTCGCGCGCTAGCGCGCGAACGAGGGCGAGGCTTTCCCTATCGGGGTAGGCGTCGATTCGAGAAAGCGCCTTGCAAGCTGCGGCGACGGCGCGCGGCGAGGGGCCTGCCGGATTCACGTTCACCGAGAAGTCAATGAGGTCGGAGGCACCCCCTTCGCAAGCGATGCCGAGCGATTGCGCGCTGCCCCCATGCGTGCGGGCGCGCAGGATTCCCCCGGCAGCCCGGGGCGCGGCGTGGTCTTTCCTCATGCCATCGCCCCCACGGCGAGCACGACCGCCGCGCGCGCGGCGCCGAAGACGACGAGCGCGCATACGGACGCGGCGAGCATGAGCCTTGTCGCCCGGGCGATGTCGCCCCACTCGATTTCGCGGGACGCGTCGCCTATCGTCGGTTTCTCAACGAGCTTGCCGAAATACACCGCGGGTCCTGCCAGTCGCAGCCCGAGCGCGCCCGCGCACGCTGACTCGGTCTGCGCCGCGTTCGGGCTCGCATGGCGACGCCTGTCGCGGCGCCAGATGCGCGCCGCCCCGCGCGCGTCGAGCCCGACGATCGGGCACACGGCGATCATGAGCAGGGCCGATAAGCGCGAGGGGATCCAATTCACCGCATCGTCGAGGCGCGCCGAGGCGCAGCCGAAGTCGATGTAGCGCTCGTTTTTGTAGCCCACCATGCTGTCGAGCGTGTTCACTGCCTTGTACGCCATGCCCAAGGGCGCACCCCCGATCATAAGGTAGAAAAGCGGCGCGATGACACCGTCGCTCGCGTTCTCCGCCACCGTTTCCACGGCGGCGCGCGCGACGCCCTGCTCGTCGAGAACAGACGTGTCACGTCCCACGATGAGCCCGACGGCTTCGCGCGCCGCGACAAGGCCGCCCTTCGAGAACGCGCGGGCAACGGCCAGGCTCTGGCGGCGCAGCTCGCATGCCGCGAGAATCTGATAGCTCGCCCATGCCTCGGCCACGAAGCGCAAGCCGAAGTGAACCATGCCGCAAACATGCAGGATTCCCCAGGTCAAAAGCCCACACGTAAGCGGAAGCGCCACGGCGAGCACAAGCCCTGCGGCGCGCGTGCCCGCGGACGTTTGCGGGAATGCGCCCCGCAGGCGGCCTTCGGCCCACGTGATCGCGCGCCCCATGGCGACGACGGGATGGGGAAGCCAGCGCGGGTCGCCGAAGGCAAGGTCGGCCGCGAACCCGGCGGCGACGGCAAGAATCGTCATCACCGGGCATCGCCCCCCCAAGCGGGGCGAACGTCGCAAAGGCAGCGCCCATCCCAGGTGGCGGCCCATGCGCCGCCCGGCTCGGTATGCACGTCAAAGTATCCCATTTTCGGGACAGCTAGCTCGGAGAGCAGCGCTTTCACGGTACCCGCGTGAACGACGAAGACGGCGCGCCCGCTCCCCTGGGCGCGCTCCGATTTGCACGCCTCCCGAAACGCCGCGACGACGCGGCGGGTGAAATCGCTCTTGTCCTCGCCATGCGGGCAGCGCGTCTCGCACCAGGAGTCTACCCAGGCGCGGTAGCGCGCATCCTCTTTAAGCTCGGCGGCGCTTCGCCCCTCGAAGTCGCCGAAATCCATCTCGCGCAGACCGGGGCACGCCATAAGCTCCGCGTTCGGGAAGAGGATACGCGCCGTCTGGTCGGTGCGGGCCATGCCGCTCGTGATAACACGGAACACGTCACGATAGCACGCGAGGTCGCGCAAAGCGCGCTCGCCCGCGCTCGACAGGGGCTCGTCGGTGCCCGCCCCGCTGTAGCGATGGTCTTCCGTGCCCGCCGTGGCACCATGGCGCACGAAGACGACTTCCAAAGGCGCACCCGCGCCCTGCGTCCCTCGAGGCGCATCGGCAAGGTTTCCTTTGATGACCTGGGGAATCCCGCACGTCATGCGCACGACGACGTCGGCGCGCGCAGCGAGCGCGCATCCCAGGCGCCCCGCGCGCTCGCGCCATTGGGCGTCTTCCGCACGCATGGGGACGACCCCCGAGCCGACCAAGGGCAGAATCACTGCGTCGAAGCCGATCAGCCGCTCGAGCGCCCGGTCAGCGTCGAGCGCGCGTACGAGTTCCTCAGCATGGTATGCGACGCGGCCGGCAAAAGCCGCGGGCACGCCGCCCTCCGCAAGCTGCGCCGCGTCGACGAAATCGTCCGCCGCGAACCCGAGCTTTTCGCGCACGAAGGTCCTCTTCCCCGAATGCGCGCCACCTACCACGAGCATCATAGGAGCATACCCCCCGCCACCAGCATGGCAAGCATCGCGAGCTCGGCCCATTGCAGAAACCATCCGGCCAAATCCCCCGTCACCCCGCCGAAGCGGGACAGGGCAACATGGCGGTACCACGCGAGCGCCAAAAGCCCCGCCACCGCCATAAGGGCGCCGACGGCCTGAGCGCACGCGACCATCCCTGCAGCCGAAGCCGCAGCGAAAGCGCAAAGCGGCACGACGATCGCCGCGCGCTTCTTCGCAGGCGAGAGCCCCGCGGCCATGCCGTCCGCCCGCGCGGCAGGCCAGCATTCAACGGCGAGTCCCGAAAGCGCGCGGGAGAACACGAGCGAGCACAGAAGCGCGAGGAACGCCCCCGCCGTAAGCGGCAGCGCGGTGAACAGGGAAAACTGCAGAATAAGGTACACAACAACACCGATGACCCCGAAGGCGCCCGCCCGCGGATCGTGCATGATCTCGAGCTTTCGCTCGCGCGGGGCCCAACTTGCAAGCGCATCGGAGGTGTCGCAGAGCCCGTCTAGGTGGATGCCTCCCGTCACCGCCACGGGCAGCGCCACGAGCACGGCCGCGACGATGGTCGCGGGCACGCCGAGCAGGTTCGCAACGTGTCCCCACGCCGTCATGAGGAACCCTTCCGCAAGGCCCACCAGGGGAAACGCGGCAAGCGCATGGGTTGACCCGAAATCGGTCCAGGCCGATTTCGGGACGGGGATGCGCGAGAACGTTCCGAACGCCGCGCCGATTGCCTCTGCTATCTTCACCTTGTAGGTCCTTCACCTTTCATCCACACGGGAATCCCGCATACCACTTCGACTGCGCGGTCGGCCAGCGCCGCCACGCCCGCGTTCACGCGCGCGAGCGCGCGCCTCCATGCCTCGGTCCCCTCATCGTAGCGCATCTCATCGGCGAACACGTCGACGGTGACCACCACCGTATACGCAGCGGCCTGAGCGAGCCGTTCGATGCCTCCGAGCACCTCGCGCGCCGCAGCGTCGGGGTCACGTGGGGACAAGCCGCCTTCCGCGAAGAGCTCGTTCGCAACCAGGTTGCCCACGTCCTCCAAAAGAAGAGTGCAGCCGCGCGGAAGCCCGGGCACTGCGGCGCCCACGTCACGCGTGCGCTCGAGGGTGGAAAACCCCTTGCCCTCGCGCAGCGCCCGATGGCGCGCGATGCGGCGGGCGCCCTCTTCCCCGAAGGGCTCCATCGTTGCCAGGTACACGCGGGGGCCGTCGTGCCCGAGGCACAGGGACTCGGCGTAGGCGCTCTTGCCGCTCGCGGCGGCGCCGATGACGAGCGTCACCGTCATTTCCCGGCCTCGAAATGCTCGTAAGCAGCCATGCCAGTCGCCGTGAACGTCATCCCATCCCGGTACACACGCAGCGCCGAATCCAGAAGGGGCAGATACGCCATGGCGCCCGCGCCCTCGCCCAAGTGCATGCCTGCGTCGAGGGGTGCCTTTATGCCGAGCTCGCGAAGGAGCACCTGGCTTGCGGGTTCGCTTGATGCGTGGGTGCCCACGAGGTAGCCCAAGGCGTTGGGGCACAGGCGCGCCGCGCACAGGGCCGCCGTGCAGGATATGACACCGTCGAGGAGCGCCGGCGCCTTCGAGGCCGCGGCCCCCAGGTAGAAGCCGCACATCGCCGCGATGTCGAAGCCGCCCACCTTCGAGAGCACGTCGATCGGGTCGGCGGGATCGGGCGAGTTCGCGTCGATAGCGCGCTCGACCACGTCGCGCTTGCGCGCGAGCGAGGCATCCGAGAGCCCCGCGCCGCGCCCGACGAGGCTCCGCGCGTCCGCCCGGATGAGCACTGCGGCAACCGCCGCCGAGGTGGTCGTGTTGCCGATGCCCATCTCGCCCGCGGCGAGAAGGCGCACGCCGGCGCGGGCAAGCCCGCACGCGACGGCGATTCCGACCTCGATCGCACGCACGGCCCCATCGCGAGACATAGCGGAGCCGTGCGCGATGTTGCCGCTCCCCCGCCGCACGTTCGCGCGCACCATGCGCGCGTCTTCTATGCCCCGGGCCATACCCACGTCGACGGGCACGACCTCGGCACCCGCGAACGCCGCCATGCGGCAGGCGCTCGCAGCCCCCTCGCACATGTTGCGCGCGACGGCTCGCGTCACGTCTTGCCCGCTTTGCGACACGCCTTCGGCAACGACCCCGTTGTCGGAGAAGAATACCGCGAGCGCACGGGGAAACTCGGCCACCTCGGCACTCCCCTGAGCTGCGGCGATACACGCGACGGCGTCTTCAAAGTCGCCCAATCCCCCCAAGGGGTGCGCGATGGAATCCCACGTGGCGTACGCGGCGGCGCGGGCGCACTCGTCTGCGGGCGCGATCCGGGAGAGCGCGGCTTCGAGCACGGCGCCCGGCGCCGACGAGAACGCGCGCTCGACTTCCTCGCGGATGCAGGCAAGCGCGGTTTCGGTTGCTTCAGCCATGCCGTCTCCTCTCTGCGAACGACGCTGCGGCAGACGCGAACGCGCGCGCAACGTCGGGGTTCGCAGGATAGTACACATGCGGGAAGCCCGCCACCAGGGACGGGGTGGTCGTCATGCACGGCCAGCCCTTGTCGCGCCGGGGCTTCTGCGCCCAGAAGTCGCCGCCCGGGCAGGTGGACTGCCAGTAGTGGAACTCGTGCGCGCGGATGCGTGTGCCGCGCGGACCGTAGAGCCCGTCGCGTTGGGAAGTAAGCTCCACGTACCCGAAATGGGACAGCCTTCCCCCGTTCTCGCTTGCGCCCTCAAGGGCGCCCGCAACAGGCCAGCGCCGCCCCTCGCTATCGGCGATTTCGCGCTGCAGGTAAAGAAACCCACCGCATTCGGCGACCGTCGGCATGCCGGATTCCACCGCGCGCCGCACCGCCTCGCGCATCGACGCGTTCTCGGAGAGCTGCCGCGCATGGAGCTCCGGGTAGCCGCCCCCCAGATAGAGGGCGCTTGTCCCCCGGGGCAACTCGCTATCACACAGGGGGCTGAAAAAGGCCAGCTCGCAACCCAGGTCCTCGAGCGCACGCAGGTTCTCCTCGTAGTAGAACGAGAACGCCTCGTCACGCGCGACGGCGACGATGGGCCGCGCTCCCACGATCGGCTCCAACCGGTAAGGTTCCTCGCGGATATCGGGTGCCGTCGCCGCTATTTCAAGCAAGCGGTCGACGTCGACGCTCTTTTCCACCAGCTCGGCCATCTTGTCGATGCGCGCGGAGAGCTGCTCGACCTCGTCGGCGGTCACAAGCCCCAGATGCCGGCTTTCGAGCAAGAACGCCTCATCGGCGGGGATATTCCCCAAAACCGCGACGCCCGTGTGCTTCTCAATCGCAGGCGCCGCGTAGGCGCAGGCAGCGGCGCTCGTCTTGTTCAGCACGACGCCGCGCACGTTCGCACAAGGCAGGAACTCGGCGATGCCGCGGATTACGGCGGCGAGCGATAAAGACGCCCCGCGCCCGTTCACCACTAAAACGACCGGCGTTTCCGTGTCGCGCGCAACCTGATAGCTGCTCGCGTCGGCCACGCCGGGTGCCATGCCGTCATAGAAGCCCATGACCCCCTCGAGCACCGCGACATCCGCGCCCGCGGCGCCGCGTGCGAGCAGGGCGCGCAGCGTCGGGGCGTCGGTGAAGAAGCCGTCTAAATTGCCTGAGCGCGCACCCACGACGCGGCGATGAAAGAGCGGGTCAATGTAGTCGGGGCCGCATTTGAAGGCCGCGCATGCAAGGCCGCGGCGCGCGAGCGCGCGCAGGAACGCGCACGTTACGACCGTCTTGCCGCTCCCGCTCGAGGGCGCAGCGACCATGAAGCGCGGGATGGACGTGCTCACCGGGCGCCACCTTCCCCACCTGCGGCGCTGCAGTTAGCAAGCGAGACCACCTCAACGGATGGGTTCCCCTCGGCAGAAGGGTCCTCCCCGACAGGCGACTCAGCAAGCGCCCCGACTTCGGCAAGCTCCTCGGCATCCGCGCCCGCACCACGCGCACTGACGAGGAACACGGGGTTTTGCGCCTTCATAAGATGGTGCGAGCCTACAGCCTCGGCACGGGCGGCCGACACCTGGCACGCCTCGAACCCCTTAAAGCGCGAACCCGAGAGGAGCGCGCACGCCTCGGTGAGCGTCTCAACGGTGACGCATGGCACGCACAGGCGAACCTGCGAGTTCTTCTCGAGCGCCGCCTCCACGATGGAGGGAAGCTCGCCCGCGCTCCCGCCGACGAACACGGCGTCGGGGACAGGCAGTTTCGCGAGCGCTTCGGGGGCGACACCGGGGACCGCATGCACGTTGCCGCACCCGAATGCATCCGCGTTCTCTCGGATGAGCCGCACGCCGGCCGCGTTGCGCTCGACCGCCCATACCGACCCCGCTCGCGCGACGAGCGCCGCCTCGATCGAAACGCTCCCCGTGCCGGCGCCGACATCCCACACAGTGTCGGTCGCGGTAAGGCGCAGCTTCGCGAGCGCGACGGCGCGCACCTCCTGCTTGGTCATGGGAACGTCGGCGCGGATGAAGAGCTCGTCGGGAATGCCCGAGGAAGCGTACGGCCAGCGGGAGCTCGCGGCGCGGGATGCGCCCGCAGAGTCCGCCGCGAAAGAAGCCGCCGCGGGCGCAGACGCGCCGGCCGGCGCCTCGGAGGCTGCGCTAGAGCCCGCAGGCGAACCGGCGCAGCCTGCGAACTCGATAAGCATCACGTTCAAGTCGTCGAACGTCTGACCTGCGATTTCACTTGCGGTCGCGCAGGTGATGCGCTCGTCGGGGTACGACAGGCGCTCGGCCACCGTCACGCGCGCGTCCCCGAAGCCCGCCTGCACAAGCTCGCCCGAAAGCCGCGAGGGGTCTTCCCCGCCCGACGTGGCGAGGAAGAGCTCACCTGCGCGCTCGGCCTCGGCCACGATGTCGCACGCCACGCCGTGAGCGCTCGCGAAGCGCCAATCCTGCCATGGACGCGCGAGGCGCGCGGCGAGATACGACGCTGAGCTTATGCCGGGAATGACGCGCACGTCCACCTGCGCGTCGCCGGAGAGCGCCTCCACCAGGCGGCGCGCGCCGCTGAACAGCCCCACATCGCCCGTCATCACGACCACGGCGCGCTGCCACGACGCCGCATCGGTGAGCGCGGCGACGATGTCCGCCGTCTTCACGAGCTCGCATCTCACCACATCGGGCGGCACGTCGATGCTGACAAGCGCGCGATGAGCGCCGATGACCACGTCGGCGATGTCGATCGCGTCGAGCGCCGCGCGCGAGAGCAAGTCGGGGTTTCCGGGCCCCGCCCCGATGATCGTTACCTTTCGCATGGAATCTCCCGATACCCGCGCGGCGTGACCATACGGCCGCCTACGCGCTTCGTGTCCGCGTTGCCGACGAACACGGTGGTGAACATGTCGGCGTCGAACTCCCCCAGCTCGGAGAGCCTGCACATGCCCGACTGCTGCCCCTCGCGCCCGATGTTGCGTACCCAGCCGCAGAGCGTGTCGGGGGCCTTCCATTCGAGCATAATCTTCGCCGCGCGCGAGAGCCTATCGGCGCGCTTTCTGCTGCGCGGGTTGTACAAACAGATGCAGAAGTCGGCGCTCGCCACGGCGGCGAGCCTGCGCTCGATGACCTCCCACGGCGTGAGCAGGTCGGAGAGCGACACGACCGCGAAGTCGTGGGCAAGCGGGGCGCCGAGCACCGCCGACCCGCTCTGAGCCGCGGTGGCCCCGGCGATAACTTCCACGTCTACATCGGGGTAGTCCTCAGCAAGCTCCAGCACGGGGCTCGCCATGCCGTACACGCCCGCGTCACCGCTGCACACAAGCGCCACGGCTTCTCCGCACTGCGCGCGCGAAAGCGCCAGGCGGCACCGTTCGACCTCGTGCATCATCGGCGTCGCGAGATGCGCCGCGTCGGGCACGGCGGCGAGCGCGAGCTCCACGTATTTCGTATACCCCACAACGATGTCGGCCGCCTCGAGCGCGCGCCGAGCCGCAATCGTCATGCCGTCGGGGCCGCCCGGGCCGATCCCCACCACGAAGAGCTTTCCCATCACCGCTCCTTAAACGAAAGTTCGATAGTTACCTTGGAAAACGCGACGGTCACGCCGCCGTGAGCGAGCTTCGGGAAGATAAGTTTGCCCCCGCCCGCGAGCGCCGCGCGCTCGCACACATTGTCGACCCCCACCGTCGCGCGCACGAAATCAGATGGCGAAACGCTACCTTCGACCTGCGACAACTCCTCTGCGGAATACGTCGCAAGCGGAATCTTGCGCGCGCGGCAGAAGGCGAGCAGACCCTCCTCGTGCGCCTTCACGTCGATCGTCGCCGCCTCGCGCACGGCCGAAGGCGAGATACCCGCCTGCCCGCACGCGAGAAGAAACGCCTCCCCGATCGCTTCGGCGCACGCACCGCGACGGCACCCTATGCCCGCAACGATGCAGGGCACGACAAGGCGAAGCGGCTCGGGCGCAGGCGCCTGCGCCCGCACGCCCGCCGGCTTCCCCGTCTCACCGGCGGGCACGACATCGCCCGTCGTCTCCGCTGCGCGAACGGACGCACCTGCATTCGCGCCAGCGAACGGCGACACGACAATATCGGCCCGAGCGCGGTCGGACGCAATGTCAACCCCCTCAGGCGGCTGTCCCGAAATCGGCATGTCGGAATAGAGCGCCACGCGCCCGCCCGAAAGCAGCCGCGCCGACACTCGCTTGATGGCCTCGGGATTCGAAACGGCGAGCCCCGCACAGCGCGCCCACGTATCCACCGCCCACACGCCGCGGACGTCGGTCGCCGTGGTGATGACGGGGATGGCCCCTGCCGCGCGTGCCACAGTTTGCGCAAGCTCGTTCGCACCGCCCAAATGCCCCGACAAAAGCGGGACGGCAAAGCGCCCCGCCTCGTCGATCGCCACAACCGCGGAATCGCTTGCCTTCGAGGCGACATGCGGCGCGATCGCCCGCACGGCGATGCCCGCCGCGCCCACGAACAGAAGCGCGTCCGACGCTTCCCACGCGAGCGCCGTCCATGCGCGCAGGTCGGCCTTCCCCTCGCCGAACCCGCGCGAAACGGAAACGTCCCAGCCAGGGTCATCTTCACCTGTCTGCGCGCAATCGGAAAGCGCGTGTGCGGTGCGCTCCGCCAACGCATACCCCCTCTCAGTGAACGCTATGCAGGAAACCCTCATCTAGCGCACCACCATCGTCGAGAAGTAGCTGCCCCGATCGGGCACATCGTCGACCGAGCGGTACACGCGCTCGCCCGGAAGCCCACAGTCCTCTACGAGCTCGGCACCGTCGAAGGCGCCCTCCTCGCGAAGGATGCACTTCGTGTCCGCAAGCGAGCGGCGCGCCTTCATGACCACCTTCGTCCCCGGCCAGCCGATTGCGCGGCGCACGTCGTCGTAGCCGCCGGGCACGATGTGCAGAGGCGACGACATCTCGGGCGTGAGGTCGCGCTCGAGTGCCGCGGCGACCGCGCAGAAGCTCGGCACGCCGGGAATGGCGCGCGCCTCGAACCCGCGGGCGCGCACGTCGGGCGCTATGCGCTGGAAGGTGGCGTAGATGCTCGGGTCCCCCAGGTTCAGCAGCGCGACGTCGCGGACCGCATCCAGGTGCGCGACAAGCTCGCGAACAAGCGAGGCATGCTCGGCCGCGCGGCGCTCGACGTCGCGCGTCATCGAGAATCGCACGGGGATCACCGTCTTGCCTGTAAGGTCGACGGCGCCGCGTACGATGTCGAGCGCGACCATGGCCCCGTCCGCCGTCTGCGGTGCGGCGATGACCGGACACGATTCGATTGTGCGGACGGCCTTGATCGTGAGCAGCTCGGGGTCGCCAGGCCCCGTGCCCACCCCGTACAGCACGCCTTTACTCATACGTCGCCCCCAATTCCCCGATAACTGCATCGGCGCCCGACGTGCGGAAAAGCTCGCGGCGCTCGGCGTCGAACACGACCGCGGCGATGTCGCATCCGCCCGCCGCGCGGCGGCGCAACCTGTCCTCGATTGCCACAGCGAGCGAGGCGCGCGCAGCGTCCCCCACGCCGGCGGCCTCGATTACCTCGAGCGCCGCCGTGGTCGTGACCGACGACATGATATCGCGCACGGTCTTCGTGCCCGCGCCGGCCAAGGCCGCGTGGGCGGCCAGAATCTCCGCACGGCAGTCGGCGGTACGCGAATGGGTGTCCATGATGCCGCCCGCGACCTTCACCAGCTTGCCGATGTGTCCCACAAGAAGGACATTGGTAAATCCCTCGCGAACGCAGCAATCAATCGCATCGCCCACAAAGTTGGAAATGAAGACCACCGGCGCACCGTTTAGATGGAAATGCCCCGAGATGAACTGCGCGCCGTAGTTGCCGGGCGTGAGCACGACTCCGCGCCGCCCCATAGCCGCATGCTGCCGGATCTCGAGCTCGATGCTGTCGCGCAAGGCAGCGAGGCTGCGCGGCTCGACGATGCCCGTCGTGCCCAGGATGGAGATGCCGTCCTCTATCCCCAGGTGCGGGTTGAAGGTCTTTTCGGCAAGGGCAACACCCTCGGGTACCGAAATCGTCACAGCAATATTTCCAGAAAAGCCGTGCGCGGCGCACACCTCGCGCACCGCCGAAGTGATCATCGCGCGCGGCGTCGCGTTGATGGCGGCCGCCCCCACCGGCTGCTCGAGCCCGGGCAACGTCACGCGCCCCACGCCCACGCCGCCATCGACGGAAACTTCCGATTCGCGCGCGGGCACGCCCTTGCTGCCCGCAGCGCCCGTGCCCGACCCCGCATGTTCCACGCGCGCGTACACGAGCACGCCGTCGGTCACATCGGCATCGTCGCCTGCGTCCTTTCGCACGGCGCACTGGGCGCACCCCTCGCCGATGCATGCGTCGACCACGTTCGCCTCGACGGGCAGCCCGCCGGGGGTGACGATCGACACGCGGCCGACGGGCTTTCGTGACAAGAGCATCTCGCAGGCCGCCTTCGCCGCGAGCGCGGCGCAGCTCCCCGTGGTGTAGCCGCAGCGCAGGCGGGTCGTCCCGGTATATATGTAGTGCTCGAAGGCCACGCTAGCTGCTCGCCTTCCGATACCCCGTGGCAAACGAAGGGTCGTATAGCTTGCTGCGCTCGTACGACTCCGCTTGCGCGCCGTTGTGCGCAAGCCCGCCGCGAGCTCCGAGCACGCGGCCCACCACCACGAGCGCCGTGCGGTCGATGCCCTCTCGCGCGCCCGCATCGGCGAGCGTGCCCACTGTGCATCGCACCACGCGCTCCTCAGGCCAGGTCGCCTTGTGCACGAGCGCCGCCGGCTCGTCGGAGCTGCGGCCTGCGGCCAAAAGCTCGGCGGAAAGCTCGGCGAGCATACCCGAGCTCAGGAAGATGACCATAGTCGAGCCGCTTTCCGCCATGGTGCGCATGCCCTCGCCCGCGGGCATGGGGGTGCGCCCGGAAAGCCGCGTGATCACGACCGACTGGCTGATTCCCGGCAGCGTGTATTCCTGGCGAAGCGCCGCCGCGGCACCGCAAAAGCTCGACACGCCGGGCACCACCTCGTAGTCCACGCCGCGCGCGTCGAGCGCGTCCATCTGCTCCTGGATGGCGCCGTACAGGCACGGGTCGCCCGTGTGCAGGCGCACCACTTCCTCGCCCCGCGCATCCGCCGCGCACATCACGTCGAGCACTTCCTCCAAGGTCATGTGCGCGCTGTCGTAGACGACGCAGGATTCCTTGCACTCGGCGAGCAGCTCGGGGTTCACAAGGCTCCCCGCCCAAACGACCACGTCGGCCGCGCGCAGAAGACGCGCCCCGCGCAGCGTGATAAGGTCGGCGGCGCCCGAACCTGCGCCAACGATATGAATCATCCGAGCCTTCCCTTCCCGTTTCTCATCGCAACCGTTTACGCCGCCCTTCGCACAGCGGGCAAGACACGGCGCCCGCAGCGGCAATCGGCGCAAATACGTAGGCAGGAGGCGCAATGCCGCCCGCCCTGGCTTTGACACGCCCACAAACGCCCACTATCATAGTGGTAGTTTCGGCAACGAGCATATGACAATCGAATAAAAGGAAACGACCGGCGCGGCGCCCACACAGTCCGCGCTGGCTTGCGGAGGGAACCAGGTGGGAATCCTGGGCAAGGGACATTACTGTGTAGGACGCGCGGGCGAACCGCCTCGCGCCCCAAGCCAGACTGCTTCGCCTTTTCCTCACGGCATCGCCGTGGCGTTAGCTCCTTGTGAACCCCGAGGAGTGCGCTTCCCTTTCGAATGCAAGAAACAGGCGCGCTATCCCTTTGCGGACGAGCGCGCTTTTCTTTCGCTTGTGCCGATAAGCAACTGTCGCCGGGGGACCGGCAAACCGAGGAAAGGGAAAACCATGTCCGACCAGATGTCACGCCGCGGCTTCATGGGCGCCGCAGCAACCGGAGCCGTCGCGCTCGCCGGAGTCGCGCTCGCGGGATGCTCCAGCACCTCCGCGAGTTCCGAGAAATCGAGCGAAAAGGAGAAGGCCGTGAAGCCGGTCATTCTCGTCACGAGCTTCGGCACGAGCTACAACGACTCGCGCCACATCACCATCGGCGCCATCGAAGACGCTATCCGCGAGAAGTACTGGCAGGACTACGACATCCGCCGCGCCTTCACCGCGCAGATCATCATCGACAAGCTGAAGAAGCGCGACGGCATCACGATCGACAACATGACCGAGGCGCTCGACCGTTGCGTGGAAGACGGCGTGAAGGAAATCGTCGTGCAGCCGACGCATCTCATGGCTGGCCTGGAATACGCCGACGTGAAAGACGAGCTTGACAAGTACGCCGACAAGTTCGACAAGATCTCGCTCGGCGACCCGCTGCTCACCTCCGACGACGACTACAAGAAGGTGGCCGCAGCCATTAAGGAGAACATGGCGTCCTTCGACGACGGCAAGACGGCACTGTGCCTCATGGGCCACGGCACCGAAGCCGATTCCAACGCCGACTATGCCAAGATGCAGGAAGTGTTCAAGAACGAGGGCTTGACGCAGTTCTTCGTCGGCACCGTCGAGGCTGAACCGACCTGCGAGGATGTTATCGCCGCCGCGAGCGCCGCAGGCTACAAGAAGGCCGTGCTCGCGCCGTTCATGGTGGTCGCGGGCGACCACGCGAACAACGACATGGCAGACGAGACCGACCCCGACAGCTGGGCTGCGAAGTTCGTGGCCGCCGGCTTCGAAGTGACGTGCCTGCTCCAGGGTCTGGGACAGAACGTCGCGGTCGACGACATCTACGTCTCGCACGTGGACGACGCCATCGCCAAGCTGTAAACTCGCCGCGCACGGGAGCGCCGGTCGCGTCCCCGTGCAACGGGCATGCGCCTTTCCCCGACGACGACGCATGCCCGTTGCATTCGCATCCCGCCCGCCCACCGCACGGCGCGGGCGGTCGAAGCGATTGAAAGGAACCCCTCCATGTTGAAGAAAACCCTCGTCTTCGCCCTGTCGGCGGCGCTTTTCGCGTTCTCGCTCGCCGGCTGCGGCGGAAATTCAATCGACAGCGCAAAGGCAAGCGATGCCGATTCCCAGGAAAAGACCGAACAGGCGGCCGATGCGCCCGAGGGCGCAAGCGCTGCCCCCATTACCGCCGACAAGGTGGCCGACGGCACCTATCCGATCACCGTCGATTCCAGCTCGAACATGTTCAGGATTGTGGACGCCCAGCTCATCGTGGAAAACGGCTCCATGCACTGCGTGATGACGCTTTCCGGCACGGGCTACGGCAAGCTCTTCATGGGCACGGGCGACGAGGCTGCCGCCGCGAGCGAGGCCGACTTCATCCCCTATGTGGAAAACGCGGAAGGCAAGTACACCTACGACGTGCCCGTTGATGCGCTCGACGAGGACACCGCCTGTGCCGCGTGGAGTATTAGAAAAGAGCAGTGGTACGACCGCACGCTTGTGTTCGAATCCGCCGGCGTCGATCTGCGCGCCGACGCACTGAAGTAACGCCATGCGGTCGATTCTTCCCAAGGGGGAAAACAGGAAGCGCCGCAGCATCGCGGCGCGCGCGATCGTCTGCGTTCTCGTCGCCCTGCTCGCGCTTTCCTTCGCGGGGTGCAGTGCGAGCCCGAACACGACCGGTGGCACGGCGGGCTCTCAGGAATACACTGTGAATGTCTCGCTTTCCGGCGGGTCAGGGCGCGCAAGCATCGCCTCACCCACCACAATTGTGAAGGATGGCGACACCTACACCGCGACCATCACCTGGTCGAGTTCGAACTACGACAAGATGACCGTCGACGGCGTGGACTACGCGCCCGTAAACGACGGCGGCAACTCCACGTTCGAGATACCCGTCACGCTCGACGAGGACATCGCCGTGTCGGCCGAGACCGTCGCCATGTCGACGCCGCACACCATCGACTACACGATCCACTTCGACTCATCCACCATGAAGGAGAAATCGGGCGACGAAGCAAGCGGCGGCTCCCCTGCGGGAACGGCTTCAAGCGCCGCAGCCGACTTCCACAACGCCGATTTGGGCTGTGGCTGGGAGCCAACAGGGGCGCTTCAGCTTGAATACGCCGAGCACTTCACTGTCGACGAGTTCGAAGGCGGTCTGCGGCTTATCTGCGTTTCGAATGGGGAGCGTTTCCTCGTGGTGCCGCAAGATGCGAAGGTACCTGATGGGTTGAGCTCCGACATCGCGGTCATAAGGCGCCCTGCCGACAAGGTGCACCTCGTGTCGTCGGCGACGATGTGCCTGGTCGACGCGCTCGATGCGAACGACAATATCATCATGTCGGGCACGAAGGCCGACGATTGCTCGGTCGCGGGCTTCAAAAGCGCACTCGAAAGTGGGGCGATCGCCTACGGCGGCAAGTACAGCGCGCCCGACTACGAGCGAATATCGGCCTCGGGCTGCACGCTCGCCATCGAGAACACCATGATCAACCACACGCCCGATGTGAAGGAAAAGCTGCAGAAGCTCGGGCTCGTCGTGCTCACCGAACAGTCGTCGAGCGAGCCCGAAGCACTCGGGCGCGTCGAGTGGATTAAGCTTTTCGGCGTCCTGTTCGACAAGGAAGACGAGGCCGCGCACCTGTTCAACGAGCAGAAGGCCCGCGTCGAGCAAACGTCGGGGCTCGCGTCGTCAGGTAAAACCGTGGCGTATTTCTACATTAACTCGAACGGGGCCGCCGTCACGCGGCGGGCGGGCGACTACGTGGCGCAGATGATCGAACTTGCAGGCGGCAGCTACGCGCTCGATGACGCGCAGGCGTCGTCGACGTCAGGTTCGTCAGTAACGCTCGAAATGGAGCGCTTCTACGCGACGGCGAAGGATGCCGACATCATCGTCTACAACGGCACCATCGACGAGTCAGTTACCACCTTGAACGACTTCGTAGGCAAAAACGCGCTATTGTCGCAGTTCAAAGCCGTGAAGAACGGCAACGTCTGGGTCACAAGCGCCGACATGTACCAGCAGATGACTTCTACCGCCGACATTATCGACGAGCTGCACGGGGCGTTCACCGGCGATGACGCGAGCGACTTCCATTATCTGAGGAAGCTCGGTTAGCGCCATGAGAAGCCGGCTTTCCATGGCATACGACGAATCGGGGCGCGCCGCGCGGTGTCGCGTCGTTACGGTGCTGCTCGCTGTTGCCCTCATCGTGCTCGTCGGGGCCAACCTGTGCATCGGGAGCGTGCTCGTGCCCGCAGACCACATCCCCGGTATCCTTTCGGGCGGCGCGGCCAATTCCATGGAAAGCCAGGTCATCTGGGAGATTCGCCTGCCGCGCGTGCTTTCAGCCGTGCTTCTCGGCGGGGCACTTTCGCTTTCCGGGTTCCTGCTGCAGACGTTTTTCAACAACCCCATCGCCGACCCGTTCATCTTGGGCGTCTCCTCGGGCGCAAAGTTCGTCGTCGCGCTTACGATGATCGTACTTCTAGGCGCGAACCAGGCCATGTCCTCGCCGGCCATGGTGGCCGCAGCGTTTCTGGGCTCGCTTATCACCATCGGCTTCGTGCTCCTCATCGCACGGCGCATAAGTTCCATGGCCATGCTCATCGTGGCGGGCGTCATGGTGGGATACATCTGCTCGGCGGCGACGATCTTCCTCATCGCCTTCGCCGACGACCAGTCCATCGTGAACCTGCACAACTGGTCTTTGGGTAGCTTCTCGGGTTCGAGCTGGGACGACATCGCGGTCATCGCGGTCGTGGTGATCACCGTGAGCGCATGCGTATTCGCGATATCGAAGCCCCTTTCCGCCTTCCAGCTGGGAGAAGCCTACGCGAAAAGCGTCGGCGTGAACGTCGAACGCTTCCGCGTGGTGCTCGTCCTTCTAGCGAGCATGCTCTCCGCCTGCGTGACCGCGTTCGCTGGTCCAGTGTCGTTCGTAGGCATCGCGGTTCCGCATCTCGTGAAGTCGGCGCTAAAGTCGTCGAAGCCCATCCGCGTGATTCCTGCGTGCTTCTTGGGAGGCGCCATCTTCTGCGCGGGCTGCGATTTGATCGCGCGCACGCTGTTCTCTCCCGTCGAGCTTTCCATCAGCGCCGTAACCGCCATCTTCGGCGCTCCGGTGGTTATCGCGCTCATGTTGAAGAAGCGGGTGAGGTAGATGGGGGAATTCGTGCCGCGGCCCAAAACGCTCGGAGGGGACATTCCATGCTTAGACAGTCCTGAGCTCGCACGAAAGCGCCAGAAGGCACTTTCGGCTCGTGCGGAACTGCGCGCGGAACGCCTCCTCCGAGCGGAGCCGAACCTCGAAGCCCCGGTCGAAACGCAGGCTGACGGAGTTCCGCTTTTCCGCATAAGCGACCTGTCGGCGGGCTACGACAAGAAGGTCGTAGTCGGAGGCGTCGATCTGGAGGTTCGCGCGGGCGACGTTGTGGCGCTCATCGGGCCGAACGGCTCGGGCAAGTCGACCATCTTGAAAACCATCACACGCCATCTGGCACCGCTTGCCGGCGCGGTCGAGCTCGACGGGCGGGAGATTTCCCGATGGAAGACGGCGGAGTTTGCAAGGAACCTTGCCGTTATGCTGACAGATCGCCCCCGGACCGAGCTCCTCACCTGCCGCGATATCGTAGAGGCGGGAAGGCATCCCTACACCGGACGAATGGGCACACTATCGCCCAACGACCATAGTCGGGTCGACGAGGCCATGAAAACCGCACATGTGGAAGAGCTCGCCGAGCGCGACTTCATGCAGATAAGCGACGGGCAACGCCAGCGCGTCATGCTCGCACGCGCCATCGCGCAGGATCCGCGTGTGCTCGTGCTCGACGAGCCCACGTCGTATCTCGATATCCGCTACCAGATCGACCTGCTGCGAATACTTCGACACCTTGCGAAATCGCGTAATGTGGCTGTCATCATGTCCATCCACGAACTCGAACTCGCGCAGAAAAGCGCCGACAAGGTGATTTGCGTGAAGGACGGCCGGGTCTTCCGCGCCGGCGTACCCGAGGACATATTCACGCGCGAGACGATTGGCGAGCTCTACGGCCTTCAGCATGGCACCTTCAACGAGCGCTTCGGCAGCGTGGAAATTGGGCGCCCGCACGGCGATACGCACACGTTCGTCATCGCCGGCGCAGGTACGGGTTCGGCTGTGTTTCGCCAGCTCATCCGGCAGGGCAAGGCGTTCTACGCGGGCGTTCTGCACGAAGGGGACATCGACTGCGAGCTCGCGCGCGACTTGGCGGCGGAATGCGTGGTCGAGCGCGCCTTCGAGCCGATCGGGGATAAAACCATAGCCCGCGCCAAAGAGCTCCTCGTCCACTGCGCGCGCCTTATCGTGTGCCCCGTCGCCTTCGGCACCATAAACGCCCGCAACGCAGAGCTCGTCAAGTTCGCACGCTCGCACGGTATCGAGGTCATGCGAGCGTGCGAAGGCGCATCGGAGGATTCCCAATTGGAGTGGGAAGGATAAGCTGGACTTTCTTTTAAGGATCCTCAGGCTACAGCTCCTACGCCGGCGAGGTCTACAAGGCGCCGGAGAACCTCGTGAACAGGAATTTCCACGCCGACGAGCCCAACCTGCTGTGGCTCACCGACATCACCGAGTTCAGACTCCCGGGCGGCGAGAAGGTCTACCTGAGCCCGGTCATCGACTGCTTCGGCGGGATGCTCGTCGCCCGGTCGATCGGGCTGCACCCCGACAAGCGCCTCACGAACTCGAGCCTGCGCCTAATCCAAGCGAGATTCCAGACTCGACAGGCCATTGAGAGTCAGGTCGTTGGCGACCTCCGAGACACGCTCGATAGGAACCGAACCATCAGACAGCGCCCACGTGCGATAGATACCAATAATACCGGACAGCAAAAACGCCAGATAGTAATCGAACATCTCGTCCTTGAGGCCGTGGGGCAGCAAGTCGCGCTCGGCAATCTCATGCTCGAGCGGCACTCGCAAACGCGTCATAAAATCGTCGAGCGGGATGTTTTCAATCAGCTGGCGATTGAGCACGAGGTTATTGCAAAGTGCCTCGTTGATGGTCTTAAAGAAGGTAGCCGCCGCTCCAAGGGCGCGCTCGTTGGGGTCACTGCCCATAGTGGAAAGCGTCTTTTCGACCGAGTCGACGATCATCTCGACCACATCGGCGGCGATGGCATCGAGCAGGCCGTCGACCGTGCCAAAGTGCACGTAGAAGGTCTTACGATCGACATTTGCCTCACGCGCGACGGCACTCACGGTAATATCGGCAAGCGGTTTATCCATCAGCAGGCGCTCAAACGCAGAAAGGATAGCATTGCGGCTGCGAACGATGCGGCGGTCGAGGCGCGGTTTGCTGGTGTCCATGGACGTGTCCCTTCGGAATGTGAGCATTCATCAACAGATGAGAGTTAATCTACGTAAGAGGATTATCCCCCATCCGGCACAAAAAAGCCCGGCAACATGAAGAACGCACGACCAACTGTTACGCCTTAGGGAGCTTCATTTTGTTCAAAGCAGCCGGGGACACACGGATGCCGTCGCCTGTCTGGCGCACATAGGCCTTATGCGACGGTTTGGCGGCCCCAGAAGCCTTCTGAGCATGCTGATTGGGATCCACGGTAACCGCATTCACAGGATGGGGCTTTGCAGGCTTAGAGGACGTCTGAGGCGATCGTCCGAGCTTGCGCATCGCGCGATCCCAGCGTGCGTGGATACTCTCGTTGTGAGCGCTCTTAAGACCCAGCAGGGGCGCGGCCAAAATCGTCGGCGCGATAAACGTAATGAGGCGCCACAGCAGATAACCGGCGGTCGACGCCGATCCAAAGAAATGACCCAGGAACAGTGCGAAGCCGCCCTCGGCGCCGCCGGTGCCGCCGGGCAGGGGAACAGCAGAGCTCAGGAGCTGAACAAAGGCACTCGCGGCCATGACCGAGAAAAAGTCGACTTCGTGGTGGCCAAAGGCAAGCATCAGAAAATACGGCACGAGGTAGAAAAACGCGAGCTGCAACATGGTGATGACCACCGTGAGCAGCATGGACGAAAAGTGGCCGGCCGAAAGCTTGAACTTCTCGGAGAACGAGTAGATTTCGCCGTCGACAAACGTACGCCAGCCCTCGATCTTAGTGGCCGAGACGCCCATTCGCTCGAGCCAATTGATGATGCAGTGTGCGACGCGCGTGACGGTCTTGGGCATGAGCGCGACGGCAAAGATGCCAAGCAGAATGCAGCAGTGACCGCCAAAGCTAAAGACGCACAGCAGCGTCATGTCGCCATAGCGCTCGGCGAAAAACGGCATGCGGGCAAGCAGCAGAATGGCGCCCCAGGCAACAAGGCCAAACTGATACACGATAAAGCGCGTGAACTGCGTGGCACCGGCCTCGCCGACATTTTGGCCGGCCTTGGTCAGGCGGTAGATCTGGGCAGGCGTAGAGCCCATCATCATGGGCGTCAGGTTGCCAAAGAAGATGCCGCTCGCCTCGACCGAGATCAGGTCGCGAATGCCGACGGGCGAATTGGGATCGAGCCAGACGGCGATCGCATAGGCGACGATGCCAAAGAACAGATACAGGAACATGCAAAAGCATGCGGCAACGAGCCACGGCGCTTGAACGCTCGACATGGCAGCCCAGAACTGTCCCATCTGACCGGTCGCAATCAGATAAACGATATAGCCAACCAGCACGACGCCGATAAAAATGGCACCGCGACGTGCACCCTTGTTGTCATCGCCACCCGAGGCCTCAACCTCGACCTGGGGCTTAGATGTATGCTGAGAGGACTCCTTCATGAGGCTCCTTCTGACCGTCCAAATATCTTGCATATTGTACCCGCAAGGGCCACAAGCAGAACGTAAAGCTATGGGCCAAATGGGAATTGCAGATGGTTTGCTCGGAAAAAAACCCGGGCTTCCGTGGGAAGTCCGGGTCTCAAATTCAAGGTAGCCCGTACCAGATTCGAACTGGTGATCTCCGCCTTGAGAGGGCGGCGTCCTAAACCGCTAGACGAACGGGCCATAAGCCTCAGCAGAAAAGAAGTGGTAGCCCGTACCAGATTCGAACTGGTGATCTCCGCCTTGAGAGGGCGGCGTCCTAAACCGCTAGACGAACGGGCCACATGACATCTGCACTGCCGTGCTGCGAGGAAATATATTACGGGACAAAAAACGCAAGCGCAAGAAGAAATTCCAAATTGCCGAAATTTTGTCGCGAGGTTATGGAACGCGCAGGTCAACAAGGTAGTAAATTTGGAACGGGGCTATTTTAGCTACCCTAGGTGGAGATGAGTCAGGAGGGCTTCGCGGTTGTTGGGGATGTTGTCCTCGATCACGGCGTCGAGGGCAGCGTTGAGAAGCTGTCCCAGCTCCGGCCCCGGCTTGACGCCGGCGCGGATCAGGTCGCCACCATTGATGGCAAGCATCTTGAGTGTATAGGGCTCCCCCGCCTGCAGCAGATCGTGGGCGAGCGTACGCATCTCCTCGATCGTCTCGACGTAATAGAAGCACGAGGGCGCCTTGCCGAGCGTGTCGGCACGCTTAAGGTCCATGAGCTCGTCCATCAGACGCGGCGTATCGACACCCTCGCCCGAAAGCGCGCGCATCATATTGAGCAGGCAGGAGCGCTCGGGGCGCAGCGGCTTGTCATGGTATTTGATCAGCAGGCACACATCGCGCACCAAATCGTGCGAGAGCGCCAGGCGATCCATGATGACACGCGCCTTCTTGGCGCCGAGCTCGGGATGACCGTAGAAGTGGCCGCTGCCGTCGTGATCGACCGTAAAGCACTCGGGTTTGGAAACGTCGTGCAAAAACGCCGCCCACATAAGGCTCGACGAGGGCGCGACGCCGTCGCACAGCGCCAGCTCCCCTGCCACCGTCAGCACGCGGGCGATATGCTCGTAGACGTTAAACGCATGATAGACGCTGCGTTGATCAAACCCGCGAGCGGACGCGAGCTCGGGCACGGCGGCGCAAACAAGCTCGGGGTAGCGCAGCATCGCGTCTCCCCCATGGCCGGTCGAAAGGATACCCTCGAGCTCAATGCCCACGCGCTCGCGCGCCACAGCATCGAGCAGCGGCGCGCACTCGGCAAGCGCCTGTTTAGTCTTAGGCTCGATCATAAAATCCAGACGGCAGGCAAAACGCACCGCGCGCAGCATGCGAAGCGCGTCCTCGTTAAAACGACGCTTGGGATCTCCAACGGCGCGGATGAGCTTGCGCTTCAGGTCGCCCTGACCATCGTAGCGGTCGACAAGACCACGCTCGGGATGCCAGGCCATAGCGTTAACGGTAAAGTCACGACGCGCCAGATCGTCCTCAAGCGACGCCGCACGCTCCACGCTCTGGGGATGGCGGCCATCGGTGTAAAAGCCGTCTAGGCGGTAGGTGGTGACCTCAATGCGCTCATCATCGCAAATAGCCGTAATGCCGCCAAATTTAATGCCCGACTCAACTACGGCAATACCGGCGGCCTCGAGTGCCGCCTTGGACTCCTGCCACAGGCCGCTACAGCACATGTCGACATCGTGGCTGGGACGCCCCATCAGGGCGTCACGTACCCAACCGCCCACGTACCAGGCCTCAAGACCGGCATCCTCGAGGGCTCGCAACACGCACAGAGAGGCGGCTGACGGCTGCGTAGCGTTGAGCGAAACATTGCACATTCCTGTGGCCTCCTGCAATTGCGGGCATATCGTTTGATGGTTTCCAAGAAGTCTAGCAAGAAATGAGAGCGGGCGCACACGCGAACGCGCTTCAAGCACGATTGGATCCCAAGGCATCGACTACAAACATGAAAAAGCACCCGCCTCGGCAATCCGAGACGGGTGCTCTACAAAGCAAAGATGCAAGGTCCGTGCGCTGCGTTAGCAGACCTGACGGATGGCGATGCCCTTCTGATACTCATCGACCTTAGCAAAATCGCCCAGACCCGGGCACTCGACCACGTTGGCGCCGGTGGCCATCGAGAGGCGCAGGGCGTCCTCGACGCGCTCGGGAGCGTCGTGCCACACGGACAGGAAGGCGGCCAGCGAAGAGTCACCGGCGCAAACGGTCGACAGCAGCTTGACCTCAAAGGTACGGTTGGCAAACCAGATGTGCTCGCCGTTGGAGAAGTACGCGCCGGCGCCACCCAGGGTCAACAGCACGTTCTTGGCGCCCTTGGCATGCAGTTCGGCCATCGCGCCCTTGACAGACTCGTCGTCGCCACCGCTCACCTTAATGCCAAAGATGTCGAGCAGCTCGTCGTCGTTAGGCTTAATGAGGAGCGGCTCCATAGCAATGAGGTCGGCCAACTGATGGCTCGAAATATCGAGCACGAACTCGGCGCCCTTTGCCTTAACGCGGCGAAGCACCTCGGCCAGGAAGCCCTCAGAGGTGTTGGGGGGCAGCGAGCCGCTGATAACCAGGCAGGTCATGTCATCGAGCGAATCGATAAGCTCAAACATCTCCTGCTCGTTGGCAGCGTTGATGGCGGCACCGGCATTGACCATGTTGTACTCGGTGTCGGGACCGGCGTTGAGGAACACGTTGACACGCGTGATGCCGTCAGTCCACACGGGCTTGACGGGCACGCCCAGGGCCTCGGCGCCCTTAACGATATACTCACCCGAGAAGCCGGCGAAGAAGCCCAGGATCGTGGTGTCGACGCCGTAGTGGTCGAGCGTAAACGAAACGTTGAGACCCTTGCCGTTGGGGGTGTAGACAGCGTTACGGGTGCGGGTAACGGTGTTGGCGGTCAGGCCATCGCAGGAGATGTTGTAGTCAATAGCGGGATTTGCAGTAAGCGTGTAAATCATGAATGTTCCTTTCACGAAGTATCGTGTTAATGAAAGTATATTCCACGCTTCGGCAAAAGGCTACAACAACTCGGTGAACGGTGTGGAAGCGATGAAGTACGGCAGGACACCTCTCCACCATGGCGGAACAAAAAAGGCGCCCCGGCCGAAACCGGAGCGCCGCATGCGCACGAATATGTCGCGTTTCGCTTACTTGCGATCGAGCTTGCGGACAGCAACGCGCTTGCTGTACTCGTCGACGTGACCAAAGTCGCCGATGCCGACGGACTCAGCAACGTTGGCGCCGGTGGCCATAGCGAGCTTCATGGCCTCCTCGACGTTGTCGCGATCCCTGTACCACTTGTGCAGGAACGCAGCGAGGGTGCAGTCGCCGGCGCAGACGGAAGAGACAAGCTTGATGTTGAACTCACGCTTGGCATACCAGATGTCCTCGCCGTTGGAGAAGTAAGCGTCACCGCGGCTACCACGGGTGAGCAGCACGTTCTGGACGCCGGCCTCGTGAGCCAGCTTCATGGCAACGCGGACCTCGTCGTCGGTGTCGACCGGCACGCCGAAGATAGCCTTCATCTCGTGATGGTTCGGCTTAATGAGCAGCGGCTTCTTGTGAGCGAGCTCCTTGAGCTTGTCGGAGGACAGGTCCAGGACGACGTCGGCGCCACGGGCCTGAGCGTGCTCCATGACCTGAGCCAGGAAGTCGGGCGTAGCTTTGGGAGGCACGGAGCCGGAGACGATCAGGCACTCAAGGTCGCCCGCGGTGTCCAGGATGTTGTAGAGCTCCTCCTGGTGCTGCGGCGTGATCGGAGCACCAGGGTTCAGGATGCCGTACTCGTGCTGGCCATCGTTGACGTAGGTGTTGATGCGCGTGATACCGTCGGTCCAGACCGGGCGGCAGAGGCAACCCAGGTTCATGACCTCCTCAACGATGAACTTGCCCGTGAAGCCGGCGAAGAAACCGAGCGCGACGGTGTCGACGCCCATCTTCTTAAAGGCGAAGGACACGTCGAGGCCCTTGCCGTTAGCCGTGTAGCTGGCCGAGCCGGTGCGGACGTTCTCGTCGGGCTCGAGCGGAGAGCTCGAAACCGTCATGTCGACAGCCGGGTTAGCGGTTAGCGTGTAGAACATTTACAGTACCCCCTGTATATGTGAGGGCCGCGTGGCCGGCCCATTCCAACCACGCGGTTACCTCTGATACCAAATTAGCGAGCTGCGGACTCGAGCAGTGCCTTGACCTCGGCAGCGGTGTTGCAGGCGAGCGCCTTCTCGGCGAGCTCGTCGCACTCGGCCTTGGTCCACTGGCTGATGGTCTTGCGGGCGCGCAGGATGGACGGAGCGCTCATCGAGAACTCCTCCAGGCCCCAGCTGATCAGCAGCGGCTCGAGCAACGGATCGGCAGCGGCCTCGCCGCACATACCGACCATGATGCCGGCCTTCACGCCGCTCTCGATGATGTTCTTGAGCGAGCGGAGCACGGCGGGATAGTAAACCTGGTACAGGTTGGAGATGGTGTCGTTGCCACGGTCGGCGCACATGGTGTAGCCGATCAGGTCGTTGGTGCCGATGGAGAAGAAGTCGGCGACCTCGGCCAGGCGGTCAGCGAGCAGCGAGGCTGCAGGCGTCTCGACCATGATGCCGACCTCGATGTTCTCGTTGAACTTGCGACCCTCTTCGGTCAGCTCGGTCTTGCACTGCTCGACGAGCTCCTTGACAGCCAAGACTTCCTCGACGCAGGTGACGAGCGGGATCATAATCTTGACGTCACCGAAGGCGCTGGCGCGCAGCAGGGCGCGGAGCTGGACCTTGTACTGGTCGGGGTTGGCCAGGCAGTAACGCACGGCGCGGAAGCCCATGAAGGGGTTCTCTTCCTTGACCATGTGCAGGTACGGAATCTCCTTGTCGCCACCCACATCGAGCGTGCGGATGATGACCGGAGCGCCCTTGAGCGCGCTGGCGACCTTACGGTAGGCGTTGAACTGCTCCTCCTCGGAAGGAAGCTCAGCAGAGTCCATGAACAGGAACTCGGAACGGAACAGGCCGATAGCCTCGGCATCGTGATCGAGCGCGTTGGGCACGTCATCGGGGTTGCCGATGTTGCAGGCAATGATCTTCTTGATGCCGTCGGCAGTCACGGACGGCTTGCCGCGGAAGGCCTCGAGAGCCGCCTTCTCGGCAGCGAAAGCCTCGGCCTTGGCAGTGTAAGCGGCGAGCGTCTCCTCATCGGGATCGGCCTCGACGATACCCTTGCCACCGTCGACGACAACGGTCATGCCGTTGCGCAGTGCGGTGCAGCTGTTGGAAACCGAAAGGACAGCCGGGATCTCGAGGGCGCGCGCAATAATTGCGGAGTGCGACGTGCGGCCACCAGTCTCGGTGACGATACCGGCAACGTGGGCCTTATCGATCGTGGCGGTCATGGACGGCGTGAGGTCGTGCACGACAACGACGGTGTTCTCGGGCAGGACGGAGAGGTCGACGACCTCCTTGCCCAGCAGCTCGGCCAGAATGCCGGTGCGGATGTCGGCGATGTCGGCCGCGCGCAGACGGAACATCTCGTCGTCCATGGACAGGAACATGTTCTCGAACATGGTCGAGGTGTCCATGAGCGCCTGCTCGGCGCAGGTGCCGCCGTCAATGGCGGCGTTGATGGCGTCGGTCATGCCCGGATCCTGAGCCAGGACAATGTGTCCGCTCATGATCTCGGCCTCGGCCTCGCCCACCGTCTCCTTCATGTGGTCGGCCTGAGCCTGGGTCTTCTCGCAGAAGACCGAAAGAGCGGTCTGATAGCGCTCCTTCTCTGCTGCCGAATCAGCAACCTCGTGCGGCTCAAACGTCAAGTCGGGATCGACGGCGACCATGACGGTGCCGATACCGATGCCCTCGGAAGCGTTGACTCCCTGATACATTCCCATTCCTCTCTCCGTGTCATGTGATAAAGCGTTTTGCCATATCCATGACAAAAGAGCGCAGCTACCTTAAGACAGGTCACTGCGCCCCCAAATATAAACTTAGTTGTTCAACATGCGACCCGTTTGAGTTCTACTCGCCAAGACCGCTCTTGATGAGCTCGATGGCAGCAGCCAGAGCCTCGGCCTCGTCGGCGCCGTCGCACTTGACCTCGACCTCGGTGCCGCAGGGGATACCAGCAGCCATGAGGGCCATCGGGGACTTGCCGTTGACCTCCTTCTCGGGGGTGACGACCGTCACGTCACAGGCGTACTTGCCCATGGTGGAGGCGAACAGACCAGCCGGACGCATGTGCAGACCCTGAGGATTAACGAGGGTAGCCTTCTCAGAAACCATAGTTGACTCCTTTTTTGTGTTTAACCCCTGTCATGCATGTGGCAGGAGTCAGATTCACGACGTTGTTTATATTAACTCACATCAAACTGTTTTTCATTGTGTTTCGCACGAATTGTTGGACAGTTGTCTGTCCTGTCCGCTCGCCTGCCGGGCGGGGCGGTTAAGTTTGCTGCTCTACAGTCCTGCGCAAGACGGAAAGCACATTAAGTGCTTTCCTTTGCGTGCGGAACTCGCGACAAACTTAACCGCCCCGCCC
>DBGAQS010000030.1:0-2744 GCA_048434495.1 Collinsella sp. | reverse complement strand
TTGTGGCTCTCGGCGGCGTAGTGGACGATCGCGTCGTGGCCCGGGACAATCTTATCGAGGAGCTCAGCATCGCAGATGTCGCCGACGACGAGCTCGACCCTATCCTCGGGCAGGCCCGCGATGTTCTCGGGGTTGCCGGCGTAGGTCAGCTTGTCCAGGACGGTGACGTGCACCCCGGGGTGGTTGTTCACGACGTAGTGCACGAAGTTGCTGCCGATGAAGCCGCAGCCGCCCGTGACGATGATGTTCTTGGGTTCAAAGATCTCAGACATGAAAATCCAATCTGAAGCATGTACAGCTTCTTTAGTATGCCGCAGGAAGTGACGACGCGGCACTATTCAACAAAACTATCGGACATTTCGGCATGCGATAAGAGCCATGACCTTCGCAGAATTACTTCCCGTACAAAACGCCTCCGGAATGCAGTCTTTGTCGTACTGAAAAACCGAACCCGTAGTTTCTTCGCGTAAGTACTTATAGAAGAAGTCCTCCCAGCTTTTAAACTTCTCACTGTCTGCAAACGCTTCCGGGGCTTCCAGCACCGTCTTAGCATCAAGCCCAGAAATTACGTCGGAGCTCAGCAGAAGCCACTCGAACGACTCGGGAAGACAAACCGTTACTGCATCGCGGCGAATGTCCTGGAGCTTAAGGACACGGTCCGCATAGCACCCAAATGCTGCTCCGTCCGCAACAACAAACACGCGATCGTCGAGATGCCGATCCAACCACCCCAAAATCGCGCTGTTCGTCATAGCCGAAGCACAGGTAAGCTCACTGTCAGCGAAATGCCGTTCAAAGAATTGAAAACCAGACTTACTGTCCTCGCATAGAAGGATAGAAAAGTCCTGTTTTGGCGTCGACCGGGAAAGAGCGTAACGGTGATTGCCGCGATCTTGATAAACGGGTACGAAGGAGTGGTATTTTCCGCTCGTCTTAATCTTGTAAATCTCATCCACGCTATACGGAAGATTGGGAAAGTCAGCCCTTGAGATCAGCACGAAGTAGTTCGAGGAATACAACACATGATGAGCGAATTCGTCGGAATGAATCTCTTTTAAGCCCTCGTCAACAAATACAATCGAATCATGAACGGATGAAAGCTGGTTTCTCCAGTCATAATCGGTCAGGGCAACGCAGGGACAATCGCATTGCAAGGAAACGCCAGACTGCTCGCCCATGCGCATATAGTCTGCGACCATATCGAACAGCGTCGTCTTGCCCGTGCCACTATCACCACGCACGATAGTGATATTCCGCTTAATAGTGAATGTATACTTAGTTCCCCTGCGGCGGGAAATCTTAACGAGATGCGAACCGTTCATAAGCAGCACCTACAGATACGGAATCGACTCATGAATCAGCTCGGCCATGTTATGGACAATGCGGCCGCTGTTCACGACTTTAATTTTGAAGTCCTCGCGTCCAAAATCCATCACATGGTAAAGATTCACAACAAGCTTGCGGTCTTTCGCCATGTCGAGAATCCACTTAGCGCAGTTATCGCCACAGGTCGAAGCATTATAAATATGCTTTCGATCGAACCTCATGAGCAGCAACGTTTTCACGCCACCAGAAAGCTGAAGTGGAGAGATGGACCCAAGCACGGGGCTTTCAATGACATTTTCGGAGACAACATCCGATCGATCGACATCTTTAATGATCGAAACCGCATAGGGGTTCGTGATCCAAGAAGACCGGTAAGAGTTTTTGAAATATGTCGCTGTGTTGTAAATCGCTTCTGGCATATCGCCAAAGTAGACGTTTAACACATCCACTCCCAATCATATTGTCTTTGCGGTCAACGTAATCATAACGAAAGGGGCCACCAGATAAACGGTGACCCCTAAAAGAAAGCAAGACAGCGCTAGTACTCGCGCGGGCTGTTGACGATCTCGCCGGCGGCGACCTTCTTCAGGTGCTGGCCGTAGACCGACTTGCCGTAGGCCTTGGCCGCCTCCTCCAGCTCGGCGGTCGTGATCCAGCCGTTCTCCCAGGCGATCTCCTCGGGGACGGACACGGGAAGGTCCTGGGAGTGCTCCACGGCGCGGACGAACTCCGCGGCCTCGTGCAGGCTCTCCATGGTGCCGGTGTCCAGCCACGCATAGCCTCGGCCCAGGGTGACGACCGACAGCGTCCCCTCCTCCAGGTACATCTGGTTGAGCGTGGTGATCTCGAGCTCGCCGCGCGCGGACGGCTCCACCCTATGTGCCTTGGCGGCCACGTCGCCCGGGTAGAAGTACAGGCCGGTGACGGCGTAGGAGCTCTTGGGCTCCGCGGGCTTCTCCTCGATGGACACGGCCCTGCCCTCGCCGTCGAACTCAACGACGCCGAAGCGCTCGGGGTCGTCCACGTGGTAGCCGAAGACCGTGGCCCTCCCCGACTCGGCGTTCTGGACGGCGCGCGTCAGGTGGCGCGACAGGCCGTTGCCGTAGAAGATGTTGTCGCCGAGCACGAGGGCGCACGGCTCGCCGGCGATGAACTCCTCGCCGATGGTGAAGGCCTGCGCCAGGCCGTCGGGGCTGGGCTGCTCGGCGTAGGACAGGTTCACGCCGTAGCGCGAGCCGTCCCCGAGCAGGCGCTCGAAGTTGGGCAGGTCGGTCGGCGTGGAGATGACCAGGATGTCCCGGATGCCCGCCAGCATGAGGGTGGACAGCGGGTAGTAGATCATGGGCTTGTCGTAGACCGGCAGCAGCTGCTTGGAGGTCACGAGCGTGAGCGGGTACAGGCGCGTGCCGGACCCGCCG
>DBGAQS010000029.1:0-21604 GCA_048434495.1 Collinsella sp. | reverse complement strand
GAGCATGCGCTCCAGCTCGGGAATGTCGTTGTGGCGCTTGAGGATCATCGTGTCGTACATCAGCTGGCATTCGTGTGCGACCGCCTCGGCCTGACCGCCCTCAAAGCCCTTGATTTCGTGCAGCAGCTCCTTGGACTTTTTGCGGTCCTCCTGGCCAACGTAGTAGTTAAAGGCCTTGATCACCAGGTCGACGCGCTGCATTTTGGGCAGATTGAGCCCCAGCAGCAAATCGAACATCTCGTCGGCGCGCTTGTGGTCCTCGCGCAGCAGATAGGAGTTCAGGCGCAGGTAGTCGCGGTTGTAGCGCGGGTACAGCATGCTGGTGAGTTTGCCATCGAGCAAACGATCGAACTCGTCCCACTGCTTGGCAGCCATAAGCTGCTGCAGGCGCTTGAACGTTGTGCGTTTTTTGACGCTAAAGAACACCGACACGGCGATGCAGATGATAACGACGGCGGTCCAGAGTGTGCGGGAATCGGGCATATTGGGATCCTTAGTCGCTCATAAAGCGAGCGGTATGACAACACGTACTAGATGTATTATACGCAGCGCGCAAGCAAACTGGCATAAAAGCTCATCGAGGCTGAGTGCCATCGCTCGCTGCGGTACACTTACCTAAAGTAAACCATGAAGGGAGACATTACCTATGAAGAAGATCGTTTTGGCTTGCGGTGCTGGCGCTGCTACTTCCACGCTTGTTGCCCAGAAGGTCGCCACCATGCTCGACGCCAATGGTTATGCCGGCAAGTATGAGATCGTGCAGTGTGCCATCTCCGAGGCCAAGGACTACTGCGACGAGGGCGCCGACCTGCTGATCGCCACCACCGTTGCCCCCGAGGGCCTCACCTGCCCGTACGTGAGCGGCGTGCCCTTCATGACGGGCATGAACCGCGTCGCTGCCGAGAAGGCCGTCCTCGACGTCATGGCTCAGTAGGCGCTGACTGTATGAGTGAGCAGAACGCCAATCCGGTCGAGCTCTTTGGCATGCGCGTTGCCCATGTGGGCATTAACGCCACCGACCCGGCAGATGCCCTGGAGATCGCGGAGCTGTTCTCGACGATGATGGGCCTGCCCGTTATCGAGACCCCGGTTTCGTACTTTAACGATTCGCTGGTCGAGATCATGAAGCAGAACGGTCGTGGCGCCAAGGGCCACATTGGCTTTGCTGTCAACGACATCGATGCGGCCGAGAAGTGGTTTGCCGAGCGCGGGCTCGAGGTCAACGAGGAGTCGCGCGTGCTGCTGCCCGACGGCGGCACCAAGCTCGTGTACTTTAAGCGCGAGTTTGCCGGTTTCGCCGTGCACCTGTGCCGCGAGTAGCGCACAAGCTGCCATAGCTAGCAAAAAGGGATAGGGCCGTGTGGCCCTATCCCTTTATTTATGCCGAGGGGCTTCCTAGCGCGGCAGGCGAATCGTAAAGCGGCTGCCGACCCCTTCGACCGAGGTCACACCGATGACGCCGCCGTGGCTGTCGACGATCCACTTGGCAATGGCGAGCCCCAGACCCGAGCCCTGCGCGCCGGCATTGCGTGCGTTGTCGGCACGGTAGAACCGCTCGAACGCGTGAGCTGCGGATTCCTGGTTCATGCCGATCCCCTCGTCCTCAACGCTTATGTCGATCGTGCCCGCGCCCGCATCCGGCGTTATGGCAAACGTGACGGTTGTGCCCGCGTCCGAATACTTGGCGGCGTTTTGCACGATCACGCGCAGCGCCTGCTTCACGAGTGCCACGTCAACCGATGCGTTGCAGCGCGGGTCGCTGGTAAGTGCGGCATCATACGCCAGCCGATATGTGTGCCCGGCATCGATCATCTGAGATTCTTCGCAAACCTCGCCGACCAGTGCAGCCAGGTTGGTATTTGCGCGCCGTAGCACGGTGCGACCGGCATCGCCGCGCGCCAAAAATAGCAGCTGCTCAACGAGCTCCTGCATATGCTCGCTTTCGGCTTTGAGCGAGGCGATGGACTCTGCTAGCACGTCCGGGTCGTCTTTCCCCCAGCGGTCGAGCATGTTTACGTAGCCCTGAATCACCGCGATGGGTGTGCGCAGCTCGTGGCTTGCATCGTTGACAAAGCGCATCTGCTGCAGCTTTGCCTCTTGCATCTGACGCAGCAGGCGGTTGAGCGCGACCTCGATGCTCGCCAAGTCGGCGTCGCCGGTGGTGACGCTTGGCGAGTCGACGCTCGCGCGCTCGATGGCCTGCTCGAGCGTTTCCATCTTGCCGCCGGCGAGCTGCATGCGGCCGAGCTCGTCAACGCGCAGGGCCAGGTCGTTGAGCGGCGCCATAGTGCGGCGCACGCGGCGGGCGCCGCCGAGCATATCGAGCACGCTGATAACCTGCCAGCCCGCAACGACAAGGTAGAGAGCCCATAGCGTGACGAGGTCCTGTGCGAGGGGGAAGGTCTTGGTGCTACGTGCAAGCTCGACGGTATAGGTGAGCGTGGTCAGGTCCCAGCCGCGCGCGGGGGTCAGCGACATGCTGCGAACAGCGGCGCCGGGGATCCATCCCGCGGTAAACGCGCCATCGGGCAGCGTCTGGTTGTAGCCATAGACGAGGATTGTCGCCGCAACAAGCAGCAGTAACAGATCCAGCCAGACGTAGCTCACCAAGCGGCGCCACATATAGCTCCAGTTGATGGCGCGGGCGATGGAGGTGACGCGCTTAGCCTCATCGCTACGCGCGGCAGACATAGCCCACCCCGCGCACGGTCTGGATGATGCGGGCACCGCCGGCGTCTTCGATCTTGGCACGCAGATGCGCGATGTGCACGTCGACGTTGTTGGTGTCGCCCACATATTCGTAGCCCAGCGCCTCGTGCGCAATGCGCTCGCGCGTGAGCACGGTGCCGGCATGTGCCATAAGCAGGGCGAGGACGTCGAACTCGCGAGCCGTGAGCGCGATGGGCGAGCCGCCGACCGTGACTTCGCGGCGGTCGGGATCGAGTGCGACCGAGCCCACGGCGAGCGTGGCGGGGGAGGGCGCGGCAGAGGTCTTGGCCGAGTCGCCGACCGGGGGCATCGCGGCGGCACCCGTAGCACCCTCCCCGGCCCCAACGCCGCCAACGCCCGAAGCCGCCCGCACGGCCTCCGCGCGCTTCAACGCCACGCGGATCCGTGCGAACAGCTCCTCAATCGCAAACGGCTTGGTCAAGTAATCGTCGGCGCCGGCATCGAGCCCGGCCACCTTGTCCATCACGGCATCGCGCGCGGTGACCATGATCACCGGCACATCCTTGTGCTTGCGTACGCGCCGCAGCACCTCCATGCCGTTGAGCTGCGGCAGCAGCACATCGAGCAGAATCAGATCGTAGTCGCGCTCCAACGCCAGGTCCACAGCGGTGCGGCCGTCGGCGGCGTGTTCCACCTGGTAGCCTTCGTGCTCCAGCTCGAGTGTCACAAAGCGGGCGATTTTCTCCTCGTCCTCTACGATCAGGATCCGTGCCATGCGTGCCCCCATCTGCGATTACTTGTCGTCGTTCAGATTTTGCTTGATGTCGTCCGCGGCGTTGGCAGCGCTGTCCATCAGGTTGTTGATGCTGCCGGGCACGTCGCCGTCGCTGTCGATGCGGTAGCGCATGCCAAAGAACAGGCCAAGCAGCATCAGCCATATCGTGGCGCCCCAGGCAAACAGGGCGATGATGGGGATCAGGATGGGGATGTTGAGGATGATTGCATCGCGGCGCGTGGCGATAAACTTGGTGTCCAGGCTCAGGCGGAAGAGCTTTTTGAGGTACTCCCACACGCTGTCCATCTTCTTGGAGAAGTCGGTCTTTTCGCTCGACTTTTCATAGGCAGCCTGCGCGGCGACCATCTCGGCCGAGGGCTCATCAGCCGGCGCGGACTCGGTGGCGGCGTGCGCCGACGTGGTCTGGGTCTTGCCCTGCGACTCGAGCCAAATGATGGCATCCAAAACGTTGCCGTCGGCGGCGTCGAGCGCGGCCTTGGCGTCGGTGTAGCTCACGTTGCACTTGGTGCGGATGGTTTCAACTTTTTCGAGGTCGTCCATGACCTGTCCTTTCGTTCGATGGGCGCGACGCCGGGCGATCTGCCCGGGCGCGAGCGTTGCGTTCGGCGGCCTGCGTTGCGCGGCGCCGCCCCGCTCTTGGTCGAACTCTATAGTGCAGGTTATAGATTAAGCGATTCTTGAGCCAAGATTAATGTTGGATGAGTTTTTGGGTGGTGCGGAGGCGGGCAGGGGCAGAAAAGGCAGGTTTTGCGTGGCGTGAAGGAGGGGCGGTCTGATCTTTGGGATAGCTGATAGCGAGGTCTAATACTTTTCCGAGAAGTGAATGAGTGAAAACGGACCCCCGAAGCATCGACACTTTAGAGGTGCCGCTTCCTGCGGTTTCAATGCTGAAATCCCACGATTTTGCCGCCGAAAAATGCGGATGTTTCAGGGGTCCAAAAACAGCCGTTCACTTCGCGGAAAAGTATTAGACCTCAATAGCGGGGGATGGGGTGCCGGTGCAAAACGGCGTCAGAAATGGGGTAAACAAGGCAAACGGATCTAATGGATCAAAAATCACGTTGCAAAAGTATGAAAATATCCTACAATTGCAGCATGAAGTACTTTAGCAACATAGCGGCGATAAGCGAGCTTTCCGAGAGTGAGGGCGTGTTTACCACAGCCCAGGCGGCTCGCATGGACATTTCTCGAGATGCGCTGGCGCACTCATGCCGCGTGGGGCGTCTTGAACGGATATGCCACGGCGCCTACCGGATGTCCGGAACGCAGCGCCGGGACACCGACGAGCTCAACGCTTTTTGGAAGCTCACCAATCCCTCCCTTTGCGCGTGGGAGAGAAAACGCCAGTGGGATGGCATCGCCGTGAGCGGTACGACTGCGGCGAACCTGCAGCAAATGGGCGATTTCTATCTGTCCCCCTACAGGATGACCGCGCCCATGCGCATCAATACGAGAAACGAATCCCTTTCTTTTGCAAAGCGCGAGATTGCGGAGCAGGATATCGTCTGGCTCGACGGCCTGCCGGTAACCAAACCCGAGCGCACGCTTGTCGATCTTTGCCTCGATTGCGAGGACCCCTCATTAATTATCGATGCCTATAACGACGCGCTTGGGCAAGAGCTCGATATGCAGCGGCTGAAAGATCTTGTAGAAGAGAACTCTAAAACCGCCAAACGACGCGAACTAATGAGGCCTTTGCTGATAGCTCTAGGTTGTGACTGAATACGCAGGCCTGATGTTGGCTAGTTGCAAGTTGGGGCAATTGTTTGTCTGTGCGACACGTTAATCTAAGTTACCGTTGAAAGGCGTTGCAACAAAGTGTTGCAACTGCCATGCATCGCGTTTAATCTTGATAACGCTGTGTCAATTAGCGGACAGTTCGTCCGTAGTTTGTTCCGATTGGATAGCATGAAAGACGTTAGGGAAGAGATAACTGCCAAACGCAAGGAGCTCGCGCTGACTCAGAAGGAGTTCGCCGCCGCTCTTGGCATGGGACCTAATGGTGATAGAACCGTCCGGCGTTGGGAGACTGGCGAGACCAGTCCATCTGCTACGGAGCTCACGTTTATACGCTCCCTAGGTTATCAGGCGCCCTTTGCGCAGGGTGATCGGGAGGACGCTCCTTTCACTTACATTGACCTATTTGCTGGTATCGGTGGCATTCGCTTGCCGTTCCAAGAACTTGGTGGCAAGTGCGTTTTTTCTTGCGAGTGGGATAAATATGCACAGAAGACGTACCGCATGAATTACGGTGATCAGCCAGCTGGGGACATTCATGACGTTCGTTCGGACGACATTCCAAAATTTAACGTTTTATTGGCGGGATTTCCGTGCCAGCCATTCTCGCTCGCGGGCGTTTCAAAGAAAAAATCGATGGGACGTGCTACTGGCTTTGAAGACAAGACGCAGGGGACATTATTTTTCGAAGTAGCTCGTATTATTCGCGACAAAAAACCTGATGCTTTCCTGCTGGAAAACGTTAAAAACCTAACGAGTCACGATCGCGGCAAGACCTTCAGGATTATTATGCAGACCCTTAAGGACGAGCTTGGTTACGATGTGCACTACAAGGTTCTTGATAGCAAGAATTGGACTTGCCAGCATCGTGAGCGCATTTACATTGTTGGCTTTAAGAAAAAAACTAATTTTGATTGGGACCAACTAGAGCTTGGGGGCGGTGGGCACACCGTCGGGGAGATTCTTGAAGATGCTCCTGATGATCGATACGTTCTTTCCGACAAACTGTGGGCTTATTTGCGTGCATATAAGGAAAAGCATCAGGCGGCAGGCAATGGCTTTGGCTATAGCACGGTTGGCCCCAATGACACGACAAGGACGCTTTCAGCACGCTATCACAAGGACGGAAGTGAGATTCTTGTTTCACGTGGCGAGGGGAAGAACCCTCGCAAGCTGACTCCGCGTGAATGTGCCCGACTTCAAGGGTTCCCCGATCAATTCATTATTCCGGTTTCGGATACGCAGGCATATCATCAATTTGGTAATTCTGTCACCGTACCGGCTGTGCGAGCAGTGGCCAAGCTGATGATGGGAGCGTATTTCGATGGACTACGGAGTTCTGAGTAGCTATTTTGACGGCGCGGTTGCGAAGAAACTCGTTGCTGTTGATATTGATAGAAAACGCAGCAACCAGCATGAATTCAACGGAACTGCGGAGCTCCGTTCCCTGTTTGGCGACGATGATATAAGAAATATACCGACGACCTTCGTATTTCTTTGCGACGATGCAGACCCTTTGTTTGATCACGGGTTTACGACTTGGTACGACGCGCGCAGGAAGCATTCGACTAGGACAGAATACAGGCTCTATTACAACGATAGCGAAGCGATACGAGCCTCGAGAATCGGTGACCTGATGGTCATTGCACCTTCAGACGAGCATGGTCTTCTGATTGTATTTGCTAGACAAGGATCAAATGCCGAGTGCCAATTAAGATGGCTTTTCGGTTTGAACGAAGTTGACGACAGTGGTTTTTCGCGGTCAACCGCAGATGACAGGCGAATAGACTCAATCGCCGCATCCATTCTTGAAGCGATTGGCATCGAAGTTTCGCTTCCCACGTCGGCTGTTACGTATTTGGATGAAATGGTCGAAAAGTTCGGCGATTCTTTTCCCAAAGGGATTGAATTCACGAGGTATTCCATCTCGACTTTGGGTGTGCTTGATTGGAGGAGCAACCCCGACAAGTGCCTTCTTGACTGCTATGAGCGAGAAGAGATTCTCTTTAAGGTATTCGAGAGACATTTGCTTGAGCGCGATTTGGCTCCCTATCTAAGAGGCGATCTCGATGTTGATGGAGTGTTACGGACCACGATGTCAGCTTTCCAGCGGAGGAAATCGCGCGCGGGAACTGCTTTCGAGCATCAACTTGAGTACCTGTTTAAGGGATGGGGCATAAGTTATTCCGCTCAGCCGTATACTGAGGGCAAATCAAAGCCAGATTTCATTATGCCGTCGATTGAGGCTTATAGAAATCCTTTGTATCCTGCCGAGAAGCTGACCATGCTTGGCGCAAAAACGACCGTTAAAGAGCGCTGGCGCCAAGTGTTGGAAGAAGCGGATAGAATTGAAAATAAGCATTTGATTACACTTGATGTGGCGGTGAGCACTGAGTACACGGACTCGATGCGCAGGCATAGTCTCCAACTGGTTGTGCCTCGTCCTGTATTTGGTTCATATACGGCTGAACAGCAAAGCTGGCTGATGGACGTAGGGGAGTTTTGCCAACTACTGGTCGATAAAGAACGACAATAGTTCATTTCTATACCGGAGTTTTACATAGCCAGCTTAATAATAAGCGCGCAAGTGCGTCGGGCATAAATGACGTCCTTGCGCGCCGATGCTTTGCCTAAGTATCCGCTAGCCCATAAGAACTGCGAGCTTCATCGAGTTTTCAACGGCGGTGTAGCTCATAGCGCCCTTGCCGACCTTTTGCGGATCGTAGTCAGATTGCTGAATGACACCGCTGTATTGAGCGACGACATTTTCAAATGCCGGGCTATCGAGGAACTTGTGAGGATCAGTTTTCCAATACACCTTCCCCTGATCATCTGCTTCCATCAATGCGCGGAGGCCACAGACTAGGGGGTAGATAAAGCCATCAGGAACAGGATTGTCCGTTGCCTTTTCAAAGAAGGGAGTTTTGTATTCATTGCGACTATTCTTAAGGCTCTTAACGGCGCCGATTTTTCCGTAGCTTCCTGTTTTGTTGTAGTGCTTGGGGAAACGCGAATAGATTTCATCGTATAGACCGGGAAGGTCCGTAGCCACTTTGAGTGCGCTGAGAACTTGCGGATTCTTGAGTTCGCGGCGCGCTGAACCAGCAGCTTTGCTTACTCGGTCATCCCTCATAAGCTGCAAGAACTTTTCCTGGCACTTCTCCTTGCCGCTATAGACTAGGGGAAGTTGTGGCGCTTCGATGTCGCCAGAGGTGACGTTACTCGAGATGAGCGATAACGGGATCCAAGAGAGTGCGACAAGCTTTCTGGATTCAATGGGGTTGCCGTCGTTGGTTTTCCAGCTGATTTTGGCTGCAAATTCAGGATATTTTTCGGCATAAAGAGCCTTAAAGGAATCGAAAAGACCTTCCTGATTGCCCTTGGTGCCTTGTGTGAGTTGAGCGTTATTGTTGCGAGCGTCGCAGATTTCCAAAAGTGAGGTGCGGAAGTTCTCAACGCAGAGCGCATCGTTTGGGTCGGTTGGAACGAGCAATTCGACAGGAATCGAGAAGTCTAGAGTGCTTATGCCTTTCTCTTTGAGGGCTGCTTTTTCTTCACGGAGAAGTGACAGGTACTCTTCAATATCGGTTCGACGGTTCATCCATGTTTGCTTGAATGAATCCCAGATTGTGACTTCGTTCTTTTTGGGAGGTCGATTGCCAAGCGCATGTTCGGCTTCGCTGAGAATGTAGCTGCCGATTGCGAGTGTGTTGTGGCCGCCGTCAAGAATTCCCTCAACTTCGTCGTGAGAAGCAAAGCTTAGACGATAACGCCCGCGATCAAGGGACTCGTAGCTCGAGGACGCGAGCAGAATTCCCTTTGATTTAAAAGGAAAGAGCTTTTGCGTGGGAGAAAGCTCATCAGCGCGAATGGATGCCTGAATAGCATCGGTCACTGAGCCCAAACGGGAATTGCGGGGGTTGGCATCGAGATCGAGAGTGTCGATAATTTTGATAATGGATTTGGGGGACATCAGCCCGACGATCTTTTTAATGTCTCCAACTTTTTGCTCGTAGCTGTCGGTAAAGCGAACAATAATGTCGGTGCTCATAGCGAAACCCTTTCGTCTAAAGTAGTCAAAACAACAGGCCTGCGCTCTTGGAGTGCCGGAGATTGAAAGGGAGCATCGCTAACAAAAAAGCTGGTCTCCCAGCTCTAGACGAAAGCCATAACGGTGATCGGGCGTTATGGTGTTGTGCCTAGAGACATCCGTCTCATCTTCCAGCCCCTATCCAGGAAGCTTGATCGAAGGATCTCACTGACCGAGGAAGAGATCAAGATCTGTGGGCATATAAATCGGGTCCCTTCTACGTGAACGGTAGGTAAGCGGTGGTGATCGGTATTTTGTGTCCGCACGACATGCGACACTTACCCTGCCACCATGCTCCGCCGCGGCGGCATGCATCTGAACAACGATCCTCTAAGGAGTTCGATATCGATGAGTGACAACGCAAAGCATCTCGCAAAGAAGTGCGTTAAGGACGCAGGGCCGTGTCTTGTGCTGTGCGCGGCCGGCGTAGCGGTCGCGCTGCTGGCTGTTTTGGGGCCATTCGACGTGCCCCGAAGTGCCAGTTCCCTGCACGTTATCATCGCCCTTGCCGCCGCCATGATGACCGGCGGCGTGCTCGATTTGATCTTTTGGGTGCTCGACCCGTTTGGATGGAAGAACGAGGGGTAAGCCCTAAGGGATGGAAGGGCTGGAACGGTTGGCTTAGTGATCGTGCAGAATGTGGACTAGCGACTTACAGGGAAGCGGTGATCCGATGACGGTCTATGTGACGGGCGACGTCCATGGCGGCGCTGACATGCAAAAGCTGCGCGATTGGGATCTTGGGGAAAGCCTGACGAGTGACGACTATCTCATCATTGCCGGCGACTTTGGCTTTCCGTGGGATTTCTCTGCCGAGGAGTGTGCCGACATCGCTTGGCTGGAGTCGCGCCCCTATACCGTGCTGTTCGTCGACGGCAACCACGAACGTTTCGACCACTGGGCGGAGCGACCCATGGAGTTGTGGCACGGTGGGCTGACGCAGCGCCTGTCGGATACCTCCCCCATACGGCGCCTGACGCGTGGCGACGTTTTTGAGCTCGACGGCTCAACGGTCTTTACCATGGGCGGCGCCACGAGCGTGGACAAGGAATACCGCATTCCGTATTCCAGCTGGTGGCCGCAGGAGTTGCCGGACGAGCGCAACTTTGAGGAGGCACGGACGAAGCTCGACAGCGTGGGCTGGAAGGTCGACTACGTGGTCACCCACACCTGCTCTACGCGCATGCTTTCGCCCACGCTCTATCCGGCGCCCGGCTGGAATTGCCCCGCCGTCGATCGACTTACGGCATTTTTTGACGAGTTGGAAGACCGCTTGGACTACAAGCGCTGGTACTACGGGCATTTTCATCGGGATGCCAACCCGACCGAGCGCCATACCGTGCTCTACGACTGCATCGTTCGCCTGGGCGACGAACTCCAGCCTTGGGATGTTGCGTAGGGGTGGGGCGTATTTGGCTACTCGGCCGTTACAGTGATGTTCTCTCGGTGCGCGCGGATAACATCCCAGCTAAAGTGCTCGACCAGCCGCTCGGCAGAGCGCGGCGTGGTGTCCGGCGCGATGCCTGTTTGTCCGGCGAGCCAGCCCAGCAGCGCTTCGGGCGTGCCAAAGCGGGCGCGGAGTTCGCCCAGGTCCAGATCGCGGTCTCGTTTGGAAAGGCGGCGGCCGTCCGGTGCCATGAGCAGCGGAATGTGTGCGTAGTGCGGCGTGGGCAGTCCCAACAGGTGCTGCAGATAGATCTGGCGCGGCGTGGACCCCAGCAGGTCGCATCCGCGCACGACCTCGGTGACGCCCATGGCGGCGTCGTCGACCACCACGGCTAGCTGATAGGCAAACACGCCGTCGCTGCGGCGGACCAAAAAGTCGCCGCACTCGGTGGCGAGCGCCTCGCATTGGGCGCCGTACGTGCGATCCACAAATTCGATCACGTCGTCTGCGAGGTCGTCGACGGTGGGCACGCGCAGACGTGTGGCCGGGGCGCGCAGGGCGCTGCGGCGGGCCACCTCCTCGGCCGAAAGACTTCGGCAGGCGCCACGGTAGATGGGCGTGCCGTCGCTCGCGTGCGGTGCACTCGCGGCGTGGAGCTCGGCGCGTGTGCAAAAGCAGGGATAGGTGAGGCCGGCGTCTTTCAGCCGGCGCAAGGCGCTCTCGTACAGGTCCAGGCGGTCGTGCTGGTAGTAGGGGCCTTCGTCCCACTCCAGCCCCAGCCAGGCCAGGTCGTCAATCAATTGGGCGGCAAGTTCCGGGCGCTTGCAGCGATCGTCCAGGTCCTCAATGCGTAACACGATGCTGCCGCCCTGGCTGCGGGCCGAAAGCCATGCGCACAGGCAGCTGAACACGTTGCCCAGGTGCATACGGCCCGAGGGCGACGGGGCGAAGCGCCCCACGACGGGCGCGGGAGCGGCCGGCGTCGTTGGCGCGTCGGCGGCGGGTGTTGCTATGTTGCGTGCGTTGATGTCCATGCGGACGAGTATAGCGCGGGGCGCGGTGGGGGAGACGCTGCCGTGGCCTGCAAGTTGCTGAGGCCGCGCGTTGCGCGTGCCGGACCACCGGCTCGGCACCTTAATCGTCGTCAATCAATCTAGCCCTCAAACGACAGAAACCCCGGCAGCTCTTCGCAACTGCCGGGGTTTCCGCGGAAAAGGGGGACATGATCCTCGAGCGAACGGCAAAGGGGCAAACCGTTTTCGCTCAACTGCTTTATGCCCCTCGCTCGCCGGCTTAATCGGCTCATGCCGCGCCCACACAAAGCCGCTACACCTGTGATGGAGCTATGAAGTGGTATCTATTGCCGGAGCGGGCTATGCCAAGGAGTGTCCCAGATTGCCGACAGATAAGGAACGTCCCCAGGTGCCGGCCGCGGGCGTGACTTTTGTCCCGTTTTGACGCTCCGCTGGCCTAGATGTTCGTCACATGAACTCGCAAACGTGGGACAATGACGCTACTGGTACCACAGACAAAGGATGTGCCTATGAACGCCCCCGTTGCCCAGCCCTGTCGGCAGCGCCGCCTGTTTGCGCGGTTCGCTTCCGTCTGCGCACTCGTCGCGCTTGCGTTGTTGCTGCTGCCTGCCGTCGCGCACGCCGACGGCTACTCCATGAGCCAAACCTATATCGGTGCCACGGTTGAGGCCGATGGCTCGCTGACCGTTGTCGAGGGACGCCAGTTCGATTTCGACGATGACATTAACGGCGTGTATTGGGATATCAATACAGGCTCTAACCAGCAAGGCGGCTCGGTGGTCGTCAATGTGCTGAGCGTCGAGGAAGACGACACTGCGTTTAACAAGGTCGACAGCGCAAACAAAGGCGACGACGGCGTTTACACGGTGGAGCAGTCCGACGACGGCGTAAAGATTAAGGTGTTCAGCCCCCACGAGAGCGGCGACAGCGCAATCTACTACGTGAGTTATTCCATGACCGGTGCGGTTATGAACTGGGCCGATACCGCCGAGCTCTACTGGAAGTTCGTGGGTGACGGCTGGTCGGCGGATTCCGATGACGTCGAGATGGAAGTCTACTTTGCAAATGCCGCTGCCGGGACGGCTGCCGTCAAGGGCGATAACTTCCGCGCATGGGGCCACGGCCCACTGACGGGCGACGTGTCGCTCGATGCGGACGAGCCCATGGTCACCTATACCATTCCCTGCGTGCATGAGGGCGAATTCGCCGAGGCACGCATCGCCTTCCCCAGCGACTGGGTGCCGCAGCTTGCCGTCTCGGGCGAAAAGCGCATGTCGACGATTCTGAGCGAAGAGAAGGAATGGGCCGACGAGGCCAACGCTCGCCGTGAGCACGCGCGTGCGGTTGCCGGCGCGATTGCCGTGGTGTGTGTTGCCGTGGCGGTTGCCTATACCGGTGTGATCGTGATGCTTAAGCTGCGCAGGCCCAAGCCCAAGCCGCTCTTTCAGGACGAGTACTTCCGCGATGTGCCCTCGGCCGACCATCCCGCGGTGCTTGCAGCTCTTATGAGCTGGAACGACGTGCCCGATCAGGCATATATCGCCACGCTTATGAAGCTTACCGACGACCGCGTGATCAAGCTGGAAGAAGCGACCGAGACCAAGAAGAAGGGTCTGCTCCGTCGCGAAAAAGAGGAGCAGACGTATCGCATCACAGTGACCGACGAGGCCTGGAAGGCTGCCAAGAAGGACGGCATCGATCGCGATGTGCTCAAGGTCTTCTTCGCCGGCGTTAAGCCCGATAAGGACGGAGTCCGTTCGCGCACGTTTAGCGAGCTGGAGGAGTATGCCAGCGAGCGCACCACATCTGTTGGCGACAAGCTCGAGGACTATCAGAGCACGGTTAAGGGCAAGCTGGAGGCGCGCGAGCTTATTGCATCGGACGGCACCATCGCCCTGGTTGCCGGCTTGGTTATCGGTATCATCATCGTCTTTGGCATTCTGGGCTCTCTGATCTATACCGACTTTGCGGACGCCAACGTCGGTGCCGCTATGATCTCGATCCCCGTCACGATCGTGGGCTTTGTCCTGAGCTGCACCTTCCGCCGCTACACGCCGGAGGGCGCCGAGGTGGCGGCTCGCTGCAAGGCGCTCAAGCATTGGCTTGAGGACTTTACGCGCCTGAAGGAGGCCATTCCCAGCGACCTGATCTTGTGGAACAAACTGCTGGTGATGGGCGTTGCCCTGGGCGTTTCGAAAGAAGTGCTGCGACAGCTGGCCGAGGCCGTGCCTGCGGACCTGCGCAACAGCGACGATTTCTACGACAACTACCCCTGCTACTGGTGGTATTACCATCACTACGGCAACGAGTCTCCGCTCGATTCGTTCAACGATGTGTATCACGTGACCATCCGCGAGTTGGCTTCGAGCTCCGATAGCTCGAGTGGCGGCGGTGGTGGCGGCTTCTCGGGCGGCGGAGGCGGCGGCGTCGGCGGAGGCGGCGGCGGAACGTTCTAACGGTCGTAAATTATGGGATGGGCTTTTCTCGACAGCCGTCGGGGAAAGCCCATCCCCTTTTTACGCGCTACCTACGAAGACTGTCCCCAGCGACTAGTCATTTAAGAACGTCCCCAATGACTAGGTGCGGTTGCTGCCAAGGGGTGTCCCGGAGTGCCGGCACAAGAGGAACGTCCCTAACTGCCAGGTTTAGGCTGTTAGGTCGAGTTCGTAGAGAAAGCTTTCGCGCGGCATGTCGTGACGACGCTCTTCGCGGTTGGCGCGGTGCGTGGCCGTGCGCTTAAAGCCGTGCAACTCGTAGAACTTCCACGAGCAGTTGGAGTCGGTGTACAGGTGCGCCCTTGTCGCCCCGCGCGAGGACAGGTACGAGACCGCGGCATCGAGCAACACTGAGCCTACACCCAGGCCGTGGACATCGGGATCGACGGCGAGCAGTGTGACCTCGTTGTCGTGTGGCAACGGGCTGCTCTCGAGCAGGCGGTTGTTGGTTCGGATGGTTGTGCGCACAAACGAGAGATACTCGGCGCAGGCATCGGGCTCCAGCTCGCGCATCTGCGACAGCAACGCGCGTTCGGTGTCCATCCAATGTTCCTTGACGGTGGCGCCGGAGCTCTGTCCCGCACGCGCGAGCGCAATGCCACGCGCCTGACCGTCGATTACGGCAACCTGCGAAAACGTCGAGGAAGAAAGGCAGTAGGCAAGATCGCACGCGGCTTCGAGGCGGTTGTACTCATCGTTATCCGAGTTGTTGTGCCAAAGCTGCTGCAAGATCAGCGCGATGGCGTCGAAATCTTCGGTATCAAACGGTCGGTAGAGAACCCGCGAGACCATGGTGCCTCTTTCTATTGCGGATGCATATCGAGCACAGTTCTACCACGCCATTGGCATCTAATTATGGTGCCCCTGTGTTCCATGAACTCACCGTGCCCAGTGGCGCTCCTGCAACCCCAGCTCGAAGCTTTTTCTGCACAGCCGTGCGTTGCGGGGTGCATCGTCGCGCTCGATGCGCTACATTGAATCAGTATTTTCAATGCCGCTGCGCGAGCGCTGCAGATCGACGTATCACCGACTCACAGAGCACGGCGGCGTACCAGACAGGAGGACTGCATGGGATCTGATGTGAAGATCGCACGCGCGTTGATCTCGGTTACCGATAAGACGGGCGTCGTCGATTTCGCACGGACGCTGGTTGACGACTTTGGCGTCGAGATCATCTCTACGGGCGGCACGGCTCGTGCCATCGAGGACGCGGGCGTTCCCGTAACCCCCATCGAGGAGTTCACGGGCTATCCCGAGATGATGGACGGCCGCGTCAAGACGCTGCATCCCAAGGTTCACGGCGCACTGCTTGCCCGCCGCGATTCCGAGCAGCACATGCAGGAGGCCGCTCAGCACGGCATTAAGCTGATCGACCTGGTCGTCGTCAACCTGTACGAGTTCGAGAAGACCGTCGCCAACCCCGAGGTCACCTTCGCGGATGCCATCGAGCACATCGATATCGGTGGCCCCTCCATGCTGCGCTCTGCTGCCAAGAACGCCGCGAGCGTTACCGTCATTTCCGACCCGGCTGACTATGACGCCGTCCTGGCCGAGATGCGCGAGACCGGTGGCTGCACCACGCTTTCCACCCGTCGCCGCCTGCAGGTGAAGGTCTACCAGACCACCGCCGCCTACGACACGGCCATCTCCCGTTGGCTTGCCGCCCAGGCAAGCGACGTGGCGGACACCTCTGCCAAGCTCGAGGTCTCGCTGGAGAAGGTCGACGACCTGCGCTATGGCGAGAACCCGCAGCAGAAGGCCACGGTCTATCGCTTTGCCGAGGGCTGCGAGAACACCGCGAGCTCGCAGTTCCCGCTCGTGGGCTCCGAGCAGATCCAGGGCAAGCCGCTCAGCTACAATAACTATCTGGACGCCGACGCCGCCTGGAACCTGGTCCGCGAGTTCGACGAGCCGGCCTGCGTGATTCTCAAGCACCAGAATCCCTGCGGTTCCGCCGTTGCCGAGGACATCACGGCCGCCTACGACCGCGCCTTCGCCTGCGATCCCAAGAGCGCCTTCGGCGGCATCATCGCCTGCAACCGCGAGGTTCCCTATGAGCTGGTTGAGCACTTTGCCGATCAGAACAAGCAGTTCGTCGAGGTCATCATCGCCCCGAGCTACACTGCCGAGGCGCTCGAGCGCATGGCCAAGCGCGCCAACCTGCGCGTGTTGGCGACCGGCGGCGTGGACCACGGCGCCCAGGTGGAGCTGCGCTCCATCGACGGCGGCATGCTGGTGCAGGAAGTCGACCACGTGACCGAGGATCCCGCGACCTTTACGTTCCCCACCGACCGCAAGCCCACCGATGCCGAGATGGCCGGGCTTGAGTTTGCCTGGAAGGTCTGCAAGGGCGTTAAGTCCAACGCCATCCTGGTCTCCAAGGGCAAGGCCGGCATTGGCATGGGTCCGGGTCAGCCCAACCGCGTGGATTCTGCGCTGCTGGCCTGCGAGCGTGCCGAGGACTTCTGCGAGCGCGAGGGCGTGGAGAAGGGCGGCTTTGCCTGCGCAAGCGACGCATTCTTCCCGTTCCGCGACAACGTCGACGTGCTTGCTGCACACGGCGTGACCTGCATCATCCAGCCCGGCGGCTCCAAGCGCGACGACGAGAGCGTCCAGGCCTGCAACGAGCATGGTATTGCGATGGTCTTCACCGGAGCCAGGCATTTTAGGCACTAGAGGCTTTCCCAAGCACCCGACCTTGCCCCTCAAACCGTCGCTTGCGTACATTTAGTACGCGGCGCTCCTCTTTCGGGGCAATCTCGGGCACTTGGAAAACCCTTAATGGGATGTTTCTCTATCCCATTAAACTGTTCGGTCGCCTGACCATATCGTCAAAATAATCTCTGCAAAAGACGGCTGCTCCGTTTGGAGGGCCGTCTTTTTGGTATAAGAGGACGGAATGACTAACACGAAAGGTACAACCATGCCCCAGATTGATGATGCCGAGCTGTTTGGCAATGCCGAGGATCAGCGTGCGTACGAGGACTTTTGCGCCAATCAGGAGGCGGTCGAGAAGTTCACGCTCGACAAGCCCGCGCTCATCTGCCGTTGGCGCATGTCCAACAAAAAGGTGCCCATGCTCAATCGCCACATCCGTGCGCTATCCGAGCGCCTGGTGCAGGGCGAGCCGCTTACCCATAACATGCTCAGCTGGGCCAAACAGCACGTTGAGTGGTCGCTTGCCGAGGGCGACTACACCGCCCGCGACGGTGTGCTCATGCTGGTGATCGACGTTAACGGCAACGCCGCCATGACGGTGGGGGAGTACGAGCCGCTGGCCGACACGTCGGCCAAGGCGCTGCGTGCCCGTTCTGCCGAGGCTCGCTCCGAGGCCGACGAGACCGGCGTGGCGCCCGAGCTGCTCGCTGCCGTCAACAACGGCGAGCTTGCCTTTGTGGCGCCGGCGGACGAGTGCCTGTGCGGCACGGCGACGCTCATCGAACAGCTGGCCCAGACCAAGGGCATCTCGGTCACGCGCGTAGATATTCCCGCGCAGCTTAAGGGCGCGCTGTTCCTAGTGAGCGACGAGCACGGCGTGGTCCCCGCAACCGAGACGGACGCCGCCGAGGCCGACGCCGCCACGGTCGCCTTCTTCGCCGAAGGCTACGAAAAGCTCCGTGCCCGCCGCTAAATGATTTTTCTGGGACGGGGATTAAGAATCATTTTGGTCCCCGTCACCGCTGCGAGTGCGAGGCGGACAAAACGCCCCCGCTCGCGAACAGTTCTGTCACCTTGGTACCGCGCGCGGTGCACACCTGCAGTTTCGCGGCCATAATGGTGGCAAGACAACCAAGAGGGGAGCGGAATCCATGGCGCTAATCTATATCGTTGAGGACGACGAGCCCATCCGTCGCGAGCTCGCCGACATTTTGGCGCGTGCCGGTTTTGAGGTCGAGGCCTGCGAATCGTTTGAGCATGTCTCGCGCGATATTCTCGCCGCCGCGCCCGACCTGGTGCTGCTCGACCTCACGCTTCCCGTCAAGGACGGCCAGCATATCTGCCACGAGGTTCGCCGCGAATCCGAGGTCCCCATCATCGTCCTCACGTCGCGCACGACCGAGATCGACGAGGTCATGGCCATGACGCTCGGCGCGGATGACTTTGTTCCCAAGCCCTACAGCGCCCGTGTGCTCGTGGCGCGCATCAATGCCTTGCTGCGTCGCACCTCGGCGGCAGGCGAGCGCAGCACGCTCGTCCACAAGGGACTGGAGCTTGACCTCGCCCGCTCCATGGTCACCAATACGCAAACCGGCACTAGTACCGAGCTCACCAAAAACGAGTTGCGTATCCTCTCGCTGCTTCTGAGCCGTGCGGGCAAGATCGTTTCGCGCTCGGCCATCATGCAGGACTTGTGGGACTCCGACGCCTTCGTAGACGACAACACGCTTACCGTCAACATCAACCGCCTGCGCACCACGCTCGAAAAAATCGGGATCAAGGGGTATTTGACGACGCACCGCGGCCAAGGCTATTCGGTCTAGGGGCCGGCTATGTCGTTTGGCAAGTTCTTTAAAGATGCGCTGCTTCCCGTCGCCGTGTGGACCTGCGGCGTGCTACTGAGCTGCTTTGTGCTGACGGTCGCCGGCGCACCCGTTTCTATCGTGGTCGTGGCGGTCGGCGTGTCCTTTATCTTTGGTATGCTCGGCATCGTGATCGAGTACGCTCGCCGTCGCCGTTTTCTGCGTCAGTTGGAGCGCGCGGCAGAGGAGCTCGAGAGTCCCGCATGGGTGCAGGAGATGGTGCAATGTCCGACCTATGCCGAGGGCGAGCTCGAGTACGAGGTCTTGCGCCGGGTGGGCAAAGCTGCCTGCGACGAGGTTGCCGAAGGCCGCCGTCAGACCGATGATTATCGTGACTATATCGAGAGCTGGGTCCACGAGGCCAAGCTGCCGCTGGCGGCGGCCCATCTGATTTTGGAAAACCTGGACGGCAGCGAAGGCGACCTGTCGCGCGTGGATGACCTAGGCCGTGAGCTGGCTCGCGTGGAGCGCTATATCGACCAGGCGCTGTACTACGCGCGCTCGGAAGTCGTGGAGCGCGACTACCTGATTCGCCGCTGGGATCTCAAGACCTTGGTGACGGGCGCGATTAAGGCCAACGCGCGCGAGCTCATCGCGGCGCACGTGGCTCCGGTGTGCGAAAACCTCGACTTCGAGGTCTTTACCGACGAGAAGTGGCTCGAGTTTATTCTGGGCCAGCTCATTCAGAACAGCATTAAATATGCGCGCGAGGATGGCGCGAAGATCGTGTTTTCGGGTGCGTTGCTGGATGAGGGTCTGGCGAGCGAGCGCATCGAGCTTGCCGTCGCGGACAACGGCTGCGGCGTGAGCGCGGCCGGCCTGCCGCGCGTGTTCGAGAAGGGTTTTACCGGCGACAACGGCCGCGCCACCAAGCGCGCAACGGGCATCGGCCTCTACCTGGTGGCACGCCTGTGCTCCAAGATGGGCATCGACGTCACCGCGGCATCCGACTCCGGCGAAGGCTTCGCCGTAACATTCGCGTTTTCAACGAATAAGTTTCAATATTTCGAGTAACGCACGCGGCAGACGCCCACCCAAACAAAAACGTGCAGCCCAAACAAAACGTGCCGCCCCAAACGGGGCGGCACGCCATCTTTTATCAGCCAACTCGCTGAAGTAAGGCTGCGAAGGCCGCGGGGCCGGGAGGGGTTTCCTAAGGGCACATCCCGCAGCCGCAACGCGGCGAGGACGTGCCCGTGGAAACCCCGCAGGCCCCGCGGCCGGTGGGAGCAACGCTACTTCACGACCAAAATGTCGCAGTCCGTATTGCGCAGCAGGAACGTCGAAATCGAACCCAGGAGCGCGTACTTGATCGAGGACAGGCCGCGGGCGCCGCAGAGCACCAGGTCGGGCTTGACCACGTCGAGCATCTCGTCTTTGAGCGTCTCACGAATACGGCCGGCGCGAATCATGACCTCGACCTCGGGAATATCGGGATTGGCCTTGGCCTCTTCGAGCTGCTTGGCGATGGAGTTCTTAAATGCCTCCTCTAGGCCGTTGACCAGATCGACCGGATAGGAACCGGCGCTCTCGAGCGCCGTGGAATCGATAACGTGGCCGATGATTAGCTTGGCGCCGTTGTTCGCGGCGACTTTGATGGCGCGTGCGAGCACAAAATCCTGCTGCTCAGTACCGTCGAGTGAAACAAATACCTTGGTGTAGCCCTCGTTCATGGTTTCCTCCTTGGTCTATCGCACGGGCGCGGGGCTCGTGCGTCGGGCGGGCGCGGGTGCGTTGACCGCCGGACACTTTATCTTGTTGCAGTTATACCCAAGGATTTCGGTTTAACTGCTCGCAATTCTGTGAACGGGCGAGTTTTTTGGTAAGGGTAGGCGCGGTCGCACCGCCAACGGTTGATAATGGGACATCGCCCGCATCGTCCGCAGAACATCTACCGGCGGGTGTCTAACGAGGGGGTCCCTTTGGATATTATCGAGCTTCTAAAATCTGCCTTCATGGGCCTGGTCGAGGGCATCACCGAATGGCTGCCTGTTTCGTCGACGGGTCACATGATCTTGGTGGACGAGTTCGTCAAGATGAACGTGAGCGAGACGTTCTGGAACATGTTCCTGGTCGTGATTCAGCTTGGCGCCATTCTGGCCGTCTGTGTGCTGTTCTTCCATGAGCTCAATCCGTTCTCGCCCAGCAAGGGCAAGGAGGGCCGTCGCGATACCTGGGTGCTGTGGGGCAAGATTGTGCTCGGTTGCATTCCTGCGGCGGCGATCGGCCTGCCGCTCAACGACTGGATGGAGGAGCATTTCTACAATGCTCCCGTCGTGGCGCTGGCGCTCATTGTGTACGGCGTGCTGTTTATCGTGATAGAGAACTGGCGCGCGAGCAAGCGCGAGGAAATGGCCGTTGCCGGTTCGTTTGGTTCGCGTGCTGTGGTGTCGGGTGGACGTCCCGCCGGTGCGCACTTTGCGGCGTCCGCCACGGCTACCGCTGAGGATGAGGACGATGACGAGAATCTGGACTTTGGTTCCATCGCCACGCTCGAGGATCTAAGCTGGAAGACTGCGCTGGGTATCGGCTGCTTCCAGGTGCTTTCGCTGGTGCCTGGTACGTCTCGCTCCGGTTCTACCATCATCGGCGGCCTGCTTTTGGGCTGTACGCGTTCGGTGGCGTCTAAGTTCACGTTCTTCCTGGCTATTCCTGTTATGTTTGGCGCGAGTGCACTCAAGCTGGTCAAGTACTTCATCAAGGGCGGCACGTTCGGCACCAACGAGATCGCCATCTTGGGCGTGGGCTGCGTTGTGGCCTTTGTGGTGTCGCTCATCGCCATCAAGTGGCTTATGGGCTTCGTCCGCCGTCACGACTTCAAGTGCTTCGGCGTCTACCGCATCATCCTGGGCATCGTGGTGCTCGCGTACTTCTT
>DBGAQS010000028.1:0-16310 GCA_048434495.1 Collinsella sp. | reverse complement strand
CACCTGCACACCTCCCGCCCCCCTTGCGCCCGTCCGGACTCACCCAGCCCGACCAACACAAAACCCACACAAACCAGCGGGCACAAGAAAAGCCCCGGCATGACGGGCATAGCCGGGGCTGGGAGGATCAGAATTGGAGTGTGATTAACAGTTCCTTGTACTCGTCTAAGTGCTTATGTATGAATCTGACTCGTGCATTGCGGTCTAAGCGCGAACCACAACATATAGAGCGGGCAAGCTGTTATGATCTTGAATCGCATCGAAGAACATGACTTCGCGCGATTTGTTAGCTTCAAAGAATTCTGTGAACTCCTGGTTAGGTTGATCGCATATATCCGTCTCGTAGCCTTCGAAAATACGCTTCTGTTCCAATGTATCGATATTCATTTCGTAGACGATCAGCTTCGAGCTGGGGCGCTTCATACGTCTAAGCTGCTCAAGTGTCATTTCAAATTCCTATCTGTTTGCCTTCTTGACATAACCTATTGTACTCGGTTATGCTCTGTTTTGCAACAAAAATGTTGTAAAAAGTTGTAAGCGATAGGAGGAAAAAATGAAGAAGCAGGAAGTGTGTTATTTTTGCGATCGGTGTGGGGAGGGGGAATAAAAAATGGGCAGCTGGTTTGAAATTCATCGAAGCAATGTAGAGAGATTGAAATCGTATGTTTACCCTGACGGTTTTAAACTAGATTCCGACCGTTATCAAATTGGGGTAACCTTCGAGTGGCGACATGAACATTTCGACACCTTCAGGGCCTATGCCCATGCAATGGAGATCATGACAAGCGATGATGTGGAGTACTTGCTACTGGCTGAAGATATGGACGCGATCAATACCGGGTACTATTACAAATTCGAGCGCGAGGCAGACGGAACTATCTCCCTATACTCCCACACTCCCAGCTTTTGCGAGAAAGTGCCGTTCTCAAATATCTGCGATTACTTCCGAAAACCCGTTTACAGGAGGACTGTCCATGTCTAATCGCGTCATTCTCGGCAACAAGGTGTTTCCCTCACAGGCGCGGGCTGCAGCCTATGCGGGTTGCGACCGTTCGACCATGCAGCGCGCCATTAGGCGCGGAAAGGCCATATGGGTGTGCCCTATGCGCAAGTACGTGTACCCTAAAGCAGTATCAGACGATGTTATAACTGATGAGACGCCATATGAACCAGTTTCGGAAGTGTTAACTATCATGTGCCCGTGCTGTGGAAATCATTTCGAAGTTAAAGTGAGTTTGCAATGATCGAATCAATCTACTTGCTAGAAGTCTGCTTGCTTCTGCTCATCCTCTCCGTCGCCCTGCTCTGCTGGCAGATAGGGCGGCTCCTCGAATCGCTGGACAATGTTTACAGGCGAGAGGAAATGCTCTACCGCATTCGTACCGGGGGCATGATAGACTTAAACCGTCAGATAAAACCGAAGAGAAGGGACGGGCTATGACATTCGAGCCGATGGTTTTGCTTTTGCTGCTGGTTATCATCGACTATATAGTCGGAACTATTGGGCACACGTTGCGCGAGGGATTTTCCAGTACGAAGATGCGCGAGGGATTGGTGCACAAATTCGCCTATCTGGTGGTGCTGGGGGTGTGCCTCATCATTCAGGCGCTTTTGAACTACTACGAGCTGCCCTATTATTACGGCGATGCTTGTTTCTCGCTTGCCTTCGTTTGGATTTGCGTTACCGAGGTGGGAAGTATTTTAGAGAATGTCGTTCTTCTGAACCCCGATTTGGCGGACAGTTCTTTATTGCATATATTCGACAAACGCGAGCAGAATGATGAGGTTGGCGGAGATGCAAAAGGTAATTGACGTTTCCTATCACAATGGTTCCATTGACTGGGAGCGCGTGAAGTCAGCAGGGTACCATGCCATTATCCGCTGCGGCTATGGCTCGAATTTCGAGAACCAGGATGACGAGCAATTCAAACGCAATGCTAATGAATGCGTGCGGCTGGGTATTCCCTTCGGCTGCTATCTGTACAGTTACGCCAAGGACTCGACCCAGGCAATGAGCGAGGCCGAGCATGCTATAAGACTGTGCGCGCCATATCGCGATGCAATGGCCTATCCGCTTTTCTTCGATACGGAGGAGCCGGGGACGGAAGCGGTAAGCGCCTCCCATGCCGATATATTCTGCTCGCGCGTCAAAGCCGCTGGATTTGTGCCCGGCATCTATGCCAGCCAAGCATGGTGGTGTGAGAACTTGTCCAATGTCAACGGTTATGTCAAATGGGTAGCGCGTTGGTCTTCAACTCAGCCGGACACAAGCGCCTGGCAGTTGTGGCAGTATTCGGAAAATGGAAACGTGCCTGGAATAAACGGGCGTGTCGATCTCAATTATTCAAGATACACGCTGAAAGTTGCCTCTAATATCGCTCATGTCGATGCTGTCGCGCGCGAGGTAATAGCCGGTAAGTGGGGAAATGGCGAGGAGCGCAGAAAGAAGCTGGGGGACTTTGCCAACATTGTCCAGCTTATCGTCAACCACGATCTAACTGGCAAATGGACGGGAGTCGATAAAGTGGCCCGCGAGGTCATAGCTGGTAAGTGGGGCAATGGCGAAACCCGCAAAAGCAATCTAGGAAGTGCCTATGATGCTGTGCAGAAGCGTGTTAACGAATTACTGAAACAAAAAAGTTAGAAAATACTGTTGCAGAGTTTGAGTTAAACAGCTAGACTTCATTACGTCGAAAAAAAGGAGGTGACAAACTCGAATGGAACTGTCTCAAATCGACTACAGACGGCGCATCGGGCGAACCATTGCCCTCTCGCGATGTTCCGGGCAGATGCTCAAGGACGGCGAGTTCTTTGACGTGTACGAGGAACTGCCAGGTCGCTACACTCCTGAGAGGGCCACGCGCAAGCTACGACGCGAACTAGGAGATGAGACGATCACGATCAATCATGTCGAAATCGAAACACATTACTACTCAATGCCACTCGAAGATTTTATGATTCATGCGGAGATCACCGCATAACCTGAAAGGAATTTGAAAATGACCCAGGAACTAACCGCCTACGTTGCCGACCCCGCCGAACTTGCGCCCGCTGCGAGCGCGTGCAACTCCATCCAAGGGGACGTGAACACCTTCGATCTGTCCACTAACGAGGGCAAACTTGCGACCTTGAAGACGCTCAACAGCGCCGATTCGCTGAACGGTCACGAGGGCGAAATCCTCGATATCGTGGACTGCGTCACGAAGCCGGGCATTCGCAAGTCCCGTGATCCGCGCTTGCCGAACACTCCTTGCACTGATACATATCTGGTGCTCAAGGATGGCACTGTCCTCATGAGCCAGTCCGAGGGCGTGGCGTCATCCGTTCGCGAAATCGCGGCCATGTTCGCTGACTTCGGCAAGAACACTCTGCCCGATGGCTGCATCCATTGCGCTTTCATTGCCAAGGATCTGCCCAACGGCAACACCATCAAGAACTTGGTGCCTCAGTTTTAGAAAACAGGGCACGGACATTCGATGAGGTGCGCCCTCGCCAGAAGGCGGGGGCGTTTTTTTCGATAGGAGGAAGTCATGGCGAGAAGGCAGCGCGCGGGACGCGATGCAGCGAAGGAAGCGAGAACCGACGAGATTTACAATGCTCGCCGACGTGCGAAGCGCTCGCTGGAGAGACTCGACCGTGATATAAAGGCAGGCAAGGTAAAGAACACGCGCCAGGTGAGGGCGTACCGTGCCGAGATCATGCGCCAGATATCCGAAAGCTATCAGGGGAAGAAGCCGACCGATGCGGCTGTGGGAAAAGCCCAGAGCGCCGCGCGGAACCTCGAGCGTTACACGATAGGCGCATATGCAACTGCAGTTCAGCGGCGAAACGTCGTGTTCCGAGCCAATATGAAGGCCGGAAGCGCCGGTGCGGGCTCTCTTCCAAAGGAGAACGTGCAGCTGTTTTGGAACGCGACCAAGCACGCATGGGCGGGCCGCGGGCGCGACCGATATGCCAGCATTATGAGCTATTACGGAACCGACGACTTGCAAGCGATCTTCAACGATGTAATGCGACAGAACAAAGAGGCTTTAAGACGCGCCAAAGGGCTTTCGGGGGCCGGGAGCATCGCCGATACGACCGATATGGCCAACCCGCTTCAGCTGGCCATGGGAGAGGGCGTGGAGGCCGACGGAAATTACCCCAACGATTTTCTAGCCTACACGGTGCCCGTCTACAATGTCGCGTAAACTTCCATTCAAGATAGCGGGCATATATGACACGGAGACGACCACGCTCCAAGATGGGGCGCGCTCCGTCGCGTTCCCCTGCCTGTATATCTGTAACGATGTGCGCGACGTCGATATAAGCTCCTACGAGGTCGATACCTGCGATGATATCCGCTATTACCGCTATGCGGGAGATGTGCTGGAATGGCTGGGCGACCTCATGCAATGGGGATATTCGGCGGGCGTCGTGCCCGTGGTGTGCGCCTACAACCTCATGTTCGATTTGCAACCGCTCATGCACGATCTGGCGCGAGACTACGAAATCGCGGTGAATGCGCAGTCATCGACCCATGTCTATACGCTCGATTTGTGCTACGAGGGCGATATATGTCTACGATTATGGGACACCTATTATCTTGAAATGGGCGGACTCGCCGCGATGGGGCGCACCTGCGGACTTGCAAAGGCGCTCGGCGACTGGGATTACAATCTAATTCGCACGCCCGAAACCCCCTTGACTGCCGACGAGCTGCACTATGCGGCGCGCGATGTGCAGGTTATCCCCGCATATCTCCGCTGGCTCATCGAGGCGAACGAGTGGCTCGACGCCGATATGCTGGGATGTACGGTACTTACTAAAACGTCGCTGGTGCGCCAGATGGCACAGCGCACCATAGGGCGCGAGGGCGTGATGTTCTCCAATGGCCATCGTCATTCGCTTTTCGATGCCTTCAAAATGACGTGCATACGCGAATGGGCCCCGAATTTCTATCTGTACGCATTGCGAAAGGCTTGTTTCAGAGGGGGGCTGACGTTCACAGCCGCAAATCTCGCCGCGACGGTGCAGAAAAATGTGGCGAGCCTGGACGTGACGAGTATGCACCACCTTTTCATTTCCGGGCGATACATGCCGAGAAACTTCCGTGTCCCGAAAACGGCGCAGCCGTTGCAGCGGGTGGCCGAGCGCATATTGGCGACGAGCCGTGACGAGGTGTTGGGAAACTATTGGTGCCCGTTGCCGTTCGCGCTCCATGCTCGTATTCGCTTCGAGAACATCCGTCTCCGCCCCGAAACCGTCTTCGAGCGCGAGGGAATCGCGCTTATACCCCAGGGGAAATTTACCTCGAAAGTCGGCGAGGTCGATTTCATGACGCCCTCCGGCGCTGTTGCCGAGGAGGCGACCCGGCAAAGCGGATGGATGGACTCGGCCACGGGGGCGCGCTTCGCGTTCTCGAAGCTCATCAGTGCGGATAGCGCGACTCTTCATTTAACAGAGGCAGAGCTATGGAACCTCTCGCGCGCATATGTCTGGGATGATATGGCCGTTATTTGCGGAGAGTATTCCCAAAACTTCGTAAAGGCGCCCGATTACCTCGTACTGCAAACCCATGTGCTCTACGCGACCAAGAACGCAATGAAGGAAATTGTAAATCACTACGAGGAGGGAGTGCCCTACGAGCGCCCCATAGGGGCGACGGTGCCCGAAGCCATCGCCGAGGACGTGCGGACGGGTGTCGCCTCGTCTGCATTTCTAAAAGCCTATTACAATTCGACGGTCAAGGGAATGTTCAACGGCATTTACGGCACACAGGCACAGGACATAATGAAGCCGTCCTATAAGTGCCTCGCCGACGGAACTTTGGAGGTAGACCGTGCGACTGTCGCCAGTCTCGAAACCTACGACGATCTTAAGCCCAAGGCGGTGAAAGTTCTGTACAACTTCGGAAGTCGCATCGTGGGCGGCTCTAGAATGCACCTCGTTATAGCGCTCGAATTGCTCTATGAGGCGCTGGGATGCCGTGCGAGGGCATGCGGCGGGGACACCGATTCTATAAAGCTCGCGTGTGACGCCGATGTGACGGATGGCGATATCTTGGAAGCGCTCGCGCCCCTGCACCGCGCGGCTCGTGCGGCCATCGATCACGGGAGCGAGCGCGTGCGCCGCAACTTCCCCCATTTGGCGAGCGAGCTTTCAGGCGTCGGCGAGTTCGATGTAGAGGATTGCGGCGGTTCTAATCGCTACCCCCTGCACTGGGAGGCATGGAACAAGGCGCGCATGGACAGAGACGTGTGCGGCGCGTACCATATCATATGTGCGGGGCTGTCTCGTCCCTCTGATCGTTACAACGCCGAGGATTGGGCGCGCGATATGGACGAGGCCGGTATGTGCTTCGAGGAAGTGGCTTCTTCGCTTCTGGGGTACAATTCCGTGGTCGATTATGGTCTGTGCTATCATTTGGAACGAACGCACCCGCATCCCGCCGACCGGGTGCGGCGCGACGTGACCGACTGGCGCGGGGAGACGGCACACGTCGATGCGCCCGCCTCGATTGCGCTCTATCCGTCGGCCCGCGTCATCGGCGATACGTCGAAAATTTCAAACGCGCAAAATCTGCAGTACTTGCGGGAGATCGGTCGCGATATCGATGATTCCGTTAAATTTATGGGACATGACGAGGGAGGTGCTTATATTGACAGAGAGTAAATTCTATGACTGGGGCGACACATTTTCAAAAGACGCATATATGACCATGGTTTGCGCCTCGCGCGATGCGGGGAAGACCTACGGGCTTCGTCGCCAGTTCGTGCGCGATTTTCTCAAGGACGGTTCGCGATTCGTCCAACTGGTGCGCTTCAAAACCGACCTCGCGCCTGTGGCGAGCGGTTACTTCGACAAGCTGCAACAGGGGCCGGACGTGGAATTTCCGGGGCATATATTCAAAACTGACACCTCAGCCGCATGGATTGCAGAGAAGGTGCCGGAAGGGGAGAAACCCGATTGGCAAGTTATAGGGTACTTTGGCGCGCTCTCGCAGATGCAGCAATTCAAACAGCGCACTTTCGCGGACGTGTACAGGATAATGCTCGATGAGGCTATCATAGATCGTGCTATGAACCGCTTTCAACGATACCTCCCCAATGAGTACTATGTACTGACACAGATGATCGATTCGGTGAGTCGAGAGGTGCCGGGCGTGCCGCGCAAGCACGAGCCGCGCGTGTATCTGTTGGCGAATGCGCTATCGATGCGAAACCCCTATTTCGCGATCATGGGAATACGAAAACCGCCCGAGTTCGGAAAAACATGGTACGAGATTCCAGAATTGGGCAAACGTTTGCTACTCGATTACGTGGAGCCGACCGAGTACACCCGACGTCGCAGAACGGAAACGGTGGCGGGTGCGCTCGCGTCGCTCGCAGAGGACGCGGGCGGTGCCATGGACAACGTTTTCCAGGACGCCACGGGGCTTTTCGTGGGACGCAAGCCCTCGCGCGCCAAATTCGAGTTCGCCATAAAGGGGCGCGGGCATCGCCTCGCCGTGTGGAGCGACGAGCGCGAGGGTTATTTGTACGTTACCGCGAAACTTCCCAGGGACGCAAGCCCGCTCTACGCTCTCACAAACGATGACGGCGAGTTCAACGCGCTTTTCGCCAGGCGAAACGAGTCGGTCATGCGTTGTCTTCTGGAAGTCTACCAGTATGGGCTTGTTCGCTGCGATTCGGACGGCACCCGTCAAGCGCTGGCCGACTGCCTTGCGCTTTACGGCCTTCGGTGAGATAATGGGCGCGCCAGGGCGCGGCGGGACGGTCGCCGAGTAGCCCGAACGCGGATACCCGACGTGAAGAGCGTCCCGCGCGGGCGGCCCCAGGGTACGGCTTTCAGGCGCGCCCCCGATGCTGTGGCACTCCTATCCGGCGCCCCTCGCCGCTATCATGTCGGCGGGTGGGCGCTTTTTTCGACGTGCTATAATGCGCAGCAGGTATATACCCGGCAACGAAAGGAAAAAATCCATGGACGATGAAAACGAGGAGCTGCGCGACGATATCGAGCGCGTGCGCGGCATCGATGAGGGCGAGGCAGATCACCGCATCGGCGAGTTCCGCGATATCGTGGGGCGCATCGAGGATTTGAGCGACCAGCTCGCCGTTCATAACGATGCCGTTATGCGCCGTCTGGACGCCATCCAGGGCATCGCGAGCGACAACGGCGCGGACGAGGGGGAGGGCGAACGCGGCCCCGAGACCGAAGACGATGACATTGACGACATCACAGCCCGCGACTGGGATGATCTGGCCGACGAGCTCAATATCTAAGGAGGTATGAAGAATGGCACTCACTAATTCCGTGCTCGCTGAGAAAATCTGGCTGGATGCGGGCAACGACTACCAGCAGCGCGTTCCGAACCCGACAGTGAACGGCTTGGAGGCGACATGGCGTGCGCTCTTCAAGCCCGGAAACAACGCGTACCTGAATCAGTTCATGGATGTGCTGGTAAACCGCATCGCCTACACCTATGCGCGAAATCTCGAATGGACAAGCCCGCTGACCGTCTTCAAGCGCGCAAAGTTGAATTACGGCACCACTGTACAGGAAATCGCACTCAACTGGGTCAAGGCCCACGCCTACAAGGATGACGTGGAGTCGCTTCTGCGCTTGCACCGTCCCGAGGGCGATGTGGCGTATCACACGCAGAACCGCCAGGACAAATATCCTATTTCGGTAGTGCTGCCGGAATTGAAGAATGCGTTTCTGGATGATTACGGCCTGAACCGCCTTGTTGCGGGAATCATGCAAGCGCCGGTTAACTCGGATAATTACGACGAGTACCGCATCGCCCTGAACATGCTGGCAACCTACGAGGACGCCTACGGCTTTTTCAAGTACCCGCTTTCCAAGGTTCCGAGCGATGAGGCATCCGGCAAGGAGTTCCTCACCGCCGTTCGAACGCTGGTGGGAATGCTCCAGTTCCCTAGCGCCCGTTACAATGCGGCGAGCGTCTCCGTGCCCGTGTTCGCGAAGCCCTCGGAGCTGGTACTCCTCGTGACCCCCGCCGTCGCCGCGTCCCTGTCCGTTGAAGTGCTCTCCAGCATCTTCCATGTTGAGCTGGCCGAGGTCAACGTGCGCCAGATCATCGTGGACGAGTTCCCCATCCCGAATACCGTGGCGATGCTGACCACCCAGGATTTCTTCATTTTGCAGGACACCCTCTATGAGAACACCTCGTTCTACAACGCGGAGACGTTGGCGACGAACTACTACCTGCATCACTGGGAGATCGTGAGCGCGTCCCCGTTCGTACCGGCTATCCTGTTCACGGTTGGAGATACGGGTACGACCATTCCGCTGCTCAAGCAGTCGGTAAACGGTATCACAGTGACGGGCGCGGACACCGCCGAGGCGGGCACCGATGTTCAGCTGACCGTGAATCTGACGGGCACCATGTCCCCCGCCGGGTACGGCGTCGCCGTGGAACCCGATGCGGCGCTGTTCGAAGTGTCGGCGGTAACCGCCAAACCCAATGACGACACCCCCGGCTCGCCCATCGATATCGACCCCATGAAAACCTACGTCGATAAGTTCGCGGTACTCCATATTGCAGAAGATATGCCGACGGGCGCGGTTGTGACGGTGACGGCCACGAGTGCGTATATCAACCCGAGCGCGGCCACGACCAAGTACATGGCGAGCCATGCGGTGACGATCACCGCGCCGACAACCGCCGCGACCGACCCCGTAAAGCCCAGCGTCAAGGCAAAGCGGATGGGCAAGGGTGCGAGCCGAACTACCGACTCCCATGGCACGGAGACAGCCACCACGGCGCAGTAAGCCGCATTCGCGATCTGCTATCATGAGGGCACTCGATAAGGTGCCCTCTTTTTTTCAAGGCGAGGAGGTATATATGGAGCGAGATTTTCCCCATTTGGGGGACACAGCATTTCCCCATTTATCAAACGTGGATGTATGGCAGTACCGGAACAACTTCGACTATTCGCGCTGGGAGGACAACGCACGAATAAAGCTATGCACGGTCAACTGGGACGCCGATTACGACAACGTAGTCAACTGGAAGTCTGATGAAGCGCGGAACGCCTATTTCGACGGCTTGGAGGGTTGCAAGGTGGACGAGCCGACTATGTTCCAAGTGCAGCCCGACGGAACCGTGAAAGTGCCCGTGCCGTTCAACGCGGCTACCCAGTGCAATTACCTCGTGCTCGATTATCCGGTGATGTCGACTCCGGATAACCCGGTGAGCTACGCCGCGCCCGCGCGAAACCGCTTTCTATACTTCTGCGAGGCGGTGGAGGAACTCGCGCCAAATACGACGCTCTGCCATGTGCAGCTCGACGTATGGAGCACCTATATCAACTCCGTGGACGTGTCGGGCATGATGCTGGCGCGGGGCCACGCCCCCATGGCGAGCGTCACCGCCACCGACTATCTCAAGAACCCCTATGCGAACCAGGCAATGCTAACCGCCCCCGATGTGACGTTCGGCACGTTCGCGCGAACTCCTTCGGTGAAATCGCACATATTCAACGGGGAGGTGTTGGCCGTTATCACCATGAGCGCGACCAGTTGGGGGACATGGGGCACCAAAGCGGCCGGAACGTGGCGCGTTCCCGCTGAACCTGTCTACCTCGACGATACGCCGTCATTGCTGTCCCTCTCCGTGGCCCCGGCAAATTTGGCCCCGCTGCTAACCGCTATGAAAACGGAGGTTCCCCAGGCATTCCAGACCATCCGGGCGGTATGGTTCGCTCCCGTTGAGCTGGTGGAGACAGGCGAGCCCTACACGTTCGCGGGCACATCGGTACGGCGCGTCTTTGCCAACCCGTGGACAAACTTCGAGGTAGCGGCGTGGAGCAAGTCGGATTTCGGCTACCCCGCGAAATGCGACGATATGGCGAAGCTCTACACCTACCCCTATGCGCGCATCATGGCGCACACCGACGCGGGCGATATCGAGGTGAAGGTGGAGGAGACGGAGGGAAATATATCGGTAGCCGCACGGCTCAACCTCGCAGGGCCGTTTATCAATGTGGATACCTATGTGCATCTGGGTGGAGCGTCGGCGTCCCTGGCGTTTGCGGCGCTGAGCAGTATATCGATGCCGTGGGTTGGCGACGCCCTGAAAACGCTGCGAAGCTTGGAAATTCCCAGTTTCGCCGTCTACCTCGACGCCGGGACGGTCAACGACTACGCCACGCACTTCGATCGCGCCCAGGCGGAAACGGCACTCCAAAACGCCTACAGCACCGCCGTGAGCACGGCGACGGCGGGGCGCGACAATGCACGGGACAGCGCGGACGCGGGCTATACCGATGCCACGTCCGGACGCAACCACGCGCGGGCCTCCATCGACTCCGCCAACGTCTACCAATCGAACATGTACCTGAATGCGGCGGATCAGCAGGCGGCGGGCGTTACCGAGTCTATCGTCCAATCCACTATATCGTACAACGCCGCCGTTGCCCAGAACTACATCACCTCCTCGACCACGGCCACTGCCTCCATTGGAAACGGGCTCATAGGCGGCGCTATCTCGGGAGGGCCCGCAGGTATGGCTGTCGGCGTCGGCACCGCGTTGGCCAACACGGCCATGTCCGGTATCAGCCTGCACACGCTGGCCTCATCGCAGGAAGCAGCCTATCAAGCCTCGAATCTGGCCAACACCAGGTACTTGACGGCCATGTACGGCGGGACTATCAGCGCGGTGAGCGGTGGCGACTACAACGCCATTTTGAACAGCTACACGGGCGGAGACGCCACCGGATACGTCGGGGAGGCGCAAGCGCTCACCCGCGCGCAGAACTCCAAACAAGTGTCGCTTTCCAACAATCTCAACTATGCCCAGGCCGTGAACGACCGCGCTTTGATAAAGGGCGGAGCGGGTGCCGAGGTGAACGCCTCGGGCGGCGTTGAGAACACGGGCGCATACAAGGGAAACGCGATCAGAAGCTACAATACTGCCGTGTCCAACGCCGGGACGAACCGGGACACGGCCAGAAGCGCCATTGCAAACCAGATCAAACAGGCGGCTTTGGGCGCGCCTCTGGAAGGCGGAGCATTCGCCAACGCCGCTACCGCGTCCTCGCGCCCCTTGGGATGGGTCTTCGAGGTGCAGACCCAGGACACCGGTTCGATTATGGCAGCGGCATCCCATTTCGCGCGATACGGCTACGCTTTAGGGCAGTACTGGGATTTCACCAGTTGGCAGGTCATGCGCGATTTCACTTATTGGCAATGCGACGATGTATGGATCATCCCCCGCGCGTGCACCCAGGGCGCGGCGAGCCTCATCCGCTCCATTCTAATCAAGGGTACGACCGTCTGGCGCGAACCTGCTATAATCGGCGCAACCGACATATGGGAGAACTGAAATGAGACGAAAGAAGCATGGGAAGAACGACGCGCGCTATTGGCAGAGCGCGGCCTACAATCAAGAGCTGGCGCTCATCTACGAGGACTGGCTCATGGGACTGGCGCTCTCGCGCTTTCGCTGGGAGGGTCTTCCCGACACCTGCGACGCCCGCTATTTGGAATGGACGCTCATGACCAACGGAGTAGCCACTATCGCGAGGCGGGGCGATACGTGGTACTCGCTCCAAGCAATTCAACAAGGAGCACCGAACAAGTACGACCTGCCGCGCTCATGGCGGGCCATGGGTCAGTGCGGACGCCCTAACTTCGGTTGCGACTGGGGAAACGGAGTGGTGCTCTACGACAACCTAATGAGGACGCCCCTACTATGGAAGCTATCGATTTTTGCACGCCGTCTGGCGCTCTGTGATCGAACTTTCGACATCAACTTGCTACAGCAGCATAAGCCCGTAGCGCTCGCCGTCGATGAGAACGGAGTGGAGGAGTTGGACGGAATCCAGATTTTCAAACAGCTATACGGAGGCGAGCCCGCTATTCTGGGCACGAAACGCCTTAAGGCGCTAGCCGAGTCCATTACCGTGCTCAATCTCAATGTTCCGTTTATCGGCGAGGAGCTGCAAACAGCCCAGGGCAACATCTGGACGCAGGTCTATACCCTGCTCGGCATCGACGCGCTGACGCAGAAGAGCGAGCGCATGATAGAGGACGAGGTGTCGAGTCTGCAGTCCCCCGCCGAGATAAACCGTTACAACCCGCTTTTGGCGCGTCGCCTCGGCTTGGAGAAGCTAAATGAGCGTTTCGGCCTCGACGTTCGCGTCTATTGGGCGAGCGAGTGGGAGAGTGCGAACTACGACTATTCGCACAAGTTGGAGAGGATGGGCGATGATGACTTGCTCTCAGGTAACTAACTTGACGCCGCTTATGTGGCCGCGCGATTTCCATTCCGTCGTGACCATACAACTCGGGGAGCTGATTGAGGCGGGTTGGGTGGATTGGGAAGACCCCTCTTGGACATGGGACTACTACAGCGTGGAGCAGTACAAGCGCGTCTGCTCTATGTTCGAGGCACGTTTCTTCTACCGGGAAATCGGAATCCTCCCCCCGGGCCGCTGGAAACAGCAGTTCATGCGGAAGATGAACGAGATCATGCCGAAGTACAAAAAGCTGTACAAGTTGGAAGAGCAAGGGTTGGATCCCCTCCAAACCTCCAACACCTATGGAAAATCACGAGACATTCACAGCGAGTTTCCCGAGACAATGCTCTCGGGGAATTCCGATTATGCCAGCTCCGGAAATGATCGTGAATTCGAGAATATTACCGAGGGCGACGTGCTGGACAAATGGGAGCAAATTCAGACCCGTTTCAAAACCGTTGATGTTATGATAATGGAAGAATTGGACGAGCTGTTCACCTGTTTGCTCACGGTGGACACGGCCGCATTTTAAGGAGGTGCGCGATGGGACAATGCAATGCGGATGATTTCGTAAAGTTCGCCCCGAGGTGGTGGGCCTTCACCGACTACACACCGGTAATTCCGAAATTCTACTGGGATGTGTACTCGCAAGAGGAGCGCATTAAGGCGATATGCGAATATCTTTGGAAGACCATTTGCTTCAGCGAGAACACGGCGGACAACTACCAGGCCGTGCTCGACGCGCTGGACGAGCTCGAAGTTGAATTCGAGCAGTTCAAAGAATCGGGCTTCAACGACTACTATGAGGCTCAGGTGAGGGAATGGGTTTCGGAAAACCTCGATTACGTCTTCACGCAAGTAGCGAAGCAAGTTTACTTCGGTCTGAACTTAGAAGGCTATTTCGTGGCGTATATTCCCCAGTCGTGGGATGATATCGTCTTCGACACGGGTCATGTATATTCCGAAGACACTTATGGGCGTCTCATTCTGAGATGGGATACGGAGCCGGATAATACCGAGACAGTTAATCAGATGCCGGAGATCGTACGTTAGGAGATAAAATGACAAATCCAGGAAAACTCACAGACGAGCAAATGCAGGTGTTGGCCCAGCGCATCGCGGCTATGGCGGACACGCCCACCGACGCACCCGCCAAAGGTGTCCGTCAGTACGTCGGCGCACGCTATGTGCCCGTGTTCGCGAACCCCCTTGAGTGGAGCGATACGCGCGAGTACGAGCCGCTAACCATCGTCATCCACAACGGAAACAGTTACACCTCCATGCAGTCGGTGCCTACGGGCATCGGCATCGCCAATACCGACTATTGGGCGATTACGGGTAATTTCAATGCGCAGGTGGAAGCTTATAGGCAGGAAGTATTGCAATGGAGTGAGAAAATTGACAACGCGAACACCAATGCAAGTAATGCGGTAACGACTGCAAATAATGCCTTGTCCGTTGCCAACACAGCAGACACCAACGCAGACAATGCCATCGAAGTGGCATCGGAGGCGCTTGTAAATTCAAATAAGAAAAAATATATTTCCTTCGATGACACTTTGTTCACTGAATGGAACACTGGAATTAACTTCAAAGAATTTTCGTGTCTCTATTTTCCCGATACAGATTCTATTCTTTTGCATTTGTATATATACTGCCCGGATCATCTTACATCTACATCGGACAATTGGGCGCAAATTTGTAGAGTGCCGGAACAGTTGAGGCCGATCTTCGAAAGTATACAGAATCCCGATTCCGATCCGACAATGCACAACGTTGTTCAACGTTGGATTTCAACGGAGAATGTCCCGCATACATTCGGCGATTGCAGATATAAAAACGGAGGCTTGGAGTTTGTCAATTTTATTAAAGATCAAACTAATAAACCAAATAGATTTTTGTGCGACATTTTTCTAAAGAAATTTACGCAAGAAGAGCCTTGAAGAGCAGGTGTCGATAAATCTATGCAATTGTCAGAACAACATAGTTTGACACCTGAAAATTTCAATCTGTTAATAACGACTGACTGGCACATCGACGGAAATACCAAGGTTGAAATCATCAACATTGCAAACAACCTGACGTCATACGCGCCTATTGATGAACGAATATGCCTTGGAGATTTCAATACAACATGGCACGGTCTGCCAGCAGGGTATAACTACTGGCATGACACCTTGCTGACGTTGGGCAACCACGATTACGTAAATCCAACAGGCCCATTTATATGGACAAATCAAATTCCAATTTCGCAATTATATACACAGGCATACGAACCATATATAAGCAGCAATAAAACAGTGCAAGAACCAAATACGACATATTGGTACAAAGATTGTGACAAAAACATACGATTAATTGGGTTGGACTGCATGTGTTTAGATTCGCAATATCAGCAAAACATGCTGTCCTGGCTTAAAACACTTCTCAATGATTCATTAATCCAAAACAAGCAGGTTATTTTGGCCCGACATTGGGGTTATGGAGACAAAAACGCATCAACATGGATACCATGTTCACTTGCTCCATTACCCAGTTATTTGCCGTCTAATTTGTCACACAATGAAGTGCCCGAATTGTATCCCTTCGAAGAAACAATTTTGAATGCTGTTGATGACTTCAAAGCCAACGGAGGTACTTTTATATGCCATATTCACGGTCATAGGCATTATTCTTGGGTTGGGTATTATGAAAAAGCACACGGTCGCCAATTAGGCATTATTACCAACTCAATGTTAAAAGAGTGGTATCAATTCTTTAAAAGAGAAACAGACACCCCTTCGATCATTGGCGCAAATGTCATTTCAGTAGACACTGAAGGTCATAAAATTATCGTTCAACCGTTTGGAAACACGATACTTAAGACTGGAGGTAAAGCAGGACATTGCACATTCGATTATAATGCGAATCTAATCGAAGATACATTCGATCTCTGATCCTCCCAGCCCCGGCTATGCCCGTCATGCCGGGGCTTTTCTTGTGCCCGCTGGTTTGTGTGGGTTTTGTGTTGGTCGGGCTGGGTGAGTCCGGACGGGCGCAAGGGGGGCGGGAGGTGTGCAGGTG
>DBGAQS010000027.1:0-3228 GCA_048434495.1 Collinsella sp. | reverse complement strand
GGCCCGAAAGAAAGGTAGGAGGCCATGACGAAAGGTCTGCACGTGCCTTCCGAGATCGGCAAGCTCAGGAAGGTCTGCCTGCACCGTCCCGGCGACGAGCTCCTCAACCTGCCGCCCGACGAGCTCGAGCGACTCCTGTTCGACGACGTCCCGTTCCTGGAGGTCGCGCAGCAGGAGCACGACACCTTCGCCCAGATCCTGAGGGACCAGGGCGTGGAGGTCCTCTATCTCGAGAACCTCGTCGCCGAGGTGTTCGACCAGGTCCCCGGCGCCCGCGCCGAGTTCACCGACCAGTACATCGCCGAGGCCGGCATCCGCGGCCAGCACATGCCGCAGATCGTCCGCGAGAAGCTGGACTCCATCGAGGACAACCTCGAGTTCGTCAAGAAGACCATGGCCGGCATGACCAAGTCCGAGATCGACATGCCCCTCACGGCGTCCACGACCCTCGACTCCCTGGTCAACTCCGAGTCCGAGTCCGACCTGATCATCGACCCGATGCCCAACCTCTACTTCACCCGCGACCCGTTCGCGGTCGTCGGCGAGGGCGTCAACCTCAACCGCATGTACTCGGTCACCCGCAACCGCGAGACCCTGTACGGCAAGTACGTCTTCAAGTACCACCCCGACTACAAGGACGTCTCGCTGTACTTCCGCCGCGACTGCCAGTTCCACACCGAGGGCGGCGACGTGCTGAACATCAACGAGAAGACCCTCGCCGTCGGCATCTCCCAGCGCACCCAGGCCGCCGCGATCGACGTCATGGCCCAGAACATCTTCTGGAACTCCGACTCCAAGGTCGAGCGCATCCTGGCCTTCGACATCCCGGTCTCGCGCGCCTTCATGCACCTCGACACGGTCTTCACCCAGATCGACGTCGATAAGTTCACGATCCACCCCGCCATCATGGGCACCCTGCGCGTCTACGAGCTGACCGCCGGCAAGAACCCGGGCGACGTGAACATCCGCCTGATCGAGGACACCCTCGAGCACGTCCTGGAGGACGCCACCGGCGTCGACCAGGTCAAGCTGATCCCCTGCGGCGGCGGCGACCCGATCGCGGCCTCCCGCGAGCAGTGGAACGACGGCTCCAACACCCTGTGCGTCGAGCCCGGCAAGATCTGCGTCTACGCCCGCAACACCGTCACCAACGACGTGCTGTACAAGGAGGGCCTGGACCTTCTCGTCGTGCCCTCCGCCGAGCTCTCCCGCGGCCGCGGCGGCCCGCGCTGCATGAGCATGCCCTTCTGGCGCGAGGACCTCTAGGGTCTTCTAGGACCCGTACAGGTCTTAATACATACATCTAGCTGCCATTAGATGTCTCCCATTGGGGCGGTGCGGGTTTTCGCACCGCCCCAATCTTGTATGAGGAACGTCAACACGATTGGATGACTGCTTTTGTAAGGAGCTTGGCCATGGACATCAAGACGATTGGCGTTGAGGAATGGCTCAACGTTTGGGAGAAGAGCGCCACGTGGGACATCGCCCAGTCGACGATCTCGTCGCTCACCATGGGCGAGCTGCGCGCGCTCGATGAACAGGACGGCGCCACGTTCTACGAGCGCCTGGACCGCGAGAAGATGAACTACGGCTGGATCGAGGGCTCGCCGGAGTTTAAGGCCGAGGTTGCCAAGCTGTATCGTCGGGAGGTCAATCCCGATCACATTCTGCAGACCAATGGCTGCACGGGCGCTAACCTCAACGCCATCATGGCTGTGGTCGAGCCCGGCGACCATGTTATCGCCGAGTGGCCCACCTACGCGCCGCTCTACGAGATTCCGCGCACGCTGGGCGCCGAGGTCGAGTATTGGGAGCTTCGCGAGGAACTCGGCTGGAAGCCCGATATCGAGGAACTCAAGCGCTTGGTGCGCCCCAACACCAAGCTTATCTGCATAAACAACGCATCGAACCCCATCGGTACGGTGCTCGATGCCGATATGCTCGGCCAGATTGCCGAGATCGCCCGCTCGGTGGGCGTCTACGTGCTGTGCGACGAGGTGTATCTGCCGCTCGAAAACACTGAGTCCTTTATGTCGATGGTCGACGTGTACGAGAGGGCCATTGTCACCAACTCGTTGTCGAAGACCTATTCGACGCCTGCGGCCCGCGTGGGCTGGGTCCTGGCCGACGAAGAGGTGTCCAACCGCATCCGTACCTATCGCGATTACACCATGATCTGCGGCGGCGTGTTCAACGATGCCCTGGCGACCTATGTGCTTGAACACAAGGATAAGATTCTCGAGCGCAATCGCAAGATCGTGTTTGGCAACCGCGATATCGCGCAGGCTTGGATCGATACGCAGCATCGCGTTTCCTGGACGGCCCCGCAGGGCGTGTCCATCTCGTTTATCCAGCTGGATATTCCCGAGGATGATGAGGAGTTCTGCAGGCGCCTGCTGTCCGAGAGGGGAGTGCTGCTGGTCCCCGGTAGCCGTTTTGAGCTTCCCTGCGGCGCACGCCTGGGCTACTGCGCGAGCGAAGATGTTCTTCGTGAGGGCCTGAGGCTTTTGGGCGAGGCACTGGCGGAGTTCGATCGCTAGGATTCCGATGGTCTTCGGGGCCTTATCCAAATTAGCCGATGATAATCGAAAACGGACCCGTTTCCCTAGGGGAAGCGGGTCCGTTTTCTATACCGAGAAGTCAAGTTGTTACAAATGGGGCCGTAAAGCGAGCCGGTATCCGCTGGGCCTTATACTGAGTTTCCGGTGAACGGTATCAAGCGTCTGGTAAACGGTAATTTATTTACCAGAAATGAATAGGACAAACTTTTTTCTGAATAAAAATGAAAATGGTTGAGACGCGGTGTGAACCGCTAATTCTATTCATAGCTTTATTGGAAATATGCACTTTGAGGATGGTTTAACAAAGTTTAGTTCCATTTGATTTTAGGATTAAAACGCGTTTAAGCACGTAAATACGCTTTATTAAGATGAAGTGTGCCATGCGTGAAGTATATGTGTATGCCGTTCACCCCCTATAAAAAACCGTTCGGGGGCAAGGTGGAAGTATGAGCTGATTTTGGATATAAATATGTCGTCAGCAATAACGCCTCACACGGAGGGGCGCTAACGAATCGGCCCTGACAAGGGCCCGAAAGAAAGGTAGGAGGCCATGACGAAAGGTCTGCACGTGCCTTCCGAGATCGGCAAGCTCAGGAAGGTCTGCCTGCACCGTCCCGGCGACGAGCTCCTCAACCTGCCGCCCGACGAGCTCGAGCGACTCCTGTTC
>DBGAQS010000026.1:0-13858 GCA_048434495.1 Collinsella sp. | reverse complement strand
GGGGTTAAGTTTGCTGCTCTACAGTCCTGCGCAAGACGGAAAGCACATTAAGTGCTTTCCTTTGCGTGCGGAACTCGCGACAAACTTAACCCCCGCCCCCAGCCCCGGAGACCCTCCCTGCCGTCACATTATTCAACCAGTTTTGCGGGCGTGCGCCGCTGCGCGGCTAGCCCGCGTGCTCCTCGGCGGGGTTGGTCTGATTGTTCTGGTTGGACTTCTTACTTTGGCTCAAAGAAAAACGGGAGATGCCTTGTGCATCCCCCGTTTTTGTTGCGGTTAGTCTAGGTCAATAAACTTGGTGCTTAGGATCTTGCCGTCTTTTACTAGCATTCTGGCCATGGTGGGGCCTCGGGTGCCTCTGGGATAGCTGGCGCTGCCCGGGTTGAGGACTAGGCAGCGGCCCACTTGGGCTTCTTTGGTTACGTGGGTGTGGCCGTTGATGGCTACGTCTACGGATCCCACCGGAAGGTCTTCGCGGTAGTGGGCTACGGCGAATTTGAGGCCTTCGTAGGTAAAGAGCGCAAGACGGTCTACATCGGGGCCGTAGTCGCGGTAGTAATCGTTGTTGCCCAATACGGCCCGCACGGGGGCGATGGTGCATAGGTGCTCGTAGTCCATCTCTGACGTAAGGTCGCCGGCGTGGATGATCAGGTCTGCGCCCTCAAGCTCATCCAAGAGCGCAGGCGATAAATAGCCGTGGGTGTCCGAGATGATGTCGATGCGCTTGGCGCTTGCGCTGTTCATGGGATCCCTTCCGCAAAAAACGATTCGGCAGATACATACAAAAAAGGCCCCACGGCCCCGCAGACGATGGGTCTACAGGGCTGCGGGGCCAGTGTGCTAGAGACTCAGAGCCTTCTTGAGCGGCACGACGCGGCGGCGAGAAACCGGCACGCGTTCGTCGACGCCCGTAATGCCCAGCTGGATGGCGCCCGAGGGCACCGTCTCAACGTCCGTGACGCACGCTAGGTTGACGATATAGCGGCGGTGAACACGGAAGAAGCCAAAGTCGCAGAGCTTGGCCTCAAACTGCGCCAGCGAGGTCGTCGACAAAAAGCGATCATCGACGGTATAGATGCAGGAGTAATCGTCCTTTGCCATGATAAAGCGGATGTCATCCACGGGAATGAGCACCTTGCGGCCGCCCTTTTCCACCGGGATACGCTCGATGGTCACTTTGCTGTCCGTAACCGGCTTGGCGCGTTGCATGACCTTCTCGATCGCGCGATCCAAGCGAGCTTCCTCGACCGGCTTCATCAGATAATCGACGGCATCCACGTCGAATGCCTCGACCGCATGGTCGCTATACGCAGTCACAAACACGATCGCCGGCGGATTTTTGAGCTTATGCAGCGCCTCGGCAAGTTGCAGGCCCGAGGCACCGGGCATCGAGATATCGAGAAACACGACATCCACGCGACTTTCCATAAGCATCTCGATGGCGGAGCGGACGCTCGACGCCTCCGTGATCGTGCCGATCTTGCCCGTTTGCTCGAGCAGGAAGCGAAGCTCCGAGCGAGCCGGCGCCTCATCATCCACAATCATCGCACGCAGCATAGGGATAAAACCTTTCGTCAACTAACTACGCCGGGCATCCGTCGCATGACGTTGAGCCCGTAGCCTTTTATTTTACTCTTGAATGTCAAAGATGCTCTCTGACAAATCAAGATGAAGGAGCACTTTGGTGCCCTTGCCCGGCGCCGATTCGACACGCGTATAGGAGTGCGGCCCATAAAAGCGATGGATGCGCTCCGAAATATTGTGCATGGCCACACCGGCGCCGCCACCCTGGGGAGAGCTGGCGTCGGGACGGGCAGAGCGCTCGTCAAACAGTCTGGCGGCGGTACCCTCATCCATGCCCACGCCATTATCGGCCACGGCAATCAAGATTGCATCCTCGCCGTCTTGGTGAACGGTCACGTCGATCCTCAGGGCGTCGTCATCGCCCATACCATGACGTACGGCGTTCTCGACAATCGGCTGGATCACGAACGCCGGCACCAGCGTATCTTCCACGTCCTCGGACACATCGAACGTCGCAAGCACGCGGTCCTCGCCAAAGCGGGCCTTCTCAAAGGTAAGGTAGCGCTTGGTCTGTGCGACCTCGCGCGAGACCGGAATAAGCGATCCCGAGTTGTCGAGCGTGGCACGATAGAACGATGAGAACTCACGAAGCAGTTCGCGGGCCCGCAACGGGTCGGTGCGCGTAAACGATGCAATGGTGTTCAGCGTGTTGAACAGGAAGTGCGGGTTAATCTGCGCCTGCAGCGCACGCACCTCAGCGCGCGCCGTGAGTTCCTTTTGCACCTCGAGCTCGTGGATGGCGAGCTGCGTGGACAAGATCTCGGCAAAGCCCGAGGCAAGCGCGTACTGGGTACGGTCGACGGCGCGCGGGGTCTTGTAGTAGAACTTGAGCGTGCCGACGGTACGATCGCCCACCTTGATGGGAGCGATAATGCCGGCGGGGACTTGGTTGTGCGAGCCGTCCGAACCCACGACATCCACCATACGGTTGAACGACTGCACGATGCCATGTTCGATAACGTAGCGCGTGGCAAGCGTGTGGATGGGAGTATCGGGCAGCAGTTTTTCCTCAAACTCGCCCGCGCAGGCAAGCACGTTGTCCTCGTCGGTGATGGCCACCGTCATGGCGCGCGTCTCGGGCAAAATGCGCCGGCACACCAAACGCGCCGATTCCTGCGTCAGACCGCCCTTAATGTCCTCGAGCATGGCCGAGGCCACCGAGAGCGTCTCCTCGGTGTACTGGGAGCGCACCGAATCGGGATTGAGCGTCAAAAAGATAAAGATGCACAGAAAGATGCACAGCAGCGCGCAGGCAATCACCGTGGCGATCGGCTCGATACCGGTCACCAAGGCAAAAATAAAGTACACCAGCACGCAAATGGCGCAGGCAACGGCAATGATGCGAAAGATTGATATTGAACTATCGCGCTGGGCGCGGCGGTCGATCATTCGGCCCCCTCCAGGATACTGATCAGTTGTGCGTCACGCCAAAGCCCGTCCATGATCTTGGGCCAAAAGCTCTGGAAACGCAGATAGCTTGCAGCGTTTTGGCGCGCATAGGCCTTTGCCTCGTCGATACCATGGCGCCAGATGCGCAGGTAGCCCTCATGCTCGCGGGTAAACACGCTGCGGACCATAGCGGTCTTGCGCACGCGGTCGTCGAGCTCGCGCGAAATCCACGGGCCCGGGTAGGGCATGAGCGATGCCGCCGTAACGGGGATGAGCTCCTTTTGATGCGCGGCGAACGTCAACTTGGCCCGTTCGTAGTACCAACGGTATACATCCTGCATAAAGCGCGGTGAGCGCTTCTCGGACTCGGGCGGCAGGTGACGAACGGCCCACTCGTTGTCAAACCACACGTCATAGCCAAACATGCGCATGTTAAAGAGGTAATCCAGATCCTCGCCACGGGTGATAAACGGATCAAAGGCCACACGCGTAAAGGCGCGGGCGTGCAGGGCCATCAGGCCGCCGCACACGTAGTTGGAGCGCGAGATGCGGGTGCCCGAGAGCGCCTTTTTCATCCAACGGTTGAACTCGATGCGCTTGGTCCACCAACGATGGCAGATGCCCACCTTGTCCGTGGGCGCCAGCGGGGATCCGTCGCGATCGTAAAAGTAACCGCTCTTGACCAAAATCGGCAGGCCCTGACGCGTCTGCTGGCCCAGCGCATAGGTCGCGCGCTTCATAAAGTCGGCGTCGATGACAGTCTCATCGTCATCCAAAAAGATAACCGCGTCATGCCCCAGCACAGCGGCACAGGCTAGCCCCATGTTGCGGATGGCGCCGTAGCCTCGCAGACTCACGCACTCGCCCGAACCCTTGGGTGCGATCTGAGCAACCCGGTCTGCGATGCGCGAGGCCTGGGTGTTGGTAACAACGGTGACCTTGAGCGTGGGATGCGCGTCGACAATCTCGTGCACGCGCAGCGACACATCGGCTGTGGCAGAAACGGGACAGACCACCAAAAGGATGATGCGCGGGATGTCACGTACCTGCTCAAGCGAGACCAGGCAGCGGTCGAGTTCGGGATTGTCGGCGTTGAGTCGTGTCGAATGGTCATAGGTGCCAGGGGCGTTTGCGCGAGCGTCATCGCCCGCCCAATACGTTGGAATCACGACCGTGGCGTTCATGCCTTACCCTCCCTGCAACACAAAAACGGGACGCCGCCAAACACAGGCGACGCCCCGCGACCTAGCTGACTCCATCATACCCACTTGGGCCAATCATTGTTCGAAAGTCAGAATGTTTATTGCGGATAACCCCAAAAGAGTATCGCGGCGGACGCAATTACCGGCAGGTTCCTATGCGGCCTGCTCTGCCGTCTGAGACATGCGGGACAGACGGACCAGCAGCACAAAGCCAACGACCAGCAGCACGCCGATAGACAGGACGCCCAGCGACGGGTTGCCGGTCAGCGAGGTAACGACCGACACCAGAAAGGTGCCCATAACGCTTGCGTAACGACCAAAGATGTCAAAGAAGCCATAGTACTCGTTGGACTTTTCCTTGGGGATAATGCGGCCAAAATAGCTACGGCTGAGCGCCTGCACGCCGCCCTGGAACAGGCCGACCAAAATAGCGAGCACCCAAAACTCAAGGGCGGTCTTTAAGAAAAACGCGGCAAAGAGCACGATGCCCATATAGGCGGCGACGGCCACCATGATCATATTGAGTGTGCCCACGCGGCCGGCGAGCTTACCGTAGATGATGGCGGACGGGAAGGCCACAAACTGCGTAACGAGCAGAGCCAGCACCAGTTGGGTCGAGTCGATGCCCAGAGCCGATCCGTAGCTGGTTGCCATGGAAATAACCGTGTGCACACCGTCGATGTAGAAGAAGAACGCGATCATGTAGACCAGCACGGTCTTATTGTGGGCGATCTCGCGCATGGTGTGTCCGACCTCGGAGAACACACCGCCCACGATGTGGCCGATGGTGTCCTGGGGACCGCGCTCGCGACCGTACTTTTGCTTATAGGTGCGAATGAGCGGCAGGGTAAAGATGAGCCACCAGGCACCGGTGATGATAAACGACAGACGCGTTGCCAGCATGGTGGGGACGCCGAGAGCGGGGCCACCCATGATAAGCGCCAGGCAGATGATGAACGGTACGGTGGAACCGATGTAACCCCAGGCATAGCCCGAGCTGGACACGGCGTCCATGCGCTCGTCGGTGGTAATGTCGGGCAGCATGGCGTCGTAGAACGTCATAGAAGAGTTAAGGCCGATGGTGCACAGCACGTACACGGTCAAAAATGCCATGGCGGACATTGGGATAGCCTGCGCCAGGCAAAGGACCAGGCCCGTGAGGAAGAAGCCCAAGAAGAACTTGATCTTGTTGCCGGCGTAATCGGCAAGCGCGCCCAGAATGGGCATGAGCATGGCAATGACCAGCGAGGCAATCGTCTGCGCGTTGCCCCAAGCGACCACCAGGTCTGCCGAGGAAGCGCCGGTATTGATGGCGTTAAAGTAGATGGGCACCACCGAGGTATTGAGCAGCACGAGGGCCGAGTTGCCCACATCGTACATAACCCAGTTACGCTCGAGCTTGGTGTATTTCATGGACAGGGCCCCTTCGTATTCGCCCGATATGCAGTTAGTTCATCGTACCCCAATTGTCCAGAGGCGCCGGTAAGGATTCGGCAAAGGGGTACGCACGAGCCCTACTCCTCGCGGTCGAACTCTTCGTCGGCGCCGAGCACGCGACCGCTGTAATTGACGTGGTTGGTCACGGCTTCCATATCGCCGGTCTCGATAAAGCGGGCGACCGTGCACTCGTAATCGACCAGCGCGCGGTCAAAGACCTCGGGGAAACTCTCGTTCGAGACCTCGTCAGTAAAGGGGTTCTTCCATGCCAAGTGGCCCAGGTTGCCGGTACGCTCGGGCGGCTCGGTCGTCACACGGTGCGCAAGGCCGTCGAGCAGCGAATAATCGTGCACCAAGCCCTCGAGCAGGGCAATCGCGCGCGTCTTGGCCGAACCGGCCGGCTCGATAGTGCGGTAGAGCAGCTGCATGTCGGCTACGGCGCCGGCGTACTCCCCCGCCGGGATGTCGATACCGTACACGCGCCCGGCGACGTAGCTCATCAGCACGCCGGCAACACGATTGATGCGGTCGGTCGTGACGATCTCGCCCGCCGGCGGATAATCCTCGACCGTTGCCCCATCGCGCTTGAGCTGCAGCATCAGCACGTCCAAGTCGCTTTCGAGCACGGCGTGAACTTGACCGCCCGAAGCCTCGAGCTCGGGGTCGGACTCAACAATGCCAAACTGCTGCTCGTAGACAAAGGGGTGGGCATTGCGGTCGAGCACATAGTGCGACAGCAGGCCCAGCGCAAAGGCGCGACCCAGGTTGGCATCGCGCGGCTGCAGGTGCGACACGCCGTCGCGCAGACACGAGAACTGGCGCGACATACGCGAGCGGTGCATGACCTGAGCAAGCAACGTGCAATCGGAAACGCGCGGCGTGAGCATGTGGAAGAAAAACGGGTCGGGGCCCTGGTTGCCCAGGATAAAGGCGATGCGCTCCTCGTCGGACGTGATAACGCCCTGCGGAAGACGGTCGATGCTTTCCTCGCCAAACAGATGATGCGTAATGAGCGCAGGCATAATGATCCTTTCGATTTCATTCGATGCCACCCATTATGCCCACCGCGCGCCCGTGCCAAACCTGCGGCGGTAAACGGTGGCGTGCGGACCGCCTACGCAAGCCCCAGGTGCGTCTTAACCTCGGCGGCGCGACGGCGGGACACGGGCACCGTCGAGGTCACGCGATCGAGCCTGAGCTCCATCAGGCCCGTGGAGCCGATCTCGACATTGTGCACGTCTTCCAAATTGACCAGATAACTGCGGTGGACACGGATAAAGCCCTCGGAGGCCAAGCGTCGCTCGAGCGAAGAGATCGACTCATTGATCAGATATGTTCCCTCGGCGCAGACGGCGTTGCAAAAATCGGCGCGTGCCTCAAAGTAGCAGACATCCGCCACGGGGATGAACACCTTTTTGCCCCCACGATCCACCGTCAGGCGCAAAGGCTGGCGCGGAGCGTGGACGACACGACGAGCGCCCAGGGCAGCCTCAATCTTGTCGAGCGCCTTTGACAGGCGAGCATCCTCAACCGGTTTGACGACGTAATCGACGGCATCGAGGTTATAGGCATCGGCCGCATACTCGGCAAATGCCGTCACAAACACCACGACCGGCGGCCTCTTTAGGTTTTGCAGGGTCTCGGCAAGCTCAATTCCCGAGCGACCGGGCATGGTAATGTCTAAAAACAGCACGTCGGGCTTGCTCGACAGAATCAACTCCACGGCTTCGGTGACATTGCCCGCCTCGGCAATCTGACCCACACGCGCATCCTTTTCCAACAGATAGCGTAGCTCAGCCCTAATTGGGGGCTCGTCATCAACCACCAGGATGTTCCAGCCTTCGGACATATGCGCTTCCCCTCTTTTTTCTCTCAATCCAACCGCGTGCTACACCGTCAACGGCGCCGGCTCATGTGGCTCGCCGTTCAACTCAACGATGACCTGCGTTCCCACGCCCTCCTGGGACTTCACGCGCATGCCAGAATCTTCTCCGTAAAAGAAATGGATGCGCTGAAGCACGTTGAAGAGCGCCAGGCCGCAACCTCGCTTGACGGAGCCGTCGGCGGTAATGCTCTCGGGCTCCTCTCGGCGATGCTGCTCAAACAGATGCGCGCAGACTTCTTCGCTCATTCCGATGCCGTCGTCTTCGACGATGATCTCCAAGCCGTCATCGGTCTCGAAAGCCCTAACATGAATAGAAAGCGGCTCGATCTCGCGCTGCGCATGCTTGATGCAGTTTTCGAGCAGCGGCTGCAAGATAAACGGCGGCACCAGGCTGTCGCGCACCTCAAAGTCGATGTCGACCGAGACGCGCAGACGGCCGTCGCCATACCGGGCCTGCATAAGATTGATATAACGAGTGCCCTGTTCCACCTCGTGCTCGAGCGTGGTGAGCGTATCGGAGTCAGAAAGCGTCTGACGATAGTAGTTGGAAAAGTCGATCAGCAGCGATCGCGCCTTGTCGGGCTCGGTTCGAACGAGCGACACGATCGTGCTAATGGTATTGAATAGAAAATGCGGGTCGACCTGCGACTGCAGGGCGCGAAGCTCAACGCGGGCTGTGAGCTCGTCCTGGCGCTCGAGCTCAAAGCTGGCGAGCTGCGTGGAAATTAGATCGGCAAAACCCGAGGCCAACGCCGTCTGGCGCATATCGATGCTGCTCAGGCGGGGATAGTACAGCTCGAGCGTACCCACGCAATGTCCGCGCACGGTAAGCGGCGCGACAATGCCGGCGCGCAGGCGGGGAAAATAGCCGCCCGTCTCATTGGATGTGTCACGCGAAAACACGCTCTGCTCGCCCGTCTCAATCACGCTGAGCGTGGTCTTGAGCACGACCGGGGTGCCGGCAGGACACTTTGCCGAGTCCTCGCCCCAGCTTGCTAACACCTGTTTGCCATCGGTAAAGCAGATGGCAGAGGCGATGGTCTCGGACAGGATGATTTTAGAGGCGCCCAAGGCCGCTTCGGGCGTAAGGCCGCGCGACGTGTAGGCGAATATTTTTGATGCGATGGCGAGCGTACGGTCGGTTGCGCTCGATGTGAGGTCGTCGGGGACCACAAAGACATACGAGAAAAAGAAGCACAGCATGACCATGCCGGCAATAACGACAACGCCCGGAACGGGATTGGGGTTATCGGTTAAATCCCAGATAAGCAGCAGGATAAGCGCCGGAACGACAACACCGAGCAGGATGGCCTGGACCACATGCTGGGCCGTACGAAAGACCTTGGTAGAGTTGTAGCTCTTGCCCAGAATCAGCCTGTTTAAATCCACCGTCATCCCCTTTTATCTATCGCACCCATAGCAATAAAGAGGGCCGCAAGCGACCCTCTCCATTGCATTATGCAATCAAATACTGTGTTTTACATCCAGTCGTCGATGAACGGTAGTTTAGGCGCTGTATTTGTTGGCCTCGCCAAAGGTGCCCGCCTCGACGATCCAGCCGTCCTTCATGATAACGTCCATGTTGTCGGTGTTGAGCACGTGGATGTCGGCGGCGACGTCACCGTTGACGACCAGCAGGTCGGCGCACTTGCCGGCCTCGATAGAACCGGTCTCGTCCTCGATGTGGCACATCTTGGCACCGTTGAGGGTGGCGCAGGTGATGGTCTCGACCGGGGTGAAGCCGATCTTGTCGACGAACTCGTACATCTCCTCGATGGAGCAGGTGCCGTACGGGGTGACGAAGGAGAAGGAGTCGGAGCCGATCGTCATGACGACGCCGCGCTTCTTGGCCTCGCGCAGGCAGTCGTAGTTGCGCTGCAGCTCCTTCTCGACCAGGGTGCCCTCGTACTTGTCGTGCAGCTCGGGGACGTAGACGGGCGGATAGGTGGCGTACCAGGTGGGCAGGAAGGCGATCGTCGGGGTGAAGAAGGTGCCCTGCTCGGCCATGAGGTCCATGGTGCGCTCATCGATATCGAAGCCGTGAATCAGCTGCTCGCAGCCAAAGCGAACGGAATCGTAGGCAGCGGCGTGGTTGTTGTAGCAGTGGCTCCACACGGGGATGCCGACCATCTTGGCCTCTTCGACCACGGCCTGGATCTCCTCGGAGCAGTAGTGCTGGTCGCGACCGGAGTCCCAGCGCCAGATGCCGCCACCGGTAGCCCAGATCTTGATGGCATCGGGGTTCTCACGCAGGCGACGACGGACGGCCTTGCGCAGATCCCAAGGACCGTCGACCTGGTCGCCCCAGGGATGGGATTCCTTGTTGAGCTCCTGGGTGCAGTGGTGGGAGTCACCGTGGCCGGCAACGCGGCAGAAGCCGAGGCCGGTGGCCAGAACGCGCGGGCCCTTAAAGACGCCCTTGTCGATGCAATCACGGATCTGGATACCAAAGCGGCCGATCTCGCAGACGGTGGTGAGGCCGTGGGTGAGGCAGTCGTAGGCCTGCTTGACGGCGACGGCCTGCTTCTCGAGGAGCGGCTGCATGACCCAATCGGTGTCATCGTCGGTCAGGTTGCCCGAGAAGTGCAGGTGGGTGTCGATCAGGCCGGGAAGGACGGTCTTGCCGGCGGCGTCGATGACCTCAACGCCCTCGGGAAGGTCCTGCATAGCGCCGGCGTACTCGATCTTGCCGTTGTCGTCGACGAGAACGAGGGAGTTCTCGACCGGCTCGGCACCGGTACCGTCGATGAGCTTGCCGCCAACGATTGCATACTTAGTGGACATGGTTCCTCCTTATGGATCCATATAGTGGGCGAGGCCGTATTGGCTTTGGGCCTCACAAAGCTACCCAAGTTGTGCCGGGTTCGGTGCGCGGGAGAGAGGATACCGCGCACCCGATCCGCCCCGGCTAGGCGTTACTTTTTTCGGGAATTGGTGAAAGCCATGAGGGCCAGGCCAATAGCCAACCAGCCGATCACGATGCTCCACTCCACCATGTTGAGGGAGGCGGGAGAGAACGGAATCACGAGCAGGCCGATGATGATGGCGCAGGCAGCGATAGCGAGGCCGATGCCAAACTTGCCGCCGGGCACCTCGTAGGGACGAGGCAGGTCGGGCTCGGTGAAGCGCATGCGCAGGCAGGCGAGGGCGACCATGCCGCAGGAGAAGATGAAGGCGAGAGCCGACACGTTGGTCAGAGGGATGAGCATGTTCTTGCCCAGGAACGGACCGATGACGGTGATGACGCCCAGAACGACGCAGGCGAGCTTGGGAGCGCCTGACTTGGGATCGACCTCGGCGAATTTCTCGGGCAGCTGGCCCTTGCGGCCCATGGCGAGCATGATGCGGCTCGTGGCACCGTAGAAAGAGTTCATCGGGCCCATAGGTCCAAGCGTGGCAATGACGAGCATGGCCAGGTACAGGAGCATGTTGATGCCCTTGAGGCAGGCAAGCGCGGGAACCGGGCTCTTAACAAACTCATGCCAGTCGAGGATGGTGCCGAACGAGTAGATGCAGACCATGTAGAAGCCGCCGGCGGCCAGCAGGGCCAGGGAGATGATCTTGCCGAACTTGTTCCAGTTGAGGCCCTCGGCTGCTTCCTCAGCCTGCTGAGGAATGGTGTCGAAACCGGCGTAGAAGAACGGAGTCAGAACCAGGACCGACACGATGCCGGCGAACAGGCTGGCGCCCTCGGTAGCGGCCTTGCCGCCGCCAGCGCCGGTGACCTGGGAGAACACGGGCATGGCATTGTCCGGCGAGCCGGTGAACAGCGAGACGCCCATGGCGAGCAGCATGCCGCAGAGCAGAGCCTTGGTCAGGAAGGCCTGGAGCTTGGCGGCCGAGCTGGCGCCGCGGAAGTTGAGGAAGATGACGTAGGCTGCGAAGCCGAGCGCGATCAGCGTCGGGAACAGGTAAACGTCGGCGCCCAGGATGGTGTAGAGCTTGACGGCGCGCAGCCACTCAAGACCGGGCAGGCTGCCGAACATCTCGGACACGAGGGTCGAAATGGCGATGGCCTCCCACGGGCACAGGATACCGTTGCCCAGGGCCAAAAGCCAACCGGTGATGTAGCTCAGCGTACGGCCAAAGCTACGATCGACATACTCGACGATGCCGCCCGAGATGGGGATAGCAGCCGTGAGCTCACCGAAAACAGCTCCGACGGGCACGAGGAAGATTGCACCCAAGAGGAATGCGATCATAGCGGGAACGGGACCGCCGCCCACGACCATCCAGTCGCCGACCTGCAGAACCCAACCGGTACCGATGATGGCACCGAAACCGATGGTGAAGAAGTTCCAGAGCGAAAGCGTTTTCTTCATGCCGCCGTTATCCTCGACTGCAACTTCTGCGTTCTTGTCCGCCATTGTTCCCCTCCTTTCCTTTTTGACGCCCCTTGACGTCACCCCTTGCGCGGTCTGTTTTGCCGCGCTCTTTTATTTCTTGGCTTTAAGATACGGCCTTGGCGCAGCAGCTCCGCTTGTAGCTCGACCGAAGGCAGAACTGCAAAACGAGCGGCGCCGTTTTTGGGACGAACGGCGGGAGACGTCATTCGTCTTGGACGCTTTCATCTTGTCTGCTTTTGAATACCTGTTGCCGTGACGCTTGGCGCGCGGCGCGGCAACGTTCATACCATTTGTCAGGCTTTTGGCGCACATACCCATGTGTCGTGCATCTTTTTATGTAGGATAGACAAGTTACACATGAGGCAAGGTGATTCGAATGGCATACGGATACAATGACGGCGACCAACGGCCACAAAGCGTGCGCCTTGCCGGCCGCACCACGTCAACGCCCAAAATCACCTCCGACAACGACAACCCGCAGCGCCCCCAAGAGCAGCTCGGGGCTTCTTCGCGGCAGCAAAGCCGTACCGTGCAGCAGTCAGACCGTGTGAGTACGAGCACACGCCAACGCCAGACCGGCACATCGCAGCCACGCCGCTACGATCGCCGTAAGACCGACTACTACGTCAAGCGCTCCTTTTCGCGACCTCAACGCGATCGCGGCAATTCCGCCCCTCACCCCGCGTCGCACACCACAAGCCACGCGCTTCCGGCCCGCCGCCTACGCCTTGCGCTTTGCTCCATTGCCGCCTGCCTCGTCTTTGTGTTTTTGGGATCCTGTATCTCCCACGGATCAGCCGGTCTTGAGCCCACTGCCGAGGACAAGCTGCTTAAAGCTCCCGTCGCGCCCGGTTACTCCTTTGCGTTCTCGACCCCACGCTCGCAATGGCAGGCCGGCGCCATGCCCCACATCTACCAAATTGACCCCGCATGGTCGGAGCTGCCCTATGCCGGTGGCACTATTCGAGAAAACGCTTGCGGTCCCACTTGCCTCACCATGGTCTATATCTTTAAGACCGGCCACACCGATAAGACGCCGGTCGATGTATGCGCACTGGCCGAAGCCGGCAACTACGCCCCCACTGGTGCCACCGAGTGGTCGTTTATGACAGGCGGTGCGTGGCAGCTAGGGCTCAACGGAACACAGCTCTATAACGATCGCGAATCGATTACCCAAGCACTTCGCTCGGGTGCGCCCGTCATCGCCGCAGTGCGCCCCGGTACGTTTACCAACGTAGGCCACTACATCGTGCTCTACGGCATCGACAACGCCAACCAGATTGGCGTCTACGACCCCAACTCGGCCAACCGCAGCGCCCGCCGCTGGGGCGTCGTAGAGGTCCTCAACGAAGTCGAAGCCATGTGGGCCTACTACTAGTCATTGGGCACTCATTGGGGACAGACTTAAATGAGTAGTCCCAGATTGCCAGGAACCGCCGGTACGGAAAGCGCATCCCACTTTGGAACTCAATGGTGAGATGCGCTTTCCGCTAGCGGTCCGTTTGGGAAACAACATCCCGCTTTTCGGCCAAATTCGGGGATGCATTTTCCCGTTGAGGACCTCAAGGGAAACTAGATCCCGTTTTGGACGTTCATTCTGGGATGCACTTTCCGCAGTTGATTGGTGCTACTCATTTAAGTCTGTCCCTAATGACTAGCTGAATAGCAAAAGCCCCGCAGTCGGAGCGGACTGCGGGGCTCATGAAGAGAGGCTAGTTTGTGGGCGCTTTGCCTGGCGCCCACGAGAAATGCAACAGAGTAGAGACTACTCGTGGATGCGGGTACCGGAGAGACCGGCCATGGTCTCGGCGGCCTTGTCCAGGGCGCCGATGATGCAGGTGCGGCCCTTGCGGGAACGGGCGAACTTGATGGCAGCGCGGACCTTGGGCTCCATGGAGCCCTTGCCGAACTGGCCCTCGTCGGCCAGGCGCTCGGCCTCGTCGGCGGTGAGGTCCTCGAGCTCCTCCTGGTTGGGCTTGCCGAAGTTGATGGCGACATGCTCAACGGCGGTCAGC
>DBGAQS010000025.1:0-2686 GCA_048434495.1 Collinsella sp. | reverse complement strand
TTACGCTTCGCTGACGCGTTCCTTCCCCGAGCGCGCCGAGGAGCTCTTCAAGGAGAATGAGCAGGCCGCTATGGACCGCTATCAGCACCTGCTGAAGCTCAAGACGGTGTACAACGAGGCCTAGGTCTCCCACCGCAGGATCTGAGGGCTAACCTTCGCGGACGTCCTCGGACATGAAAGAACCCCCGCTGCGCACTACGTGCGGCGGGGGTTCTTTCGTCCTGCGGAGTGTCCGCGAAGGTTAGCCCTCAGATCCTGCTATGACTACGTCCTCGGATTGTGTGGGCGGATGAAGGACGTGGCTGGTGGGGCCTTTTGTTCCCTTCGCTGTTTCGCGGCTTTGGGCATAGGGGGGATTTGGTTATCACTGCCTTCTATCCCTTGCTATTTCGCGCCTTTGGCGCGAAAAGCGCGTTACTTTGGGCATAGAGGGGGACCTGGTTGCGGACCCAGATGGCCTAGAGGGATATGGGTGCAAACGAGAAATCGTTGTTGGGGTCGTCCTTTTCCATAAACTCATCGAGACAGAATGTCATATAGATTGGAACGTAAAGGATCTTGCCCTCTTTGCAAAGGTTTTCGTGGCTCAGCACAACGGCCTCGGGAATTTTGTACTCGCCCACACTCATCAAACGGTCGAGGGCTGCATGCGCTCGAACTTTCTTGCCCGATTTGACTTCGATTGGGACAACATGCCCGCGGGCACCTTCGATTACAAAGTCGACTTCACCGACCTCACGCGTTTGGTAGTACCACGTATCTGCTCCGAGGGCAACGAGTTCCTGTGCGACCACGTTCTCATAGAGGCCGCCGAGGTTGGGGGTTTTCATGTCAAGGTAGACGGCGCGTGCCGTGCTGCCGGGATACCGCGATGCGAGCATACCTGTATCGGACTCGTATAGTTTAAAGGCCGTCGTTTTCTCCGTCCTCTTGAGAGGACTTCGTGCCTCCGTCACCTGGGGGACCATCAATCCAACGCCTGCGTTCACCAGCCATAGGAAATCCTGCTCGTATTTTTGAAGACGAGCTCCCTCGCCTAGAGACGAGACGATAAAGCGATGGGACTCCGCCTCAAGCTGAACGGGAATTTGCTCGAAAATGGAGCGAACGTTAAACGCTCGAGTCGATGCATATTTAGAGATATCGCTTTTGTACTGATCGACTAGCTGAATTTGAAGCTCACGCGTTCTCACGAGCGAATAGCCCGAATCGATATAGTTCTGAACGACCTCCGGCATGCCGCCGCAAACGATATAAGCTCTAAAGTTTTTGAGCATCGCCTCATGAATAAAATTTTCGACGGGACGCCTCTCGACAAGGCAGCTGCGGATGTCTGCAAGCACATTCTCGCTGATGCTGTTTGCCCAACAAAACTCTTCAAAATCCATTGGCCGCATAACAATGTGCTCGACATACCCCACCGGGAAAGAAGAGATCCCCTTAAACTCAGTCCCAAGCATAGACCCCGAGAAGACATAGCTAAAGCGTCCGTCCTCGACCAGCGCCTTCATAAGTGTAACGATCTGCGGATACTCCTGAATCTCATCGACGAAGATAAGCGTGTCTCCTTCAACAAGCGGTGCATCCGCAAGAAGGGCCACACGGTTGATGAAGTCAATGGAGTTCTTAGCGCCAACAAGTACGTCTCTTGCCTCGGCATCAAGTAGCAGATTGACCTCATAATACGAAGCGTAGTTGCTCTTTCCAAACGCGCGAATCGCATAGCTCTTGCCAATCTGACGCGCACCGGTAACAAGCAGGGCCTTATGGGAGTTATTCTTCCAGCTCAAAAGCCTATCAGTGACCTTGCGGCGTAGCATTAAAACACCTCATTGACAAAAATTGGCAAATAGATTTGCCCCTAATCATACAAAAATTGACAAATAGATTTGACCCAAATCATACAAAAATTGGCAAATAGCAAAGCTCACTTAGGCCTCAAAGCCAGCGAACCAGCACGGTACTTTGCGAAAAGGCTGGCGGCGCCGTTGTTGAGGGTGGCCAGGTTGACAGTGGTGCCGTTAGCGTTCTCGGCTGCTTGGGCGCGCAGGAGCGAAAGGGCGTCGGCAGCGTTCATGCAGAAGCCGACGGTAAAGTTCCATACTGCGAACTCGCAGTCGCTTGCCGCGGGGTGAAGCGCGATCGGCTATCCCTTATGTTGGATGAAAAGCCCCATGTTTTTGCAGGGGTGCATACTCGTCAAATTAATGTATAGAATCGCGTATAGTGCGAGTAAGATATTGCGCTGTCCGTTTTGTGTTTAGCAAAGATATAGTTTGCATAATCTGGTCTAATCCCTGCTCTATTTAAATAAAGTTGCACGTAAATGGCGTAGATATGCCTGAACTGGGCTTCTTTACGCTGAGCGGGTAAAATCGACCGTTCGCCGCTTAGGTATTTTCAAAATGAATAAAATGAGCGATAAAGAGAATATAAACCTTAATAAACTCGCGTATCGCACGGACGCGGGTTATTAATGGGTTGTAGGCCTTTTACAGAAAGGATTCCAGCAATGTCTAAGCCTCTTGGCAAGCCCGATCGTATTGTCGTCGCCCTTGGCGGCAACGCCCTCGGCAACAACCCCGTCGAGCAGATCGAGGCCGTGAGCAACACCGCCCACGCTCTCCTCGGTCTCATCGAGCAGGGCAACGAGATCATCATCACCCACGGCAACGGCCCGCAGGTC
>DBGAQS010000024.1:0-6592 GCA_048434495.1 Collinsella sp. | reverse complement strand
GCTGACCGCCGTTGAGCATGTCGCCATCAACTTCGGCAAGCCCAACCAGGAGGAGCTCGAGGACCTCACCGCCGACGAGGCCGAGCGCCTGGCCGACGAGGGCCAGTTCGGCAAGGGCTCCATGGAGCCCAAGGTCCGCGCCGCCATCAAGTTCGCCCGTTCCCGCAAGGGCCGCACCTGCATCATCGGCGCCCTGGACAAGGCCGCCGAGACCATGGCCGGCCTCTCCGGTACCCGCATCCACGAGTAGTCTCTACTCTGTTGCCTCTCTCGTGGGCGCCAGGCAAAGCGCCCACAAACTAGCCTCTCTTCATGAGCCCCGCAGTCCGCTCCGACTGCGGGGCTTTTGCTGTTTGGAGCGCGAGCAAATGAGGAAGGCGAATAAGAGCCAATCTGATTAGATGCTCAGGTCATGGGATGCCTGAAACCAGACGATGACTCCGAGAATCCTGATTCGGCGTTTGTCCAGCACAATATCCGGTTCCGACGTGCGATATGAGTAGGATGACAGCATCACTGTGTTCGTGCCGGTGCTATATCGCCGTATGACCATTCTGGAATTATCGGCCAAGGCGATGACGGAGCATCCGTTCCAGGGTTTCAGGTTGGGGTCCACCAGGAGAAGGGATCCTATCGGATAGCATTTGGACATGGCAGATGTGTCCATTTGAACAAAAAAGCACCCGCGATGGTTTTTGAATACGGATGAGGGGAGCGCCGTTGTTCCGGTCTGCTTAAGTCCCGTTCTGCCTCCATTCATCTGGATTTTAAATACATCGCAAAGGGAGTCAGTAGTAGTTTCCTTGGATTTCCGCTTCTGCCCCTCGTAGTCGAGCTTTGCGGCAAGCCCTGCGGTTTCAGATGTGAGATCGTCGAGCGGCAGATTGAATTTCGATACGATCTTGAGCAATGTTGACCGGCGGATGGCATAGCGGTCCTTTTCCCAACGGCATACCGTTTCTTTGGAGACGCCGATGAGTGCCGCGAACTCCTCTTGCGTGAGCTGCTCGCGCTTGCGAAGAGCCTTTATGTTTTGACCCGTTCCCATGTTATGAAGCGCGGACGAGGGGAAGGCAGAGGCAGCTGGGGCCGCCAAAGCCGTTTGTCAGCTCAAAGATAGAGATGGGCACAAGTTCAATGCCCGCCTGCTCCAGTGCTTTGTTAGTCTCGGCGTTCTCTTCGTATACGCAGACCTTGCCGGGCTCCAGGCAAAGGGTGCTTATGGCATTGTTGGTTCTTTCGACCTCCGCCGCTCCGGGATTTGAACCGCCGCAAGGGATGAATTGCAGCGAGCTTGAACCCAGGGCTAATCTCAAGGCTTCTTTCAGCCCACCTTCGACATGGCGCGCCCGGGTTGTCCTTTCCGATCTGCCCCGTGTAATGCGGTAGACTCGCGCTTGATCGAGAAGCTCCCGGGCTACGAGGAATGTCTCGTAGCCAACACGAGTGAAGTATGTGTCGAGATGAATACAGAGATCATCGTAGGGAACCTGAATGGCCCATACGGACTCAATAGTTGAGCGCTCATCCCAGAGCAAGTTATTTGCTAGGGTATCTATCGCTGCCGGCTCGGTTCGTTGGGATATACCAACGGCAACGTTCTCGCTATTGAGGTTGTGCAGGTCGCCGCCTTCAATGTGGTAAGTCGATTCATGCTTGAAGAACTGAGGGATCTCGCGGAAATCCGGGTGATAGCTAAAAATCGTTTTGTAGGCGATAACCTCACGGTTGCGCTCTGACCAGTACATATGGTTGAGCGTGACACCTTCGCCGATGACGCTCGCCGGATCGCGCGTGAACCACATGGTGTTAAGGGGGCCTACGAGAAGGTCGTCAGGCGAATATGCGTCTCCTGTCAGTTTTGCGAGGCTGAACATCTCTTTATCCGTGTCGAAGACCTGGGAATAACGGATGCCGTTGACGGCCGCTTGGGCCAGAGCGCGGGAGCCCTCGATGTGCTCGAGGTAATCGCGAATAGCGGACTCGAGCTCAATGCCGCACGCGCCGCATTCTCTAATGAAGCTATCGATAAAGGAGCGACGCGCTTGGTCTGTCGCATCAAGGGCTTCGGTAAGAAGGTTTTCAAGATAGAGAATCTCTACTCCTTCGCGCTCGAGCATCGCCGAGTAAGCATGATGCTCCTTGAGAGCCTTTTCAAGATCGAATGAGCTGCTAGACGGGCGTAGCGTAAAGACTTGATTGAACTGCCCGTCGGGGTAATTGCGCGTTTCGGAGCCGGGGCAGTGCAGGAGGGCCTTTTTTAGCTTTCCTATTTCGTTTTGAACATGTAGTGCGGACATAAGACCTCGCTTTGGCGATGAGTATTGATTGCTTCCATAGTGGCACATTACGAGATTGATTCAATTTACATCATATTTGTCACAGGAGAATGGCATGAACAAGGCTACTAATTGATGTTAAACATCTATTTAAAGAGACAATTGACGAATTACATCAATCTGGAATCCGTTTACGGGTCGATGCGCTTCGTTGGCGGGCGAAGAGACGGAAGGGTGTTTTGCGCGATGACACAATGGCTTTGCCGGCAACGAAAAACCCCTGAATTAAGGAGGAGAGATGGCAGAGACAGAAAAGAAGCGCACTCTTCGAGTCCCGCACGTGTACACCATCATTCTCGTCTTGATGGCCGTATTTGCCGTTCTGACCTGGGTCGTGCCTTCGGGTTCGTTTGAGCGCCAGGAGGTTAACGGTCGCGAGGTAACGGTCTCGGGCACCTATGAGCCTGTCGATAAGGTCTATACGGACGAGGACGGCAACGAGGTCGATCTTCGCCAAGGCATCTTCGAAGTACTTGAGGCCCCTGCGATCGGCATCCAGCAAGCGGTCGAGGTCGTTGCATTCATTATGATCGTGGGAGGTTCCTTCCAGGTCATCACGGCGACCGGAGCCATCACGAGCGGCGTCGCCCGAGTGGTGAAGAAGTTCAAGAGCAAGGACGTCCTCATCATTCCGATCCTAATGGTGCTTTTTGCCTTGGGCGGCAGCACCTTTGGTATGGCAGAGGAGACGCTTCCGTTCTTTGCGATTCTTATGCCGATCATGATGGCCATGGGCTTCGACTCAATTACAGCGTTCATGACGGTGTTTGTGGGTGCCCGTATCGGATACATCGCATCTACCGTAAACCCGTTCAACGTCCTGATTTCCCAGGGCATCCTCGGTATCCAGGGCAACCCCCAGCTTTGGTTGCGTACTATCGCCCTTGTCGTGCTCACTGCAGTTGCCATCGCATGGGTTGTGATGTATGCCCTCAAGGTTAAGAAGAATCCCGAGGCATCCCCAGCTTTCCACGATGATATCGAGAAGCGCAAAGAGTTTGGTGCGGACGAGAATCTCCTCGATAGCGAGTTCACCGGTAGGCAGAAAGCCGTTATGGTTATTTTCGTGCTTGGACTTGCCGCCATCATTTGGGGTCTGGTGGCCCAGGGCTGGTACATGAACGAAATCTCTGCGATTTTCTTGGCCATGGCCCTTCTTTCGGGTGTTGTTTCCGGGATGAATGAGAAGGAGATCGCTGGCGAGTTCGTTAAGGGAATCGCAGACTTCGCGTTCTCTGCCATCGTTGTTGGCCTCGCCCGCGGAATCCTCGTAATCGCCAATGACGGCCTCATCATCGATACGATTCTCAACACGCTCGCCACGGCTCTCTCTGGAGTTCCGGCAGTTATCTTTACGAGCATTCTCTACGTCGTGGATAACCTTCTGTCGATCCTCGTTCCGAGCTCCTCGGGCATCGCTGCTCTTACGATTCCCATTTTCGGCCCGCTTGTTGAGCTGATGGGCTTAAACCCCGAGGCTGCAGTTACCGGCCTTTCCATGGGCAGTGCTGCCATGTCTCTCATTTCGCCGACAAGCGCGATGCTCGTTGCCGGTCTTGGCGTCTGTAAGATTCCGCTTGGCCAGTGGTGGAAGGTCGCTTGGAAATTCTTCCTGGTCGTAAGCGTTATCTGCATGGCATTCACTGCGGTTTCGGGTCTTATCCCCCTGCCGTAAATGCAAAACCCTACATACAAGTTGTGAGAAAGAAGGATAGAGATGAACAAAGGACTGAACGTTCATAGCGAGATTGGCGCCCTCAAGAAGGTGTGCGTCCATCGCCCCGGTATGGATCTTGTAAACATGAAGGCGGAGGATTTCGACCGCGTTTGGATTCACGACGCGTTCTATCTGGACTATGCCCAGAAAGAGCACGATCAGTTTACCGACCTTCTTCGCGGCGCTGGCGCCGAGGTCGTCTATATGGAAGAGCTGCTCGCTGAGACGTTTGACAAAGTCGAGGGCACTCGCGCAGAGTTCATGACGAAGTTCATGGGTGAGTCCGGCATCTCCAACGCGGCCCTTCGCCAGGCCGTTGTCGAGAAGCTTGATTCGATTAAGGACAACAAGGAGTTTGTCCTTGCTGCCATGGGCGGCCTCTACGTTCGCGACCTCGAGATCCCCAAGGTTGGCGGTTCTCTTGCCAGTATGGACGGCGAGGAGTTGAAGGCTGACGATATGGTGCTGTTCCCCATGCCGGCCTCGTATTTCTCCCGTGACCCTCTGGCTGTCGTGGGCAAGGGCGCTACCATGAACCGCATGTACTGGAATCAGCGCAATCGCGAGGTAATCTTCTACGAAACGGTGCTCCGCAACCATCCCGATTACGCCGGTAGCCCCATTTGGTATGACCACAACAGCGAGTGGCATATCGAGGGCGGCGATATCCTCAACATCAACGCCAAGACGCTCGCCATCGGTATTTCCGAGCGCACCCAGACTGCGGCCATCGATGAGCTCGCCAAGAATATGTTCTGGGGTTCCGATGAGGCCGAGATCGAGAACATCTATGCCATCAAGATCCCGCACGGCTACGCCTACATGCACCTCGACACCGTCTGCACGCAGGTCGATCGCGATAAGTTCACGGTCTATCCTGGCATCTACCAGACGCTTCGTGCCTACCGCCTGACCAAGGGCGATTCGGAGGGGGAGGTGCATATCGAGGAGCTCGAGGGCGCCCTGCAGCATATTCTCGAGCTTGCGACGGGTATGGACCACATCACCATGATTGAGTGCGGTGGTGGCGATCCGATCGAGGCTTCCCGTGAGCAGTGGAACGATGGTTCCAACACTCTTGCGGTCGCACCGGGCAAGGTCTGCGTGTATGAGCGCAACGTTGTCACCAACGATGCTCTTTACAAGGCCGGCGTCGAGCTGCTCGTCGCCCCCTCCGAGGAGCTTTCTCGCGGTCGCGGCGGCCCGCGCTGCATGACCATGCCGTTCTGGCGTGAGGAAATCTAGTCAGCGTTAGCGTATCTGGGCGGCGCGTGTGCGTCTGCGCCGCCCATCCCTCCTTGTGTGTTCCAACAACCGAAAGGACTCAAATCATGGCTCTTAATCTTTCTGGTCGAAGCGTTCTTACCCTGCTTGACTTTACGTCCGAGGAAATCGAGTACATGCTCGACCTCTCAAAGAACTTCAAGGATATGAAGCGCGCCGGTTATCCGCACCGCTTTCTCGAGGGCAAGAACATTGTCCTGCTGTTTGAGAAGACCTCAACGCGCACGCGCTGTGCCTTCGAGGTCGGCGGTATGGACCTGGGTATGGGTGTGACCTACCTCGACCCCGGCTCGTCGCAGATGGGCAAGAAAGAGTCCATCGAGGATACCGCCCGCGTGCTCGGTCGCATGTATGACGGTATTGAGTATCGCGGCTCCGACCAGTCGATCGTCGAGGAGCTTGCCGCCAAGGCTGGCGTTCCCGTCTGGAACGGTCTGACCAACGAGTACCATCCCACCCAGGCCCTTGCCGACATTCTTACCATGCGTGAGGAGTTTGGCGACACGCGCGGCATGAAGCTCACCTATATGGGCAAGGAGCAGGGCAACGTCAGCGACTCCCTGATGGTTATCTGCGCCAAGCTCGGCATTAACTTCTGCTCCTGCGGACCCAAGGGCGATGTCGAGGGCGCCACGCACTTCGATCCCGAGCTTCTTGAGCGCTGCCAGGAGATCGCCGCTCAGAATGGCTGCACGATCCAGCTCACTGAGGATATCGACGAGGGCGTCAAGGATGCAGACGTGATCTATACGGACGTTTGGGTCGGTATGGGCCAGGCTGAGGAGCTGTGGAAGAGCCGAATCGATCTTCTCTCTCCCTATCGAGTAACGCCCGAGGTCATGGCCAAGGCAAACCCCGGCGCCATCTTTATGCACTGCCTGCCGAGCTTCCACGATACGCAGACCACCATCGGCGCCGAGATTGCCGAGAAGTTCGGCGTGACCGAGATGGAGGTTTCCGACGAGGTCTTTGAGAGCGCGCAGTCTCGTGTGTTCCAGGAGGCCGAGAACCGCATGCATACCATTAAGGCCATGATGTACGCGACGCTTCGCTAGTAGCTGGGAAGTGAACGAATACTATGAGTAAACCGTACGGTAAGCCCGACCGCATCGTCGTCGCCCTTGGCGGCAACGCCCTCGGCAACAACCCCGTCGAGCAGATCGAGGCCGTGAGCAACACCGCCCACGCTCTCCTCGGTCTCATCGAGCAGGGCAACGAGATCATCATCACCCACGGCAACGGCCCGCAGGTC
>DBGAQS010000023.1:0-26905 GCA_048434495.1 Collinsella sp. | reverse complement strand
AAAGCACTTAATGTGCTTTCCGTCTTGCGCAGGACTGTAGAGCAGCAAACTTAACCCCCGCCCCAGCCCCGGAGACCCTCCCGGATGGCCCCAAAAATTTTTTCAAAAAAGTTGTTGCGCGCCGGACAGACTTCTGTGTATACTAATCCCCGCAGCGCACGCGAGCGGAAACAAACGCGAACGTCTGCCTGGGGAGTTAGCTCAGTTTGGTTAGAGCGCCGGCCTGTCACGTCGGAGGTCGCGGGTTCGAGCCCCGTACTTCCCGCCAACGCAATTAAAGCCACGTCTTCGGACGTGGCTTTTTGCGTTTGATGCACTTTGTTTCGATAGAACGATCGCCCTGGCGCATCTTCGCCCAGAATCCCCGCCCCTTCGGGAACGCAAGTAAAATCTAATAAGCATATCTGTCTAAACAACAGCTTTGTTGCGCAACACCTGTTCAACGAAGCAGGGGGTTAGGTTATACTAAATTGCACTGTGGGCCGCATCTGATGCATTTCGCTCCAAGCGCGGCATTCAGTGGATATCCGATTTACCATTTGGATGTCCTGCGGTCATTTAGCGTCTCGACACAAGCTCGGCCCCGGAGCTCGTTCGAGCTGTTCGTATTCCTTGAAAGGGGAAAAATGGACATATCGAGGAAGACTGATTACGCCCTTCGTATGTTGGCGATGCTTGCCGAGGATCCGGAGCGTTTGCTTTCTGTTCGCACCGCTGCCGAAGAGGTCAATGTTCCGTATTCGTTTGCCCGCTCGATTCAGCACGGTTTGGTCCAGGCCGGTATTGTGGAGAGCCTGCGTGGCGTCCACGGTGGCATGCGTCTCAAGGTCAGTCCGGACGACGTCACCATTCGTCAGGTCGTCGAGGCCGTTCAGGGCCCTATGGTTATGAATGATTGCACCGCACCCGATGGCGACTGTGCACGCATGGGCACGTGCTGCTATCATCCCCTGTGGGCCGGAGCTCAAGCGTTGATGCGCGACTACCTCGATTCCGTTTCGCTCGGCGACATCGTCGCTCACCGCCAGTTCCCGGCCGTCGATTCCAAATTCGCCGACCGCGACGCGTTTCCCGAGTACGCCACCTGCGCGTTCGCTTGCCGGGAGGAATAGCGCCGCATAAGGAGCATAGATATGATTCAGGACCCCTTTCGTTCGATGATTCGTTCGGAAGGGGTCCTGCGTTATCGCGACCTTCCGTGGCGCCGCACGCGCGATCCGTACATCATTTGGCTTTCTGAGGTCATGCTGCAGCAAACACAGGTGCCACGCGTGGAGACGCGTATGCCGGCGTGGCTCGATCGCTTTCCGACCGTGCAGGCGCTTGCCCAAGCCGCGCCTTCCGATGTTTTGGACGCTTGGCAGGGCATGGGCTACAACCGACGCGCTCTGGCGCTCCACAAGGCCGCTCAGCGCGTTGTGGAGGACTGGGACGGTGAGTTTCCGCGTGAGACGCGTGACTTGGTCGCTCTGCCTGGTATTGGCCCGGCAACGGCGCAAGGTATCCGGTCGTTTGCGTTTGACCTTCCAGGCGTGTATCTGGAGACCAACGTGCGCACGGTCTTTCTGCATCACTTCTTTCCCGATGTACCGGCTGTTCCCGACCGCGAGCTGGTGCCGCTGATTCAGGCGGCCTGTCCGGCGGTCCCCGGTGCGGCGACCGACGAGATCGCTCCCTTTGCCGTGCCGCTCGATGATGCCGACACGCCACGCGCGTGGTATTACGCGTTGCTGGATTACGGCGCATATCTAAAAAAGACGTTGCCCAATCCGTCCAGGCGCTCGGCGGGCTATAGCCGTCAATCAAAGTTTGAGGGCTCACGTCGCCAAAAGCGCGCGCATATCGTGCGCATGTTGCTGGCAGCGCGCGATGGCCAACCGGCGGGGATTACGCTTGCTGATGCCGTGGTGGGCGTTAACGATATGGAAGCGGCGGCTGGGCGCGGGCCGGTCGAGCGCGAGCTTGTCGCGGGCATTCTGGCCGACCTGGAGCGTGAGGGCTTTTGCCGAGCCGAGGGCGATCGCTGGCTGAGCATTTAGCCCGTGGAAATCTGAAGAACAGGATTGTAAGGTTTAGATTTCCGACATGAGGGCATCCTAAAGACGAGGCCGCTCGAAGCCTACGGGCGGCATGCGTTGAAGGGAAGTACACCTATGGATTTTGAGAATTCCCAAACCAAGAAGAACCTCGAGACCGCTTTTGCCGGTGAGTCCCAGGCACACACCAAGTATCGCTACTATGCCTCCAAGGCAAAGAAGGACGGCTACGTTCAGATCTCGAACATCTTTGCCGAGACGGCTGGCAACGAGTCCGAGCACGCCAAACTGTGGTTTAAGTATCTGCACGATGGCGCCGTCCCCGATACCCTGGACAATCTGCGCGATGCCGCCGCGGGTGAGAACTACGAGTGGACCACGATGTACGACGAGTTTGCCAAGACCGCCGAGGAAGAGGGCTTTGCCGAGATTGCCGCAAAGTTCCGTGGTGTCGCCGCCGTCGAGAAGGCCCACGAGGAGCGCTACAACAAGCTCGTCGAGCGCATCGAGTCGGGCGAGGTGTTTGAGCGCGAGGGCGTAAAGGTGTGGAAGTGCCTGAACTGCGGACATCTGCACGTTGGTGCCGAGGCACCTGAGGTGTGCCCGGTGTGTAACCACCCCAAGGCGTACTTTGAGGAGCAGGTGGTGAACTACTAGCGCTTGGCGCTGGCTGCTGCGGGGCGCAGGGCGGGAGGCCGGATCGCCTTCCCTCCCCGCTCACGGCTCCGCAGGGTCGCGTTGAGGGAAGGCGATCCGGCCTCCCGCCCTGCGCCCCGGCTTCGGGTCGTTGCGTGCTCGCTACGGAAGAGCTGATAATTAAGTTTGTGTGCCGCCCCGTTTTGGGGCGGCACGTTTTGTGTGGGGGCCAGTTGGGGCCGCACCATCGCTTAGGGGTAAACTGGGTAGTGTTTTTGTTTATTTACTGCCTGATGTGGGGTGCTTTATGGGTAAGAAGTCTCGGGCTCGGATGGCTGCTGCTGGGACTCGTCGTGATCCTAACCGCGTGGTTAATGAGGACGGTAAGGTTGCCCGTGCCGATAAGGAGAAGAAGGTCGGCGCGCATGCTCATCCTGAGTGGGCGCCTCATTTGAATTCGGCTAGTGAGGATTTGACTGCCAAGTTGTTTACTCTGGTCGAGGTCATCTTGGGCGTGGTGCCCGTGGTGGTCATTGGCCTGTTCCTGGCCTCTAAGGATGCCACGAGCGTGGATAAGCTCACCGATGTCTTTTCTCAGGACCCCTCGATGGTGGTCACGTTTATCTCTGCGTGCTTGCAGCCGTTTGTAGCGTACATGCTGTACATGATTTATCGCAAATACTGCGAGGGCGATGCGGGCTTTGCCGCCGGCAACTTGATCGGCCTCTTGTGCTCCGAGATTTTGCTGCTCAATATTCCCGGCGTCATCGGCATGGGCATCTTGTTGTGGCGTGTCTGGCGCAATGTTGCTCCGCACTTTGAGAGCTGGTTGTTTGAGCGCCGTGCAATGGGCGTGCTGGTTGATATCGCGGGTTCGCTCGTGATCCTAGTCCTGGCGTTTATGTGTGCCACCGCAGCTCGAGGTCTCGCGGGCATGTGATCTGCTTTCACCGACTGCGGAGCGCGGGGCAACTGCTGGCTTTACCGCTCCGGGCGTCAGACCCGCGGCGCATCCCTTTCCCTCTCGCTCACGGCTTCGCAGAGTCGCGCGAGGCAAAGGCATACGCCGCGGGTCTGACGGCGCGAGCTTGCCAACGAGTTTTGGCTAATGGATTGGTTTGTGTGCCGCCCCTTTTGGGACGGCACGTTTTTGTGTGGGGTCCCTGTCTTCACAATTTCCGTCAAGCTTTTGGTTAGATTTTGGTCAGTTGGCGTAAGAGTGGAAGGCCAAAAGATTGCTGGCGAAAAAAGCTCAGAGAAAGTGCTGGTAGGGGAGTTGTTGAGCTTTTCGACAGCTTTTGAGCAAAAGAAACTTTGTGGCTATTGCCAGCGATTACGTTGTCGCGGTCATGGCGGTGCGGGATGCTGGTCGTAAGCGTCGAATGCTCCGATTTTGGAGGCCAGCATGGATCTGTTTCTTGAGACTCCGCAGCGACAAGCTGAGCGCATGCTGCGTCAGCAGCAACGACTCATGGAGATGCAAATGCAAGGGGCGGCAGCCCAGCCCTTTGCGCAAAATGTCGTGCCCGCTGCTGTACCTGCAGCTGTGCCCGGGTGTGAATCGGCGCCAGAGGCCTATTCCGTACAGCAGGATTCATATGCGCAGGAGCTCGCGTTCGATAAGCGCCGTGCGCGTCACCGTTGCTGGGCCCAGCGCCTGCGTACGCTGGCGATGATCGTGCTGATCCCACTGGGGCTGGCGGCAATCTTCTTGGTCTCATATGCCCTCACGTGCATTCTCAACGGCGCCTCGCCCAATGAGGTACTTCAGCACTTGGCAGCTCTCGGTCAGCGCTTGGGGGATGTCGCAGCAACCATCCGCGCCAGCTGGGAGAGCTAGCGGACCAGCACCCATAGCGCAAAGGTAACTTGTCTGCGCTCGATTGGACATGAGCTGCGTTTGACAGGGTAAGATTAATCGCGGTTTTTGATTGGTGCTCGATTGGGTTTGTTGGGCGGAGTTTATGTCTGCTATTGATATTGTGCTTGTTGTGATCGCCTTGGTGGCGGTGGGGGTTGCTGTGGCTTGTGCCCTTCAGCTCAAGAGCCTGCGTGCCGAGCTGCGGGAGCGTGGCGACAGTAGCGCGGAAACGCTGGCAGCGCTCGAGCAGGCCAACAGCACGCTCGACACCCTGAACGTCGCGTTGGCCGAAACCCGCCGCACGGCAAATGCCATCGCGCAGCAGCAGACGACCGACGCCGCCGTAGAGCAGCAGCGCTACCTGACCATTGCGCGCGAGTTCTCGCAGGCCGGCGACCGTATGGATGACCTGCGCCGCGAGACGGCCCAACAGCTTGGCGCCAACCGCGAGGGCATAGAGCACCGCCTGGACAAGGTGCGCGAGACGGTCGATGCCCAGCTGGGTGCTATCCGCAAAGACAACAACGTGCAGCTCGATCAGATGCGCGCGACGGTGGACGAGAAGCTCTCTCGCACGCTCAGCGACCGTCTGTCGGCATCGTTTAAGCAGGTGAGCGACCAGCTCGAGGCCGTGTACAGGGGCCTGGGCGATATGCAATCTATCGCCACCGGCGTAGGCGACCTCAAGCGTGTGCTGGGCAATGTGAAGGCGCGCGGCATTTTGGGCGAGGTGCAGCTGGGCGCGATCCTGGCGGACATCCTCACGCCCGACCAGTATCTGGAAAACGTCGCCACCAAGCCCGGCGCCTCGGAACGCGTTGAGTTTGCCGTCAAGCTGCCGGTGGACGAGGGCGACCCCGTGCTGTTGCCGATTGACTCCAAGTTTCCGGGCGACGCGTACGAGCACCTGCTCGACGCGCAGGAGTCGGGCGACACGGAGGCCGTTGCCGCTGCGCGCAAGGCGCTCGATATGATGGTGAAGCGCGAGGCAAAGGACATCTGCGAAAAGTACCTGAGCGTACCCGCGACCACCAACTTTGGCATTATGTTCGTGCCGTTTGAGGGCCTGTATGCCGAGGTCGTCACACGCCCCGGGCTTATCGAGACCCTGGGCCGCGACTATCACGTCAACGTTGCCGGCCCCAGCACCATGGCCGCCATTCTCAACAGCCTGCAGATGAGCTACCAGACGTTTAGGCTGCAAAAACGTACCGACGACGTACTGCGCGTGCTCTCCGCCGTCAAGGCCGAGCTGCCGCGCTATCAGGCGGCGCTGCGCCGCGCCCAGCAGCAGATCGAGACCGCGGGCAAAACGGTCGAGGGCATTATCACCACGCGCACCAATGTTATGGAGCGCAAGCTCAAGGATATCGACGCACTGGAAGACGCGCGGGAGGCCGACGAGATTTTGGGCTTGGAGTCCGCAGGGTTACTCGCGGGCCAGGAAGACGAGGACTAGCCGCAACGGACGGTGGCGCGCCGGCGTAAACGCGGGGCGCGGGCGCTTTTCGCATTGCACTTGCCTAAAGCGCACTTTAATGTGCAACAATGGCCTTTCGCCCTATCAGACGCGAAAGGAAGCCCATGTCTCAGAGAAGCACCAGCCCGCTCAAACGCTCAACCGTGCGCCGCACGCTGCAGCGTTTTTGGGACGTCACGCGCACGCAGCCGTTGATCGTCTTTCTCTCGGTGTTCTCGTCGGCGGGCTACATCTTTTTGCTCACGTTTGCCAACACCTACGTGATGGCCCTCATCGTCGACCGCGTCCAGGCCGGCCCCGTGGCGGGCGACCAGGTGTTTGAGGTCTTTGGCCCCTACATTCTGGCGCTCGTGCTCGTTAACCTAGTGGGCCAAATCCTCTCCAAGCTGCAGGACTACACCGTCTACAAGCTCGAGATTGCGGGCAACTATCACCTGGCGCGCCTGTGCTTTGACACGCTCTCCAATCAATCCATGACATTCCACACCAGCCGCTTTGGCGGATCGCTTGTGAGTCAGACGAGCCGTTTTATGAGCGGCTATACGGGGCTGGTGGACGTGACGGTGTATTCGCTCATTCCCACCATCACCTCGGTCATCTGCACGGTGGCGGCGCTCGCCCCGGTGGTGCCCACATTTACCGTGATCTTGGTGGGCATTATGGTCATCTACATCGCGTTTGTCTGGCTTATGTACAAGCGCATTATGCCGCTTTCGGCCGCGACGTCCGCCGCGCAGAATAAGCTGTCGGGCGTGCTTTCCGATGCGGTCACGAATATCCTGGCCGTCAAGACCTGCGGGCGCGAGGACTTTGAGCGCGACCTATTCGATACCGCCGACCGTGCCGCGCGCGATGCCGAGACGGTCTCGATGCACGCCATGATGCAGCGCAACTTTACGACCTCGGGCCTTATCGTCATCACCATGGCCGTGGTGAGCGTGTTCGTCGCGGGCGGCAACGCGTGGTTTGGCATCTCGGCCGGCGCGCTCGTCATGATCTTTACCTATACGTACAACCTCACTATGCGCCTGAACTACGTGAGCTCCATGATGCAGCGCATCAACCGCGCGCTGGGCGATGCGGCCGAGATGACGCGCGTGCTGGACGAGCCGCGTCTGGTGGCAGACGACGAGAACGCCCCCGAGCTCAAGGTGCGCGAGGGCGCGATTGATTTTGAGCACCTGAGCTTTGCATACCGTGATGCCGCGGCGGACGAGAGCGTGTTCGACGACCTGACGCTCCATGTGGCGGCGGGCCAGCGCGTGGGCCTGGTGGGCAAATCGGGCTCGGGCAAGACGACGCTCACCAAGCTGTTGCTGCGCCTGGACGACGTGCAGGGCGGCCGCGTGCTCGTGGACGGCCAAGACGTCTCGCGCTGCACGCAGCAGAGCCTGCGTCGCCAGGTTGCCTACGTGCCGCAGGAGGCGCTGCTGTTCCATCGCTCCATTCGCGAGAATATCGCCTACGGCCGCCCCGACGCCACCGACGAGCAGATTCGCGAGGCTGCGCGCCTGGCCAACGCGACTGAGTTTATCGACCGCCTGCCCCATGGCTTTGACACCATGGTGGGCGAGCGCGGCGTCAAGCTCTCGGGCGGTCAACGCCAGCGCGTGGCCATCGCCCGTGCCATTCTCACTGACGCACCGATTCTGGTGCTCGACGAGGCGACGTCTGCCCTGGACAGTGAGTCCGAGGCGCTGGTGCAGGAGGCGCTCGAGAACCTGATGCGCGGGCGCACTTCCATTGTGGTGGCGCATCGCCTGTCCACCGTGGCGGCGCTCGATCGCATCGTGGTGCTGGCGGACGGCGAGATTGTCGAGGACGGAACGCATGCGCAGCTTGTCGAGGCAGGTGGCGAGTACGCAAGCCTGTGGGGCCGCCAGACCGGCGCATTTTTGGAGGCATAAGGCCCCCGTACGTGGGACAATCGTTTCCGTGAAGTTATGTTTCTGCCGAGCCGAGGAGTCGTTATGCCACGCGAGACCAATGCCGCCAAACGCGAGCGCGCCGTTGAGGTGTGCGAGCGCCTCAACCGTCGCTATGGCCCGGTCGAGTGCTTTTTGGATCACGAGAATCCCTTTAGGCTGCTTATCGCGGTACTACTCTCGGCGCAGACGACCGACGCGCAGGTCAACAAGGTGACGCCGCGGCTGTTTGCCCAGTGGCCCACGCCCGAGGCCATGGCCGGGGCGAGCGTGGCCGATGTGGCCGACACCATTAAGTCACTCGGCTTTTATAAGAGTAAGGCCAAACATGCCGTGGAGGCCGCGCAGATGATCGTCGCCGATTACGGTGGCGAGGTGCCGGCCGACATGAAGGAGCTCGTCAAGCTGCCGGGCGTGGGGCGCAAGACGGCGAACATCGTACTCAACGTGGGGTTTGGCATTGTCGAGGGCATCGCGGTCGATACGCACGTCAACCGCATCGCGCACCGCCTGATGCTGAGTCCCAAGACGCACGCCAAAGAGCCGCTCAAGACCGAGCAGGATCTGCTCAAGATTTTGCCGCACGAGTATTGGGAGTCGGTCAACCACCAGTGGATCACCTTTGGCCGCGAGATCTGCGACGCCCGTAAGCCCAAGTGCGACGAGTGCCCGCTGGCAGATCTTTGCCCCAGCGTGCGCGTTTTGGGGTAGCTGTTTGGCGTGCGCTGGCGTGTCCACCTCATGCGCTACCATGACAGGCAACGAATTTGACGAACGACCCGCCGAGCTTGCCCCGGCGGGCTTTTGGCGTTGCGATGCCGGAGGAACAGCATGCTCATTCACCGTATAGCCGCGCAGCTCTACACTGCCGAGGCACTGCAGACCGTCGAGGCCGGACTCGATGCCGGCGAGGACGTGACGCTGGCCGTGTCGCAGTCGGGCCGCACGCTTATGGCGGCAGCCCAGTTTGCGCGCCGTCCGCGCCCCACGGTCTATATCGTGAGCGGCGAGGATGCGGCCGATCGCGCCGCGCGCAGCCTTGCCGCCTACGTGGGCCTGGCACATGTGTGCCGTTTTCCCGAGCGCAAGGACTATCCGTGGCGCGAGCAGGCGCCCGACGACGCCGTGGTGGCCCAGCGCTGCGAGGCCCTGGGCCGCATCGTGCGCGGCGACAACTGCATCATGGTCGCCTCGGCCCGCGCGCTGCTGCGCTGCGTGCCGCCGGTCGAGAGCCGCTACTGGGAGTCCACTACTTTTGCGGTGGGCGAGGAGATTCCCTTTGACGAGGTGCCGCAGCGCTTGGTGGGCATGGGCTATACCAATGCCGGCGCCGCCGACGCGCCCGGCCTGTTCCGTGTACACGGCGACACCGTCGAGGTGTTCCCCGCGCAGGAAAAGGCACCCGTGCGCATCGAGTTCTTTGGCGACGAGATCGACCGCATCCGCCGCATGGTGAGCTCCACGGGCCAAACCATCGGCAACGAGGACAGCATCGAGATCTTCCCGTGCCGCGAACTCGCGCTCACCGACGAGGCCGTCCACAACATGCACGTGGCGCTCTATCGCGCCAGCCAGAGCGATAGCAAGCTGGCGGCGCTGCTCGAGATGGTGGACGCGCGCATCGTCACGCCCGAGCTCGACCGCTTTTTGCCGGTGATGTACGGCCAGACCGTGAGCCCGTTGGCCCATGTTGGCGGCCGCGCGCTTGTGATCCTGTCCGAGCCGCGCTCGCTGTTCGACGACTGCCTGCGCGCCTACGAGGATATCGAGGCCCGTGCCGGCGAGGCGGGAATCGACCGTCTGGACGGCCTGTATGTGCGAGCCCAACAGCTCGATTTTGGTGCTCAGCAGCGCCTGAACTATGTGAGCCTCATCCGTGCCGGCGGTGCGGTGACGGCCGAGCTCAAGATTGAGCAGCCTGCCATCGCAGGCTCGGACAACCGTTTTATGACGCGCATCCAGGAGGTCGTTGGCAAGCGCTATGCCTGCGTGTTTGCCATTCCCGACCGCGGCGCGCGCGAGTCGATGGAGCTCACCTTTGGCGACGAGGGCATTACCTTTGAGGAGTCGCTGACGGCCGCTCCCGAAAACGCCGGTGCTATCGGCGATCGCGTGCGCGTGGCGGCGGCGGATTCTGCCGACCGCGCTGCTCGTCAACAGGCCCATGCCTCGATTCGCGAGCGCCGTGCCGACGCGCTCAACGCCCGCTCGCTCGAGGCGGGTGCGGCCCAGGCCGCCGCCGGTGCCGCCGTGCCCACCATCTCGCGCGGACGCGTGACCTTTGTGGACGCTGCCCTGCCGCAGGGCGTGGTGGTGCCCGACGCCAACCTGGCCGTGTTCTCGATCGCCGACCTCAACGCCCGCATGGACGCCAACCGCGCGCGCAGCCGTCGCAAGGTGGACATTACGCAGATCACCTTCCCCTTTAAGCCGGGCGACTACGTGGTGCACGCCACGCACGGCATCGCGCTCTTTAGCGAAATCGCGCGCCAGGAAGTGGGCGGCAAGGAGCGCGACTACTTTTTGCTGGAATATGCCGATGGCGACAAGCTCTATGTGCCACTCGAGCAGGTCGACCGCATCACGCGCTATGTTGGCCCCGACGGCGACAAGCCGCGCCTGACCAGGCTCAACACCGCCGACTGGACGCGTGCCACCAACAAGGCGCGCAAAAACGCCAAAAAGCTGGCGTTTGACCTGGTCGACCTGTATACGCGCCGCTCTTCGATTGCCGGCATTGCCTGCCCGCCCGACACGCCCGAGCAGATCGAGATGGAGCAGAGCTTCCCTTACGACGAGACGCGCGACCAGCTGGAGGCCATCGCCGACATTAAGGCCGACATGGAGGCGCCCAAGCCTATGGATCGCCTGCTGTGCGGCGACGTGGGCTTTGGCAAGACTGAGGTCGCCCTGCGTGCGGCGTTTAAGTGCGTGGACTCTGGCCGTCAAGTCATGGTGCTCTGCCCCACGACCATTCTGGCCCAGCAGCACTACGAGACGTTCTTTGAGCGCTTTGCCCCGTTTGGCCTTGAGGTCGAGGTGCTCAGCCGCTTCCGCACGCCGGCGCAGCAAAAGCGCGCGCTCAAGGCGTTTGCCGAGGGCACGATCGACGTGCTCATCGGTACGCACCGCCTGCTTTCGGCCGATGTGAACCCCAAGAACCTGGGCCTGGTGATCATCGACGAGGAGCAGCGCTTTGGCGTGCAGCACAAGGAACAGCTCAAAAACTTGCGCGAACAGATCGACGTGCTCACGCTTTCGGCAACGCCCATCCCGCGCACCATGCAGATGGCCACGAGCGGTGTGCGCGATATGAGCCTGATCACCACACCGCCGACCGGGCGCCGCCCCGTGATCGTGCACGTGGGGGAGTACGACCCCGACGTGGTGAGCGCGGCGATCCGTCTGGAAGTGGGCCGCGGTGGCCAGGTGTATTACGTGTCCAACCGCGTCAAGACCATCGATGACGCTGTGGCACGCGTGCACGAGGCCGCGCCCGAGGCGCGCGTGGGCGTGGCGCACGGCAAGATGAGCCCGCGCGAGGTCGAGGACGTGATGATCGAGTTCGCGACCAAAAAGATCGATGTGCTCATCGCCACGACCATCGTGGAGAGCGGCATCGACAACGCGACCGCCAACACGCTCATCATCGAGGACTCGCAGCGCCTGGGTCTGGCACAGCTCTACCAGCTCAAGGGCCGTGTTGGCCGCTCGGCCACGCAGGCATACGCGTACTTTATGTTCCCGGGTGAGCTGCCGCTCACCGAGGAGGCCACGGCGCGTCTGACCGCACTTTCCGAGTTCCAGGACCTGGGCAGCGGCATGCGCATCGCCATGCGCGACCTGGAGATCCGCGGCGCCGGTTCGCTGATGGGTGCCGAGCAGCACGGCAACCTGTCGAGCGTGGGCTTTGACCTGTTTACGCAGATGTTGGGCCAGGCCGTGGCCGAGGCGCGCGGCGATGACGATGCCGGCGTGGAGGCGGCGAGCGTGGGCATTAACCTGCCGGCCGATTACTTCTTGTCCGAGGAGTACCTGCCGGCGGTGGACCAGCGCGTGCTCGTGTACCGCAAACTCGCGGCGGCCGAGGACTTGGAGAGCATCGACGAGGTGCAGGAAGAGACCGAGGCCGCGCATGGCGAGCTGCCGTTGGCGGGGCTCAATCTGTTCAACCGCGCGCGCATCCGCATTCGCGGCGAGCGCCTGGGGCTCGAGAGCGTCACGCTCAGCGGCGGGCGCATTACCTTCCTGGGGGTTGACGTTCCCAAGAAGGTAGCCTTTGAGTTCAAGAATCGCTATGGCGCGGTGAACTTCCCCAAGAGCCGCAAGCTGTCGGTGCCCTACAAGGCGGGCGCCGGCGCGGGCAGCGGCCTGGGTCGCGGCCTCGACGCCAACGACGGCGCCGGCCCCGTGGCGGCCACACTCATGCTGCTGCAGCAGCTGGGTGCGAGCGACGACGACTAACGGGTCGACGTTGCAAACGCCCCATTTGGGCACTCTGGTTCCATCGAAAGGAAAGCATGTTCGGATACATCTATAAGAAAGACGTCGCCATTATCGCGGTTGTTCTGTGCCTTTGCCTGGGCGTGGGCAGCTTCTTCGATTATCAGATTTCGAGCGCGCTGTTCAACATCGGTAGCATGTACGGTCGCTTTATCGAGGCCGCCGGCGAGCTGCCGTTCGAGCTGACGGCGAGCGTCGCGGGCGTTATGCTCGTGCGCGCGGCGCGCCCCGACTCCAAGGGAAGCAAATGGCTCGCCGTACTCGGCATCCTCGTCAACGTCGGCCTGGTCGGCTACGAGGTTATTTCGTCCCTGCGCGTCGGCGGCAAACTTGTTGCGGCTCAGCTCGTGCTGACGTTTGTGTTGGTCATCGCTGCCAACTTCATCGTCTATCGCCTTACGCGCGACACCGACCCCAAAGAGCTCACGCGTTGGGCGTTGATGGTGCTTGCCGTGTGGGTCGCCCAGGCCATTATCCTCAACGTGATCGTCAAGCCGCTGTGGTCGCGCCCGCGCATGCGCGTGATTGAGGTGACGCAGGGGCTCGATTTTCAGCCGTGGTGGGTGATCGGTAACCCCGACAAGTGGTCATATATCGCCGCCGGCGTGATCAAGGACGGTTTCAAGTCGTTTGCGAGCGGACACACGGCGCACGCGGCGATCGGCCTTATGCTCGCCGGGCTTCCCGCGGCGGCCTTTAAGGAAAAACCGTCGCGCCGCCGTGTGGTCTTTTGGGTGGCGGCTGTGGTTGCGGCGCTCGTCGCCTTTGGTCGCATTGTGATCGGTGCGCACTTTTTGACTGATGTGAGCTGCGGCTTTGCCCTGGTGCTGGCACTTGAGTGTCTTGCCGCGCGCATTGCCTATCCGGGCGGCGTACAATAGCTGCGTTTGAATCATCGGGCCCGTGCCCGGCTAGAGAGGATTGCCATGCTCGCGTTCAATAACGACTATTCCCACGGCGCACATCCGGCGGTGCTGCAGGCGCTCGTCGACACCAACATGGAGCCGCAGCCCGGCTACGGTACCGACGCGCACACCGAGCGTGCCAAGCAGCTGATCCGCGAGGCCTGCCAGGCCCCCGATGCCGACGTATTTTTTCTGGTGGGCGGCACGCAGGCCAACGCGACGGTGATTGACATGCTGCTCGCGCCTTATGAGGGCGTCGTTGCCGCCGAGACCGGCCATGTCGCCTGCCACGAGGCGGGCGCCATCGAGTTTGGCGGCCACAAGGTGCTCACCATCCCCGGCTACGAGGGCAAAATGCACGCCGAGGATCTCGAGAACTATATCCAGGTGTTCTACGAAAACGAGAGCTACGAGCACACGGTGTTTCCGGGTGCCGTGTACGTGAGCCTGTCGACCGAGTACGGCACGCTGTATTCCAAGGCCGAGCTCGCGGCGATCCATGCGGTGTGCCAGGAGCGCAAGATTCCGCTGTTTGTGGACGGCGCCCGCCTGGCCTATGCGCTGGCTGCCGACGAGTGCGACATTGCCCTGCCCGAGCTGGCGCAGCTGTGCGACGTGTTCTACATCGGCGGCACCAAGTGCGGCGCACTTTGCGGCGAGGCCGTGGTGTTTTGCGGCATGCACGCTCCAGCGCACCCCATTCCGCGCATTAAGCAGCACGGCGCGCTGCTGGCCAAGGGTCGCCTGACGGGCGTGCAGTTTGAGGCGCTCTTTACCGATGGCCTGTATTTTGAGATTGGCCGCCAGGCGATTGAGACCGCTCAGGCGCTGCGTCGCGTGCTGCATGAGCGCGGCTACCAGTTCTTCTTGGAGACGCCGACCAACCAGCAGTTTGTGATTCTGCCCAACGAGGACTTGGCGCGCATTCGCGAGCATGCCTCGATCGAGTACTGGGAAAAGTACGACGAGACTCACACGGTGGTGCGCTTTTGCACCAGCTGGGCCACGACGCAGGAGGACATCGACGCGCTGGCGGCTGTCCTGTAGCTTGATGTAATGACGAGGGGCCGTTCTACGCCTGGGTTTGGCGCAGGGCGGCCTTTGCTTTTGGGGGAGAAGAGTTGCATGACCGAGATGTCCGAGCCGACGATTCGCCTGGCGACGCCCGATGACGCGCCGGCGTTGCTTGCCATCTATGAGCCGTATGTGCTCAAGACTGCGATTACCTGCGAATATGAGGTGCCGAGTGTTGAGGAGTTCGCCGGGCGCATTGCGCACACGCTCAAGCGCTATCCGTATTTGGTGATGGAGCTGAATGGGCGCCCGGTGGGTTATGCCTATGTGAGCGCGCTCAACAGTCGCGAGGCATACGACTGGTCGGTCGAGACGTCGATCTACCTGGCACGCGATGTGCGCCATGGAGGGCTGGGTCGCAAGCTGCACGACGCGCTCAAGCAGTGCCTGGTCGCGATGGGTATCACCAACATGTGCGCGCTCATTGCCGTGCCGCACGACAAGGACGACGAGTACCTGACGCACAACAGCCAGGATTTCCATGCCCATATGGGGTATCGCCTGGTGGGCGCCTTCGACCGCTGCGCGCAAAAGTTCGGCCGCTGGTACGACATGTGCTGGATGGAACTGGTCCTAGCCGAGCGCACCCCCAACCAACCCAAACCAATCTGGTTTCCCGACCTCCCCAAACCCACCATTTAGGGACAGGTTTATTTTGGCAGGTTAGCCGATGGGCTCGGTGTATTTGGCGCGGTCGGTGCGTTGGATGCGCTTGGAGACATGGAGCGGACGGCCGTCGGTGTCGTAGACGTAGTCGGTGATCAGGATCAGCGCCTGCCCGCGCTCGACGTTGAGCAAAAATGCCTCGTTTTGCGACGCATAGCACACCTCAAAGGTCTTATGCCCCTGCGCCGGCGCGCGATGGAACTCCTGGCGCAGCGTGGCGTAGAGCGAACCGTTGATATCGCGATCGATGAGCGACCCAAAGCTTGGCGGCAAATAGGTGGTCTCCAGGCACAGTGGCGCATCGTCCAGGTAACGCAGGCGGACAAGTTTGACAAGCTTGCTGCCCACGCTAGCGTCAAAGAACTTGGCCACGCTGCCCATTGCTTTGGCAAAGCCCGAGTCCACCGTGCGCGTGGTGGGCTTCATACCCTGGCCTTCGACCTGCTTGGTATAGCTCGAAAACACCAGGTTGTTCTCGTGGAGCGCCGGCGTGTCGGCCACAAAGGCACCGCGCCCGCGCTCGGTGCGGACCAGGCCCTCATCGACGAGCACCTTAAGGGCGTGGCGTACGGTGCTGCGCGACAGCCCCGATTCGTCCATGAGCTCCATCTCGGACGGCAGCTTGTCTCCACGGGCGTAGGTGCCGGCGGCGATGCGGTCGCGCAGTGTGCCCGCCAGACGCTCGTATTGGGTCAGTTTCTTTTCAGACGAAGCGCTCATACGACTAACCTGTATCTAACTTGTATGCTTGCCTAATCAAGCATGTATCTAATACAACAATAAAACTGCTGGTAACGACTTATCGAAAACTGCATCAGCAAAATTTCTAAGACAAATATAGCATACAACTAGTCGACATCGCTAAAACATGTATGTAACTTGTATGCCGTCAAGAGCATTAAATGAGAAGAAAGGCTGATGCGCGATGACTACTCAGGAACAGGTTAAGGACGTCGTCTCCCAGGTTTTGGCTGACAAGGCAGACAAGGGCGGCATCAAGCGCGTCGTGTGGATCGGCGCCGGCGGATCCAACGGCGGCAACTATCCTGCCCAGTACTTTATGGAGCACGAGGCCACGCAGGTCGTGAGCTCCAGCTACACCAGCAACGAGTTCGTGCACGCCACGCCTGCCTACGTCAACGAGAACACCCTGGCCGTCGTCGTGTCCATGCGCGGCACCAAGGAGACCATCGTCGCCGCCCAGGTCGCCAAGAACCACGGCGCCAGCACCATCGCCATCTATGTTGACGAGTCCGCCCTCACCGAGGTCTGCGACTACAAGATTCAGTACGACAGCCTGGCCGTCGACGAGTCCTGCATGGGCCGCACCAACTCCGCCGTCGTGACCATGATCGCCATGGAGCTCACGCAGCAGACCGAGGGCTATGCCGAGTACGAGACCGCTATGGCCGCCTTCGACCTGGTCGACCCCATCTATCGCAAGGCTGTCGAGTACACCCGTCCGCTCGCTGCCAAGTGGGCCGAGCAGAACGCCGACAAGCCCTGCATCAACGTGATGGCTCAGGGCCCGCTCTTTGGTGCCGCCTACGTCTTTAGCATCTGCAACGTGCAGGAGATGCTGCAGATCGACTCCTGCACCATCAACACCTGCGACTTCTTCCACGGCCCCTTCGAGATCCTGGACAAGCGTACCTCGCTGTTCCAGCTCATCAGCGTCGGCCGCAGCCGCTGCAACGACGAGCGCGGCATTCGCTTTGTCAACCAGTACGGTGGTGAGCGCGTCTACCAGCTCGACGCCAAGGAGCTCGGCCTCAACGACATCAAGGACAGCGTGAGCGAGTACTTCAACCACCTGATCTTTGCCCCGATCCTCAACAACGTCTACATGCGTGCGCTCTCCGCCGTCACCCACAAGGACTACATGACGCGCCGTTACATGTGGAAGCTGGATTACTAAGGGATAGAGCGGCCTAACAGCCCAATACCCCTCATGAGTTGCGGTGGAATAGTTCCTGTTTGGGAGTGTGAAGCCTCTGTTTGAGAACTATTTCACCGCAACTGCTAGAGCGGCACTTGGGGACGTTCCCTTTCTGCCGGCAGTTAGGGATGTTCCTTTTGTGCCGGCAGTTGGGGACACTCCTTGTGTCGAGAGATTTCCCGCTCACCGATTTGTGCCTTGAAAAATGTATATAACGACTATAACGTAGTGTGAAACATATTGGAAACAATACCGAGGAGGCTGCGTTGAAGAAAAGCAATCTGGGCTATGTGCTGGTGCTGATCGCCGCGCTTATGTGGGGCAGCATCGGAATCTTTGTAAACGGCATCTCGGCCATGGGCGTTTCGTCCCAGAGCATGGCTGCCTTTCGCTTGTTGGTCGGAGCGCTTATCTTGGCGCCGGTCCTGATGTTTATGGGCTGCCGTCCGGGTGAGGGGTCTACCGTGGCTCAGGGTCCGCTGACCCTGTTCAAGGCAAGCCCTAAAGAGCTTGTTTCCTGCGCGCTTGTCGGTATCGTCGGTTTGGCTGCCGCCAACACCTGCTATTACGAGTGCATGCGCGAGGTGGGCATGTCCACGGCATCGGTGCTGCTCTACACGTCGCCGGTGTTTGGCGTCGCGCTCGGCCGCGTACTCTATCGCGAGGGCGTGACCCTCAACAAACTCATCGCCATTGTCTTTAACATCGTTGGCTGCGTGCTTGCGGTGACCAATGGCGACCTTTCCGGTTTTCATTTTTCGGTTTGGGGCGTCACGTCGGGCGTGATTGCAGGCCTTTGTGGTGCGTCGCTCGCGGTGTTTAGCCGGATAGCAACCAAGACGGTCCACCCGCTGGCTGTCACGTTTTGGGGCTTTGTTTTTGGCGGTGCGGTTATGGCAGCTATCGCGGCTCCGTGGCCGGATGTCGCCGCGGCAATGTCGCCACAGCTGCTGCTGCTGTTCCTTGGCTTTGGACTCATCCCCACAGCCGTGGCTTACATCTTATATATGCAGGGTCTGTCCATGGGGCTCGAGACGTCGAAAGTTCCCGTCGTAATGTCATTCGAGACAGTCGTCACCGTACTGCTGGGCATTGGTGTCTACGCCGAGCCCGCCGGTGCGATCAAGGTTCTGGGCATCGTTTTGGTGCTCGCGTCCATCGTGATCATGAACACCGACTTTTCCAAGCTGCGCAACAGTGTGTTTGTCGGCCATGTCGTTGAGAGCATGACCTTTAAGCCCAACGCGTGGTGGACGGAGAAATCGCAGGACATGGATCTGTTCCGCGAGCGCACGGGCATTACGCTGGAGCCCACCGTGCAGGAAAGCCCCTGGTACTTCGTGCGATAGGGGATTGCGCGCGGCGTCCGACCTGGGGTTATCCAGTCAGCGCCGGCCTACCCAGCCCCAACGTTTCAAGTACGTTAAGCCCGCCAACGGTCGTTTTTCACCCGCGAACGGTTTATATACTAATTATCAATATAAGCAACGTATAAGACGTTATAATGACCATAACGAAAAGGAGGAGGCAAGATGAATCAGATCATTCTCGCATCTCATGGCGGCCTGGCCGCAGGCGCCAAAGACACGCTCGAGATGGTTCTCGGCGACGTGTCGAACGTCCACGTCGTGTCGCTTGCTCGTGACGACAAGGAGCCCATCACCAATAAGGTGGACGCTATGATCGCCACGTTCAACGCGGACGACACCGTGTATGTGCTAACCGATATGCTCGGCAGCTCGGTCAACAACAGCATGGTCGAGCTTTCCCGCAACGGTGCAGCATTCACGGTGATCAGCGGTTTCAACATTCCGCTGGCACTGACGCTTGCCATGAGCCCCGCCCCCGTCAAGGGTGCCGAGCTCGCGGCCCTCATCAACGAGGCCCGCACCGGTCTGACCAACCCCAACGCACCGGTCGAGGCCGCCGTGGCTCCCGCCAAGAAGGCCAAGGCGTCCCGTCACAGCTCCGGTCCCGCCAAGATCGTCCTCGCACGTCTTGACTACCGTCTGCTGCACGGCCAGGTCGTCTTTACCTGGACCACCAAGGTTCAGGCCGAGCGCATCATCGTCGTCGACAACGCTGCCGCCAACGATGACATCAAGAAGGGCGCTCTTAAGCTGGCCAAGCCCCAGGGCGTGCGCCTGAACGTCTTCACCGTCGAGCGTGCCCTCGCCAAGATGGACAAGCTCAACACCCTCGGCGAGCGCGTCATGTTCGTCTTTGGTAACACTGCCGAGATGCTGCAGTTCTGCCAGGGCTACAAGCTTGACGCCATCAACCTGGGCGCCACCGCCAACCACGACGGTGCCGATCAGGTCGGCGGCAAGGACAGCTCCGTCTTCCTCGACGCCAACCAGAAGGCCGACGTCAACCAGCTGCTCGACATGGGTATCAAGCTCTATGTCCAGCAGACCCCTACGTATCAGAGCGTCGACATCGACGCCAAGCTGTAATCAACCAGGCTTTTGCCTGACTGAAAGGAGAAGGGTATGAATACGTTCATCAGTGCGGTGCTCGTCGGCCTCGTCGGCGTGTTCTGCATGTGGGACTCCCGCCTGCTCGGTCGTCTTAACTTCGAGCAGCCCCTCGTTGGCGCTACGCTCGTCGGTCTGCTGTTGGGCGATGTGCCCACCGGTCTTGCCGTCGGTGCCGCCGTCGAGCTCGTGTCCATGGGCCTGGTGCAGGTCGGCGCCGCCGTTCCGCCCGATATGGTCCTGGGCGGCATCGTGGCCGCTGCCTTTGCGTGCCTGACCGATGCTTCCGCCGAGACCGCCATGACGATCGCCATCCCGGTCGCCGTCCTGGGTCAGCTTCTCGGCATCGTGTTCCGTTCCATCATCGCCGCCCTCACCCATGTGGCAGATAGCGCGATCGATAACGGAAAGTTCAAGACCGCCTACCGTATGCACATCTGCGCCGGCTCCGGTCTGTACGCCGTCATGTACTTCCTGCCGATCTTCCTCGCCGTTTTTGTTGGCACCGACCTGGTTCAGGCCATCGTCAACATGGTTCCCGAGTGGCTGTCCACTGGTCTTAACGTTTCGACCAAGATCATGACCGCCTACGGTTTGGCCCTGCTGCTCACCATGATGATCAAGAAGGGTATGACTCCGTTCCTGTTCATCGGTTTCCTGCTCGCCGCTTACCTCAACCTGTCCGTCATCGCGGTCGCTCTGATCGGTGTGTGCCTGGCTGTCGTCTTCATGGGCTTCAAGTTCAACGGTTCCCATGCAGCCGCCGGTGTCGATTCCGACTACGATCCGCTCGAAGACGACGAAGACTAAGGAGGAACACACTATGGCAACCGCAACCAAGGACGTGTCCCTGAACAAGAAGGTCAGCCAGTTCTTCTGGCGCTCCTGGGCCATCCAGGCCTCTTGGAACTACGAGCGTCAGATGAACATGGGCTTCCTCTACGGCATGGTTCCCACGCTCGATCGCCTCTATCCGGACGAGTCCGACCCCAAGCAGCTCGCTGCTAAGAAAGAGGCTTACCACCGTCACATGGCGTTCTACAACTGCACCCCGCAGACGAGCGCTTTCATCCTGGGCCTCTCCGCCTCCATGGAGGAGGAGTACGCCAAGGATCCTGAGAACTTCGATCCCGATTCGATCAACGCGGTCAAGACCTCCCTCATGGGTCCGCTTTCCGGCATCGGTGACTCCTTCTTCCAGGGCACCATCCGCGTTATCGCCTTTGGCCTGGGCGTTCAGCTGGCTCAGCAGGGCTCCATCATGGGCCCGATCCTGGCCATGCTCATCTCCATCGTCCCCTCTGTGCTGATCACCTGGTTCGCAGCCAAGATGGGCTATCAGGGCGGCCACGAGTACCTGAGCAAGCTTCAGGGCGGCGACCTCATGGAGAAGCTCATGTATGTCTGCGGCATCGTGGGCCTTATGTCCGTGGGCGGCATGATCGCTACGCTGATTGGCGCCACCACCCCGCTGCAGTTCGCTGAGGGCACCGTCGTTATCCAGGACATCCTGGACGGCATGATGCCCCAGATGATTTCCCTTGGCCTCACCGGCCTTATGTACTGGCTCATCAAGAAGAACGTCAACACCGGTTGGCTTCTCGTGATCGCCATTGTGGGCGGCATCGCCCTCTCCGCGGCCGGCATCCTGGCCTAGTCGCGACCAAGCGCCTAACCGCTTTCCCCCGGGGGCCTGTCTGGCATCCCATACCCCAGGCAGGCTTCCATCCCCAAAATGCGACAATGGGACAGTCCCTTTGTCGCATCCTTAACGGGCCGGCGACTCGGTCCAAACCACGGTAACCCTGCGAGCGCCCGGCAATGTGGCGCCGCAAAAATCGAAAGGAATGTGTCAGATGTACGAGATCGACCTTAACCTCCCTAAGCAGATCGTCGCTGACGTCCTGTCCAACCACGAGATTCACAGCGTTGCCTTCGTCGGCTGCGGCGCTTCCATGTCCGACCTTTACCCCGCCAAGTACTTCCTGGCCAACAACACGGACAAGCTGAACGTTCAGATCTTCACCGCTAACGAGTTCAACTACGACACGCCTTCCTGGGTCAACGAGCACACCTTCGTGATCACCTGCTCCCTCGGTGGCTCCACGCCCGAGACCGTCGAGGCCAACAAGACCGCCAAGAAGCACAACTGCCCGGTCGTCTCCCTCACCAACAAGGCTGGCTCCGCTCTGACTGTCGACGCCGACCACGTCATCGTTCACGGCTTCCACGCCAACTACGCTGCCAAGTGCGAGAAGCCCGGCTACGCCATCGCTCTTGCTCTCGAGATCCTTCAGCAGACCGAGGGCTATGACCACTACGAGGACATGATCACCGGCCTCACCAACGTCTTCGATCTCTGCGAGAACGCCGCTCAGCACTGCAAGAAGCTCGCCAAGAAGTTCGCCGAGGACTTCAAGGACGACAAGATGATCTACTTCATGGCCTCCGGTGCCTCCGAGAAGATGGCTTACTCTCACGCCGCCTTCCTGTTCACCGAGATGCAGTGGATCGACGCCGCCGCCTACAACACCGGCGAGTACTTCCACGGCCCGTTCGAGGTTTCCACCGAGGGTAAGCCCTACGTCTTCTTCATGTCCGATGGCGCTACCCGTCCGATGGACGCCCGCGCCCTCACCTTCCTTGAGCGCATGGGCGCCAAGGTCGCTCTGATCGACTCCAAGGACTACGGCCTGGCTGACGCCGTGCCCGCGAGCGTCATCACCTACTTCAACCCGCTGCTGCACCTCGCCGTTATGCGTGAGTACGGCAACCAGATCGCCGAGGCCCGTCAGCACCCGCTGACCATGCGTCGCTACATGTGGAAGCTTTCCTACTAATCACAAGTAAGTAGACCTTACGGGTTGATTGAGAGGGGATGGGGTTTGCGCCCCGTCCCCTTTTTTGCTCTGGGGAGGGCGTGTCTGTCGTGTCGCAAAACCCCAGATAAAACCTACCAAAATAAACCTGTCCCTTTTTGGCAGGTGGGAGGAGATGCGTATGATCAAGGCAGTGCTGTTTGACATGGACGGCGTGCTGGTCGATACCGAGTGGTTCTACAACCGTCGCCGCGTGGCATTTATGGAAGAGAAGGGCTTCCACTTTGACGAGATCCCCGATCTTTCGGGGTCTAACGAGCCCGCCATTTGGAAGGCGCTGGTGCCCGACGATGTTGAGCTGCGCGAGCGCCTGCGCGTGGAGTACAAGCAGGTCTACAGCCCGGACCACCCCGTTCCGTATGCCGAGCTTCTCAACGAGCAGACGGAGCCGGTGATGCGCAAGCTGCACGAGCGCGGCGTGAAGTGTGCCATCGCGAGCTCGTCCTATCGCGAGCTCATTGACGAGCTGGTGGAGATTGCCGGTATCGCCGACGTGCTGGACTACACCATCAGCGGTCACGAGTGCAGTGCGTTTAAGCCCGACCCCGAGATCTACCTGCGTGCCATGGAGGCGCTGGGGGTGGAGCCTGCCGAGTGCCTGGTTATCGAGGACTCGCCTTTGGGCATCGAGGCCGGTAAGTGCTCCGGCGCCCGCGTCCTGGCACTGCGTCCGCACGAGGGCGTCAACCTGGATCAGTCCGCCGCCGACGTTGTCATCGACAACCTGACCGACATCCTACCTGCCATTTAGGGACAGGTTTATTTTGGCAGGTTTTATCTGGGCAAATGCCGAATTCGCCGTGAAGGGATCGCTCTCTTCACGGCGTTTTTCTTTTGAGCGGCCTCACGGTCCTTCTGATGGTTGTCGAGAGAGGGTGAATTGAAGCGTCCTCTCGCGCTCCATGCTACAATCGCCGGCATGCCCCACAATTACATCTGCCTTCGAAAGGAGTCTACGTGGCGAACGCCATCGATCAGCTCACGGACCGCGTGCTCGTGCTCGGCCGCCTCACCATCGTCCGCCGCGCCATTACCGCGGCGGCGGTCACGATTTCTGCCGTTCTCCAGACATTTCTGATTCAGGCGTTCATTCGGCCCGCCGACTTGCTTCCGAGCGGCCTTACCGGCGTCGCGGTCCTGCTCGATCGCGTTACCTCGCTCGGCGGCGTTCACATCGACATCTCGCTCGGTATGCTCGCGCTCAACATCCCCGTGGCGCTCCTATGCTGGAGCGGCATTAGCAAGCGTTTCGTCATCTTCTCGATGATGCAGGTCGTGCTCTCGTCGCTGTTCCTCAACGTCTTTCACTTCGCGCCGTTTTTGGGTGACAAGATCATGCTCATCATTTTTGGCGGCGTGGTCTCGGGTCTGGGCGCTGCCATCGCGCTTAAGTCCGGCGCATCTACCGGTGGCACCGACTTTATCGCGCTGTGGGTCTCCAACCACACGGGCAAGACCATTTGGGGCGTCATCTTTGGTTTCAACTGCTTTATCCTGGCGATCTTTGGCTTTATATTTGGCTGGGACAATGCGGCGTACTCCATCGTGTTCCAGTTTATTTCGACCAAGACCATCGACAGTTTCTATCGTCGCTACGACCGTGTGACGCTGCAGATCACGACGCGCAAGGCCGACGAGGTCATGACCGCCTATGTTGACCATTTTCAGCACGGCATTAGCTGCGCCGAGGTCATTGGCGGATACAGCCGCGAAAAGATGTATCTGCTGCACGCCGTTGTCTCGACCTACGAGAGCCAAGACATTATCAAGCTGGTGTGCGACATTGATCCCGGCGCCGTGATCAATGTGTTCCACACGCTCAACTTTGTGGGCGGCTGGTGGGGCGGTCATGTTGACGAGCCCATGCCCACGGCCGTACCCGATCCCGACAAGCCCGCGCGCATGGCCAGCAGGCAGGCGCGCCTCAGCGAGCAGGACAGCCTGCAGCAGGATGACGGCAAGTAGGGTTTTGGCTTTTTGCCGGTCAAGCGCAGCCCATTCGAATGAGCCCCCCGAAAGCCCCGTTGCTTTCGAGGGGCTCTCGTTTGACCAGATAAAACCTACCAAAATGAAGCTGTCGCTTTTTGGTAGGTGGGGTGTATCGTTTTATCAATATGAGGTAACATGAAACTAGACGTTATATACGTATTAGTTATTTCGATATTTCGATAAGAGTGATTAGATATGCCTGCACCCAAAAATGCACCGCTTTACCAGCAGATTTATGACGAAATCAAAGATGCGATCGAGAAAGGTGTTTATGCACCCAAGGAGCGTATTCCGTCCGAGCTCGAGCTTGCCGAGCAGTACGACGTGAGCCGCATTACGGTGCGTCGCGCCGTCGAGGAGTTGTGCTCCGATGGCTACCTGGTTAAGCAACAGGGCCGCGGCACCTTTGTTTCCACACCGCACATCAATCGTCAGTTCCATGCCTCGACGCTGCAGACGTTTACCGCGCTGTGTGCCGGCAACGGCATGAAGGCCGGTGCGCACGTGGTCGATCGCCAGATCGTTCCGGCGCGCCAAAACGAGATGGAGTTCTTTGGTCTGCAGAAGGATGCGCTGCTACTGCATATCAAGCGCGTGCGTACGGCCGACGGCGAGCCCATCTTTGAGGAGAACATCTTTGTGCCGTTTGACGCCTACCGTGAGCTGTTGACGGCCGATCTTGAGGACAAGTCGATTTTTGCCGAGGTCGAGCGTGTTGGCGGAACGCCGATTGTCTCGGTTGGCTACCGTACGGTCGAGGCCGTTCGAGCTAATGCCGAGCAGGCGGCCGAGCTGGGCATTGCCCCGCATGATCCGCTGCTCAACCTGCGCGCCGGCTTTACCGGTCCCAACGATGAGCCGGTCCTGATGGGTAAGCAGTACTACGTGGGATCGCGCTACGTCATGGTCATGTAGGGCTGGGTCCGCCGTTCTAACGAACGGCGGACCGGTCGACGCTGCAAACGCCCCTAAGCGGCAATCTGACGTTCAATCGTCGGTCGCGTACCGAAGTACGCTTCCCTCCTCTTTCACGTCACCTTGCTCGCTTAGGGGCGTTTTCGCTGACTTATGCTCAACCAGCGACGTTTTCGCGCTTGTCAAGAGATTCGCCGTTGGGTGTTCCTATAGTTTTGTCAACCTTCGACGCTACTCCCGGTAGGGCACCCGGTCGCGCATCACGGCGTATATCGCCCTGAGCCGCTTCCTCGCGACGGCCTTGAGCGCCCGCCCGTGCCCCATGCCCCGTGCCCTGCAGGCCCGGTAGTACTCGCCGTAGCGCCCCGAGGACCTCACCAGGCTGTTGCACGAGAAGATCAGCAGGGACTTGAGCCTCGCGTCGCCGCGCCTGGACGCCCTGACCGACCTCACCGACGTGCCGGAGCTCCTCACCCTCGGGGCTATGCCGCAGTACGAGGCCAGGTGGTCGTGGTCCGGGAACCTCCCGATGTCGACCGACACCGCGAGCTGCGCCGCGGTCCTCGGGCCGATGCCGGGCACGGTGAGCAGGCACGCGTAGGTCTCGTCGCCCTCGAGCAGCGCCGCCGTCTCGGCCTCGAGGGCCCCGGCCTCGTCGAGGGCCTCCGATATTCGGGCGGCCAGGAACCTGACCTGCCTGTTCTCGGCCTCGACGAGCGCCGGCGGGGGCGCGGTGGAGGCGGCCGCGGCCTCCCCGGCGGCCTCGGCCCGCGGGCCCTCGGCCCCGGAGCGGGCGATCCCCCACGCCCCGCCGAACCCGGCGAGCAGCTCCAGCCACCGCCGGTCCGACAGGTCGACCGCGGCCTCGAGGGCCGGGCAGGACTCGAGCAGCACCGCGCGCAGGCGGTTCTTGTCCCTGGTCGCGCAGGCGACGACGTGGTCGCGCTGCGACGAGAGGGCGCGCGCGGCCTCGAGGGCCTCGCCGCGGCCCGGGACCCCCGACAGGGAGTCCGGCACGCCCAGGGCGGTCCGCGCGATCACCGCGGCGTCGCGCTCGTCGGTCTTGGCCTCGCCGGCGAACAGCCCGGCGGCGCGGCTGGCGGCGAGGCCGGGCAGGTAGGCGACCCCGAGCCCCGCGGCGCGGGCGCGCCTCACGGCGAGGGACCCTATGTTGCGGAACTGGTCGACCACGACGAGCGTGCCGGCGGGCGCGGAGGCGAACAGCGCGTCGAGCTCGGCCTCCCTGTTGCGGACGGGGGCGCTGGACAGCACCTCCCCGTCGCGGTCGATCAGGCAGGCCCAGTGGGAGGACTTGCCGACGTCTAGGCCGAGCACGGCCGCGGGCCTGGTCGATGGCGCTTTCACGGTGGTATCCTTCCGGTAGTCGTTCGACCGGATGGCCTCCCCCTCGGCACTCACATTACCAGCCGCGGCGCCTGCCCGGCACTTTCCTATCAGCCGTCGGGGGCGGCGCGTCCCGCGCCGGCAGCACCCAACAGGCCCTCTCGGGGGCAGGGACGTTCGGCCGTGCGCGGGCGCCCGGTCGGCGGCCCGTTCTGGGCGCGCCTCAATCGTAGCCCGAGACGAGCCCGGGCTGACAATTTCGACTGTAATGGACGT
>DBGAQS010000022.1:0-29638 GCA_048434495.1 Collinsella sp. | reverse complement strand
CCGGATGCCCGCCAGCATGAGGGTGGACAGCGGGTAGTAGATCATGGGCTTGTCGTAGACCGGCAGCAGCTGCTTGGAGGTCACGAGCGTGAGCGGGTACAGGCGCGTGCCGGACCCGCCGGCGAGGATGATGCCTTTCATTGGCTATAACCTTTCATTTCTTGCTGCCCTGCGGCCAGCGCGATTTCCGAGAAGGCGGGCGCAGCAATCGACTCCGAAAGCAACGAACTCGCCAAGATTTCCCTCTCGTAGAAGTTGCGACGAAACCATCTTGGCGAGCCGGCTTCCTTCACCAATCTCACTTGCATGCATGAGTTCGTCTGCATGCGTTTCGAGAAAGAAGCCAACAGCGCGGTTGCGGGCAAACTGTTGGGATGGCGTCAAGTTATGCGAGTGATAGACCTCTGCACGCGGCTCGTAAGCCACCTTCAACCCTGAGGCGATAAACCTTGCCGCCATGAGCATGTCCTCGTTGGTGTTAACGTGCTCGAATCCGCCGCATTTGAGATATGCAGTTCGTCGATAAGCGGAACAGGCATCAGATGCAAAAAAGTCTTAATACCAAGTTTCTCGAGATCACATTTGGAACGAACGGATGGCCGGTCGGGATAGTTGAAACCACGCACCAGCTGTTCAAAACGTCGGGCATCCGCCTTAGGCAGCTGCCTGCCGCTTACGAGAGCGATATCGGAATCATCAAGCATGGGAGCAACAAGCCGCTCCAGGTAATCATCAGAAACAGGCACAGCATCTTGGGTAAGGAAGCATACAAAGTCACCCCTCGACTCCCTTAGTGCCATGTCTCTTGTGGTGCCGTGGTTGAAATCCTGGCGATCAATCTTCAGAAGGCGGACTCTTTTGTGCTGCCGGACCAGCTCTATAGTTTTATCTTCCGAAGCGGAATCAACGATAAGGATATCAACCGGCTGAATAGACTGGTGTTCGAGGGCAATTAAAAGCCCATCGATTTCATGCTCAGCATTAAGAGTCGGAATGATGACGGATATTTCCATCTATCGGCCCGTCCTCTCCTTGCCAAACATGGCGCCGAAAGTGCCAGCAAAACACTTCCAATCCATTCGGAAACAACGGTTCCGCACGTAATGCAATTCGATTTTTTGGCGCAGACCGCTTTCAAATGACGCATCGTTGCGATCCGTCGCCTGCCATAACCCGGTAATTCCAGGTTGAACCGAAAGAAATACAACCTTATCCTCATCAGAAAAATGCATTTCGAGTTCATCACGCGTAATGGGACGAGGACCGATAACGGATAAATCACCATTTAAAACATTAAGAAACTGCGGCATCTCATCGATAGAGCACTTACGAATAAACTGCCCGACCTTAGTGATGCGCGGATCGTTATCGACCTTGCGCTCAATTTCCCACTGATGCAGCTGCTCAAAATTTAAATACTTCTGAACATTGCCAGCATCGGCAACCATGCTGCGCAGCTTAAAGATCTTAATGACCTTGCCATTTTTGCCAATTCGCTCCTGGGTGTACAAGGGACTACCCGGAGACTCTAGACAAATCAGGACGCACACAAGACCCACTGGAATGAATAAAATAGCGATCGCCATAAGACTAAACACAAGGTCAAACAGCCTCTTGACGATGCGATACCCAAGCGTACCGCTCGGCTTTATCTGATTGAAAGCCAGCGCACCAACCGTTGATGTACAACTCTCTGTTACTTCTTTAGCAGCCACAATAAAACTTACGTTCCTGTCCCCAGGAACCCCCCCCCATCTATGAATCCAAAAACCAAGTAATTTGCCGGTGCAACGTCTCCCTTACGTTTTGCTGGGCACGTCAAGCGGTAGCAGCTCCCTAAATGTGGAGCCACCATCGCCCACGTCCACCAGGCACCAGCGCTTATGACGATCGATCTTCTTTACACGGGCCTCTTGCCCCACCAAAGGGCCCTGTTCTATGTGCAGCACGCCGTCTTCTATGCGCGCGACGCTGTTGCGCACCACGCCGTCGTCGTCGAGCACGCTGCGGTACCAATCCTGCGCATCGTCCGGCATAGGCATGTACGCCCGCTCCCTACTGCCAACGATGCGGCAGCCAAAGCTCAACTGGGCCAGGGCCCTATCGAGCGCGGCAGCATTGTGCGTGGCGACGAAGAAATATTCCTTGTACATAAGTTTGGTTTGGAGCGACCAGGCGCCATCCCGCTTAAACCAGAACTCCTTTTGCATCACAAAAGCGTCCTGCAACAGGTTGTGCGGGATAATGCAACGGACCTTTTCGCAGGTCTCGCGCTCTTTTCCATGGGGGGTGTGGACCAGATACCAGCGAACGCGGCCGCGCTGGCTGCTGGTGGTGGCGCCGTTAAATGCGCCCGGCAGCTGCTCTTGGCGCCGTGCCGTCTGTTCCATGTTCTCGCCCCCTTCTCTTGCTTTGCGATGCACGCAAATGCAGGGGCGTTTAGAACAGGCTTCTCGCTCGCAGCTAGGCGCAGTCGCAAAAGTACAGGTTTTTGTAGAGGGGTATGGAGATGTACCTACTAGCAGTACATTTTGCGTAATCTGCGCAAACGCTGATTAATTGCTCGTATAATGTCATCTGTCAAAAGATACAAAAACCTGTACCTTTTTGTGCAACAAAAAAAGCCGCTCAACCAGCGGCTTTTCTTATTTCGGCATGAAAAAGGCGACCGCCCTGTGTGGACGGTCGCCTGTGTTAATTGTTGTGAAGTTTGCCTTAGGCGCGAGTCTTGATCTCCTCGAGCACCTTGGCAACGAACTCGTCGACGCTCATCTGAACGGTCTCGTTGGAGCGATCGCGGACGGAGATGTTGCCGGCCTCGACCTCCTTCTCGCCCAGGATGAGCATGTAGGGCACGCGGTCGATGCTGCGAGCCTCGCGGATCTTGTAGCCGATCTTCTCGTCGCGGTCGTCGCAGACCACGCGAATGCCGGCCTCCTCCAGCTTGGCGCACACCTCGTGGGCGTAGTCGCGGCTCTTCTCAGAGACGGGAAGCGCCTTGACCTGCACGGGAGCCAACCAGGTGGGGAATTTGCCCGCAAAGTGCTCAATCAGAATACCGATGAAGCGCTCGATGGAGCCAAAGCATACGCGGTGCAGCATAATGGGGCGCTTCTTGGTGCCGTCGGCGTCCACGTACTCCAGGTCAAAGTTGAGCGGCATCTGGAAGTCGAGCTGAACAGTACCGCACTGCCAGGTACGACCGAGCGAATCCTCCAGGTGGAAGTCGATCTTGGGGCCGTAGAAGGCGCCGTCGCCCTCGTTGACCTCGTAGTCCATGCCCAGCTTCTCCAGAGCGGTGCGCAGGCCCTCCTCGGCGCGCGCCCAGTCCTCGTCCGAACCCATGGAATCCTCGGGGCGGGTGGAAAGCTCAACGTGGTACTTAAAGCCAAACTTCTGGTACACGGAGTCGATGAGGTTGACCACGCCCACGATCTCGTCGGTCAGCTGGTCGGGGCGCACAAACAGGTGGGCGTCGTCCTGGTTAAAGCAGCGCACGCGGAACAGACCGTGCAGGGCGCCGCGCAACTCGTGGCGGTGCACCAGGCCAATCTCGCCAGCGCGGATGGGCAGCTCGCGGTAGGAATGCGGCTTGGAGGCGTACACCAGCACACCGCCCGGGCAGTTCATGGGCTTAATGCAGTACTCTTCGTCGTCGATGACGGTGGAGTACATGTTGTCCTTGTAGTGGTCCCAGTGGCCCGAGGTCTTCCACAGCTGCTTGTTCATGATGAGCGGCGTGGAGATCTCCACGTAGCCGGCCTTGTGGTGGATCTCGCGCCAGTAGTCCAGCAACGTGTTCTTAAGGATCATGCCGTTGGGCAGGAAGAACGGGAAGCCGGGAGCCTCGTCGCGCATCATAAAGAGGTCCATCTCGCGGCCGATCTTGCGGTGGTCGCGCTTCTTGGCCTCCTCCAGCATATGCATGTGCTCGTCGAGCTCTTCCTTGGTGGCAAAGGCGACGCCGTTGATGCGCGTGAGCATCTTATTGTCCTTGTCGCCCTTCCAGTAGGCGCCCGAGACGCCGGTGAGCTTAAAGGCCTTGAGGGCCTTGGTGTAGCAGATGTGGGGGCCGACGCACATGTCGATGTAGTCGCCCTGCTGGTAGAAGGTGATGCGGGCATCGTCGTCCAGGTCGCCGATGTGCTCGACCTTGTACTTCTCGCCGCGCTCCTCCATAAGGGCGATGGCCTCGGCGCGGGGCTTCTCGTACACGGAAAACTTGAGGTTCTCCTTGACGATCTTCTTCATCTCGGCCTCGATCGCGGGGAAGTCGTCCTCGCTGATCTTGACGCCCTCGGGCAGGTCGACGTCGTAGTAGAAGCCGTTGTCGGTCGCGGGGCCGTAGGCAAAGTCGGCCTGGGGGTACAGGCGCTTAATGGCCTGCGCCATGATGTGCGCGGCGGAGTGGCGGATGACGTGCGTGACCTCGTCCTGCGGGAGCTCGGCCACCGAACCGTCATTGTAGAGTGCCTTCATGGGTATGTTTTCTCCTCTCGGATGCCTGATGCAAGTGCGTGCGATGCGCTCGGCGTTTTTGACTTGCATCATTATAGGCAGGTTGCCTTGGTATACAAGCGCCCGCCGCACCTTAATGGCACGGCGGGCGATTTTCTACGCATGCTTCATCGTGTGGGGCGGGACTGCGGGGCGCGCGTGGCTTGCGGCGTGCCCGTGGCTTACGGCCGGCCCGGCGATGGATGCGTTACTGGATGCGAGTTCGGCAGTAGGGGCAGACCTTCCAGTGCGCGTCGAGCGGGCGATGGCAGCTGGGGCAGACGTTGCGAACCTGGGTATCGCACACCGGGCAGACGACGAAGTCCTTCTCGATGGGCGCGCCGCACTGCGGACAGGTGCCGTACTGGGCAAGCTGGCGCTCGCGCAGGGCCATGTCCAGCTCCTGCTCCTCGCGGTCGGACGCGTAGGAGTGCGGGCGCAGAACCAGGTAGGCGATGAGGCCTACAAACGGGATGAGGGCGATGATGCCCCATGCCACGTAGGCGCTGGCGCCGCGGCGGCGAGCGTCGATGAACACATAGACGACCGACAGCACATACAGGGCGATGATAAAGCCAACAAAGGCATAGACGACGCCCATAAGCTGCGGCGACATGAGCTCGGAGATGTACTTGGACATTACGGGTACCTTTCGGAATATTAACAGTCCGGTCAAGTTTACCACGGGGTTTGTTTATATGGGACCACGGCTAGGGGCGGGGCTGACGCGGACACAAACATCTCAATCTGTAACATGTGGGAGCGGAATCCGGGTCTAGGTGTTACAGATCGAGACGAACGGAAGGGGCGCCAGACTAACGTCTCAATCTGTAACATCTGGAACCCAAATCCTCGTCTAACTGTTACAGATCGAGACGAACGGTTTCCATAGTTGTCGGCAGACGAGGTTGTCGACGTTACCGGGTCTCACCTCGTCTGCCGTTGGCGGGTGTTGCGGGGCTGTTCGCCGCATTGACGCCGCTCTGGGGACGCGCAGACCGTAGGATAGTCTTATTGACAGCCTGTCAACTTGTCTGGGAGGCACTGTGACAGAAACGTTTGATATCGCGATTGTCGGCGCGGGCATCACCGGATGCGCCATCGCGCGGCAGCTCGCGCGCTATGACCTGTCCATTTGCGTGGTCGAGGCGGCTAACGATATTGCGCTGGGCGCGTCGAAGGCCAACGGCGGCCTGGTGCACGCTGGCTACGATCCGGCGCCGGGCACCGTAAAGGCGCAGGTCAACGCCCGTGGCTGCGAGTTGTACGGTACGTGGGCGCAGGAGCTGGGCTTTCTGTTCCGCCGCACCGGGTCGATGGTGTTGGGCTTTAACGACGAGGACCGCGCGCATCTTAAGCAGCTGCGGTGCAATGGCCTGGCCAACGGTGTGCCCGAGCTGTCGATTATCGGCCCCGAGCGCATCCACGAATTAGAGCCGCGCGCCAGTGCCGATGCAGCGTGCGCGTTGTGGTGCCCTTCGACCGGTTTTGTCGATCCGTTTGAGGTTGCCATCGCCGCGCTGGAGAACGCCGTGGCCAACGGGGTGACGTTTATGCGCTCCGCACCCGTGGAGGCGATTGAAGTCGCGGGCTCGGGCGACGACGCGCGCTTTACGTTGCCGACGCCCGCCGGAGACGTGCGCTGCCGCTACCTGATCAACGCCGCGGGCAACGGCGCCGCCGACATCTCGCATATGGTGGGCGCCGAGGAGTTCCAGATGGTCTGGCGTCAGGGCAACATCGTGGTGCTGGACAAGGAGCCGCGCACGCTTATGCCGCTCTACCCCGTGCCGACGCCGGTGTCGAAGGGCGTTATCGTGACGGGCACCGTGCACGGCAACACCGTGATCACCGCGACGGCTGCCGTGCGCGAGCCAGGCGACACGCAGACCTATGCGAGCGATGTAAACGCGCTCCTGACCGGTGCGCACAAGCTGGTGCCCGATCTGGACACGCGTCGCGTGGTGCGTGCGTTTGCCGGCGGTCGACCGGTCATTCGGGGAACGAACGACTTCTTTATTGGGCAGTCGGCCGTGGTGCCGGGGCTGTTCCAGGCGGCAGGTATTCAGTCGCCGGGCGTGGCGAGCGCGCCGGCCATTGCCGAGCGCATGGAGCGCGTGATGCGCGAGGCGGGCGTTGCTTTGCGCGAAAGGGCCGATTGGGACCCGATTCGCCGCGCGCCGGACGACTTTGACCGCGTGCCGCTTGCGCGCAAGGAAGAGCTCATTGAATCCGACCCCGCTTGGGGGCAAATCGTCTGCCGCTGCGAAACGGTGCCCGAGGCCGAGATTGTTGCCGCGATCCGACGCCACCCGGGCGCGGTTTCGGTCGAGGGCGTCAAGCGCCGCTGCCGCGCCGGCATGGGTCGGTGCCAGAGCGGCTTTTGCCAGAGCCGCGTGGTAGCGATCCTGGCGCGCGAACTGGGCTGCGACCCCAGCGAGGTGTTGTTGGAGGATGCCGGATCTTGGCTGGTCCAGGGACCGCTGAAGGGGGTACGCTAGGATGGCGACGTTTGATATGCGCGACGAACGCGCGGAGGCTCGAACCGCAGAGGTCGAAGTCTCAGCGCCCGTGCAAACGCAGGCCTTCGACGCGGTCGTTATCGGAGGCGGACCTGCCGGCATGGCGGCCGCGCTTGCCGCACACAAGGCCGGCGCACGCGTGGCCATCGTGGAGCGCGAGCAGCATCTGGGCGGCATCCTCCGCCAGTGCATCCACCCCGGCTTTGGCCTGTCGCACTTTAAACAGGAGCTCACCGGTCCCGAGTACGCGCAGCGCTTTATCGACCAGGTGCACGCAACCGACATTGCGCTGTTCCTGAACAGCATGGTGCTTGGGATTGATTCAGGCGAGCCTGCGGAAGACACCGCGGTCCACACCGTCACGCTCATGAGCCCCACCGGCATGCTGCAGCTCACCGGACGGGCGGTCGTCCTTGCCATGGGCTGCCGTGAGCGTACCCGCAGCGAGATCAAGATCCCCGGCAGCCGTCCCGCTGGCGTGTTTACGGCCGGCCTGGCGCAGCGATACATCAATATCGAAAATCTCAAACCCGGCTCGCGCGCCGTCATTTTGGGTTCGGGCGACATCGGGCTTATCATGGCGCGCCGCTGCACGCTCGAGGGGATTTCCGTCGAGGGCGTGTACGAGCTCATGCCGTACGCCAACGGGCTGCGCCGCAACGTCAAGAACTGTCTGGACGACTTTGGAATTCCGCTGCACCTGTCCACCACCGTCACACGCGTGATCGGACACGATCGCGTGGAGGCGGTCGAAGTGAGCAAGGTCGACGAGCACCTAGCGCCCATTCCGGGGACCGAGCGAGTTGTTCCGTGCGACACGCTGCTGCTTTCGGTGGGTCTGATTCCCGAGAACGAACTTTCGGTGGGCGCAGGCGTTGAACTTGACCCGCGCACGCGCGGCGCCGTGGTGGACCAGAGCCTGCAAACGGGCGTTCCGGGCATCTTTGCCTGCGGAAACGTGCTGCACGTGCACGACCTGGCCGACAACGTGACGACTGCCACCCAACGCGCCGGTGCGGCTGCCGCGGCATGCGCGTTGGGTGGCAGTGCGAATGTCGAGCACGGTACTGCGGACCCGAGCTGCCAGCTCACGGTCTCCCCCGCCGGCATTGCGGGCTACGCACTGCCGGGACGCATTACGGCTGCGGCACTCACCAAACTCAACTTCCGTGTGCGCCGACCGGTCGATGCCGCCCGCGTACGTATTCTGGCAGGCGACGAGGAGCTGTTTGCAGGCAAGGTCCGCCCGTTTAAACCGAGCGTTATGGAAAGTTTCCCGCTGCCGGCAAAGGCGATTCAGCGCGCACTCGATATGGGCGTTAGCGAGATAGTCCTGTCCGTCGATCCCGTTGAGGAGGCATAGCTCATGAGTACGAATGTGACCGAGACGCTGCAGTTCAACTGCACCACCTGCCCATCCGAGTGCCTCCTGACCGTAGAGGTGGAGCACGACGCCAATGGCACCGTGGTGGAAGTGCGCTCCGTAACCGGTAACAACTGCCCGCGCGGCGATAAGTTCGCACATCAGGAGCTCACCTGCCCCATGCGCGTGCTCACCACCACCGTGGCCGTATCCGACGGCGATGAGGCCCTGCTGCCCGTGCGCACCGCCGATGCCATCCCGCTGGCACTCCACGCCCAAGCCATGAACCTCATCCGCGGCGTGGTCGTCGAGGCCCCCATCCGCATGGGCGACATCGTTCTGAAGAACCTCCTCAACACCAACATCGACCTCATCGCCAGCATGGACATCGAGTAGCTAATTTGGGACGGGGCTCTTTTAGCTGCTTTTGCCTGCACGCTTGCCAGGCTGGCCATGCCAAGGAGTGTCCAAAGGTGCCGGCATAAAAGGAACGTCCCTATGTGCCGGGCTTGGGATACCATGGTGGCACCATAGTGAAAGGATGTTTCATGGCACATGTCGATGACCAGCGTGTGGCACGCGTGCTCGATGCGCTCGAGGCTCAGCACCCCGGCGCACAGCTGCTCGTAAACGACCCATGGTCGATCTATTACCTGACCGGCTTTTATGCCGATATGTTCGAGCGTTTTTGCGGCGTGCTGCTCGTGCGCGATGCCGAGCCGGTGATCCTAGTCAACGCCCTGCACCAGCTGCCGGAATACGACAATGCCCGCGTTGCCTACCACACCGATACCGATATCGTGACCGATGCCATCGCGCGCGAGGTCGATCCGATCAAGCCGCTTGGCATCGATACCGTCATGCGCTCCGGCTTTTTGATGCCCCTCATAGAGTGCCACGCCGCCAGTGAGTTTTTCCTGGGCGATTTTGCCGTCACCGCCGCACGCACGTACAAGGACGCTACCGAGCAGGAGCTTATGCGCGTGTCCTCGGCTGCCAACGACGCCGTGATGGCCGATGCCATCAAGCTCGTCCACGAGGGCGTGACGGAGCGCGAAATTGCCGACCAGATGCTCAGTCTGTATCGCAAGCACGGCTGCGAGGGCTTTAGCTTTCCGCCCATCGTGAGCTTTGGCGCCAACGCCGGCGACCCGCATCATGAACCCGACGATACCGTGCTCAAGCGCGGCGACGTGGTGCTGTTCGACATTGGCGGACGCCATCGCTACTACTGCTCGGACATGACGCGCACGTTCTTTTGGGGTGAGCCGGACGAGGAAACCGTACGCATCTACGACATCGTGCGCCGCGCCAACGAAGCCGCCGAGGGGCTCATCGCACCGGGCGTTCGCATGTGCGACCTGGACCGCGCCGCACGCGATGTGATCGAGGACGCAGGCTATGGGCAGTACTTTACGCACCGCTTGGGACACTCGATCGGCCTGCAGGACCACGAGCCGGGCGACGTCTCGCTGGTCAACGAGCAAGTCGTAGAGCCAGGCATGACGTTCTCCATCGAACCGGGCATCTACCTCCCCGGCCGCACCGGCGTCCGCATCGAGGACTTGGCCCTGGTGACCGAGTCCGGCGTCGAGATCCTCAATGCCTACCCCCACGATCCGGTCCGCCTAGACTAGGCAATGCGGCAAAGGGGCTGTCCCTTTGCCGCATCACATGAATGCCGCCACAAAAACGGCCTATCTACTACGTTTAGCCCGCATGGGTCGACCATACCTGTGTTTTCGCAAAACTGGTAAGCCATCTACCTGCGGTTTTCATTTCGCAATTCTCGGTGTGGTCGGGGGTAGTCGGTAAAACGTAGTAGATAGGCCCATTTCGTGGCAAGCGAGTCAACTCGGGGCACAGGGCAGCCAAAAAGCCCCGTCCCAAATTGACTGCTTTTGAGTTGCGGTGATATACGGACTGTTTGAGGCTTCTTGCTTGTAAAACAGTCCGTTTTCACCGCAACTGATGTGGGGATGGGTTAACGGAGCAGGCCCGCTACTTCGCCGGCCAGGGTGATGGTGCCGGCGGCAACGAAAGCCTCGCCCGCGGCATCGAGGGCCGCGAGGGCCTCGGGCACGCTGGGATACACACCCGCGAGCTTGTCGGCGTCCACTAGGGCGGCGAGCTCCTCTGCCGGCAAGGCGCGATCGGAATCGGTCTGGGTCACGACCACGCGCGGGAAGGCCGGGATCAGTACGTCAACGATACCCGCCACGTCCTTATCGGCCAGCGCGGCACACAACAGCGTGGGGCGGTTCTCCACACACGGATCGATCTCGTCCAGCGCGCTCACAAAGTTCTCGCAGCTCTGGGGGTTATGACAGGCGTCGATCAGCTTGAGCGGATCGGTTCCCAGCACATCAAAGCGACCAGGCGTGGGGCAGCCCATAAGCGACGCATCGAGCTTGTCATGATCGAGCTCGCGACCCAGATACCCCTCGCAAAGCATAATCGCGCACGCAGCATTCTGCGGCTGATACGCCGGCTTGACCATGCTCGACGTATAAATCGCACGCGGCGTAGTGCAGCTAAACTCAACCGTATCGCCCACATGTGCCGGCACCTTTGTCGTGGCATGGTTCACCACCAGCGGCACGATGCCGCACTCGCGACAACGGGCATCCATCACGCGCTGAACACTCGCCTCATGCGTGCCCTCGCCCAAAACAACCAAGCGCCCGGGTTTGATAACCGCAGCCTTCTCCCCCGCAATGGCCTCGAGCGTATCGCCCAAAATACGTGTGTGATCAAGCCCAATGCCCGTAATGGCAACGGCGACGGGATCGGTTGCACTCGTGGCGTCCCAACGCCCGCCCATGCCAACCTCGAGCACGGCCACGTCCACGCAAGCCTCGGCAAACACCACAAGTGCAGCAGCCGTCAGCAGGTCAAACGGCGTGATAGTATAGGCACGCTCCCCCGCCGCCACACGGCGTGCATTCACGCGATGTCCCGCCTCGACAGCCGCCGAAACGCCACGGGCAAAGGCCTCGTCGCTCACAACGCGCCCGTCAACTTCCATACGCTCGGGATAGCGCACCAGCTGCGGCGACGTATACAACGCAGCCTTGAGCCCCTCGCCACGAAGAATGGCAGCCGAAAAACGCGTAGTCGAAGTCTTGCCATTGGTACCGGCAACCTGGATGCAATCGAAATACTCATCCGGACGCCCCAACTCATCGAGCATATCGACAACCGTCTCAAGCAGAGGCCCAGCATCCCCAGAAATCCGCCCCGTATCAGCAGCCAGCCCAACAGCCTCATCAAACGAAAGCAAATCAAACTCAAAAGGAACGGTATACAAGCCGGAACGCTTAGGCATTTTTAGAACCGCCATTCATAGAAAAATAAAACAGTAAAGGTTGAGGATAGTCAGCGAAAACGCCTCTGATGAGCCAAGGTGCCGTGAAACAAGGGCGCATAGGGCTTATGCCCATGCGCCCGAAGTTGAACGGCAGATTGGCCATCAGAGGCGTTTGCAGCGTCGAGTCAGCCGCCGTTCGTTAGAACGGCGGAATAGGTGTCCGCAGCGGAGAGCAAAGCATCGGGACGCGCCCCCAAGTTAGACCTACGAGAAGTCAGCAACCTGAGCAGTCAGCGCCGCCAGGATCTCCTTGAGCTCAGCTGCACGGTCCCTCTTCTTCTGGACCACCGCAGGCGCGGCCTTGGCCACAAAGCCCTCGTTGGACAGCGTCTTCTCGCAGCCAGCGAGCTCCTTCTGCGCCGCGGCGATCTCCTTCTCCAGGCGTGCCTTCTCGGCCGAAAGGTCAACCTTGCCCTCGAGCACCACAAAGACCTCGACGCCGCTATCGACCACGGCAATGCTCGCAGCCGGCTTCTCAACGTCGGTACCCATAACCAGCGAAGCGGTGTTGGCCAGCGGCTCGATGGTCGAGCGCAAGCTCTCGAGCTTCTCGATGTCCTCGGCACCGGCGCGCACGACCACGTCGAGCTCAGCCTTGGGGCTCAAGCGATAACGCGAACGCGTGGCGCGGGCGGCAGACACGACGGTACGGCACAGCTCAAACGCGCGCTCGGCGTCCTCGTCAACATACTTGGCGTAGTCGGCGGGCTCGGGCCACTTGGCGATCATGAGCGCCTCGGCGCGGTCCACGTTGCCCTCGGCGTCCAGATCGAGCACGCTCGCCGGCATGTTGTCCCAGATCTCCTCGGTCACGAACGGCATGAGCGGGTGCATCAGGCGAATGGACGTGTCAAGCACAAAGATCAGGTTGCGCTGCGCCTGCAGACGGCCCTCGCCCTTCAGGCGAGCCTTGGTGACCTCGACGTACCAGTCACAGACCTCGTTCCAGAAGAACTGCTGCACGCCGCGCGCCATGTCGCCAAAGGTGTACTTCTCAATACCCTCGGTGACCATCTTCACGGCCTTGGCCAGGCGGCTGAACATCCAGGCGTCGGCCGGCGTCTCCACGACGGGCTCGCCGGGCGTGTAGCCCTCCATGTTCATGAGCAGGAAGCGGCTGGCGTTCCAGATCTTGGTCACAAAGCTCTTGGCCTGGTCGGTACGCGGGCTGTCGATGAGCTTCTTGGTCTTCTTATCGATGTTCGCGTCAAACTTGACGTCCTGGTTGTTGGTGCACAGCGTCAGCAGGTTGTAGCGCATGGCGTCGGCGCCGTACATACCAATGAGATCCATGGGGTCGACACCGTTGCCCTTGGACTTGGACATGCGGCTGCCGTCCTTGGCCAGGATCGTCGGGTAGATGACGACGTCCTTAAACGGCACCTCGTCCAAGAAATACAGCGAGCTCATGACCATGCGGGCGACCCACAGCGCGATGATGTCGCGCGCGGTGACCAGCGCCGTCGTGGGGTGATGGCCCTCGAGCAGTTCCGGCTTTTGCGGCCAGCCCTGCGTGGCGAAGGTCCACAGCTGAGAGCTGAACCAGGTGTCCAGCACGTTCTCGTCCTGATGTACGTGATGGCCGCCGCACTTGGGGCACACGTCGGTGTCCTCGGTCAGGGCGTCCTCCCAGCCGCAGTCCTCGCAGTAGAACACGGGGATACGGTGGCCCCACCACAGCTGGCGCGAGATACACCAGTCCTTGAGGTTCTCCATCCAGGTGGTGTAGGTCTGCGTCCAGCGCGCGGGGTGGAAGGTGACCTTGCCCGAGTTGACGGCGTCCAGCGCCGGCCCCTTGAGCTTATCGACGGCCACAAACCACTGCTCGGACAGCCACGGCTCCAGCGCAGAGTCGCAACGGTAGCAGTGCATGACGGAGTGATCGAGTTCGTCGACGTGGTCGAGCAGGCCGTGCTCGTCGAACCACTTGATGACGGCCTCGCGGCACTCATCGCGGTTCATGCCGGTGAACTCGCCGTAGCCCTCGACGACCACCGCGTGCTCGTCAAAGATGTTGATCTGCGGCAGGTCGTGGGCCTGACCCATGGCGTAGTCGTTGGGGTCATGGGCCGGGGTGACCTTAACGAAGCCGGAGCCAAAGTTGGCGTCGACGTGCCAATCCTCAAAGATGGGAATCTCGCGGTCGACGATGGGGAGCTTGACGGTCTTGCCCACAAAGGCTGCCTTCTCGGGGTCCTTCGGGGAGACGGCAACGCCCGTGTCGCCGAGCATGGTCTCGGGGCGCGTGGTGGCGACGACGATGTAGTCCTGGCCGTTGACCGGCTCGGTAAGCGGGTAGCGCAGGTGCCACAGGTGGCCCTTCTCGTCCTTATACTCGGCCTCGTCGTCCGAGATGGCGGTGGTGCAGTTGGGGCACCAGTTGACGATGCGCTTGCCGCGGTAGATCAGGCCGTCGTGATACCAGTCGCAGAAGACCTTACGCACGGCCTGGGCGTAATCCTCGTCCATGGTGAAGCGCTCGTTGTCGAAGTCGACGGAGCAGCCCATGCGCTTGATCTGCTCGACGATGATGCCGCCGTACTCGTGGGTCCAGTCCCAGCAGGCGTCGACGAACTTGTCGCGGCCAATCTCCAGGCGGCTGATGCCCTCGCTCTTGAGCTTTTTGTCGACCTTGGTCTGCGTGGCGATACCGGCGTGGTCGGTGCCGAGCACCCAGCGCGTGGACTTGCCGCGCATGCGGGCCATACGGACGATGGCGTCCTGGATGGAGTCGTCGGTAGCGTGACCCATGTGGAGCTTGCCGGTCACGTTGGGAGGCGGAATGGTGACGGTGCAATCGCCCACGCCCTCGCGGCGCTTGTAGTAGCCGCCGTCGAGCCACTTCTGCAAGATCGCCGGCTCGTTGGTCGACGGATCATAGTTCTTGGGCATTTCTTCCATATATCTCTCCCTGTCCCGCCGGCGTGTCCGCCTGCTTGGTTTTCGCTCGGTCAGGTCCTGGCTCGCACGAAGAGCACATTAAGTGCTCTTCGACTCGTGCGGAATCTACGAAAACCAAGCAGGCGGACGCGCCTTAGGTATCGATTACTTCAGTCTGAATTGACTTCGCTTTGGCTTAAACAAACACACAGAATAACACAGGTAGTTGGGGTTATTGCGTATATATAAAATAGCCTCCGACCGCGGGTGGTCAGAGGCTATTTGCAAGCACGTTTTAGGCTGGTTTACCCGTAGATGCGTTGAGGCTGCTCTTCGCCCTTTACGGAGGCTTCGGTCACGATGACCTTAGAAACACCCTCCTCGCTGGGGAGGTCGAACATCGTCTGCTGCAGCACGTCTTCGCAGATGGCGCGCAGGCCGCGGGCGCCGGTCTTGCGGGCAAGCGCCATTCGGGCGATCTCATGCAGGGCCGCGTCCTCAAACTCAAGATCGACGTCCTCGAGCTGGAACATCTTACGGTACTGGCGCACCACGGCATTCTTTGGCTCGGTCAGGATCGACACCAGGTCGTCCTCGTCGAGCGCCTGCGTCTGGGTAACGACGGGCGTACGTCCCACAAACTCGGGGATCATGCCGAATGCATTGAGGTCCTGCGGGAGTACCTGGCGCAGCAGGTCGTTCTCGTCGACCGAGGTGGGGCCGGCGATCTCGGAGTTAAAGCCCACGCCCTTGTTGCCCACGCGGTCGGCGATGATCTTGTCCAGACCCACAAAGGCACCGCCGCAGATAAACAGGATGTTAGTCGTGTCGATCTGCAGCAGCTCCTGCTGGGGATGCTTGCGGCCACCGGTAGGCGGAACGCTGGCCACCGTGCCCTCAAGAATCTTAAGCAGCGCCTGCTGAACACCCTCGCCCGAAACATCGCGGGTAATGGAGAGGTTCTCGGCCTTGCGGGCAATCTTGTCGATCTCGTCAACGTAGATGATGCCAACCTGTGCGCGCTCAATATCGCCATCGGCGGCGTTGATGAGCTTGAGCAGGATGTTCTCCACGTCCTCGCCAACGTAACCAGCCTCGGTGAGCGCGGTAGCGTCGGCGATGGCAAACGGCACCTCGAGGATGCGCGCGAGCGTCTGGGCCAACAGGGTCTTGCCGGTACCGGTGGGACCGAGCAGCAAAATGTTGGACTTGGCGAGCTCTACCTCATCCATATCGTCATCGAACTGCGAGCCCATGCCATCGTCAAAGGCAGACACCGCGGCTCCGCCCTCGATCACGCGGCGATAGTGGTTGTACACGGCAACCGACATGGCGCGCTTGGCGTCTTCCTGACCCATGACATAGGCCGAAAGCTCGTCATAGATCTCGTGCGGCGTCGGCACGTGCGTGATGACCTGGCGATCGTCCTCGAGCTCAAAACCCTCGGTCTCGGGGTCCGCGGCGGGCTGGGATGCAGCCTGGCCGTGGTCGTTGAGGAAGCCCGGCAGCTTGCCGTTGCGGGCAGCGTCCATAAAGTCCGAAGCCAGCGACTCCTCAAGGATCTCGGAGCAGGCGGCAACGCACTCGTCGCAGATAAAGATGTTGGTCGGACCCTTTACAAGGCGGCGAACCTGCCCCTGCTCTTTTCCGCAGAAGGAGCAGCGGATGGGGTTGCCATTCTCGTCAAAGTTGTCCTGCATGTTTCCTGCCATCCTAGGCGTCCTTCGCGGCGAGATCGCGCGAGGTGACGATACGGTCGATCAGGCCGTAGTCGAGGGCCTCGGCAGCGGTCAGGTAGTTGTCGCGCTCGGTGTCGGCCTGGACCTTCTCGATCGGCTGGCCCGAGGCATCGGACAGGATCTGGTTGAGCTCGCGGCGGGTCTTCTTGATCTCCTCGGCCACGATCTCGATCTCGGTCTGCTGACCTTGAGCACCGCCGCTGGGCTGGTGAATCATGACCTTGGAGTGCGGCAGGCAGAAGCGCTTGCCCTTGGCGCCGGCCGAAAGCAGCACGGCAGCCATAGACGCGGCCATACCGACGCAGATAGTGGAGACCTGCGGCTTGATGAAGTTCATGGTGTCAAGAATCGCCAGGCCAGAGTAAACCTCGCCACCGGGCGAATTGATGTAGAGCGAGATATCCTTCTCGGCATCCTGGCTCTCAAGATGCAGCAGCTGGGCAACGACCAGGTTGGCGCTGACGGAGTTGATCTCCTCGCCCAAGAAGATGATGCGGTCGTTGAGCAGGCGCGAATAGATATCGTAGCTGCGCTCGCCGCGCGGCGTCTGCTCGATAACGTATGGCACGAGGGCGGAATCGAACTTAGCGATCATACGCATCTCCATTTCTCTTACGGACCAATAGTGGTTCTAGATAAACGTACGGTGCCCGCATGCTATGCATTGGCTGGCACCGTACGAAGCAACCGGATAACCGGTGTATAACTTTACCCCATCACGGGCACATGCATGCGCTCGCGAGCAAGGTGGCGAGAATTACTCGGCGTCCTTGGCGGTCTCGTCGACCTCGGTCACCTTGGCGTTCTCGACCAGGTGATCGACGGCCTTGGAACGACGGATGGACTCGCGGACGGCAGGCATGCGGCCATCGGCGATGAACTCAGCCTTGGAAGCCTCGACGTCCTTGACGCCGGCCTTCTCGAACTCGGCGTTGATGTCGTCCTCGGTGACCTCGATCTTGAGCTCACGGGCGAGGGCGTCGAGCGCCAGGGACTCACGGGCAACGTCGTTGGCCTGCTTGTGCAGGTCGCCGATGAACTGCTCCATGGTCAGGCCGGAAGCGGGCAGCCAGGTGTCCAGCGTCATGCCGCGGGCAGCGAGGTTGGACAGGAAGTTCTGGCCAAGCTCCTCAAAGACGGACTGCTCGTAGTCGGCATCCATCTCGTCGAGCTGCAGGCGCTCGGCGAGAGCGGAGACGCAACGGTTCTCCTTCTCGGCCGGGAGGCGGGAAGCCTTGTCCTGCTCGATCTCGATCTTGATGGCGTCGCGCATAGCGTCGATGCTGTCGAAGCCAAAGTCGGACTTGACGAGCTCGTCGGTGAGCTCGGGGGTGTTGCGGACCTTGATGCCCTTGACGGTGACCTCGACGGTGTGGGTCTCGGCCTCCTCGCCCTCCTCGGCCTCGTCGGTCCAGGTGACGGACTTGACATCGTCAACGTTGGCGCCGATCAGGGCCTCGTTGAACTCCTTGGGGTTGCTGTCGCTACCGGCGATGAGCATACGGCCCTCCGCGGCAAAGTTGTCGGCGTTCTCGACGGCCTTGAGGTCGACGGTAACGTAGTCCTCGGCCTCGACAGCGCGGCCCTCGACGTCCTCGAAGGTGGCACGGTAGTTGAGGAGCATCTCGACCTGGTTGTTGATCTCGGACTCGGTGACCTTCGCAGGGGGCATCTCGATCTCGACAGCGTCGAAGGAGGAGAGCTCAGCGGCGGGACGCAGGGAGAACTCGACGGTGTAGGTGTAGTCCTCGTGATCCTTGGCGAGGTCGAGCTCCTTGTAGTCACCGCTCTTGGTGGGGACGATGTCCAGCTCGTTGAGGACGGCGGGCTCGTTGGCGGCGATCAGGTCGTTGGTGGCCTGAGCGAGGGTAGCCTCGGCGCCAAGAGCAGAGTCGATGACCGGACGGGGAGCCTTACCGGCACGGAAGCCCGGGAAGCGGTACTTCTTGGCGGTGTCCTTGTAGGCCTTCTTGATCGCGGCGTCGACGTCGGCGGCCGGGATGGTGACCGTAGCGGTGAGCTTGGCGTCCTTGACGTCAGAAGCGGTGATGTTCAACACGTTCCTCCTCATACTGCCCAGCTTATCTGAGGTGCTGGTACCTTTATGCAACAAAGAGTCGCGACGGCCAGGGCCGACGCAGATGCGTTGGTGCGGGCGAAAGGACTCGAACCTTCACGGGAATCCCACCAGAACCTAAATCTGGCGCGTCTACCAATTCCGCCACGCCCGCATGAGCGCACAGACTAGGAATGATAGCAGATACGAACGACAAGCGCACGCACACGTTTTACAGGCTCACGACCTCACCACGAGTGCGAAAGGCGGGGCGAGTTGCCCCGCCCCGCCCATTACGACTTGTTCGCTGACCCGCTACTCCCCCAGCAGGGCCTTCTCGGGCGTGATCGGCAGCGAGCGCACCTGGTGGCCGGTGGCGTGTGCCACGGCCGATGCAACAGCGGCGAGCGGCGTGTTGATGACGACCTCGCCGATCGACTTGGCACCAAAAGGACCCGTCGGCTCGTAGCTCGGCTCAAAGGCCACGCGAATGCTGCCGATATCCAGGCGCGTGGGCAGCTTGTAGCTAATAAAGTTGCCGGTGCGCAGACGACCGCGGTCGTCGTGCTCCACGATCTCGTAGAGCGCGTGGCCGATACCCTGGGCAATGCCGCCCTCGGCCTGAACGCGCGCGAGCGCCTCGTTGATCACGGTGCCGCAGTCGACGGCCGCCGCATAGTCCACCACAGTCACCTTGCCGGTGGCCTTGTCGACCTCGACCTCGGCAATGCCGGCCATAAACGGCGGAGGCGAAACGGGCAGGCAGGCAGAAGCGTGCGAGGTGAGCGCGTCGCCGCCCGCGATGTTCTTGACGCACAGGTTGGCAAAGTCGCGCAGCGTGAGGTAGCGGCCGCGCTCACGAGCGGCACGCTCGTCGGACAGGCGCACGTACTGGCCGTCGAAGACCACGTCGGCGGCGTCAACGTCCCACATCTGAGCGGCCTTGGCGCAAATCTTCTCGCGCAGCTCGGTCGCGGCGTTCTTGGCGGCAAGGCCCGTCACGTAGGTACCGGAGCTCGCGTACGAACCGGCGTCGAACGGCGACACGTCGGTGTCCACGCCGCGCACCACAATGAGCGAGCTTTCAACGCCCAACTCCTCGGCGGCAATCTGCGCCAGAATCGTGTCGACACCCATGCCGTTATCGGTGGCGCCGGTGCCGATGGTAATGAAGCCGTCCTCTTCCAGGCGCATATCGATGCCGGCGATGTCGACATTGGAAATGCCCGAGCCCTGCATGGTGAGCGCACAGCCCAGAGCACGCACGCGGTCGCCCAGGTCGACGGCCAGCGGCTTGTCGCGCCAACCGATCATGTCCATCGCGCGCAGCAGGCAGCGGTCGAGCGCGCAGGCGTTGAGCTTTTCGTTGTAGTACTGCGGCATGATCTCGCCCTCGCGCACGATGTTCTTAAGGCGCAGGTCGGCGGGGTCCATGTGCAGCATGTCGGCGAGCTCGTTAACGGCGCTCTCCACGGCAAACTGGCCCTGGGTGGCACCGTAGCCGCGATACGCGCCGCCGCGGTTGGTATTGGTGTAGACAGCGTCCCAGCTAAAGCGGCTCGCCTTCACATGGTTGTAAATCGGCAGGCTCTTGTGGCCCGAAAGGCCGATCGTCGTGGTGGCGTGCTCGCCGTACGCTCCGGCGTTGGACAGCGTGTGCAGGTCGATGGCCGTGATGGTGCCGTCGTTCATGGCGCCCAACTTGACGGTCATCTGCATCTGGTGGCGCGAGTTGCCCGCGGTGATGGTCTCCTCGCGGGTGTAGCAGCAGTAGCTCGGACGGCCAGTCTGCTGGGTGACGAACGCCACGAAGATCTCGCAGCAGCCCGTCTGCTTGGAGCCAAAGCCGCCGCCGATGCGCGGCTTAATGACCTGCACCTGCGACTGCGGAATGTCGAGCGACTGCGCGACCATGCGGCGCACGTGGAAGGGCACCTGCGTAGAGGTGGTCACGGAGATGCGCCCAAACGCGTCGGTCGTCGCGAAGGCGCGGAAGGTCTCCATGGGCGCGGTCTGCGTGGCCTGGCTGGTGTAGGTGCGCTCAAAGACGATGTCGCTCTGGGCGAAGGCCTCGTCCAGGTCGCCAAAATCGCTGGTACCGCTGCACACCAGGTTGCGCGGGACATCGCCGCCCTGCGGGAACATAAAGGTCACGTCGCCCTCGGGGTGGACCACGATATCGTTATCGAGTGCCTGGGTAAAGTCGAGCAGGGGCTCGAGCACCTCATAGTCGACCTTGATGAGCTTGAGCGCCTTGTCGGCAGCCTCCTCGGTCTCGGCAGCGACGATCGCCACCTCCTCGTTTTGGTAGCGCACAAGGTTCTCGAGAATCAGGCGGTCGTAGGGACTCGGCTGCGGATAGCTCTGACCGGCGATAGTAAAGCGGCGCTTGGGCACGTCCTCGTAAGTGTAGACGCCCACAACGCCGGGCACCTTCAGGGCGCGCGACGTATCGATGGAGCGGATCTTGGCGCGGGCATAGGGGCTGCGCTTGAGTTTGACGATCAGGGCGCCGGCGGGCACCATATCGCCCGTGTAGACGGGACGGCCCTCGAGCAGCGCCTTCGAGTCCTTCTTGGGCTGCTTATGGGTGATCTGCTTGTACGAGACACCGTCGCAGCTGGTGTCGTTGACCGGCAGCTCGGGCATCTCAAAGCCCACATGCACGCCGGACTCGTTAAGAAAGCGGACGATGGCGCGCAGCTGGCTCTCATAGCCGCTGCAACGGCAGAGGTTGCCGGCGAGCTGGCGTGAGAGTTCCTCGCGCGTGGCGACGAGGCTCGGGTCCTCCTTGGCGGCGCGTGCAAGCGCCAGCACGTTCATGATGAGGCCGGGGGCGCAAAAACCGCACTGCTCGGCGCCTTCGGCAGCCATCGCACGGGCAAGCGCCTCGGACTCGGCTTTGAGGCCCTCGAGCGTGGTGATGGAGCGGCCCTCGATGCGCGCGGCGGGAACCGAGCAGCTCAGCACCGGGTCGCCGTCGAGCCACACCGTGCACAGGCCGCAGTTGGTGGTCTCGCAGGCGCAGCGCACCGACGCACAACCCTGCTCGCGCAACAGTGCAAAGAGCATGGTGTCGGGGGCAATCTGAACCTTGACCTTACGGCCGTTGAGCGTAAAGGAAAGATCGATGAGTTTGGCAGCCATTAGCGCACCTCGCTAGAATCGACGCCGGGCACGCGGCGGCAGGAATACTCGTCCGTGGCGAACTTGGGGATCTGCACGGTCTCGAGCTCGCGGGCAAGCGCGGCCGAAAGCTCGATGCCGGCGGCGCGACGCACAGCCTGGATGGCGAGCGGGGCAGAGATGCGGCGGCGGTAGTCGGCCGAGCCCCACAGGTTGGTGCCGTAGCTCAGCGAGCGCACGGATGCGGCCAGGGCGCGAAGCTCGTCCTCGGAAGGATGCTCGTTCACCAGGCCGCACGCCTCGCCCTGCAGCAGAGTCGCGCGCAGCGGGCGGGCGCCCACGGTGACGTGCCAGGTGTTGTCCCACCAGGCGGCGGTGACGTTCAGCGAGGGGAAGTCGGTCGCTGCCTTGCGCACGGCCTCGTAGCTCGCGCGGTAATCATGCTTGACGACCACGACGTGCTCGATCACGTCGCGCACATAGCCCATATCCACGAACTCCGCGAGCGGCACGCGACCGGCGCCCGTCAGCTCAACATAGGAATCGAGCGCGAGAAAGGCGGAGAGAACGTCCGAGAAGCCAAAGCGGCCGTAGATGCTGCCGCCCACCGTGGCGGTGTTGCGCAGCTGCACGCCCACGATGTCGTGGACGGCGAACTCAAAGACATTATTGACAAGCGCGTTGAGCCCGGCATGACGCTCGAGCTGGCGCAGGGTGCACATGGCACCGATGCGAAACTCGGTCTCGGTCTCCTCGATATGATCGAGTCCGCAGGCCGAAAGGTCAATCGCCGTCGCCACACGACGCGAACCCAGGCGCATCCAGATGCCGCCGCCCACAATCTTGTTGTTGCGGTTCTTCTGCAAGAGCTCATAGGCTTCGGCCGCGTTTCCAACACGGACGTAGGTACCGAACTTGAGCACGTTCTCCCCCATCTCTTCACTTGTCCAGTACCTTTAAGTGTACCAAACGAGGGGGCATAGCTCGTGTCGGGACAAAATGAACCGTTTTCCTCCGTCGCATGCGGATCAAAAAGGCTCCCAGCCAAGATGACTGGGAGCCTTCTGCGATGCTATATCGAGCGAAGATTTAGCAGACGCCCTGGGCGAGCATGGCGTCGGCTACCTTCAGGAAGCCGGCGATGTTGGCGCCCATGACGAAGTTGCCCTCCTCGCCGTACTCCTTGGCGGTGTCGTCCACGTTGTGGAACATGCCGCGCATGAGCTGCTCGAGCTTGCCATCGACCTCCTCGAAGGTCCAAGACAGGTGCTCGGCGTTCTGGCTCATCTCCAGGCCGGACACGAGCACGCCGCCGGCGTTGGCAGCCTTGCCGGGCATAAAGGCGACGCCGTTCTCCTGGAAGTAAGTCGTGGCCTCGATGGTCGTGGGCATGTTCGCGCCCTCGCCGACCACCTTGCAGCCGTTGGCGACGAGCGCCTGGGCGTCCTCGAGCAGCAGCGTGTTCTCGCGAGCGCAGGGCAGCGCGATGTCGCAGGGCAGCTGCCACACACCACGGCCGTCGCCCTCGTGCCACACGGCGTTGGGCTTCTCGTCGACGTACATAGCGAGCGTGACGCCCTTGTCGTGGCCGGAGCGCTTCTTGTTGTAGACATGCTCGAGCACGGTGTAGTCGATGCCGTCGGGATCCTCGACCCAGCCGTGGGTGTCGGAGCAAGCCAGGACTTTGCCGCCGAGCTGGGCGACCTTCTGGACCGCGTAGATAGCGACGTTACCGGAGCCGTGAACGACGACGTTCTTGCCCTCGAAGGACTCGCCGCGGCTCTTGAGGTACTCGTCCACAAAGTAGACCAGACCGTAGCCGGTGGCCTCGGTACGGGCGAGCGAGCCGCCAAAGGAGAGGCCCTTGCCGGTAAGGACGCCGGTCCACTCGTTGGTCAGGCGCTTGTACTGACCGAACATGTAGGCAACCTCGCGGCCGCCAACGCCCAGGTCGCCGGCGGGAACATCGGTGTTGGGGCCGATGTGGCGATAGAGCTCGGTCATGAAGGACTGGCAGAAGTGCATGATCTCGTTGTTGGACTTGCCCTTGGGGTCAAAGTCGGAACCGCCCTTGCCGCCGCCCATGGGAAGGGTGGTCAGGCTGTTCTTGAGGATCTGCTCCAGACCCAGGAACTTGAGCATACCCAGGGTGACCGTCGGGTTAAAGCGCAGACCGCCCTTGTAGGGTCCAATGGCAGAGTTGAACTCGACACGATAGCCGCGGTTGACCTGAACCTTGCCCTGGTCATCGACCCAGGGGACACGGAACATAACGATGCGCTCGGGCTCGACGAGGCGCTCAAGCAGGGCGGCCTCCTCGTACTCGGGATGGGCGTCGAGCGCCGGCTGGATGGTGCCGAGGATCTCGGTCGCGGCCTGGATGAACTCAGGCTGCTCGGGATAGCGGGCCTTGAGCTCGTCGAGAACTTTCTGCGTGTAGCTCATGCTTCCTCCAATTGATGGAAAAGAAAGGTGTCGTTCGCGGCGCCCCATGCGCCGTGAGCTTTATCGAGTATGGATAATATCGCACTGTTGCTACAAAGTTACGAATAAGGCAACGAGCGGATGTTTCATTTTGATTACGATGCAGGTAGATAGCTTTTTGACCGCCTGACGAGCAAATCGCGTGTTTCGAAGCTGTTTCCCGCACGTTTCGAAACCACCACAAAGGGGACAGGCACCTTTGTGGTGGTTTTGGCGAGATGCGTTGGCGGGAACGGATGTGAATCGAACACATCCAAGACGTTTTGCACGCCTCACAACGGTTTTGAAGACCGCGGGGCCCACCGGAGCCCATCCGCTCCCAAACGTGGCGGTATTTTACCAAACCCAACAGACCACAACCGAAAAGAGCGATGCGGAAACCGCTAACGCAGCGATCTCAGACCGCCGGACTCCTTGTCGAGTACTGTAAAGCGCACGGCATCCAGGTGCTCCAAGATGCTAATGGTTCGTTTGCGCGACACGCCCAGGGCTTCGCGCAGCACACTCGTGGTGGCGGCGCCGCCAGCAGCCTCGATAGCCGTCGCAACAACCTCACGCGCATGGGCCTCGGCAGCGGCGGACAAGGCAACGTCGCGCTCGACCTTAACGATCGAGTGGTTGAGCGAAAGCTCGCGCAGTGCACGCGTCATGGTGTCGCGATCGAGCTGCAACTGTTCGCTCACCTCGGGAAGCGTCGGCGCATTAAGACCGGCCTCATCCAGCAGGGCCACGATACGCTGGCCAGCCTCGCGCACCACGCGTATCGCCGCGGCGGCGGAATGCGGGTCGAACACCTCGGCACCGTCGACGGCGCACACGCCACGTGCAGAGCCCTCGGCAATAAGTGCCATCGCGACATCGTTACCGGCGCCCGGCCAAGCCGCGTGCGCGACCGCACCGGACGTAAAGCCGATCTCCTTGGGAGCCGCCGCGTGCATGGAGGACAAGGCCGCAGCCAGCACATCCATTGCAGCATCGAGAGCCGAGGCATCTGCGTAGAGCACCGCACCGCCCGCAGCAAGCTCGCACACGGCAGCCTGGTCCACAAGCCCACGCAAAACGATCTCGACCTCGCCGGTAACAAGATCGAGCGCTGCGGCAACACCGGCAGCAGCAACAGGCAGCGTTTGCAGCGCCAGCCACGCGTGTACGCCGTCCGCGACATCTCCGGACTCAAGCGCCGCATACAACGCGCGCTCCCCCGCCGACAGGACCCGCGCGCGGCGACAGCGCGATAGCAGGACGCGTCCGCCGCCAAGCAGCGAAATCGGCGAATACGACAGAATGACGGCATGATCGCCGGCGCGCAACGGCAGCGGCCGTTCCAGGCGCACCTGCACCACACGCGTCTCGCCGACCGCAATAGGCGGCTCGTCGTCTAAAAGCATAATGCGGCCGAGCACCTCAGCCGTGCCCGCCATAACGTGCACGCGTGTACCCGAAGCAAGAACGCCGGCTCGCACGCCATCGCGCCCCACATATGTCAGTTGCATCAAAAAGCGCAGCGTCTGGCCCACGCGACCCTCGACGCCGAGCATCTCGCCGCGCTTGAGGCCCGCCACGCCATCGCCCACCAGGTTCAGGGCGACGCGCTGGCCGGGAACCGCGCACTGGGTATCCCCGTGAACCTGCACCCCGCGCACGCGACAGCGCGTTTGCGACGGCAGCGCAACGAGCTCATCGCCAACCGAAACGGGACCGTCGTGCAGCGTACCCGTCACGACGGTTCCGGTGCCGCGGATGCTAAAGCAACGGTCGATGGGAAGACGGGGCGCGGCGCCCGAGCCAGCGGTCGCCTCCAGATGCTCCGACCAGCACGAACAAACCGTGTTATCGAGCGTCGTAAGCAGCTCGTCCAGGCCCTCGCCCGTCTTGGAGGACACCGGCACTATAGAGGCACCCGCAAACACGGTCCCGTCCAGAAACGCCTCGACATCGAGCTCCGCCAGCGCGGCAATCTCGTGGTCGGCCAAATCGCGCATCGTGAGTGCGACGACCATGCGCGTCACACCCAACAGCTCCAGAACCCGAACGTGCTCGCGGGTCTGCGGCATCACGCCCTCAACGGCCGAAACCGCCAGCAACGCAACGTCCACGCCGGTGGCGCCCTGCACCATGGCGCGCAGATAGTGCGCATGCCCGGGTACGTCGACCAAGCCGACAAGCTTGCCGCTGGGAAGCTCGAGCTCGCCAAAGCCGAGCTCAGTGGTCATGCCTCGGCGCCGTTCGACCTCCAGACGGTCGGGATTTTTGCCGGTCAGCGCCTCGATAAGGGCCGACTTTCCGTGGTCGACGTGTCCTGCCGTTCCGACGATAACGGGACATTCGACAAGCTCGCGCGCGGTCATCGACGCAAACCTGCCCGCACGGCATCCGCCAACGCAGACGCACACAGGTCAAGGTCGGTGTCGCGCAAAAGCGTGCGAACGTCAAAAAGCACCTGGTCGTGCCGCACGCGCGTCACAACCGGCGTATCGGGCTCCTGTACCATAGCGCGCTTTAGGCCATCGGCGGATAGACGCCCATCGACGGGACAGACGGCAACGCAAAAAGTTGGGAGCTCGACGGTCGGCAGCGAACCGCCGCCCGGAGCAGACACGCCCTCGACAACCTGCAGCTCCACCGCCTCCTCACACTGAGACTCGCGAAGCTTGCGCAGCATGCGGTCATGCAGGCGCTTGGCCTGACGCTCGAGCGGAGCCGGCGCGCCGGAAAGCATGTTGAGCACCGGGATCTCCCGCTGTGCCGTATCGGGACCGGTCACATACAAGCGCAAAGTGGCCTCGAGCGCCGCGAGTGTGAGCTTGCCGGGACGAAGCGCGCGCATGAGCGGATGCGAAGCGCAGACGGCGATTACTTGGGCGCTACCGAGAATAATGCCCGCCTGCGAGGCGCCGAGCAGCTTGTCGCCCGAGCACGAGACGACGTCAACGCCGGCGCAAAGCGAAGCGGATGTTGGCTGCTCCCCCGCATCGGCGAGCACCCCGTCTGCAAGCAACGCGCCCGAGCCCTGGTCCTCGTACAGCAACAGCCCGTGCTCATGCGCCAGCACGGAAAGCTCCGCCACCGAAACCTCCTCGTGGAAGCCTTCGATACGGTAGTTGGAAGGATGAACTTTCAGGATCATCGCCGTGTTGGGCGTAATGGCGCTTCGGTAATCATCCAGATGCGTGCGGTTAGTAGAACCCACCTCGACAAGTTTGGCACCCGAAGCCGCCATGATGTCGGGGATGCGGAAGCTGCCGCCCACCTCGACAAGCTCGCCACGGCTCACGATGACCTCTTTGCCGCACGCATGCGCGGCAAGCACCAGCAGCACCGCCGCGGCGTTGTTGTTGACAACCAGGGCGTCCTGCGCCCCCGTGAGCGTGCGCAGCAGACGCGCGGCATGCTCTTTGCGACCCCCACGGGCACAGGTCGCGACGTCATACTCAAGCGTGCTGTAGCCGCGGGCGACATCGGTCACCGCCTGCACCGCTGCGGGAGCGAGCGGGGCACGACCCAGATTGGTGTGAATCACAACGCCCGTCGCGTTGACAGCAGGGCGCAGGGTCGGCAGCGACAGTCGGTGGCACCGCCGCTCGATGGCCAAGGCAAGCTCGCGCTTGTTCCTAGCAGGAGCGCCAGAGCGAATCGCCGCGCGCTCGGCATCGAGCTCGGCGTCGATCGCCTCGCGCGCAATCGTGTCGCCCGCATCGCCGGCAGCCTTCATGACCGGCCACTCGACCAGCAGCTCGTGAACGGCGGGAATGGAGCGCAGGCGGTCGCGCACCTCGGCAGGCATGGATTCGCAGTCGCTCATGGAAAGCCTTTCGACATATTCAATAAAAAGCAGGTCCCCCTTGGTCGTCATCGGCCAAAAAGTGGCGACGCGCATACAAAAGGGACAGGTCCATTATGGCAGCTCGCGACAAGACGGCGCAGCGCCTCGTCCAAAACCTGCCAAAATAAACCTGTCCCTTTTTGATCGGTTAGGCCTGCTTGTTGGCGTAGATAAACCAGTAGCCCAGCGCCACGATCAGGGCGCCACCCACGATATTGCCCAGCGTGGCAACGGAAAGGTTGAGCGCCAGCCCGGCGGCGTTAAGGGCATCGGCGCCGGCGATATCGGCTCCATAGCCGCAGGAGTGCATCAAAATGCCCATGGGCAAAAAGTACATGTTGGCAACGCAGTGCTCAAAACCGCAGGCCACAAAGGCGGCAATGGGCAGCAAAATACCCACGACCTTATCGACCACGGTCTTGCCGGCGGTACCGATCCACACGGCCAAGCACACAAAGATGTTGCACAGAATGCCACGGAAGAAGATGGTGACGGCATCGATCGTGACCTTACCGGCGGCGACGCTCACCATGGCGTTGGCGACGGCCTCGCCGTTGAGCTTGTAAATGGCCGCCATGTAAACCAAAAAGACGACCAACAGGGCACCGGCAAAGTTGCCGATCCACACAATAGCCCAAGCCTTGAGCATCTGGACGAGCGTGATCTTTTTGCTCTTAAGCGCGCAGACCATAAGCGAGTTGCCGGTAAACAGTTCCGCGCCGCAAATGAGCACGAGCACCAGTCCCAGGCAAAAAGCAAGACCGCCCACGAAGCGCTGGGCGCCCCAGCCAAGCGTGGGATCGCTCAGAAAGACCGTAAAGAACAGGCCGCCGAAGGCGATGAACGCACCAGCGAACATAGCGAGCAAAAAGGCCTTAGAGACCGGCAGGTTAGCCTTGGTAACGCCGGCGGCCTCAGTCTTGGCCTCGATCGCGGCGGGCGCCAGGCAATCGGAGGTGGGATATTCTGCCTTACTCTGTGCCATGGCAATCACTACTTTCATACGATTTGGGACAAACGCTCCTGGTTCATTTGCCCCGCGAGGTCGGACGGTATAAAAATAAACGCGAGCCAAATTAGCATATTGGCCTGCGATTATATAGCTTGGAGCGGGCGACGGAAAGTCCAAGGATTTGCTTCGCAAATCCTTGTTTCGCTGCGGGCCTTCGGCCCTTGCGTGCTGCGCTGGAAAATGCTCACGCATTTTCTCAGCTCTGCACCCTGACGGGTTCGATTCCCGTCGCCCGGCGCGTAAACGAAAACAGCTCTGATTCCCAAAGGAAACCAAAGCCGTTAAAACAATTCTTATGGAGCGGGCGACGGGAATCGAACCCGCGTCTTAGGCTTGGGAAGCCCGCATAATAGCCATTATACGACGCCCGCATTTGCATCAATTATACTGCTTCGCTGCCCTTTCTCGAAGGGTTTCAGAGGATTCCTCTGAGTCGTGCCTTAAACGGCAGCCGCAAGAAGCCCCTGCGCATCGCTCGATCTTCTCTGTTCGCTTAGGAATCAGAAGGGACTATAGAGCCCTAGAACAACATGCCAGAGGCAACTTCGTTGGCATCCTTTTCGCTCTTGAGAGCTTCGAGCAGTGCACGCCCAAACGGCAGTGCGGTGGCAGGACCCGTTGCAGTGACGAGGTTCTTGTCGATGCATACATCAACGTTTGGCTGATAGACCCCAGCAGGGAAATTAGTTTCGCACCCTGGGTAGCAAACAGCTTTATGGCCTTGTAGCAGATCGAGGTTTGCAAGAATGGTCGGACCAGCGCAGAT
>DBGAQS010000021.1:0-4349 GCA_048434495.1 Collinsella sp. | reverse complement strand
ACCATTTCAAATGGTTCGATGTCTGCCCGGATGCGACACTGAATGTGTCCATCCTCGCAGTATCCGGTTCTCAAGGTGCACGCCTGGCGGCTGATCCGGTCCGACCGGGCCGCGCGGCAAGGAGATATATTGCCAGACCGGAGGGGTTCCGGGGGCGGGAATCTGGGCGTACACATTTCCTACACAATTTGGGATCCGACTAACGTTTGCCAGCCGTTAACTACCGCTCACCGAGTATCTCTTTATATAAGGCAGTCTCATGGTTAAAGCGGATACGTTCCCCTAGCTAAAGCACAGCCAGCATCGAGCAACTCATCACGTTCTTCCACCGAGAACCCCTCGGCGTAGACGCGCACCACTGGTTCGGTCCCGCTAGGACGGACCAGCAGCCACGTGTCATCCTCGAATGCTAAACGCAAGCCATCCATATGACTAACGTTTTGCGGCACCTTGCCACAAATCGACTTGGGGTTTACGCCCGGCAGCAGGGTTCGTAACGTTTCGGCATCTTCGGCCTCAAGGCGCAAATCGCGTCGACCGTAACTCGTCTTACCAAAACTGTCCTCGAGTTGGTCGACCAGAACGCCCAAAGGCGCGTCCGTCTTTGCCATAAGCTCGCACAGAATCAGACAGGCGAGGATTCCATCGCGCTCGGGCATATGCGCGGCGATGCCGATACCACCGGCTTCTTCGCCGCCTATGAGGACGCCACCCTTCTTCATCTCTGCCGCTATATATTTGAAACCGACTGGTTTGACGGTCACGCTGCAGCCAAGCGCCTCGGCAATGCGACGCACGAGCGTCGAGCACGAAAGATTGACGACGACGCGCCCCTCCAAATTACGAAATTGAACCAAGTCGCCCAAAACGAGCGCCATGATCTGATGCGGATGTATATATCTGCCGCGCTCGTCAACCGCGCCGATACGGTCGGCGTCGCCGTCGGTCACCAGGCCAGCGCAAGCTCCGTCCTCGATAACCGTATGCTCGCAAGCGTCCACCCACGGCTCAACGGGGTCGGGGCAGATATCTTCTTGGTCAGGCGCCTGCCCGGCGTGAATCTCGTGCACCTCAACGCCAAGCTCGCGCAGCAAGTCGGCTAGATAGCCCTGGGCTGCGCCGCCCATGGGGTCAACAACCACGCGCAGGTGCGCGGCGCGGATGGCTTCGGCATCGACAAACGATGCCACCGCTTGCATATAGTCAGGAATGATATCCGCGGTGCGATATTGCCCCTCGATCTCCATTGGCTCGGGAGCCATGGTCTCTTCGAGCTCTTCGATGACATCCTGGTTGGCGGTTGAGCCGTCACCCATGCGAATCTTGAGGCACAGATAACCCTGCGGATGATGGGACCCCGTCACCATGAGTGCGCCGCACGCCTCACCGTCATAAGCCGCCGCCCACGTAAGGGCAGGGGTCGGAACAGGTCGCGAAGCGAGCACGGCGTCTAGCCCGTGCGCTGCTAGCACACCCGCCGCAAGCTCAGCGAACTCGCGCGCCAGGGGCCGAGTGTCGAACCCTATATATACCGTTTTGCCCGGATTGGTCTTTTGCCACAACTCGCCGACGGCATCGGCGATACGGGCAACGTTATCGGCAGTGAAGTCCTCATCGACGCGAGCGCGCCAACCGTCAGTTCCAAAATGAATTATCGCGCACACGCGCAGACACCTCACAGTGTTTGGATCATGGTACGCATGAGGTATACCCGCGATACACACTCGGCAACCTGCCGGCGCCAGCATTCACCATTTGGGCAAATGCTGCCGAGGACATGCAGGCAATAAAAACCGCCCCGTATGGAGCGGTTTTGCCCTTTATATATCGAGCGCCTCGGCCATCGCTGCCGTAGTGATTGCCGTGGTTCCACAGCAACTGCCCACCATTGCGGCACCGGCATGTCTCCATTCGATGCATGCGCGCGCGAAAGCTTCGGGGTTCTCGTGCCATACGGGGCCATCCTGAGTCTGGACCGGATCGCCCACGTTGGGACGCACCGTGACGGGAGTAGTCGCCGATGCAACCATCCTAGGCACCGCCGCGTTCGCGGCCGCAAGCGAACAGCAATTAACACCAACCGAGTTTGCGCCGTGTTTTTCGGCGTACAAAACGGCTGCCTCGATGTTGAGGCCATCGCCCAACAGGTCGCCTTTGTCATCAACGACAAAACTCACCAGGACAGGCATGCCGTCAGCGGCATCTCGAGCGCCGGCAAGCATGGGCTGCAAATTACGGATAGACGTCACCGTCTCGATCAGCAGACCATCAACACCAGCATTGAGCAAGGCGTGCGCCTGTTCGCGCGCAATGCCTCGGATCTCACGAAACTCGGCAGAGTCCTCGGCAAACCACTCAATACCGATCGGACCCATCGAGCCCAGCAGCAGCTGAGGGTGCGCCTGGCGGGCATCGTCGACGGCCCCGCGATTGACCTCCGCCACGGACGGCGCAATCTGGTCGTGCTTGAGGGCATAGCTTGATGCCTGAAAGGTATTGGTAATGAGCACCTGCGCACCGGCGGCGACATACAAGCGATGGATACGAGAAACGGTCTGCGGCTCCGCCAGATTCCAAAACGCCGGTGGAATATCGGCGGCGTCGTACTCACTCAACAGAACACTGCCCATGGGGCCCTGCGCCAACAAGGTCTCGCTCGACAAGCGGCGCGTAAGTTCCTCGGCACCAAAGCGGTTGTAATAACTCGTATCCATATATATCCCGCTATTCCTCGACGCTGATTCCCTGCTTTTCGAGATAGGCGAGCCAGCGGCTCATCGTGTCCTCGGATAGCGCATGCTCCATCATGCAGGCCTCGGAATCGGCTCGCTCAAATTCGACACCGAGCTCCTGAACCAAAAACGTGCGGATGAGGCGATGACGGTACCAGATAGCCGTGCCAACCTCGCGGCCGCGATCGGTCAGGATTACCTTGCCATAGTGCGATTGCTCGACAAGCTCGGATGCCTTGAGCGCCGAAACCGCTTTATTGACCGATGCCTTGGAGACGCCAAGGCGCTGCGCGATGTCGACCGATCGCACGCCGTTGGTTTCCCCCTCTTCGCTTTCAATGCGAACCATGCACTCCAAGTAGTCTTCGTTCGCCACCGTCAGATGTAGTTCGCGCGAGCTATTTGTCGTATCCATGATCTTCCGTCCCTTCTGCATTCAATGGCTGATTCTACCCCATCCAAGCGTCGCGGTATGCCGTGGCATACCGTGCTAGAGTTCTTGTTGCACACGACGACCAAGATTGGAGCGGTCTTTATGGAAAACACCACCACGAACCCCGATGTCCTCGAACGCTTTTTGCGCTACGTCCAGATCAACACGCAGTCCGAGGATGCAAACTGCGACCAGGTACCTTCGAGCACCGTTCAGTTTGACCTTGCCAACGTGCTGGCTGAAGAGCTGCGCGAGCTTGGTGCGGAAGATGCCCACGTGACCGAGCACGCCTATGTCTGCGCGCATATCCCCGCAAGTGCGGGCGCTGAGGACAAGCCCGCCCTGGGCCTGATCGCCCATCTCGACACCACCGAAGTTGCACCGGGCGCCGGCGTGAAGCCGCACATCGTACACTACGAAGGCGGCGACCTGGTCTGCGGCACGGTTGACGGTAAGCCCGTTGCCATGAGTACCGCCAAGCTTCCCGCCCTGAACGACCTCGCGGGTGAGGACTTGGTCTGCAGCGATGGCACCACGCTGCTGGGCGCGGACGACAAGGCAGGCGTCGCCGAGATCATGTCGCTTGTCGCGCGTATCGCTCAGGACCCTTCTCTGCCCCATCCCGCACTCGGCATTTGCTTCTGCCCTGACGAGGAGATCGGTCACGGAGCCGAGCTGTTGGATATCGATACCTTTGGCTGCAAGTACGCCTACACGGTCGACGGCGGCCCCATCGGCGAGCTGGAGTGGGAGTGCTTTAACGCCGCCGAGGCGACCATCCGCTTTGAGGGCCAGTCCATCCACCCGGGCGACGCCAAGGGCCGTATGGTCAACGCAGGCAATCTGTTCTGCGACTTCAACGCGTTGCTCCCCTACGTGCAGCGCCCGGAGTATACGGAAGGCTACGAGGGCTTTTATCACCTTGAGGGCGTATCTGCGACCGTCGATCACGCCACAGCGCGCTATATCGTCCGCGACCATGACGCCGCCAAGTTCCAGCAGAAACTCGACCTTATTGATGCCGCTGCCTCGATGCTCAACCAGCGTCTGGGTGAGGAGCGCGTGACGGTCGAGATTAAGCAGCAGTATCGAAATATGGCCGAGATCGTTCGTGACTATCCCGAGCTTATTGATGTTGCCAAGGAAGCCTACCTTGCCTGCGGCGTTGAGCCCCAAGTGCTGCC
>DBGAQS010000020.1:0-29893 GCA_048434495.1 Collinsella sp. | reverse complement strand
TGGCCCGCCCGCGAAGCGCCCTGCGACCTACCGGGAATTGCCATGACGTACGTTGGCTGAAATATTAACGTGGGATACGCCGTTCGAACGAACGGCGTATCCCACACTCACTTTTTATTCAGCCCTAGTCATCGCGCAAAGCCCCTTCCACAGCACACGGTGCACCCGAGTCACCGAAGGCCGGGACGGAGGGGGCCGAGTTTCCCACTGAGCGACTCTGCTTGCAGCCGGAGCGAAGGGGGAAACTCGGCCCCCTCCGCCCCGGCCGGTCAGCTCAACCTACACCGTGTGCTGCGGCAGGTCCTGCAGGGCGATGACGTCCATGCCCATGTCGTTGGCGCTGCCGTGACCCTGCTGGTCCTCACGCACCGCCTCGATGGCACTCACGTACGTGTTGGCCGCAGACATCGCGGTCACGCAGGTCACACCGCGTCGCACTGCCTCGGTGCGCAGCAGATAGCCGTCGCCGCGCGAGCCCGGACCGTACGGCGTGTTGATGATCACCGCGATCTTGCCATCGGCAATGAGGTCGCCGATGTTGGGGCGCTCGCCGTCGTGCGGGCCGCTAATCTTCTCCACGACCTCGCACGTCACGTTGCCTCCACGCAGCACGCGCGCCGTACCCTCGGTGGAGCAGATGTCAAAGCCCAGGTAACGCAGGATACGCGCGACCGAAAGGATGTGGCGCTTGTCGCGGTCGCACACGCTGATGAACACCTTGCCAGCGCTCGGGTCGGGCAGCTTGTAGTCGATCGCCAGCTGCGTCTTGGCGTATGCCTCGGGATAGCTCTTGGCGATGCCCATGACCTCGCCCGTCGACTTCATCTCGGGCCCCAGGATGACGTCGGCGCCCGGGAAACGACCCCAGGGCATGACGGCTTCCTTCATGCAGAACCAGTCCAGCTGACGTTCGTCGCTCGGCAGGCCCAAGCTCGCGATGGAATCGCCTGCCATGATGCGCGCCGCGCATTTGGCCAGCGGCACACCGGTGGCCTTGGAGATAAACGGCACGGTACGGCTGGCGCGCGGGTTGGCCTCGATCACGTAGACGGTCTCGCCCTTGATGGCATATTGCACGTTGACCAGGCCGCGAACTCCCAGCGCCATCGCGATGCGGCGCGTGGTCTCGCGGAGCTTCGCCTGCAGGCTCTCGCTAAAGCTGAACGGCGGAATGCAGGTCGCAGAGTCGCCGGAGTGAATACCGGCCTCCTCGATATGCTCCAGAATGCCGCCGATGTAGACCTCTTCGCCATCGCATAGGGCGTCGACATCGGACTCGATTGCACCCTCCAGGAAGCGGTCCAGATACACCGGGTAGTCGGGGCTAATGCGCGCGGCCTCGGCCATGTAATCGCGCAGATGTTCGGCATCGTAGGCGATCATCATACCGCGGCCGCCCAGCACGTAGCTCGGACGCACCAGTAGCGGGTAGCCGATGTGCGCGGCCACGGCCTCGGCCTCCTCAAACGAGGTTGCCTGGCCCGCCGGCGGGTACATAATGCCCAGCTTGTCGAGCAGGGCGGCAAAACGCTCACGGTCCTCGGCAAAGTCGATGGCATCGGGCTTGGTGCCCATGATGTTGACGCCGCTCTCCTCGAGCATGCGCGCCAGCTTAAGCGGGGTCTGGCCGCCGAGCGTCACCACGACGCCGTCGGGACGCTCAACGTCAATGACGTCCATGACGTCCTCGTAGGTGAGCGGCTCAAAGTACAGGCGGTCGGACGTGTCGTAGTCGGTCGAGACGGTCTCGGGGTTGCAGTTGACCATGATGGTCTCAAAGCCGCGGGCCGCCAGCGCATAGCTCGCATGCACGCAGCAGTAGTCAAACTCGATACCTTGGCCGATGCGATTGGGGCCGGCGCCCAGAATCATGGCCTTGGGCTTATCCGCCGGCGTGGTCTCGTCGGGGGCCACGCACTTTTTGGCGACCGGGCTCGTGCGGTAGATGTTCTCGTAGGTCTTGTAGTGGTATTCCGTGGCACTCGAGAACTCGGCGGCGCAGGTATCGACCGTCTTCATGCTGGGAACCACACCTAGACCCTTGCGATAGGCGCGCACAAAGCGCTCGTCCGAGCCGGTCAGTGCGGCAATCTCGGCGTCGCTCGTGCCGTACTGCTTGAGCAGGCGCATCGCGTCGGCGTCGATATCCTCCACACGCAGGCCGCGGATGCTCTCCTGGACCTGCACCATATCGTTGATGCGGTTGAGGTACCACGGATCGATACCGCAAATAGCATGGATGCGTGCGACATTCCAGCCGCGGCGCAGGGCCTCGACCACAAAGAAGATGCGGTGCTCGGTTGGCGTTCCCACGGCTTGAGCGAGCTCATCGTCGCTCAGCTTATCGGCGCCCTCCTTGCCACCGGCGCAAATGCCCTGGTGACCATCCTCCAGCGAACGCATGGCCTTGCCAAAGGCCTCCTCAAAGGTGCGGCCGATCGCCATGATCTCGCCCACGGCCTTCATGCGCGTGGTGAGCGTAGGGTCGGTACCCTTGAACTTCTCGAAGGCAAAGCGCGGCACCTTGACCACGCAATAGTCGATCGTGGGCTCAAAGCAGGCGGGCGTGGCCTTGGTAATGTCGTTGACGATCTCGTCGAGCGTGTAGCCCACGGCAAGGCGCGCGGCGGCCTTGGCGATGGGGAAACCTGTGGCCTTGGAGGCCAGCGCGGACGAACGGCTCACGCGCGGGTTCATCTCGATGACGATCAGGCGACCGGTCTGGGGGTTCACGGCAAACTGCACGTTAGAGCCGCCGGTCTCGACGCCGATCTTTTCCAAGATGGCAAGCGAGGCAACACGCATGCGCTGATACTCAAGGTCGGAGAGGGTCTGCGCCGGCGCCACGGTGATGGAGTCGCCGGTGTGAACACCCATGGGGTCGAGGTTCTCGATGGAGCACACGATGATGCCATTGCCGGCGTGGTCGCGCATGACCTCCATCTCATACTCTTTCCAGCCCTCGATGGACTCCTCAACCAGCACCTCGTGTGCGGGCGAGAGCTCCAGGCCCTGGCTCACGATGGAGACGAGCTCCTCGTGGGTATGCGCGATACCGCCGCCGGCGCCGCCGAGGGTAAAGCTCGGGCGCAGCACGCAGGGGTAGCCCACGCGCTCGGCGATGGCCTCGGCGTCTGCCACGCTGTAGGCATAGCCGGAGCGAGCGACCTCCAGGCCGATCTCGGCCATGGCCTCGTTGAAGAGCTTGCGGTCCTCGCCGCGCTCGGTAGCAGCAAGATCGCAGCCGATCATCTCGACGCCGTACTTGTCGAGCGTGCCGTCCTTTGCCAGCTCAACGGCGGCATTGAGGCCGGTCTGGCCGCCCAGCGTGGGCAGCAGCGCATCCGGATGTTCTTTCTTGATCACGCGCTCGATAAACTCGGCGGTGATGGGCTCGACATAGGTGCGGTCGGCAAGGCCCGGATCGGTCATGATGGTCGCCGGGTTGGAGTTGACCAGGATGACCTCAAAGCCATCCTCCTTGAGCACCTTGCAGGCCTGGGCGCCGGAGTAGTCAAACTCGCAGGCCTGGCCAATAACGATGGGGCCCGAACCAATGACGAGGATGCGCTTGATGTCAGTACGTTTAGGCATGTTAGTTCTCCTCGGTCTCAGCGGTCTCGGACTCGGCGAAATTCCAGCCAGCCAGGCGGTCCTTCGCGGTGTCGATGTCCAGGTAGTTCTCCTCGCCGTCCATGAGTCGCGTAAAGGCGGTAAAGAGGTAGTGGGCATCGGTGGGGCCGGGCGAGGCCTCGGGGTGGTACTGGACCGAGAAGCACGGGGCGTCGAGCAGCTGGATGCCCTCGGCGGTGCCGTCGTTGAGGTTCACATGCGTCAGGCGAATGCGGCCGAAGCGCTCGTTCATCACGACCGGCGCGATGCCGCGGCGCACCCAGGCGCGCAGATCGCCGTCGGCCGTATGCTCGGTCTCGCCGCCAGAGAGCTCGGGAATCAGCTTGCCCAGGCTGGGGAACAGCAGGCCAAAGCCGTGGTTTTGCGCGGTAATCTCCACGCGGCGGCTCACCAGGTTCATAACCGGCTGGTTGCCACCGCGGTGACCGAACTTAAGCTTTTCCATCTGGGCGCCGCAGGCCAGGCTGATCATCTGGTGACCCAGGCAAATGCCAAAGACCGGCACCTTGCCGATCAGTTGCTGCACCTGCTCGTAGGTCTCCACCACGGCATCGGGGTCGCCAGGACCGTTGGACAAAAAGACGCCGTCGGGATTCATGTCGAGCACCTCACTCGCGGGCGTGTCCCACGGCACGACGGTGAGGTCGCAGCCGGCACGGACCAGGCCCTCCAGAATGCCGCGCTTCACGCCGCAGTCATAGGCAACCACTTTGTGGCGGGCAGGAGCGGCAGATGCGAGCGCAAAGTCATGCGTAGCGGGCAGGTCGGCGGCTGCAAACTCGTGAGGCTCGGGGCAGCTCACGGTCTTGACCAGGTTCTCGCCCACCAGCGTGGGTGCTGCGGCCAGACGCCCGGCAAGCTCGTCGACGTCGAAGATCTCGGTCGAGATAATGCCCATCTTGGAACCGTTGTCGCGCAGGTGGCGCACCAGGGCGCGGGTATCGACGCCCTCGATGGCAACGATACCGTGGGCACGCAGATACTCCGGCACGCTGACGGCCGAGCGCCAGTTAGAAGGCGTGGCGCACATGTCGCGAACAATCATGCCGCGCATAGCCGGAGCGCTCGCAGGGCGCACGGCGTCGCCGGGGAAGGCCGACTGGACATCGGTCTCGTCGATACCGTAATTGCCGATCTGCGGATAGGTCATGGTTACAATTTGGCCGGCATAACTCGGGTCGGTCATGACCTCAAAGTAGCCCTCGAGCGAGGTGTTGAAGCAGACTTCGCCGGTCGCGGTGCCCTCGGCGCCGCATGCACGTCCATAAAAAATGGTCCCATCCTCAAGATACAGGATACAGGGACCGCAGGTGCCCTTGCTGGTTTTGGCCAGCATACGCTGGCAAAGCTCGCTGGGCGCGAAGGTGCGGGCGGCAGCGCCCGCGGTATGGTTGTTCGCCATAATTCTCCTTCCCGGTCTCACGGGACCGGCTTAAAGGTGTGTAGTTAGGCCTCGCGGTATTGTAACCGCAAGCATGCCTCATGGCGTTAATTTCATCGAAATGTTTACGAAATGATAATTATGACTTTCTATGCATAATGATTATTTAATCCCCGTCCCAGAAAAATTATCCCGCGTGGGCTTGTGACTCACGCGGGATAATGGCCTCTTACTTTTGCTTGTCCTGTTCCAGCAGATCGGACGGTGAGCGATCGGGCTTGCCGCCGCGGAAAATCTCGCGGCCATGCAGACGATGCTCCAGGTCACGTTCGGCCTTTTCCTCGTCAATCTTGGTCTGGCTCACCACCGGGTCCTCGATCAGCGACGAAACCGAGTTCACCTGTTTTTGAATGCGCTCGGCAATGGTGTCGTCCATGCTTACGATGCGCATCTTCCAGTCGATACTCGTGGCGTTGGATGAGCTCTTGGTCCACACAAACGTCAAAATGGCGCTCTGATGACCCCGCGCGGGGAACATGCCAAAAAAGGAATCGTGCTGAATGTTGCTATCCTCGTCGATATAGGCGTGAACGTTATACACCACGCGGTCAATCTTGTCGTTGAGCAGGGCGTTGGTCGCAAGCGCCGCGGCCTGGATCTGCCCGTTGGACAGCAGCTCGAGCTCATTGGCAGACGACGTGTCCAACACCGTCACCTCAACCGTGCCCGTACGCTCATCGGCTTCATCGACGGTAAAGTCGAGTGGGAACTGCGTAAAGCCGTTGCCCCACTCAAGGCCGCCCTTCAGCGCCGTCGAAACGGTATCGACCGAAACGCTCTCGGACAGGTTGGCGGTGTTCAGACGACGCATCACGCCGTAGCCGATCTGCATGCCCACGATCAGCACCAGAATACCGATGACCACGGCCATCGCGGTCTTCGTAATGGTATGGCTCACCTGCGAGCCCGAAGGATCGTCCTCGGACAGCGGGTCGATATGTTTTGCCTGGCTCGCGCGGTCCTCGCTGCGCAGCTGCGCTAGCGCCGCTTTGTCACCGCGCTTGGCCGCAGCCTCCTTCTCACGCATGCGCTCGGTTCGCTTTTTGGCAAGCGTGGGATCCAAGACACCGGATGCATCGATTTCGGAGAATAACTCCGTCACTTCTTCCGGAGTCAAAGGGTTCTTGTCAGCCATAAACTTCCTGTCATATCAATCAGTCGAGCTCGTGCGCACGCGCACCTTCGAACTGCATTCGATAGTAACGGGCATAGGTGCCGCCACGGGCGAGAAGCTCCTCGTGCGTGCCACGCTCCACAACGCGACCATGCTCAACGGTCGCAATCTCATCGGCATGCTTAATGGTCGAAAGACGATGGGCGATGATAATCGTGGTGCGGCCGCGTGCCAGCTCTTCGAGTGACTCCTGCACCGCCTCCTCGCTCTCGTTATCCAAAGCACTCGTCGCCTCGTCCAAAATCAGGATCTTGGGGTTCTTGAGAAACACACGCGCAATGGCAACGCGCTGCTTTTGGCCGCCCGAAAGACGGCTGCCGCGCTCGCCCACGACCGTGTCATAGCCCTGTGGAAGCGACTCGATAAAGGCATCGATGTTGGCGCGACGGGCGGCCTCGGCGATCTCTTCTGCCGTAGCGCCCGGCTTGCCGTAGGCGATGTTCTCGCCGATTGTTCCGTCAAACAGGTAGACATCCTGCTGCACCAGGCCGATGGCGCGGCGCAGGCTCTGCTGCGTCACATCGCGCACGTCCTGGCCGTCGATGCTAATGGATCCGGCAGCCACGTCATAAAAGCGCGGCAGCAGCGAACAGGTCGTGGACTTGCCACCGCCCGAAGGGCCAACCAAAGCGATGGTCTGCCCGGGCTTGATGGACAGATTCATATGGTCGATAACGGGACGCTCGTCGGCATCACCCTCGCCCAGCTCAACGTCCTCGTAGTTAAAGCACACGTCGTGATAATCCACGGCGCCGGCAGTCACCTGCAGATCCGTGGCGCCCGGCTTGTCCTGGATATCCGGCGCGGTCGAGAGCACCTCGTCCATACGCTTAAAGCCGGCGATAGCCTTCTGATACGTTTCGGCCGAATTGACGAGTGTCTCGAGCGGCGTGCAGAACAGCGAAATATAGAGTGCAAAGGTCGCCATATCGACCGCCTGCAGCTGTCCCTGGGCGACCAGCCAGCCGCCCAGCAGTACCACGATCACATAGAGCACACCCGAGAGCAGGCCATACGTCGCAGTATAGACGCCCATGGCGTGATACATGTTCTCCTTGGACGAAAGATAGCGATTGTTGGAGGCGCGGAACTTGAAGCGTTCGGTCTCCTCATTGGCAAAGCTCTTGACCACGCGCATACCCGCCAGCGAATCCTGCAGCTGCGCATTGATACCGCTAATCTTTTTGCGGTTGTCGCTAAAGACCTCACGCATGCGCATGTTCTGCCAAAACATGACGACCGCAAACGCCGCCGTCACCACAGCCATGGCAAGTGCCAGCACCGGCGCGATGGTAAAGAGGATCACGAACGAGCCGACAATCTCGATACCGCAGATAATGATCCACTCGGGCACGTGGTGCGCCGCTTCGCAGATGTCGAACAGGTCGTTGACCACACGGCTCATCATGTCGCCCGAGCTGTTGCGATCGAAATACGCAAAGCTAAAGCGCTCGTACTGGTCGAATAGGTCCTCGCGCATCTTGGACTCCATGCGCGCACCCATCACGTGGCCCCAATAGCTCACAAAGTAGCGGCAGGCGCAGCGGACGGCATACATCAGCACCAAGCCCACCGCGATCATGCCGAGCGCCTGCATAATGGCAGCCTGACCCTGGGTGAAGAGCCCACCGGTCAGATTGCGCAAAATGATAGGAAACGCCAGGTCAATAGCGGCAAGCACCAGAGCACAAACAGTATCGGCAACAAAAAGCCCCATCTGGGGCTTGTAATACGAGAGAAACCTTTTAAACATGCAATCCTCGAAGAGAAATAAATAGCGTGAGAAATCCGGTTGAACCGGTCAGGCTGAAAACAAAGCGTCCCAACAAGCATAACGCCGATGTTCTGGCAGCGTCAGCGAAAACGTCCCTAAGCGAGCAAGGTGCCTTGAAAGAGGAGCGACGCGTACTTCGGTACGCGAGCGACGATTGAAAGACAGATTGCCGCTTAGGGGCGTTTGCAGCGTCGACTCGTTACGCGGTTTGGTAAAACCGCGTAACCTAGAGCTCCGCACCCCCAAGGCGATGCGCGATGCTATCGCAGGCCAAGGCGCCCACGACGGTCTTGGCGTCTTCGATCTTGCCGTCGAGCACGGCGTCGATCAGCTCGTGCAGCGGCACCAGGTCCACGTTGACAAACTCGTCATCATCGGGGTTGGGCGCATCAAACTCGAGCTTGGTAGCCAAGTAGATGTGGATGATCTCATCGCAAAAACCGCAGGACGTGACAATCGACGTCAAAAAGCGAATGCGACCAGCCCTAAAGCCCGTCTCCTCATGCAGCTCGCGTTTGGCGCAATCGAGCGGGTCCTCGCCTGGATCGAGCTTGCCGGCGGGAATCTCGACCGTCACGCGGTCGATGGCGGTGCGGTACTGACGCACCAGTACGATCTTGCCGCTCTCGGTCAGCGCCACAACGGCCGCCGCACCCGGATGGCGAACGATATCGCGGGCGCTGCGGCGACCGTTGGGCAGCTCAACCTCAAGACGGTGGACGTCGAGGATCTTGCCCTTCCAGGCGCACTCCTCCGAAAGAATCTTCTCGTGCAGCTCGGCATCGTGCGGGTCGTCGTCGCCCAGCACCAGCGCCGGCTCGTCAGCGACCTCGCCGCCAGGCTCGCCCTCGGCGTGCCCATACATGCGGCTGTCCTCTTCAACGATCTGCGCATCCACGAGCTCTTCGTTCTTCTCGTCCATCCGTCTCATTCCTCTCGGATTTTAGGCATCCCAGGCGTCGCGGCCGCGCAGCGCGCGCAGGCCGATGTCGTGGCGCAGGGTCTTGCCTTCAAAATCAATCTTCTCGCAGGCCTCGTAGGCAAGGTTGCGAGCGTTCTCGAACGTGTCACCCAGAGCGGTCACGGCAAGCACGCGGCCACCATTGGTCACGAGCTGGCCGTCCACCACGGCAGTGCCCGCGTGGTACACGGTCACGTTCTCCATGACCTCGGCATCGGCGATACCGGTGATGACCTTGCCCTTCTCGTAGCTGCCGGGATAGCCCGCGCTCGTCAGGACAACTGCCACAGCCCACTCGTCACGCCAGTCGAGCTCAATCTGATCGAGCTCGCAGTTGGCGCAGGCGAGCATGACCTCAACCAGGTCGTTCTTAAGGCGCGGCAGCACGACCTGCGTCTCGGGGTCGCCAAAGCGGGCATTGAACTCCAGCACCTTGGGGCCGGCAGGCGTGAGCATAAAGCCGCCATACAGGCAGCCGCGGTAGTCGATGCCCTCGGCAGCGAGCTCGGCAACGGTCTGCTCCATGACCTTCACCATGGTGGCGTGCTCCTCGTCGGTCACGATGGGCACCGGGCTGTAGACGCCCATGCCGCCGGTGTTGGGGCCCTTGTCGCCCTCGAGGGCGCGCTTGTGGTCCTGCGAGGTGGCCATGGGGCGCACGGTCTTGCCGTCGGTAAAGGCGAGCAGCGAGCACTCGGGACCAACGAGCATCTCCTCGATAACCACGGTGTTGCCGGCATCGCCAAAGGTGCCGCCAAAGCACTCGCGCACGGCCTCCTCGGCCTGCTCAAGTTCGGTCGCCACGATAACGCCCTTGCCCGCGGCAAGGCCGTCGGCCTTCACGACCAGCGGAGCGCCCTGCTCGCGCACGTAGGCGAGAGCCGAAGCCTCGTCGGTAAACGAACCATAGGCTGCCGTCGGAATGCCCGCACGCTCCATGAGCTGCTTGGAGAACAGCTTGGAACCCTCCATCTGGGCACCCTCGGCACCCGGGCCAAAGCACGGAATACCCGCCGCGCGCACGGCGTCGGCCACGCCCGCCACGAGCGGAGCCTCGGGGCCAATTACCACGAGTCCGCATCCGTGGCTCTGCGCAAACGCCGCCACGGCCGCAGGATCGCAATCGTCGAGAACAACGTTCTCGCCACAGCTCGCGGTGCCGCCGTTGCCCGGCGCGATGTAGAGCTTGCCGGCGCGCGGTGATGCTGCGAGCTTAGCTGCCAAAGCATGCTCACGGCCGCCGCTGCCCAACAACAGGATGTCGATGGTTTGAGTGTCCGCCTTCAAGGGTGCCTCCTCTATGGATGAATGGCCCGCTCCGCGCGAGCCCTTTGCAAGCAAATATACCCCTCGGCCGCCCGTCCGGGCTGCAAAGGGGTATATCGCAATAACCAAATAGTCCCGATTACTTCCAGAATCGGTTGATGATCTGCTCGCGACCAGCGCCAACGCCAATGAACGTCACGCGGGTGTGTGCCAGATCCTCGATAAACGCCACGTAATCCTGAGCCTCTTGCGGCAGCTCATCAAAGCTGCGACAACCGGTGATGTCGCACTTCCAGCCGGGGAGTTCCTCGTAGATGGGCTTGGCATGCTCAAAGCGCACCTGATGCTCGGGCACGCTGGTGTAGCGCTCGCCATCGACGTCGTAGGCCACGCACACCTTGATGGTGTCGAAGGCCGAAAGCACGTCGAGCTTGGTCAGGGCGATATCGGTGAGGCCGTTGACGCGCGAGGCGTAGTTGGCGATGGGGCCGTCGAACCAGCCGCAGCGACGACGGCGACCGGTGGTCACGCCGTACTCATAGCCCTCCTCGGTCAGCGTGTGACCGGCCTCGGACTCATAGGAAAGCTCGGTGGGCATGGGGCCCGAACCGACGCGGGTGATATAGGCCTTCATGACGCCCAGCACGCGGTCGACGTTCTTCATGCCCACGCCGGAGCCGGTGATGGCGCCGCCGGCGGTGCAGTTGGAAGACGTCACGTACGGATAGGTGCCGTGATCGATGTCGAGCAGCGTCGCCTGGGCGCCCTCAAACAGCAGGTCCTTGCCCTCGTCGATCATGTTGTTGAGCAGCAGGCTCGTCTCGGTGATGTAGGGGCGCAGGCGCTCGGCCATGGGCAGGTACTCATCGCAGATCTGGTCCACGGTGTAGGTGGGCAGGTTGTAGATAAGCTCGAGCTCGGGGTTCACGCGGGCGAGGGCGGTCTCCAGCTTGTCGCGGAACAGTGCCTCGTCCAGCATGTCCTGCATGCGCAGGCCAATGCGGGCCATCTTGTCTTGGTAGCACGGACCGATGCCACGCTTGGTGGTGCCGATGTTCTTCTTGCCGAGCTTCTGCTCAAAAGCACCATCCAGATCGATGTGGTACGGCATGATGACATGCGCGTTGCCACTGATCTTGAGGTTCTTGGTGGTGATGCCGTCGGCCTCGAACATGTCGATCTCCTCAAGGACAACCTTGGGGTTGACGACGCAGCCGTTACCGATCACCGACACGTGGTCGGAATACATGATGCCGGAGGGCACCTGGTGCAGGCCGTACTTCTTGCCGTTGACGACGATGGTGTGGCCGGCGTTATTGCCGCCCGAATAGCGCACGACGGCATCGAAGTCGCCGGCGACCAGGTCGCAGATCTTACCCTTGCCCTCATCGCCCCACTGGGCACCGACCAAAACGGTTGACGGCATGTTTACTCCTTACATTCATGGACTGTCTACGCGCCACGCCGGCACGCAGAAGCACAAAACATTCCCAGTATACCCGTGCAACGGGCGCCTGTCCTACTCCTCGGCATGCGCCCCATCAAGCTCATAGAACTTGGTGGATGCCGGCAGGAACATCAGGTCGACGTCGCCGATCGGGCCTGAACGGTTCTTGGCCACGACGATACGCGTAACGCCCTCGTCGGGTCGATCGTCGCGCGAGGCCTCGGCCTCGTCGGCGGAGCGGTCCAAGAACATAACGATATCGGCGTCCTGCTCGATGGAGCCCGATTCACGAAGGTCGGAAAGTTGCGGGCGCTTGCCGGTACGGGATTCGACCTGACGCGAGAGCTGCGACAGCGCGATGAGCGGGATCTTGAGCTCCTTGGCCATGATCTTCAGGCCACGCGACATCTCCGAAACCTCGACGGTACGGCTCTCGGAGCGGCGTCCCGGCGGAGGACTCACCAGCTGCAGGTAGTCCAGGATGATGATTGCCTTCTCCTTGTTATGGAGCATGCGGCGGCTCTTGGCGCGAATCTCGGTCACTGTGGTGCCGGGCGTATCGTCAATCAGAATATCGAGCTTGGACAAGGTCTGCGTGGCCTCGTTGATATTGGCCCACTGCTCGGGGCTAATGCGGCCCATGCGGAAGTCACTGATCGAGATCATGGCGTAGGCGCAAATCAGGCGCTGGGCAATTTCCTTGCCCGACATCTCCAGCGAGAAGAAGCCGACGGTATAACCAGCAGCGGCAGCGTTAAGTGCCAGGTTCAGAGCGAACGACGTCTTACCTACAGCAGGACGGGCGCCGATGATGATGAGCTGGCCCTCGCGGAAGCCCATGAGCATGCGGTCGAGCGACGGAAAGCCAGTGGGCACGCCCGCGGCCTGGCCACCGGCCTGGCACACTTCCTCGGCCTCGTTATAGGCCTCGACCATAAACTCGGTCAGCGTCTTGTAGCTCGACTTGACCTCGCGCGCCGTAACCTTGAGCAGCTTGCTCTCGGCCAGCTCGACAACCTCTTTGGTGTCGGTGGGGGCGTTATATGCCAGCGCGTTGATCTCGTTGGTGGCGCCGATCAGCTCACGCAGCATCGAATCACGGCGAACGATGGCGGCATGGTGCTGCCAGTTGACGAGCGACAGGGTCTGACCCATCAACTCCAAAATGTACGCTTCGCCGCCCACGGCATCGAGTTTGTTGATGCTTCGCAGGTAATCGATCAGCGAGATGGAGTCGATGGGAATGCGACTGTTGTACATATCGACCATCGCGGTATAGATGGTCTTATGAATGGGCCGGTAGAAGTCATCGGGCTGCAGCTCGACCTGGGCTTCTTCGACCACCTCGGGCGATAGCAGCATAGCGGCCAGTACGTTGGCCTCTGCATCTTGGTTTTGGGGAAGACCCAACTTTGAGCCGCGGTCCTCAACCGTCAGCCCGGTCTCCCTATCGTCATATGCCATGAGCATCCTCATTCATATCGCTTGCGAGCATCCATAGTATCAGCCACGGTCCCAAAACGCGCCGCGCGCCGCCAATCATCACCGAACCAAACGGATGAACGGTCCTGTATATAGGACTTCGACGCAACATTCACCATGACGCTCACTCAGCGCTAAAAAGCAAAAGGGCGCCCTGGTCTCCCAGAGCGCCCTTATTAGAACAAGATTGTTGCGTTGCAGCAAATGCTACTCGGCAGCAGCCTCAGTCTCGACCTCGGCGGTCTCGGCCTCGGCGACCTCAGCGGCCTCCTCGACCTCAGCCTCGGCAGCGAGCTCCTCGGCGGTAACACCGACGAGAACGACAACCTCGGCCTTGATCTCGCGGTACAGCGAGATGGAAACGGTGTGGGCACCGGCAACCTTGATGGGCTTACCGAGCTCGACGCGCTTGCGGTCGATGTCCATACCGAGCTGATCCTTGATGGCGTCAGCGATCATAGCGGCGGTAACGGAGCCAAAGAGGATGCCCTCGTCGCCAACCTTGACGTCAACGGTGACCGTCTTGCCCTCGAAGGCAGCCTTGGTCTCGTTGGCGGTAGCCAGACGGACGGCCTCGCGCTTGGCGATGTTGTTGCGACGCTCGTCAAACTGCTTGAGGTTGCCCTTGGTGGCGGCAACAGCGAGCTTCTTGGGGAACAGGAAGTTCTCAGCGTAACCCTGAGCGACCTCTACGACGTCACCCTCGCCGCCCTTGCCCTTGATCTCATCGAGAAGAATAACCTTCATGATGCGTCTCCCTTCTTAGCCGCGGTCGCGGTTGCCACGAGAGGAAACCACGGGGACGGTGTACGGCAGGAGAGCCATCTCGCGGGCGCGCTTGATGGCGTTGGCGATGTCATGCTGATGCTGCGTGCAAGCGCCAGTGACGCGACGGGGCTTGATCTTGCCACGGTCGGTCATGTACTTACGGAGAAGCTGAGTGTCCTTATAGTCGATGAACTCAGTGTTCTCCTTGCAGAACTGGCAGTACTTACGACGCGGCTGACGTGCAGAAAAATCATTAGCCATGTCAAAATACCTTTCATTTGGCAACTTCGGCGAACCGAAGCCGCCTCTCACTCAAAAATAGGTGAACAACCCTTAGAACGGGATGTCCTCATCGTAGACGTCGACCGCGGGCGGTGTGGCCACCGGTGCGGCAGGACGTGCTGCGGGCGCGGGAGCTGCGGGGGCGTAACCGCCCTGATCGTAGCCACCCTGGCCACCACGGGAGCTCATAAACTCGATCTCATCGACGATGACCTCAAGCTTGCTCCGGCGCTGGCCGTCGCGCTCCCAAGAGCTGTAGCGCAGCTTGCCCTCGATCGCGACCTTGTTTCCCTTTGCCAGGAAACGGCTCACGGCCTCGGCGCGGGTGCCGAACATGGTGCAGTCGACAAAGTTGGGATAGTCCTCCCACTCGCCAGTCTGCGCGTTGCGGCGACGATCGTTCACGGCGACGCCAAAGGACAGAACCTGGGTTCCGCCGGCGGTGGCGCGCAGCTCGGGATCGCGGGTGAGGTTACCGGTGATGTTCACTCGATTGATGCTCATAACTCACTACTTCCTCTTGGGGCACAAGCCCAGTCCAAAACGACAGTCTTACTCCTGGTCGTCGCGACGGACGATCATGTGGCGGACCACAGCGTCGGTGATGCGCAGGACGCGATCAAGCTCGGCGATCTGGGTAGGATCTGCGTGGAAGTTGATGAGGGTGTAGTCACCATCGGTGAGGTCGTTGATCTCGTAGGCGAGCTTGCGCTTGCCCCACTCGTCAACGGAGTCGACCTTGCCAGCGCCCTCAGCGATCGTGGTATCGATACGCTTCATAACAGCGAGACGAGTCTCGGGGTCGAGCGACGGGTCAACAAAGAACAGCAGTTCATAAGCCTTCATATTGTCACCTCCTCTGGGCAAATGTGGCTTCAGGTCGTGAAGGTGCGCCTGAAGCAGGAAAAGACTTGATAATAATATCTTTCAACCTCCCAGGCTGCAAGAATATGCAGCTACAACCTCATGACCTCCACATATGCCCATACTCACACGACGTTTCATGCGCATTCCAACCAAATGCTGACCAAAAGCTTGACGGATCTGTTGACAAGATACGGTGCCGTGGGGACAAGCTGAGCCAAGCCGCAGGTCAACGGGCACAAGGCTGTGGTCGCAAAATGCATACCAGTGGCCCACAGCACCACCCAAAGATTTTTAAATTCATTGCCAAGTCGCTTATGAATACCCTTTTTTGAACAATTGAGTTGATCAACCACGCTGGTCGGAAGCCGTTTTTTGGCACCTCAAGCCCCACTGCAGCGCCAAGCACGGCCAAGCGTTTTAAAAAATGCCAACTTTTCTGTTTGCACTTTGCGATTCCTCGTGTATACTGACTTTCGCATTTAACGGAGAGTTGTCCGAGTGGCCGAAGGAGCACGATTGGAAATCGTGTAGGCGTCAAAAGCGTCTCCAGGGTTCAAATCCCTGACTCTCCGCCAGTTAATTCCAAAGCAGGCCTTCGAGCCTGCTTTGTTTTTACCCCACGCGGAGGGGTGGCAGAGTGGTTGAATGCGGCGGTCTCGAAAACCGTTTGGCCTGTATAAGGTCACGAGGGTTCGAATCCCTCCTCCTCCGCCATTTTGGTTGAGAAAGCTCCCGAAAACGGGGGCTTTTTTGTTTAGAGTCCCTTACAAGCAAATACGGCGGAGGAGGAGGGATTCGAACCCGCCAGGGCGCGGAGCGTAAAGAAAACGCGCCAGTGGCGCGTTTTTAGCGCAGCGCGGTCGGCGTAAGCCGACCGGATAAATTTTGAGCGCTGCTCAAAATTTAGACATCCCTCCTATTCAACCACGCCCCCATCGCGTTCAGCATCGACCCAGATCCCCAAACATGGAACCTACGCCCGCATCCAGTCCCGACCGTTTGCCGAGCAATAGGGTCGCAATCGGCGCCGAACATGTACTATGTACGGGCATTGTCCAAATCCGTAATCCAAAGGACCCCATCTTGCCCGTTGTCGCCACTATGACCATTACCGCACATGCCTCGGATGCCATGGTCGCCATCCCGTTTTGGCTCGAGATGTTCGCCGTCGTCGCGGCCTCGATCTCGGGCGTGTTGGTCGCGCGCGAGCACAAGCTCGACCTGGTGGGCGCGGTCGCGCTTGCTGTGGTTTGCGGTCTGGGCGGCGGTCTTCTGCGCGACATGACGCTCCAGGTGGGCAACGTCTACATTCTCAACCAGCCCATGGCGCTGCCGCTCTCCATCGCCACGGCGGCCATCATCTACATCTTCCCGGCAATCGTCGATAAGCCCGACAAGCTCATCCCCTTGCTCGATATCATCTCGGTCGGCATCTACGCCGCCACCGGCGCGGACAAGGCGCTGGTCTACGGATTTGCACCGGCCGTTTGTATCATGATGGGCTTCTTCACCGCAGTGGGTGGCGGCATGCTGCGCGATAGCTTTATGGGCGTGGTGCCGGGTATTTTCCAGCGCACAAATTTCTACGCCATCGCGGCCATCGCCGGATCGGCGAGCTATGTGTGCCTCGTTATGAGCGGCCTCGTCAGCAACATCACCGCGTTGATCGTATGCGTCGCGGTGACCATGGGGCTGCGCTGGCTGTCGCTGCGCTTTGATATCAAAAGCCCCACCGAGGAAGACATCGCGCGCTTTTTGCACCGCAAAAAGTAGGTGGCACGGGTTCATCCTTCGAAATGCAACCGAGAGGTTCTTTTAGAGCACCCGTGCGTTGGGTACCCTGTTAGGTACATGTCGAGCACCTAACGAAGGATCTATCATGCCTTGCAATCAATTACCGCCGACGCACCGTCATAAAGCACGGAGCCGCTTTTTTGTCGCCCTCGCCCTTATCGCGCTGGCGCTTGCCGCCCTTCCCGCCGCAGCATTTGCCGGCACGGATACCGCAGGCAATGTTCTTGCGACCGACAGTGACTCCAATCCGTCCGGCGTCGAAGGCGATCTGTACTGGGCAGGCCAGAGCCTCGATCTGGACGACGCCTCCATCGACCGCGACATTATTGCAGTGGGCGAGAGTCTCTCCATCCGCGACTGCACGGTGGGCGGCGCCGTCCGCCTAGCAGCGCGCACCATCGATATCGCCCAGACCACGGTTGATGGCAGCGTGACCGTCGCGGGCCAGCACGTCGTTCTCAATACAGACAGCACCGCCAACTGTTTCTATGCGGCAGGCGAGACGGTTGCCCTGCGCGGCTCCGTCAAGTCGGCGGCGCTTGCAGGCGACACCGTGACCATCGATGGCACGGTCGATGGCGATGTTGAGGTTTGGGCCGACAAGCTCATCCTGGGCAAGAACGCCCGCATCACCGGCACCGTGAACGCGCACGTTTCCGAGGATCCCGAGCGCGCGGCGGGGGCCGAGGTCGGTGCGCTCAAGATTGACCGCACCGAGAACGAGGATACCTCCACCGTCAACGATGTCATCGGCGGCATCGTCGCCGCGGCGCTTTCCACCTGCTTTGTCGCCTTGCTGCTCGAGCTCGTCTTTCCGCGTGCGACCGCCAGCGCTGCCGGAATGCTCCACCAGCGCCCCACGCCCCTGTGGGTGAGCGGTCTTCTGGGCACGGTGGCTGTCGTCCCCGCCGTCCTGCTGCTGATTATCTCGATCGCCGGGCTGTCGCTCGCCGGAGCCCTCATGTGCGGCGTTATCGGTATCGCGCTCGTCTCTGCGGCCTTCGCGGGCTGCGCCATCGCGCGCATGGTCGGACACAGCCAGAACCGCTACGCCATGGCAGCCGTCGGCGGCTTAATCGCGGGCGTACTCACGGCAATTCCTCTCGTCGGCGACTTCATCAGCGGCGTAGCCTTCGTCTTCACACTCGGCTACATCATCCAGATCATCTGGCGCAACGCCCACCTCAAACCGCAGCAGCCCGCCAACACGCCGGGACTCCCCACCGCCTAGCTACCAACCACCACAATGGAGACAGGCACCTTTGTGTTGGTGCAAAGGGGCCAGGTTTCTTTGCACCAACAAACGAAGCGGGGCACCCGATCGCATCGACCGGGTGCCCCGCTTTTTCATGTCTCGTGTTGATGTTCGAGGCGGACGGTTACTCCTCAGAGCCCTCGTCGCGCTTACGGCTACGAATGAGATGCGCCACGCCAATGCACAGCACCGCGCCACCAGCGATCCAAGTGAAGGTCACGCCGTTGAGACCTGTGAGCGGGAGATTGGAGCCCTTCTTGTTCTGGACGGTGAGGATGACGGTTCCGCCATCGACTGACTGGGTGACCAAAGTGGAGCCCTTCTTCTCCGCGGTCACTTTCAGCGTATTCCGATCAGTGTTCCCAGCGAACGTCGCGCCCTCGGGTTCACCAAGGCCCTCGGCGGTAATGGTGAAGGTAAAGTCATCCAACGTGTTGTAGCCAGGGTTACTGCCCTCAACCTCGTGCACAGTGTAGGTACCGGCGTCGAGTCCTTTGACGTTAATCTCGCCCTGTTCATTGGTCGTGAAGGTCCAGGGGTCCGTATCGAGCGTACCCTTCTCCTGAACATACCTATTCATCGAAGTGCTGCCGGTGCCGTTGTCATCGGGATTCGTTGCCTTAATGGTGAACTGAACACCCTTGAGCTTTTTGTGTTCACCTGCAGCGTCCTCCTTGACGAGCTTGAGCGCGTAGGTGTAGTCGCGGACGGTATCGGGCACGGACTCGCCCTTGCCGTCGCTCATGGGATTGTTGGAGTAGATGAGCTTAACTTCGTTATCGTTGCCCGTCCTGCCAACAACCGCTTTCTCGGGATTAAGCTGAGCGGTATAGGTGACAACAACCTTGGAATCAGGGGTGAGGGCGACACCGGCAGCCTTGAGGTCCCCAAAGGTGACCGTCAGCAGGCTACTGCCATCCGTCTGCGGGTCACAGCCAACCTCGTAATGATTAGCAGCCTTATCAATCACAGCGCCCGTCGAATCATTCTTATCTGTGTAAATCCTGACCTCAACAGACCCCGTATTGGCCGTCAACCCAGCGGAAAGCATATCGTGGAACTGATAATAGTACTTATCGAATGTTGCGATATTGCTAGCAACGGTACCGGTCAGCCGATAGTGGACGTCCTGGCCCACCTGAGAGTCAGCCTTATCGGCCCAATTGCTATTGGGCTTGTCGTCCTTGATCTCCTTCGTAACCGTGGGGATGCCAGTTTTCTCGGTCACGGTTACACCATGGCCACCTACGACGGCGAAAATCGGCGAGGTGCCCGTCTGTTTTTTATTGGAATGGTTGTCCTTCGTGCCGATTGAGCTATCGTCCGTCAGGAAAAGATAGTAGCCAGCACTCTCAGTCGTAAAAGAAGCACCAGCATCGAACGCCGTACCTGACGGCTGCTCATACTTCTTTACAATGGCGGCTATTTTATTAAGCAAGTCTCCGTTCTTAACAACGAGTTCCTTGCCCCTTTCGGACACATAGGTGCCCAACCAATCAGCAATATCCTGAGCAGAAGGATCTGTAGGAAGTTTGCCGCCATTGCTAGCTTTACGGATAGCTTGAATAATCTCGTCCTTGGTGTTTTGGTTCGTTATGGTATCGGCCCAATCAACATCTGATGTGACTTTTCCATTCTCACCGTCATGAACTTTTGCCTTGAAGATCTGATACGGAACAAATTTCGTCTTAGTGGTGTCCTTGTTGCTCTGGCTCTGCTCGATGATGATGCCATTATCTGGAGCCGTCGTACCATCAGCAAATACCATGGTCGCCGGGGCCATGACCCCGCCAAAGCTCAAAGCTACAGTGAGGCCTGCCGTTACTGCCAGGCGGGCGATGTTTTTGGTTGTCTTCATGTTTGGTCCTCTTTCTTGGAGGGTTCTCTAGTAACTTCGTCAAAACCAATGATCATCAGGTCGATAGACCTGCGCGTCACTCGCTACGGAGGCAGTACGCCACTGAGCAAGGGGGGGGGGACAATTATTTATCACGGCGACCTCCTCCCCGCTTGATGACGAGCGCGGCGACAATAGCCGCCACCCCGATGGCAGCCAAAGCCGCCACCAGCACCAACGTTCTATCTCCCGTCGAGGGCATAAAGCCTCGACTCACTTCTTTGCTTGGGGTGTTGAGCACCGACAGTTCAATCGAACCCGTCCCGGCATCGGCTGCGTCAACCCGCAGAGGGCTTTCGACCGATACAGTCACCTTGGGCTTCGCGGCCGTCACCTGCTTAACGTCCAGACCCTCGGCCGCAACCGTCACCGTACGTTTGCCCTCAAAGGCGGTGTAGCCCTTGGGTGCCGCGACCTCTTCGACGGTATAGACGCCCGCGTCCACACCGGTCAATTCCACATGGCCGTCCGAGCCCGTGGTGACGCACGCGTCAACATCCGTCGACCACGAGCCGTCAGTCGTTAGGATGCGGCCGCGGTCATCGATGATGCGCAGCTTGGCGCCCGCGAGCGGCTTATCGTCCGAGCTTGAGCGCTTGATCAGACTGAGTCCCCAGGTATAGGCGCACGCGTCATCGCTCGGCGTGCGGGTAAAGCCGGCGTCGCCGGACTGGCCGGCGAAGGGAGAGCGCGGGTAGCGCAGGTAGACCTCGTTGGGGTTGCCCTTGGAAGCGCCTCGGTTGCAGTTGACTCCCAAAGGCGCGTTGTACACGGCGACCACGCGGGCGCCCGCGGCGAAGGCGTCGGCCCCGCCGAGCGCGGCGATCAGGTCGCCGGTGCGCACGGTGAAGGTGCTTCCCTCGACCGAGACCTTGCACTGTGAGGTTATGTCTGTCCATCCTCTAGCCGGCGTCGAGCTGACACTGCCTCCCTCGCATGCGACGGCATCGAAGCCGCCGTCCGCGCCCGCCGCCACGTACACGCGCATGCTCGCTGCGACCTTGAAGGGGTCGAGCCCCGCGCTCATGGTGTCGACGAACTGCACCGCGTAGGTTTCGTAGGCGGTGAGACCCGCCGGGACCGTGGCCGAGAGGCGCCAGTACAGGTCGTCGGCGACCGTGGCGTCGGCAGCCTTCTGCCACGCGGCGGTGCCGTCCTCCAGCACGTGCTTTTGGACCTTGGGTGTCGCGGCCTTGGGCTTGACGGTGACGGCACCGCCGCCGGCCAGGGCCATAATCGGCGCGGTGCCTGCCTCGTTCTGGGCGATGGCATCGTCGTCGGCAACGATGAGCCAGTAGCCGCAGGGCAGTTCTGCCGTCGTGCCCGCGGTAAGGGAAGCGGGAGCGGCCCCGGCTTTGACAATTGCTCGAGCAAGCTTTGCCGTCAGCGCGGTCGTCATGTGTCCGTCGGCATTCATCCATTCGGCAGCCTCTTGCGCCGTCGATGCCGAGCCATCAAACCCCGCATCATGAAGCACAGGGAGAACAGCTTGGCGAACGGCGTCATTTGCCCACGTTATGTCAGTTGCGACCTTTTGGTCAGCATCGGCGTCGTCAATAACGGTCGCCGAAAAGAGCTGATACGCGTCATACCGCGTCGCAACTGTACCGTCCACCGTAATGGCTCCGGTGTCGGCGGCGCGGGCCGCCCCAGGGGCAATCGCGAAAGAGAAGATAACAACCATGGCCAACACCACGACGGTCAACATATGGCGAAGTAGCTTACTCATGGCGACCACCTCGATCCAGATCACGGTGGCGGCGAGCATGCATCCACGTCGCGGCAAAGCACAGCATCGAAGCGCCGGCCAGATACGTCATAGTCAAGCCAGCACCGCCCGCCTCAGGAAGCGTGGTCGAGTACTTGTTGGTAAAGGTCGGCGGGGTCGTGGACCCATTGTCATAGGTGACTTCGGTGTCGAGTTGATCCGTACCGTTGATTACGTTAACCGTGACCTTGTACTCGGTCGCGTCATAGGTGATGTGATCTTTGACATTGTTCTCGGCGCCCTCGGGAACAACCTCGGAGATGGCGTAGTGGTACTCGCCGGCCTTGTTGTAATCTACACTGAAGGATACGCTTCCATCGGCGTCGTTGGTCACCGTTTGGAGTACCCTGCCCTCGCCATCCTTGAGCTCGCACGAGAACTGTCCTTTCTTGAAGGTTCCGCCTTCAAGCACTTTCTTTGCCTTTATCGTCGCTTTGCCTTCAAGGGGTACGTCGTACACCCAAATCTCTGTATCTGACGTTATCTCCGTATTGGCACCAAGCAAAGATTTCGCCGCATTCATGGCTTGCTTGTATTGCTCGTCGCTCTCGGTGCCTTTAAGCAGAATCCATGTTGGTTGGGCAGCGCGATATCCAGCAGGCGCCGCCGTCTCCTCAAGACAGTAAAGCTTGCAGGAAGCCATGGCGGTCGAACTCGTTCCAAAAGTCACGTTTCCATTAGAGTCGGTCGTTGCGGTGGAAAAAACCTTCTTTGCATCCTCAACACCGGCACCGCCCTGTACCTCATCCATGTCGATCGCATAGAGTGTGAACGTAGCCCCGGCCAACGGTGCGGTAACGTCCTTTTCATCCACTTTGTGGACCACAATGCCGTACCCCGTTCCGCCTCCGGATGCGCCGGCATCTATGTCATATTCACGCTCGTGTTTTACATAACCGTCTGCAACACCTTCAAGCTCTGCCTCATTAGAGAGGGACACTTTGCTAGACTCGCCAGACGAGATGACGTCATATTCGATTTTCAGGTACTTCTGGTCGGGAAGCTTCAACGTCAATCGCTGCTGCTTTCCGGCGCCCTCATCAACCAAATCGAGAGCTGTCTTGTATTGTTCTTTCGCCAACTCGTGCCAAGTGCCATTGTCACGCTCAGACACGCTAAGCGACGAAGGCACAAACGTGCATTTGGAGTCCATCACATCGAACAGATCAAGATAGTCGGTTCCACTTTTTAGGTCCAATGCCGATTCATTAACAAAAATGGTGTAGTGAATTCGCTTGCTATTACTTACCGATGTACCGGTCTTTGACAATACATTGTTCTTGATCTGTACCGTATCAGAGCCCGCCTTAAATTCTTTATCACCCGAGCTTGCGCTTGCCGAGTTCGTGAGCTCACCGAGATTCTCTGACGTATCGACCACCGACCTTTTGACGGCAGTTGAATACGTCAGCTTTGCATATCCCGTGTTATTGCCTAGCTTTTCCGTTGGAATCGAAAACGTAACCGTCTGGCGATCGACGGCAGGCGTCAGCAAGACATCCGAAACCTCGGTTTTCTCCCTCTCATGCTCCCATCCGTACACCGCCGTACCGTAGGGATTTGAATACAAAGAATATTTAGCCGTGCCGGGAAAATAGGCCATTCCCTCAGGAAGCTTATCTTTGACAACGACATCGTTGCCATTAAGCTTGCCCGCGCCATAATACTCGCCGGCAGGCGTCTTGGCTCGATTGGCATAGACAGTCCAGTCGACAATCCACGCACCTTTGTCGTTCGAGCCATCCACTGGCTTCCAGTCAAAGGTCTCATCCCACCGTGCCTGCGAGCCGTCTTCGTTTGTTTTTACGCTCTTCTCAATCGAAGGCACCGTTTCTTTTTCAACATAGTAAAAAACGAAATCAGAATAGCCGCTAAACCCGTCGACAGAGGCGAAGTTGGAGTACCAACCAGGAAGTGCGTCGGTCACCGTTTTATACGTAATAACGACTTCAGGGGACTTATCCAGTGCGTCTTTGACTTTATCCGTAATAAATATTCGGATATTGCAATTATGCTTGTTGCTGCCCTGTGACGGATCTGCGCCTCCCTCAAACTTCCAGTCGGTATTTTGGTCCAATTTTGTATCCCCGATGGCAACTACATGCGATTGACCGCCAGTAGTATCCGGCCCCATAGTCTGCTTCCAAGCCGCCAGCATGGTATCTTTGATAAGAACGGATGTTGGGTTTTTCGCATTCACGTAATCCCGGAGCTCTACGCGCAATTGCCAGGTTGCCTTTCCGGTCTGTGACGCCTCATCCTGATTAAGCAGCGTCTTGCTAATAGTTTTGCCCGTCCAAGGACGGATGTAGTATGCAGTACTATCCCCAGAGGGCTGATCTGAACCTTCTTTTTTCACACATGCCGTGTTGCTAACTTTTTCGTAGGAATCCTTATCTTTCAGCTTGGTTTGATAGACGATGCAATAGGTCGCATACCGATCGCCCTCTTTTGGATTAAACGTATAGTTAAATGAATCCCCCGACTCGCTCAGGGTTCCCTCATCAATCTTTTGATTTTCATCGGCGGTCTCTCCCTTGTAGACCGTGTAGTTGCCAATATAATCCTGCTTGCCATCGAGCTCGTCAGTAAAGGTGTAGCCAGACATATCGGCCTTGAGGGATCCTTTATTGAGTACAACCTTCCAGGTGATGACAGACGATGTTCCGGAGCCAGCCTCTTTTTGAATCATGTCATATTGAAACGGCTTCGACTCCCCTTCAATCGTAAGAGATTGTTGAGGATTTGTTTTTCCCCAGGTTGCTTGCACACTATTCCTACCTTGCGTAGGCGTGCCATTAGGAAGAGACAAGTTCTTGCTAACTGTCGTTTCGTAGGTAACGGTATGGTTGCCCTGAGAAAGGTTACCTAGCGACAACGTTGCAGTTCGCTCTTCGATGCTCACGGACGAACCAAGAGGATTTCCATCGAGCTTGAAGCTGCTTTGGTCAAAGTCCAGGTAGTCGCCGAGCGTATCGACCAGTTTTACATCCGTTGCGTGCGACTTGACACTCAGATTAATAGTCCAAGTTATCTTGGCATTTCCAGTACTACTATCTTGGGAAAAGACACCTGATTTGTTTCCCTCAACTGCGCCATCTTGAATCTTGATCGGCACAGCTTCGCCAACGCCCGGAAAATCAAGTTTGACTTTTGACCCATCATCCACATCTTTGTTTTCGAGCTCGAACTCGAATTTAACCTTTACGTAGAGCGAAGATGGATTGGCGTTGAGATAGCTGGGGTCGTAGTTAAAAATAACCTCGTTCTTTTCGATACGCCAAGTTCCCATCCTTTGCGCATTCTCGGTATCGTCAGTCATCAAGACGCCGCCCGTGTTGTCCTTTACGACAATCGACTCAGGAAAGGTATAAATCGCCTTAGGTCTCTCAGACTTAGGTCCAAAATTCTCTTTAAATCGAGCTTCCATAAAACCGTAAATTGTATCGGCCGTCGTAATCGAGGGCGAGCCTTCTTTGCCAAGAGGATGTTGGCAATCCTTATCGGCATACAGCCCAACCGTAACGTCCGCCGTATCCTCGCCGATCACAATCGGCGCAGGCGTCGTCACGTCCTCGGCGCGCACGGGAGCTGCGCCGTGAAAAACTGCGGCGGTAAGGCTAATCAAAATGAAAAGCAGGGCCGCCATACCCAGCGACCGTGAGCGGTGTGCGTCCATAGTTATCCCCTAATTCCTACAACACAGTGTGGAATACGGCGAATCGTCGAATCGAACACAAACCCCAACATCAACAAGAACCCACCTAGCGCATTGCAAGAACCCATTGGGGAGCAACTTCTAAGACGGTCCGTCTATGCCACAATGCATAAAATACAATATAGATACCAGTCATGTAAACCGCAGGTAAAGTGGTCTTTTTATTTAATACCAGTTGATATTTACCTGTTAACAGTTTTGTATCAAAGCAGTTGTATTTCAATGATTCCTGTATATGTTTAAACAACTTAACTTTGGCTGGAAAGCCGATTGGAAGGGACAACTGCCTCCGTCGTGGTGCAAACCAACCTGACCCCATTGCACCAAAAAGGGCGCCGACCATTGCGATCGACGCCCTTTCTTATTGGCGGTTATAAACCTCAGCGCTTATTTGTTGACCTGGCCGGCGCGGACGGCAGCCTTCTTGCGGTCGGTGGCGTTGAGCAGACGCTTGCGCAGGCGAATGTTCTTGGGAGTGATCTCGACCAGCTCGTCGTCGGCGATGTACTCCAGCGCCTCCTCCAGCGAGAAGGTGCGGGGCGGCACCAGCTGCACGGAGATGTCGGAGGTCGAGGAACGCTGGTTGCCCAGGTTCTTGGTACGGGCGATGTTGACGACCATGTCGCCGGCCTTGCTGCGCTCGCCCACGATCATGCCCTCATAGCACTCGGTGCCCGGCTCAACAAACAGCTGGCCGCGCTCCTGCAGCGTGCCCAGAGCGTAGGCAACGGCCTTCTCGGTGGTCATGGAGATCATGGCGCCGTTCTGACGGTTGCCGATTTCGCCGGCGTAGGGGCCGTACTCCAGGAAGGTGTGGTAGAACACGCCCTCGCCGTGGGTGACGTTCATGATGCGGTTCTTAAGACCCATGATGCCGCGCGTCGGGATCTTGAACTCAAGGTGGGTCACGATGCCCGAGGTGTCCATGCTCGTCATGATGCCGCCGGAGGTACCGAAGACCTCGACGACCTTGCCCGAGTACTCGTCCGGGCACTCGACGACAGCCTGCTCGACGGGCTCCATCTTGTTGCCGTTCTCGTCCTTCTTAAACAGAACGCGGGGACGACCGACCTGGAACTCAAAGCCTTCGCGACGCATGGACTCCATCAGGACGGACAGGTGCAGAATGCCGCGGCCCGAGACCTCGACGCCGCTCTTGTCCTCAAGCTCCTCGATCTTCATGGTCACGTTGTTCTCGGCCTCGTTGAACAGGCGCTCTTTGAGCTGACGGGCACCCACGATGTCGCCGTCGCGGCCGACGAGCGGGGAGGTCGAAGCCTCAAAGACGATGGACAGGGTCGGCGGGTCGATCTCGATGGGCTCGAGCTCGACGGGGTTCTCGGGGTCGGTGTAGACATCGCCGATATCGGTGCGGTCGATGCCCACGACGGCGGCGATGTCGCCGGCGCCGACTTCCTGGCACTCGGTGCGGCCCAGGTAGTCGAAGGTGAAGAGCTGTTTAACGGTAGCGGTGGCGCTGGAGCCGTCGTTCTTCACAACCAGAATCTGGTCGCCCTGATGGATGGCGCCGGAATACACGCGACCGATGCCGATACGGCCAACGAAGTTGGAGTGGTCGATGGTCACGCACTGCATGGCCAGCGGGGCGTTCTCGTCAACCTCGGGCGCGGGCATGTCGTCGATGATCATGTCGAGCAGCGGGTACATGTCCATGTTGCCGTCCTCGGGATCGAGGCGAGCAAAGCCGTTCATGGCGCTGGCATAGACGACGTGCTCCATGGCGAACTCAAGCTGGTCGTCGGTAGCACCCAGGTCGGCCATGAGGTCGAGGCAGTCGTTGTAGGCCTTCTCGGGGTTAGCGCCCGGACGGTCGATCTTGTTGATGACGATCATGATCTTGAGGCCGGTGTCGATAGCGTGACGCAGCACGAAGCGGGTCTGGGGCATGGGGCCCTCAAAGGCGTCGACCAGCAGCAGGGCGCCGTCGGCCATACGCAGCACGCGCTCGACCTCGCCGCCAAAGTCGGCGTGGCCCGGGGTGTCGATGACGTTGATCTTAACGTCCTTGTACTCGATAGAGATGTTCTTGGCGAGAATCGTAATGCCGCGCTCGCGCTCCTGGTCGTTAGAGTCCAGGACGCGGTCCTCGACCTGCTGGTTGGCACGGAAGGCGTCCGTGGCACGCAGGAGCTTGTCGACCATCGTCGTCTTGCCGTGGTCGACGTGGGCGATGATGGCGATGTTCCTCAGATTGTCTACGCGCATGTAGTTCCCCTATCTTCTATCCATATACAAACGGCACGCGTATGCGGCCCGCCCAGCGATACAACGCTCAGCGGGAATATTGAGCCTTTTACCGAAAACTCGTTTATTTTAGCGATTTTAGATAAGAGGGGTTTCCTCACCTGCAGGTTCAGGGTCGCTCCACATAAAACCATCGCCGGCACCCATGCCCTCATACAGCACATATGCCGAAAAACCACTCTCGAGCGTCGTCTCGAAAAAGCTCACGAGCAGGGCATCGTGATAGCCGCCGTCAATTTCGACGCAGCCGGTGTAGCCGATGGCATAGCGGGCGATACGGCCCAGCCCCTCGTCCTTAAGACCCATCTTGTGCTCGGAGATAAAGTTGGTGGCGGCCTCGAGGCACGCCTCTTCGCCATCCTCGTCGAGCGCCGCCAGATAGCGGTTGGAAGCAGCGTCCTCAATTGCCACGACCACGCCCGGGTTCTCGCCCGCGGCAAGGTCGTCCAAGAAGGCGCCAATCAGATCGCACACCATGGCGTCGAGCTCGGCGGAGACGTTACCGGCGTCCTGCATATCCTGTGCCATCTTTAGACCTTCCCATCGAGTCTGGCGTCGTTACAGTTCTTGCGCCTCGGCAGCGATCTTGGCGGCAGCGTCGCGGGCGCGCATCATGTCTGCCGCGCGCTTGTCGAGCACCTTAATCTGGTTGGTCAGCATTACCGCATCGACCACACCCCAGATTACCAAGCCTGTTGAAATCGAAAACCCAAGCGCACCAACTGTACCACGAAGGCGCGAGCAGATTGCCGCGACAAGGGCGGAGATGACAACCATCTTGATATAGGAGCCGCGGCGCTCGCGAAGTGTGCGGGCCTGTGTCACATAGGCGATGCGAGCCGCCTCGGATGCCTCCGAGCGCATCTGGGCTTCACGCGCAATGGCAGCCGCCTCAGCCGATACGCGGGTACCCATCAGCGACCTCTCCGCTCGCGTGCCAGACATTTAGAAATCATCGGGGGAGAGCGTATGGACGAACTCGTCGAACTTCTCGAACTCCTGCTCGTCGTCGACATCCTCGGCGTGGGTGGAAACAGTGCCCAGGCGATTCATGATGTCGTCCTCCACAAACATGGGGGCATTGCTGCGCACGGCAAGGGCAATGGCATCACTGGGGCGGGCGTCGATCTTGCGCTCCTCGCCATCGGCCAGTACGACGATCGTCGCGTAGAACACCGGCGGCTCGGCGCGAACGATCTCGATGCGCTCGAGCTTGGCGCCCAGGGCGTCAACGGTATCGAGCAGCAGGTCATGGGTAATCGGGCGCTCGGCGCGGCCGCTATCGATGCCGCGGCTGATGGCAGCAGCTTCAAACGAACCAGTCTGAATGGAAAGGGAACGCAGCGGCGCGGGCGAGTCCGATTTGCTGCTGCGCTCACGAAGTACGATAAGCGATGGCACGGGACCGGCGGCCATGACGATGGTCTCTATGTCGACGCGAACCATGGAACACCTCCGGTACGTAGCGGTTAACACGCGGCAGCCCGCCGCATTGAATAGCTATACTACTCAATCTTTCGCACAGCACACAAAATCAAAGTAGTTAATTTGGGACGGGGCTTTTTTGACTACTTTCAGTAGGTAAGAAAAAAGCCCCGAGGCAACGCCCCAGGGCTCTTCACAGTTTTGATGGTGGACCTGACAAGATTCGAACTTGTGACCTCCCGGTTATCAGCCGGACGCTCTAACCAACTGAGCTACAGGTCCATCATGGTGGAGGTTAGGGGGATCGAACCCCTGACCTCAGGCTTGCAAAGCCCGCGCTCTCCCAGCTGAGCTAAACCCCCACGGAGACAGTAATAAACACCCCAGCGGCGACTCGGCTCTCGCTGGGGTGTTTATTGCGAAAGAAAGTGGTGGACCTGACAAGATTCGAACTTGTGACCTCCCGGTTATCAGCCGGACGCTCTAACCAACTGAGCTACAGGTCCATCGCGCAAGGGATATATTAGACGAGTCGTTACGCGCGCGTCAACAACTTTTTTGAAAATCTTTGAGGGGTGTTCGCCCCGGCCGCGCGGCGGCATGTGAAGTCGCCTACTCGGACAGTCCTGACTCGCACGGAGAACACATTAAGTGCTCTCCGGCTCGTGCGGAACTC
>DBGAQS010000019.1:0-51604 GCA_048434495.1 Collinsella sp. | reverse complement strand
GGCGCTTCGCGGGCGGGCCAGGCTTTATCTGAACGACTTTGCGAAGCAACCGGAGTGAAGATAAAGCCTGGCCCGCCCGCGAAGCGCCACAAAGACCGCAGGGACGGGAGCAGCTATACTACTCTCAGTAGTTAAGGGTCGCGGATCCGCCGCGTCACCGCTCTCAACAGGAGGTCTTTGTTTATGGCAGATCAGAAGCCGGTTGTCGGGATCATCATGGGCTCCAAGTCCGATCTGGGCGTTATGGAAGGTTGCACCGCCGAGCTCGAGGCGCTGGGCGTGCCCTATGAGCTCGTGATTGCAAGCGCGCACCGCACGCCGGCGAAGGTCCATGAGTGGGCCTCGACTGCTGCCGAGCGCGGTATCAAAGTGATTATCGCTGCTGCTGGCAAGGCTGCTCACCTGGGCGGTGTCGTTGCTGCGTTTACGCCGCTGCCGGTCATCGGTGTGCCTATGAATACGAGCGATCTGGGTGGTATGGACTCGCTGCTGTCGATGGTGCAGATGCCTTCGGGCGTGCCCGTTGCCTGTGTGGCCATCAACGGTGCCAAGAACGCTGCCATTTACGCCACGCAGATTCTGGGCGCCTGCGACCCCGAGTACCGCAAGGTTATCGAGAAGATGAAGCAGGAGATGGCTGACGCCTAAGCGCTCTGCCAGTCCATTTGCAGCATAAGGAGAGCCATGTCCGACTATCAGGGAAAGCGTTTTTCGGCTTCTCGGATTCCCGATTCAGCCAAGTCGGGAGCAGCCCGCGCGCCGCAGCAGGGTCGGACATCCTCTCCTCAACAGCCGCGCGCGCCGCGCCCCGTGACGCCGGCGAAGCATCGCCGTCAGGATACGCCGGCTGCATATTGTCCTTCGTCATACAGTACGGCCAAGAAGTCACCTCGCTCTTCGGCGCATGCCGCGCCATCGAGCTATACCGAGCCGCCGCGCAAAAAGCGCCGCTCCGTCATTCCCATTCTGCTCATCATCATCGGTATTGGCCTGATCGTTGCTGCGGCCGCTATCTTTATCAACGCGCAGATTGGCTACAAGCAGGCGAGCGAGTCGTATCAAAAAATCGAAAAGCAATATGTGAGCGACAAGGACGCCAGCGGCGTGCCGATTATCGATTTCAATGCGCTTGCCCAGACAAATCCCGAGGTTGTGGGTTGGATTTACGCGCCCGGCACCAACATCAACTACCCCGTGGTGCAGACCAACAACAACTCCAAGTACCTCAACACGCTGTTCGACGGCACCGCCAATGCGTCGGGTGCCATCTTCCTGGATAGCGATGACACCGCGCCGGGAATGGTTGACCAGCAGACCACGATCTACGGCCACCATATGAATGACGGGTCGATGTTCAACGTGATTTCGGACACCACCGACCAAGCGACATTCGATAGCATCGAGTACGTGTATTACATCACACGCGATGCAACGTATAAGCTGCGACCACTGGCGACCAAAGTTGTCGAGGACACGTATGCCAAGGCGCGCACGCCCAATTTTGAGGGCGATGACGGGCTCAAGAACTATCTGTCCGAGATGCTCGACGGTGCCTCTGCCGTGGCGAGCGATGCCACCGATCGTGCCGCTTCGGCAACCAAGGTCGTAACGCTTGTTACCTGTCGTTCGTTATCGCTGAGCAACACGCGTGCCGTCATGGTGCTCACGTCGGTCGAGGAATAAGTTGTTCGAGAGTAGCTAAAAGCCCCGTTCCAAATTGGCTACTCGATGCTGGTAAGGGAGAAATGATGCTTGAGAATGGCAAAACGATGCCTTCGGTTGATGCTTGGCTGCGCGAGGCCAAGGCCGATTCGTCGGCACCTGCGTGCGGTATGTATCTGACACATAACGGTGTGGTGCGCGCGACGCCCAAGGCCGAGGCGCGCGGTGTCGAGACCGATGGCGTGGCGCCGGGCCACAAGGTGGGCGGCATGGTGTTCGGCTACGACGCCAGCAAGGTGCAGGCTGCTATCGAGGCCACGCGCGCGATGCCAGGTATCGGCTATGTGCGCGTGTGGTTGGCAAGCGGCGAGCTTGCCGTAGGTGACGACATCATGCTCGTGCTCATTGGCGGAGACATTCGCCCGCATGTGGTCGATGCGCTGCAGTCGCTCGTCGGCACCATCAAGAACGAGTGCGTGAGCGAGGTCGAGCGCGAGGCGTAAGGCCTCGTCGGCAATCCGAGTCTGTCTATAGCGAAAGCCCGCCGGCAGTTCATGTAGATCTGCCAGCGGGCTTTGATGTGTTGGAGCTATTTTGCTCTGGCGTTTGCTACACGCGTGTGGCGTCCTTGGGGCTCATGGTCATACTCTGAAAACGGTTCTCCATATATTCGTTATCGAAATGCTTGTCATAGAACTGTGCGACGGGAATATTTCGAACGGTTCCGTTGACGCGCTGATACCAATAGTCGAGCGATTGCAACGTCATGACGCCGTCGATCAACATGACGGCGGTCAGGATGACGGTAGCAGAGTAGCGGCGTTTCCATGGAATCATATTGATGAGCTTAAGCAGGCGCGGCAGCAAGACCTTGATCCAGATGAGGCCACCCAGGCCCCACATGCAGGCAAACGGCGTGCATGTGCGTCCCCCGGTCAATACCGCGATGGGATCGGGCATGCCGAATAGCCTAATGTGTGAATAGCTCCACGACACCACGCCAAATGAGGTCTGCATAAACCAGCCTACAAACACCTCGAAAGCGCCGCCGATCAGGGCACTTACCAGGAAAATGATCAGAGGATTCTTTTTATAGAAGCGGTTGAGCGCCATGGTCATGAGCACCGCGCCAAATCCGTAGATGGGGCTAAAGGGGCCAAATAGCATACCGGCACGGTCCTGATAGACGCCGGGATCGACGACGACCATATGCCAGACTTCCTCGAGAATGAGACCTAACACGCTGCAGACGAAGAATACCCAGAACAGGTTGAAGTAGTTGAGCTTGATGTAGCCCTCGCCGGTTTCGTCGCGGCCGAGCATCCCCTCGGCGGCGGCATCGCGGTCGAGCATCTCTTGCAGACGGCGCTGCAGTTCGCGCTCCTGGCGTAGCGTGGGGTCGACGGTGGCCGACAGCGCAATGAGGATGACAAGCTGGACGGCGGGCCGCAGCAGGAAGGGTCCGATGCCCTGGAGCATCACGTCAACTAAAAGCTCCACGACGGTAAATGCGATGAGGACGTAAGACAGGCGGGCGGCATTGCGCCGCTGGTCCTTGATGAGGTCCAGGCCAAAGACGATCAAGATGATCGCGCTTGCCGCCGAGAGCATAATGCCGGCGACGATAAGGCCAACCGCGACTAGGGTGTTATCACCGAGCTTAGCGGCGACGTTGCCGTTAATGAGTGCGGTGATGACCTGCCACATAAAGACGGCGACTGACGGGAGCGTGCCCACGCCAGATAGGGTGCACAGGACTGCGTAGACCTTGATGATAAGGGGGATCTTCTTGGCCTCTGTGGTGCTGGGGACACTGGGGTCGAGTTGATTTCGATCCATACGCTACCTTTCTCGTCTTGTAGTAGCCTACAAGGATACGCCGACGACCAGCTAAAAGACAGGACGAACGTCCCAATTGCAACAATGTAGCCCCTAGCGCGGGCGAGACACGGCGCACGGGAAGTCTTCGAGGCCGTTGCCCCTGAGAGTGGACTACCCAATAAAATGTTTGGTCGCAAAACGGATAATAAGCTCGGTGGGCTTTTAAAAAGCGCTGCTCATGCGCGGGGGAGCGCGTCGCGCCGTGCGTATAATAAGGCGGGTAACGCCAAAATACGAGGCTCTGAGGGGATGCCATGTCTCAAGAAACCATCCGCGCGGCCGAGCGTGCCGCGGGACAGGTGAACGCCATGTCGACGTATGATCCGGACTCTGACCAGCTGCATGAGGAATGCGGCGTTTTTGGTGTCTGGGCGCCCGATCGCGACGTGGCTCGACTGACGTACTTTGGCCTGCGTGCACTGCAGCATCGCGGCCAAGAATCGGCGGGAATCGCCGTTGGTGACGGCGGTACGGTTATGGTCCGCAAGGATCTGGGCCTGCTCGACCGCGTGTTCTCCAATGCCGACTTGTCGACGCTCTCCGGTCAGCTGGCCGTGGGTCATGTGCGCTACGGCACCGCCGGCGCCAAGAGCTGGGAAGCCTCTCAGCCGCACCTCTCTACCATCAATAGCGTCATTATCGCGCTCGCGCACAACGGCACCCTCGTCAACACCGACGAGCTGCGTCGCCAGCTGATCGAGCTGGGCGTACCGTTCCTCTCCAACTCGGATTCCGAGGTCGCGACCAAACTCATCGGCTACTTTACTCAGCGTACTGGCCATCTGCGCGAGGGCATTCGCAAGACCATGGAGCTCGTGCGCGGCGGCTACGCCATGACGCTCATCAACGAGCAGGCGCTCTACGCATTCCGCGATCCGCACGGCATTCGCCCGCTCGTGCTGGGCAAGCTGGTGGATGAGGGCCTGGACCAGGCCGATGCCGCATCCGTTTCGCAGCTGCCGTCGCAGGACGGCGCCGCGACGGTCGACGCCACCACCCATGTCACGCGCGCCGGCGGCTGGGTCGTTGCCTCCGAGACCTGCGCGCTCGATATCGTGGGCGCCGAGTACGTCCGCGACGTCCGTCCCGGCGAGATCCTGCGCATCAGTGCCGAGGGCCTGGTATCCGAGCAGGGCGTGCCCGCTGCCGAAGAGCCCGCTAACTGCATCTTTGAGCAGGTTTACTTTGCCCGCCCCGACTCCATCATGAATGGCAAGAGCGTCTACGCCTGCCGCTATGACATGGGTCGTCAGCTGGCACATGAGGAGCCCGTCGAGGCCGACCTGGTCATCGGCGTGCCCGACTCCGGCCTGCCGCCCGCGGAGGGGTATTCGCACGAGAGCGGTATTCCCTTTGGCGAGGGCCTCATCAAGAACCGTTACGTGGGCCGTACGTTTATCGAGCCTACGCAGGAGCTGCGTGCCATGGGCGTGCGTATGAAGCTCAACCCGCTGCGCGACAACATCGAAGGCAAGCGCCTAGTCGTCATCGACGACTCCATCGTCCGCGGCACCACCATGGTGCAGCTCGTCAAGATGCTGCGCAACGCCGGCGCCAAGGAGATTCATATCCGCATCAACTCGCCCGAGGTCATCTGGCCGTGCTTCTACGGCATCGATACCGACGTGCAGTCGCAGCTTATCAGCGCCAACAAGACGGTCGACGAGATTTGCGAGTACATTGGCGCCGATTCGCTGGCCTTCCTTTCGGTCGAGGGCCTGCTGAAGGTCATGCCCAAGGGCGGTTACTGCGATGCGTGCTTTACCGGCCGCTACCCCGTGGCGATTCCCGAGAGCTTTGGCCGCGACAAGTTCATGGAGGGCTTTAAGCCCCGCAACCTGGACAAGCCGCTGCACTTTGATGACGACGCCGTGGTCGAGAAATACGACGATCGCAGCTGGGAAGAGGAACACGGCGAGGCCTAAAACCTGCCAAAAGGGACAGGTTTATTTTGGTAGGTTTTACCTGCTGTTTTGTTGATATGACGGCGCGCGTTGTTATGGCGCGCGCCGAAATGAACGCAACTATGAGCACCGTTTGGCGCCCGGGCGGCGCCACGGTAGTGGGAGAGGAAGGCTCAGATGAGCGACAGCAAGCATGTGACGTATGAGGATGCCGGCGTCGATACCGCCGAGGGCGGCCGCGCCGTTGACGCTATTAAGCAGATGGTTAAGGACACCAACCGTCCCGAGGTCATCGGCGGCATCGGTGGCTTTGGTGGCCTGTTCTCGGCTGCCGCGCTTAAGGATATGGAAGACCCGATTCTGATTAGCGGTACCGACGGCGTGGGCACCAAGCTCGTGCTCGCCCAGATCATGGACCGTCACGAGACGGTGGGCCAGGACCTGGTTGCTATGTGCGTCAACGACATTCTGGCTTCGGGTGCCGAGCCGCTGTTCTTCCTGGACTACGTTGCCATCGGCCACATCGAGGCCGAGCACATGGCAAAGATCATCAAGGGTGTGGCCGACGGCTGCAAGCTCGCGGGCTGCGCGCTCGTGGGCGGCGAGATGGCCGAGCACCCCGGCGTCATGGCTCCTGCCGACTACGACCTTGCCGGATTTACCGTGGGCGTCGTCGACCGTCCCAAGATGCTCGACCCCGCGAACGTCCGCCCCGGCGACGTGATCCTGGGCCTGCCTTCCACTGGCGTGCACTCCAACGGCTACTCGCTCGTGCGCAAGGTCATTGGCGTCGACGGCATTAAGCCGGGCACGCCCGAGGCCGCCGCTAAGGCCGAGGAGCTGAGCCGTCCGCTCGAGGAACTCGGCGGCGCATCGCTGGCAGACGCCCTGCTGGCTCCCACGCGCATCTACGTCAAGCCGATTCTGGAGCTGCTGCGCGGCGGCGCCAACGTGCACGCCATCGCCCACATCACTGGCGGCGGTATTACCGAGAACCTCAACCGCGCGCTTGCCGACGACGTCGACGCCGTGGTCACCCGCAACGGCGCCGAGATGGGTTGGGACGTTCCGCCCGTCATCACCTACGTGTCGCGCCAGGCCGAGCTCGCGCCCAACGAGGCATGCAAGACCTTCAACATGGGCGTTGGCCTGTGCCTGATCGTCGCCCCCGAGGACGAGGCTGCCGTGACCGAGGCCCTGGTCGCGCTGGGAGAGAAGCCGTTCCGCGTGGGCGAGTGCGTCGAGGGCTCCGGTAAGGTCGTGTACTCCGATGAGCGCTAACGAGCAGATGGCTGCTGCCGCGAGCCTGGGCTTTGTGCCCTACACCCGTCCGACCGGCACCGATACGGCCGAGCCGCTCAAGATCGGTGTGCTCATCAGCGGTTCGGGTACCAACCTGCAGGCGCTGATCGACCTGATCGCCGCCGGCAAGCTCAACGCTTCGATTGAGCTTGTGGTGTCGAGCCGTCCTTCGGCTAAGGGTTTGCAGCGCGCTGAGCGCGCGGGCATCCAGACGCTCACGCTGTCCAAGGATGTCTACGCCGACCCCATCGCCGCTGACGAGATCATCGCGCACGAGCTTCTCGAGCGCGGCTGCGAGTATGTGGTCATGGCCGGCTACATGCGCATGGTGCACACGCCGCTGCTGGCGGCGTTTCCCAACCGCGTGGTCAATCTGCATCCGGCGCTGCTGCCGAGCTTTACCGGTGCGCATGCGATTGACGATGCCTTTGCGCGCGGCGTCAAGGTGACCGGCGTGACCGTGCACTTTGCCAACGAGATTTACGACAACGGCCCCATCATCGCCCAGCGCGCGCTGGCTGTCGGGGAGGGCTGGGATGTCGACACGCTCGAGGAGCACATCCATGCGATTGAGCACGTGCTGTATCCCGAGGTCGTGCAAATGCTCGCCGACGGCCGCGTCCACGTGCTGGAGAGCGGCAAGGTCGCAATTGACGCGCCTCGCGGCTAGCGGCGCACAGTACAATTTAGCCGAGTAGTCAGGGTGGTCATTGGCGCCAAGGCGCACGTGGCCACCCTTTGTTTGGGTAGTCACCTGCGACGTTCTTTAACGGCTAGTCATTTAAGAACGTCCCCGATGGCTAGGTGAGAGAGGTGAGCGCATGGCGGATAACGAAGCGCTGTTTACGCCTGAGCTGGTGTTTTTTGATTGGGAGTGTGCGACGCCGGATGAGGTGTTTGCGCGGCTCGAGGGCGAGCTTGCTCCACGTGGCTACATTGCCGAGGGTTGGCTCGACGCCGTTCGCACGCGCGAGGATGCCTATCCCACGGGTCTTGCCATGCCGGCGGCAAACATTGCCATTCCGCATACCGATCCGGGGTTTGTGGCCAAGCCCTATATCGCGGTGGTGAAGCCCGCCGCGCCCGTGACATTTAACGCTATGGCTGGCATGGGCGCTCCGGTGTCGGCGCAGATCGTCATTAATCTGGGCATCGCCGAGCCGGGAGGCCAGGTCGAAGCCCTGCAGGCGCTCATGAACATCTTTATGGACGCCGATGCCGCAGCCGACGTGCTCGGCCAGACCACGTCCCAGGGCATGGTCGACGCCATCCGCCGTCACTTCTAAGGTGGGGCTGAGCCGGCACTTGGGGACGTTCCTTTTCTGCCGGCAGTTAGGGACAGTTCCCAAGTGTCGGCACATAAAGAACGTCCAACTGCCAAGTGCCACATCTGTCCCCTTTGCACCAAAATGGTGCAGATTAACCTGTCCCCAATGCACCAAGCGTGCCGCGGGGGCTGCGTTGTGACACAATGGCGTTTGTTCGATTCGTTATGCGAAAGGCCAACTATGGCAAATAAGAAAAGGAACTCCGAGGCCGCGTCGACGCCCGAGCAGCAGACCCGCGCTGCCTCCAGCTCTCGCAAGAAGCAGCGCAAGACGTACGTGTCTAAGACCGTCAAGATCGTCCTGGTGGTCATCGGCGTGCTGGCGATGCTGCTTTCCGTCTCGGCGATGGCGTGCTCCGGCCTTATGTCGCAGGCCGAGGACACCTCGGGCTACAAGCTGACCGGCGGTGTTGCTGCAACTATCAACGGCACCAACCTCACCGAGGACACCGTGACCAAGCAGATCATGAGCATGCGCACGTCCTACGGCTACACCAAGGATGAGGATTGGGCGCAGTATCTGGTTGACAACGACCTCACGCCCAAGAAGTACCGCAAGCAACTCATCGACTCCTACACGCAGCAGATTCTGCTTCAACAGGCACAGAAGGAGAACGGCGTGACGGTGTCGGACGAGGAGGTCGAGAAGGCTTGGAAGGACGCGTGCAAGAGCGCGGGCGGAGCCAAGGCCTTTAAGAAGACCCTCAAGACCTACGGCTATACCGAGGACACCTACAAGGATTCGCTCAAGGAGAGCCTGGCGCAGCAGAAACTCAAGGATGCCGTGGCGCCCACCAGCAAGCCCAAGGACAGCGAGATCGTCGATTACATCAACGAGAACCTGTCTAACTACAACGATGCTCGCCGCTCGTCGAACATCCTGATCAAGGTTGATTCCGACGCTTCCGACGAGGACAAGGCTGCCGCCAAGGCCAAGGCACAGGAGTGCCTGGACAAGATCAACTCCGGTGAGCTGAGCTTTGAGGACGCCGTTGAGCAGTACTCCGAGGACACCGGTTCCAAGGAGAAGAAGGGCGATGTGGGCTGGGATAAGCTCACCACTTTCGTCGACAGCTACCAGACGGCGCTCGAGGGGCTCAACAAGGGCGACGTGAGCGACGTCGTCGAGTCGACCTATGGTTATCACATCATCAAGTGCACCGACTACTTCCATGTCGATAATCAGGTCGATGACATCAACCAGGTGCCCAAGGCCATCAAGAAGTACGTTTCCAATGTGGTGAAGACGCAAGCGGCCAGCACCGCGTACAGCGAGTGGCTGGAGCAGTACAAGAAGGATGCCGACATCACCGTTAACCCCATGCCCAAGGACGTGCCGTACAACGTCAGCCTGAAGGGCGTCACCAAGAGTTCGACCGACGATTCGTCGACGACTGAGTAATCATGGGGCGGCGCTCGTGTGAGTGCCGTCCGCACTATTGAGGAGGATTTGCAGATGACCAACGAAGAGCTGCAGAAGGAAATGATTGCGGCCATGAAGGCCAAGGACAAGGTTCGCCTGTCCATCATTCGCCAGGTCAAGGCCGAGGTGAAGAATATCGAGGTCAACGAGCGCCGCGATGTGACCGAGGAAGACGTCAACAGCATGATCAAGCGTTTGATTAAGCAGACGAGCGAGACGTTGGAGATGTCCATCAAGGCCGGTACCGACCAAGAGCGTACCGACAACCTGACCGAGCAGGTCAAGATTCTGGAGAGCCTGCTGCCCGCGCAGGTTTCGGGTGAGGAGCTCGAGGCCCTGATCGAGCAGGTTATCGCCGAGCTGGGTGCCACGTCCAAGAAGCAGATGGGCCAGGTTATGGGTGCACTCGGCAAGGCCACCGGCGGCAACTTCGATAAGCCTGCCGCGGCAAAGATCGTCGGAGCAAAGCTGGCTTAAGGGCCGAGCGGTACATAGTTGATGTTAAGGGGACGTGACCATTGCGGTCGCGCCCCTTTTTGCTGGGCTGGGCAATCATTGGGGACGGGCTTAAATGAGTGCCCAATGAGCGGGTACTCATTTAAGCCCGTCCCCAATGAGTGGGTTAAAGGTTGCGGGTTCTTTACGGGAATGTAGTGTGGGCTGCGGAAACGTGGTTCTTTCCGTACAATAGTTCAACTCGTGTAAACGCAGGGAAGGGACATTCATGGCAGACATGATCGAGATCAAGCATCTCAACAAGTACTTTGGCGACCTGCATGTGCTCAAAGATATCAATCTCACCGTCAAGCACGGCGAGAAGCTCGTAATGATCGGGCCTTCCGGTTCGGGTAAGTCGACGCTCATCCGTTGCGTCGATTATCTGGAGGAGCCCACGTCGGGCGAGGTCGTCATCGACGGTACGCCGCTCACCAAAAAGAATCACCTGGAGATGGCTCGCAAGTACAGCTCCATGGTGTTTCAGCAGTTCAACCTGTATCCCAACATGACGGTGCTGGGCAACCTGACGCTCGCGCCCATCAAGCTGCAAAAGAAGAGCAAGGAGGAGGCGACCGAGATCGCCATCGCCGCGCTCAAGCGCGTCGGCATGGCGCATAAGGCCGGCGAGTATCCGCAGAACCTCTCGGGCGGTCAGCAGCAGCGCATCGCCATCGCCCGTGCCCTGTGCACCAAGCAGCCCATCATCCTGTTTGACGAGCCGACCTCGGCGCTCGACCCCGAGATGGTCCAGGAAGTCCTGGACGTTATGATTGAGCTCGCGCAGGAGGACATCACCATGATCTGTGTGACGCACGAGATGGGCTTTGCGCGCCAGGTGGCCGACCGCGTCATCTTTATGGAGGACGGCCGCATCCTGGAGGAGGGCACGCCCGAGCACTTCTTCGATAACCCCGAGAACCCGCGCTGCCGCGAGTTCCTGTCCAAGATTCTGCACTAGGCGCGGTGATGGACATGACGGATATGACGAGGGCGGCCGTGTCGCGCCGTCACTTTTTGCAGCTGGCTGGCGCCGGCATGCTCGCGCTGACGGGGACCGCGCTTACCGGTTGCGGCAACTCCACCAGCGGCGAGGGCTCCGACAAGGGGTCTAAGCTTGCGGCCATCAAGTCGCGTGGACATCTGAATGCTGGCGTTAAGAAGGACGTTCCCGGTTACGGCTATTACGACACCGCCAAGGGCCGCTTTGAGGGCATGGAAGTCGATTTGTGCTACCAGATCGCCGCTGCCGTCTTTGGCGTGAGCTACAAGGATGCCCGTGCCCAGGAGCTTGTCGAGTTTACCGACGTAACGCCCAAGACGCGCGGCCCGCTGATCGATAACGGCCAGCTTGACGTGGTCGCGGCGACCTACACCATCACCGACGAGCGCAAGAAGAGCTGGGATTTCTCGACGCCGTACCGCACCGACTACGTGGGACTCATGGTTAAGAAGCGTTCGGGCTTTACCTCGATTGAGGACCTGGACGGCAAGGTCATTGGCGTGAGCCAGGGTGCCACCACGCAGAGCCTGATCGAGCAGATGATCAAGGACAACGGCTTTAGCTGCGAGCCCGAGTTTAGGGCCTTTAGTGGCTACCCCATCATCAAGAGTTCGCTCGATGCCGGCAATATCGACGTCTTTGCCATGGACCGCTCCACGCTGGCCGGTTACATGAACGAGACCGTTGAGCTGCTGCAGCCCGAGGTCAAGTTTGGCGAGCAGGGCTACGGCGTGGCGACCAAGAAGAGCTGCGACCTTTCGGCCGTGGTCGATCAGGTGATTTGCGATCGCCTGGCCGATGGCTGGCTCGACCAAGAGGTCAAGACCTGGGGTCTTGTATAGGCGCATCGTCCAAGGAAGGAATCAAATGCTCGAAGGATTATTTGACGCCGACCGTTGGTCGACGACATTTCAAAATATGGGACCCTTCTGGGAGGGCTTTGGCGTGACGCTGCAAGTGGTCGTTGCCGGTCTACTGCTGTCGCTGGTACTGGGCACGCTGCTGGGCGTGTTCTCTACCACTCGCTCGCGCGTGCTGCGCGCCATAAGCCGCGTGTACGTGGAGTTTTACCAGAACACCCCGTTGCCCGTGCAGGTGCTCTTTATGTACATGGCCGGTCCGCAGTTTTTGCAGGCCATAACCGGTGCCGATCAGCCGGTGCGCATCGCGCCGTTCGTGCTGGGCTTCTTGGGTGTGGGCCTGTATCACGCGGCCTACATTTCGGAGGTCATCCGCACTGGTATCGAGGCGGTTCCGCGCGGTCAGATGGAGGCGGCCCAGAGCCAGGGCTTCACCCGTGCGCAGGCGTACTGGTACATCGTGCTGCCCCAGACATTCAAGATCATTCTGCCGCCGCTGTGTAACCAGGCACTCAACCTGGTCAAGAACACGTCGGTGCTGGCGCTTGTGGCCGGCGGCGACCTTATGTACCGTTCCGACAACTTTGTGAGTCTGTACGGTTACCTGCAGGGATACATCGTCTGCTGCCTTATGTACTTCATCATCTGCTTTCCGCTCGCCATGCTGGTGCAGTGGCTCGAGCGCCGCTCCAAGGAGCGTCCGCGCGGCGTGAGCCTGGCCGAGCTGGGGCTCGACAACGTAGAGGAGGCCTAGCGCATGGAAATCTTCAACGCGACCAACCTGCTCTACATTTGGGGCGGCTTTGTTAAGACAATCGAGATCTCGGCGCTGTCGATCTTTTTCTCGCTCATCTTTGGCACGGTGCTGGCGCTCGTTAAGAGCTATGCGCCCCGCCCGTTCCGTATTTTGGTGAGCGCCTATATCGAACTGTTCCGTTGCACGCCAAACCTGCTGTGGATCCTGTTTATCTACTTTACGGTGCAGGGTTTGGACATTGTGATTTCGACCATCGCCTTTACGCTGTTTACCAGCGCTGTTATGGCCGAGATTGTGCGCGGCGGCCTCAACTCGATTCCGCGCGGCCAGTTTGAGGCAGCGCAGAGCCAGGGCTTCGGCTTCTTTGCCACCATGCGCTACATCATTTTGCCGCAGACGTTTAAGACGATCATTCCGGCGCTGTTTAGCCAGTGCACGACCGTCATTAAGGACAGCTCGTATCTTTCGGGCATTAACGTGGCCGAGCTCATGTACACGGCAAACGTGGTGATGGCCCACGCGATCGACCTGTCGCAGGTGCTTATGCTCTACGGCCTGGTGTTTGCGATGTACTTTGTGCTCAACTTTGGTATCTCGCTGCTGGTTCGCGCATATCAGAGGCGAATGGTGGCAGCGTAGAATGTGGCAAAGGGACAGCCCCTTTGTCACATAGAGAAAGGAATCGCGATGAGCGATCTGGAGAATAAGAAGAATCCTGTGGTCATTACCATCGCGCGCGACTTTGGCGCCGAGGGCCACGAGATTGGCCGCATGCTTGCCGACGAGTTGGGGATTCCGCTGTACGATAACGAGCTGCTGGTGCGTGCGTCGCTGCGCACGGGCGAGTCGCTCGACAAGATGGCTGCCTACGATGAGCGCCTGGCCGTGGAGAATATGGCGTTTCTGCCCGACCGCTACGATGCGCGTTCGTACTCGGACAAGTTGTTCCAAAAGATGAGCCAGGTGATTTTGGATCTGGGCGAGACCGAGAGCTGCATTATCGAAGGCCGTCTGTCCGATTACCTGCTGCGCAACAACCCCAGCCACATTGCCGTGTTGGTGACCGCACCCTTTGAGGACCGCGTCGAGATTGTGCGCAAGAAGCGTGGCCTTAACAAAAAGAAGGGCGCCAAGCTGGTCAAACAGCAGCAGAAGGCGCGCGAGGCGTTCTATAAGCGCTATAGCGCCGGCAAGTGGAAGATGACGAGCGGTAAAGACATCGTCGTCAACCGCGCCAAGCTGGGCCGCGAAGGCTGCAAGGACGTCATCGCCGCAGCCTACCGCTACAAGGTGGCGCAGCTCGAAGGCTAGCCGACCAAAACCACCGCAAGGGGGACAGGCACCTTTGCGGTGGTAGGGCGATCGGCATAGAAAAAGTCCCCGCCGGGCGTGTGCTCGACGGGGACTTTGCCGTTTGATAGCTAGCGCTGCGGATGATTACTCGCCCAGTAGGCTCTTGGTGATGGAAGCGGCGGCCTTCTTGCCGGCGCCCATCGCCAGAATGACCGTAGCGGCACCGGTGACGATGTCGCCGCCGGCCCAGATACGGGGATCGGTGGTCTGGCCGGTCTCCTCGTCGGCAACAATGTAGCCCCACTTGTTGAGCTCCATCTTGCCGCCGATCTTCTTTGCGAAGGGGTTGGCGTTGGTGCCGATAGCCGAGATTGCGACGTCGCAGGGGATCTCCTCGATGGCGCCCTCGATGGGCACCGGACGACGGCGGCCGGACTCGTCAGGCTCGCCGAGCTCCATCTTCTGGACCTTGACGGCGCACACGGAACCGTCCTCGCCAGCGACAAACTCGAGCGGGGAGACGAGCGGCAGAACCTCGACGCCCTCGGCCTTAGCATGGTGCAGCTCGGCACGACGGCAGGGCATCTCGTCCTCGGTACGACGGTAGGCGATGATGGCGTGCTCGGCGCCCAGGCGCTTGGCGGTACGGACGGCGTCCATAGCCACGTTGCCACCACCAAAGACGACGACGTTCTTGCCGTGCTTGGTGGGGGTGTCGTACTCGGGGAACTTGTTGGCCTTCATCAGGTTCACGCGGGTGAGGTATTCGTTAGCGAAGAAGACGTTGGGCAGGTTCTCGCCGGGGACGTTGAGGAACTTGGGCAGGCCAGCGCCGGTCGCCACGTAGATGGCGTCGAAGCCCTGCTCGAACAGCTCCTCGGCCGTGGCCATGTTGCCCACGACGGAGTTGTACTCAAACTTGACGCCCATGTCCTCCAGGCCGTCAATCTCGCGCTTGACGACTGCCTTGGGCAGACGGAACTCGGGGATGCCGTAGACCAGCACGCCGCCGCCGGTGAAGAAGGCCTCGAAGACGGTGACGTCAAAACCGTTGCGGGCGAGCTCGCCGGCGCAAGTGATGCCGGACGGGCCAGAGCCGACGACGGCGACCTTCTTGCCGTTCTTGGGGGCCATCTTGGGCGTGGAGGCGAGCTCGGGGCGGTCACCCAGGAAGCGCTCGAGCTGGCCGATGGCCACGGGCTCGGACTTCTTGCCACGGATGCACTTGCCCTCGCACTGGTTCTCCTGCGGGCAGACGCGGCCGCAGATGGCGGGAAGCATGGAGTCCTCGCGGATGGTATCGAGAGCGCCGCCGAAGTCCTTCGCGCGGATCTGCTCGATAAAGCGGGGGATGTTGATGTTGACGGGGCAGCCCTCAACACAGAACGGCTTCTTGCAGTTGAGGCAGCGCTCAGCCTCGGCCAGCGCCATCTCCTCGGTGAAGCCCTTGTCGACGGGGCGGAAGTCGCAGGCGCGCTCGGCAGCCGGCTCCTCGTTATCGGGGGTGCGGGGCGACTTCATATCGGCAACGAAACGACCGTTAACTAGTGGCATGCGCAGCTCTTTTCCTCATAGGCCTTGAGGGACTCGCCCTCTTCGGAACGGTAAGCGGCCTGGCGGGCACGAAGGTCATCCCAGTCGACCAGGGTGGCATCGAAGTCGGGGCCGTCGACGCAAGCGAACTTGGTCACGCCGCCCACCTCGACGCGGCAGCAGCCGCACATACCGGTGCCGTCAACCATGATGGGGTTGAGCGACGCGGTGATGGGGGTGTCGTACTTCTGGGCGGTGAGGGTCGAGAACTTCATCATCGGAACAGGGCCGACGCAGAAGACCTGGCTCACGGCCTTGTCCTGCAGCAGGCGCTCCAGCGGAGCGGTGACAACGCCCTGCTCGCCGTAAGAACCGTCATCAGTGGTGATATGGATGTGGTCCTCGTCGAGGAGCTCGCGGAACTGGTCCTCCATGAGCAGGAGGTCCTTGGTGCGGGCGCCCATGATGGCGTGCACCTCGTGACCGGTCTCGACCAGGTGCTTGGCGACCGGGAAGGCAATTGCCAGGCCGACGCCGCCGCCAATGACCGCGCAGGGGCCCTCGGCCATCTCGGTGGGAACGCCCAGCGGGCCCACGACGTCGCGCAGCGACTCGCCGGCCTCGTAGGTGGACAGCATCTCGGTGGTCTTGCCGATCACCATGAAGATGAACTCGACCCAGCCCTCGTCACCGTTCCAGCCGGCCAGGGTAAACGGAACGCGCTCGCCCGTCTCGTTGGCGCGGACCATGAGGAACTGTCCAGCGTGCGCATGTTTGGCGATTGCAGGCGCCTCGATGCGGAACTTGAACACCTTCTCCGAGAACTGCGTCTTCTCCAGGATCTTATACATAGAACCCCTCTCTTGTTAGGGCTGCCGAACCGTGCCTCCACGGAAATGGACGGTAGCCCGAATAAAACCGTACGCGCACAGGCGTTGTGCAGACATACGGTGCAAATTATACCCTCATGGCAATGTCGCTTACGTGTTTCTTTGGCAGGTGGGAAAAGGGTTTATCCACTTCGGCCTACCAAATAGGGACAGGTTTATTTTGGTCGGTTTTATCAGGCAAAACGGCAAAGGGGCCGGCCTCGGGTTGTGATGAGGCCGGCCCCCTTTGGGGCGCTGCATATGTATGGCGGCACAGGGTTTATTACGGCGCGGCTGTCATGGCGTTTCCGTAGATAAAACCTGCCAAAATAACCCTGTCCCTAAATAGTAGGTTTTAGTGCTTGCCGTTGGCGGAGGCGGCGCCGTTGACATGGTCGCGAGCATAGACTACGCCGTGCACAATCGCCAGGCCGGCGGCGTCGGCCGCGCGGGCGCAGGTGTCCTGGAAATCCTCGGCCTCGCGGGCGCGCAGCTGCTTAAGCACGTAGTCGGCGACGGCCATCTTGCCGGGAGGGTTGCCGATGCCGGTGCGGATGCGGCTGAAGTCGCGGCTGCCCATCTTATCGATGATGGAACGCAGGCCGTTGTGACCGGCATGGCCGCCGCCCACCTTAACACGCACGTCGCCGGCGGGAATATCGAGCTCGTCGTGGATGACGAGCAGCTCCTCGGCCTTGATCTTGTACTCGCGGCAGAGTTTGGAGATGGGCCCGCCCGAGGTGTTCATGTACGACTGCGGCTTGACCAGTACAATCTGGCGCTTGCCGCCCTCTTCCTCGGGATCGTTGATGTTGATGAGCGCGATCTCGGCGCCTGCTTGGTTTTTCCAGTACGTGACGCCGGCCTGACGGGCCAGCTCGTCGATTGCTTTGAAACCAGCGTTGTGACGGGTCTCGGCATATTCCTCGCCAGGGTTGCCAAGTCCGGCAACCATGCGAATCTTAAGCGGCTGTGCAGCTGCCATGTTCATCCTTTCGTTGATTTGTCGCCTGCTATGGTGAGCGACCCTGTTGCCGCTGTCAAATGGAGGGTAATTGAGGGCGTTTGGGGGCGTTTGGACGGCCGTCGAAATCCGAGGTGGACAGTTAGTTCAGATACGTATAAGTTCTGAGGACTCGAATTACTCAATTCAATGCCGATACGTTGTTTTGGAGCTTTAGTTAGTCCATATGGCGCTGTTTTGAAGTCTACCCTGCCTTCAAATAGGGCGAATGGTATAGAGATAGCTGCAAAACAGTCTAATTCAATGCGTCCATTTATACGTATTTGAACTAACTGCCCAGCCCTGCTCGACGGCGCACGGGTGATTCGCCGTTTAGACCGGCGCGAGGCCGGTTCCGGCCCGCAGAGCGTTGAGCCAAGCGGCCTGACGCTTGCGATAGCCCTTGATACGGTACCGGAATCGGACTCCTGCGAGTCGATGCATCGTTTGGGAGAAGGCTTCGAGTGCAACAAGGTCTTTCATTTGGTCGCGATTGATAACCAGGACGTGGATGCCCATGGCCTTGAGGCCATTATTTCGATTGCCATCGTGGATGCGAGCGTTTTGAAGCTCATGCCCAATTCCGTTGTATTCGTTGTCGACTCCGGCTGCCGGGCAATATAGGTCGCAGATGGCATAGGGGATGCCCGAGGACATGTTGACCGCAAGAGTATCGAAGTCGATTCGATGGTTGAGTTGCAGGCCTCCCATGGGCAGGCTGCAACATCCGAATCCGCCAAAGTGCATGGGCGCTCCGAGAACGGCAAACATTAGGGATTCGGCTGGGGATGCGGATCCAGCCCGGGCGAGTTTGACTGCCGTGCGAAACGAGGCGTATGAGCTACTTTTGGCGAACCGTGCGACCGCCTCGAGCTCTTCGATGGTCGTGGCGGGCTTGCATTTGTAGTGCGCCTGTTCATAGCGGGTTTCGTTCTGTTGTTCGGCCGCTGACTGGTTGCCCAGGCAATCAAGATCGCCCGTCGCTTCGTAGCCATCGCCCTTGGGCCAGATGTCGTCATGGGCAATGGGGTATGTTGCCCCGGGAGGAAGGGAGTAAGTTCCGACCAGTTCCATGAGAAGCATCAAGGTTTTGGCGACTGATTCATTTTTAGAACAAAGCATGGCTGTCATGGCAGGAGACGTTGCGTAGATGTCGGCCTCGACGTGCATAATTGCACCTTCAGGAAGCGGAGCGGAGAGAATATGCTGAAGAAGTCGCTTGTCGGGGCGTCGGTTGCCTTCGTTTGAAACGAGAAGATCGAGCAGCTCGGAATCATCTTCATTCCAGGCGTCGAGTATCGAAAGTGCGCCAAAGTCTATCGCGTCATTATTGGGAATGCAGCTAGCCAAGGCCTGTGCTTGCTGTTCACTATCAATGGAGCTCCAGGGTAGGGCAGAGTACGCCCGTCGTGCGCGACGAATTGCGCGGAGGGCGGAGAAATGTGAAATCACGGTCGTCATAGCTATAACGTACTAAGTTGGCGGCAGAATGCGACCGCCATACCGTTCTTTTCGCTCAGCGGGGTGCTGGGCGCCATGAACGGCCGGGTGTTAGGAAATCGGTGGAATCGGTTGAGGGGATTGCAGGAAATTGAGCTCTGCCGAGAAGGTTGACGATGGCTACTGGACAGTTAGTTCAGATACGTATAAGGCGGCGGGCGTTCGAGGTGTTTCTAAGGGCCTTCGAGGGCGATTTGAAGATAATATATGCGGCGGTTGTACTCGAAAACGATGAGCTTCGGGCGGCATGGCATCCGCCGGGGAGCTCAGAAGGCTCCGAACGGACCTTTGGAGTTTTAAAAAATACGTATCTGAACTAACTGTCCAGGGCGGATTGGCGAGGAATAGAAAAAGGGTCGGAAGCGAGCTTCCGACCCTTTAAAAACATCAAAGATGATGCGATACGCGTTGGACTACAGCGCGAAGTCGCCGCCGACGAGCGTGGAGACGGGCTCCTCGTGGTAAACGGCGGAGATGGCCTGAGCGAACTCCTCGGCGACCGAGATGGTCTTGATCTTGCCGCCGACCTCGACGGGGATGGCGTCGGTGACGACGCACTCGACGATGGGGGCATCGTTCAGGCGCTCGATGGCCGGACCGGAGAAGATGCCGTGGGTGGCGCAGACGTAGATGTCGCCGGCGCCCATAGCCTTGAGCTCCTTGACGTTGGCGCACAGGGTGCCAGCGGTGTCGATCATGTCGTCGTTGATGATGCAGGTCTTGCCCTTGATGTCACCGATGATGCCCATGACCTCGGCGGCGTTGTGGCGCGGACGGCCCTTGTGGGCGATGGCCAGGTCGCAGCCGAGCATGTCGGACAGCTTCTTGGCGGCCTTGGCGCGACCCACGTCGGGGGAGACGACAACCAGGTTGTCGGTGTCGAAGTGCATGTCGTTGTAGTACTGGCCAAATAGCGGCAGTGCGGACAGGTGGTTAACCGGGATATCGAAGAAGCCCTGGATCTGGCCCTGGTGCAGGTCGAGGGTGATGATGCGGTTGACGCCGGCACGCTCGAGCAGGTTGGCGACGAGGCGGGCGGTGATGGGCTCGCGCGGGCCGGCCTTGCGGTCCTGGCGGGCATAGCCGTAGTGGGTGATAACGGCGGTGATGGAGCGGGCGGATGCGCGCTTGGCAGCGTCGGTGGCGATGAGCAGCTCCATGAGCATGTCGTTGACGTTGCCGCCGGCCACGGACTGAATCAGGAAGACGTCGGCGCCGCGGACGGTCTCGTCGTAGCGGGCGTAAATCTCACCATTGGCGAACTGCTTTAGCGTAAGGCCCGAAAGCTCGACCCCAAGGTACTCAGCGATCTTCTGAGCGAGGGGACGGTTGGAGGAACCGGAATACACGCGGATGGACTTGCGCATATTCTCCGACTTCTCGGGATCATTAATCGGCATTACCCTTCTCCTTTATATCGAATGCCATATAGATGCCTTGTTGCATTGTAACCGCGCGACGGGGTTTATCGAGTCTTGATAACGTCTTTACCGTCAACGGACACGAACCGACCACTCATCCGGTCGCGCAGGTCAGCATAGAAAAAGGAGCCGTCCCCATGGGAACAGCTCCTTAGATGCTTGGTAAAACGTTATACCTCGTCGTCCTCGCGCAGGCGTCGGCGGTAATCGGCGGCCCAGCCCTCAATATTTACCTGACGGGCGCGGCCCAGACCAAGTGCGTCGGCCGGGACCGGCTCGGTGATGACGGAGCCAGCGGCCACGAGCGCGCCGTCGCCGATCTGGGCGGGCGCGACCATCATGGTGTCGGAGCCAATGAAGGCATCCTTGCCGATGACGGTCTTGTGCTTGTGCACGCCATCGTAGTTGCAGGTGATGGAGCCCGCGCCCACGTTGACGCCGGAGCCCATGGTGGTGTCGCCGATGTAGGACAGGTGCGGCACCTTGGAGCCCTCGCCGATCGTGGACTTCTTGATCTCCACGTGCGTGCCGGCCTTGGAGCCGTCGAGCATGTGGGTACCCGGGCGCAGGTAGGCGCGCGGGCCGCAGTCGACGCCGTTCTCGATGACGGCCTCGATGGCGATGGTCTCATCGATGGTGCAGCCGCTGCCGACGGTGGTGTCGGTGAGACGGCTGTTGGGGCCGAGCTGGCACTCCTCGCCCACGGCGACGTGGCCGATCAGGTGCGTCTGCGGCCACACGACGGTATCGCGGCCGATAACGGCATCGGGGCCGATCCAGGCCTGCGTGGGGTCGATGAAGGTAACGCCCTCGGCCATCCAGTGCTCGTTGATGCGGTCGCGCGCGATGGCGGTGAGCTGTGCGAGCTGGATGCGGCTGTTGACGCCCAGGCCGTCGCGGTAGTCGTCGCAGTGGAAGATGGAGACTGCCTGGCCATGACCCTTGAGGATTTCGAGCATGTCGGGCAGGTAGTACTCGGCCTGCGCGTTGTCGTTGCCGACCTCGTTAATGTGGGCGGCGAGCTGCGCGCCATCAAAAGCGTAGCAGCCGGCGTTGCACTCCAGCAGCGTGGCGGCCTGCTCGGGCGTGCAGTCCTTCTGCTCGATGATGCGCTCGATCTGACCATCGGCGCCCAGCTTGATGCGGCCGTAGCCGAAAGGATCGGGCGGGGTCATGGTCATGACGGTGCAGGCGAGCTCGCCGGTGGCGACGGTTTGCGCGAACTTGGCGACGGTGTCGGCGGTGATGAGCGGCAGGTCGCCGTTGAGCACCACGACGGGGCCTTGCGTGATGCCACAGGCCTCGAGTGCGACCTTCACGGCGTGACCGGTGCCCAGACGCTCGGTCTGCTCGACGCACTCGACCTTGGTGGCGCTGTTGGCGTAGGCGCCGTCGATGAGGGCGCGCATCTCGTCGGCATGGCTGCCGATGACAACCACGACGCGGCTGCAGCCGGCCTTGATGGTGGCGTCGACGATCCACTGAACCATGGGCTTGCCCAGGATCTTGTGCGAAACCTTGCAGTGGTTCGACTTCATGCGGGTGCCCTCGCCGGCAGCGAGGATAATTGCGGTTGCGTCCATGTGATCTCCTGTTACGTTATAGAGACGTGTGTTTGGAAACGATACACGGCGCAATATGATACCGCAGGCATATGACGAGCGCGTAACGATTGACGCATTGCCGCCGATGTCGGTGCCGTTGACGCGGTGTTTGCGCTGGTTGTGTATGGTGGCGGCGCTGCGGCGTTGACGTTTGAGCGAGGGGATGGGGTGCCCGTGGATATCATGCGAGAGGAATCGGGCAACGAGCCCGTCGCGGCATTCTCGATGTCGCATCCGGCTGTGCCGGCACTCTATATAGCGCTGACGCTGGGGCTCACTATGTTCTCGATGCAGCCGGTACTGATTGCGCTGTCACTTGCGGGCGGGCTGGCGTATGGATTTGCGACGCGTGGGGCTGCCCGCACGTTGGGGGCGCTTCGCTGGCAGCTGCCAGTGATTTTGATTATCGCGCTGGTCAATCCTCTGTTTAGCGCCTCGGGCTCGACGGAGCTGTTCCGTATTGGCATGCGCGCGGTGTATCTGGAGAGCATGGTATACGGCCTGTGCATGGGCGGGCTGTTTGTGGCGAGCGTGCTGTGGTTTGGGGCCGCGGCGTCGATGCTCGAATACGACAAGGTGCTCGCGCTGCTGGGTAATGCCGCACCGGTGATTGCGCTCATGATCTCGATGTGCATGAGGCTTATCCCGCAGTTTTTGCGCCGCGGTCGTACGGTGCTGGCGGTGCAGGATGCGATTGATGTGCCGGGCCGCGCGCCGGCCGACCCCGTACGCTCGCGCCTGCGGGCGTCGAGCGTGTTGATGGGCTGGGGCATGGAAGATTCGCTGGAGCGCGCGGACGCGATGCGCTCGCGCGGGTGGGGTGCTGCGACGCGTCGTACGACGTATGCGCGGTATCGACTGGGGCGCAGCGACGTTGCCGCGCTGGCCGGGCTCGCACTGTTTGGTGCTGTCGCGGTGGCGGTGGCGTGGACCGCGACGACGCAGTATTCGTTTTATCCGCAGCTCTCGGTTCCGGCGCCGTGGCTGGGCTATGTCGTGTACGCTGCCTGGATGATGCTGCCTTGCGCGTTGCACGCGATTGATGAGAAGAGGTTTGGCTGATGGCTCGGTTGGATAGGGGCCCGGTGTCGGGCGCGGCGTGCGGCCCGGATATTCCGGCGATTGAGGTGCAGGGCCTTAGTTTTGCCTATCCCGGGGCCGAGGCACCGGTGCTCGAGGGGCTTGATTGGCGTGTTCCCCAAGGTGCATTTGCGCTGCTTGTTGGCGGTACCGGATCGGGTAAGTCGACGCTGCTGTCGCTGCTCAAGCCCGAGATCGCTCCGGCGGGCGAGCGCACTGGTGATGCGCGCGTGCTGGGCGAGAACGTTGCCGACATGGACGTGCGGGCATCGGCGGAGCGCGTGGGCTATGTGTTCCAGGATCCCGAGAACCAGATCGTGTGCGAAACCGTGTGGCACGAGATGGCGTTTGGCCTGGAAAACTTGGGGCTAGCACGTGATGAGATGCGCCGTCGCGTAGCTGAGACCAGCTATTTCTTTGGGCTGGAGGATTGGCTCCACCGCGATACCGATACGCTTTCGGGCGGACGCAAGCAGCTGCTGTCGTTGGCGGCCGTGCTGGCCTTGCGCCCGCGCGTGCTGCTGCTCGACGAGCCCACGTCCCAGCTCGATCCTGTTGCCGAGAAAAATTTTCTGCACGCGCTGTTTCGCGTGAACCGCGAGCTGGGATGCACGGTTGTTGTGGCAACGCACCAGCCGCGCCCGATGCTTGAATACGCGACGTGCGCGTATCGGATTGAGGGCGGCCGCGTGCACGAGGTGGCCGATATGGCTTCTTTGGGACGCCGAGAATCGTTGTTTTCCGACGACATGTTGGGGTGGGGTGCCGTCCGATGTGCAAAAAACGGAGTATTCAGCAGGCGTGAGGACAATTTGGGCTCTCTGGAGCCGCCCGGGGACGTATCGAGCGCGAAAAAAAGTTCGGAATTGGACAAATCGTCCGAATTTGTGGAGCAAACGTCGCTCGAGAACGGCTCGGAAGCCTTCCCGCGCACGGATGGGAGCAGAATACTCCAAAAAATGCACGGCGGGTCGGCTACCACCCTGGCAGGGAGCTGGTTTCGCTACGATCGCGCGGGCGGCTGGGTGCTGCGCGGGCTCGACGTGGCGTTTTCGGCCGGTGCGGTGCATGCGATCGTGGGCGGCAACGGATGCGGTAAGTCGACGATGCTCTCGGTGCTGGCGAAGACCGCCAAGCTGCAGCGCGGCCGCATGGTGCGCGGAGCGGCCTCGGCGGCGCTGCTGCCTCAGAACCCCAAAGCATTGCTGGTTGCCGAGACGGTTCACGATGAGCTGATGGAATGGGCCTCGACCTGCGGATATGACGAGAACTTGGCGCGGGAGCGTGCGGCGCAACTGGGATTGGACGGCCTGGAGACGCGTCACCCCTACGACCTCTCGGGCGGACAGCGCCAGCTGCTCGCGCTGGCAAAGCTGCTGCTGATTGGCCCCGAGCTGCTGCTGCTTGACGAGCCCACGAAGGGCTTGGACCTGGAGAGCCGCCGCATCATCGCTCGCGCCCTGCGTGACCATGCGAAGGCTGGCGGCACCGTCATCATGGCTACGCACGATTTGGACTTTGCCGAGCAGGTCGCCGACGACATCGCCATGATGTTCGATGGCGAGATTGCCTGCATGGAGCCGCCGGCCGACTTCTTTGCCGACAACGTGTTTTATAGGGCGTGATGGGATGGCGGATTATCGCATCGTGCGCCTACTCGCAAAACTGGAGATACCGCTGCTGCTGGCGGTGCCAGCCGTGATGGCTTCGGCGTTGCTGGCGGGCGTTGAGCAGGCGGCGCTCGCCATGCTTGTCGTGGTGGCGCTGGTGCTTGCGCTGTTCTTTGCAGGCTATGAGGCGTCGCGACCGGGCCTGCGCCAGATTATGCCAACGCTGGTTCTGGCGGCGTTGGCCGCGGCGGGGCGCATCTTGTTTGGCCCCATTCCCGACTTTAAACCCGTGAGTGCCATCGCCATTATCGCGGGGGCGACGCTTGGTCGCCGCAATGGTTTTATGGTTGGCGCGCTGGCGGCGCTGACCAGCAATTTCTTTTTTGGACAGGGCATGTGGACGCCGTGGCAGATGTATGCCTGGGGGCTCGTGGGATACGTTGGCGGTGCGCTGGCGCATGCGGGTGCGTTCGACCGCGCCGACGGCACCGTGCGTATGCCGGCGCTGCTGACCTACGGCTTTGCTTCGGGTTTGCTGTACGGCGTTGTGATCAACGCCTACGACATTATCGGTTTTGTTCAACCGCTCACGTGGGCGGGTGCCATGGCGCGTCTTGCCACCGCCGTACCGTTCGATATCACGCACGGCCTTGCGACCTGCGTGTTTTTGGTCGCCCTGTACAAGCCTTGGTGTCGCCGCATCAACCGAGTCGTCGTGAAGTACGGACTGTAGGGCTGGTTGCGCCGGGGCGGGAATCAATACTGCCGAAGTGTCATTTTAAAACTATGCCGGTTTACGGGGCCAGATTGGCACAAGCAGACCATGCCGGCTATTTTTGAAATAGAGCAAGCCGTTTACCTGCGGTTTTATTATTTCGGAATTGCGTATGGTTGGGGGTTCGCGATTTAGCCCCGTAAACTGGCATAGTTTTGGAATGGCCGGCTGATATGACGGGCGTCGTGACCCTCAAGAGCCAAATTGATCCGTTTTCTTCCGTCTCCAGACGTCCCCGGGGAATCAGCTGAACTCGCCCGCCACGAAATCAGCCTATCTACTACGTTTGACCCGACACCCCCAAACACAACCGCGTTTTATGAAAAACCGCAGGCTTTCTACCTGCGGTTTTCTTTTTGCGTTGTTCGCTGTGGTTGAGGGTGGTGGCTTAAACGTAGTAGATGGGCGTGTTTCGTGGCGGATGGGTCACGTGGATACCACCACGAGGCCCAAAATGATTCGTTTTCCTCCGTCCCCAGGGGATCAGCTGGGGCTAGAGCTCTAGCGTGAGGGTGACGGGGCAGTGGTCGCTGCCGAAGATGTCGCCGCGGATGCCGGTGTCGCGTACGTTGTCGGCGATTGCGTCGCTTACCAGGAAGTAGTCGATGCGCCAGCCGGCGTTGTTCTTGCGGGCATTAAAGCGATAGCTCCACCAGCTGTAGACGCCCTCGACGTCGGGGTTTGCCGCGCGCCAGGTATCGGTAAAGCCGGCGTTGAGCAGCTCGGTAAACTTGCCGCGCTCCTCGTCCGAAAAGCCGGCGTTGCCGCGGTTGGACTTGGGGTTCTTAAGGTCGATCTCCTCGTGCGCCACGTTAAAGTCGCCGCAGGTCACGACGGGTTTGCCGGTCTCGCGCTCGAGCGCGTTCAAAAAGCCGCGGTAAGCATCGTCCCAGGCCATGCGCACGTCGATGCGGGCGAGTTCGTTTTGCGCGTTGGGAGTGTAGACATCCACAAACCAGAACTTGTCGAACTCCAGCGCGCAGACGCGGCCCTCGGTTGCGGCTTGGGCGACGAGTACGGCCGCCTCGTTCTCGCCGGCGTAGGGTAGCAGTGCGTCGGCGTGCAGCACGCGCAGCGGTTCCTGGCGGCTAAAGACCGCAGTGCCCGAATAGCCTTTACGCTCGGCGTAGCTCCAGGTTTGGTGATAGCCGGGCAGGTCAATATCGACCTGGCCTTCTTGCAACTTGGTCTCTTGCAGCGCCAGGATATCGACGTCGAGTTCTTGCGCGATCTGGATAAAGCTCGGGTCCTTTTTGAGCACGGCGCGCAGGCCGTTGACGTTCCACGAGGCGAAAGTGTAAGTCTGAGGCATGGTGTCCTTTCGACGGGGTTGGCAGGCTTAAGATTAGCGCAACAGGGGCGGGGTGGGCTCCGCGCATGCTGACTTAAAGGTCGCATGCTGGGACATCGCCCGGCGCTGCCCGACCAGCAGGGACGGAGAACTCATATGACGCAGGCAATAACGGATTCCAAGCAGGCCTCCGCCGCGCTGGCGGAGCTGTTCGACACCCACGAGCGCGTGGTCTTCTTTGGCGGCGCGGGTGTTTCCACGGCGAGCGGCATCCCCGATTTCCGCAGCGTGGATGGCCTGTACCACCAGCAGTTTGCCTACCCGCCCGAGACCATGCTCTCGCATAGCTTTTATGAGGCGCATCCGGCCGAGTTCTTCGACTTCTACCGCACCAAGATGATCGCGCTTGGCGCTAAGCCCAATCGCTGCCACACCAAGCTGGCCGAGCTGGAGCGCGCCGGCAAGCTAAATGCCGTGGTGACGCAAAACATTGACGGCCTGCATCAGATGGCAGGATCGCAGCGTGTGTTCGAGCTGCACGGCTCGGTCCATCGCAACATTTGCCAGTCGTGCGGCGCGGTCTATAGTGCCGAGTGGATTTGCTCGCGCGAGCACGAGGACGCCGCGGGCGTGCCCATGTGTCCTGCGTGCGGCGGGCGCATTAAGCCCGATGTGGTGTTCTACGAGGAGCCGCTCGATGAGTGCGTGCTGACCGGCGCCGTTGCCGCCATCGCCGCGGCCGATGCCCTCATTGTGGGCGGGACCTCGCTCGTGGTGTATCCGGCGGCGGGCCTTACGCGTTACTTTACCGGCGATACGCTGGCCATTTGCAATCTTGCTCCCACCGATCAGGATGCAAATGCCGACCTGCTGATTTCTTGCGACATCGCGGCTGCGTTTGCGTTTTAGCCCGCGTGCGCGGATACAATAGAAAGACTGATTGCAAAGCGACCCCGCCGCCTGCGCCCGAGCGCGGCGGCGCGGGCATTTGAGGAGGATGTTCATGGCGAACGATAGCAAGACATGGCGGTGCGGAAAGTACGAGCTCAGCTTTGACCGTCCGCGCATCATGGGCGTCCTCAACGTGACGCCCGATTCGTTTAGTGACGGCGGGGAGCACTTCGACCCGGATGCCGCCATCGAGTACGGCCTGGCGATGCTCGACGCCGGCGCCGACATCATCGACGTGGGCGGCGAGTCCACGCGCCCCGGCTTTACCCCGGTTAATCCCGACGAGGAGGCTCGCCGCGTGCTGCCCGTGGTGCGCGCGCTGGCCAAAGAGGGCGCCATCGTCTCGATCGACACGCGCCACGTGGCGGTTGCCAAGGCGGCCGTGCGCTGCGGCGCCTCGATCGTCAACGACGTGACGGGCTTCACCGACCCCAAGATGGTCGAGTTTGTCGCGACGAGCACCTGCGGCGTCATCGTGATGCACGCCGGCGAGGTCGCGGCGCCCACCCGCACGCATGCGACGGTGCAGCTCGATACCTCGGCCGCGGCGTTTGTTGCCGAGAAGGCGCGCGAAGCGGCTGCCGAGGCTGCGCGCGAGGCCGAGAAGCCTGCCCGCCGTCGCCGCGGCAAGCTGCTGGGCGAGCCCAAGACGGAGGCCAAGCTTCCGGGAGGCGTGGTGCAGCCCTCACTGCCGTTCGGCGATCCGGAGCCCGCGCCGGAGCCTACGGACGAGCAGAAGCAGGAGACGCCGGCCGCCGAAGAGACCGCCCCTGCTGCCGAGGCCGCCGCGACCCCTGAGCCCGCGCCGGAGCCCAATGACCACCTGGCTGCCATGATGCGCCGCAGCGCCCGCCGCGAGGAAGCCTACGTGCCCACCTCTCAGCTCCGCCGCTTCACCCTGCCCGATTCGGCGCCCATCATGCGCCGCGTCATGGGCTTCCTATCCGACCAGGCCCGCACGCTCATCCATGCCGGCGTGTCGCGCGACCGCATCTGCATCGATCCCGGCCCGGGCTTTGGCAAGACGGCCAACGAGGACATCGTCATCCAGCGCGAGACCGCCAAGATGGCGTCGCTGGGCTACCCGCTCATGTGTGCCGTGTCGCGCAAACGCTTTGTGGGCGCCGTCTCGGGCGTGACCGAGGCCGCCGCGCGCGATGCCGCCACGTTTGGCGTGTGCCTGGGCGCTATCCAGGCCGGTGCAAACATCGTGCGCGTGCACGACGCCACTGGCTTTGCGCAGTTCCTGAACGGTTACTGGGCTGTCGCCAAGCCGCAGCCGCGCCGTGCGTTTGTGGCCGTGGGCTCCAACCTGGGGCATCGTTGCGACAACATCCGCGCCGCACGTGACATGATCGCCGAGATTCCGCTCACCTGCGTGTCCAACTGCTCGCGCATCTACGAGAGCGAGCCGGCCTACGAGACGCGCCAGGACGCGTTTGCCAACGCCGTCATCGAGATTAAGACCGAGCTGGCGCCGTTGGTGCTGCTCGACGAGCTCATGAAGATCGAGGCCGAGCTGGGCCGCGACCGCTCCAAAAAGGCCAAGGCCAACGGTCCGCGCACCATCGACCTGGACCTGCTGTGGATGGACGGCGAGACCCACGGCGGCAAAAAGCTGCGCCTGCCGCATCCGCTGATCGGCGAGCGTGACTTTGTGCTGGTGCCGCTCGAGGACCTGATGCACGACCCGGCGCGGTTCTTCCGCTACAACGGCGTCGAGGTCAAGGAGCCCGAGGATCGCGTGGGCCATATCGTGGGCGAATTGGGGCGTATGTAGATGATTGAGATGAATGCCGTAGCTGTCGGTACCGAGCTCGACACCGCGCGCGACGCTGGTCGCGAGGGTGCGTCTGCGGGCTGGTGTGCTTGGAGCGCGGGCGAGACGTCGTTGACGTTTTCGCTGGTCGTGCGCCCGGACGTGAACATGCATGCCTTCCACGGCCTGCCGTTTGTGGCGGCGATGGGCATGATGGACGCGCTCGTGGGCACGGCGTCGACGCCGGGCCTGGGCCTTGCCGGCAAGGTGGGCATTGAGTGGCCGAGCAATATCGTGTGCGGCGCGCCCGCGTTCGAGACGTCGTTCGCGCGCGTCGCCGTCAACGGCGGTGCCGGTGCCGCGGGCATGTTCGGTGCCGTGACGGTGGATATTGAGCGTTCGGCGCTGAGCGAGCTCGGTGTAGATGTGGCCGACGAAGCGCTGGTCGAGGAGCTGGCTGCCGCCGTGCTGACCCGCGTGGACACCTGGGCGGTTGCCGCCAACACACCACAGGGCGCTGCCGGCCCGCTGGCTCCGGTGCTGGGTGAGTACTTCGATATGGTGCCGCTGCTGGGTCGTCAGGTTGCGGCGGTGTCGCCCAACGGTTTGCCGCTTGCGGTCGGTGTGTTTGCGGGCCTGGACATCTGGGGCCGCGCGACCATCAAGACCGATGCCGGCGAGCAGGAGTTTCCGCCCGAGGCCGTGCGCATTCGCGGTCTGTAGCGCGGGGCGTTCGCGTCCAAAGACAACAATGACAACAAGACCCTCCTCGGCCTGTGCCGGGGAGGGTCTTTGCGCGATTACAGGGCGGCATCGCGGTTCTATTCCTCAAAATAGAAAATATTTCGATTTTGAGGAATAGAATTAAGCCAGCTCGGCCTTTAGCGAGGTATATTCGTTGCAGAGCCTATTCCTCAAAACTGAAAAATTTTCGTTTTTGAGGAATAGCGATAAAAGACCGCAGGGAGGCGCCAATGAAACTCATCAATAGAACGTCATATATGGACACGTTGACGAGCCTTATTGGCGTGCCGGACATCAAGGTCATAACGGGCATTCGCCGTAGCGGTAAGTCAAAATTGCTCGAGGCCCTCCGCGATTACGTGGAGACCACCCTGCCCGATTCGAATGTCATCCATATCAACTACAACCTCGATGAGTTCGAGGACCTACTCGAATATCATGCCCTGCTCGCCTATGTAAAAGAGCATCGAGTGTCCGACAAGCAAAACTTCCTGCTTATCGACGAGGTTCAGATGTGCGACGGCTTTGAACGTGCGATCAACAGCCTCCATGCATCCGAGCAGTACGACATTTTCATTACCGGATCGAACGCTTTTTTGCTGTCGAGCGATCTGTCGACGCTCTTTACGGGGCGCACGTTTGAGATCGAGGTTTTCCCATTCTCGTTTGAGGAGTATCGCTTCTATGGCGACGAGGGTGAGGTCGATCGCGACTTCGATGAGTACGCGAGAACCGGGGGCATGTCCGGCTCTTACCCTTATCCACTGCAGGAGCAGCGCTATCAATATCTCTCCAATGTCTTCAAAACGCTCATCGTGAGGGATATCGTGCAGCGGCATAACGTGAGAAACGAATCGGCGCTGCTGCGTATTGCCGACTACATGATGGACAACGTCTCCAACATTACGTCGGCGCGCAACATTACGGACGTTTTGAATGCGGATGGGCTCAAGATAACGAACAAGACGGTCGGTGCGTACATGGGGTACCTGTGCGATGCGTTTGCCTTCTATAAAGTTCGTCGATATGACATTCGCGGCAAGAAATACCTTAAGAGCGGCGAGAAGTATTACCTGGCAGACCACGCGTTCAAATACGCACTGCTCGGTACACGCGATATGGACTGGGGTCGCGTGTACGAGAACATGGTGGTCATCGAGCTGCTGCGCCGCGGATATGAGGTATACGTCGGCGTACTCTATAAAAAGGAAATAGACTTTGTAGCAATCAAGCGAAGCGAGAAGCTCTACATTCAGGTGAGCGACGACATTAGCTCGGATAAGACGTTTGAGCGGGAGATCTCGCCGCTCTTGAGCATTGGCGACGCGTACCCCAAGATGATTCTCGCCCGCACGCATCACGAGACCACGGACCGCGATGGGGTGCGGATTGTGGACCTGGCGAGGTGGCTTTGCAGCGAGGCGTAGCAGAAAGCTCTATTCCTCAAAACTGAAAAAATTTCGATTTTGAGGAATAGAGCTGCTGCGCTGTCTGTCCTACTGCTCGCGATTGCGCCGCGCTCGGCTAAGGCCCCTGTCCTACGCCAGCTCCTGCATGCGGCGGTAGATTTCGCAGATACCCTTGATGGTGAGCTGTCCGTCGACCACATCGAAGGCATCGGTCGAATCGGCGACGATGCCGGCGAGGCCGCCCGTGGCGATAACGGTGACGTCCTTGCGTCCCAGCTCGCGCTTCATACGCGCGACCAGGCCCTCGGCCATCGCGGCGGCGCCCACGACGGCGCCGACCTTGATGCACTCCTCGGTATCGCGGCCGATGGCGTGCTCGGGCGCCTCGAGCGGAACGCTGGCGAGCTTGGCAGCGCGGGCGGCAAGCGCGTCCATGGAGATGCGGATGCCCGGCGCGATCGCTCCGCCAATGTAATAGCCGTCCTCGTCGATAACGTCGATATTGGTCGCGGTGCCAAAGTCCACCACGATCGCCGGGGCGCCGTAGAAGGTCTCGGCAGCGACGGCGTTGGCGATGCGGTCGGCACCAACGGCCTGGGGGCGCGCCGCCCGCAGCTTGGTCACGGCCGCCGTCTGCGGCCCGATAACGATGGCGTCTGCCGCGATGCGGTCGGCCACGGCGTGCCACTCGCGCGAGAGCTGTGGCACCACGCCGGCAAAGGCGATCGCGTCGACCGCGCCGAGCGAGAGGTCGTACATCTTAAAGAAACCCATCAGACGCACGTGGATCTCGTCGGCGGTATAGGAGCGGTCGGTGGGCATGCGCCACGACTGCACCAGCTCGTCTCCGTCAAACAGGCCCATGGCCGTCTGCGTGTTTCCCATATCGATAGCGAGCAGCATGTCTACTCCCGGTGTCGGCGTAAAAGGACGCGCACCATTGTATACGTGCCGTCGGCGACAGGCTGCGATTCGCTTACGGTGATATGGGCTGAGGGGTTTAAATATGAAGGAATTATGCTCTACGAGATTTTCCTTGCCGTTTACCGAACTCCCGCGTAATATTCTTTCTTGCGCACATGAGGCGCCCAGACATTGCGGGGTGGAGCAGTCTGGTAGCTCGCCGGGCTCATAACCCGGAGGTCGTAGGTTCAAATCCTGCCCCCGCGACCAAGAACTTGCAGCTCGTCGGCCTAGCCGGCGAGCTTTTTTGTTATTCCGGGACCGTGTTTTCGGTCCAATTCCCAACCTCTCAATCAAAGATCTCGATCTGTAACATCTAGACCCGATTTGGGCGGCTAGATGTTACAGATCGAGATATACCGGTGGATTGGGTCCCGTTTGTCTAAATCTATAACACGAGGGACGGATTTCGCCGAGTTGTTGTTATAGATTGAGATTTTCTAGCAGGCGGGTCCCGTTTGTCTCGATCTGTAACAGTAAGACCCGATTTTGCCGCGTAACTGTTACAGATTGAGATAAACCGACGGGCCGCCCCGCCCATCCCCATCCACCCGCCGCCACCTGATATTCGCCGATTTCCGTTGCGCCACTGTGCTCCCATGCTATATCCTCTAGACAACTACGCGGCACCATCGCCGCCGCGCCTACAAGAGAGGAATATCCATGACCGCACCTGCATCCAAGCTGCTCCAGCCCATTACGGTTGGCCCCCTTGAGCTCAAGAACCGCATTATGTTCCCGCCGCTCACCACCGGCTACGAGGAGCGCGACGGTTCCATCGGCGAGCGCAGCCTGGCCTTTTACGAGCGTCTGGCCCGTGGCGGCGTGAGCTACATCGTCATCGGCGACGTCGCTCCCGTTATGACCGCGAGCCCCACGCCCAAGCTGGCGACCGATGCCCAGATCCCCACGTTTAAGGCGCTGGCCGACGCCGTCCACAAGCACGGCGCCAAGATCGCCCTGCAGCTGTTCCATCCCGAGTACGACGTGCCCGGTGTCGGCCGCATGGTCATGGGTTCCATGGCCGCCGCCAAGGCCGCGCAGGAGGCCAAGGCCGCCGGCGACGAGGAGGCCTTTGCCGCCAAGATGGCCGAGTCCAACGAGATCCGCAATCAGGCCTACGCCAAGCTGCACCACGACATGCAGCACTTTGTGAACGAGGCGAGTGTGGAGCAGCTCACCCAGATCAAGGAGGCTATCGCCGCCTCGGCCGCTCGCGCGCAGCAGGCCGGGATCGATGCCATCGAGGTCCACGGCGACCGCCTGGTAGGTTCGCTGTGCTCGGCCATCCTCAACCAGCGCACCGACGAGTACGGCGGCTCGTTCGAGAACCGCGTTCGCTACGCGCTGGAGGTCGTCGCTGCCATTAAGGAAGCCGCGCCGCAGCTGATGGTGGAGTACAAGCTCCCCGTGATCATGGAGAACCCCGACGGCACGCCGCGCGGCAAGGGTGGCCTGCAGCCCGACGAGGCCTGCGAGTTTGCCAAGCTGCTCGAGGGCGCGGGCATCGACATGATCCAGGTCGCGCAGGCCAACCACACCGGCAACATGGGAGACACCATTCCGCCCATGGGCGCCATGCCCTACAACTGGACGCTGCCCGTGGCCGAGCGCGTCAAGGCCCTGGTTTCCGTGCCGGTGGCAACCGTCGGCCGTGTTGTCTCGGTCGAGGCCGGCGAGAAGATTCTGGAAGACGGCGCGGCCGACATCATCGCCTACGGCCGCTCGCTCATGTGCGACCCCGACATTGCGCTGAAGGCCGCCACGGGCGAGCCCGTTCGCGAGTGCCTCAACTGCAACAAGGGCTGCGTCGATGCGATTCAAAATCGCAGGTACATCTCGTGCGTGCTCAATGCCGAGAACGGCGACGAGGCGACCATAGCCATTAAGCCGGGCGAGGGCGACAAGAAGATCGCCGTGGTGGGCGGCGGCATCGCCGGCCTAGAGGCCGCACGCGTGGCGGCCAAGCGCGGCTACGACGTGACCGTTTACGAGGCGAGCGATCATCTGGGTGGCCAGATTGTGCTGGCGGCTGCGCCTCCGCGCAAGGACGAGATCATGCGCTCGGTTGAGTACTACGAGAAGATTCTGCCCGGCCTGGGCGTGAAGGTTGAGCTCAGCCATGCCGCTACCGCTGAGGACCTCAACGCCGCCGACGCTGCGATTGTTGCCGTGGGCGCGCACGACGTGGTCATCCCCGTTCCGGGTGCCGACTCGGACAAGGTCGTCTCGAGCTGGGACGTGCTGGCCGGCAAGGTGGAGCTTACGGGCCGCGTCGCCGTCATTGGCGGTGGCCTGGTGGGCACCGAGACTGCCGAGTACCTGCTGCAGCGCGGCTGCGAGGTGGCGATTGTCGAGATGCTCGACAAGATTGCCGCGGGCGAGTCCGAGACCATTCTGCCGCTGATTATGAGCGACTTTGCAGAGCACAACGTGGAGCAGCACGTGAAGACCCGCCTGACCGCCATTACCGACGAGGGCGTGGAGGCCATTCGCACTACCGAGGACGGCGCCGAGGAGCCGGTAAAGATCGCCTGCGATTACGTGGTGATGGCCGTGGGCTCCAAGGCCAACGCGTTTGACCTGGATGGCGTGACGGTGCCCGTGACCTGCGTGGGAGACTGCTCGGGCGAGCGCACCGCCGACATCGCGAGCGCCATTCGCACGGCGTATCACGCGGCCAACGAGCTCTAAGTAAGAAAGCTATCGCGTATTGAGTGGGCGGGGAGTGCCGTATCGGCGCTCCCCGCCTTTTTTGCCAATGAGGGCGCCCCTGACCAGCGGGTTCAGAAAATCCGAATTTCATGCACCAGAAAATCCGACTCCTTAGAACATGAAAATCCGAATCGCAACCACCCGAAAACCCGAATTTGCTACAGTGGAATAGAGGAATCAGAAAGCAGGAACTGGAAATCTGCGGGGGTGGCTCATGGCGGGCGAAAGGCTACATCGGGACGGATACATCCCGCGTATCGTGGATGCGCAAATCGAACGCTACCTTCGCGTCTTTGGCGCGGTCGAGATTGCGGGCACCAAGTGGTGCGGCAAGACGTGGGCCGCGCTTGAGCACGGGGCGTCCGCCTCGTATGTCGACGAGAATCTCGACCTCGCGCGTGCCGACCCGGCGATGATGTTGCTGGGAGACCGTCCGCATATTATCGATGAGTGGCAGCGAGTTCCCCAGATTTGGGACTACGTTAGACACGAGGTTGACCGCACCCGGGGCACGCGCGGCGCCTATATCCTCACGGGTTCCGCCACGCCTGCGTTTGGCTCAAAGACGGAGGCACCCGCGCATAGTGGAGCCGGCCGCATCGGCCGCGTCCGCATGTACCCCATGACGCTTGCCGAGACAGGTGAGTCCAGCGGCAAGGTGAGCCTGGCGGGCTTGTTTGAGCATCGTTTTGAGCCCTGTCGGTGCAATGGCGATACACCGGGGCTTGTCGAAGCCGCCTGCCGCGGCGGCTGGCCCGAGGCGATCGATATGGTTTCGGCTGACGCCCAGCTCATCGCTCGCGAATATCTCAACACTACGTTTTCGAGCAGCTTCCCGGCGGTTGGTCTCGACCCCGATATTGCTCGTCGAGTCTCCGCATCGATCGCGCGCAATCTGGGACAGGCGACCACGTATAAAACGATTCTTATGGATATGTTCGGTGCCGAGGGGGAACCCGCAGCGTTTGCCGACGAGACCAAGGTGCGCAGGTACCTGGATGCCCTCAAAGGCATGTTCATTCTCGAGGAGGTCCCCGGTTGGGTTCCCGCCGCGCGCGACAAACGACGCTTTACCGTCAAGCCCAAGCGCTATCTGGCAGATCCGAGCCTTGCTTGCGCCTTGCTAGGTATGTCCTTGCAGGCGCTGCTTGCCGACTGGCAGACATTTGGTCTGGTGTTTGAGAATTTGGTCATACGCGATCTTTCGGTCTACGCACGTTCGCTCGACCTGCTGGATAGCACGCCCGTGCGCTATTATCGCGACGATTCGGGCCTTGAATGCGATGCCATCGTGCAGCTAGCCGATGGACGGTGGGCCGCCTTTGAGATTAAGGTGAGCGAAGATAAGGCGAGCGCCGGCGTTGAGAGCCTCAAGCGCGTTCGCAAGAAGGTCTGTGGAAATCCTCGTTCACGCACACGCGAACCGGAGTTTATGGCCGTGATTGTGGGGGTGGGTGAGTACGCCCGCGAGGTCGAGGACGGTATCTACGTGATACCCGTGCGCGCGTTGGGGTGTTAAGGGGCGGCACGCCGTGTGCCCGCTGCCCGGTGCTGCGGATTGGTGCAAGTGGTCAGGTTTGTTTGCACCATGTCCTTGGCATATGGAAGAAGCTGCTATTCGTAATCTTTAAGACATCATTAAGGCTTGCGCTGTGGAGCAAACCGCAGGTCAATGCTATTCTTTTACCTTATCGTATGGTGTTGTATTCTGCCTGAATTCTCTACCTGCGAACAACGGATAAACGCGACCGAGCGGAAAGGATGGCACGCCCGCTAGCAGGGCAAACGTAAACGATGAGTGGCATGGACCGACATAGCGAGCTCCAGCAGCACAAGACGGCGGCCGAGTACCGCCAAGCTGCCGACGAGCACGTGCGGACCCTCAAGGATTTCTGGAAGGATTTCCTGGTGAGCGGTCTGTTTGTGCTGGCCTCCATCGTTGCCATCTTTGCATGCCTGGCCTGGTTTGCCGCGAATAACCGAGTGAGTGCCACGGGGAGCACGATCGCGGCGAAGGGCCCGCGGTTTGTGCTCTCGGGAACGCAGGGCGGCACGGCGGGTAAGTACGACACTCAGGACAACTACGCGTCGGACAGTACAAGCCTTGCCGTGAACAATCTTTTCAACCTCAATAACATGAGCACCGATGGCGGTCTCTCTCCGGGGTCGGCCGGCCAGCTCCAGCTCAACGTCAGGCCGCTCTGCAATGACCTGCACGATATCACGGTGGAGATGACCTGGGAAATTTCTGTTCAGACGAGCGTTGCGGGCACGGGCGGCACTGCTGCGGATGCATCGAAAAACGAAGAGATCATCAACTCGCTTAAAGATTTGGTGCGCGGTCATATCCTGGTTTTTCAGGGCAAAGATGCCTCTGGCTTTTACTCGAATCCGCTGGTCCCCACGACCACCACGGTGACCCAGGACGGGGCCAGCGTCACCGTCATTACGCAGAGCTTTACCATCCCAAAGTCGAGCTTTTACGCTGCGGACTCAAATAGCACGACCGAAACCGTCACCAAAACCCTCTACTGGATTTGGCCGGAACAGTTCAAGAGCTATGTTCGCACGGGCAACGCCGGCTACGGTGGCAACCTTTTCGCTAACACAGGCGACGAGGGGGGATACACAACCCTCGTCGGCGACATCAACAATAACCACGCGCGCTATTTCCGCGCCGATAGCACGAGCGTGCCAGGTCAGGCGCCTAGCGCGGTTCCGCCTGTCGGAGCCGGCATGTCCTCTGCGGATGTGGAAACCTGCGCCAGCTACTACAACAACGCCGACGAGATTATCGGCAAGAACGTCAAGTACATTCGCGTGCGCTTCACCGCCAAGGAGGCGGATAAATAAATGGACGAGCAGCTTAATGCCCGCGAGCAGGGCGATATCAAACACAACGAAGGAGCGGCAAACCCCGGCGGCAACGGGTTCGGCTCGCACGGCGAAGCGCGTCCGGCTGGCCGCATCGAGCGCATCAAGGCTTGGGTGAGCGACCACCGTCGCGAATCCCTGGCCATCGTGGGTCTGGTGGCCGTGCTTCTCGTGTTGCTGGGATTGACGCTCGGATGGTTCGTCGATGCCAATCGCGGCTCCACCGTTGGCAAGATCAAGGAGCCGGCGGAGCTCAAAGTGCTGGGCCCCAACGCTACGGCAACAGAGCAGGTCGACCTGAGCTACAACCCCGAATACGGCGATACCAAGACCGGCAACACGGTGACGCTCAAGCGCCCGTTTTGCGTGCAGACGGGCGGTGACGGTTTTGAGCTGCAACTCGCGAATACGACCAACATTACGGGTCTCACTATTGAGCTGTACAGAGCCGAGAACACGTCTGCGCTCCAGACGCCCGACGTGAGCGGTACCGCAGACGGCAAATCTTATAGCTGGAAAGCAACCGGAGAGAACCTGCTGACGAGCTTCGAATATATCAACAAGGAGAACGACGGTCTGGCAGCCGTGCCGGGCGAGGGCGCAAGCGACCCTACATTCAAGGACTATCAAAACGTCCAGCGCAACGCGCGCCCGCTCTACCGATACAAGAAATTCGGCAAAGGCGACCTCAACGCTAAGACACTCGACAACTCGACTGGCAATGACACGCTTAACTTTATCATCAAGCTTTCGTGGGACGAGAGCGCCAAAGAGACCGACGTGATTTACCTGATCGCGCGCAACACGAGCGGCAAGTAGGAGAGGGGGCGCACATGGAGAAGCAAGAGAAACAGCAGGATGCCGAGCGCGAGCAGCTGGCAAAAAGCAAGAGCCTAGTCAAGAACAAGCTGGTTGTGGCGGCAATCGCACTTATTTGCGCCGTGGCGCTCGTGACGGGTGGCTACTTTACCTATTCCGCCTACACCGCCAACGGATTTCTAAAGTCCGTCGCCGCAACGGGCACTGCGCAGAGCCTATTTGCAAGCGATTTGCTCACGGGCTATATGAGTGCGCCTAGCCCCGACGAGCTCGCCCGTGCCCAGCGCTCCGTTACGGTGTATCCCAACAACGGGCAGTGCAACTTTACCTTTAGCATCTACAACTACTTGCTGGGCAACAGCAACTTCTGCAACGACAAAAATGTGACATACACCTTGACGGTCGAGGGGCACGGGCTCGATGGCGCCACGTGGAGCTATGCGCCCCAGCCCGGTAGCAGCGTCACGCTTCCGGAGAATCAACCTACCAAGAACGACTACACCGTGACCTTCCCCGAGGCTAAGTTGGGACAAGCATACTTTGTGATTAAGGCCACGGTCGTATCGGAGAAGAGCCCCGGCACCGAGCTAGCCTGTCTGGCGGCGAAAGTCGTGCCGTCAAAGAGGGCCGAGGTCAAGACCGCTGCGGTTGAGGGCGCGCTGGTCGATGAGGCTGGCAAGTTTGCTGATTACGCTGCATACAACTACCGCGTGACGGTTACGGGCGCACTGGCAAACGTCACGCTCACGTGGGGGGAGAACGTGGAGATCGACCCGTTCTTTGAGACCAACCATAGCGCGACGGTGGATGCTGCAGCTCGCAAGGCTACGTTCACCATGGAGCCGGGTTCGATGGTCGTCAACTTTTACCGAGCGGACGGCAAAACGCCCGGTGGCTGGGGCGACCTGGACATTAGCGTGAGCGGAACTACTCTGACGGGCGCGACGGAGACTCGATAACTCTGGAAGCGGAGTTTTAGGATAAGAGGTACGGAATCGATGAGAACGGCAAAGCGCATATTCGCAGAGTTCATGACGGTGGTCATGGTGCTCCAAGCATGCTCGCCCACGGTGGCTGCTGTGGCGGCAGGCTGGCAGAACATCTCGAACGAGATTGCTGCCGCATCTGCGAAGGCGTTGGATACTGCCGAGAGCGGCGAGACCAACGGCGATGTCACGATCGGGTCTGGGTCGAGTGATGCCGGCGCCGACAGCGACAGCGCTGGGGATGACGCGGTGAAGGATGACGCTGCAGCAGGCGATACCACCGATAGCGCCACTGGTTCCGATTCCACGGGCGACCAGACGGAAGGCGACGATGCCGCTGACGATGCCGCCGCTGACGACGCCGAGCAAGATGCCGATGATGCGACTTCGGAGGACGCTGATGCCCAGGCGGGTGCGACGATCACGGATTTGAATAAGCTCGTCGAGCTGCTCGAGAAGAACGGCGCGGAAAGCATCGTGCGCAAAGACGACGAGAGCGGAATCCGAAGCCTCGATGTCAAGTCGTCGGAGGCGTTCGCCGTCCTGTCTAACGCCGACGCTTCGCTTTACTATGATGCGCAGATCAAGGTTATCATCACGGGCGATGCGAAGCTCACCGAGTCGGCTAATAACGGCATGTCTTTCCAGGGTCTTGGCAGTGATGAATGTCCGTTTGAAGGCAGGATCTATAGGGACGTTGATAGTCCCGTCGAGCTTACGACTGATCGGACGGTTTTTAATAACCTCAATCTGTCTGACCAAAACAAAACGGTCAGGATAAAGTGGGTAGGCGCGACTAGCTATAGCGCACCGATGGTCGCTTCGAAGGTCAGCGGTGCGGAAAACGGCGAAGAGAGCAAGACACTCATCGCGTCGGTTGACATCGTGGAACCCGTGAACGTTGATGTGAAGGATGCGACTTCCGCCTTGACGGCACCCCTCCTGGGTGCGACGACGGGCGACCTTGCTGCGAACGTTACCTATAGCCTCACCGATTCTCGAAAGAATCTCAACGCGAATGCGACGGGCAACATTGGCTTGATTGCCAACACGGTCGAGAGCGGGAGCTTGACGGTTGAGTCCGTCACGTTCCCCAACGATCTGACCTCAGGCGGAGCCGTCAAAACGAGCTCTGGCAACGCTGGCCTGCTCGTAGGCGAAGTCAAGGACGGTGCGACCCTGAGCATTGGCACTCTGGCAAACGTTCCCACCGCCACCGTCCAGTCTACGAACGGCTCCGCCGGTGGCGTTGTAGGACTCGTTGGCTCGAGCACGGGTGCCATGGTCAACGTCGCGAAAGCTCTCGACCTACACGCGCTCACCGTCAAGGGCACAACTGCCAGCGGCGGTTTTATTGGTAAAGCGACCGTGCTCACACTGGGCGCGGATAATAAGCAGATTGGGTGTCCTCTAAATATTGGCGACGAGAACAGCGCTTGCTCTGGTGGCGTTATCGGCGACGTGAGCTTTGCGCAAGGATTTGCCGTTACGTCCAATATGTTCGACCTGGGCGACCTTGTGACTCTTGGTGCGTCGCAGCGCGCCGGCGCTCTTTTTGGCATGGCCGATATCTCTAATGGAGACATCGTGGTGCAAGGCGGGACGTATAAGAGCAAACTCGCCTTACCAGAAGATGTTAGTGTCAACGGCAGCTACGGCGGCCTTGTCGGCAAGGTGTTCGCGACGAAAACGGACGACGACGGCGCTTTGCGCGCCTTTGTTGTTGAAAAGGATGCAGATAATAAGAATACGTGCTCAATTGAGTTTGACCTTGCGAGCAAGTTGTCCGACGCAGGCGGCGTTGTTGGCTATGTTGGCGATAGCGCAAATCCTAACTCGCAGCCCGTTGCCGTTGTCTTCAACGGCGTGACGGTTGCGTGCAAGGGAGATGCTTCGGCGCGAACGGGTACCGGAAAGTTCGGTGGCGCCGTGGGCGTTGTCGATACGCGCAATGTCCTTGACGTGCGAGATTTCAAACTTACAAGCGACAATCCTATCGGTAAGGCGCAAAGCAACCGTGCCGCGGGAATTGCGGGATCCGCGTGGAATGCTGTAATCAAATTCAGCGGCATCACGGATCTGTCGGGCGCAAGTTTTGCCGAGAACGCCACGACGGGTCAGCTCGTATACGAGAACCACAACGCGCTGATCTTCGCTGCCGGCAATGGCTCTAATGGTGATCTGGGAGACAAGGGCGCTGCGGTCTGGACCTTCAAGCGTAGCAACTCAGCCTCAAAGACGGACGACATCGCGACCTACGGTGAAGTTGTTCGTCTGGGCGGCGACTTCATTAAGCTTGATGTGGACACTCATAAGTTGACCTTGCCGGATTCGCTGACGGCAGCTAACGGTGCCTACGCCCTAACCACAGCTGAGGATTTCGCCAAGCTTGCGATTACCTGGCAAACCAACGGCTACTACTCGATGGTTGACGGCGTTACCGAAAACAACCTTAACGGCTTGCAGTCCTCGACCATTACGGTGAACGGCACTATTGATCTCAAGGGCACGGGCCTGACGGGTTTCACGCAGGATCGTGCAGACGGCTCGCAAGTTTTCTCGGGAACGTTGAACGGTGGCGGCACAATCAATCTTGCCGTCGGCGAGGCGTACGGCAAGCGTGGTGAAGACGTGCTCGACGGCAATAACACGAGCAACGGCAACGGCAAAATCTACCGCCACGGCCGCTTGGGCTTGTTCGCGGCCGTCAACGGTGCAACCATCTCCAACGTCACAATCGCTGGCTCCATGAAGTTCGATAACGGTTCGGCTATCGATGCCGGGTCGCTTGCGTGTGCCATCGTCGGCAACCTGTCATTGTCTGGCGTAACGTGCAAAACGAATATCGCGTGCGATGATACGTTTGCCAATGACGTGAACATTGGCGGTATTGCGGGCAGCGTGCTGGCGGCTTCTACGGTTGCGTTTAAGGATAACAGCAAGGCTCAAGCGACCATCGCTGCAACTAAAACGCTTAACGGCAATAGTCGCATTGGCGGCGCCATTGGTTATGCGGGCGATTATGGCTCGTCATTCAATGTTGCGGGCCTCGAAGTCGCCGGATCAATCGAAACTGGCGATTGCGCCGGCGGCAAGATTGCCCAAGTCGGTGGTCTTATCGGCTGCATCGCACAGAGTACCTACAATGCAGGGACAATAGCCAACTCAGCTGATAAGTACGTGAACATTTCGGGCCTTTCGTTCAATTCATTCGAAATGAAAGTCGGCAGGAACGGCGATAAGCTCAATGGCACGGGTGGTTTCTTGGGTTATAGCTGGGGCAACGCGGTCGTAACTATCGGAGATGAGAGCATTAACAAGAATGAAAACTCTTATGCTCTGAAAACGACCAACGCTTCTATAACCGCGACTGCGGATGATTCCAAGGAACTCGGTGGTCTTGTATACGCCGCGAGCGGCCACTGGATTATCAACAACTATGCCATCGATCTCTCGGGCACAACCATTAATGCGGGCGCCGCTCAGACGCTCGGCGTTCTAGTTTGCCGCGGCTGCAAGGTGGATGATAAGACGACATATGGCGTCGAGAGCTACCTAGGCCTGTACTTGGAGGACAGGGCTTATTGGGATACCGCCTATAGGGTGCCCACCGGCGAGGGGGCCATCGTTGCGTCGGGCGTAACGTCCTTCGATGAATGGGTTGGCAGCGGTGTAAAACCAAACAACGGCAGCAAGCTCATGGACGCCGACTGGAACACGGTCGTTTCGCTACACACACAGAAAAACAAGCTGGACATGGACGGCGATTCCACAAAAGACAACAGCTACCATAATCGCTCGTCTTTCGGTCGAAGCCAGAATACGAACGGCAATACCCGCTACTTCTACAACCTCGACATAGCCTCTAAGAATTGTGAAGGCGGCTTTAGTGGCAGTCAAATCGATACAGCGGAAAAGCTGCTCTTATGGTCTGCTTACCGTTATGCTCCCGAAGGTATTCGTTCGACAATCGTTCCCAATGGCACGACAGGGCTCGATGATTCCATAACCATAACGGGTACAATCGATTTGGCCGGCTACAGCTATTATCCCACTCAGCCGAGCGGAGAGGTGACGGTTGAGAATGCGACCATTACCTTCTGTTACTCCAAGATCAAGGCCGAGCAGAATGGCAACAAGCTAAATTCCGATGCTACCCAGCACGAGAACATGCACTGCGGTCTTTTTCGAACGGTGGCAAACGGCGATCTCACAGTAAAAAACGTCACTTTGCGTGGTACTGTTGGGCCCGTTATTAATGACGGAAAGAGCTCTGAAGACACTGATGGAGCAAGCGGAAGCTCTTCGGGCGCGCTCGTGTGCCGCTACGTGTATGGGTCCAGCGACGGCAATGGCACCAAGATTAGAAAGATCTCAATTGATGGTCTTACGCTCAACAATCTGATTGTCGACGGCGCCAACAGCGCCACGGATGCTAACGCCTATATGCCTCTGCTCATCAACGAGATGCAGAAGTACGTGAGCCTGAACGCGAAGAATATCAAGACTACTGGGTACACGAGTGACACCAAGGCGGCTACGTCGCTGTTCGGAAAGCTTGGTGTAGGCAGTGAGGCCGATCAGGTGACGGCAAAGTTTGAGCAAATCAGCTTGCCCAGCCAAAAGAACAAAACGATCTTCACCCATGCGAGCCTGCTGGAGAGTTTTGGCTACGGAAGCACGAGCACGGGCTCTGCGGACTACACCTTTACTAAGGCCGATGCCGATGCCGATGCAGGCAAGGTGACATACGGATCTGAGATTGATGGGAGTACGGAGTACCCGGGCAAGCAGCTTTGGTATTACGACGAAGCGACGTATGGTGCCGTGAGCGGCTATGTGACGGTTGATGGTAAGAAGGACGGTGACGTCAGGCCTTGGTTTGGTGGCTATCTTCCTTATGTTTATAAGGGAAAGGCCACCGAGAGCGGCGTCCAATATCATGAAATTAAAGTCAACCAGCGCATTCCAAAGCTGGTAGAGGGATGCGGCACATATGGCGATCCGTATGCCGTTAAGGACGCGACTGAGATGAACGCCATCGCCAACTACATCAACAACCAAACTGCGCTCGACGGTTGGGAGGTCACCATTGCCGTCAACCAGAGTACGCTCTGTACTCGCCGCAGCGACAATAAAACCGACAATGAGGTTACGTACGTCTATAAGCAGGCGAAAGACACTGGGAAGAAGTGGGAAAAGAAGACCGGCGACACCACTGATCCTTCGGCCACACTTTCCGACGAGATGATGCACCGCTATATCCAAAGCGCGTACTACAGTATTGAACCTACCGGGGGTAATACGATCACCCTCGACGGCGCATCGTTTGGCGGTTTTGGCAACAAAGCCAACCCGTTCCGTGGCGTCATCGTTGGCAACCCTAAAGGTGATAAAAAGGCAACCATCAAGATAGAGAATAACGAGGGTTCGCTTCGCGGCCTTATTCCCTATAGTTACGGCAGCGTGGTGCGCGATCTGAATATTCGCTATGTGAACGCGTCGGCGACTATTACTTATTCTGCCAAGGATGCCGACGGTGTTCCGACGTCGTTCTTCGGTGGCGTTATCGGCTGCATCCTTGGCGGCGATAACATTATCGACGGTGTGGCCGTGAATGGGACAACGCCCGATAACTCCACAACCGGCTTTACGGTTGCTGGTGGCGGAACTAAGCCACATCTTGTTCCCATCGGCGGTTACGTTGGTGCCATTGCGGGCGGCGGTGTGATCTTCCGCAATATGTCAGGGACGTCTTGGCGCGCTGGAACCAGCGACAAGTCTCAGGGTCTTGGAACGGGCAACTTCCGGCAGTACGACAATCCCTACGTTGGTCGTGTGATTGATGGCTATGCCTTTAGCGAGGGCTGCAAAGTCGAAAACGGTAACGCTAACTACAAGATCAACGAGCTCACAAACAAGGGAGCTGCCTGCGTCACTACCACGGGCACCGACAACAAGTATATCGGCACTGATGCCGAGGCACCCGTGACCACGGTGGAAAACGCCCAGGGCCTTTTGGTGCTCTCGGCCATCATTAGCTCGGGTGCGGGTGCTGGAGCGGCACATACTGACTACGCTAATTATGGCGTGTTCCGCGGCTCCAAGGCGTACTGGGGCAGCGATAAGCAGGACCCGGCGATAAACGGCTACCTGTTTGGCAACAAGGAATATGGTAAGGTGCGAAATGCCAGCTACGACTGCGTGGGCAAGCCTGCGAGCGCTTCCGGCGATTTCGAAACCGCCAAAAACGATGACCAGAAGGCCCCGGGCAAACAGGGGTGGCACGGCCCGCTCAACCATGATGACGATGTAAATTCGCCCTACCTGGTGGCGTCCTACGCTGCCGACTACCAAACGGGCTACGTGTGCGCGTCGAAATCGATCGGCATGAGCCTGGAGTTCAAGGAAAATGCCACCTATGATATGACTGGCTACGGCACGGGATACGTGGGTCTCAGCGGCCGTTACTATTCCAATGCTTGCAGCTCGAACGAGGCGTCCACCGATCGCGACCGCATCACGCCGCACGTGGCAACGATCGACGGCAACGGGGCCACCATCACGGTGGGCACCAAAGATGCCACTTACGGCGTCGTCGAATATGCCGATGACGACTATAAGGTCTCGGGCGTGGGCGGCCTATTCAGCACCGTGATGTTCACCTCAACCAATGTGGGGCAGAGCGTCACCGCGAATGACGGCGCTCAGGTCAAAGACCTCACCTTTAGTAACTGCAACGTATCGCTCACGTACAAAGACGCCAACGGTAGCATTGCCTCGGGACCGGCATCGAACGACCTCATCGGCACCGGCCTTTTGGCGGGCGCAACGGCCAACTACGACGGCAACACGCGTGGCGTCTACCGCAACGTACAGATGAAGAACTGCACCGTGTTGGGCGCAAAGAGCGTAGGAGGGCTTCTTGGCAGCTCGGGCCGTACCAGCCGAAGGACGGATAACGACGTGACCTATATGGTCAATTTCGGCTCCGGCACGCAGGCGCCCGCGAATCTCTGTGACTGCTCATACACTGGCCTTAGCGTCACGGGCGAGAAGTACGTTGGCGGCTATGTGGGTGCGATCGCCTCGCCGTGCGGCGTGTGGACAACCGCGGCCACAGGGGTATACGAGAAGACTATTGGCAAAAACTCGACCATAACCGCCACGGGTACAACACCCTACGTGGGCGGCGTGTTCGGTTATACCTCCAGTAACGTATCGGTGAACACCAAAATTGGCATCACGGAAGCCGTCGCATCGAGCACGGCAGTCATCTCTGGGGTAAATGTACTCGCCACCGGGTCGAACACCGATAAGTACATGGGCGCCGGCGGTGTGGTCGGAAGCGCCTATAGAGGCGTTATTTCTATAAGCAACGTGCGCATTGATGCCGGAGGCGATGCCAAGAGCGCCATCATCGGCGATGCCACCGGAACGAACAATAGCATCCGTAATGCGGGCGGCTTGATTGGCGAGGTCACGAGCAGTGGCAGCCCCAACACGTACTGGTTTGAGGACTGTAGCGTCGAGAATATCAACATTGCCGGCACCGACCAATGCTCGGGCGGACTTATCGGCTACTACTTCAGCAATGTGAACATAGCCTGCAACAATATCGCGATTGAGAGCGCCACGATCAAGGGCAGGTGGAGCGGCGGTCTACTTGGCGCGATTAACAGCGGTGCCGACGTCATCAACGTCACCAACACAAAGGTATCTAACACAACGTTTGGCGGAACCTCCAACGGCGGCATTGCGGGCGACGGACGCGGCCAGTTCCATCTGGTAAACGTGCTCATGGACAGCAATACCTACAAATTGGGCTCTAAGCAGGGCGTGCTCTTAGGCGAGGTTGACACAAACGGCTATAGCCTCTCCGCAGCGGGCGTGAACGTAAAGCTCGGCAACGGCAAGACCACGCGTGATCTGCCGCCGATGGTTTACACGACCAATGCGGCCGCCGTAAACATGAAGTCGTATATCGCGTTTGGTGACTATAACGACACACTGGAAGCACCTGACAAGGGGATCACGCTCTACGGCGCGGACAATACCGCCACCACGGCAGCGAGCCCGTATGTGACCACGAGCCCCGTAAGCACGCTGGCGGCGCGTGCCTCCGACAACGACACCACCGATCGCTACCTGTTTGGCGACGGCGCCACCATCGACACCGCGGCGACCGTCCAGAGCGAGGCAGGCACCGGTGTTGCCGATCGCTACACCTACACGAATATCGGCGGCATTAATGACAACGGCGCCTATCAAAATAAGTCGAGCTACGATGCCTCATCCGTGGCCAGTAAGTTCAATTCGAATAATGATACAAGCAGCAACCAAGCCACAGCGGATTTCCCCGTTTTGGTGATCTCTGGCAACGACAACACGACGGTCAAGAGCTATCTAAACATCGTCACGAACGGCGGCTTCTCCGACGCTTGCAGATTGAATAACGAGAATGGCACCAATCCGCACGTGACGGCCAAAGCAGAGGTTTTCCAACTCAAGGATGGTGTGTTCGTTAAGGACGATGACGCGTCGAACAATCCCACGCTTCGCGTGGTGAACAACGGCAAGAACAACATGTCGTTTAGCCCAAGCTCCGATTGGGACAACGGCAAGGGCCGCTTCACGCTCCTGACTGTTACCTTTACCGAGGCGGGTCAGAGCTACAACGTTCAGGTGCCGATCATCGTTAAACGCAAGCTCGAGATCGATTTCACTGCAACGTATGATTACGGCACCAAATTTAAAGAAAAAGACTACGCTAACCTTGGAAAAGATGCACACGTGCTTACGAGCTTTGGCGAGCCGATGACGGGTCTGCTTACCTGGACATACAATTCTGCCAATGGGAAGGAAGTCGACTTTGGCTGGGACAGCTATATGGCTGCTGGCGGCTCGATGAAGGGGCTCGGCAAGAGCATCCTCTTCAATGGTGCCGACGGAAGGTTTCCCCAGGGCACCCAGCTTACGCTCATCGATGCGAACGTTGACGGCAAGGCCGGTGGCAGAGAGTATCACTATACGGTGGGCGAAGGCGGAGCAACGAGCGTTTCCCTGAGCGGAAACGACGGCTTTAAGGATTCTGCGGGCAATCCATATCAGGAGCGATGGCTGAGCGAGATTTTGGATGTGTCGGCCACGCAGGAGGGCACCGGCACATGGGTTGCGTGTGAAAACGAGGCAGAGGCGACCGCTAAGGCGAAGATCGGAGACAAGTGGACGCTGTTTAAGGTTGCGGGCGCTAACGTTCCCAGCAACAAGCGCTATACGCTAAAGGTACCTAAGGAGAAGGATACCGGCAGAGAGAAGCGTGCATCGGAGAGCGTCTACCTAGTTGTCAACGTGCCTAAGTCGGGCGACGGCGGGACGCAAGCTAGTATCAACGGTTTTACGGCTTCGTCTATTGACTCGAATTCTTCGGGTGCCCGCATATCTTGGAATTTGCATCACGTCTTGCGCACCGGTGGCGAAGATAATCAAAACAGTACGGCATCGACATACAGCATCTTGTCCAATTATGAGCAGAGTGTAGTCGACAATATAAATGCGGCGCGCATTCCGGTTTCGAAGTCGGAGGACGGTGCCGCCTACGTGCTTTCTCTTGACGTCAAAGATACGGTTACGTTTAGCCCGAGCCAATACTATACAGAGAGTGACCATCTGTTCTATCAGCTCGATACATCGCTGTGTCGCTATGGCGCCAACAACAACCTAATGGGAGTAAGTAGTTTCCCGAGCGGAACCTCGGCAATTGCGAAGTTTTATGTTGCCATCGGCGGTCAGAACTACAGGTGGAATGGCGGCGATTGGGAGCCGTGTGACGCTTCGACGCCTGCGTTCACGCAGACCGTGACGGATACAGGCGATGATTCGCTGAAGCTCACGCTCGACCATGACCTCGCCGGAATCCGCAAGATCGCAACGGGCGGATCCTTTACCGTGCGTACGGTGGTGGAAAAGATTCGCCTTACGCCGGACGGCTGCAACAAGGTTATCTCCCTGTCCAAGCAGTCTGGCGAGGACGCCTGTACCAAGATGTCCTATACTGCCAAGCTTTCGACGCGTAAGGAAGGCCTTAATACCTCGAGCCTGACGCAGACGAAGCCCGGTAACGTCGGGTACTATCGCATGGACACGGGTGATACGACCATTACGCTTTCTGCGCCAGATAAGTCGCAGCTTGGTATTAACGTGGACGACCTACGTCCGATCGCGAATGGCACGATTGGTCTGGGTGCCACGTATGAACTGGGTGGACTCAGCAACGCCGCCGAGGCAATTGCGAACGCAGACTCTGTTGTGTACACGCTCTCGCTTCAGCGCCGCGGAACCGACGGCACGTATGAGAGCGTAACGGATGATATCTCAAACTACGTAACAGTGACGGAGAGTAAGCTTGCCGCGGTCGCTCCCTCCGGTAGCACGATCACCTTCACTGACTCGAAGGAGAACGGCAAGTTCAAAACGAAGAACGGTAATACGACGTTTAGCCTGCCCTTTACCGTTAAGGTCAACACGCAGGTTGAACAGCGTGAGCAGTTCTACGCGAACTATCGCTTGGTGATGACAGCGAGCCTGGTTAAGGGTGACGTGGCGAGCGCAACGCCTCAATCGCCCGACTATGTGACCTATACGCTCACGAGGGTGAACCTCAACGGCATCGACCACTAGTTCCGAAGCCAACTGGCTTCGCAAAGGGGGCGGCAACCACCCGGTTGCCGCCCCTTTTCTTCAAGACTTTAGTCTGCTGGCCGCGCAGCGGCCAGCTTTAAACCACCCGCTACGCGGGTGGAGACAAACGGCTTTACAAAGCCACCCCTCCGACCGATATTGACGATTGTTCAGGCCGTCAAGAATTCGAGTCGAAGGGGTGGTCGCCATGGCCCAGAAGGCCTACAGCCTTTCCCACACGAAGTGGATGTGCAAGTACCACATCGTGTTCACGCCGAAGTATAGGCGCAAAGTGATCTACAACCAAATCAGGAGCGACATAGGGGAGATCCTCAGGAAGCTGTGCGAGTACAAGGGGATCGAGATAATCGAGGGGCACCTGATGCCCGACCACGTGCACGTGCTGCTGGCGATCCCGCCGAAGTACAGCGTCGCGAGCGTCATGGGCTGCCTGAAGGGGAAGAGCTCGCTGATGATATTCGACAGGCACGCCAACCTCAAGTACAAGTTCGGCAACAGGCACTTCTGGTCCGAGGGCTACTACGTGTCGACCGTCGGCCTGAACGAGGCGACGATAGCGAAGTACATCAGGGAGCAGGAGGCCCACGACATCGCGCTGGACAAGTTGAGCGTCAAGGAGTACGAGGACCCGTTCAAGAGGAAGTAGGGGAGCCCCTTTAGGGGCTGCCCGGTAGTACGAGGGCCGCTTTGTGCGGCCCGCGAGAGACAAGGGCGGTACGGCTTGAACGAAGTGAGAGGCAGCGCCTTTAGACGCTGCCGGCCCCCCTCGGCCTTATAGGCCCAGAGCAAACCATCCCTTTGAGGGGTGGTTCATGATTGCGCCTCAGTGCGCCAGCGACGCTTCTACCAGGTATTTCTTTCTCTCATGTTCTGCGCATGATATGGCTTCTGGGCCTCAATTTGCAGTTCTCGACGGGATGCGCCCGCGCCGCGCCGGCTCCACAATGGCTCTCGCCGCGAGGCGGGGCGCACCGCTCCGTCCACGGCTCAGGCAAGAGGGGAGGGGCCGACCGCGCCGCAGAGGACGGCCGGCGGCACGCCTCCGCAGAGGGAGAAAGGGATACCATGACCTCTTCACGCACTCCGGGAA
>DBGAQS010000018.1:0-70117 GCA_048434495.1 Collinsella sp. | reverse complement strand
GTCTTGCGCAGGACTGTCCGCAGTAGCGAACAAAGCCAAGCCGACCGACCCCAGCTAAGATTAAAGGAGCTGATATGTGCGATTGCACAGATCATAAGGACGAGATCCCTGCCTACGACGCGCAGGCCATTGAGTCCAAGTGGATGAAGGCCTGGGAGGACTCCAACCTCTTTGCCGTGGACACTGACGACAGCAAGCCCAAGAAGTATGTGCTCGAGATGTTCCCGTATCCGTCGGGCGACCTGCACATGGGCCACGCGCGCAACTATACCATCGGCGATGCCATGGCCCGTCAGGCCCGCATGCGCGGCTACGACGTGCTGCATCCCATCGGCTTCGATGCCTTTGGCCTGCCCGCCGAGAACGCCGCCATCAAGCACAACACGCAGGCTGCCGCCTGGACGTATAAGAATATGGATCAGGCGCTTGCCACGATGAAGCGCATGGGCTTCTCCTACGACCTGGATCGCACCGTTAAGACCTGCAGCCCCGACTACTACCGCTGGGGTCAGTGGATCTTTGAGAAGATGTGGGAAAAGGGCCTGGTCCACCGCAAGAAGAATCCGGTCAACTGGTGCCCCACCTGCAAGACCGTTCTGGCTAACGAGCAGGTGACCGAGGGTAAATGCTGGCGCTGCGGCACCGAGCCCGAGAAGCGCGATCTTGAGCAGTGGTACTACAAGATTACCGAGTACTCCCAGGAGCTGCTCGACGATCTGGAGAAGCTCCCCGGCTGGCCCGAGCGCGTTAAGCAGATGCAGGCCAACTGGATCGGCCGCTCCGAGGGCGCCGAGGTCGACTTTACCCTGTGCGATGCCGATGGCGAGCCCATCGAGGGCGATGAGGGCAAGATCACCGTCTTCACCACGCGTGCCGATACCCTTTTTGGCGTCTCCTTCTTTGTCCTGGCTCCCGAGTACGCCCGTCTGCACGAGCTCGTCGAGGGCACGGAGTACGAGGCGGCCGTCACCAAGATCGTTGAGGACTCCAAGCACATTTCTGCCGTCGAGCGTGCCCAGGGCACTCTCGAGAAGCACGGTGCCTTTACCGGCCGCTACGTGGTGAACCCCGTTAACGGCGAAAAGGTCCCCGTGTGGGTTGCCGACTACCTCGTGGCCGACTACGGCACCGGCGCCGTCATGGCCGTTCCCTGCGGCGACCAGCGCGACTTTGAGTTTGCCCGCAAGTATGATCTGCCGATCGTGCCGATTATCCTGGACGACGATGATCGCGCTGCCGTCGAGGCCAGCGGCGAGACCATCGATACCTTCCATGCCGAGACTGTCGACTGGGAATGCGCCCACGCTGCCGAGGGCACGCTGGTCCAGTCCGGCAAGTACACCGGTATGCGCGGCGGCAAGCACTCCGAGGGCGAGGCTGCGATCGTGGCCGACCTCGAGGCCATGGGCTGCGGTCGTCGTAAGGTCGAGTTCCGTCTGCGCGACTGGCTCATTTCCCGCCAGCGCTATTGGGGCAACCCCATCCCGGCCATCCACTGCGAGCACTGCGGCATCGTGCCCGTGCCCGAGGACCAGCTGCCGGTGACGCTGCCCGAGAACCTTGACCTGGGCGCCGGCGAGACCCTTGCCGAGTGCAAGGAGTTCTACGAGACCACCTGCCCGGTCTGCGGCCGCCCGGCCAAGCGCGAGACCGATACCATGGACACCTTTACCTGCTCCAGTTGGTATTACCTGCGCTATACCGACCCGCACAACACCGAGCAGCCCTTCTCCCGCGAGGCCGCCGACCGTTGGATGCCCGTCGATAACTACATCGGCGGCATCGAGCACGCCATTCTGCACCTGCTCTACAGCCGCTTCTTTACCAAGGCACTGCGCGACCTGGGCCTGCTGAGTGTGGACGAGCCCTTCACCAACCTGCTGTGCCAGGGCATGGTCAAGGACGAGAACGGCGACACCATGTCCAAGTCCAAGGGCAACGTCGTGCCCCCGAGCTCGGTCATCGAGCCCTACGGCGCCGACACCATGCGTCTGGCGATCCTGTTTATCGCCCCGCCCGAGAAGGACTTCGACTGGGATCCCAAGGCCGTTGAGGGCGCCAACCGCTTCATCAAGCGCGCCTGGCGTATCGTTTGGCAGCTCGTCCAGTCCGGCGACGCCAACGTGGCCTTCGACAAGTCCGCGCTCGACGAGGTTGCGATGAAGCTCTATCGCGAGCGTCACCGCACCATCGCCAAGTGCACCGAGGACTTCGATCGCGGCCAGTTCAACACCGCCATCTCGGCCGTCATGGAACTCGTCAATGCCGCGAGTGCCTACCTCAATGCTACTGAGGGCGCTTCCCGTGACAAGGCGCTGTGCTACGGCGTGGCTAAGGATATCGTGAGCGTCCTTGCCCCCATCTGCCCGTTCTGGGCCGACGAGCTGTGGCACGAGGCGCTCGGCTGCGAGGGCAACGCCTACACCGCCGCCTGGCCCGAGTTCGACCTGGCCGAGTCCGTTGAGGACACGGTGCAGATCGTGGTCCAGGTGCTTGGTAAGGTCCGCGGCCGCGTCGAGGTGGCCCGCAATGCCTCCAATGAGGATATGCAGGCCGTCGCCGAGGCCGCCGTCGCCAAGTGGCTCGAGGGCAAGACGGTCGTCAAGGCCATCTGCGTGCCCGGCAAGCTGGTCAACCTGGTGGTCAAGTAAGCACTGCGCGCTTAACTGACGCATAAAAGACGAGGGACGATCCGGTTGGGTCGTCCCTCGTTTTGTGTTGTCTGCCCTGCTTAGTCAGTGTGTCGCACCGTCTTCTACGGGATGTGTACCAGGTCCCTAAAGTAAACGTTGCCCGTTGCCTCTTCGAACATCCAAATGTTGAGGTAGATGTCGTTGAGGTCGTTGTTCACATCAAAGTCCGGGTCGTCGAAGGTGCCTACAAAGGTGAGCATGGCGCGCGTTTCCTCGCCCGCTGCGACCTGCTGGCGCATGCGCACATCGCGGACCACGCCGTTGACGTAGGCATAGAAGTCCACATCGCCAAACATCATGTCGACATCGGTGTTGTTTGTCACCGCAAAGACCAACGCGGCGTCGCCGTAGCCATCCGTGTCCTTGCCCACGCAGATAACATGGACGTTCTCGTCTGCCTCAAGGTCGATGGGGAACTGTTCTTGGGAATCGGGACCCAGGCCCTGGGGATCGACGATGTCTTCGTTTATTTTGTCGAAGCTCTCCGATAGCGTCGTTTTCTCGATGGCTTTGGTGCTGCCAGGGTTCGGTTCGCATGTTCCGGTTTTGCCATTCGTGTTGCCGCAGCCTAAGAGGGCCAACGAGCACGTTGCGATGGCGAGTGCAGTCATGCAGGGGGTTCCTAGGCGTTTCATGGGTGCCTCCTTGCCGTAGAGGATTTGGAAAGGTTCGTCGTTGCGCGACTTGCTGGCCGGCTTGTTACAGAATGTCCCTTAGCTTAAGTCTGATCGATAGGGGCTCGGGGAGGAATGCCCTTGGGGTCCGAACGGGCCTGTGGATTGGGACGCATGGCCCGTTTTGGGACTGTTGAGGTTGCTCCGCATGGGGCTCTTCGGTCAATTGTCCTCTTCTTGTGGGGAACCTGTGCGCACGCTGACCTGCAGATTCGTACTGTGCTTGCGCGTTTCCGCAGCTATTGGTATAGTTTGCTTGCAAATGAAGTTGTAATTGAAAGAAGTGGGGATTCGGCCCCGCTTCTTTTTTGTATGGATGGAGGTGCCGCAATGGTCAAGACCAAGACCGAGCAGGCGATCATCGACGCGCTCGAGGCCGTCGCTCCCCAGCACGATGTCGACATCGTCGACGTCGAGCTCGTGGGTGCCACCAAGGCCCCCTGCGTGCGCGTGCGTATCGAGGGTGCCGAGGGTCAGAGCCTGTCGCTCAACGACGTCACGGCCAACACCAAGTGGGTCGGCGATGTGATTGAGGAGCTCGACCCCATCTCTTCGAGCTATACGCTTGAGGTGTCGAGCCCGGGCATGGCGCGCCCGCTGCGCCGCCCGTGCGACTTTGCCCGCTTTGTTGGCGAGAACTGTGAGCTCACCTCCACCGCTACCGAGGGCCGTCGCAAGTACGCCGGCAAGATTGCCGCCGCCACCGAGACGAACGTGACCCTCGAGCTCGAGGACGGCGAGTCCGTCACCCTCGATTTCTCTGATGTTAAAAAGTGCAAGTTGAAGCCCACCTACGACTTCAAGCCCGCGAAGGAAGGAAAGTAAGATGGCAGCATCCGACATGATGTCCGCCCTGATGGAGCTTTGTCAGGAGAAGCACATCGACCAGCTCTACCTGATCGACCGCCTGGAGCAGTCGCTCGCCAAGAGCTATGCCGAGATCCTGCATCTTGAGTGGGGCGCCAAGGTGACCATCGACCGCACCACCGGCAAGATCTACGTCTACCGCCTGGAGCCGATCGACGATTCCATGGACGAGGAGGGCAACTTCACCGAGTTCGAGGAGATCGACGTTACCCCCAAGAACACGAGCCGCATCGCCGCCCAGCACGCCAAGGCCGAGATCAACGCTATCGTGCGTAACTCCGCCCGTGAGCAGATCTACGAGGAGTTCTCCGGCCGCATCGGTGACCTCATCAGCGGTACCGTGCTGCAGTCCACGCCGGACTTCACGATCGTCAAGATTCGCGAAGGCGTCGAGGCCGAGCTTCCGCACTTCGATCAGCGCCGTTACGAGAACGAGCGCAACGAGCGTCCGATGGGCGAGCGCTACCTGCACAACCAGCATATCAAGGCCGTGATCATTGACGTTCGCGACCCCAACTCCAACCTGCAGCCGGTTCGTGGCGAGCACAGCCGTCCGCCGATTGTCATCTCCCGTACCCACCCCGAGCTCATGCGTCGTCTGTTTGAGCAGGAGGTGCCCGAGATCTATGAGGGCACCGTCCAGATCAAGTCGATCGCCCGCGAGCCCGGCCAGCGTTCCAAGGTCGCTGTCCACTCGCTCGACGACCGTCTGGATCCCGTGGGTGCCTGCGTCGGCCCCAAGGGCAGCCGTGTTCGCGCTGTCGTGGGCGAGCTCCGTGGCGAGCGCGTCGACGTCATCCTGTGGGATGCCGATCCTGCCGTCTACGTCGCCAACGCCCTGTCGCCCGCTAAGGTCACCCGCGTCCTCATCGACGAGGAGAAGGCCTACGCCGGCGTCATCGTGCCCGACGACCAGCTGTCCCTTGCCATCGGCAAGGAGGGCCAGAACGCCCGCCTCGCCGCGCGCCTGACCGGCTGGCACATCGACATTAAGTCCGAGACGCTTGCCGCCGACATCCTCAAGAACGTTCCCGTTCACGAGGAGCCCGCCGCCGACCTGATCGGTGACGAGGAGGACGAGGACGTCCGCCGCTGCGAGTACGTGTCCGAGGACGGCATCCAGTGCCGCAACCAGGCCCGTCCCGGCTCCCGTTTCTGCGGTGTCCACGACACCGACGCCTTCGATGATGCGGAGGACCTGATCTAGCGCGCGGTCGCGCCGAGCAGGTCCCGGCGCATCTCCCACGCTCGTTCAGTCTCTAGGCACCCAAGGTGCCAGAAAGGGTAGGTGAAGTCATATGGCAAAAGTCCGTGTGTCCACCCTGGCCAAAGAGTTCGGCATGACCTCCAAGGAACTGATGGGTCATCTCGCCGATATGAAGATTCCCGCTAAGTCCGCTTCCTCCACCTTGGAGGACGCTTATGTCGCCATGGTCCGCAAGCAGCTCGCCTCGGTGATCGAGGCCCGCGCTCAGGAAGTCGAGGCCGCCAAGCAGGCCGAGGAGCAGGCAGCTGCCGCCGAGGATGCCGCACGCGCTGCCGAGGCCGAGCGCGAGCGCATCGCCGCCGAGAAGGCCCGCGAGGAGGAGCGCCGCCAGTTTGCCGCAGCCCAGGCTGCCGAGGAGGCTGCCCGCGCCGAGGCCGAGGCCAAGAAGAAGGCCGAGCAGGAGCGCCTTGCCCGCGAGAAGGAGGAGGCTGCCCGCGAGGCCCAGCGCCGCGCCGTTCCCGCTTCCGACTCCGGTTCGCGCTTCCGTTCGCTGCTCGACCAGATCGCCGCACAGGAGACCGTGCTCAAGGAGAAGAAGGACGCCGAGGACAAGGCCAAGGCCGAGCGCGCCGCCGAGCGCGGTAACCGTCGTGGCGGCAACAACGACCGCCGCGGTGGCCGTCGTAACGATCGCAACGCTTCCGACAACAACTCCGAGCGCAACGCCTCCGAGAGTCGTCCGCACAGCCATCGCACCAACGCCAGCAACAACGTCGCTGCCGGCATGGACTTCCCCAACCCCGATAAGCAGGGCAAGGGCAAGAAGCGCAAGGGCGGTCACAACAACGAAGAGGACCACTACAGCCGCATGGCTCGCGAGGCCGAGGAGTACAGCCGCGAGAAGGTCCTCGAGGAGGCCCGCGCTGCCGTCGAGGAGGCCTCTCGTGAGTCCACCGGTCGCCGCAAGAAGCGCAAGGAGAAGCGCGAGCGCGAGGCTGCCAAGGCTCAGGAGGAGCGCAAGATTGAGGAGGCATTGGCCCAGGGCGTGAACCCCGAGGAGCTCGACGCCATCAAGGTTTCCCAGGGCGTTACCGTCCAGGAGCTCGCCGAGGCGCTCGACGTTCCGGCCAACGACATCATCAAGCGCCTGTTCCTGCTGGGTACGCCGCTCACCATGACGCAGTCCATGTCCGACGACCTCGTCGAGCTCGTTGCCGACGACTTGGGTCGTCAGATCAAGATCATCACCCCCGAGGAGGAGAACACCTTCTCGTTCTACGACGATCCCGCCGACCTTAAGCCGCGCGCACCGGTCGTCACCGTCATGGGCCACGTCGACCACGGCAAGACGAGCCTCCTCGACGCCATCCGTCACACCGGCGTTGCTGCCGGCGAGGCGGGCGGCATTACGCAGGCCATCGGTGCTTCGCAGGTCATGATCAACGACCGCAAGATCACCTTCATCGATACCCCCGGTCACGCCACCTTTACGGCTATGCGTGCCCGTGGCGCCAAGGTGACCGACATCGTCATTCTGATCGTGGCTGCCGACGACGGTGTCATGCCCCAGACGGTCGAGTCGATCAACCACGCCAAGGCCGCCGGCGTACCCATCGTTGTCGCCGTCAACAAGATCGATAAGCCCGGCGCCAACCCCGACCGTGTGCGTCAGGAGCTCACCGAGTACGGCGTCATCCCCGAGGAGTGGGGCGGACAGAACATGTTCGTCAACATCTCGGCCAAGCAGAAGATCGGTATCGACGATCTGCTCGAGACCGTGCTGCTCCAGGCAGATGTGCTCGAGCTCAAGGCCAACCCGGACACCTTTGCCTCCGGCAACGTCCTCGAGGCCAAGCTCGACAAGGGCCGCGGCTCGGTCGCTACTGTGCTCGTGACCCGCGGTACCCTGCACGTGGGCGATACGCTGGTCGCCGGCCTCACCTACGGCCGCGTCCGCGCCATGCTCGACCCCAAGGGCCGCGCCGTCACCGAGGCCGGTCCCTCCGACGCCGTTGAGATCCTGGGCCTGCAGTCCGTGCCCAACGCCGGTGACGAGTTCCGTGTGTTCGAGGACGAGCGCGAGGCTCGCGCCCTTGCCGACGAGCGTTCGCTCAAGGCCCGTATCGAGGAGCAGAGCCGCGTCAAGCACGTCACGCTCGAGAACCTCTTCGAGACCATTGCCGACGCCGAGGTCAAGGAGCTCAACCTGATCATCAAGGCCGACGTCCAGGGTTCCATCGAGGCCCTTCAGGACTCGCTCGACAAGATTGATCAGTCCGAGGTTCGCATCAACACGATCCACTCCGCCGTTGGTGCCATCAACGAGACCGACGTCGTTCTGGCCGACGCCTCCAACGCCATCATCATCGGCTTTGGTGTCCGTCCCGACGGTAAGGCCCGCTCCGCTGCCGAGCGCGAGGGCGTCGAGATCCGTTGCTACGACGTCATCTACAAGTGCCTCGAGGAACTCGACGCTGCCCGTATCGGCATGCTCAAGCCCACCGAGGTCGAGGTCTCCACGGGTACCGCGACCGTCCTGGACACCTTCAAGGTGCCCAAAGTCGGTATCGCCGCCGGTGTCCGTGTCGAAGAGGGCGAGATCGCCGCGACCGATTCCGTGCGTCTGGTGCGCGACGGCATCGTGGTCTTCAACGGCAAGATCGCCTCGATGCGCCACTACAAGGACGAGGCCAAGAGCCTCAAGAGCGGTTCCGAGGGCGGCATTGGCCTGGAGAACTTCCAGGACATCAAGCCCGGCGACCAGATCGAGGGTTACCGCATCGACCAGGTTGCCCGTACCGAGTAGGGGGTAGCGCTATGAAGCAAACGCAGGCAACCCGCCGTCTGGGCGAGCAGCTTCGCGAGAAGCTCGGTTATATCCTGCTCTTTGAGGTTTCCGATCCGCGTCTCGACCTGGTTACTTTGACCGCGGTCGAGGTCGCGGTGGACCGTTCGTTCGCGCGTGTGTTCGTGTCGTGCGATGCGAGCCGCTACGACGAGGTCATGGAGGCGCTCGCAAGCGCTAAGGGCCGTATTCGCAGCCTGTTGGCTCGCTCGCTCGATTGGCGTGTTACGCCCGAGCTCGATTTTCGCATCGATCGCTCGACCGATGAGGCCGAGCGCATCACGCGTGCGCTGGAAAACGTTCCCGCCACGCTTGCGATCGAAAAGGACGAGGACGGCTATCCGATAGCGGATGCCGCCCAGGAGGCAGCTTTAGATGACTAATTCCGCCGACCTCGCCTCGTGCGAGTCTGCAGATATTCAGCGACGCATCCTCGAGCTCATCGAGGGTGCGTCCTCCATTGCGATTTCGGGACATACTTCTCCCGATGGCGATGCCTTGGGCTCCGTGTTGGGTCTGGGCCTTTCGCTCATGAAGTTTTTCCCCAACAAGGACATTGCGCTGCTGTTGGCAGACGATGACCCGGTTCCGCGTATCTACCGCTTTATGGAAGGCTCCGATCGCCTGGTGCCGGCATCTGCGTACACCGGCAATCCTGACCTGTTCATCTCGGTGGACGTACCGGTCGTAGAGCGTCTCAATAATTCCGCCGAGGTGCTTCGTCGCTCCAAGCATGTGGTGTGCTTCGATCACCATCCGGCGCGCGAGGAGTTTGCCGAGCTCAGCCTGAGGCGCGTCGAAGCTGCAGCCTGCGCCATGATCATCGACCGCTTCTTGGACAATTGCGGCATTGTCGCACGTGATGGCGTTGCAACCTGCCTGCTGTGTGGCTTGGTTACCGATACCGGCCGTTTTCAGTACCAAAACGCCGACGCCGCCGCGTTCCATGCAGCCTCGCGTCTGGTTGCCCACGGTGCCGATCCGGCGCGTGTGGCACTCGAGGTCTACCAGAGCATGCGCGTTGAGTTTTTGCACCTCAAGTCCATCGTTATGGGCCGCATTAAGACGGTGGCCCACGGGCGCGTCGCGTATAGCTACGCGTACCAGAGTGACCTTGAGGCGTGCGGTGTCACCTCGGATGAGTGCGACGGTCTGGTTGACGTGGTGCGCTCGGTGATGGGCGTCGAGGTCTGCCTGTTCCTGAAGGGCATTGAGGGCGATACCAAGGTGCGCGGCAACCTGCGCTCCAAGGGTGACCTCAACGTGTCCGAGATCGCTGCTGCCTTTGGCGGAGGCGGACATCCTGCTGCCGCCGGTTTCTCCAACAACGGAACGATTCTCGAGACGCTCACCGTGGCACTTCCCATGCTGGCCGAACTGGTAGGGGAGGATCCCGCTTCGGTGACCGTCGAGCTTTAACTTTTTGGATGGTACATGGCTCGTCGTACGCCTTCTCAACTGAATATGCTGCTCGCCGTCGATAAGCCGGTGGGCTGCACGTCCCACGATGTGGTTTCGCAATGCCGGCGCGCCCTCCATGAGCGGCGCGTCGGCCATGCCGGCACGCTCGACCCCATGGCATCGGGTGTCATGGTGGTGGGTGTGGGCCAGGCCACCCGTCTGCTGGGCATGCTCACGCTCGATACCAAAAGCTATGTCGCCGACATCTCGTTTGGCGCCGAGACCAATACCGATGATGCGGAGGGCGAGGCGGTCCGCACGGTGGCTGTTGCCAACGAGCTCCGCGATCCTGCCTATGCCCGTGAGCGCCTGGCCGCTATGCTGGGTCCGCAGATGCAGGTGCCGCCGGCGTTTTCGGCTATCTCGGTCAATGGCGTTCGCGCCTACAAGTCTGCTCGTGAGGGCAATGCGGTGGACCTACCTCCGCGCCCCGTCGAGGTCTATGCCGCCGACCTGATCGCCGTGGGCGGCGAAGGTGATACGTGTGTGTGGACCGTGGCGTTCTCGGTGAGCAAGGGCACCTATATCCGTGCGCTCGCTCGCGACTTGGGCCGCGCCTGCGAGAGCGCCGCGCACATTTCCGCGCTGCGCCGCACGGCCTCCGGTGTTGTTTCCATTGGCGCCTGTCATGCGGTCGAGGAGCTTTCTCCCGAGTCCGCGCCCGGCTTTGCCCTGGATCCCATTGCGGCCCTGGGCGCCACGCGTGTTGACTTGCCGGGCAATCTTGCCGACGATCTGCTCTGCGGTCGACGCATTCCCGTTGAGCGTGCGCTTGCCGATTTCGATACCTCGAAGTCGCCTTTTGCGCTGGTGCTCGATGGGGGACTCAAGGCGCTCGCCCGCATCGAAAGTGGCCGCTTTGTCATGGAGCACGTGTTTCCGCAGGCAATCGGCGGTGTTCGATGATGTTGTCCGCTCGCGAGCTTGCGCGTATCTTTTTTGAAGGCGAGTCGGACGAGGCTCGCATCGTCACTGCCGATGCGTTTGATGAGTGCGAGCACTTGGGTGCTGCCTCGATCGCCATCGGCGTGTTCGACGGCGTTCACCGTGGTCACCAGGAGCTCATTGCGGCGCTTGTTAGCGATGCGCGCGCCCATGGCTGCAAGGCGGTCGTGGTCACTTTCGATCCCGATCCGGACGTTGTGGTGAGTCCTTCGCCCGCTCAAAAATTGATGACGACGGCCGACCGTCTACATGCCTTGGCTCAGACCGGGGTCGATGCGGTGGTGGCCGTTCCCTTTACGCCTGAGGTTGCGGCACTCGACCATGTCGGTTTTTTCGCTCTGCTGTCACGCGTGGTCGACATTCGTTCGATTCGCGTTGGCAGCGACTTTAGGCTGGGTCGTGGCGGTGCTTCTGGTGTTGCCGAGATGCGCGTCTGGGGTTCCGAGCGCGGCGTTGACGTGTATGGTCACGACCTGCTTTGCGAGGGCGGTGAGGCCATTTGCGCCACCCGCATTCGTCATGAGCTGGGACAGGGCCATGTGGAGCTGGCTGCTGAGTTGCTCGGTCGCCCGTATATGCTGCGCGGCGGTGTTATTCGTGGCCGTCACGAGGGCTCTGGTATGGGCTTTCCCACGGCAAACCTGCAGGTTCCCGACGGAATTCAGGTGCCTGCCGATGGCGTGTATGAGGGCCTGGTGCTCGTCGATGACACCGTATGGCCTGCTGCCGTTAACGTCGGCCTGCCGCCGACGTATGCCGACGATGCCGCTTCATCGCATCTCGAGGCTAACTTAATTGGTTATACGGGCGACCTGTACGGCGCTTCCGTTTCGCTGGCGTTTACGCGCTGGCTGCGTCCCTCGCGTGTGTTCGAATCGCTGGATGAGTTGATCTCGACCGTCGAGGGTAATATCGAGGATATTCGTCACAACTTGGGCGAGCAGGGGGTGAGTATCCGTGATTAGCGATGAGGAAAAAGACCAGGTACGCGCTGCGTCCGACTTAGTTGCCATCGTGCAGGAAACGGTTGAGCTCAAGCCCCGCGGCCATGAGTTTTGGGGTTGCTGCCCCTTCCATGGCGAAAAGACGCCTTCTTTCCACATTATCCCCGCTACGCAGGTCTGGCACTGCTTTGGCTGCGGCGAAGGCGGCGACGTCTTCACCTATATCATGAAGCGCGAAAACCTGAGCTTTCCCGAGTCAATCCGTTATTTGGCCGATCGTGCAGGTATTGAGCTGCACGACACCGGAGATCGCCGCGAGCGCGGTACCAAGCGTGCCCGCATCTACGATCTGTGTGCCGAGACCGCCCAGTTCTACCACACCATGCTTATGCGCGGTAAGGATGGCCGTCCACGTGAGTACTTTGCCAGCCGCGGCATGGGTGGCGACGTCTGCCGCCGCTACTGCCTGGGCTTTGCGCCGGGTCGTAATATGCTGGTGGCTCATCTGTCGCAGGCGGGCTTTACTCCGCAGGAGATGATCGACGCCAACGTTGCCGTGAGTCGAGGGCGCGGGCAGCTTGCCGACCGCTTCTACGACCGCGTGATGTTCCCCATCTTTGACGAGCAGGGTCACAACATCGCCTTTGGCGGTCGCATCATGGGTGACGGCCAACCCAAGTACCTCAACACCGCCGAGACGAGCGTGTTTCATAAAAAGCGAAACCTCTACGGCTTTAATTGGGCCAAGGAGTTTATCGTCGCGCAGGATACCGCCATCGTGGTAGAGGGCTATACCGACTGCATCGCCTGTTGGGAGGCGGGGATTAAAAACGTTGTCGCTACGCTGGGCACCGCGCTCACGGAGCATCACGTCAAGACGCTCACCCGCTTTGCCAAGCGCATCGTGTATATGTTTGACGGCGATGCCGCGGGCCAGAAGGCCGCCCGTCGCGCGATTCAGTTTATCGAGCAGGATTCGATGGACCTGCGCTGCGTGGTGCTGCCTGACGGCAACGATCCCATGGAGTTCATCACGGCCCACGGCGGAGAGGAGCTGCAGAAACGCATTGACGCCGCCGAGCCGCTCATGGACTTCGTGTACCGTTCGCTGCAGGAGTCGAGCGACATCACCACGCCGGGCGGTCGCGCCAAGGCGCTGGAGGATGCGCTCACGCTCATCTATCCGCTTCGTGACAGCTATATGATCGATACGTACTTTATCCAGATTGCCGATCTGCTGGGTTTGGATTTGGAGACCGTGCGTGCGAGCTCGGGCCGTGTGTTTCGCGATGTCGCCAAGCGCGAGGATGCGGAACGACGTCGTGAGCAGAGCTTTGAGCGCCAGCGGGCACAGGCTGAGCGGTCCGGCGGGACGGGCAGTCGGGCGTCGAGTTCTCGCGATGCCGGTCGCGGTGCTTGGGCATCGGGCGCGACGTCGCCGGTGTTCGCGCCGGTCGAGGAGGAGCCGTACGACTATGTCCCGCTCGATGCCTACGGCGCCGCGCCCGTGGAGGTCGTCGACGATCTGCCGCCGATCGACGTGCCTGATGGTATGGGCGCTGTTCCTGTGGCTGATGGTTCGGGCGCACCGGCTGCGGCGGCGCCGATGGTTCTTACCGATCTTGAGCGCAAGTCCTTGGCAGGGGAGCGCGAGCTGTTGACGATGCTTACTAGCTACCCCGACCTGTTCCGCACGTATGCCGACCGCATCTGCTCCATCGAGTGGGTTGACCCACGTCACGAGTCCATCGCATGGGCCGTGCTGGCAACGCCGCCGGGAACCGATCCTGCAGCCTGCATGGATGCGGCGCGCTCGGTGTGTCCCGAGGCGGCAACGCTTGTGAGCGCCGGGCGCATCTCGGCGACGAGCAAGCACCCTACCGAGACGAACATCGTGTTCATGCTCGATACGCTCGAGCTCTACACCATCAAGCGCCGTATGCGTGCCGCGCAGGCCAAGCTGCGCCAAGACCGTTCGCTCGACGATGAGGCCCGTCGCGCGCTGACCGTGCAGGCCGCTCAGGATTCGCAGCGTCAACGCGAGCTGCAAAAGTCGATCGGCGGCGTGGCGGACCCGTTCCGTTTGATCGGCCTGGAGGCCGCGGGCACCGAGCAAGCCTAGATGTTGTGGTCAACCAGCGTATTCTCGCCTATATCCTGTCCTCTTTTTGGGTATAGACGTCGATGTGTGTGCTAAAGTATTGAGTCCTGTGGACTATGAAGGGAGAATCTGTGCCAAAAAAGACTGAGAGCACGGGTACTGGGCTGGAATCCTACGTTGCAAAGCTCATGGGCAACGGCTCAAACAGGACTTCGGTAACCGAGGACGAGATTCAGGTCGCCCTGAAGGATATCGATGTTTCTGACGAGCAGCTCACCGCGGTGTATTCCGCGCTGCGCAACAGCGGCATCCAGATTATCTCCGCGAGCGGTAACGACGACGCCCCCATGGACGTCGTCGATGACGATAACGATACCGATACCGACGATTTCGATGACGACGACGAGCACGATTCCGGCTCGCTCGACGATCACGAGCTCAAGATGGCCCGTCAGGCCGACGCCGAGATGGGTTCTTCCAAGAGCAAGAAGAAGCGCACCGTGCGCACGTCCCGTTCACGCTCCCGCGTGCGTGGCATCGATGCCTCCACGGTGATGCTGACCGGCGATCCGGTTCGTATGTACCTCAAGGAGATCGGCAAGGTCGACCTGCTGACCGCCTCCGAAGAGGTCGATCTGGCCATGAAGATCGAGGCCGGTCTCGAGGCCACCGAGAAGCTCGAGGCCGCCGATGCCGGTGAGCTCGAGCTCACGCGTGCCGAGATGCGTCGTCTTACGCGCATTGAGAACGTCGGCCTCGAAGCCAAGCAGGCGCTCATCAGCGCAAACCTGCGTCTGGTCGTCTCCATCGCCAAGCGCTATGTCGGCCGCGGCATGCTGTTCCTTGACCTGATCCAGGAGGGCAACCTCGGTCTGATTCGCGCCGTCGAGAAGTTCGACTACCAGAAGGGCTTCAAGTTCTCCACGTACGCCACGTGGTGGATCCGTCAGGCCATTACGCGCGCTATCGCCGACCAGGCCCGTACCATCCGTATTCCCGTGCATATGGTCGAGACTATCAACAAGCTCGTCCGCGTGCAGCGCCAGCTCCTTCAGGACCTGGGTCGCGACCCGACCCCCGAGGAGATCGGTGCCGAGATGGACATGAGCGCCGACCGCGTCCGCGAGATCCAGAAGATCTCGCAGGAGCCCGTGTCGCTCGAGACCCCCATCGGCGAGGAAGAGGATTCCCAGCTGGGCGACTTCATCGAGGACTCCCAGGCTATCGTTCCGCCCGATGCTGCCAGCTTCTCCATGCTGCAGGAGCAGCTCACCCAGGTGCTCGACTCGCTTGCCGATCGTGAGCGCAAGGTTATCGAGCTGCGCTTTGGCCTTGTCGACGGGCATCCCCGCACGCTCGAGGAAGTCGGCCGCGAGTTTGGCGTCACGCGCGAGCGCATCCGCCAGATCGAGTCCAAGACCCTGGCCAAGCTTCGTCACCCGAGCCGCAGCAGCAAGCTGAAGGACTACATCGAGTCATAACCTCGCAAGTAAGAAGCGCCCTCAAGCACATCCGCTTGGGGGCGCTTTCATGTGGTCATTGGGGACGTCCTCAATGACTAGGTCGGAAAAATTCTTAAAAAAGTTCTTGCCCTGAGCTGATTCGTCCGTATAATAAATTTCGTTGCTTGAGAGCACGCACCTATTCCTCGGTAGCTCAATGGTAGAGCACGCGGCTGTTAACCGCGCTGTTGTAGGTTCGAGTCCTACCCGGGGAGCCAGGTTGTAGAACCCGTCGCTTATGCGGCGGGTTTTTTCATGCCGCGACCACTTGACTCGAACGTTGCCATATCAACATTTCGTGTCGAGGATGTAATCCCGCGACCCATCACCTCAACATGGCGCGGTCGTTGTAGAATATTGCAATGATTGCTCCCACGACATGGTGCCGTGAGCACCAGATAAGGAGATTCTTGTGTCTGAGACCATTAACGGCAGCCTGAGCGTCTCGAACGACGTTATTGCCGATATTGCCGGTTATGCCGCGATGACGTGCTATGGCGTCGTCGGTATGGCTGAGCAGCTCCAAGGCGCCGAGAGCGTGCGCCTGCTTGCCGGTCAGCGCCTCCGCAAGGGCGTGCTTGTCTCCGCCGACGAGAACGGCCTTACGGTCGATCTTCACGTCGTGCTCGAGAACGGCGTCAACATGAAGTCCGTCTGCCACAATCTTTCGAGCTCCGTTGCCTTCACCCTGCAGGAGATCGCCCAGATCGACCCCGCCAGCCTTAAGATCGGCATCCATATCGACGCGCTCAAGAGCCGTCTGAACTAGCATCCGAAAACGGAGATTCAAATACCCATGATTGCAAAGACCATTCGCACCTGTTTTCCGATCGCTGCGGCTGCCGTTTCCGACAAGGCCGAGGAGATCAACAAGCTCAACGTCTTCCCCGTACCCGATGGCGATACCGGCATCAACATGTCGCTCACGCTCGCCTCGGTGACCAAGGAGCTCTCCGCCCTTCCTGCCGACGCCGACATGGAGGCCATCGCCGGTGCCATCACCCATGGCTCCCTGATGGGTGCCCGTGGCAACTCCGGCGTCATCACCTCGCAGATTCTGCGTGGTGTGGCCGAGGGCCTTGTCTCTGCCGATGAGCCCATCACTTCCGCCAACATCGCCTATGCGTTCCGCCGAGCCGTCAAGGTTGCCTTCCAGGCAGTGCGTAAGCCCATCGAGGGTACGATCCTCACGGTGCTGCGCGACGTCTCGACCAAGGCAGACGAGTGCGAGAAGAAGAAGTTCTCGGCCGAGGACGCGCTCGACGCCATCGTCGTCGAGGCCTATCAGTCCGTCGCCCGTACGCCCGACCTGCTGCCCGTTCTGAAGGAGAACGGCGTGGTCGACTCCGGCGCCTTTGGATTTGCCATCTTCCTTGAGAACTTTGTTGCCGCCGCGCTTGGTCGCAGCACCGTTGTCGAGGATTTCTCCGCCACGTTTGACTCCGCTGGCTCTGCCCGCGACGCGGCCCTCGACCGCGTTGAGATCGAGGCCAACGACGACTGGGAGGGCTCGGAGTTCCGTTACTGCAATGAGTTCCTGTTTAAGGCAGACGCCCCGTTTGACGAGGACGAGTGCCTTAAGTTCCTGGGCTCCATGGGCGACTGCGAGCTACTCGTGGGCGCTTACCCCGATTACAAGATTCACGTGCACTCCAACACCCCCAACCTGGTGCTCGAGCATATGCTGCAGCTTGGTCAGATTTACGAGGTCTTTATCCACAACATGGAGATGGAGGCCCACGACCGTACCGCCAAGATCCACGAGGACCAGGAAAAGGCCGCCGAGCCCGCCAAGGCGCTGGGCTTTGTCGCCGTTGCCGCCGGTTCCGGCGAGGCAGACATCCTCAAGTCCCTCGGCGTCGACGTGATCGTGTCGGGTGGCCAGACCATGAACCCCTCGACTGCAGACTTGCTGGGCGCCGTTGACCAGGTCAACGCGACCTCGGTCATCATCCTGCCCAACAACGGCAACATCCGCATGGCTGCCGAGGCCGCTGCCTCAGCCTGCACCGACAAGAAGGTAGCCGTCGTTCCCACCAAGACCGTCCCGCAGGCCTTCTCCGCGCTGTTCGCGGTCCTGCCCGATTCCGAGCTCGAGGATGCCGTCGCCGCTATGGTCGACGCCATCAGCGAGGTTCGCGATGGCGAGGTCACCCGTGCCGTGCGCGATTCCAGCGCCTCCGACGGCTCGCCGATTCACTCCGGTGACGTCATGGGTATCATCGCCGGCTCCATCGACGTGGTCGGCTCCGACGTGAAGCAGGTCACGCTCGATTGCATCAACCGTATGCAGGAGGAAGAGGAGGGCGACGCGCTGACGATTCTGGCCGGCGAGGAACTGTCCGATGAGGCCTTCCAGGAGATCGTAGACGCCATTGAGGAGGCTCAGCCCGATTTGGAGATCGACGCCCATCGTGGCGAGCAGCCGCTCTATCCCGTGATCTTCTCGATCGAGTAGGCTCTGCCCATGTCCGAGCTGTGCTCCGTGCCGCGCGTCTCGGAGCGCTTTGCCCAGAGCAATGCGCTCGACGAAGATATCGCGCGACTCAAATATGTTTCAGGTAAACGTGAGGAGGCCCTTCGCCGTCTGGGAATTCGGACGGTGGGGGACCTCCTTCTCCATATCCCTCATCGTTACCTGGACTTTACGCGCTCCTGGTCCATCGAGATGGCGCCCATCGGTACCGTGTGCACTATCATCGCCACGGTCGACCGCATCGTCCAAAAGCAGCCGCGTCCGCGCATGCAGGTGACCGAGGTCTCACTCGTTGACGAGACGGGCGTGCTACAGGTCGCCTTTTTCCGCCAGCCCTGGATTGCCCAGCAGCTTAAGCAGGGCGACCGCCTGGCCGTGATGGGCAAGGTTGAGTTTGCCTACGGTTTTAAGCAGATGGCCTCGCCGCACTTTGAAAAGCTCGAGGAAGGGCGTGCCGCAGGCACTATCCTGCCGGTCCATTACGTCAGTGATGGCGTGAGCCAGGCGTGGATGCGCCGCATCGTAAGCGGCGCGCTCGAGGTCGTCGGCAATCCCTTTGATCCCATTCCGGCACGCTTACGCGTTAAGCGTCGCCTGATGAGCAATGCTCGTGCGCTTCGATCGATCCACTTTCCCTCGAGCATGGCTGAGCGCGACATCGCACGCCGGCGTCTTGCCTACGAGGAGTGTCTCTACCTGCAGCTGGCGCTGCGTCTGCGCAACGACGGCGGCCTGGTCGATGTGGTGCCCTATGCCCACACCGCGGGCGAGCACCTGGTCGCGCTCAAGCAGGCCCTGCCGTTTTCGCTGAGCGACGAGCAGGAGGCCGCGTTCCAGGATATCCTGCGCGATATGTGCGATGGCGGGCGCGTGATGAACCGCCTGCTGCTGGGCGATGTCGGTACCGGTAAGACCGCCGTTGCCGCCTGCGCGCTGGCTGTGGCTGCCGATGGCGGTACGCAGGCCTGCGTTATGGCGCCCACGGGCGTGCTGGCGCGCCAATATGCCGATAAGACCGGCCCTCTGCTCTCGCAGGCCGGCATGTCATGGGCACTTCTGACGGGTGCCACGCCGGCCGCAGAGCGCGAGCGCATCCATGCGCAGCTGGAATCGGGCGAGCTTGACGTGCTCTTTGGCACCCATGCGGTGCTTTCGGATAACGTTGCGTTCAAGCATCTGTCGCTTGTCGTCATCGACGAGCAGCACCGGTTTGGCGTCGGCCAACGCAACGCCCTACGCGCGAAGGGCCCCGGTGCGGACCTGCTCGTTATGACGGCCACGCCTATCCCGCGCACGTTGGCGCTCTCGGTCTATGGCGACCTGGATACGAGCATCATCCGCCATCGTCCCATTCCGGGTGCCGGCGTGACGACGCGCGTCCTCACCGAGTCGAGTCGCGACCTGGCCTATGGCGCCATCCGTGAGGCGCATGAAAAGGGTCAGCAGGCCTACGTGATTTGCCCGCTCGTGGAGCCGAGTGACTCGGCCGATGAGCTGGAAGACGTGCCCGGTATTGCCCGCGACGATGAGGGCCGCGTGACGGTTCCCGTACCGCTGCACGATACGGCGACCGAGCTCGATCGCCTGCGTCTGGCGTTGCCGGGCCTTGCCATCGAGCGCCTTCACGGCCGTATGCCAGCGGGGGAGAAGGACCAGGTTATTGATGCCTTTAAGCGTGGCGAGATTGACGTGCTCGTCTCGACTACGGTGGTCGAGGTGGGCGTCGACGTGCCTAACGCCACCGTCATGGTCATCGAGAACGGCGAGCGCTTTGGTTTGGCTGCCCTGCACCAGCTGCGCGGTCGCGTGAGCCGCGGCAGTGTGTCGGGCACGTGCCTGGTCATGACGCACTCCAAGGGCAACGGCGGCGCGTCGGCAGCACAAGATCGCCTGCAATCGCTCGAAAAAACTTCGGATGGTTTTACGCTTGCCCAGATGGACCTGCGTCTGCGTCACGAGGGCGAAATCCTGGGTTACCGTCAGCACGGCGGCGTGACCTTGCGCTTTGTGGACCTGGACGCCGATGAGGACCTTATCGAATGGGCCCATTTGGACGCGGTCGAGCTCTTGCGGTATGCTTGCACCCTTGACTCCGTGGCGACGCGCCCCCTGCGCGATGCGGTCGCCATGCGATATCGACACATTTTTAAGGAGGTCAGCGGAGGATGAGAATCATCGGCGGTGAATGGCGCGGTCGCAAAATCGAAGAGCCGCGCGGTCGCGATGTTACGCGTCCGACGACCGACCGCGTGCGCGAAGCGTGCGCATCCATGGTCCTATCGGCCTTTGACTTTGATTTGGACGAGGTCCGCGTACTGGATGCCTTTGGCGGCTCCGGTGCCCTAGGCATTGAGATGCTCTCGCGGGGAGCCCGTTCGCTCACGACGTTCGAGATCGATCGGAATGCCGCGCGGCTCATTACCAAGAATATCGAGTCGCTCTGCCGTGACCGTGCGCGTTGGCGCGTGGTAACGGGCGACATGCTGGCGAGCGCCTCGCGCGGTCGTGTGCCGGGCGGCCCCTTTGATCTGGTCCTGCTCGACCCGCCCTATGCTTTTGGTGCCGAGCCGGTCGAGGAACTGCTGCAGAACCTGGCTCAGCAGGGTCTGCTTGCACCTGGCGCTTATGCCCTGTTTGAGCATGCCGCCGCCGATGCGCCCGCGCATCCGGCAGGCTTTGAGATCGTGCGCGAGAAGCGCTACGGCATTACCTCGGTCGACCTGCTTCGTTGGGTCGGCAACGGCGAGGATGATGGTATCGATAGCGACGCACCCACGGAGGACGCCCATGAATGACACTATCAACCGCGTGATTGTCCCGGGCACCTTCGATCCCATCACATTTGGCCATATCGACGTCATCCGCCGTGCCCGCCGCATCTTTCCCAGCGTGATCGTCGCTGTCGCCGAGTCGCAGGGTAAAAACGGTGTGGGCACCACGTTTATGCTGGATGAGCGCGTGGCGCTGGCTCGCGAGGCGCTCGGTGATATCGACGGCGTCGAGGTCCTGCCCTTTACCGGCCTCTTGGTCGACTTCGCTCGCGAGCAGGGGGCGGGGGCCGTGGTCAAGGGCCTGCGCGCCATGACCGACTTTGAGTACGAGCTGCAGCAGGCAGACCTCAACTATCGCTTGGATAACGAGCTTGAGTCCATCTTTGTCATGAGTGCGCCGCAGTACGGCTATATCTCGAGTTCGGTCGTTCGCCAGATCGCCTCGCTCGGCAGCGATGTATCGACGTTTGTCCCGCCCAACGTGGTCGAAGCGCTCAGACACCGCTTTTCGTGACGTTTTTTATTGCCTGGTGGCATGTGGTAAACTAGCACGATGATATGTTACCTATGAAAGGAGACCGGATGCCGGGCGAGAATTTTCCTGGCGATAGGATCGTCAGCTTGGTCGATGAGCTCGAAGGGCTGATCGAGGAAGCCAAGCCGCCTTTCGGCAAGAACGCTCAGTTCAAGGTCATCGACGCCGACGTGTTCTTCAACATCCTCGACGAGATCCGCATGAGCTATCCCGAGGAGTGGCAGAAGTCCCGCCGTATCCTTAAGGAGCGCGAGGAGCTTATGGCATCCGCCGCCGCTCAGGCCGATTCCATCATCGCCGACGCTCAGCAGCAGGCCCTCACCATTGCCGGTGAGCAGGAGATCGTCCGTCTGGCACAGCAGCAGGCCGACGACATCCGCGATCGTGCCCAGCAGTACGAGCGCGAGACGCGTTATGCTGCCGAGGACTACGCAGAGCAGGTCTTTACGCACCTGGAGGAGAACCTCAAGAGCCTGACCGGCACCGTTACCCGTTGCCGTCAGCAGCTCAACGAGGGTGCCGCCCAACAGAATGGTCAGTGGTAATGGCTGAGTTCCCGAGCGTTACCGTCGATCTTTCTGAGCAGCTCGAGTTTCCTGGTGATTCGTATCCGCTGACCGGCAAGGTTGATGTTGCCACCTACACGGTGGGCGAGAAGGAGTACCAGCTACAGGACGGCATCGACTACGACGTTGTCTTTACCAATGCCGGCACCGGTGTCTTGCTCACGGGCATGGTCCGCGCGCACGCCACCGGCGAGTGCGACCGTTGCCTGGAGCCTGCCTCGTTTGATATCGCCGGCGAGATCGAGGAGTTCTACCTCTTCGAGGAGCCCGAGGATCCCGAGACCTACGAGGTCGGCTACGAGCTCCTGGGTGAGGACCGCATCGTCGATCTGGGTGAGCCCATCAACGACGCGGTCGTCATGGACACGCCGTTTGTCGTTCTGTGCAAGCCCGATTGCCGCGGCCTGTGCCCCACTTGCGGTTGCAATCTCAACGTCGAGCAATGCGATTGCGCCGCCCAGGCAGAGGCAGAATGGGCCGCTGCCACGGAAAATCCATTTGCAGCATTGAAGAATCTCAAGCTCGATGAGTAAAACTGTGGTAGTATCGCTACTTGCGCGTAATCGCCACACTGGATAGTTCATAAGGAAGGTCACTATGCCCGTACCTAAACAAAAGCAGGGTCGTATCCGCACTCACACCCGTCGTTCCGCCAACATGAAGATCTCGGCTGCGGCTCAGTCCACGTGCCCCCGTTGCGGCGCTGTCAAGCTTCCGCACCACGTGTGCCCCAGCTGCGGTTTCTACAAGGACCGCGAGGTTATCGTTACCGAGTAACGGTATACTCTGGATGCGATGCCGTTCCAAATGGAACCACAATGGCCGGCTCAATGAGTCGGCCATTTTTGTATAAGGAGTATGTATATGAGTAACGTTCGCGTTTGTGTAGACATTGTGGGCGGAGACGAGAAACCTCAGGTTGTTCTCGATGGTATCGAGGCTGCGCTTGCCGCCGATCCCGATATCGAGGTCTTGGCAGCTGGCCCCGCTGAAATCGTCAATCCCTTTGCTGCTTCCCATGCACGTGTTGAGGCTCTTGAGGCACCCGACGTTATCGCCATGGATGACGATCCCATTCGCGCCGTGATGACCAAGCGTAAATCGTCGATCGTGCTTGCCTGCCGCGCCATCAAAAAGGGCAACGCGGACGCGTTCTTCTCCGCCGGCTCGACCGGTGCCATGACCGCTGCCGCCACCGCCTATGTGACGCCGTTTAGATATATGGCCGAAGGCAAGAAGCAGCCGGTGCGTCCCTGTCTGACCAATGCGCTGCCCAATCGCGCCGGCGGTCTGACGGTGCTGTGCGATATGGGCGCCAACCCCGATGTCGAGGTCGATGACATGGTGCGTTTTGCCCAGATGGGTAGCGCCTATGCCCGCGTCGTCCTGGGCATCGAGCATCCCCGCGTGGGCCTGCTTGCCAATGGCACCGAGGACGAGAAGGGTTCCAACTTTACCAAGGCCTGCTTCCCGGCCATGAAAGCCGCCGTTCCCGGCTTTGTGGGCAACTGCGAAGGCACCGACCTCACCTCGGGCAATTTCGATGTCGTCGTTGCCGATGGCATGTCGGGCAATATTGCGCTCAAGGCCACCGAGGGCGCTGCCAAGTTTTTGCTGCAGGAACTCAAGGGTGCCTTTATGGCCTCGCTCGGCACCAAGATCGCCGCGCTGCTCATCAAAAAGCAGATGCGCGAGATTAAGGCCAAGCTCTCTGGTGATGCCAAGGGCGGTGCGATTCTTTTGGGCCTGCGTGGCGTGGTCCTAATCGGCCATGGCGCCACCTCGGTCGAGGCTGTTAAAAACGGTACGCTCGCGGCGGCCGAAGCCGTGCGCGCGGGGCTGGTCGAGAACGTCGCCAACTCCATGGACGGCATCGTTTTGTAAGAGCGAGTTAGAGCGCTGTTATGTGCCTCGCGGCCTGCTTCGTGGGGTAGAATCAGAACCGTGTCTTGGTACCGCCCGGGCGGTACCATTCTTTTGGTATTCATTCACTATGAGAGGAAGCGCTATGGACCGCTCCGAAATCTTCGACAAGATCGCCGAGGTCGCTGCTGACGTTCTGGGCGTCGATGTTGCCGAAATTAGCGATGAGACCACCTTTGACGATCTCGATGCCAACTCGCTCGAGCGCCTGCAGCTGGTTACGGCTATCGAGGACGAGTTCAACCTCGAGATCGATGACGAGACTCTGCTCTCGCTCAACTCTGTCGCCGACGCCGTCGGCGCGATCGAAAACGCCAGGGAGGCCTAGGTCTTGGCTTTGTCTGAACGACTTACGCGTGCCCAGGAAATCCTGGGCCACGAGTTCAATAATAAGGTGCTGCTGCGCGCGGCGCTTACGCATCCCTCGGCAGTCGAGGGCCAGCCGGTTTCTGCCAGCTATGAGCGCCTTGAATTCTTGGGCGATTCCATTTTGGGCGCTGTGGTCGCACGCTCCCTGTTTGAGTCCTATCCGGAGTTTGACGAGGGCAAGCTCACGCGCCTGAAGGTGTCGCTTGTCTCGGGCGCTACGCTGTCCGAGGTGTCGCACGAGCTGGGTATCGACGACATCATCATCTTTGGTGCCTCCGAGACCGGTACCGGCGCGCGTGGCCTGCACTCGGCGCTCGAGAACGTCTATGAGTCGCTCGTGGGCGCGCTGTATCTGGATGCTGGCTGGGATGCGGCGGCGGAGTTTATCCACCGTACGCTTAAGCCCCATTTGGCCTCTGAGCGTGCCGAGCATCCTGCGAACCCCAAGTCGTTCTTGCAGGAGTGCGTGCAGGCAGACGGCCATGAGCCTCCCGCGTATAAGCTTGTTGGCTCCGAGGGCCCGGCGCATGCGCCCACCTTTACCGCCGTGGTGTTGATCGATGGTATTCGCCAGGGTCGCGGCTCCGGCTCCTCAAAGAAGGAAGCCGAGGGAGCCGCTGCACTCGAGGCACTTGACCGCATGGGCTACACCACCAACGGCGTGATTCTCAACAAGAAGCCTGTTTAAGCGAGGAACCGTGTATCTCAAGTCCCTCACGCTCAAAGGGTTCAAGTCGTTTGCCGACCGCGCCCATATGACGTTTGAGCCGGGCCTGACCGTCATCGTCGGTCCCAACGGCTCGGGAAAATCGAACATCTCTGACTCGATTCTGTGGGTCCTGGGCGAGCAGAGCGCCAAGCAGCTGCGCGGCCAGGCCATGGAGGATGTCATCTTCTCGGGCTCGTCAGCGCGCAAGCCGGTGGGTGTCGCCGAGGTCACGCTGGTGCTCGATAACTCGGACCATATGCTGCCCGTCGACTTTGACGAGGTCGCCATCACCCGTCGTATGTATCGCTCGGGCGAAAGCGAGTACCTCATCAACTCGAGTCCGTGCCGCCTGATGGACATTCAGGACATCCTGCACGATTCGGGCTTGGGCAAGGATACGCATTCCATCATCAGCCAGGGCAAGCTCGACGCCATTTTGCAGAGCCGCCCCGAGGAGCGCCGTGCCCTCATCGAGGAGGCCGCCGGCATCTCCAAGCACAAGCGCCGCAAGGAGCGTGCGCTCAAAAAGATTAATTCGATGGACGAGCACTTGACCCGTGCCCGCGACATCAATAAGGAGATCGCCCGTCAGCTGCGGCCGCTGGAGCGTCAGGTCGATCGCGCGCGCAAGTACAAAGAGCTGTCCTCGCGCGCGAACGAGCTTACGCAGATGCTGGCCGTCGACGAGCTTCGTTCGCTGCAGTCGCAGTGGAACGACTTGGAGAGCCGCTCCAAGGAGGGTGCTGCCGAGCTTGAGCTTGCGCAGTACCGCTTGGGCGAAAAGGAACGCGAGCTCGAGAAGTTCCAGGTCATGCTCGAGGAAAAGGGCCTGTTTGTGGGCGATCTGGGCGAGCAGCGCCGCCATATGCAAGACGTGGTCGGTCGCATTAACTCCGATATGCGCCTGCTCGAGGAAAAGGGCCACAATATGGTGTCGCGCCTGTCCGACATGCGCGGCCAGATCTCGAGCTCCGAGCATCAGCGTCGTCGCGTGGTCGAGGAGCTCGAGGATGCACGTGCGCAGCTTGAGGAAGTGACCGGCGCGCACATGCAGGCCCAGGAGGACGTTGACGCCGCTGGTCCTGCCGCCGCTGAGCTCCACGAGCGGCGCGTGGCGCTCGACAATCAGATTTCGCAGCTTACGCGTGAGCAACGCGATGTGCAGCGTGTGGCCGATAACGCGGCGCTCGAACTCGCCAAGGTGAAGGACTCGCTGAGCAACGCCGAGGTCGAGGACAACATGTACGCCTCGCGCCTGGAGCAGATTGATGAACAGCTCGAGGAGGTTACAGCATCGCTTGATAGCCGTCGCGACCGTGCTGAGGAGCTTGAGAGTGCCCTTGAGGCGGCTCGTCAGGCCCAGAACGATGCGCGCGAGGCCACCGAGGTCGCCCGTGCAGCCCTGAAGGACTTGCGTAATCGTGAGAGCGAGGCGCGCAACAAGCTGTCCGAGGTGCGCTCGGAGCTTGCCAGCCAAAAGAAGCTCGATGCCCGCATGGCAGACAGCTCGCCGCTGGTGAGCCGTCTGGTGGGCGCGCTGGGCGACGATGTCTCAGGCCGTCTGGGCGACGTGCTCGACGCCCCTCGTGAGCTTGAGGGCCTGGTTGAGCAACTACTTGCCGGCGATATCGATGCTCTTTTGTTTGATGATGCCGCTACGCTTGAGCGCGCCGGTCGTGCGGCTTTGGACCAAAAGAAGGCTTCGGGCGAGGCGCTGCTGATGGCGCGCGGCGTGAGTGGCTCTGCTGCCGCCGAGGGCGCTGCCGGTACGCGTCTGGTCGATCGTCTGTCCGTGCGCTCCGGTTATGGCCCGGTTGTCGAGGCCCTTCTCGGCGGCTATTACGTGGTCGATGACTTGGCTGCCGCGTTGGCTGCCCCTGTCATTGACGGTGTGACCTACGTGACTCCCGATGGCGCCCGCGTGAGCTGTGGTGGTCTGGTGCGCGTGGGGCTCGATGCCGGCGAGGCTTCGGGTGCCTTGGAGCGCAAGCGCCGCATCCGTGAGCTCGAGGGCCTGGAACCCGATCTGGCTGCCATCTTTGAGCATGCTTCGGACCAAGTCGTTGAGGCCAACGCCGCCGTCGAGGAGGCACGTGCCGCCGAGGGCGATGCCGCCGGTGAGATCGCCCGTCTTGAGGGCGAGCGCCGCTCGCTGCTCTCCGAGATCGGCCGCTTGGAGCAAAGCGTCAACAATGCCGAGGTCGAGCGCGTGCGCATCTCCAAGCGCCGCGAGCAGGCCTCCGAGGCCGTTCGCGCTGCGCGCCCGCGCGTTGACGAGCTCACCCGTTCGCGTGACGAGGCGCGTGCACAGGCAAGCGACCTGGGTCTCCAGATTGCCGAGGCCAACGATGAGCTCGATCGCGTTCGCCGTGACGATTCCGAGGCCGCCGGTAAGCTCGCCGATGCCAAGGTGCGCCTGGCCCAGACGAGCGAGCGCCTGCGTTCGCTGAAGGGCCGCGTGCCCGACCTTGAGCATCGTCTTGAGGGCATCGACCGTCGTATCCGCGGAACACGCCAGGCTTCGCGCTCGCTCGAGCTGCTGCGCCTGCGCGTCGACCCCATGCACGAACGCTATTCTGCCCTGTTGGAACGCGCATCGGATTGGGCAGCGCGCCTGCGTGACCAGGCCTCTCTGGAAGAGGCGGACTCCGCTTCGCTCAAGAAGACCATCGAGGATGCCAAGGCCGAGGTTGCCCGCGCTAAGGAGCGGGTCGATACCGCCACTGCCACGCAAAACGAGTTCAAGGTCGCACGTGGCAAGCTCGAGGTGCAGGTAGAGGCCGCCATTAAGGCCATTACCGCCGATGGCAACACGGTACTCGAGGAAGCGCTTATGCTTCCTGCGCCCACGGACCGCGATGCCGCCGAGCGCGAGCTCAACCAGCTTGTGCGCCAGATCAACAACCTTGGTCCCGTGAACCAAGTTGCCATGGAGGAGTACGAGCAGCTCAAGCGCCGCGCTGACTACATCGAGGAGCAGCTGGCCGATCTGGAGAGCGCGCGTAAGGCGCTCACCAAGATCACGGTGGCTATTGATCGCAAGATGCGCAAGGCGTTTCTGGTGACGTTTGAGAAGGTCGACGCGAACTTCCGCGAGATCTTCGCTATGCTGTTCCCGGGTGGCCAGGCTCATCTGGAGATGACCGATCCCGAGCATCCGGCCGAGACGGGTATCGAGGTCGTGGCGCAGCCGCGCGGCAAGCGCATCACCAAGATGATGCTCATGTCGGGTGGCGAGAAGAGCCTGACGGCGCTCGCCCTGCTCTTTGCCGTGTATCGCACGCGCACGGTGCCGTTCTATGTGCTGGACGAGGTCGAGGCGGCGCTCGATGACGCTAACCTGTCCAAGCTCATCGGTGCGCTCGACGTGTTGCGTTCCGATACGCAGCTCTTGGTTATCTCGCATCAGCGCCGTACTATGGAGGACGCTGACGTTCTCTACGGCGTCTCGATGCAAGCCGACGGCGTCAGCCGCGTCGTCTCGCAAAAACTCGATCGCGAAACCGGAAAGGTCGTGAATGCATAATGGGATTCTTTGACGCTCTCTCGCGCGGACTTGAGCGCAGCCGCGAGGCCCTCAACGAGGTCTTCTACTTTGGCGGCGAGGTCGACGAGGACTTTTGGGAGGACCTTGAGGACACCCTCGTCATGGGTGACATGGGTGCCGAGGTCGCTATTCAGGTCTCCGATGACCTGCGCGATGCTGCTGCCAAGAAGAACCTTAAGACCGCCCCGCAGCTTCGCCGCGCTCTGGCTGAGCAGCTCGAGGGCCATTTTGTGCCTGTTGAGCGTGATCCGTTTTCCGATACGCCGAGCTGCGTGCTGTTTGTGGGCATCAACGGCGCCGGCAAGACCACAACGGTCGGCAAGATTGCGAGCGCCATGGCTGCCCGCGGCAAGAACGTGGTGATCGGTTCTGCCGATACCTTCCGCGCCGCCGCCATCGAGCAGCTCGATGTGTGGGGTCAGCGCGCCGGCGTCCCCGTCATCAAGCGCGATCGCGGTTCCGACCCGGCGAGCGTGTGCTACGACGTGCTCGATGAGGCCGATAAGCGCGGCAGCGACCTGGTGCTGATCGACACCGCCGGTCGTCTGCACACAAGCCCCGAACTCATGCGCGAGCTTGCCAAGGTGGTTAACGTGACGCGTAAGCGCGCCGCCAATATGGTCGCCGGCCCCATGCCCGTCTCGGTCGTGCTCGTGATCGATGCCGCCACCGGCCAGAACGGTCTGAACCAGGCGCTCGAGTTTAACGAGGCGCTGGGCCTGGACGGTATTATCATGACCAAGCTCGACGGCACGGCAAAAGGCGGTATCGCCATGGCCGTGGCTGAGAAGCTCAAGCTCCCGATCCTGCGCATTGGCGTGGGCGAGCAGGTCGATGACCTGCAGGAGTTCAATGCCAAAGATTTCTGCCGCGCCCTGGTGGGCGAGTCCAATTAAGGAGTAACCAGTGTTTGATTCTCTGAGCGATCGCCTCAACGACACATTTGACCGCCTGCGCGGCAAGGGTAAGCTGACCGAGGCCGATATCACCTCGGCCATGCGCGACATTCGCATGGCGCTGCTCGAGGCCGACGTTAACTTTAAGGTCGTCAAGGAGTTCGTTGCTAAGACCAAGGAGCGCTGCATGACCGCCGAGGTCATGGAGTCGCTGTCGCCGGCGCAAAACGTCGTCAAGATCGTGCTCGACGAGCTCACCGAGATGCTCGGCTCCACCGAGAGCAAGCTCGTTTTTAGTAACCGCATTCCTAATGTCATCATGCTCGTGGGCCTGCAGGGCTCCGGTAAGACCACGGCTGCCGTAAAGCTTGCCTACCTGCTCAAGAAGCAGGGCCGCTCGCCGCTGCTCGCCGCGTGCGACGTCTACCGTCCCGCTGCTGCCGACCAGCTTGCCACGCTCGGTGGCGAGATCGGCGTGCCGGTCTTCCGCGGTGACGGCGAGCACCCGGTCGACATCGCCAAGGGCGCCATCCAGGAGGCCGTCGACCACCTGCGTGACGTGGTCATCGTCGATACCGCCGGACGTCTTCAGATCGACGAGCAGATGATGCAGGAGGCCGTCGACATCAAGAAGGCCGTCAAGCCCGACCAGGTGCTGATGGTCGTCGACGCCATGACCGGCCAGGATATCGTCAACGTGGTCTCGACGTTTGCCGAGCGCACCGACTTCGACGGCGTTATTATCTCCAAGCTCGATGGCGATGCCCGTGGCGGTGGCGCGCTTTCGGTGCGTCAGGTGACCGGCAAGCCCATCAAGTTTGTGAGCATGGGCGAGAAACCCGATTCGCTTGAGCCGTTCTATCCCGATCGCATGGCCAAGCGAATCTTGGGCATGGGCGACGTTGTCGGCATCATCGAGAAGGCCCAGGAGGCCGCCGATGCCGAACAGCTCGAGGCCGCCGAGCGCATGCTGCGCGAGGGCTTTACCATGAACGACATGCTCGACCAGATGAAAGCCGTCAAAAAGATGGGCGGCATGAAGGGTATCCTGGGCATGCTCCCCGGTGGCCAGCGCGCGCTCAACCAGATGGGCGGCAACCTGGACGAGGGCATCTTCGACAAGAACGAGGCCATCATCATGTCGATGACCAAGGAGGAGCGCCTGCGTCCCTCCATCATCAACGGCCAGCGCCGCGCCCGCATTGCCAAGGGCGCCAGCGTAACCCCCACCGAGGTCAACAGCCTTATGAAGCAGTGGGGCGAGATGAATAAGATGATGGGCCGCATGCGCACGATGGCCAATCAGGCACAGGCTGGTGGCAAGAAGGGCAAAAAGGGTAAGAAGGGCAAAAAGATGCGCATGCCCAATATTCCCGGTCTGGATGCCATGGGCTTGGGCGGCATGGGCGGCCTGGGAACGGGTGGTCCTAAGTCCGATATGGACCTGCTGCGCCAGATGGAAGCGCAGATGCGCAATAAAAAGTAGCGACTGGTAGAGTCGTGTATGGCGAAGGCCGCCTGGATGGTATTCCAGGCGGCCTTCGCCGTTGGTGCGTTATATGTTGTGTGAGCAGACGCGTGATGGCATCGTTTGCCTGCTGTTAGTGGCAGCTGCAGCCCTCGTGACCCTCGTTCTCGTGATGGCCGTGGCAACCGCAGGATCCGCCGTGCTCATGGATGTGCTCGTGGTCGTGGCCGTGGCCATGGCAGTCGCAGGTGGCCTCGCCGGTCTGCGCGAGCGTGCCGGCAATGAGGGCCTCGACGCAAGCGTCGCAGCTGCCCTGGGCACCTGCGTATACCGTGATGCCGGCTTGGGCAAGCGCGTTGATAGCGCCGCCGCCGATGCCGCCGCAGATGAGCGTGTCCACGCCGCCGTTGGCGAGCAGGCCCGCAAGGGCACCGTGGCCGGTGCCGCCGGTGCCCACGACCTGCTCGTTGAGTACCTTGCCGTCCTGAATGTCGTAGATCTTGAATTGCTCGCTGCGGCCAAAGTGCATAAAGATGTTGCCGTTGTCGTACGTGGTTGCCACCCTCATGGTGTCGATCTCCTTTGCTGGCCATGCGGCCGTCGTTGCGGTGATGGGGGAGTACGCGATATTGCCGCCTTCGATGATGAGCGCCCGACCATTGACCAACGCGTTTGCCACCTTGCGATGCGCGCGGCTGCAAATAGCCGCCACCGTGGCGCGCGCGATACCCATCTGCTTTGCGACTGCCTCTTGGTTAAGGCCTTCCAGGTCGCACAGGCGCAGCGCCTCGAGTTCGTCGACCGTCATGTCGATGGCGTCTCCGCTGGCTAGGCCGTCAGGGGTAAAGCCGCGGTATTCGGGGATAATCCCAACACGGCGCAATTTCTCACGTCTTCCCGCCATACATGCTCCTTATCTGACACATGCCAACAATAGAATAGCGAACGCGCAGATTTACGCAAGGAATTTCTGGCATATGCCAGAAAATGAAGGCATATGTTTGGGCTGTGGGGCCGCATGTGCCTGGGATACAATGAATCTCGCTTTTAGGCGACTGACAGGAGGGTCAATGAGCAAGGCTGATCAACAGTTTGTAACCATGTGCCGCGATATTCTGGACCATGGCACCACCACCGAGGGCCAAAAGGTCCGCCCGGTGTGGGAGGATGGCACCCCTGCCTATACCATTAAAAACTTTGGTGTCACGGCACGCTATGACCTGCGTGAGGAGTTTCCGGCGCTTACCTTGCGTCGTACGGCCCTCAAATCTGCCATGGATGAGATCCTATGGATCTATCAAAAGAAGTCCAATAACGTGCATGACCTCAACAGCCATATTTGGGACGAGTGGGCCGACGAGACTGGCTCCATCGGCAAAGCCTACGGGTATCAGATTGGGCAGAAGAGCCATTATGCCGAGGGCGACTTTGACCAGATGGATCGCGTGCTATACGACCTTAAGAACACGCCGTACAGCCGCCGCATTATGACGAACACCTATGTGTTTAGCGACCTGTCCGAGATGCACCTGTATCCGTGTGCCTACAGCGTGACGTATAACGTGACGCAGCGTCCGCAGGATGATAAACCGACGCTCAACATGATTCTCAACCAGCGCAGCCAGGATATTTTGGCTGCGAACAACTGGAATGTGTGCCAGTACGCCATTTTGCTGATGATGGTCGCGCAGTCGGTCGATATGATCGCTGGCGAGCTGCTGCATGTGATTGCCGATGCCCACATTTACGACCGTCATGTCGATATCGTTCGCGAGCTTATTGAGCGTCCGCAGTTTGCTGCGCCCAAGGTAACGCTCAACCCCGATGTGCATGACTTCTATGCGTTTACGACCGATGATCTGATCGTCGAGGGCTATGAGCACGGCCCTCAGGTCAAGAACATCCCCATTGCGGTGTAGGTGACGCGCATGAGGTGTAAGCTTTCTGCCATTGTTGCCGTGTGTGACGATTGGGGCATTGGGTGCGAGGGTGACATGGTCGTGTCCAATCGCGCCGACATGCGCCATTTTGTGGCGTGTACCAAAGGTTGCCCGGTCATTATGGGACGCAAGACGCTGCTGAGTTTTCCCGGCGGACGTCCGCTCAAGAACCGCCGCAATATCGTGCTCACGCGCGATGAGGACTTTGCTCCCGAGGGCGTCGACGTGGTGCATAGTATCGACGAGGCGCTTGCCGCGGTTGCCGATGAACCCGTTGCCTGGGTAATCGGCGGCGGCGAGGTATATCGACAGTTTTTGCCGTATTACGTGGAGGCCGAGGTTACGCATGACCATTGCGTGCATGACGTGGATACGTACTTTCCCGATTTGGATGCCGATCCCGCGTGGGAGATTGCGCGGCGTGACGGTGTTGCCACGATTGCCTCGGGCGAGGGAGACGAGGGTGTCGATTATGAGTTCGTGACGTATCGTCGCGTTGAGGCGTAAATCGTCTGGCGTGAACGGTATCATCGGGTTGTTTGAATGCATGGGGCGGCGCTTAGCGTCGCCTCGTTTGGTATAGATGTGCTGTAAAGAAGGGTGCGGGCTGGCTGCTATGACTGATGCCGTTGAGGTGCTGCGAATCGATTCTCTCGAGGACGAGCGGCTCGATGCCTACGTGCGACTGACCGAGCGTGAGCTTCGCTGCGTGCTGGAGCCGCAGAAGGGCATTTTTATCGCCGAGAGTGCCAAGGTCATCGAGCGTGCGGTTCGCGCCGGATACCAGCCGGTGAGCTTTCTTTTGGGCGAGCGCTGGCTCGACCAGATGATGCCGCTGTTTGAGCGCCTGATTGTGCGCGAGGGCGCGGGTCCGGTTCCTGTGTTCGTTGCCTCCATGGAGCTTATGGAGCAGCTGACGGGCTTCAATGTGACGCGCGGTGCGCTCGCGGCATTCCGTCGTCCACGTCAGATTCCGGTAGCCGAGTTCTTGGGTGGCGTCGTCGATGCGGCGGGGGAGCGCCCGGTGCGCGTGTGCGTGCTCGAGGGCATTGTCGACCATACCAATGTGGGCGCAATATTCCGCTCGGCGGCTGCGCTGAACGTCGATGGCATTTTGGTGAGCCCTACGTGCTGCGATCCGCTGTACCGTCGCTCGGCCCGCGTGAGCATGGGCACGGTGTTCCAGGTGCCCTGGACACGCATTGGCAGCGAAGCGCGCGTATGGCCGCATGATGGGCTGGCGGCGCTACACGATGCCGGCTTTTCGTGTGCCGCTATGGCGTTGACGGATGATTCGGTGTCGCTGGACGATCCCGCGCTCCAGGAGATTGACCGCCTGGCAATCTTTATGGGCACCGAGGGTGCTGGCTTGGGCGCCAAGACCATTGCAGGCTGCGACCGCGCCGTGCGTATTCCGATGGCACATGGGGTCGATTCACTCAACGTGGCCGCGGCAAGCGCTGTTGCCTTTTGGCAGCTGTGCCCGCATGTGAGCAACGAGTACCACTACCAGCCGGGGCTGTATCACTAGGCAGATAGTTAGCACCGGGCTCTGGTTCGGGGCGTTTCGGCCTACGCCGGTCGGTGCTAAGCTGGTATTGGCTTTGGTCTTAAATTGCCGTTTTGTTGTTTGACGTACGCTGGTGGGGAGGGCGTGTGGCTAAGAAATCTACGGCTATCGATGTAACGCAGGGTGTCATTTGGCAACAGCTGCTGTCGCTGTGCGTCCCTATCTTCTTTAGCTCGTTTTTTCAGCAGGCTTACACGCTTATTGGTACGTATATCGTCGGCCAGTTTGGCGGCAAGCTCGCGCTGGGTGGCATTCAAGCCACGATGGTGCTCACCGAGCTCTGCATTGGCTTTTGCGTTGGCGTTGGCGCTGGCTGCGCGGTCATTACCGGTCAGTATTTTGGTCGGCACGATGATGAGCGATTGAGTCGTTCGGTCCATACGGCCATGACGCTCGCGCTGGTGGGCGGTATCGTTTTCTCGATTCTTGGCATAGTGTTCGTTGAGCCCATGCTGGTACTTATGAACACGCCGCATGAACTATTGGCTGAGGGCGTGGCCTATGCTCGTTGCTATTTTGCCGCCATGGTTGCGGCGCTGCTGCTCAATATGGGAACGGCGCTGCTGCGCGCCGTGGGCGACACACGCGGTCCTGCTGTGATCATTGCTTCCGGCTGCCTTGTTAATGCGGTGCTGGATGTCATCTTCGTTGCCGTGCTTCATATGGAGGCTCTGGGCTGTGGCATCGCGGTGGCGCTGACCATTTGCTCCAACGCCACGATGATCGTGATTCGTATGATGCACGCTCCGGGTGCGTGGCGGCTTTCACTGTCCAAACTCTGCATTGATCCTGGCATTTGTAAGAGCATGATCTCGTGTGGTCTGCCGCTTGGCTTTCAGTCTGCTGCGTATTCGATTTCCAACGTTTTGATTCAGGTGTCGGTCAACTCGTTTGGTGCCGATGTCACCACGGCGTGGGGTCTTTCGGGCCGTTTGGATGGCATTGTCTGGATGGTTACCGAGGCGCTTGGCGTTTCGATCACCACGTTCTCGGCACAGAACTTTGGCGCGCGCAACTACGAGCGCATGCGCAAGGGCTACCATACGTCGCTTGTGCTGTCGTTTATGCTCATTGGTGGCCTGTCTGCCGTGCTACTGGTGTTCTCGGGTCCGTTGTCGCGTCTGTTTGTCGACGATGCTTCGATTTCGGCCTACACCACGACGATTCTTCATTTCATCGCGCCGTTCTACGCGATCTTCTCGATTATCGAAAACGCGTCCGGCTCCATCCGCGGCGCTGGCGTGAGCTTCCAGCCTATGATGCTCACGATTTTTGGCACCGTCGTGCTCAGGGTGATCTGGGTGTTTGCGATTATGCCGTTCGATCCGTCGCTTGAGCACCTGCTGCTGGTTTACCCCGTAACCTGGCTCATCACGGCCACGATGTTTACCATCTACCACCACAGCGGCAACTGGCTCGGCCGCGCCACCGCCTAATGATCCGTAGGGGACGGAGGAAAACGGATCATTGCTCTCCGTCGTGATGTCGATGATCCGTTTGCCTCCGTCCCCTTCGGATCAATTAGTATTCGATGCCTTGGCGGGCTAGGAGGCCTTCGTCGAAGTAGTGTTTGATGGGACGCATTTCGGTTACTAGGTCGGCAAGGTCGGCGAGGGGCAGCAAGCCGCGGCCGGTGAGCACGAGCTCTGTGGTGGTCGGTTTCATCGTGATCAACGCTTCGACATCTTCGCGCGTCACAAAGCCCCGTCGCATGGCTTCTCCCAGTTCATCCAAGATCAGCATGTCTACCTGGCTAATCTGCTCGCGTGCGAGCTCCATGATCTGCGCGGCGCAAGCCTCGGGCGTGTCGCGATCGGCCTGCACAATGCGCAGTCCCAGGCGCGGCGCGGCATCGTGTTCGGCGCAGTGCAGCTTCTTGGCAAACTGCAGCATGAGTACGTTGAGACCATAACCTGTGGCACGCAAAGCCAGTCCCAAGGCGGCCGTGGTTTTGCCCTTTCCGTCGCCCGTGTAGATTTGAACCTTGCCGACTTCCAGTGATGCCATCTCTGTCCTTTCGTGCCCGGCGTCGGTTTATCGCCGTCTGGGTTGGGTATTCTAGATAGCATTATCAACCCCAGTAGATGGAGTTCAAGCAGATGGAGATGGATGACAACAAACGTAGACGGAATATGATCCTCTACGTGCTCATCGCCTTCGTCGTCTACCTCGTGCTCTCGACCGTTCTGTTCCCCAACATCGGTCACACGCAGCAGATTACGAAGACCGATTATTCGACCTTTGTCAAAGCGCTCGATAAGAAGAGTGTCGACAAGGTCGAATACAACACGGACGATTACACGATTTATTACACCAAAAAGGGCGAGGACGAGAACATCGCCTACAAGACGACCGGTGTGCCGAACGATGCGGGCTTTACCGATCGCGTGCTTGAATCCGGTGCGTCCCTGGAATCGGTCGTTCCCGATAAAAACTCGGGCCTGATGACCTACTACCTGATCACGCTCATTCTTCCCATGGCGATTTTCTTCCTGATTGGCTGGTGGCTCAACCGCCGCATGAAGAAGGCTATGGGCGATGACGGCCCGTCGATGAACTTTGGCGGCGGTGGTTTTGGCGGCGGCGGATTGGGCAAGTCCGGCGCGCGCGTGATCGCCTCCAAGGATGTGGGCGTGACCTTTAAGGACGTCGCCGGCCAGGAAGAGGCCAAGGAGTCCCTCAAGGAGGTCGTCGACTTTCTGGAGAAGCCGCAGCGCTACGAGGAGATCGGCGCCAAGCTGCCGCGCGGTGCCCTCCTTGTCGGCCCTCCGGGTACGGGTAAGACCCTGCTTGCCAAGGCCGTTGCCGGCGAGGCGGGCGTTCCGTTCTTTAGTATTTCTGGTTCTGAGTTCGTCGAGATGTTCGTCGGCCGTGGCGCCGCTAAGGTTCGCGATCTGTTTAAGCAGGCCAAGGAAAAGGCCCCGTGCATCGTCTTTATCGATGAGATCGATACCATCGGCAAGAAGCGCGATGGCGGTGGCTTTAGCGGCAACGACGAGCGCGAGCAGACGCTCAACCAGCTGCTGACCGAGATGGACGGCTTCGATAACCACAAGGGTATCGTTGTGCTCGCCGCAACCAACCGTCCCGACAGCCTCGATCCCGCCCTGTTGCGCCCCGGTCGTTTTGACCGCCGCATCCCCGTTGAGCTGCCCGACCTGACCGGACGTAAGAACATTCTTGAGCTGCATGCCAAGAGCGTGAAGACGCAGCCGCCGATCGACCTGACCGCGATTGCCCGCGCCACGCCCGGCGCCTCGGGTGCCGACCTGGCCAACATCATCAATGAGGGCGCCCTGCGCGCGGTCCGCGAGGGTCGTAAACGCGCGACCCAGGACGACTTTGAGGAGTCGGTTGAGGTCGTCATTGCTGGTCAGCAGCGTAAGTCCACGGTGCTGTCCGACCATGAGAAGCAGGTCGTGTCCTACCACGAGATCGGCCATGCCATCGTTGCCGCCCGCCAGAAGGGCTCTGCCCCGGTCACTAAGATCACCATCGTGCCGCGCACGAGTGGTGCTCTGGGCTACACCATGCAGGTCGAGGAGGACGAGCGCTTCCTGACGACGCGCCAGGAGGTCTTGGACAAGCTCGCCGTCTATTGTGGCGGCCGTGCGGCCGAGGAGCTCATCTTTGGCGAGATGACGACCGGCGCCGCCAACGATATCGAGCAGGCAACCAAGCTCGCCCGCAACATGGTGACGCGCTTTGGTATGTCCGATGAGTTTGGCATGATGGCACTCGGTACCGTCCAGAACGCGTACCTCAACCAGGACACGTCGCTCACCTGCGCCCCCGGTACGGCCGAGCGCGTGGACGCGATTGTCGCCAAGCTGATCGAGGATGCGCACGACCGCGCCCTGCAGATCCTGAAGGAGAACAAGTTCAAGCTCCACGAGCTGGCTCGTTATCTGTACAAGAAGGAGACGATCACCGGCGAGGAGTTTATGAACCTCCTCACGCGCGAAAATCCGCTGATGCCTAAGCAGCAATAGCGTTGCGTTCGGGACAGTAAATATCGACGCCCCATTTGAGTGCCTATCTCAAATGGGGCGTTTTGCTTGAGAGGGATGCATATGAAGATCGTGGTGAGTGCCTGTTTGATGGGCGAGAGCTGCAAGTATAACGGGCTCGACAACTACCATCGCGAGCTGGTCGAGGCCTGCGAGCGTACGGGGACCGAGGTCCTCTTGGTGTGCCCTGAGGTCTTTGGGGGCCTGCCCACGCCGCGCAAGCCGTCCGAGATTGTGAACGGCGAGGTTCGTACCTGCGAGGGCGTGTCCGTTGACCGGGAATTCCGCCTGGGCGCTCAACGTGCGCTCGATATGTGTGAGCAGGCGGGTGGGCCGTCCGAGATTTCCGCGTGCATTTTGCAGGATCGTAGTCCGTCGTGCGGCGTGGGCCATATCTACGACGGATCCTTCAGCGGCACGCTCACAACGGGTAACGGTGTCTTCGTTGACCTGCTCCTGCGCCACGGCTACCGCGTGATCCCGGCAAGCGAATTCGACTCGAGCATGTTACAGCAATAAAAAACCGCCACAAAGGAACTGTCCCCTTTGTGGCGGTTTTGGCCGGTTAGGCCAGGATAGAGTGGCCGTAGGCGTTGGCGGCCTTGATGGCGGCGGCGAACTTTTCGTCAGTGAAGGGCTCAGGGTTGCCCTGCTTCCACTCGTTGGTGGCGTGCGCGTATTCGCACAGGGCAGGGATGTCGGCCTCGGAAAGCCCGACCTGCTCAAGCGTCACGGGCAGGCCCATCTGCTTGTTAAAGGCGGCGTAGCGCACAAGGTTCTCGGTATCGCCCGTATAGGCAAACAGGACGAGCACGCCCAGGCTTACGACTTCGCCGTGCAGGTAGGTGCCCTCACGTGGAATGCTGCAGGTGGCGTTGTAGAACGCGTGCGCCACGCTCGAGTTGTAGTAGTAATCGTTCTGGTTGGTCAGGTTCGAGACATAGCCCGTGTTGACCACGATGTCGAGCGCGATCTGCTTGACGGCCTCGGTCGACAGGTCCTGGCGCACGTCCTCAAGACCCTGGACGCCATAGGTAAACAGCGGCTCGGAGCAGGTGTGGGCGAGTGCCAGGCCAAGACCGGCGGTGTGCTCCAAATTACCGGCGCTCGTGGCGTACTCGACCTCGGGCTGCTTAGACAGGGCATCGCCCACGCCGGCCCAGAAGTACTCTGCCGGTGCCTCGGCGATGATCTTGGGGTTGATGAAGATGTGCGCGGGGCGGTTGGGGTACGAATAGCCCTCGAGCGAGCCGTCGTCGTTGTAGACAACGGCAATGGCGGTCGCGGCGGAGCAGTTGGAGCAGATCGTCGGCACGGTAAAGACGATCTTCTTGAGCTCGATGGCCGCCGTCTTGACGGTATCGAGCGCCTTGCCGCCGCCGCAAGCAATGAGCACGTCGGCTTCCTGGCAGGCGGGGGAGTTTACGACCTTGGCGATATTGGCACGCGTACTGTTGGTACCGTAGACGCGCGTCTCCAGGACCTCGACATCGGTATCTTCAAGTGCCGCCTCGAGCCCTGGTAGCGCTGCAGCCAGGGCTCGCTTGCCACCGATGATGGCGACCTTGGTCGCTCCGTACTCGGCCAGCGCGCCGGGCAGCTCGTCAAAGCAGTCTTCGCCGACGGTATAATCACTCATTCCAATGGTTCGCATAGCAACCTTCTTTCGTTCGATAAAGTGCTTTCAGGTATTTTGCTCCAAGAGAAGGTCCACAGCCGCGAGAAATTTCGAACGTATAAAACCAGTGTTGAGGGTTTTTCGCCGGCGCGGAACGTGCTAGCATACTCCGCATAAGCGTTGATGGGGACGAGTAGTCGGCCGTCCGCATGTTACAGAGAGCGGGGAGCGCTGAGAACCCGTGCATGCGACCGATGAAAATCACCCCGGAGCTGCGGTCCCAACGGACGCGTCGCACAGGCTCGTCTTAGTAGATATCGCCGAGATGGTCGTCGATACAGGCCAGCCGAGTAACGGATGCGAGCGCGCGAATACGCGGGCGAGGGCATCTAAGCTGGGTGGTTAAACGAAGAGCTTTTGCGGGCGTACAGTCCGTTTTGTGGCGCTTCGTCCCAGCTTGTAGGGACGGGCGCTTTTTTGGTGCCCAACGGGCGTGCGCGCCCACGACATGAAAGGGGTACCGTGGCAAACGAGTACAAGCAGACGATGAATCTGCCCAAGACCGGTTTTCCCATGCGTGCCGGTCTTTCCAAGTCCGAGCCCAAGCGACTCAAGGACTGGCAGGACAACAAGGTCTACGAGCAGGTTCTGAAGAAGAACGAGGGTCACAAGAAGTTCGTGCTGCACGACGGCCCTCCGTACGCCAACGGCCCGATCCACATCGGCCACGCCATGAACAAGATCTCCAAGGACATGATCAACCGTTACTGGATGATGCAGGGCTATGAGGTTCCCTATGTCCCCGGTTGGGACTGCCATGGCCAGCCGATCGAGCATAAGGTCGAGGAGAAGCTCGGCACCGAGAAGTTCAACCAGACCTCCACGGCTAAGATCCGCGAGCTTTGCAACAAGTTCGCTGTCGAGAACATCGAGCTGCAGAAGGCTGGCTTCCGTCGCCTGGGCGTGCTCGGCGATTGGGACAACCCCTATCTGACGCTCTATCACCAGCATGACGCCGCCGACATCGAGGTTTTCAAGGCCATGTTCGACAAGGGCATGATCTATCGCGGCCACAAGCCCGTCCACTGGTGCAAGCACTGCCATACCGCACTTGCTGAGGCCGAGATTGAGTACTCCGACGAGACGAGCCCGTCCATCTTCGTGCGCTTTGAGATGACCTCCAAGCCCGCCGGCCTCGAGAACTTCGACGGCCCGGTTGACTTTATCATCTGGACGACCACGCCGTGGACCATCCCCTCCGACCAGGCCGTTTCTCTCAAGCCCGGCGCCGCCTACGTCGCCGTTGAGCACGACGGCCGCGCCGAGGTCATGCTCGAGGACCTGGCTCCCAAGTGCTGCGAGGAGTTTGGCTGGGAGTACACCCCGGTTGTGGTCGACGGTAAGCCCTATGTGGTTCCCGCCGAGACCTTCCACCACATCCACTACAAGCAGCCGATCTTTGACGGTGTTGAGGGCGTGGCGCTCCTGGCCGACTACGTCGGTGTCGATGACGGTACCGGTATCGTCCACAACTCGCCCGGCCACGGCGTCGACGACTACTTCGCCTGCCTCAAGGAAGGCATCACCGACATCTGCATGCCGGTTGATGACGATGGCAAGTTCTACACCGGCGAGGAGTTTGGTACCGGCGGCCCCTTCAGCGGCATGGATACCGACGAGGCCAACCCGCATATCATCGAGTTCCTGCGCGAGCGCGGCACCCTGATCCTCGAGAAGAAGATCACGCACAGCTATCCGCACTGCTGGCGCTGCAAGCACCCGGTGCTCTTCCGTGCTACCGACCAATGGTTTGTCTCGATGGACAAGACCGGTTTGCGTGAGCAGGCTGGCAAGGAGGTCCGCGAGAACGTCAAGTGGTATCCGGCCCATGCCGCCAACCGCATTGGCGCCATGGTCGAGCAGCGTCCCGACTGGTGCATCAGCCGCCAGCGCAACTGGGGCGTGCCTATCCCCAGCTACACCTGCGCCGACTGCGGCGAGAAGGTCATGAACGACGCCACGCTCGACGCCGTCATCAAGCTCTTCCACGAGAAGGGCTCCGACGCCTGGTTTACTGACGCTCCCGAGAGCTACCTGGGCGAAGCTTGCGTCTGCCCCAAGTGCGGCGGCCATCACCTCAAGGCCGATAAGGACATCCTCGATGTGTGGTGGGACTCCGGCGTTTCCTGGAAGGCCGTCTGCGAGTATCGCCCCGAGCTTGAGTACCCGGCGGACGTGTATCTCGAGGGATCCGACCAGCACCGCGGTTGGTTCCAGAGCTCGCTGCTCACCTCGGTGGGTGCCAACGGCCATGCTCCGTACAAGGCGGTCGTCTCTCAGGGCTTCACACTCGATGGCCAGGGCCGCAAGATGTCTAAGTCGCTCGGCAACGTCATCGACCCCAACAAGGTCTGCGACGAGATGGGCGCCGATATCATCCGTCTGTGGGTTGCATCCGTCGATACCAGCTCCGACGTTTCCATCGACCACGAGATCCTTGCTCGTACGTCCGATGCCTACCGTCGCTTCCGCAACACGCTGCGCTTCCTGCTTTCCGAGCTCGAGGGCCAGTTTGAGCCTGAGACCGACGGTGTCGCCTTTGCCGACCTGCTGCCGCTCGACAAGCTCATGGTTGCCCGTCTGACCCAGGTTCAGGCCGAGGTCGACGACGCTTACTCTTGCTACGAGTTCCCGCGCGCTTACCGTGCGCTTTATGACTTCGTGGTTACCGAGCTTTCCAACGTGTACCTCGACGCCCTGAAGGACCGTCTGTACTGCGATAAGCCCGGCTCGCTCGAGCGCCGCAGCGCCCAGACCGTGCTGGCCGAGCTCTTCTCGATGCTCATGCGCGACCTGCAGCCGATCCTGTCCTACACCGTCGACGAGGCCATGGCATATGCGCCCGCCGGCTGCGTCGATCACCAGAAGTACGCTGCGCTGCTCGATTGGTATAAGTCGCCCATTACGGTCGACGAGGCCAATGAGTTCGAGGGCGTGCTCGAGGCTTCACTCGAGCTCCGTAGCGCCGTGACCAAGGCCCTTGAGGACGCCCGCTCCGCCGGTACCTTCACCAAGAGCCAGCAGGTCCGCGTCAAGGCGGTCGTTCCCGCCGAGATGTACGCGCTGCTGACCGGCGACAAGGCCGTCGACCTGGCCGAGTTCTACATCGTCTCCGATGTTGAGTTGACCCAGGGCGAGGAGCTCTCCGTTGCCATCGAGGCTGCTGAGGGCGAGTGCTGCGACCGTTGCTGGAACTACCGCACCACCGTCGGCGAGTACAACGGCCACGCTCACATCTGCGAGAGGTGTGCGAACGCTTTGTAGTTACGCGGTTTTACCAAACCGCGTAACAGGTTGACGCTGCAAACCCGCCAGAGCGGCAATCTGCCTTTCAGCTTCGGCGGCATGACCAGAAGGTCTATGCCGCCTTGCTTCAAGGCACCTTGCTCGCTCTGGCGGGTTTTCGCTGTTGGTAACGAATCATCGGCTATTTCGTTGCTGGTCAATATAAGATATTGATTTGCGTTAAACGTAATTCGATGTTCTTGAGGGTAGGGGATTGATTTGGGTCGTACTGGGGATATGACGCCGCCTTTGCGTTGGCGGTTGGGTGTTGCTGGTGGGATGGCGCTGGTTGTGCTGCTTCTTGACCAGCTGACCAAGTTTGCGGTTCGTGCCGTGGGCGACGCTTTGCATGTGACCGTCATCCCTGGTGTCATCGACTTTATGTTTGTCCGCAATATCGGTGCCGCCTTTAGCATGGGCGAGGGGCATGGCATCGCGTTTGCCGTGCTGGCGTTGGCGGTCATTATCGCTATTTTTGTGTACCTCGTTCGTGCACCCCAGCTTGCCCATCTTGAGGTTGTGGGCATGGCGATGGTTGCGGGCGGTGCTATCGGTAACGCAATCGATCGTTTGGCCTTTGGCTTCGTGACCGATTTTATTGCCACCACCTTCATCGACTTCCCCGTCTTCAATGTGGCCGATATCGGCATTACGGTCGGTGTAGTGCTCGCCCTCTTCGGTTACATGTTCTTGAGCCCCGCGGCCCGTGAGGTCGATGCGACCGCCGAGCTTAACGCCCGTGATGAGGCCCGCGCCAAGCGCAAGGCTAAACAACGTGGGGAGCGTGCCCGCAAGATTCGTGAAAGGAATGAGCGCTAATGGCCGACATCCATATCCTTGTTGCCGACGATGCCGCTGGTCAGCGTCTTGACGCCTATCTGGGCGCCAATGACGGCTGCCCTACGCGCTCTGCCTGCGCGCATCTGATTGAGGGTGGGGCCGTAGTGGTCAATGGCGAGACCTGCCTGTCCAAAAAGTACGCCGTGCGAGCCGGTGACCGTATTTCGGTTGATTTGCCCGAGCCGCACGATCCCACCGATGTGATTCCCGAGGCCATCCCGCTCGACATTCGCTACGAGGACGACTATCTCATCGTGCTCTCCAAGCAGCGCGGCCTGGTGTGCCATCCTGCGCATGGTCATGAGAGCGGTACGCTCGCGAATGCCCTGGTCTATCACTGTGGTATCGACCATCTGGGCACCGTGCAGGGCGAGGACCGCCCCGGTATCGTGCATCGTTTGGATCGCGATACCTCAGGTCTTATGCTTGCGGCAAAGGACGACGACACCCAGCGCGCGCTCCAAAATCTTATCCGTACGCGCACGCTCGACCGCCGCTACATTACGCTCGTTCACGGGCACATCGCCATGGACGAGGGCACCATCAACACCGGTATTGCCCGATCGACGCGCGACCGCGTGAAGATGGCGGTTTCGGACGATCCCTTTGCGCGCCAAGCCATCACGACCTTCAAGGTCCTTGAGCGTTTTGATTCCACGCGCTTTGATGACGGCTACACACTCGTTGAGTGTCACCTGTTTACCGGTCGCACGCATCAGATTCGCGTGCACATGCGCCATATCAACCACGCCTGCGTGGGCGATCCGCTCTACGGCAAGTGCGATGCACGCGCCGATCAGGGTCTGACCAGGCAATTCCTCCATTCCTGGCGCGTAGCGTTCGATCATCCCGTGACGGGGGAGCGCATTGAGCGCCGCGACGAGCTGCCGTGGGATCTCGCTGCGGTTCTTGACGACCTGGCCCCGCGTTCGCTTGGTCGCACTGCTGCCGGCGACGAAATCGTACCGCAGCTCGGCCTGCTCGAAGCCTAGCCAGTATTAGGTGGTTTCTTGAACGCCCCTAGCCTGCGGTAAGATATACGGTTGTTTACGTAACGCGTTCCTGGGAGCCTGCATGCTCGCCTTTTTACAAACCAACACACCCATCGTGATCTTCAACCAGATTGTCGTCACGCTGCTCACGGTCTGCTTCTTGTACCAGGTGGTCTTCTTTGTCATCGGTGCTCTCCGCGGCGAGGTCGCGCCTCCCAAGGCCAAAAAACTCCACCGGTATGCCTTCTTTATTGCAGCACACAACGAGGAGGCCGTTATCGCCAACCTCGTTCGCTCCATCAAGGACCAGGATTATCCGTCCGAGCTCATCGAGGTCTTTGTCGTCGCCGATGCCTGCACCGATAACACCGCGCAGCTCGCGCGCGAGGCGGGCGCTGTCGTGTACGAGCGAAACGACCTGGCCCGTAAAGGCAAGAGCTGGGTCATGGACTTTGGTTTTGACCGCATTCTTAACGAGTATCCCGATACCTTTGAGGGCTACTTTATCTTCGATGCCGACAACGTTATCTCCCGCGATTACGTCTCCAAGATGAATGACGCCTTTGACCAGGGATTCCATGTGGTCACAAGCTACCGCAACTCCAAGAACTTTGGCAGCTCGTGGATCTCGGCTGCCAACGCCACTTGGTACCTGCGCGAGGCGCGTTTCCTTAACAACGCGCGTAATATCTGCAAGACGTCCTGTGCCGTCTCGGGTTCGGGCTACCTCATCTCCGCCAGTGTTATCGAGGGTATGCACGGCTGGCAGTTCCACACGCTGACCGAGGATATTCAGTTCACCACGTTCTGCGCCATTCACGGCATTCGCATTGGCTATGCGCCGGCGGAGTTTTTTGACGAGCAACCCGTGACGTTTAAAGCGTCTTGGAAGCAGCGTATGCGCTGGACCAAGGGCTTCTACCAGGTGTTCTTTACCTACGGTAAGCATCTGGTCAAATCGACGTTTTGCTATCATCGCTTTGCCGCATATGACATGTTTATGACCATCGCTCCGGGCATGTTGCTGTCCCTGATCTCCATGCTCGCCAACGCTACCTTTCTCATCGTGGGCGGGCTTTCGCATGGCTTCTTGGCCACCGAGGTCGAGATGCAGGCTTGTGCCGCCTCGCTCATTATGACCTTCGCGATGATGTACCAGACCTTCTTTATCCTGGCGCTACTTACGACCATCTTTGAGTACAAGCACATTCATTGTGCGCAAAAGTGGCGCCTGGTGACCAACCTGTTTACCTTCCCGATCTTTATGTTCAGCTATATCCCCATCACGGTGGCAGCGCTGTTCCTAAAGGTCGACTGGGTCCCGACGCAGCACGCCGTCAACGTTACCCTCGACGAGGTCATGCAAGGCGCCAAATAACCACCATCAAAACCACCACAAAGGTGCCTGTACCTTTGTGGTGGTTTTTGCTTTTGAGCAGCTGTTCATGGAGGTGCACGATGGTCTATATCCCGTTTTGGATTTGTTTCTTTGCCGGCGCGGTGATTGATGCCCGTGAGCGGCGGTTTCCCAATCAGCTTGCCGGCGCGTGTGCGGTGGCGGCGCTTGCAGGCGTTTGGCTCGACAAGGGTGTTAACACGGCGTTTGACCACGCCGGTCTTGCGGTCATCGTCTACCTTGCCCTTGTGCTTACTGAGTCACTCTGGCGTCGTGTTCGCCACGTCCCTGGCATTGGCATGGGGGACGCCAAGGCGCTCTTCGCGCTTTGCACGCTCGACCCTATGGGCGGCATCGTGGCATTTGCCGTTGCGCTCCTGGCCCTTGCCCTCTCCTGCCTCTTCACAAAATCGCGCTCCCTGCCTTTGCTGCCGTTTTTGGTGCCGATTTTTGCCATAATCGAGGTCGTGGGCTGCACATTGTAACCGATTGCGCATCCTTCTTAAGGAGCATGCCATGGCATCTAATCAAGAAACGGCCGTCATTAAGGCGCGCATGGACCGTATTCCCTCGGCGTTATCGCCCGAACTTGTCGAGCGCATTGCCGCAGATCGTGCTTCGGGCTATGTCAACCCGTACCGTTGCGACGATGACCAGGTCATCCGTCGCGTTGATCGAGCCGCAGACGAGGGCACGCTCATGCGTCCGGCCTTTATGCGCGATACCGAAAAGATTCTTCATCTGCCTGCGTATGCCCGATACGCCGGCAAAACTCAGGTCTTCAGTTTTCGCAGTAACGATGACCTGTCGCGCCGAGGCCTGCACGTGCAGCTTGTCTCGCGCATCGCGCGTGATATCGGACGTGCTCTGGGGCTCAACTGCGATCTGATCGAGGCGATTGGCTTAGGCCACGACTTGGGTCACACGCCCTTTGGCCATGCCGGCGAGCGATTCCTCAACGATATCTATCACGAGCGTACGGGTCGCTTCTTTTTCCATAACGTGCAGTCGGTCCGCGTCCTCGATGCGCTGTACGGTCGCAACGTGTCGCTTCAAACGCTCGATGGCGTGCTATGCCATAACGGCGAGTACGAGCAGCGTGTTTTTGAGCTTTCGGACATGGGTTCCTTTGACCAGTTCGACCGAACCGTCGAGGAATGCATTGCCACAGGCTATAGCGCGATTGAGCACCTGCGTCCCATGACGCTCGAGGGCTGCGTCGTTCGCATCTCGGATATCCTTGCCTACGTTGGGCGCGATCGCCAGGACGCCATTGCGGCTGGCCTGCTGTCGCCCGACGCTTTTGACGACGGTCGGGGCGGCGCCTATAACAGCTGGATTCTCACGCACGCATCCATCGATATCGTTGAGCATAGCTACGGCAAACCGCGTATCGAGATGAGCGGGGACCTGTTTGAGGAGATCCGCCGGGCTAAGCGCGAGAACTACGAGAAGATCTATAGCAAGGGCGGTATCGAAGGCGACTCTGAAGCGGAACTGCGCGAGGCCTTCGAAAAGCTCTACGACCGTTGCCTGCAGGATATAAACGAGGGTGACGAGTCCTCCTACATCTTTAAGCACCACATTTCGCGTATTGAGCAGCAGCTTTCCTATTATGGCCGCACCTATGCTTGGCAGGACGACAAGGATCAGGCCGTCGTCGATTACATCGCAAGCATGACGGATGGTTATTTCTGCGAGCTGACGAGCAAATTGTTCCCAGGTCTAAAGTTTCCGCACCGCACCTATATTAACGAACGGTAGTTCGTATCCTTTCGGTATACTGTTGGTCAACAACGATTTTGATTAATGCACGGGATGGCTATGGACGACCTTTTTTCTGCTTCGACGCGCGAGCGCTCCTTTAAAAATGCGCCGCTTGCGGTGCGTATGCGCCCCAATTCGCTCGACGAGTATGTGGGCCAGCAAAAGGCCGTCGGTAAGGGCTCGTGGCTGCGCGCCGCGATTGAGCATGACGTGCTGTCGAGCGTGATTCTGTACGGCCCGGCTGGCACGGGCAAGACGACGCTGGCCCACATTATCGCCAACCATACCAAGAGCGAGTTTGTCGAGGTCAGCGCCGTGACGGGCACTGTGAAGGACCTGCGCCGCGTAATCGATGAGGCTAAGACCCGTCTGAACACCTACGACCGCCGCACCATTCTGTTTATCGATGAGATCCATCGCTTTTCGAAATCGCAGCAAGATGCCCTGCTGCATGCGGTCGAGAACCGCACCGTCATTATGATTGGCGCCACGACGGAAAACCCGTACTTTGAGGTCAACTCGGCATTGCTCTCGCGTGGGCGTGTGGTAGAGCTTGAGCACCTGAAGGACGAGGATATCGCCACGCTCATTGAGCGTGCGCTCGAGGCGCCGCAGGGTTTAAACGGTAAGTTCTCGGCCGATGAGGATACAGTCAAGACCATTTGCACGCTGGCCGCGGGTGATGCGCGCTCGGCGCTCACGACGCTCGAGCTTGCGAGTGAGATTGCCGTTACGCGTCCCGATACCGAGGGAACGCCAGCGCCGGCGGCGGGGGAACGCTATCCCATTACCGTGGATGACGTGAAGATCGCCAATCCGCGTCGTGGGTTTTCGTATGACAAAAACGGTGATATGCACTACGACATTATTAGCGCGTTCATCAAGTCCATGCGAGGCAGCGATCCCGATGCCACCATTTATTGGCTTGCGCGCATGATCGATGCGGGGGAGGATCCCAAGTTTATCGCTCGCCGCATTATGATTCAGGCTTCCGAGGATGTTGGCAACGCCGACCCGCAGGCGCTTTTGGTGGCACATGCCGCATTTAAATCTGCCGAGGTCATTGGCTATCCCGAGTGTCGCATCAACCTGGCTCAGGCTGCGCTCTATGTGTGCCTGGCGCCTAAGTCCAACGCGTGTGAGGCCTCGATCGATGCGGCGCTGGCCGATATCCACAGCAGTGGTCTTCGCGAGGTGCCCAGCTACCTGCGCGATCGTCACCGTCCCGGCAGCGACGAGTACGGTGTATACAAGTACCCGCACGATTATCCCGAAGGCTGGGTCGATCAGCGCTATTTGCCCGAGGGGTTGGAGCGCGGTGCGTTCTGGCAGCCTGCCGGCCGCGGTTGGGAAGAGTGGCGTGTGGAGCAAAGCGAGCGCGACCGTAGCGGCAACGCTCCCAAGTAGGCCATTGGCGCCTCGCGCATTCCCTTTGGGTATCTTTGCCCTTCTTTGGGGTACCATGAAAAACGTCTGTATTTCGATTCCTTCGGGAGGCTTGTATGAGTCCCATTCAAATCGCCCTGCTGGTGCTCGCCGTTGCCGGCGTGTGGGCTGTTGTCGAGCTCGCGCTCACGCTGCGCAAGACCCGCACCGTCGTCGACTCGCTCGACAAGACGGTGAGTGACCTTAACAATACGCTCGCCGAGGCACAGCCCGTGGTGGCAAAGCTCGATGGCGCCGTTGACGAGCTTACGCCGGCACTTGCCCAGGTTGAGCCGCTCCTCAAGTCGAGCAAGACTGCCGTTGATGCTCTGACGTCTAACCTCGTTGAGGTTGAGGCGGTCGTTCGCGACATCTCCGAGGTCACGGGCAGCGTGGCCGAGGCTAGCAATGCCGTATCGAGCGTGACTGATTCTGCTGCTGGCGCCGTGCAGAAGCTCTTCAATAAGGTGAAGGCTCCTGCAGCCGACGCCGATCGCAAGCTCGCCGCTGCCGCCGCCGAGGCCGAGCAGCCTACTGAGCGCGTTCTGATTGACGATGACGATGCCGCTGCTGACGACGATGATGTTCAGAAGCCCGCTGCTAAGCCTGCTCAGTATTACACCTATACGCCTGCCGAGACCTCCGAGGAGTCCTGCGATGAGTAGTGAAGCAACCTGCCCCATTACGCTGAGCGTTGCCGGTGATCCGCGTCTCGCGCGCTTGGTGCGCATGACGGCCGCCAACGTCGGCGCCCTGTGCTCTATGTCCGTCGATCGCATCGAGGATATCCGCATGGCTGCCGAGGAAGCCTTCATCTTTGGGTGCACCGCGGTCGACTGCGACGACATCACGATCAATTTCGATGTGGACGAATCTCACGTCGGCATGACCTTTACCTTTGGGGAACAGGCCACCGTCGACGAGGATGACCAGGCTGCTGTGTATGCCGAGCTCATTCTTGCAAGCGTGTGCGATTCCTACGAAAAGACTGCGGCGCCTCTAACGCTTTCCCTCGACCTCAAGGCGGATATCTAATATGACCGAACGTTCCCGGAGCGGCAAGACCGCTTGGGACAAGGAGAAAACCCGCGAGCTGTTTCGTCGTTATAAGGAGACCGGTGATCCGGATGCTCGCGAGCAGCTCGTCATGTCCCATATGAACCTGGTAAGGTTTCTTGCCAACAAATTTAAGAACCGCGGCGAGCCGCTCGATGACCTTTTGCAGGTCGGCTATTTGGGCCTGCTCAAGGCTATCGACCGCTTTGACCCTGAGCGCGGGCTCGAGTTCACGACGTTTGCCACACCTACTATTATGGGTGAGATTAAGCGTCATTTCCGCGACAAGGGCTGGAGCGTGCGCGTGCCCCGTCGTTTGCAGGAGCTCTCGGCCAAGGTCAACCAGGCTACCGATAAGCTCACCAACGAGCTGCAGCGTTCGCCCAAGGTTGAGGAAATCGCCGAATACCTGGACGTGACCGTCGACGAGGTGCTCGAAGCCATGGAATCGTCCTCGGCTTACACCTCGGTGCCCATCGAGGCCCCCGGTGCGTCCGATTCCGATGATGCGCCTTCGATTCTCGATCGCTATGCCGACGACGACAACGAGCTCGACTTTACCGATGACCGCCTGGTAATCGAGGAAGCCATCCGCGATTTCTCGCCGCGCGAGCGCGAGGTTATCGAGCTGCGCTTCGTTAAGGGCATGACCCAGATCGAGATTGCCAAGAAGCTTGGCATCTCGCAGGTGCAGGTCTCGCGCCTGCTGCGCCGTACCCTTAAGAAGATTCAAGATAAGATTGACCCCGACGGAGTGATGATTCGTTCATGAGTGAGCACCCCCAACAAATCGACCGCACGCTTCGCGATGCCCGCATTCTGACGCTGCGCATTTGGGGCGTCGTCGGCTGCATTGTCATCGCTGCCGTCATCTTTAACCTTATGGGCATCCTGGCACCGGTCATCGAGTTTCTCGCTGTCGGTTCCATCATCGCTTTTGTGATGTCTCCGATCACCAACTGGCTCGAGCATCACGGTGTCGGACGTGGCCTCGGTTCGCTCATCGCACTCATTGTGGTTGTTGCCGTGCTCGTCGGCGTCGTCTGCATCCTATCGCCTATTTTGCTCGGTCAAATCATGGAAGTCCTGAGCCGCCTGCCCGAGCAGCTTCGTGTTGCGGGTGGCGATCTCAACGAGATGCTCTCGCACGCTAAGACGCTCAACAACACGCCGCTCAAGGAGTATCTGGACGACAATCTTTCTTCGTTGGTTACCGTAGCGTCCAAGTACGTCTCGCAAATCGCTGCTGAGCTCGGCCGCGGTGTGTTTCCGCTCATTACCAACACGGCCTCGCAGCTGTTCGTCATCTTCCTGGGTCTGGTGCTTGCCTACTGGCTTGCCTGCGATTATCCCCGCATGCACCACGAGGTCTGCACCATCATCGGGCAGGAAAAGGAGACCTCGTACCGCTTTATGGTGGCCATCCTTTCGCGTTCGGTCGGCGGCTACATGCGTGGCATGGTCATCACATCGATCTGTGGCGGTTTTCTTGCCTTTATTGGTTTTACGATCATCGGCCATCCGTATGCAGCACTCATGGCTATCTTTACCGGCATTATGCACCTGGTTCCGGTTGTCGGTCCCTGGGTGAGTGCGGCGATCGCCACGGTGCTCGGCTTTATGTTCAGCCCCATGCTGGCGTTGTGGACGCTTGTCGTGACCATGGTGGCTCAAAACGTCACCGATAATGTCATTTCGCCTAAGGTCATGCAGAGCTCGGTGCAGGTGCATCCCGTTATGAGCCTGACGGCTCTCGTTATCGGTTCGGCACTCATGGGTCCCATCGGCATGGTTATCGCCATTCCGCTGTGCGCGGCCCTCAAGGGCATTTTCGTCTACTACTTTGAGAACGAGACCGGGCGTCAGCTCGTGGCATACGATGGCGCCGTGTTTAAGGGCACTCCGTATCGCGATACCGAGGGTAACCCAGTTGCCGCCTACGACGCGCTTGGCGACGATACGTTCATCTATGAGTCCGAGCTCATCGGCAACGAGACCGCGCCCGAGGCCAAGGCCATGCCCAAGCCCGAGCTCGATAATCCCTGGATTAAGCTCTCAGGCCTGCAGCCCGACGCGACGGGTTTCTTTAAGAACCCCTTTGCCAAGGACGACGACACAAGCTCTGACGACGACACCAAAACCGGCATCGACGGCTCCATGGACGATTCGGATTCCAAATAGGCCCTGTTAGCGTTTCTTGATGTTGTAAATAACAATAAACGCGATCAAAGTGATTGATAAGGGGCCAGCCACATAGAAAAAGATGGCGTCAATTGCGCTTAGGGTGTAATACGCTTTATCGCCAGATGTTACTGCGTACAATGCGTAGCAAAATCTCGGCTGGTTCACATACCAGCTCGAGTAAGCGAAGATTGCTAAAAGGGCTACCGAGGTTAGTGCATTCACGACAAACCGTTTGCTATTCATCGATCGCTCCTTCCGGACGATTCTTATATGCAATTATACCGAAATCATTTTTTTTCAAAGTATTTGACAGACCTAAATAACGTGCACTTTCGCTGGAGGGTCGCTGTTTGGCGGCCCTCTTTTTTGCACAGGCGCGGTGGGATGGTAATATCGTTACGTTTGAACTGTTTCGATGTGAAACCGAGGAGATTCCCTCTATGAGTGCTGACTACCCGTCAATGACTACGGCCGAGATTCGCTCTAAGTTCCTCAACTTCTTTGAGGAGCGCGGTCTTAAGCTCTATCCTTCTTCGTCCCTCGTCCCCGACGATCCTTCGCTGTTGCTTGCCAACGCCGGCATGAATCAGTTTAAGGAGTACTACCAGGGCAAGAAGACCATGAAGGAGATCGGCGCGATCTCCTGCCAGAAGTGCGTCCGCACCAACGACATCGATTGCATCGGCGAGGACGGCCGTCACCTGTCCTTCTTTGAGATGCTCGGCGACTTCTCCTTTGGCGGCGTCTCCAAGCAGCAGGCCTGCGCTTGGGCCTTTGAGCTCATCACCAAGGAGTTCAAGCTGCCGCTCGATCGCCTGTACTTCACCGTCTTTACCGAGGACGACGAGACCCATGACGTATGGCGCTCCCTGGGCGTTGCCGAGGACCACATCTCCCGCTTGGGCGAGGACGACAACTTCTGGGCCGCTGGCCCCACCGGTCCCTGCGGTCCGTGCTCTGAGATCTACTTTGACATGGGCGAGGAGGTCGGTTGCGGCAGCCCCGACTGCAAGCCTGGCTGCGACTGCGATCGCTTCCTTGAGTTCTGGAACCTCGTGTTTACCCAGTACGACCGCCAGGAGGATGGCTCCATGCCGGAGCTGCCGCACCGCAACCTCGATACGGGCATGGGTCTGGAGCGCATGGCCGCCATCATGCAGCACAAGACCGCTAATTACGACGGCGATCTGATGCAGCACCTCATCAAGCTGGGCGAGAAGATCAGCGGCAAGACCTATGACGCCGACGATTACTCCGGTGCCAGCCGCTCCCTGCGCATCATCGCGGATCACTCTCGTGCCGTCGACTTTATGATCTCGGACGGCATTCTCCCCGGTAACGAGGGTCGCGAGTACGTCCTTCGCCGCCTGCTCCGCCGTGCCGTGTTCCACGGTCGCCTGCTGGGCATCGAGGGCGCCTTCCTGACCAAGTTCATTGATGAGGTCAACGCCCAGATGGGCGAGGCCTATCCCGAGCTGCTCAAGACCGTCGCGCTCGTCAAGGGTATCGTCGCTTCCGAGGAGGAGCGTTTCTCCACGACGCTCGACAACGGTCGCGTCTACCTGGACGAGGCCCTGGCCGCGCTTGCCGAGGGTGCTGTCCTTCCGGGCGACGTTGCCTTTAAGCTGCACGACACCTTTGGTTTCCCCATCGACCTGACCGTCGAGATCGCCGGCACCGCTGGCCACGACGTCGACATGGACGGCTTCACCGCCTGCATGGAGGACCAGAAGGCCCGCGCCCGCGCCAATGCCAAGGGCGACGCCTGGGGCAGCTTCAACGACGTGTGGGTCGAACTTTCCGACAAGGTCGCCGCGACTGAGTTCGACGGCTATGACAACGATGCGATCGTAGGCGCCAAGGTTGTTGCCATCGTGCGCAACGTCGAGTCCGTCGAGTCCGCTGCCGCCGGCGAGGACGTCGAGGTCGTGCTCGACCGCACCCCGTTCTACGCCGAGATGGGTGGCCAGCAGGGCGATGCCGGCGAGCTTTTCGCCGAGGGCGTTGCGCTGACCGTTTCCGATACCAAGAACCACAATGGCCTGTATGCTCACGTCGCCCACGTTGCCGAGGGCACATTGACCGTCGGTGCTACCGTGACCGCCGCGCTCGACGCCGAGCGCCGTGGTTTCCTGCGCCGCAACCACACCGCCACCCACCTGCTCGACGCTGCGCTTAAGCAGGTCCTGGGCGAGCATGTCTCCCAGGCTGGCTCGCTGGTGACGCCCGAGCACCTGCGCTTTGACTTCACGCACTTCGAGGCCCTGTCCTCCGAGCAGCTCAAGGCTGTCGAGGACCTGGTTAACCAGCAGATCTTCGCCTCCAAGCCGGTCGTGACCCGCGTCATGGGCATCGACGAGGCCAAGGCCGCCGGTGCTGTCGCCCTGTTTGGCGAGAAGTATGGCGACGTCGTCCGCGTTGTCTCCGTGGGCGCCGAGGACCAGCCGTTCTCCCGTGAGCTCTGCGGTGGCACCCATGCCGCCAACACCGCCGAGATCGGCCTGTTCAAGATCATTTCCGAGTCCTCTACGGGCTCCAACGTCCGCCGTATTGAGGCCGTGACCTCTAAGGGTGCTCTCGACTACATGGCCGACCGTCTGGCGCTCGTCGACGCCGCCGCTGCTGCGCTCAAGTGCCGCGTGGATGAGGTTCCCGCCCGCGTGGAGAACCTGCAGGCCGAGCTGCGCGAGACTTCCAACAAGCTCAAGAAGGCACTGACCGGTGGCTCCTCCGACGCTATCTCCAGCGCCATCGAGGGCGCCGTCGAGCTCGACGGCTACAAGCTCGTCGTCGCTGAGCTCCAGGGCCTTGAGGCTGCCGACCTGCGCAACGTCTGGGATACCGTGCACCAGAAGGTCGCCGGTCCTGTCGCCTGCGTCGTCGCCAGCGTGACCGAGAAGGGCACCCCGGCCCTGCTCGCCGCCGGCTCCGATGACGCCGTCAAGGCCGGTTTCCACGCCGGTAACGTGATCAAGCAGATCGCGGGCCTGGTCGACGGTCGCGGTGGCGGCCGTCCCAACATGGCCCAGGCCGGTGGCAAGAACGCCGCCGGCATCGCCGATGCCCTCGCGGCCGCTAAGACCGCGCTCGGCGCCTAAGAATCTAGGTAGTCGCTGTGGTCGCGCTTGCGCTGGACATAGGGGAGACCAGGATCGGCATCGCCGTCTCGAGCCGTGATGGCAAGATGGCGATGCCTGTCAAGGTGCTCCCGGCTGCAGAGGTCACCGGTATGGCCAAGACGTTCCGCTACCTGGTTGAGGACTATGAGCCCGATATCCTGGTAAGTGGGCGTCCCCTGACCATGGCCGGTGAGCCCGGTCCCCAGGCCGAGCGCGTTGCCGCTGTTGCGCAAAAGATTGCCGACGAGCTCGATCTTCCGTTGGAGTTTGAGGACGAGCGCCTGTCCTCGCAAGAGGCAAAGCGTATCCTGCGCGAGCAGGGCCTCAACGAAAAGCAGATGAGGGGCAAGATTGACATGATTGCCGCCAGCCTGTTTTTGCAGACGTGGCTTGATCGTAAAAACGAGGAGGTTTCGCATGCCTAGCGCTTCCGATCCGCGCCAGCCGAATTGTACACGTCAGTCGGCGTCGCGCCCTGCCCAGCCTGGCCAGCGTCCGGCACAGCCGACCCAGCGCGCAGCTCAGTCTGCCGCGCGCCCGGTGCAGTCCTCCTCTCGTTCGGCCCAACCTGTTCAACGGACGGGTCAGCAGCCTTCTGCTCGTTCGGTTCAGTATCCGGCTTCTCACGCGGCTCAGCAGCCCACTGCTCGTTCGGCTCAGCCTGCGGGCGGTGCTCGCTTTAAGCAACAGGCACCTACCCAGCGAACGCAGGCCCCCCAATCGCATTCGCATCACGCTCGCGGGTCGCATGGCGTTGCTCCGGCGACTCGCTCGAGCTACAACACGCATGCTCGTCGCGGTGCTCAAAAGAAGAGTTCTCCGGTTCCTATGATCATCGGCGTTGTGGTGGCCGTAATCGCGCTTGCTACTATCGCTTTCTTTGTCGTGCCTGCCGTCAAGGGCTTCTTTACCGGTGAGGATACGAAGGTCGCGGCTGGTCAGCAGGTTACGGTGACCATTCCCGACGGTGCTTCGGGCGATACGATCGCCTCGATTCTCTCCGAGAACCATATCGTCGAAAATCCCAAGGATTACTACGCGGCGGTGAAAAAGCTCAACGCTGATATGTCGCTTAAGCCTGGCACCTACTCGTTCACCACGCTCATGGATGCGACCAAGGTTGTTCAGCAGCTCATGGAAGGCCCCAACGCGGGCTCCAATGCGCTGACTATCCCTGAGGGTCTGACAGTCGATCAAGTCGCCGACCGCGTGGCCCAGGCCTACGACAGCATCTCTAAGGAAGACTTCCTCAACCAGGCTAAGGCCTCCAATTACGTGGATGACTATAGCTTCCTTAAGGGCGCCGCCAACGACTCGCTCGAGGGTTTCTTGTTCCCCAAGACCTATTCGTTGGGTGATTCGCCGACGGCCGATGACGTGATTCGTGCCATGCTCGATCAGTTTAAGACTGAGTACATGTCGCTTGACTTTGCGAGCTGCGAAGCCAAGATCAAGGAGCGCTACGGTGTGGAGATGTCCGACTACGACATCGTTAACTTGGCCTCTATCGTTGAGCGCGAGGGCCTCAACGCCGATCAACGTGCGCACGTGGCCTCGGTTTTCTACAACCGCCTTGCCGGCAAGCTCGACGGTCTGCGCTATCTCAACAGCGATGCGACCATGATGTATGTCACCGGTGGCGAGGTTACCGCCGACGACCTGCAGAGTGATAGCCCCTATAACACCTATAAGCACGAGGGCCTGCCACCCACGCCCATCTGCTCTCCGTCGCTCGAGGCACTCAAGGCCACGCTTGAGCCGACCGACTCCGATGACCTGTATTTCTACATTACGCAGGACGAGGAGTACTTCTCGCAAACCTACGAAGAGCATCAACAGTCTTGGAATTAGCATGAGGATTTTTAGCCCCAAACGATACGTTGCCTCGGTCGATCGCATTGACCTTGATACCCTGTGGGCCGACGGCAAACGCGCCATTCTGCTCGATCGCGATAACACTCTGGTGCCGCGCGACACCGAGCAGGTTCCCGCTGCGGTTTCCGCTTGGCTCGACGCCGCCCGCGCCAAAGGCTTTAAGCTGTGCATGGTGTCCAACAACTGGCATCGCGATCAGGTCATGAGCTCTGCACGCGAGCTGGGACTCGAGGCCATCAGCCACGCCATGAAGCCCGCCCCGTTTGCCTTGAAGGCGGGTCTTAAGCGCCTCGGCGCCACGGCAGACGAGGCGGTGCTGATCGGCGATCAGCTGTACACGGACGTGTGGAGCGGTAATTTTGCCGGCGTTGACACTATTCTGGTCAAGCCGCAGGCAACCCAGGACCTGTGGTACACGCAGATCTTCCGTATCTTTGAGCGCCGGGCCCTGCGCGACCTTCCCTGCGAGGAATAGGTTTCGCCATGTCTCAGCACATCAAACACGGCTGCGACCATATCTTCTTTATCGGCTTTTTGGGCGCGGGCAAATCGACGCTCGCGCGCAACGTCGGCACTATGTTCAAGCGGCGTTTTATCGATACCGATCGTTTGGTTGTGCGTCGATGCGGCAAGTCGGTGACCGAGATATTTGAGACCGAGGGCGAGGATCGTTTTCGCGAGCTCGAGACCTCGGCACTCCGTTCGCTTCAAAGCGAGCGCAGCCTGCTGGTATCGTGCGGGGGCGGCATCGTCGAGACGCCGGTGAACATTGAGCTGATGCACGAGATGGGTACATGCGTGTACCTCGAAGGCGACTTTGAGGACTCGTTGCGCCAGATTCGTCGCTCCGATACCCGGCCCGATTTCCGCTCGCCCGAGCACGCTGCGCGCTTGTTTGAGCATCGCCGTCCGCTGTATCGCCAGGCGGCCGATATTACCCTTGATATTCGCAACAAGTCCTTCGAGGACGTTTCCTACCTTTGTGCCGAGATGCTTTTGGAGCGTGGACTGCTATGATTCGCCGTCAACTTATCAATTTCCAAAACCGCAGTGTCGATGTCCGCGTTGGATTGGGCGCGTTCGAGGAGCTGTCGCGCATGTTTGCCTCGGCTGTGGGCAAGCCTAAGCGCGCGATGGTGGTTTGGAACGACGCTACATCCGAGCGTTTTGGCGAGGTCGTCGAGCATGCGCTGGTCGACGCCGGTTTTGCCGTGTCGCTGCTCGTCCTCGAGGTTTCTCCTGCCGGTGCTACGCTGGCCGATGCCGATACCGTCTTTGGCGCCCTGTCGGCTAACGGCATTACCTGTGACGATCTCGTTGTCGCTGTCGGTGACACGGCGACCTGCTCGGTCGTTTGTTGGTGTGCCAATCAGTGGTGCGGTCGCACCGAGTGCGCCTTGCTGCCGACGACGTTCGACGCCATGCTCACGGTTGCGACGACCATGAAGCCGCTTGTCGCCTCGTCCGCGCATGCGCTTCCCGCTATCGCGTTCTGTCCCGAGCCGGGCTTGGTCGTGTGTGACCTCGACCTTGTTCGCGAGGCGGCCCCCGAGGACCTCAAGCTCGGCTATGCGGTACTTGTTGGCACCATGCTTTCGAGTAGTAAGTCCCGCTGGAATCAGTTTACCGAGACCGTTCCCGAGATTCTCGCGGGCGAGGAGGTCGCGCTCGTCAATGCCGTTCAGTGGTCTCAGACTGCCCGCAAGGACGTGCTGATGGCTACGAACCCGAGCGCCCGCCATGCGCTCGATTTTGGCAAGACGGGGGAGCGTACCCTGCGCGCCTGCTTGGGCGATGCCGCTTCGCAGGTGCCTGCCTACCAGCTGTTGTCCGAGGGCATGCGCTTTGAGGCGCGCCTAGCACACGATGCCTGCGACTTCGATATCGATTACGTCTTTGAGGTCGATGACTGCCTGGAGGACTTTGGTATCGAGGAGCTCGCCTTCGATCTGGAGCCTGCCGCATATATCGAGGAGTTCCGCAGGCAGCAGTTTGTCCGCTCGAACCGTAGTATGTTGCCGCTGCCCGTGGCACTCGGCGCCATTCGTCTAACGAGCGTTGAGGACGAGGTCCTCGACCGCCATGCTCACGCCTACTTGGCTTCTCGCAAAGAACTTCTCTAGGATTTATTGACATACATCGTCTTTCGTATCATGTTGAGGGGCGGGTTTCCAATCGGTTGCGAATCGCGCGCGATTCCGTACGCTGATTGAGCCCGTCCCGTCTTTATGAAGACAACAAGAAAGGAATCTGCATGTCAGAGTTTGCTGCCGGTCCTGCCGGTCGTATTGAGCGTGTCCGTGCCCTGATGGCTGAGCGCGGCTACGACGCTATCGTGGTGCGCGACGAGGCCAACCTTCGTTGGCTTACGGGCGTGAAGGGCGTCTTCGATTACACCTTCGAGTTCCCGCACGCTGCGTTTATTACAGCCGACCAGTGCCTGTTCCATACCGACTCGCGCTATCTCAACAGTTTTGAGGAGAACACGCCCGCCGGCAGCCCCTGGGTTTACGACATGGACGAGGGCGCCATCCCCGGTTGGGTCGCCGGCAAGATCGCGGCCAACAAGTGCCGCGTCTGCGCTGTCGAGGACGACATGCAGATCAATTTCTACCAGGGTATTCAGCGTGGCCTGGAGGACCGCTCCGTTGCCTGCATGCTGCCGCTGATGCATGACGACATCCGTAAGATGCGCGCCATCAAGGACGCCGAGGAGATCGAGCTCATGCGCCACGCGCAGTCGATCACCGACGCCGCCTTCCAGCACATGCTCGGCTATATTAAGCCCGGTATGACCGAGAAGCAGGTCCGCAACGAGCTCGAGAACTTTATGTTCGCTAACGGTGCCGACAGCCTGGCCTTTGGCTCCATCGTCGCGAGCGGTCCCAACACCGCCAATCCGCATGCCGTCCCGAGCGACCGTGTGATCGAGAAGGGCGACTTCGTTCTCATGGATTATGGCGCGGGCTACTGCGACTATCGCTCCGATATGACGCGTACCGTCGTGATGGGCGAGCCCACGCAAGAACAGCTCGACCTGTACGCGCTCGTGCGCCGTACGCACGAGGAGTGCGTCGCCGCCATCCATCCGGGCGTCGAGGGCAATGACATTTTCAAGCTTTCCAAGAAGATCATTGGCGATGCCGGCTATGGCGATTACTACAACCATGGTCTGGGCCACGGCGTCGGTATCGACATCCACGAGCTGCCCAACTTCAACCGCAGCAAGAATATCATCGAGGTTGGCTCGGTTATCACCATGGAGCCCGGTGTCTACCTGCCCGGCGTGGGCGGCGTGCGCCTGGAGGACTACGGCGTGGTCACCGAGAACGGCTACGAGCCCTTCACCAAGACGCCGCATGACCTCCACGTCATCGATTGCTAGCTCATTTCGATAGATTTTTGGGGCGGGGCGTCCGGATCGATTCGGACGCCCCGCGTTCTCTTTTTATGCGCTCGCTGTAGGCGCCGTCTGCAAGTGTATAATTTCCGTCGTATGTAATTTGGACGCTTGTGCGTTCTGTCCATAACAAGAAAGGTCGCTATGCCTACCATTTCTACCGCCGACTTCAAGAACGGCCTCGGTCTCCGCATCAAGGACAAGGTCTACACCATCGTCGAGTTCCAGCATGTCAAGCCGGGCAAGGGCGGCGCGTTTGTGCGCTACAAGACCCGTGACATCAAGAGCGGCCGCGTCGTCGAGAACACCTGCAACGCCGGTACCAAGTTCGAGAGCGTCATGCTCACCACCCGTGAGTTCCAGTACCTCTACAACGATGGCACCGACTACATCTTCATGGACAACGAGTCCTATGAGCAGGTTCCCGTTCCCGAGGACATGGTGGGCGAGAACTCCAAGTGGCTGCGCGAGAACGACATCTGCCAGCTGCTCTTCGCCGACGATGAGCTCATGGGCGTGACTCCGCCGATGTTCATCGAGACCACCATCGTCCAGACCGACCCGGGCTTTAAGGGCGACACCGTCCAGGGTTCCACCAAGCCGGCCACGATCGACACCGGCGCTGTCATCCAGGTCCCCATGTACCTCAACGAGGGCGAGGTCATCAAGGTTGACACCCGCGACGGCAAGTTCGTCTCCCGCGTCTAGCAACCAACTCTTCTAGGAGGACTCATGCCCCAGGAAATCAAGATTGACGGCATCGGCATTTCGCCCGATGTTCTGACCGCCATCGTCTCGCGCGCCGTGTCCGATGTCGAGGGCATCGCCTCCGTTGGCGTCAAGGACCTTGCCACCAACCTTGTCTCCATGATGCTCTCGTCCAAGGCCCCGGCTTCCGAGCCGGCGGTCGAGACCGAGGTCGTCGGCGACAAGCTCGCACTCACCGTGCGCGTTGTGGTGTTCTTTGGCTATCCGTTCAAGAAACTCGCCGAGGCCGTTCGCGCTGCCGTGGTCGCTGCCATCGATGCCCAGGTGGGCGTTGAGGTCGAGCGCGTTGACGTTTGCATCGACGGCCTCGTTTTCCCCAAGGAGTAACCTTTGAGCCTTAAGGTTTATCGCGGGCGTACGCTTGCCCGCAGTCAGGCGCTGCAGCTGCTGTTCCAGGCCGAGGCCACGGACAGTCCGCTCGAGCGCGTCCTCGAGGGCGATTTCCTGATCTCGAAGGGCCCCCTCGACCCCTATGCGCTGGAGCTGTGCCGCGGTGCCTACGAGCATATCGATCGCATCGACTGTGCCCTGCGCGCCGTCGCCAAGAACTGGGATCTTATGCGCATGCCCGGCGCCGACCGCAATCTGCTGCGTATCGCCGTCTACGAGATGCGCTTCCTCACCGACGAAGAGGTCTCGGACGCTATCGTGATCAACGAGGCCGTCGAACTTGCCAAGGCCTATGGCACCGACCAGTCCGCGTCGTTCGTCAACGGCGTGCTGGGCAAGATCGCGCGCAGCGAGGAGTTGCCGGGCGAGGACCTGTACCAGGAACTGCTGGCCGAGGATCGCGCTCGCGAGGAGGCCCAGGCTGCTGAGGCTGCCGCCAAGGTCGCTGCCGCTCAGGCTACCGCCGGTGTACTTGCCGAGGATGTGGACGCTGCTGAGGCCGTCGAGTCCGACTCCGTCGAGGAGTAGCCATGCCAGAGGGTTCTGTCCGCAACTTTGACGAGATCTCGGACCGTCTGGACCAGATCATCGCTACCGTTCGCTCCAAGGATACGTCCTTGGAGCGTTCACTCGATCTGTTTGACGAAGCGATTGAGCTGGGCTCCCGCGCGGTCGATATGGTCGACAAGTTTGAGCTGACGCCGCGTGAGGCCGATAAGCTCGAGCAGGAATACGATGAGGATGCGGCAAACGAATCCCTGGATAGCTAGCCGCATCTCCGGATACGAATGGTTGATGGCATTCATGAAACGCGTGCGTCTTGATGACGAACTGATTTCACAGGGCATCTGCGCCGATCGCGCGGATGCCCTTCGCACTCTTATGGCCGGCTTGGTTTCGAGCGGCGGTGAGCGTTTGACCTCTCCGGGGCTCAAGGTGACGCCGGGCCTGCCGCTGCACGTTAAGGGGCGCATTCCGTACGTTGGGCGCGGCGGCCTTAAGCTTGAGGGTGCGCTCGATGCGTTTTGTATCGACCCCACGGGCCTTGCCTGCCTGGACGTAGGCTGCTCTACCGGCGGCTTTACCGATTGCCTGCTCAAGCGCGGAGCTGCGACCGTTGTCTCGGTGGACGTTGGTCGCGCACAGTTCGATTGGTCGTTGCGTCAGGACGATCGCGTGACGCTGCATGAGCGCACCAACGTGACGCAGCTGCCTGAGCTTGGCTATGCCGGCGCCATCGACCTGGCTGTTTGTGATGTCTCGTTTACCAGCATCGCGAACATTATCGATGCGGTGCTGGCGTGCCTGAAGCCTTCGGGTTCGTTCTGCACGCTCGTAAAGCCCCAGTTTGAGGCGCCGGCTGCGCTGGTGGGCGACGGCGGTATCGTGACCGACCCCGCCGTGCGCCGCGATACGCTCGTGGCGGCGATTGAGCTTTTTGCCGTCAAGGGCCTGTTCCCGCTTGACGTGTGCGTGTCGCCCATCCATGGCGCTAAGGGAAACGTTGAGTTTTTCTTGTACGGCACGAGGTATGCCCCCGGCGACCGCTCGCAAGACGAGCTGCAATCCCAGGTATCGGTTATGAGCGAGAAAGCTGCAACGCTATGAAGGTCTTTCTGGTTCCCAATTACTACAAGCAAGAAGCGGTCGAGAGCGGCCTGATGCTCGAGCTTTGGCTGACGCGCCAGGGCTATGAGGTCGCATGGGCTGCCGACCAGCGATCGAAGATTCAAAGCACGCCTGATATTGACGGCTCCGATCTGGTCATTACGCTCGGCGGCGACGGTACGCTGCTGCGCGCTGCCCGCATCCTCAACCATCGCGAGATTCCTATCCTTGGTCTTTCCTATGGTCACCTGGGTTTTTTAACTGCTGCGAGCCCCGAGGAGCGCGACATTCTGCAGGTCGTGAGCGACGCCCTGTCCGGCGAGCTGCACGTGAGCCGCCGCGCCACCATCGCCGCGGATATCGTGTCCGTGCGCGAAGACGGCACGAAGGATGTCGTGCGCACGTTTGCCCTCAACGATATGGCACTTACGCGCGGCCCCCTGTCCGATATGGTTGAGTTTGACATCACGGTGTCCGGCCATCATATCGACCGCCTTCGCGGCGACGGTGTCGTCGTTTCGACGGCGACCGGCTCCACCGGCTACGCGCTTTCCGCCGGCGGTCCCATTGTCAGCCCCGATTACACGGGTATGGTCTGTGTGCCCATCGCCCCGCATACCATTCAGGCTCGCGCTTTTTTGACCTCGCCGAGTGATGTCGTCGAGATCTTTATGTCCGATGATCGCCCGAGCGTGCCGGCGATTGCCATCGACGGACAGTTTATTACCTGCGATGGCACGGTCGAGAGCGTGGCCGTGCGTCGCGGTCCCGGCGACGTGCTGCTGCTCGATTACGGTCCCGAGAGCTTCTATAACTCGGTGAGCCGCGTGTTCTACGGAGTGCGCCATGATCGATGAGCTGCAGGTTTCCAACATCGCGCTCATTCGCGAGGCGACGTTGGTTCCGAGTGCGGGCCTAACGGTTTTGACCGGCGAGACCGGCGCCGGCAAGACCGCGCTGCTCTCGGCCCTCAAGCTCATTTTGGGCGAGCGTGCAGATTCGTCGACCGTGCGCGAGGGAGAGGCGCTGGCGAGCGTCGAGGCGCGCTTGTTCGACGGCCCGCACGACACGGAGGGCTTTACCGTGCAGCGCAGCCTTTCTGCCGAGGGTCGCAGCCGCGTCAAGATTGACGGCCGCATCGCCAGCGTGCGCGAGCTTTCCGAGCGCGTCGGCGTGATGATGGATCTGTGCGGCCAGCATGAACATCAGCGTCTGCTCGATCCGGCGCATCATGTTGCCATGGTTGATGCCTGGGCTGGTCGCTCTGCGCTCGAGGCGCTCGACCGTTACCGTGCCTGCTTCAAGGCGTCGCGTGCGGCTGCCAAGGAGGTCCGTCGCGTAGAGGAGGCGTCGCGTGCGCAGGGGAGTCGCGTCGAGGAGGCGCGCTTCGCCCTGGAGCGTATCGCCGAGGTCGACCCCAAGCCGGGTGAGTATGAGGAACTCGAGGAACTGCTGCCGCGCTCCGAACATGCCGAGGTACTGGTTGCCACAGCTAACGATGCCCATGCATCGCTTGCCGCCGAAGGTGGAGCGCTCGATGCCGTGAACAGCGCCGTGGCAGAGCTTTCCCGTATGGCTGCCGTCGATCGCAAACTGGGCGACATTGCCGATGCGCTTTCGGATGCCTGCATCTCCCTTGAGGATAGCGCGAACGAGCTTCGTGCCTATCGCGATGGCGTCGCCTTCGACCCGCGCGAGCTCGCTCGCATGCGTGAGCGGTATTCCGACCTCAAGGGCCTGTTGCGTCAGTGGGGTCCCACCATGGACGATGTTTTTGCCATGCGCGATCGCTCGCAAGAGCTGCTGTCCCTGGTCGATGATGGCGATGAACAGATCAAAAAGGCCCGTGAATCACTTGGTGCTGCTGAGCGCGAGTTGTTTGCCGCTGCCAAGGCGCTTAAGCGTGCTCGCAATACGGCGGCCCCGCGCTTCTGCCACGAGGTCGGCCGCCAGATGGCGCGCCTGGAGATGGGCGGCGCCGAGCTCGTTTGGGAGTCGCGTGATCTTCCGCGCGCCGAGTGGACGCCGGCGGGTCCTTCAAGCTACGAGCTTTTGTATCGCAGCGGTGTCGGCTTGACGCCGCGTCCCCTGCGCCGCATTGCCTCGGGCGGCGAGCTCAGCCGCGTCATGCTGGCGAGCAAGGTGGTCTTGGGTAATGCTGACGGCGTCGACACACTGGTATTTGACGAGGTCGATGCCGGTGTCGGCGGCTCCACGGCTCGTGCTCTTGCTGGTGTGCTGGCCGATCTTGCCGCTACGCATCAAGTGATTGTCGTAACCCACTTGGCGCAAGTCGCCGTCATGGCCGACAAGCATTATGTTGTCAGCAAGGAGCCGGGCGATGTTCCCCAGACGCATTTGGACGAGGTAACCGGCGAAGCGCGTACCGCCGAGATTGCCCGCATGTTGAGCGGCGATCAGTCCGAGGCAAGCTTGGCCCACGCAAAGCAGATGCTCGAAGAAGTTCGAGGCTAGGTCGTATCAACGGTGTTGGTGGGACAAAATAGACTGAAATTTTTGTCCCACTACGCGTTTTACTCAACGACCTTGTCCGGCTGGATGAGCTCCTCGTAGTAGCTGATATGTTCACGAGCGTCTTCAATCTCGGGCAGCAGGAAGTTGTAGATAACTTCGATGATCATCGTGGCGCTGATCTTGGAGAACGCAAAGTCACCCGTCGTCAGCAGCGCCTCGTGGTTGACGGTATTAAAAGTGTAGTCTGCCAGGCGCGCGAGTGGAGACTTGCTGTCGCTGCTGATGACGACTACGGTGGCACCGCAGTCGCGAGCCGCTTTTGCCATGCGATTCAGTCGGCGCGACTTGCCGGAGTTTGAGATGAGCACGATGACGTCACCCGGGCGCAACGTGAGCGCAAAGCCGATTGATGTCTCGCTAATGGTGCTCGCCATGCAGCGCAGGCCCAGCTGCGAAAACTTAAACGTCGCATCGAGCGCGACCGCGTTCGTATTTCCCACAGCCGCAAACTCAATAACCCCTGCATGCTTAAGGGCATGCACAACAGCCGCCAACGTATCGTGGTCGATCCCGTCGATGGTCGCATTAAGCTCGCTCACCTTGGCAGCCAGGATGTTCTTAAGGCTCTGCTCCATATTGTCGAGCGAGACTTCGTCAGTCAGGCCCTCGTTGCGCTGGCTTTCCAAATCCCTCGCCAACGAAAACTGAAAGCTGCGGAAGCTGCCAAAGCCAAGCTTGCGGCAGAAGCGCGAAACGGTCGCCTCGGACGTGGCGGCGGCGCGCGAGAGCTGAGCCGCCGTGAGGCGTGGCGCCTCGGACTGGTGCTCCAATATATAGTCGACAATGCGCTGCTCGGATTCGCTGTATCCCTGATGGGTACTAATGAGGGAAAGTGCGCTCTTGCTACTATCGGTCATGGATGGCTCCTGGTTGGCATGATAATCGGACTCGTTTTGTACTGTCATAGTATAGGGGGATTTTCAATTACAAGATACACCTTGCCGTTTCAAGTGTTGATGGTAAACTTTCACCTACCGTTTACGGTTATGAAAGAACCTTTCACCGGAGAATTGCTCCTTGTCTCTTCTCACGCGGACGGTAGGTTGGTATCTTTCAGTTGTGGAAAAGCGCGCAAGGACGCGCGTGTAGGGGAGCGCCTGCGGGCGCAAAACTTAAAAAGGAGGGACACATGGCTAAGTTTGACATCATCGCCGCCACCGGTTGCCCGACCGGTATCGCGCACACCTTCATGGCGAAGGAGGCGCTGGAGAAGGCAGCTGCCGAGCGCGGTCTGACCATTAAGGTCGAGACCCATGGCCAGGTCGGTGTCGAGAACGAGCTCACCAAGAGTGAGATCGCCGGTGCCAAGGCCGTCGTCGTCGCAGCCGATAAGGATGTCCAGGCGGAGCGTTTCGCCGGCAAGCGCATGGTTTCCGTTGGTGTTTCCAAGGCCCTGTCCGTCGAGGCAGCCGGTAAGCTGATCGACCGCGCGCTCGCCGCCAAGGGTGACGACTCGGTTGCGGCTGCTGCCGATGTCGAGGATGAGGTCGAGGAGAAGGAATCTATCGGCCACATCATCTACAAGCACCTCATGAACGGCGTCAGCCACATGCTGGTCTTCGTCGTCGCCGGTGGTGTCCTGACCGCCGTTTCGTTCCTGTGGGGCATCACGTCCTTCGATTCGACGGCGTCTGACTACAACAGCTTTGCCGCTATGCTTAAGATCATCGGCGGTATCGCCATGAACCTCATGGTTCCCGTGCTTTCCGCCTATATCGCCGAGTCCATCGGCAAGCGCCCGGCGCTCGTCCCCGGCTTCGTTGCCGGTATGATCGCCATCCAGGGCCTGCCCGTTAACGCCGAGACCGGCATGATCGACGCCGGTGGCGCCGGCGTGGGCTTCGGCTTCCTGGGCGGCATCGTCGGCGGCTTCCTCGCTGGCTATGTCATCCTGCTGCTCGAGAAGGTCTTCTCCAAGCTGCCCAAGAATCTGGACGGCCTCAAGGCTATCTTCCTGTACCCGCTGTTCTCGACCGCCATCGTCGGCCTGGTCATGCTCGGCATCTCCGGCCCCATGGCTGCCATCAACACCGCCATGATGGACTTCCTCAAGGGTCTGTCCGCCTCTGGCGCCATTGTCCTGGGCCTTGCCATCGGCTGCATGTGCGCCGTTGACATGGGCGGCCCGGTCAACAAGGCTGCTTACGTCACCGGTACCGCTATGCTCACCGAGGCCTTGGCTGCTGGCGTTGGCACCGATACCTACAACTTCGGCACCAACTTCATGGCTGCCGTCTCCGCCGCCTGCATCGTTCCGCCGCTGATCACCACCTTCGCCGTCGTCGTTGGCAAGAAGTACTTCAGCCAGGAGGATCATGACGCCGGTATCGTCAACCTCATTCTTGGTTGCACCCACATCACCGAGGGCGCCATTCCGTTCATGACCAAGAACATCTGGCCGGTCATGCCCATCATGATGCTCGGTTCCTCCATCGCCTCGATCCTGACCATTATGTTCAACGTCCACGATCCGGCGCCCCACGGTGGCTTCCTGGTCCTGCCCGTTGTCGAGAACGGTCCGCTGTGGGTCCTCGCGATCCTCATCGGCGCTGTGGTCGGTGGCATCCTGTTCGTGGCCTTCAAGAAGTATGACTTCGAGAAGAACCAGAAGGCCGCTCCTGTAGCCAAGCCGGTTGAGGCTTCCAAGGCCGCTGCCGTTGAGGCCCCTAAGGCCGAGGCTGCCGACTTCGTGAAGGTTGAGAATGTCTTTGTCGCCGAGGACTTCGCTTCTCGTGACGAGGCTCTGAGCTTCGTTTCCAACCAGGCTGTCAAGGCCGGTATCGCCAGCGACGCCGACGCCGTGATGAACGCCTTCCTGGCCCGCGAGGCCGAGGGCACCACGGGCATGATGGAGGGCTTCGCCATTCCGCATGCCAAGTCCGACGCCATTACCGAGGCTGCCGTCATCGTCGTTAAGGACGAGTCCGGCGTGACCGGTTGGGATACCATGGACGGCGCTCCCGTCAACGTGGCCATCGCTCTGCTCATCCCTGGTGCACAGGCTGGCACCACGCACCTCAAGATCCTGTCCAAGGTCGCCGAGGCGCTCATGGACGAGGACTTCCGTGCCACCGTCAAGGGTTCCACCGACGCCGCCGAGATCGCCAAGACGATCAACGCCCGCCTGGTCTAATTCCACAGTACGCGAATAACATCGCCCCCTGTAACAAAGGCGAGGACTCCCTACGGGTCCTCGCCTTTTTTCATGCCACCCGGCACTTAGGGACGTCCTTTTCCTGCCGGCACCCCGGGACACTCCTTAGTCCCCAACAGGGCATTAATAGCCCTCATCGACTGAATCACCCACGCGAACAATAATTCAGCCAGAATTCCGTTCGCACGATATTGCTCTGGACCATCCGAGTTTCCGCAACTCGCCTGCCGGGCGGGGCGGTTAAGTTTGTCGCGAGTTCCGCACGCAAAGGAAAGCACTTAATGTGCTTTCCGTCTTGCGCAGGACTGTAGAGCAGGAAAGTTCATGTGCGCCGCCCGGCTCCCGCGGCTCTCAGGGGCATCTCTCATGCAAAAACTGTCGTGGGGTAAAGTCCGAGGTCAGTGGCGTTTTATACCGAGAAATCCAAAAAAGTTGAAAATTCATTACAAATTTGCGTTGACTTTAGGTAACTAAAGTTTCATACTCCTTTTCAACCACTGGGGGATGTGAACACGCACGGATCGTTCGCATCATGATTGAAGAGGATTTCTTAGACATGTTCACGCATCAGCTAAACATTATCAGCGTAGTAATTATCTGATGCGGGTTAGCACATACAGCTAGCC